>NZ_JNZP01000019.1 GCF_000725545.1 Streptomyces exfoliatus | reverse complement strand
CAGAAGCGGTCCTGTCCGGGGGTGCCGAACAGGTACAGGATCAGGTCCTGGTCCAGGGTGATGCGGCCGAAGTCCATGGCGACGGTCGTCGTCGTCTTGCCGCCGGTGTGCGTGAGGTCGTCGATGCCCGCCGAAGCCGACGTCATCACGGCCTCGGTACGCAGCGGGTCGATCTCCGAGACGGCGCCGACGAACGTGGTCTTGCCCACGCCGAATCCGCCCGCCACCACGATCTTCGCGCTGGTGGTCGCCCGTCCCTGAGAACCGGAACCGCCATTAGAGCTTGCGAAGTCCACTGAGCACCCTTTCGAGCAGAGTCACGTCCGGCGTGCCGCCGGTCTCTCCGTTGCCCGGCTGGTGGATCGCCACCATGCCGGCCTCCGCCAGGTCGGCGACGAGGATCCTGGCGACACCGAGCGGCATCGAGAGCAGCGCCGACACCTCGGCCACCGACTTGACCTCACGGCACAGGTGGCAGATCCGCTGATGCTCGGGGAGCAGCGTGGCGAGGTGCGCCGGGTCTGCCGTGGTGCTGACAAGGGCTTCGATGGCGAGCTGGTAGCGCGGCCGGGTCCGGCCGCCGGTCATCGCGTACGGACGCACCAGCGGCTGGTCGCCCTCGTGCCCGTACTCGTCGACTGAGTTGCCGTACGGATCGTGAGAGGCGGGGGGCGGGGTCATGAATCCTCCGGGCGTGACAGCAAACTCTCTGCCGTCTGATGGGGCCGGTGGGGGGCCGGGTGGGGCGGCCGGACGATGAACAACGGTGCGCAGGGCGGTACGGAGGGGCGTACCGCCCTGTCGATCGGTCGTGCGGGGGTTGTCCGGTATGGGGAACCGGCTAGTGCAGCAGGCTGCCCTGGAGCTCCGCGCGGAGGTCCGGGGTGAGGACGCTGCCGGCCCGGTCGACCAGGAGCGCCATCTCGTAGCCCACGAGGCCGATGTCGCACTCGGGGTGGGCGAGTACGGCCAGTGAGGAGCCGTCGGAGACCTGCATGAGGAAGAGGAAGCCGCGCTCCATCTCCACCACGGTCTGTGCGACGGGGCCCCCCTCGAAGATCCGGGACGCGCCCGCGGTCAGCGAGGTCAGTCCGGACGCGACCGCCGCCAGCTGGTCGGCGCGGTCACGGGGGAATCCTTCGGACATGGCGAGCAGGAGTCCGTCGGCGGAGACCACCACCGTGTGCGACACCCCGGGGGTGTTGTCCACGAAATTGGTGATCAACCAGTTCAGGTTCTGCGCCGCCTGGCTCATCGCGTTCAACTAGCGCTCCTGCTGATGGTTCGGACCGAGGTGGTGGTTACCCGTGGTCGAGTTGCCGGCCTGTCGGCCCTGCTGGATGCCGCGGCGCAGATTGGTCAGCCGGCCGCGGACGTCGTCGGGTGCACGCGAGACCTGGGGGCCGGCCGTGTGGGCCTGCTCCTGTGCGGTCCCGGGTACGAGGTTGGCCTTCGGCACACGGCGCGGAAGACCTGAGGTGGTGACACCGCCGGCCGCGGGCTTGCGCACCCGCTCGGCCTGGCGCACCAGCTCGTCGTTGGGCGTGGTCCGCCAGGCGGCCCCGCCGTTCTGCCGGCCGTCGGCGGCCGGGTCACCGGTCTGCCGGGGCGCGGGAGCGGACGGCTGCGACACGACCGGGGTCTGCGTCGTCTGCGCCACGTCAGGGACACGCCCCGCGCCCTGCTGCTGCCAGTTGGTCTCCAGCGAGTCGAACAGCGGCGTACGGCCGTCGCCCGCACCCGCCGGCGGCAGGGCCTCCGGACGGCGCGGCTGCTGGAGCTGCGGGTGACGCGGCTGCGGCGCCTGCTGCTGGACCGGCTCGGGACCCCGGTTCTGACCGCCGAAGTCACCGCCGCCGAAGTCGCCACCGGTCCGCTGTCGCGGAGCCGGCGCCTGCGGGGCCTGCTGCTGCGCCTGCGGTACGAACGGCTGCCGGCCGAACTGCTGCTGGCCGCCCTGGTACCCCTGCGGGGCCTGCTGCTGCCCGCCCTGGTAGCCCTGCGGCTGCTGCTGCGGGGCGTTGAAGTCGGGGCGCGCGAACTGGCCGGTGGAACCGGGACCCTGCGGGGCACCGAAGTCGGGACGCGGGAACTGCGCCGTCGACGCCGGGTCCTGGGCACCGCCCTGGTAGGCCTGCTGGGGCTGCTGCTGAGCCTGCTGCGGGGCCTGCGGGGGCCGGCCCTGCGGCTGCCGCTGCGGGGCGTCGAAGTCGGGACGTGCGAACTGGCCCGTGGAACCGGGACCCTGCGGGGCCCCCGGAGCCGCGAACTGGCCCGTCGTCTCGGCCTCCTCGTGACCGCGCGGAGCGTCCAGCGGGGACATCTCCTGCTGCGGGCGCCGGACCGGCTGCTGCGCCTGGTCGTTGCCCCAGCTCGCGGCCTGCGGGCGCTGCGGCTGGGGGTTGCCCCCCGGCAGCTCGGCGCGCGGGAACTCGTACCCGCCGGAGCGGTTGCCCTGCGGGGCCTGCTGCGGCGAACCGGATCCGGCCTGCGGGCCGGAGGTGTTGCCCCACACGTCCGTACGGGAGGGGATGGCGCTCGCGGCGCCGCCGATGAGACCGCCGCCGGGGCCGGGCCGCAGCGGGTCGTGGCTCTGCGGGGCCTGCGGCAGCTGACCGGTCTGGTCCTGCTGCGCGTTCTGCGGCTGCGGGGTACGGGACTGCGGCGCGCCCTGCGGACCGCCCGCGAGGGGGGCTCCGTCCCGGGCGGGCAGCGCGGCCCGGGGACCGCTCGTACCGACCTGGCCGCGCGGGGCTCCGGTGCCGAGCCGGCCGGCGGTCGCCGACGGCGCGCCCTGGCCCGGACGTCCGCCGGGGCCGCCGGCCGCGCCGGGACCGGCGGGGAGCCGGCCGCCCGGAGCGGAGGAGCCCTGCGGCATCGCGCCCTGGCCGCCGGCACCCGGCTTGGGCATCGGCTTCTTGCCGCCCTGGGCGACGTCGACCGGCAGCATGACGAGCGCGGTGGTGCCGCCCGAGTCGGAGGGGCGCAGCTGGATGCGGATGCCGTGTCGCAGGGACAGGCGGCCGACCACGAAGAGGCCCATGCGGCGGGAGACGGAGACGTCCACGGTGGGCGGCGAGGCGAGCCGCTCGTTGATCGCGGCGAGGTCCTCGGGGGAGAGGCCGATGCCGGTGTCGTGGATCTCGACGAGGACGCGGCCGTCGGGCAGCGCGTGACCGGTGACGCGGACCTTCGTCTGCGGCGAGGAGAACGAGGTGGCGTTCTCGAGCAGCTCGGCGAGGAGGTGCACGAGGTCGTTGACGACCCGGCCGGCGACCTCGGTCGCCGGGACGGAGGACAGCTCGATGCGCTCGTACTGCTCCACCTCGGAGGCGGCGGCGCGCAGGACGTCGACCAGGGGGACCGGACGCGTCCATCGACGGCCCGGCTCCTCACCGGCGAGGACGAGGAGGTTCTCACCGTTACGGCGCATGCGCGTCGCGAGGTGGTCGAGCTTGAAGAGCGAGGACAGCTGGTCCGGGTCGGCCTCGCGGGACTCCAGCTCGGAGATGAGCGAGAGCTGACGCTGGATGAGGCCCTGCGAGCGGCGCGAGAGGTTGGTGAACATCGCGTTGACGTTGCCCCGGAGGAGGGCCTGCTCGGCGGCGAGGCGGACGGCCTCGCGGTGCACGTCGTCGAAGGCCGCGGCCACCTGGCCGATCTCGTCCCGGGAGTGCACACCGACGGACTCGACGGAGGTGTCGACGTCCTGCGGGTCGGACTCGGAGAGCTGCTTGACGAGCTCGGGCAGACGCTCCTGGGCGACCTTGGTCGCGGTGTCCTGGAGCCTGCGCAGCGACCGGATCATGGACCGGGCCACGACGAACGCGCCGATGAGCGAGACGCCGAGGACGAGGAGGATGAGCGCACCGTTGATGATGGCCTCGCGCTGCGACTCCTGCCGCAGCTCACGGGCCATGGTCTCCATGTCGCCGAGCAGACCGCGCTCGATGCGGTTCATGGCGGCGAGCTTGGTGCCGTACTCGTCGGTGAAGTTCAGGTGACCGCGCTTGACGCCGCCCTGCATCGCGTCGTCCATGTTGAGGACGCGCTCGGCGTACTTCTCGGCGGCGGTGATCGAGGGGTTGCCGCTGGTCAGGGACGCGGTGCGCTCGGTGGCGTCACCGCCGGTCGACTCGTAGATCGCCCGGAAGGACTTGAGCTCGACGCCCTCGGAGTTGAGCGCGGCCTCGGCGTAGAGGCGGTCGCCCTGCTGGATCTTCCCGGAGGTCCGGTCGCTCGGGGGCAGCGCGGCCGCGATGATCGCCTGCTGGATGGAGGCGTACTCCTTGGCGGACGAGAACGCGGCGAGCGCGCGGGTCCGCTTGATCATCTCGGGGTTGCTGGTCGCCTGCGCCATGTCCTGGGACAGGCTGAGCAGCGAGCGGATGAGGCGGCTGTAGGCCTCGACCGTCACCGAGTGGGAGACGCCCTTCTCGTAGGCGTTGTCCCGGATCGTCTTGAGCTGGATCACCTGCGAGGCGATCTGGCCGACGTTCTGGCGGATGCTGCGAAGAGCCTCGTCGCTCTCGGTGGCCGGGATGTCCTCGGTGGCCTTGAGGAAGGCCTTGTACTCGATGTCCGTCTTCCGGCGCGGGTTGGCGACCTGGTAGTCGCTGGTCGGCCGGCCGTTGGCCAGCGGGCCCGCGGACAGGTCGCGCTCGGCCTGGAGGGCCTGCGCGAGGTCGGTCGCCTCACGGGTCAGCTTGGTGAGCAGCTGCATGTGGTCGAGCTGTTCCATGTCCTGGAGCGACTCGCTGATGCGGATGCCGCCCAGGGTGGTCGCCGCGACCACGGGGAGCGTGAGCAGTGCGACCAGGCGCGTGGAGATACGCCAGTTGCGCAGGGCTATTCGCGGGCCGGCCGAGTTCTCGGCGGTCCCGGCGTTGTCGGCCTTGTTCTTGGGGGGTGCTTCGGACGGCTCGGCGGAAGTGGCCGCGGCGCTCGTGCGCCTGCCGCCGTCACCGCCTTCGCCGGACGGTCGCTGACCCTGGTTCGGGGTGTGCGAGGCCGAGGGACCGCGGTCGGTCCCGGCACGCGGTTCCTGCTCCGCCGGAGTATCCGCTCGGCCCTGACGGGCCTGGGGAGACCCCGAGCCATCCCTCTTGAAACGTCCCTGCACTAGCGTCGCAACCTCTGGACCAGGCGTCCTTCCGGATGAACGGAGAGGACGGTGTCGGCGTCAATCGGGGGGCGGTGGGCCCCCCAGGTGGTCGTCGGTGACCGGCGCAGTTCCCCCTTCCCCGCCACTCGGCCGGCGCTGCGTTGCGCCCCCTGCGCGCCGGCTTGAAACCCGCGGCGGTGCGTGGAATTCCAGCACAGTGCCGGACCTCCAACAAGAGCCGCGTGTCGCGCCACGAGGGTCATGACAACCCGTGCGCGTCCTGTCACCGCATGTAGAAGATGATCACGGAGGATTGGGACTTTTCCTCTCCAATGACTGCGCGTACCCGTGTGTCCCAGTCGCGATGATCAGGAGCGGAATAGAACATTCAGTGGCGGAATGTCCCTTTCCGTGACGAGGATCGACCGTCCGTAATGCCAGGAATGTCCGGGCAGTGGTGAGCAAACTCACACGCTGATCGATGTCTTAGCCATGCATTCGAAGGGAATCGCATGTTTAGCCTGACGCTTTACACCACCTCGCGCCCGTACGCGGCGCCCGTTCCGGAACAAGGTCAGATCACCGCGATGAAGACGACGACGCCGACGCCCGGCACCACGGCCAACCCCCGCCGTTCCACCCTCGTCCACCTCACGGACGCCGCAGAACTCGGCCGCGGCGCGCAGCCGGAGTACGCGCTCGCGCTGCCCACCCGGACCGCCAACCCCCGCCGCACGATCCTCATGCAGCCCCCGGCGCCGTACCAGCCGGAGCCGTACGCCTCCGCGTCGCGCTGATTTCGCAGGTCGGCCGCCCCCGCCGCGTTAGCCTGGAGCGTCAGACTCCAGCCAGTACCAAGTGAGGGGCGACAGCACTCGTGCGCATCGCCAGATTCTCCATCGACGGCAATGTGGCCTTCGGCGCCGTCGAGGGTGAGGGCACCGTCGAATCAGGCGGCCTCGTCCTCGACATCATCAAGGGCATCCCGTACACCGACTTCGAGCTCAGCGGCACCAAGGTCCCGCTGAGCAAGGTACGGCTCCTGCCGCCCGTGCTCCCCAACAAGGTCGTGGCCATCGGCCGCAACTACGCGGAGCACGCCGCCGAACTCGGCAACGAGGTCCCCGACGTCCCCGTCGCCTTCTTCAAGCCCACCACCTCGGTGATCGGCCCCGGCGACGTCATCGAGTACCCCTCCTTCTCCAACGAGCTGCACCACGAGGCCGAACTGGCCGTGGTCATCGGCCGTATGTGCCGCGAGGTGCCCCGCGAGCGCGTGAAGGACGTCGTCTTCGGCTACACCTGCGCCAACGACGTCACCGCCCGCGACGCCCAGAAGCGCGAGAAGCAGTGGGCCCGCGCCAAGGGTTTCGACACCTCCTGCCCCCTGGGGCCCTGGGTGGAGACCGACCTGACCCTCGCCGCCGCCGGCGACCTGACCATCCAGGCCACGGTCAACGGCGAACAGCGCCAGCTGGGTCGGACGAGCGACATGATCCGCTCCATCGAGGACCTGGTCGTCCACATCACCGAGGCCATGACGCTGCTCCCCGGCGACGTCATCCTCACCGGCACCCCCGCCGGGGTCGGCCCCCTCAACGTCGGCGACGAGGTCGCCGTCACCATCGAAGGCATCGGCACTCTCACCAATAAGGTGATCAAGCGTGGCTAACGCGAACATCCGCGTCCGTTTCTGTCCCTCGCCGACCGGCAACCCCCACGTGGGCCTGGTCCGCACCGCCCTCTTCAACTGGGCCTTCGCCCGGCACAACGAGGGCACCATGGTCTTCCGCATCGAGGACACCGACGCCGCCCGCGACTCCGAGGAGTCGTACGAGCAGCTGCTCGACTCCCTGAAGTGGCTCGGCCTCGACTGGGACGAGGGCCCGGAGGTCGGCGGCCCGCACGCGCCGTACCGCCAGTCGCAGCGGATGGACATCTACAAGGACGTCGCCGAGAAGCTGCTCGCCGGCGGCCACGCGTACCACTGCTTCTGCACCGCCGTGGAGCTCGAGGCCCGCCGCGACGCCGCCCGCCTGGCCGGCAAGCCCTCGGGTTACGACGGCACCTGCCGCAACCTGAGCGCCGAGCGCATCGAGCGCTACCGCGCCGAGGGCCGCGACTCCATCGTCCGCTTCAAGATGCCGGACGAGCCCATCACCTTCACGGACCTGGTCCGCGGCGAGCTCACCTTCACCCCGGACAACGTCCCGGACTACGGCATCGTGCGCGCCAACGGCGCCCCGCTGTACACCCTGGTCAACCCGGTCGACGACGCCCTGATGGAGATCACCCACGTCCTGCGCGGCGAGGACCTGCTCTCCTCCACCCCGCGCCAGATCGCGCTCTACAAGGCGCTGATCGAGCTGGGCGTCGCCAAGGAGATCCCCTCCTTCGGACACCTGCCGTACGTGATGGGCGAGGGCAACAAGAAGCTGTCCAAGCGCGACCCCGAGGCCTCCCTCAACCTCTACCGGGAGCGCGGCTTCCTCCGCGAGGGCCTGCTGAACTACCTCTCCCTCCTCGGCTGGTCGTTCTCGGCGGACCAGGACATCTTCACCATCGAGCAGATGGTGTCGAAGTTCGACATCGCCGACGTCAACGCCAACCCGGCGCGCTTCGACCTCAAGAAGGCCGAGTCGATCAACGCGGACCACATCCGCATGCTCGACGTGAAGACCTTCGCCGAGGCCTGCGAGCCCTGGCTGAAGGCCCCGCACGCCAACTGGGCGCCCGAGGACTTCGACCGTGCCGCCTGGGAGGCCATCGCGCCGCACGCCCAGACCCGTATGACGGTCCTCTCGGAGATCACGGCCAACGTCGACTTCCTCTTCCTCCCCGAGCCGGTCTTCGACCAGCCCTCGTGGGACAAGGCGATGAAGGGCGAGCCGGCCGCGCTGCTCACCACGGCCCGCGAGAAGCTCGTGGACGCCGACTGGAGCGACCCCGAGTCCCTCAAGAACGCGGTCCTGGCCGCCGGCGAGGCCCACGGCCTCAAGCTCGGCAAGGCCCAGGCCCCGGTCCGCGTCGCGGTCACCGGCCGCACGGTCGGCCTGCCGCTCTTCGAGTCCATGGAGATCCTGGGCAAGGAGAAGTCCCTGACCCGCATCGACGCGGCCCTGGCGAAGCTCGCCGCGTAACCGCGCGCCGTACGCCACGGGGGCGCCGGCCGGAGGACCTCCGGCCGGCGCCCCCGTTGTCGTACCCGGGTCCTAGGGTCGGCCCATGTTCATGACACCCCCTGACTACACGCTCTGGTTCACGCCGGGAGCCGTCGTCCCGACCAGGGACAAGAAAGACGCCGTCTTCGGCGTGCGGGACGTGGGGGAGCTGGAGCTGCCCACCGGCCGGCTCGTCGCCTGCGACCCGATCGTCCACCTCTGCGACGACGACGAGCGGCCCGAGCCCTTCACCGTCACGGTCCCGCCCGGCCGCTACCGGGTGCAGACCGCGGAGGCGTCCTTCACGTACCCCTACGACCACACCGTGAACGCAGCCGCCCGCCTGGTGATCCGCGACACTCCGGTGGCCCGCTGGGAGCCCGCCCTGGTCCCCGGCGAGGACGCCCCCGAGGACGACTACTTCGGCTACGGCGTGGACGCCGGAGTCGGCTGCTTCGTCGATCCGGCCGCCCACCACTCCTTCCCCGGCACCGACGACGAGACCGGCGTGATCTGGGAGGGCCTGGACGACAGCCCGTCCGGACCGACCGCGTTCATCGGCGAGGGTGAGAGCGGCCACACCGTCGCCGTGTTCGGCTCCGGCTGGGGCGACGGCCTCTACGCGACCTGGATCGGCCGCGACGCCGAGGGCGAGGTCGTCTGCTTCGTCACCGACTTCCGTCCCTTCCGCTTCACCCGGATCGCATGAAACCGCTCCCGGCACGCCCGCGCCCGGCGGTACCGTCGTCCCATGGCCATCCGCGCCGTCCTCTGGGACATCGACGACACCCTCTTCGACTACGCGAGCGCCGACCGGGCCGGCATGCGGGCCCACCTCGCCGCCGAGGGTCTCCTGGGGGCGTACGAGTCCGTCGAGGACGCCCTGCGCCGCTGGAAGGAGCTCACGGAGCTGCACTGGCGGCGGTTCGAGGCGGCGGGCGGCACCTTCCAGGACCAGCGGCGCCACCGCGTCCGGGACTTCCTCGGGGCACCCGGGCTCACCGACGCCCAGGCCGACGACTGGTTCGGCCGGTACGTGGTCCACTACGAGGCCGCCTGGGAGCTCTTCCCCGACGCCGTCCCCGTCCTCGACCTGCTCGCCGCCGACTACCGGCACGCGGTCCTGTCGAACTCCAGCATCCACGCCCAGGAGCCCAAGCTCCGCGCGCTGGGCCTGAGCGACCGCTTCGAGGCCGTCCTCTGCGCCGCCGAGCTCGGCACCGCCAAGCCCGCCCCCGAGGCCTTCCACGCGGCCTGCGCGGCCCTGAACCTCGCCCCGCACGAGATCGTGTACGTGGGGGACCAGCCCGACATCGACGCCCGCGGCGCCCACGAGGCCGGGCTGCGGGGGGTGTGGCTGGACCGCTCCGCGACGGGCGGCAGGCCGGAGCTCGACCGGATCACCGACCTCCACCAGCTCCCCGCCCTGCTCCGCGGGGATACCCGTTTTGGAGCACCGTCCACCTTCGGGTAATGTTCTTCCTGCGCCGAGGGGAACAAGCCGAAAGGCAAAAGCCCACAAAGCGCAAGCCGAGCAAGATCCTCCCTGGTGGGGACGTTGCCCCGGTGGCCTATGGTGTAATTGGCAGCACGACGGTTTCTGGTTCCGTTAGTCTTGGTTCGAGTCCAGGTAGGCCAGCTCGCAGAGCTCATCTGCAAACTCGTGGATGGCATCCACAAAGCCCCCGTTGTGTAGCGGCCTAGCACGCCGCCCTCTCAAGGCGGTAGCGCCGGTTCGAATCCGGTCGGGGGTACAGATCCTTCCCGCGGGATCACCTGGGTCGCACCCGGTGAACTCGATGCAGGATCGCTAGGGCCCCCGTTGTGTAGCGGCCTAGCACGCCGCCCTCTCAAGGCGGTAGCGCCGGTTCGAATCCGGTCGGGGGTACGGTTTAACCGCCATGGCCTATGGTGTAATTGGCAACACTACGGTTTCTGGTACCGTCATTCTTGGTTCGAGTCCAGGTAGGCCAGCTCGCAGAGCTCATCTGCACCGCGGATCTGATCCGCAAGGCCCCCGTTGTGTAGCGGCCTAGCACGCCGCCCTCTCAAGGCGGTAGCGCCGGTTCGAATCCGGTCGGGGGTACAAGACGAAGAAGCCCTTCCCTTCGGGGGAGGGCTTCTTCGCTGTTTCCCGTCCGGAGACAGACACAACTCCGGCCCACCGCTGCGGCGTTGAAGCGGTGGGCCGGGGACGAACAGGGGGAGAGGGAGAGCGTCAGCCAGTGCGTCGGAGCGCCTCGGAGAGGCGGGCGGCGGCGTCGATGACCGCCTGGGCGTGCATGCGGCCCGGGTGGCGCGTCAGACGCTCGATGGGTCCGGAGACCGAGACGGCCGCCACCACGCGGTTCGACGGGCCGCGCACGGGCGCGGAGACGGACGCCACGCCCGGCTCCCGCTCACCGATCGACTGGGCCCAGCCGCGGCGCCGTACGCCCGACAGGGCCGTCGCCGTGAAGCGGGCGCCCTGGAGGCCGCGGTGGAGGCGCTCGGGCTCCTCCCAGGCCATCAGGATCTGCGCCGACGAGCCCGCCTTCATCGTCAGCGTCGAGCCGACCGGGACGGTGTCCCGCAGGCCCGAGAGACGCTCGGCCGCCGCCACGCAGATGCGCATGTCGCCCTGCCGGCGGTAGAGCTGGGCGCTCTCGCCGGTGACATCGCGCAGATGGGTCAGTACCGGGCCCGCGGTCGCGAGCAGACGGTCCTCGCCGGCCGCGGCGGCGAGCTCCGCGAGGCGCGGTCCGAGGATGAACCGGCCCTGCATGTCACGCGCCACCATCCGGTGGTGTTCCAGTGCCACGGCGAGACGATGTGCCGTGGGTCGTGCGAGTCCCGTCGCCGCGACCAGTCCTGCGAGGGTGGCCGGACCGGACTCCAGGGCGCTCAGGACAAGGGCTGCCTTGTCGAGAACGCCTACGCCGCTAGAGTTGTCCATGCAACGATATTCGCGTCTCACTCTGTGAAACGCAAGTTCAATTTCCTGCGGAACTTGTCACTCTGGTGAGGCGGCCGCACAACGGCCCGCGAAACGGGTCTCTAGTTGTGCCGGCGTAGACGTCGGCCGGAGGGAAAGCGATGGGTAGGACACTCGCGGAGAAGGTCTGGGACGACCATGTCGTCCGGCGCGCCGAGGGCGAGCCCGACCTCCTCTTCATCGATCTGCACCTGCTGCACGAGGTGACCAGCCCGCAGGCCTTCGACGGCCTCCGCCAGAACGGCCGGCAGGTGCGGCGCCTCGACCTCACCATCGCCACCGAGGACCACAACACCCCGACCCTCGACATCGACAAGCCGATCGCCGACCCGGTCTCCCGCGCGCAGCTGGAGACCCTCCGCAAGAACTGTGCGGAGTTCGGCGTCCGCCTGCACCCGCTGGGCGACGTCGAGCAGGGCGTCGTCCACGTGGTGGGACCGCAGCTGGGCCTGACCCAGCCCGGCACCACCGTCGTCTGCGGCGACTCGCACACCTCCACGCACGGCGCCTTCGGTGCCCTGGCCTTCGGCATCGGCACCAGCCAGGTCGAGCACGTGCTCGCCACCCAGACGCTCCCGCTGGCCCGCCCCAAGACCATGGCGATCACGATCGACGGCGAGCTGCCCGAGGACGTCACCGCCAAGGACCTGATCCTGGCGATCATCACCAAGATCGGCACCGGCGGCGGCCAGGGCTACATCCTGGAGTACCGGGGCTCCGCCATCGAGAAACTCTCGATGGAGTCCCGGATGACCATCTGCAACATGTCGATCGAGGCCGGCGCCCGCGCGGGCATGATCGCCCCCGACGAGACCACCTTCGCCTACCTCAAGGGCCGCGACCACGCCCCCGAGGGCGAGGACTGGGACGCCGCCGTCGCGTACTGGAAGACCCTCAAGTCCGACGAGGACGCGGTCTTCGACGCCGAGGTCGTCATCGACGCCGCCTCGCTGGCTCCGTTCGTCACCTGGGGCACCAACCCCGGCCAGGGCGCGCCGCTTTCGGCGAACGTCCCCGACCCGGCTTCGTACGAAGACGCTTCGGAGCGCCTCGCCGCCGAAAAGGCCCTGGAATACATGGGGTTGACCGCCGGACAGCCGCTGCGCGACATCAGGGTCGACACCGTCTTCGTAGGCTCCTGCACCAACGGCCGCATCGAGGACCTGCGCAACGCCGCCGGACTCCTGCAGGGCCGCAAGGTCGCCGACGGCGTCCGCATGCTGGTCGTCCCCGGCTCCGTCCGGGTCGCCCTGCAGGCCGTCGAGGAGGGCCTGGACAAGGTCTTCAAGGAGGCCGGCGCCGAATGGCGGCACGCGGGCTGCTCGATGTGTCTGGGCATGAACCCCGACCAACTGGCTCCCGGTGAGCGCTCCGCGTCCACCTCCAACCGCAACTTCGAGGGCCGGCAGGGCAAGGGCGGCCGGACGCACCTGGTCTCCCCGCAGGTCGCAGCCGCCACCGCCGTCCTGGGCCATCTGGCCTCCCCGGCCGATCTGTCCGACGTCGCCACCACCGCGGGGGTCTGAGGAACCATGGAAGCTTTCACCACGCACACCGGCCGGGCCGTCCCGCTGCGCCGCAGCAACGTCGACACCGACCAGATCATCCCGGCGCACTGGCTCAAGAAGGTCACCCGCGACGGCTTCGAGGACGGGCTCTTCGAGGCCTGGCGCAAGGACTCCGAGTTCATCCTCAACCGCCCCGAGCGGCAGGGTGCCTCGGTCCTGGTCGCCGGCCCCGACTTCGGCACCGGCTCCTCCCGTGAGCACGCCGTCTGGGCGCTCCAGAACTACGGCTTCCAGACGGTCATCTCCGCCCGCTTCGCCGACATCTTCCGCGGCAACTCGCTGAAGAACGGCCTGCTGACCGTGGTCCTGCCGCAGGAGACGGTGGACGCGCTCTGGGAGCTGACCGAGGCCGACCCCACCGCCGAGATCACCGTCGACCTGGAGCAGCGCAAGGTCCTGGCCGCCGGGATCGACGCCGACTTCGAGCTCGACGAGAACGCCCGCTGGCGGCTCCTGAACGGACTCGACGACATCAGCCTCACCCTTCAGAACGAAGCCGACATCGCGGCCTACGAGGCGGCGCGACCGGCCCACAAGCCCCGTACAATTACGGTCTGAGCAGCGCTTTTCCAAGACTGCGCCCCCCACCGCCCGGTGGGGGGCGCAGTCGCTTGTTGAGACCCTGTCGGGCGACAACTCGCCCTAGATGGCACAATCGGTGCATGGAACGCGACAGCCAACTCGAGCTCTACGAGGCAGTCGCCGCCCGATTGAAGGAAGCGCACACAAGAGTGCGCTCACTGCAAGTCCCGGAGGGCGTAAGGATGGCGCTGTCCCGGAAGCTGCTGGTCGTGACGGCCGCGGCGAAGCACGATCTCAAGGACGCGGCAGCGCGTCTGGACCGGTTGATGAAGGACCTCGACGAGGGCCGATTCCCAGAGGACGACTGACACCAGGAACTCCGCAACGGCTCTTCCGCGTTGCGGCACTAGGGTGATTAGCCCGTTTCGTGTTTGATTTGCGGTATATACATGCCTAACGTGCGAAAAAGCTTGAACACTTTCGTTCTGGCAATGTCTCCGAAGGGGAAGACGTGAACAAGGCGCAGCTCGTAGAAGCGATTGCCGACAAGATGGGCGGTCGCCAGCAGGCCGCCGAAGCCGTCGACCACGTGCTCGACGCCATCGTGCGCGCCGTGGTCGGGGGCGACCGGGTCTCGGTGACGGGTTTCGGCTCGTTCGAGAAGGTCGACCGTCCGGCCCGCTACGCCCGCAACCCGCAGACGGGTGAGCGGGTGCGGGTCAAGAAGACCTCTGTTCCGCGCTTCCGTGCCGGTCAGGGCTTCAAGGACCTGGTCAGCGGCTCGAAGAAGCTCCCCAAGGGCGGCGAGGTCTCCGTCAAGAAGGCCCCCAAGGGCAGCCTCACCGGTGGCGCCTCCGCGACCGTGAAGAAGGCCGCCGCGAAGAAGGCCACCACCGCCAAGAAGGCCGCCGCGAAGAAGGCGACCCCGGCGAAGAAGACCACCACCGCGGCGGCCGCGAAGAAGGCGACCCCCGCGAAGAAGACCACCACCGCGGCGGCCGCGAAGAAGGCGACCCCCGCGAAGAAGGCCACGACGACCGCGGCGAAGAAGACCGCGAACGGCGCCGCCAAGAAGGCCACCACGGCCGCCGCCGCCAAGAAGGCGACCAAGGCCGCCGCCAAGAAGACCGCGCCGGCCGCGAAGAAGGCCACGGCGACGAAGGCGCCCGCGAAGAAGACGACGGCGCGCAAGACGACCGCCAAGAAGACCGCCGCCAAGAAGTAGGACGAGCGGTTCCGATCCGCCGGGCCGGGCTCCCCTCGGGGAGCCCGGCCCGCGGCGCGTTCTGAAGCGGCGCGTCCTGAAAGTGCGGAAGAGGAGCGGAAAGGGGCCGCTCAGAAGGTCTGGAGCGTCACCAGGGTGATCCGCAGGCCGGCCCCCGACGTGCCGGGCTCCGCCTCGATCCGCACCCGCTGCCCCGGCCGCAGCAGGCGCAGCCCGCCCGCCTCGAAGGCCTCCGCCCCGAACTCCACGGGGGTGCCGTCGTCGAGCAGCACACTGCCGCTGCGGGTCTCGGGGTCGTACGTGAACGCGGTCGCCTGCATGGACCGCAGCCTATCCGGCCGCCGACAGCCAACGGGCGGCCGTCCGCGGGCCGAGTCCCAGCGACCCGGCCGCCGCGAGATCCTCACCGGTGTCCACGTCCCGGCGTACGGAATCGACCCCGGCGAGCGTGATTTCCACCGCGCCCGACGACAAATGCCGGAGTCTCGACGGACCTCCGAATGCCGGTTCCAATTCCACCCCGGGACCCGCCGAGAGGAATGTCGTACCGATTTCGGCGGCGTCCGCGAGAAATGCGCGCGGAAATTTCCTGGCCGCGTCCAGGACCCGGGTCAGCTCCTCGGGCCGCAGCGCCGGCAGATCCGCGTTGAGCGCCGCCACCCGCGCGTGCGGCCGCCGGGACCGCACGGCGCGGACCCCGTGCGCGAGGGCCGCGTTGAGTCCCGCCGCCGGGGTGTCCGGCACGATGCGCGCACCCAGGGCCGCGAGGGCCGCCGAGGCGGCGGGATCGTCCGTGACCACCGCCACATCCCGTACCCGCGGGCAGTTGAGGACCGCCCCCACGGTGTCCTCCGCGAAGGCCAGCGCGAGCCACGGACGCAGCCGGGCCCCGGCCGCCGCGGCCAGTCTGCTCTTCGCCAGGGCCAGCGGCTTCAGCGGTACGACAAGGGACCAGGCGTCGTCCGCTCCGGTGCGCGGTGGGTTCATCGGGCTCGTCGGGCTCATCGGGGCCCATTCTGTCCCGCCCACGCGGTCCCGCGGAGGGCCCGGGGCGTACGGTGTCACTCGACAGAGCAGGAGCATGGGGCGACACTTGACCCCCTGCCAGCCAGTCCCGGAGAAAGGTGTCCGAGTGCCCCGCCGCAGAATCGGCTTCTGGTACCGCCTCGCGGCGGTCATCGCCAAACCCCCCCTGGTGGTTCTGTTCAAGCGGGACTGGCGCGGTATGGAGCACATTCCGGCCGACGGTGGATTCATCACCGCGGTCAACCACAACTCCTACCTGGACCCGCTGTCGTACGCGCATTACCAGTACAACACCGGCCGCGTCCCGCGCCTCCTGGCCAAGGCGGCCCTCTTCAAGGCGCCCTTCGTCGGCATGATGCTGCGGGGAACCGGACAGATCCCCGTCTACCGCGAGACGACCAACGCGCTCGACGCGTTCCGTGCCGCCGTCGACGCCATCGAGCGCGGCGAGTGCGTCGCCTTCTACCCCGAAGGCACCCTGACCCGCGACCCCGACATGTGGCCCATGGCGGGCAAGACCGGTGCCGCGCGCGTCGCGCTGCTCACCAAGGTCCCCGTCATCCCGGTGGCCCAGTGGGGCGCCAACCTGGCGATGCCGCCGTACGCCAAGGAGAACAAGCTCAGCCTGTTCCCCCGCAAGACGCTGATCGTGCAGGCCGGTCCGCCCGTCGACCTCTCCCGTTTCTACGGCCTGGAGCCGACGCCCGACGTGCTCCGCGAGGCGACCGAGGTCATCATGGCCGCCATCACCGCCCTCCTGGAGCAGATCCGCGGCGAGCAGGCGCCCGCCGCACCGTACGACCACCGCAAGGCGCGTCTCGAGCAGCGGCGCAAGACCACAGAGGGAGGCGCCAAGTGACCAAGGCCGCCGTCTTCGGCAACGGATCCTGGGGCACCGCCTTCGCCATGGTGCTGGCCGACGCGGGCTGCGAGGTGAGCCTCTGGGGCCGCCGCGCCGAACTCGCCAAGGAGATCAACGCCTCCCGCACCAACCCCGACTACCTGCCGGGCGTCGAACTCCCGCGGCGGATCACGGCCACCGCGGACCCGGCGGAGGCCGCCGCGGACGCCGACTTCACCGTCCTCGTCGTCCCCTCGCAGACCCTGCGCGGCAACCTCGCCGCCTGGAAGCCGCTGCTGGCCCCGGACACCGTCCTCGTCTCCCTCATGAAGGGCGTCGAACTCGGCACCGCCGAGCGGATGAGCGAGGTCGTCATGGAGGTCGCGGACGTGCCCGCCGAGCGCGTGGCCGTCCTCACCGGACCCAACCTGGCCCTGGAGATCGCCTCCCGGCAGCCCGCCGCCGCCGTCGTCGCCTGTGTCGACGAGTCGGTCGCGCAGCGGTTCCAGACCGCCTGCCTGACCCCGTACTTCCGCCCGTACACCAACACCGACGTCGTCGGCTGCGAGCTCGGCGGCGCGGTCAAGAACGTCATCGGGCTCGCCGTCGGCATCGCCAACGGCATGGGACTCGGCGACAACTCCAAGGCCACGCTCATCACCCGCGGCCTCGCCGAGACCACCCGCCTCGGCCTCGCCATGGGCGCCGACCCGCTCACCTTCTCCGGCCTCGCGGGCCTCGGCGACCTGGTGGCCACCTGCTCCTCGCCGCTCTCCCGGAACAACACCTTCGGCACCAACCTGGGCCGCGGAATGACCCTCCAGGAGACCATCGCGGCCACCAAGCAGACCGCAGAGGGCGTCAAGTCCTGCGAGTCCGTGCTCGATCTGGCCCGCCGCCACGGCGTCGACATGCCCATCACCGAGACCGTCGTCTCGATCGTCCACGAGGGCAAGCCGCCGGTCGTCGCCCTCAAGGAGCTGATGTCCCGCAGCGCCAAGTCCGAGCGCCGCTGACCGCGCCGGCCGCCGCACCGGCGGCGCTGCGCCGTACGCGCGGGACGGCGGCGGTGCGCTCAGGAGTTCGGGAGTCGCAAGGTACGCTCATCGCGATATGAGCGAGAACACCCAGAGCCCCCGCAAGCCGCGCGTGGCCGTCGTCTTCGGCGGACGCAGCTCCGAGCACGCCATCTCCGTCGTCACGGCGGGCGCCGTCCTGAGCGCCATCGACCGGGACAAGTACGACGTGCTGCCCATCGGCATCACGACGGACGGGCGCTGGGCGCTCACCGCCGACGCCCCCGAGCGCATGGCCATCGCCGACCGCGCCCTGCCGAACGTCGCCGACCTGGCCGAGTCCGAGGAGGGCGGCGTCGTCCTCTCCGTCGACCCGGCCAACCGCGAGGTCGTGCTCAGCGAGCCGGGGTCCGTCCCCAGGGCCCTGGGCGAGGTCGACGTGGTCTTCCCGATGCTCCACGGCCCGTACGGCGAGGACGGCACTCTCCAGGGCCTCCTGGAGCTCTCCGGCGTCCCCTACGTCGGCGCGGGCGTCCTCGCCTCCGCCGTCGGCCAGGACAAGGAATACATGAAGCGGGTCTTCGTCTCCTTCGGCCTCCCGGTCGGCCCGTACGAGGTCATCCGGCCGCGCGAGTGGGACCAGAACCCGGCCGCCGCCCGCAAGAAGATCGTCGAGTTCGCCGCCGAGCACGGCTGGCCGCTCTTCGTGAAGCCGGCCCGCGGCGGCTCGTCCATGGGCATCACCAAGGTCGACGACCTCTCCGGCCTCGACGAGGCCATCGAGGAGGCCCGCCGCCACGACCCCAAGATCCTCGTCGAGTCGCTGCTGCGCGGCCGCGAGATCGAGTGCGGCGTCCTGGAGTTCGAGGACGGTCCGCGCGCCAGCGTGCCGGCCGAGATCCCGCCGGTCACCGACCACGACTTCTACGACTTCGAGGCCAAGTACATCGACTCGGCCTCCGGCATCGTCCCCGCCCCGATCGGCGACGAGGCCACCGCCGAGATCCAGCGCCTGGCCGTCGCCGCCTACGAGGCGGTCTCCTGCGAGGGCCTGGTCCGCGCCGACTTCTTCCTCACCGAGGACGGCGACTTCGTCATCAACGAGATCAACACCATGCCGGGCTTCACGCCCATCTCCATGTACCCGCGCATGTGGCAGGAGAGCGGCGTGAGCTACCCCGAGCTCGTCGACCGGCTCATCCAGGCCGCGCTGACCCGCTCCACGGGCCTGCGCTGACCGGACCGGACCCGGAAAGACCGTGCCCCGGCCTCTCAGAGGCTCGGCGGCACGGTCTTCCGCACGGAAGCGGCGAGCTCGGCGAGCGGCGTCACGTCGTGCGCGAAGCGCTCGTCCATCGTGACCTCCACGTATGTCTTCCGGTACGTCGAGGTGAAGCGGGGTCCGCCGCCCTCCGGGTGCTCCAGCATCCAGTTCACGCCGTCCGCCTCGACGCCCTGCGCCTTGGGATCGCTCATCTTTTCGGGCCGGGGCACCCCGCAGCGCAGTACGATCGCACCGTCACCCCAGCCGGCGGTCAACTCGGAGCCGGGCTCCGGGTCACTCCGCTCGAGACCCGCCACGGTGTCGGGAAGCTCCTTCGCCAGCGCCTGGCAGAAGGCGGCCTCCGACGCCGGCGGGCTTGGAACCACGACGGACGCCGCGGCGTCCGTCGAGGAGCAGCCGGCGGCGGCCAGCAGCAGAACGGCGGCCGACACGGCGGCGGGCAGGCCGAAGGGCCGGTGGGAAGACATCACCGGCCAAGCGTAGACGGGGGCTACAGATGAACGACCGGGCAGGTGAGGGTGCGCGTGATGCCGTCCACTTGCTGGACCTTGGCGACCACCATGCGGCCGAGATCGTCCACCGTGTCCGCCTGCGCGCGCACGATGACGTCGTACGGACCGGTCACGTCTTCGGCCTGGAGCACCCCCGGGATCTTGGAGATGGTGTCGGCGACGATCGACGCCTTGCCCACCTCGGTCTGGATGAGGATGTACGCCTGAACCACGGAACCTCCAGGGCGACCACGAGGATCTTGTGGGAGAAAGGGACGCCACGGTACCGCGTCGCCGCGGGCCACGGGGAGACCCGCGTGTCCCGAGGCGTTGTCGGGGTGGCGTACGCAGGACAGAAGTTGACGGCCTACTTGACGGTACCCAGCACGGTGACGGCCCGCGACCCGCGGCGCGAGACCACGCGCCCCCGCCCGCCGGCCGGCACGAAGACACGAGGTGAGACGCGGTGAAGGGCACAGTCGGAGAGCTGGGCGAGTTCGGGCTCATCAGAGAGCTCACGTCCCGGCTCACCTCCACCCCGGCGGTACGGATCGGGCCCGGCGACGACGCCGCGGTCGTCTCCGCCCCCGACCGGCGCGTGGTGGCCAGCACGGACATCCTCCTCGAAGGACGTCACTTCCGCCGTGACTGGTCGACGGCGTACGACGTCGGCCGCAAGGCCGCCGCACAGAACCTCGCCGACATCGCCGCCATGGGCGCGGTCCCCACCGCACTCCTCCTCGGCCTGGTCGTCCCCGCCGAACTCCCCGTCACCTGGGCCACCGAACTCATGGACGGCCTGCGCGACGAATGTCAGGTCGCGGGCGCGGCGGTGGTCGGCGGCGACGTCGTCCGCGGCGACACGATCATGGTCTCCATCACCGCCCTCGGCGACCTGCGCAACCACGACCCGGTCACCCGGGGCGGCGCCCAGCCCGGCGACGTCGTCGCCTACACCGGCTGGCTCGGCTGGTCCGCCGCCGGCTACGCGGTCCTGTCCCGCGGCTTCCGCTCCCCGCGCGCCTTCGTCGAGGCCCACCGCAGGCCCGAACCGCCGTACCACGCGGGCCCCGCGGCCGCCGGCCTGGGCGCCACCGCCATGTGCGACGTCAGCGACGGACTCATCGCCGACCTGGGGCACATCGCCGAGGCCAGCAAGGTCCGCATCGACCTGCGCTCGGGGCTCATCGACATCCCGACCCAGATGAACGACATCGGGCAGGCCGTGGGCGTGGACCCGATGCAGTGGGTGCTCACCGGGGGCGAGGACCACGCCATCGTGGCCACCTTCCCGCCGGACGTGAAGCTCCCCGCCCGCTGGAAGGTCATCGGAGAGGTCCTCAACCCCTCCGCGCTGCCCCAGGTCACCGTGGACGGCGCGCCCTGGCACACCGTGGGCGGCTGGGACCACTTCGGGGAGACGGAGTGACCTCCCGGCCCCCGCTGGTGCTGACCGTCGCCGGATCCGACTCCGGCGGCGGCGCCGGCGTCCAGGCCGACCTGAAGACGATGCTCGCGCTCGGCGTCCACGGCATGAGCGTGCTCACCGCCGTCACCGCCCAGAACTCGCGGGGCGTCCAGGGAGTCTGGGAGCTGCCGGTGGAGGCCGTACGCGCCCAGTACCGGGCCGTCGTCGACGACATCGGCGTCCAGGCGGTCAAGACCGGCATGCTGGCCACGTCTGCGCTCGTGGAGACCGTCGCGGAGCTGCTCGCGGACACGGCCGCCCCGGTCGTCGTGGACCCGGTCGGCGTCTCCAAGCACGGGGACCCGCTGCTCGCCGAGACGGCGCTCGACTCCGTACGCGGGAAGCTGCTGCCGAGGGCGACGGTCGCCACCCCCAACCTGGACGAGGTGGCGCAGCTCACAGGCGTGCACGTGGTCTACGAGAGCGACATGCGGACCGCGGCCGAGGCGATCCTGTCGTACGGGCCGCGCTGGGTCCTGATCAAGGGCGGGCACCTGCCCACCGGCCGGGAGGCCGTGGACCTGCTCACGGACGGCTCGGAGGAGCACTGGCTGCGCGCCCCGCGCCTCGACAACCGGCACACCCACGGGACGGGCTGCACGCTCGCCTCGGCGATCGCCTCCGGGCTCGCCAGGGGGCTCGCGGTGCCGGAGGCGGTGCGGGAGGCCAAGGAGTACGTGACCGGGGCCATAGGCGCCGGGTTCGCGCTGGGGTCGGGCATCGGCCCGGTCGACCACGGCTGGCGGTTCCGGGCCTGAGGGCGCGGAGGGGCCTCGATGGGGACCATGATCGTTTCAGGGCAAGGCAAAAGGCCGGTTCACCGAGGTGAACCGGCCTTTCAAGGCAACCGCAGGGGCTGCGCTACGACAGAACGTCGCGATTAGCGCGAGACCTTGCCGGCCTTGATGCACGAGGTGCAGACGTTGAGCCGCTTCGGCGTCCGACCGACCACGGCACGCACGCGCTGGATGTTCGGGTTCCAGCGACGGGACGTACGGCGGTGCGAGTGCGAAATGTTGTTGCCGAAGCCCGGCCCCTTGCCGCAGACGTCGCAGTTGGCAGCCACGGGTCACTCCAAAAGCTTCAGGATTTACAGTGAATTCCGGCGCACCGGAATCAGGAGTCTGAAGTGGCTTGCCGGGGAATGGCCCGGTGCGAACCGGGCAACCGAAGCAGCATACAACGCCTGCATCGGTGGAACGAAACTACCACGGTCTGGGCGGACGTCGCCCCGGGCCCAGGTCACCGGGGGCCCCCTGCTCGAGCGAAGCCGAGAGCTTGGGGGAGGGACACCCTGCGTCTACCCTGCGGTGAGCTCACCGCCGAAGGAGGACCCCCGTTGTCGCGAGCCCTTCAGCCCTTCGAGGAGCTCGTCGAGCTCGACGCGGAAGCGGTCCGCTCCTGGTGCGCGCGGACGCTGGACGCGCTCGGCCGGGAGCGCGAGGAGATCGACGCGATCAACGTCTATCCCGTGGCGGACGGGGACACCGGCACCAATCTGTACCTGACGGCGGAGGCCGCGCACCGGGCCGTCGAGGCCGTCTTCGCCGTCTGCGAGCCCGACACCGCCGAGACCGTACGGGCCATGGCGCACGGCGCCCTGGTCGGCGCCCGCGGCAACTCCGGAACCATCCTTTCCCAGCTTTTCCGCGGCATGGCGGGCGTCCTCGCCGAGGGCTGTGACGGTGATCACCTCGCCCGCGCCCTCGCCGAGGCCGCGCGGGCGGCACGACAGGCCGTCGCCCACCCCGTGGAGGGCACCATCCTCACGGTGGCGTCCGCCGCGGCCGATGCCTGCGCCGCCGGCGGCGGACTCGTCGAGGTGGCGAGGAAGGCCCACGACGGGGCAGGTACGGCCCTCGCGGCCACCTCGGGCCAGCTCGCCGTCCTCGAACGCGCCGGAGTCGTCGACGCGGGCGGCAGGGGCCTGGTGACCGTCCTCGGCGCCCTCCTGGAGACCGTGACGGGGCAGGCCCCGCCCAGCCCCGTGACGGCCCCCGCGGCACCGGCGCCCCCTGAGGAGCGGTGCCCCACCGAGGACGGGCCCGCCTACGAGGTGATCTACCTCCTGGAGGCGGACGACGCGGCCGTGGAACTGCTGCGGGCCCGGCTCGACGCCCTGGGGGAGTCCCTCGTCGTCGTCGGCGGCGACGGACTGTGGAACGTCCACGTGCACGTCGACGACGCGGGCGCCGCCGTCGAGGCAGGTGTCGAGGCCGGCCGGCCGCACCGCATCCGGATCACCCACTTCGCGTCCGACACGGAGGCCGCCGACGGTCGCGGCGAACGCGCCCAGCGCGCGGTCGTCGCCGTCGTCCCCGGCGAGGGCCTCGCCGGGCTCTGCGCCGAGGCAGGCGCCACCACCGTCCGGACCCACCCCGGCGAACAGCCGACGGGCGACGAACTCGTCGACGCGATCCGCCGGGCGCACGCGCGCGAGGTCGTCCTCCTGCCCAACGACGCCGAGCTGCGCCAGACCGCCGTCGCCGCCGCCGAACGCGTCAGGGCCGAGGGCATCCGCGTCGCCCTCATCCCCACCCGGGCCGCCGTCCAGGGCATCGCCGCCCTCGCCGTCCACGAACCGGACCGGCGCTTCGACGAGGACGTCGTCGCCATGACGGCCGCCGCCGGAGCCACCCGCTACGCCGAACTCGCCGTCGCCGAACGCCAGTCCTTCACCTCGGCCGGGGTGTGCCAGGCCGGTGACGTCCTCGGCCTCATCGAGGGCGACGTCGCCGTCATCGGCGAGGACCTCACCGAGACGGCCCGCACGGTCCTCGACCGGATGCTCTCGGCCGGCGGCGAACTCGTCACCCTCGTCGTCGCCGACGACGCCCCGCCCGAGCTCGCCCCCGACCTGGAACGCCACGTCAGGCGCGGCTACCTGGCCGTCGACACCATCACGTACCACGCGGGCGTGGGGGCCCCACCGCTGCTCATCGGGGTGGAATGACCCCCTGCCGGGGGCCGACCCGAACCCGGTTGTCCACAGCCTGGACGCGACTGTCGGTCCCTTGGTGTGGAATGGAACGCGTGCCCGCGCTCGACGAACCACTCAAGAAGTCCCTCGGCCCCGCCACCGCCAAGGTCATGGCCGAGGCGCTCGACCTGCACACGGTCGGTGACCTGCTCCACCACTACCCCCGCCGGTACGCCGAGCGCGGGGAGCTGACCACCCTCTCCGACCTGCCGCTCGACGAGCACGTCACGGTGGTCGCGCAGGTCGCCGACGCCCGCGTGCTCACCTTCAACGGCTCCAAGGGACGCGGCCAGCGCCTCGAAGTGACCATCACCGACGGCAGCGGGCGTCTGCAGCTGGTCTTCTTCGGCAAGGGCGTGCACAAGCCCCACAAGGACCTGCTGCCCGGCACCCGGGCGATGTTCTCCGGCAAGGTCTCGCTCTTCAACCGGCGCCTCCAGCTCGCCCATCCCGCGTACGAACTCCTCCGCGGCGACGGCGACGAAGCCGCCGACAGCGTCGGAAGCTGGGCCGGGGCCCTCATCCCGATCTACCCGGCCACCACCAAGCTGGAGTCCTGGAAGATCTCGAAGGCCGTCGACGCCGTCCTGCCCGGCGCCGTCGACGCCGTCGACCCGCTCCCCGGGGCGCTGCGCGAGGGCCGCGGCCTCGTCGAGCTGCCCGAAGCCCTCCGGCTGATCCACCGGCCCCGTACCAAGGCGGACGTCGCCACCGCCCGCGACCGTCTCAAGTGGGACGAGGCCTTCGTCCTCCAGGTCGCCCTCGCCCGGCGCAGGCACGCCGACACCCAACTCCCCGCCGTCGCGCGGCGTCCCGTCCCCGGCGGCATCCTCGACGCCTTCGACGCCAAGCTGCCCTTCACCCTCACCGACGGCCAGAAGAAGGTCTCCAAGGAGATCTTCGACGACCTCGCCACCGAGCACCCCATGCACCGCCTCCTCCAGGGCGAGGTCGGCTCGGGAAAGACGATGGTGGCCCTGCGCGCGATGCTCGCCGTCGTCGACTCCGGGGGACAGGCCGCCATGCTCGCCCCCACCGAGGTCCTCGCCCAGCAGCACCACCGCTCGGTCACCGAGATGATGGGCGAGCTCGCCGAGGGCGGCATGCTCGGCGGCGCCGAGCGGGCCACCAAGGTCGTCCTGCTCACCGGCTCCATGGGGGTCCCCGCCCGCCGGCAGGCCCTCCTCGACCTGGTCACCGGAGAGGCGGGCCTCGTCATCGGCACGCACGCGCTCATCGAGGACAAGGTCCAGTTCCACGACCTGGGCCTGGTCGTCGTCGACGAGCAGCACCGCTTCGGCGTCGAGCAGCGCGACGCCCTCAGGGGCAAGGGAAAGCAGCCTCCCCACCTCCTCGTCATGACCGCCACCCCCATTCCGCGCACCGTCGCCATGACCGTCTTCGGCGACCTGGAGACCTCCGTCCTCGACCAGCTGCCCGCCGGACGCTCCCCGATCGCCAGCCACGTCGTCCCCGCCGCCGACAAACCCCACTTCCTCGCCCGCGCGTGGGAACGGGTCCGCGAGGAGGTCGGGAAGGGGCACCAGGCGTACGTGGTCTGCCCGCGCATCGGCGACGAGGAGGACCAGAAGAAGAAGGCCAAGGCGTCCGCCGAGGACGAGGCCGAGAAGCGCCCGCCGCTCGCCGTGCTCGACATCGCCGAGAAGCTCCGCACCGGCCCCCTCGCCGGACTCCGGATCGCCGTCCTGCACGGCCGGATGCACCCCGACGACAAGGACGACGTGATGCGCCGCTTCGCCGCGGGCGAGCTCGACGTCCTCGTCGCCACCACCGTCATCGAGGTCGGTGTCAACGTCCCCAACGCCACCGCCATGGTGATCATGGACGCGGACCGCTTCGGCGTCTCCCAGCTCCACCAGCTGCGCGGCCGCGTCGGCCGGGGCTCCGCCCCCGGCCTCTGCCTCCTCGTCAGCGAGATGCCCGAGGCGAGCCCCGCCCGCCAGCGGCTCAACGCCGTCGCCGGCACCCTCGACGGCTTCGAGCTCTCCCGCATCGACCTCGAACAGCGCCGCGAGGGCGACGTCCTCGGCCAGGCCCAGTCCGGCGTCCGCTCCTCCCTGCGGGTGCTCACCGTCATCGACGACGAGGAGGTCATCACCGCCGCCCGCGAGGAGGCCACCGCCCTCGTCCTCGCCGACCCGGACCTGACCGCCCACCCGGGCCTGCGCACGGCCCTGGACGCCCTCCTCAGCGAGGAGCGGGAGGAATACCTGGAGAAGGGCTGACCCCCACGGCCCGACCGCGGCCATATCCTGAGACGTACGCACTGGACGACGCAGGACGAGGACACCGATGACCCGCGTGATCGCCGGCACCGCCGGCGGGCGCCGCCTGGCCGTGCCGCCCGGCAACGGCACCCGCCCCACCTCCGACCGCGCGCGGGAGGGCCTCTTCTCCACCTGGGAGGCCTTCCACGGCCTGGCCGGGTCGCGCGTCGCCGACCTGTACGCGGGCTCCGGCGCCGTGGGCCTCGAAGCCCTCTCCCGGGGCGCCGCCCACGCCCTGCTCGTCGAGGCGGACCCGCGCGCCGCGAAGACGATCCGGGACAACGTCCGGTCGATCGGCCTGCCAGGTGCCGAACTCCGTACCGGCAAAGCGGAGCAGATCGTGACGGGACCGGCGCCGGCCGACCCGTACGACCTGGTCTTCCTCGACCCGCCGTACGCGGTCACGGACGCGGATCTCCGCGAGATTCTCCTCACACTGCGCTCGGGGGGCTGGCTGAGCGACGATGCCCTCGTCACCGTGGAGCGCAGCACCCGAGGCGGCGAGTTCGGCTGGCCGGCCGGATTCGAGGCCCTACGGTCCCGTCGTTACGGCGAGGGAACGTTTTGGTACGGTCGCGCCGCCTCTACGTGCGAAGACGCACGATGACCGGACCGGAGAGCGAGGGACCCAAGTTGCGCCGCGCCGTCTGTCCGGGGTCATTCGACCCCATCACCAACGGACACCTCGACATCATCGCCCGCGCCTCCAAGCTGTACGACGTCGTACACGTCGCGGTGATGATCAATCAGTCGAAGAAGGGCCTGTTCACGGTCGACGAGCGGATCGAGCTGATCCGCGAGGTGACCGCCGACTTCGGCAACGTCGAGGTGGAGTCCTTCCACGGACTGCTCGTCGACTTCTGCAAGCAGCGGGACATCCCCGCCATCGTCAAGGGACTGCGCGCGGTCAGCGACTTCGACTACGAGCTCCAGATGGCGCAGATGAACAACGGCCTCACGGGCGTGGAGACCCTGTTCGTCCCCACCAACCCGACGTACAGCTTCCTCTCCTCCTCGCTGGTCAAGGAGGTCGCGGCCTGGGGCGGCGACGTCTCCCACCTGGTGCCCCCGACCGTCCTTCCCCGCCTCACCGAGCGCCTGGAGCGAAAGTGACGCGCGGCCATCTCCGCTGACGCTCCGTCACCTGGTGTCGGGCGGGCGTCGACTGCCCTTACAGTCGTCCCGTCCGTCTCCATCCAGCTGTAGAGAGTGGCGAGCACCCGGTGGACGTACAGAAGAAGCTCGACGAGATCGTCGCGACCGTGCAGGGCGCCCGCTCCATGCCCATGTCGGCATCGTGCGTGGTCAACCGGGCCGAGCTGCTCGCCCTGCTCGAAGAGGTGCGGGAAGCCCTGCCGGGCTCCCTCGCCCAGGCCCAGGAGCTGATCGGCGGCCGGGAGCAGCTGGTCGAGCGGGCCCGCCAGGAGGCCGAGCGGATCATCGAGGCCGCCCACGCCGAGCGGGGCTCGATCGTCTCCGACACCCAGGTCGCCCGGGAGTCGCAGGAGGAGGCCGACCGGATCCTCTCCGAGGCCCGCCGCGAGGCCGAGGAGGTCCGCGCGGAGGCCGACGACTACGTCGACTCCAAGCTCGCCAACTTCGAGGTCGTCCTCAACAAGACGATCGGTTCCGTCGACCGGGGCCGCGAGAAGCTCCTCGGGCGCGGCCCGGGGGTCGACCAGGACGGCTACGCCGACCCGGACGCCCCCGAGTACAGCTCCGACCCGCAGACCCTGATCCACCGGGCCGACGAGTACGTCGACGCCAAGCTCGGTGCCTTCGAGGCCGTGCTGAGCAAGACCCTGGAGGCCGTCGGGCGGGGCCGGCAGAAGCTGCACGGCCGGATCGCCAGCGACGCCCTCGGCGAGCACATGGCCGCCCAGGACGGTTTCGACGGCTCCGCGCACACCAGCGACGCCGACTACCTGGCCGGGCTCGCCGAGCTCTCCGACCCCGAGCCCGTCCAGATCCCGGCCCAGCAGCAGTCCCAGCAACCCCAGGGCGATCCGTACGCGGCGTACCAGCAGGTGCAGCAGCAGCCCGACCCGTACGCCGGCTACCAGCAGGTCCAGCAGCAGCCCGACCCCTATGCCGGGTACCAGCAGCCGCAGCAGGCCGATCCGTACGGCTACCAGCAGCAGGACCCGTACGCGTACCAGCAGCCCGTCCAGCAGGCTCCGCAGCAGCAGGGCGCCGCGCTCGACGAGACCAGCTTCTTCGACACCAGCATGATCGACCTGGAACAGCTGCGCCGGTACGAACAGGGACAGTAGGGACGTCAGGGCCCGGATTGGGCCCTGGGCGAAGCGTCCAGTATCCTGGCTCTTCGGTCGCGCGTATGCCCGCGATCCTTGCTGCCCACCCACGTCCGGCAGCCACTCACGATGCGAAACGAATCGAAAGCAGGAAGACCCCTGAGCACGCGCCTCGACCACCGCAACCCCCTCGTGTTCGACACGCACGAGCTGGGGCGGCGTCCTGGTGCCCTCCAGCGGATCTCGCGTTCGGTCGAGGCCCCCGGTTACCTGGGCGTCGAAGGAGTGATCGGAGTGCCCGAGGGCGCTCCGGTGGACATTGATCTCCGTCTTGAGTCGGTCATGGAAGGGGTGCTTGTCACAGGCACCGCCCGTGCATCGGCCGAGGGGGAGTGCGTAAGGTGTCTGGAGCCCGTCGAGCTCGGTCTCGACGTGGACTTCCAGGAGATGTTCTCGTACCCCGAATCCGACGACCGGGGCCGCTCGAAGGCGGCCGCGGACGACGAGGCCGAGGAAGGCGAGGACATGATCCCCCTCGAGGACGGCATGTTCGACCTCGAACCCGTGCTGCGTGATGCGGTGGTGCTCGCACTGCCGATGCAGCCGGTGTGCCGGGAGGACTGTGCGGGTCTGTGCTCCGAGTGTGGAGCCAACCTGAACGAGACCCCGGACCACCACCATGACGCCGTCGACGCTCGTTGGGCGGCACTGCAGGGACTCGCCGGTTCGCTGGGAACCGATGAGAAGGACAACATGAGCGGCAAGGCCTCTGACGGGGACGTCCGAAGCGCCGCCGAGAAGCAGGAGAAGTAGCCGTGGCTGTTCCGAAGCGGAAGATGTCGCGCAGCAACACGCGCCACCGCCGGTCGCAGTGGAAGGCTGCGGTCCCCACCCTGGTTTCGTGTGAGCGTTGCCAGGAGCCGAAGCTGCAGCACATCGCGTGCCCGAGCTGCGGCACCTACAACAAGCGCCAGGTCCTCTCGGTCTGATTGGGCTGGTGAGAGGCGCAATGTCTGAGTCCCGCAAGACGGACGACAAGACGGACCATGCCTCGTCCCACACGCTTCTGGAAGGGCGGCTCGGCTACAAGCTCGAGTCCGCCCTTCTGGTGCGTGCGCTGACCCACCGTTCGTACGCGTACGAGAACGGCGGTCTGCCCACCAACGAGCGTCTCGAGTTCCTCGGGGACTCCGTGCTCGGCCTGGTGGTCACGGACACGCTGTACCGCACCCATCCCGACCTGCCGGAAGGCCAGCTGGCCAAACTGCGGGCCGCGGTGGTCAACTCTCGTGCGCTGGCGGACGTGGGGCGCGAACTCGAACTCGGCTCCTTCATCCGGCTCGGCCGGGGCGAAGAGGGCACGGGCGGCCGGGACAAGGCGTCCATCCTCGCCGACACCCTTGAAGCGGTGATCGGCGCGGTCTATCTCGACCAGGGCCTCGAAGCGGCGTCCGAGCTGGTGCACCGGCTCTTCGACCCGCTCATCGAGAAGTCCTCGAACCTGGGTGCGGGCCTGGACTGGAAGACCAGTCTCCAGGAACTCACCGCGGCCGAGGGTCTGGGTGTGCCGGAATACCTCGTCTCCGAAGAGGGTCCGGACCACGAGAAGACCTTTACTGCTGCCGCCCGCGTCGGTGGTGTCTCGTACGGCACCGGCACCGGCCGCAGCAAGAAGGAAGCGGAACAGCAGGCGGCGGAGTCCGCGTGGCGCGCGATTCGCGCGGCCGCGGACGAACGCGTGGCGGCGGCCGAGGCCGCGGCCGAGGCGGGAACGGGAGAGGTCGCCGACCCCTCTCCGAACGTCCACCCGGCGTCGGCCTGACAGCCGGCACCCACCGCTTCCCGAGAACCCCGTCCCCGGACGGGGTTCTCGTCCTTTCCGATGATTCTTTTCGGGCGATTCCGCGGCGGTAGGGTTGAGCCGCTGTCGACGACGTCCGGAGGAGTCCCCGTGCCCGAGCTGCCCGAGGTCGAGGTCGTACGGCGCGGTCTGGAGCGCTGGATCGCCGGACGGACCGTGACCGAGGTCGAGGTGCTGCACCCCAGGGCCGTACGGCGCCATCCGGCGGGCGGCGCGGACTTCGCCGCCCGGCTGAAGGGGCAGCGGTTCGAGGTGGCGCGGCGACGCGGCAAGTACCTCTGGCTTCCGCTCGCCGACACCGGCACCTCCGTGCTCGGCCACCTCGGCATGAGCGGTCAGCTGCTCGTCCAGCCCGAGGACGCCCCGGACGAGAAGCACCTCAGGATCCGGATGCGCTTCGAGGACTCCGCCGGCACCGAGCTCCGCTTCGTCGACCAGCGCACCTTCGGCGGGCTCTCGCTCCACGCCGAGACCCCGGACGGGCTGCCGGACGTCATCGGGCACATCGCCCGCGACCCCCTGGACCCCGCCTTCGACGACGACGCCTTCCAGAGCGCGCTGCGCCTGCGCCGTACGACCGTGAAGCGGGCACTCCTCGACCAGTCGCTGATCAGCGGCGTCGGCAACATCTACGCCGACGAGGCGCTCTGGCGGTCCCGGCTGCACTACGACCGGCCGACCGGCACCCTGACGCGGCCGCGCTCGGCGGAGCTCCTCGGCCACGTCCGGGACGTGATGAACGCGGCGCTCGCCGTCGGCGGCACCAGCTTCGACAGCCTGTACGTGAACGTCAACGGCGAGTCCGGCTACTTCGACCGCTCGCTCGACGCGTACGGGCGCGAGGACGAACCGTGCCGCCGCTGCGGCACGCCGATGCGGCGACGGGCCTGGATGAACCGCTCCAGCTACTTCTGCCCGCGCTGCCAGCGTCCACCGCGCGCGACGGCCTGAGTCATGTCCTTCGGACCCTGACGGTCGTCAGGCGGTGACCGGGGCCGCCCGGTGCGCGTCGTAACTCTCCCGGGCCGCCTCGACCTCGGGCATCCGCCCCTCCACCAGCTCGATCAGCCCGATCAGCCGCTCCGCGATCTCGCGGCCGAGCGGAGTGAGCCGGTAGTCGACCCGCGGCGGGTTGGTCGGCTGCGCCTCGCGGTGGACGAGGCCGTCACGCTCCAGGGCGTGCAGGGTCTGCGACAGCATCTTCTCGCTCACGCCGTCGATCCGTCGCCGCAGCTCGTTGAAGCGGAACGTCCCGTCGTACAGCGCGCCCAGGGTCAGGCTTCCCCAGCGCCCCGTCACGTGCTCCAGCGTTCCGCGCGAGGGGCAGGCCCGGGCGAACACGTCGTAGGCGAGGTCGTCAGTCATACCCATCAGCGTACTCGCGTACAGCGCTCACCGCGAGGAGACGCTACCCAGGAGCTTGCGCTATCTAAAAGTTAGTGCTCTACTTCTGGTGATCGCCCGCAGACCTGTTCGAGGAGCCCTTTGTGACCACCCCCGTCGTCTCCATCGCCTACCACTCCGGCTACGGCCACACCGCCGTCCTGGCCGAGGCCGTCCGCGACGGCGCCGCGGACGCGGGTGCCACCGTCCACCTCATCAAGGTCGACGGCATCACCGAGGCCGAGTGGGAGCTGCTCGACGCCTCCGACGCGATCGTCTTCGGCTCGCCGACGTACATGGGCACCGCCTCCGGCGCCTTCCACCAGTTCGCCGAGGCCTCCTCGAAGCGCTGGTTCGCGGACGCCTGGCTCGACAAGCTCGCCGCCGGCTTCACCAACTCCGGCTCCAAGAGCGGCGACAAGCTGCACACCCTGCAGTTCTTCCAGACCCTCGCGGGACAGCACGGCATGACCTGGATCAACCTCGGCCTCAAGCCCGGCTGGAACACCAGCGACTCCTCCGAGAACGACCTCAACCGCCTCGGCTTCTTCTCCGGCGCCGGCGCCCAGACCCCCAGCGATCTGGGTCCCGAGGGCGTCCACAAGGCGGACATCGCCACGGCCGAGCACCTCGGCCGCCGCGTCGCCACGACCGCCCGCACCTTCGCGGCGGGCCGCGCGGCCGCCTGACGCACCCGTAACAGGCGCGCCCGTACGACGTAAGGGCCCCGTCACCGGAGGGTGACGGGGCCCTTACGCGTGCGTGCCGGACGGGTCAGTAGCCGAAGTCCTGGGTCCACCAAGGGCCGCCGTCGGCGAAGTGGACGCCGACGCCCAGGGTCGTGAAGTCGCAGTTCAGGATGTTGGCGCGGTGGCCGTCGCTGTTCATCCACGACTTCATCACGGCCGCCGCGTCCGCCTGGCCGCGGGCGATGTTCTCGCCGCCCAGGCCCGAGACGCCGGCCTGTTCGGCGCGCTCCCACGGGGTGGCCCCGTCCGGGTCCGTGTGGTCGAAGAAGCCGCGGGCCGCCATGTCCGAGCTGAACGCCCCGGCCAGGGCCGCGAGCTCGGGGTCCGCCGTCACCGGCGAGCAGCCCACCTGGGCGCGCTCGACGTTGACCAGGCGGAGGACCTCCGCCTCTGCGGCCTCGCCGCGGTCGGCGGTGGAGGGGGCGGCGGTCTTCTCCACCGGGGCCTCGGTCGTCGGGGCCGGCTTCGGCGCGGGGGGCTGGGTGGAGGGCGCGACGGTGACCTTCGGCTTCGGCTTCGGGGTCGCGGTCGGCGCGGGCTTGGTCACCGGGGGCTTCGTCGGGGTGGCCTTCGGGGTCACCTTCGGAGTCGGCTTCGTGGACGGGGTGGCCGACGGCGCGGCCGCCTTGCCGCCGTCCGTACCCGTGCTCGATCCCGTACGCGTGCCGGTGGGGCCCGAGTCGGCGGTCGGGGTCTGGGAGGCCCCGCCCTGCGTCATCAGCTCGGGTGCCTGCCGGGACTGGCTCGGACGCTCGCTCGTGCCGACGCTGCCCACGGTGAAGGTGTCCCCGCCCGGCAGCAGGCCGGAGGCGACGGCGACGGCGCCCATCGCGACCGCCGCGGAGGCGCCGAGCAGGCCGGTGCGGACGGGCGTGCCGCGCCGCTTGCGGCGGGCACCCCGGTGCGGGCCGTCCGTACCGGCCGCGTAGTCTTCCGCGGCGGGTGCGGCTCCGGCGCGACGGTGGCGTCCCATCTGCTCTGCCTTCCTCTGCTGGTCCTGCGTGGCCGGCCGGTCTTTGCGGACCGGTGTTTGCTGATCTTTGCTGTCGAGACCGTTTCGGGCCGCCGGTCGAACAGTGCGGGCCCGAACGGGTGAGGCGTGTTCGGTCGGGACTGTAGTCCATGGACGGCCGGGGCGATGTGCTCATCTGGCAATCCGCCCGTTAGCGTGCAGTCATGAACGACGACGTACGGATGACCGCCTGGGTGCGCGGCCGGGTACAGGGAGTGGGCTTCCGCTGGTTCACCAGGGCAAACGCACTGGAGATCGGCGGCCTCGTGGGCTTCGCCCTGAACCTCGACGACGGCCGGGTGCAGGTGGTGGCCGAAGGGGCGCGTGAGAATTGCCACCGCCTGCTCGCCTGGCTCCACTCCGCCGACACACCCGGGCGCGTGGACGGAGTCACTGAGATCTGGGCCACCCCGCGCGGCGGCTACGACGGCTTCGCCATCCGCTGAGGGGACCGCGCCGGACCCCCGGTCCGGTGACCGAGAGGGGCCTCGAACGGACGCGCGGTAACAGCCGGGCGAAGGGGAAACCTCCTGGTGGTTGCCAAGAAGCGCGCGTCGTGGAAGGCTGCCGGGTAAGGATGATCGCGACGCCCTGAGGCACCGAGTCTGCGAGGCCCCGCCGCCCACTGAGCGGCTGTGGACTCCTCGGTCGCCCCTTCAAACGGGGCGTGATCGTGTTGACCGTCAAACTTTTTGGTGAGACTCTGGAAGCCCCGCGCACCTTAGCTGTTTGGCAGTTGGAACCGGCACCACAAGCAGTACTGCCGAGCACCGCGGGTGCGAATCCCTCACGACCCAACCGCTTCGGTCGGTCACTCATTGTGGAGGACCATCCATCATGGCAAAGGCGCTTCTCGGTTACGTCGGCGGCTCCGACCCGCGACTCCTCGCCGAGATGCGACGGCTACAGCAGCGCGTCCAGGACCTTGAATCCGAGCTGGTACGGATCCAGTCCGAGAACGACTCGCTTGCCGCTGCCGCCGCTCATCACCAGGGAGAGTCGCTGCTGAACAGCATCGACCTCGACGTACCCCAGGCGGAGCCTGCGCTCACCTGACAACCCAGCCCCCCGGGGCCAGGTGGGAAACACTCGTCGGCACAGCCGGCGGTGACATTCAAGGGGCGCTTCGGCGTCCCTTCTTTCTTTCACCCGCCGTTTCCCCGGCGTACCCCCCTTCTCATCCGAGGATCTGCCCTGCACGTTCGCGGGTGAAACGCACGAGCCCCGGTAGAGTCGCCTGGGTGCACCTCAAGGCCCTGACACTCCGCGGATTCAAGTCGTTCGCCTCGGCCACCACCCTGCGGTTCGAGCCGGGAATCACCTGTGTCGTGGGCCCCAACGGCTCGGGCAAGTCCAATGTCGTGGACGCCCTGTCCTGGGTGATGGGCGAGCAGGGCGCCAAGTCGCTGCGCGGCGGCAAGATGGAGGACGTCATCTTCGCCGGCACGACCGGGCGCCCGCCGCTCGGCCGTGCCGAGGTCTCCCTCACGATCGACAACTCCGACGGCGCGCTGCCCATCGACTACGCCGAGGTCACCCTCACCCGGATCATGTTCCGCGGCGGCAGCAGCGAGTACCAGATCAACGGCGACACCTGCCGGCTGCTCGACTTCCAGGACCTGCTCTCCGACTCCGGCATCGGACGCGAGATGCACGTCATCGTCGGGCAGGGACAGCTCGACTCGGTGCTGCACGCCGACCCGATGGGCCGCCGCGCCTTCATCGAGGAGGCCGCCGGCGTCCTCAAGCACCGCAAGCGCAAGGAGAAGGCGCTGCGGAAGCTGGACGCGATGCGGGCCAACCTCGCGCGCGTGCAGGACCTCACCGACGAGCTGCGCCGCCGGCTCAAGCCCCTCGGCCGGCAGGCCGCCGTCGCCCGCAGGGCCGTCGTCATCCAGGCCGACCTGCGCGACGCACGGCTCCGCCTCCTCGCCGACGACCTCGTCCACCTCCAACGGGCCCTCACCGCCGAGGTCGCCGACGAGGCGGCCCTGCTCGCCCGCAAGGAGGCCACCGAGAACGAGCTCCGCGCCGCGCTCGCCCGCGAGGCCGAGCTCGAAGCGGAGGCCCGCGCCCTCGTGCCCCGTCTGGAGCGCGCCCAGCAGAACTGGTACGCCCTCTCCCAGCTCGCCGAACGCGTCCGCGGCACCGTCTCCCTCGCCGACGCGCGCGTGAAGAGCGCCACCGCGGCGCCCGCCGAGGACCGCCGGGGCCGCGACCCGGAGGACCTGGAGCGGGAGGCGGCCCGCGTCCGCGAGCAGGAGGCGGAGCTGGAAGCCGCCCTCGAGGCGGCCGAGCGCGCCCTGGAGGACACCGTCGCCCACCGCGCCGAGCTCGAACAGGCGCTGGCGGCCGAGGAGCGCCGCCTCAAGGACGTCGCCCGCGCGCTCGCCGACCGGCGCGAGGGCCTGGCCCGTCTCCACGGCCAGGTCAACGCCGCCCGCTCGCGCGCCGCCTCGGCCCAGGCCGAGATCGACCGGCTGGCCGCCGCCCGCGACGAGGCGGGGGAGCGGGCGGTCACCGCCCAGGAGGAGTACGAGCGGCTCCAGGCGGAGGTCGAGGGACTCGACGCCGCGGACACCGAGCACGGTGAGCGGTACGAGGCCGCCCGCCGTGAACTGGCCGAGGCCGAGGCCGGGCTGAGCGCCGCCCGCGAGGCAGTGGGGGCGGCCGAACGCCGCCGCGCCGCGACCCGGGCCCGGCACGAGACCCTCGCCCTCGGGCTGCGCCGCAAGGACGGCACCGGCGCCCTGCTCACCTCGGGACTCGGCGGACTCCTCGGCCCGGCGGCCGAGCTCCTCACCGTCACCCCGGGGTACGAGGTCCCCGTCGCCGCGGCCCTCGGCGCCGCCGCCGACGCGGTGGCCGCCACCGGGCCCTCCGCCGCCGCGGAAGCCCTTCGCCTGCTGCGCAAGCAGGACGCGGGCCGCGCGTCCCTGCTGCTGACCGAGGCCACGGAACCGGATCCCCTGCCGGCGGTCGCGGGCCATCCGTACGCCGCCGACCTCGTCCGGGGGCCCGCCGAGCTCATGGGCGCCGTCCGCCGCCTGCTCGCCGGGGTCGTGGTGGTCGGCGATCTGGACGAAGCCGAGGAACTGGTCAGGAGCCGGCCCGCGTTGACCGCCGTCACCGCCGAAGGCGACCTGCTCGGCGCGCACTTCGCGCGCGGAGGCTCCGCGGGGGCGCCGAGCCTCCTCGAAGTCCAGGCCGCGGTGGCCGAGGCCGCCGCCGAGCTGGACGAACTGAGGTTCCGCTGCGAGGAGTTGGCGACGGCTCAGCGGGAGGCCGACGAGCGTCGCCGTACCGCCGCCGCGCTCGTCGAGGAACTCGACACCCGCCGCCGTACCGCCGAACGCGAGAAGTCCGCCGTCGCCAAGGAGCTCGGGCGCCTCGCCGGCCAGGCCAGGGCGGCGGCGGGGGAGGCCGAGCGGACCGCGGCCGCCGCCGCCCGCGCCCAGGAGGCCCTGGAGCGGGCGAACGCCGAGGCGGAGGAGCTGGCCGAACGGCTCCTGGTGGCCCAGGAGGCCGCCGCCTTCGGGGACGGCACGGACGGCGGCGACGAGGAGCCCGACACCGCCACCCGTGACCGGCTCGCCGTCGACGGTTCCCACGCGCGCCAGACCGAGATGGAGGCGCGGCTCCAGGTCCGTACCCACGAGGAGCGGGTCAAGGCGCTCGCGGGGCGGGCCGACTCCCTCGACCGGGCCGCCCGCGCCGAACGGGAGGCGCGCGCGCGTGCCGAGCAGCGCCGGGCCCGGCTGCGCCACGAGGAGCGGGTCGCGGGCGCGGTCGCCGCCGGCGCCCGGGGCCTCCTCGCCCATGTCGAGGTCTCGCTCGTCCGCGCCGAACGGGAGCGGGCGGCGGCCCAGGCGGCACGCGCCGACCGGGAGGAGGGCCTGACGGCCGCCAGGACCCGGGGCCGTGACCTCAAGGCGGACCTCGACAAGCTGACCGACTCCGTCCACCGGGGCGAGGTGCTCGGCGCGGAGAAGCGGCTGCGGATCGAGCAGCTGGAGGCGAAGGCCCTGGAGGAGTTCGGTGTGGAGGCGACCGACCTGGTCGCCGAGTACGGCCCGGACCAGCCCGTGCCGCCGTCGCCTGCCGTCGAGGGCGGGAGCACCGAGGGCGGGAGCACCGAGGGTGCGGAGCCGTCGGAGGCGGAGGAGCCGCGCCCGTTCGTCCGTTCGGAGCAGGAGAAGCGGCTGAAGGCCGCCGAACGGGCGTACCACCAGCTCGGCAAGGTCAACCCGCTGGCCCTGGAGGAGTTCGCGGCCCTGGAGGAGCGGCACCGGTTCCTCTCGGAGCAGCTGGAGGACCTGAAGAAGACCCGGACCGACCTGCTTCAGGTCGTGAAGGAGGTGGACCTGCGGGTCGAGCAGGTCTTCACCGAGGCGTACCGGGACACGGCCCGTGAGTTCGAGGGCGTCTTCTCACGGCTCTTCCCGGGCGGCGAGGGCCGGCTGATCCTCACGGACCCGGAGAACATGCTCACCACGGGCGTCGACGTGGAGGCCCGCCCGCCGGGCAAGAAGGTCAAGCGGCTCTCGCTGCTCTCGGGCGGCGAGCGCTCGCTCACCGCCGTGGCGCTGCTCGTCTCCATCTTCAAGGCGCGGCCCAGCCCCTTCTACGTGATGGACGAGGTCGAGGCGGCGCTCGACGACACCAACCTCCAGCGGCTGATCCGGATCATGCAGGAGCTCCAGGAGTCCTCGCAGCTGATCGTGATCACCCACCAGAAGCGGACGATGGAGGTCGCGGACGCGCTGTACGGGGTGTCCATGCAGGGTGACGGCGTCTCGAAGGTCATCAGCCAGCGGCTGCGCTGAGGGTTCGGTCGAAGGCCCATCTGTTCAAGTCTTGAACTCACAGCCTTATCTTGTGCTCGTAAAGTCACACGACATCGACTATTGACTTCGAAACTTGAAGGCATAGGGTCTGCAACGTTGCTTTTACCTTCACGTGGTGGGCGGCGTGATGTTGTGCGCCACTGGAAGGGCTTTCCCCCCACCGAGGAGTCCATGTGACCAACACCGCGCAGGCGCCCACGCCGCCGCCATCCGAAGGCCGAGCCGCCCACCCGGATCACCTCGGCCACGTCATCTTCATCACGGCGTCCGCCGCGATGGGCGGTTTCCTCTTCGGATACGACAGCTCCGTGATCAACGGCGCCGTCGAGGCGATCCGCGACCGCTACGACATCGGCTCCGGCACCCTCGCCCAGGTCATCGCCGTGGCCCTGATCGGCTGTGCCATCGGCGCCGCCACCGCCGGCCGGATCGCCGACCGCATCGGCCGCATCCGCTGCATGCAGATCTCCGCGGTGCTCTTCGCCATCAGCGCCGTGGGCTCGGCGCTGCCGTTCGCCCTCTGGGACCTGGCCCTCTGGCGGGTCGTCGGCGGCTTCGCCATCGGCATGGCGTCCGTGATCGGCCCCGCCTACATCGCCGAGGTCGCCCCCGCCGCCTACCGCGGCCGGCTCGGCTCCTTCCAGCAGGCCGCGATCGTCATCGGCATCGCCATCTCCCAGCTGGTCAACTACGGCATCCTCCAGCTCGCCGACGGCGACCAGCGCGGCGAGATCGGCGGACTCGAAGCCTGGCAGTGGATGCTCGGCGTGATGGTCGTCCCCGCGCTCCTCTACGGCATGCTCTCCTTCGCCATCCCGGAGTCGCCCCGCTTCCTCATCTCCGTCGGGAAGACCGACCGGGCCAAGGAGGTGCTGGCCGAGGTCGAGGGCCACGACGTCGACCTCGACCTCCGCGTCGCCGAGATCGACCGGGCCATGCGCAGCGAGCACAAGTCCACCTTCAAGGACCTGCTCGTCGCCGGCGGCCGCTTCAAGCTGCTGCCCATCGTCTGGGTCGGCATCGGACTCTCGGTCTTCCAGCAGCTCGTCGGCATCAACGTCGCGTTCTACTACTCCGCGACCCTCTGGCAGTCCGTCGGCATCGACCCGTCGAGCTCGTTCTTCTACTCGTTCACCACGTCGATCATCAACATCATCGGCACCGTGATCGCGATGGTCCTGGTCGACCGGGTCGGCCGCAAGCCGCTCGCCCTCGTCGGCTCCATCGGCATGGCGATCGCCCTCGCCTTCGAGGCCTGGGCCTTCTCCGCCGACCTCGTCGACGGCAAGCTGCCCGAGACCCAGGGCGTGGTGGCCCTCGTCGCCGCCCACGTCTTCGTGCTCTTCTTCGCCCTCTCGTGGGGCGTGGTGGTCTGGGTCTTCCTCGGCGAGATGTTCCCCAACCGGATCCGCGCCGCCGCACTGGGCGTCGCCGCCTCCGCGCAGTGGATCGCCAACTGGGCCATCACCGCCAGCTTCCCGTCCCTCGCGGACTGGAACCTCTCCGGCACCTACGTCATCTACACGGTCTTCGCCGTGCTCTCGATCCCCTTCGTGCTCAGGTACGTCAAGGAGACCAAGGGCAAGGCGTTGGAGGAGATGGGCTAATCCCCGCTGCCCCTCTCCTCACGACGACTGCCCCGGCCCGAGGCCTCACGCCTCGAACCGGGGCAGTACGCCGTCCCCGGCCGGCTCTACGCCTTCAGCCGGGGCAGTACGTCGTCGCAGAACAGCCGCACGCTCCGCCACCCCTCCTCCAGCGGCATTCCGCCGCACAGCGGATGCAGCACCATGCTCTCCAGGCCGAGGCCCGCGCACTCCTCCGGAGTGACGACCCGGTACACGCCCTCCGCCCGCAGCTCCGCCACCGTCGTCGCCGTGGACCGCACCGCCGAGCGGATGTCCTTCGACTGCCAGGAGGCGTACGTCCGCGCCTCGTGCAGGAAGTGCTCCCCGTTCTCCGCCCAGGTCCGGTCCGGGTCCTCCGACACGTGCAGCAGCGGGGTCTCCTCCGCCGGCATCATCGTCCAGCCGTCGGTCCCGTACTCCGCGCACCGCTCCCGGTAGTACGTCTCCAGGTCCGGCAGATGCGCGCTGGGGAAGAACGGCAGCCCCAGCCGGGCCGCCCGCCGCGCCGCGGCCCGTGAGGAACCGCCGACGAGCAGCAGCGGATGCGGCCGGGTGAAGGGGCGCGGGGTGACCCGTACCGTACGGCCCTGGTACGTGAACGGTTCCCCGGTCCAGGCCGTCAGCAGGGTCTCCAGGAGCAGGTCCTGGAGCTTGCCGCGCCGGCCCCAGTCGACGCCGCGCTCCTCGTACTCCTCCGGCCGGTAGCCGATCCCCGCGACCGTCACCAGACGGCCCCCGCTCAGCAGGTCGAGGACCGCGATGTCCTCGGCGAGCCGCAGCGGATCGTGCAGTGGTCCGATGATCGCCGAGACCGTGACGGCGATCCTGCGCGTCGCCCCGAAGACCGCGCCCGCGAAGGCGAAGGGGGAGGGCAGCCAGTTGTTCTCGACCCCGTGGTGCTCCTCGGTCTGCACGGTGTCGACCCCGTGCTCGTCGGCGTACGCGGCCATGGCGAGGGCCGCCCGGTAGCGCTCCGAGAGGGACTCCGGGGTCGCGCGGGGATCGACGAGGTTGAACCGGACGACTGTGAAGGGCATGGGAAGTCCCCCTCCGCGGGTGGATGACTGCGAAGGGGGACGTTATCTGACGTTGCGTCAGATGGAAACGGTCTCGCGGACCTCGACCCGGTCCGCGGGAGCCCTCTCCGGCGTACGGGGCAGCACGGCGTACAGCGCGCCCGCCACCACGATCGTCGCCGCCCAGCCCAGTCCGTTCTCGCCGATCCAGGAGGAGGCCAGCGGACCGGCGAACCAGTCGACCTTCGTGAACAGCAGGCCCACGACGAGGGCCACCGCCCACGCCGTCATCGCCTGCCAGGCGAACCCGCCCCGGTACCAGTACGCGCTGGTCCTGGTGGTGTCCATCAGCGCCACCGCGTCGTACGTCCGGCGCCGCAGCATGTCCACGCCGAAGACACCGATCCATGCCGAGAACGCCACCGCGAGCAGCGTCAGGAAGGAGATGAACGAGCCGATGAAGCTGGTCGCCACCACCATCAGCAGGAAGCCGAAGACCAGGCTGATCACCGCGTTCACGCTGACCGCGGCCGCCCGCGACACCTTGATGCCCAGGGTCTGCGCCGTGAACCCGGCCGAGTACATCGACATCGAGTTGATCAGCAGCATCCCGAGCAGGGCGATCACCAGGTACGGCACGGAGATCCACATCGGCAGCAGCTCACCGATGAACGAGACCGGGTCCTGCGCCGAGGCCAGGTCGGGCGTCGACACCGCCATCACCGCGCCCATCAGGACCATCGGCAGGACGACGATCCCGGCGCCGCCGACCGTCGAGCCGACCATCGCCTTGGAGGAGGCCGTACGGGGCAGATAGCGGGTGAAGTCCGGACCCGACGGGACCCAGCTGATGCCGCCGGCCGCGATCGTGCCGATGCCGGCGATCATCATCGCCGTCGAACCGGCCGGCTTGTCGAAGACCGCCGACCAGTCGGTGTTCGCCACGAGGTAGACCAGGACGAGCACCGAGAAGGCGCCGAAGAGGTACGTGGACCACTTGCTGCACACCCGCAGCGCGTTGATGCCGAGCCCGGAGACCAGGAACGTGCAGGTGACGAAGAGCAGCAGCGTCACCACGATGAGGAGCGTGTTCGACTTCACGCCGAAGAGCAGGTCGAGGACCGTCAGCACCGCGTAGGCGCCGGTCACCGCGTTGATCGTCTCCCAGCCCCACCTGGCCACCCAGATCAGCGCACCGGGAAAAAGGTTTCCGCGCTGCCCGAACACGGCCCGCGACAGCGCCATCCCCGGCGCCCCGCCCCGCTTGCCCGCGATCGAGATCACACCGACGATCCCGTACGACAGGACCGGCGCGGCCACCGCCACGGCCAGGACCTGCCAGAAGTTCAGGCCGTTGAAGACGATGAGACCCGCGCCCATCGTGAGCAGCAGCACACTGATGTTCGCGGCGACCCAGGTGGGGAACAGCTCCCGGACCCGACCGGTCCGCTCGCTGTCGGGGACGGGTTCGAGACCGCGGGTCTCCATGGCGCCGTCGTGCGTCGCGCCTGCGGCTTCGGAGGCGTCGTGGGGCATGGGGGTACTCCGTACAGAGGTGGGGGGACCCACCCAGAGTACGTGCTCCGTCTCCGGCCCCTTCTTGGCCGATACTGATGAGGTTATGGAACTCATCCTTGCTGTAGTCATCGCTCTGGTCGTCGCGGTCGCCGTGACGAGCGGGCTCGTGATCAGCGGCCGCAAGAAGAAGCAGCTGCCGCCGGCCGAGCCGCCGTCCACCACGCCGACCATCACCGCTCCGCCCGCCGAACCGCACGTCGGCGAGGAGGCGGAGACACCGCGGGAGGAACCACGCCGCACGGTCGAGGAGGTCACCCTCCCCGCCGATGAGGCCGTCGGGACGCCGGTCGCCGTCGAGGACCCCGTCGTCGCCGAGCCCGCCGCCCCCGAGATCGAGATCCCGGAGCCCACCGCCGGCCGTCTCGTCCGCCTCCGGGCCCGGCTCGCCCGCTCCCAGAACTCGCTCGGCAAGGGGCTGCTGACGCTCCTGTCCCGCGAGCACCTCGACGAGGACACCTGGGAGGAGATCGAGGAGACCCTCCTCACCGCCGACGTCGGCGTCGCCCCCACCCAGGAGCTCGTCGAGCGGCTGCGCGAGCGGGTCAGGGTCCTCGGCACCCGTACCCCGGAGGAGCTGCGCGGTCTGCTCCGCGAGGAGCTGGTCACGCTCCTCGACCCCGAGCTCGACCGCACGGTGCACACCGAGAGCCCCACGGACGTCCCCGGCGTCGTCATGGTCGTCGGCGTCAACGGCACCGGCAAGACCACCACCACCGGCAAGCTGGCCCGCGTCCTCGTCGCCGACGGCAAGTCCGTCGTCCTCGGCGCCGCCGACACCTTCCGGGCCGCCGCCGCCGACCAGCTCCAGACCTGGGGCGAGCGCGTCGGCGCCCGGACCGTCCGCGGCCCGGAGGGCGGAGACCCGGCCTCGATCGCCTTCGACGCGGTCAAGGAGGGCATCGCGGAGGGCGCCGACGTCGTCCTCATCGACACCGCGGGACGGCTCCACACCAAGACCGGCCTCATGGACGAGCTCGGCAAGGTCAAGCGCGTCGTCGAGAAGCACGGCCCGCTGGACGAGATCCTGCTCGTCCTCGACGCCACCACCGGCCAGAACGGTCTGACCCAGGCCCGCGTCTTCGCCGAGGTCGTCGACATCACCGGCATCGTGCTCACCAAGCTCGACGGCACCGCCAAGGGCGGCATCGTCATCGCGGTCCAGCGCGAGCTGGGCGTCCCGGTCAAGCTGATCGGCCTGGGCGAGGGCCCGGACGACCTGGCTCCCTTCGAGCCGGGCGCGTTCGTCGACGCCCTGATCGGCGACTGACCGCCGTCCGCGCACACGCCCGAGGGCCCCCGTCACCATCCGGTGGCGGGGGCCCTCACGTATGTCGTGGAAGCGCGTCCACGACGGGCGTCCTGGAAGCGCGGCGGCCCTAGAAGTGCGTCCGGTGGCAGATGTACGCCAGGGTGCCGAGCAGCAGCCGCGCCTGCGGCGGCGCGCCCGCCGTGTCGAGCGTCGGCGGCCGCAGCCAGCGCACCGGACCGAGCCCGCCCAGGTCCGAAGGGGGAGCGGTGACGTAGCTGCCGGGACCCAGGCCGTGCAGGTCCAGATCGGCGTCGTCCCAGCCCATCCGGTACAGCAGCTGCGGCAGCTCCGCCGCCGCGCCCGGCGCCACGAAGAACCGCGCCCGGCCGGTCGGCGTCACGCACACGGGACCCAGCGGCAGCCCCATGCGCTCGAGCCGCACGAGCGCCAGCCTGCCCGCCGCCTCCGCGACCTCGATCACGTCGAAGGCGCGGCCCACCGGCAGCAGCAGCGCCGCGCCCGGATGCTCCGACCACGCCTTGGCCGCGTCGTCGAGTCCTGCGCCGGCCGGGACCGGCTCCGCGAAGGAGAGGGGGTGCGCGCCGGGGGCCGTACAGGCCGGATCCCCGCAGGAGCACTGGCCGGAGAGGGCCCGTGCGCCGGGAACCACGTCCCAGCCCCACAGCCCTGTGTACTCGGCCACCGCAGTGCACTCCGTGGTGCGTACGCGGCGGCGTGCGCCGGTCCGCATCTCACGAATGCCGCCGATCGTGAAACCCATGCCCCCTCCAACGGGTCGAGCGCGCCGGTGGTTACGACTCGGAGCATCGTCGTCACCCTTCGTCACGGTCCGTCCGCCGCAAATGGCGTGCGGTCGCGCCAGGGGTGGTGCGGGCCGGTGCGTGCGCCTCTCCGCGCATCCGTCCGCCGACTCCGGTTCGTCGCATGTCAAGTGAATCGCGTTCCATGGGCGGCGAGTTCATTCGAAGGGGTGGCGAATGGTGGCGTTTCTTGAATCCCCCTCGTGGAGGGGTGATCGTAGGATTACTTTCGGTACTCGAACCACCGGGGGCCGTTGAGCCCGCGGGTATGCCGGAGGCAACCCGGTTTCCAGTTCGAAGGAGTGCGAACGCCGGACGGGTGCCGCGAGACGCGGCATTCTGGTAAGGCTTCGGATGACAGGCAATCAGGTGGATGGGGGCGTTCCAGTGGGCGGCAACGGCGCAGACGGTACGACTGCCGGCAAGCGCCCGAACGAGCAGCTGGGTTCGTGGTTCGTGCGCAGCGGCTGGTCCAAGGGCGAACTCGCGCGGCAGGTGAACCGCAGGGCACGCCAGATGGGCGCGCACCACATCTCCACCGACACCTCGCGCGTACGCCGCTGGCTCGACGGCGAGCAGCCCCGCGAGCCCATCCCGCGCATCCTCTCCGAGCTGTTCTCCGAGCGTTTCGGCTCCGTCGTCGCCGTCGAGGACCTCGGTCTGCGCACCGCCCACCAGTCGCCCTCCGTCTCCGGCGTCGACCTGCCCTGGGCCGGCCCGCAGACCGTCGCCCTGCTCAGCGAGTTCTCCCGCAGCGACCTCATGCTCGCCCGCCGTGGCTTCCTCGGCTCCTCCCTGTCGCTCGCCGCGGGCCCCGCCCTCATCGAACCGATGCAGCGCTGGCTCGTCCCCACCCCCGTCGGAGACATCGAGCGGCCCGACCCCGTCGCGGAGGCCCGCCGCCCCAACCGGCTCTCCGAGCTCGAACTCGACCTCCTCGAGTCGACCACCGCCATGTTCCGCAAGTGGGACGCCCAGTGCGGCGGCGGACTGCGTCGCAAGGCCGTCGTCGGACAGCTCCACGAGGTCACCGACCTCCTCCAGGAGTCCCAGCCCGCCGCCATCGCCAAGCGCCTCTTCACCTGCGCCGCCGAACTCGCCGAGCTGGCCGGCTGGATGAGCTACGACGTCGGCCTCCAGCCCACCGCCCAGAAGTACTTCGTCCTCGCCCTGCACGCGGCCAAGGAAGCCGGCGACAAGCCCCTCGGCTCGTACATCCTGTCCTCGATGAGCCGCCAGATGATCCACCTCGGCCGGCCCGACGACGCCCTCGAACTCATCCATCTGGCCCAGTACGGCAGTCGAGACTGCGCCACCGCGCGCACCCAGGCCATGCTGTATGCGATGGAGGCCCGCGCCTACGCCAACATGGGCCAGCCGTCCAAGTGCAAGCGGGCCGTCCGGATGGCCGAGGACACCTTCGCCGACGTCGGTCTCGACGGCGAGCCCGAGCCCGACTGGATCGGCTTCTTCTCCGAGGCCGAGCTCAACGGCGAGAACTCCCACTCCTATCGCGACCTCGCCTATGTCGCGGGCCGCTCCCCGACCTACGCCTCGCTCGCCGAACCCGTCATGGAGCGGGCCGTCGAGCTCTTCGAGAAGGACCCCGACCACCAGCGGTCGTACGCGCTCAACCTCATCGGCATGGCCACCGTCCACCTCCTCAAGCGCGAGCCCGAGCAGTCCGTCGTCCTCGCGGAGAAGGCCCTCGGCGTCGCCAAGAGCATCCGCTCCGAGCGGGTCAACACCCGGCTCCGCAAGACCGTCGACCAGGCGGCCCGGGGCTACGGCGACGTCGCCGAGGTCGTCCAGCTCACCGACCGGCTCACCCAGCTGCTGCCCGAGGCCGCCGAAGCGGTCTGACGAAGCGCTCCACCCCCCGGGCCCCGGCTTCGCGGGCCCGCACCGACCCCGGCCGCGCCGGACGTCCCGTACTGCCCGACTCGGCTCCCCCGCCGCAAGGTCACACGGACGTCGGCGCGGCCGGCTTTTTGTCGCGTGCAGCGTACATACGGCACCTCCTCGTGATCCGGGCGTTCACGGCCACGTAACACGCCCCACCCCTTCGTCACCGCTCGGAAACATCGAGCGGCATCGGCGGAAACCGCGCTGCGCGAATCTCTGGCCCATAACCGGCCACCCCTCACGGCCGAGCCGCTCTCCGGCCCCGCCCCCGCACAGGCCGCATTCGACGACGAGGAGACGCCGATGGCACCAGCCATCATGACCCTGGCAGCAGACGCCCCCGAGCTGTCCGCCGCCAACACCGGGTTCATGCTCATCTGCTCCGCCCTGGTCATGCTGATGACCCCGGCACTCGCCTTCTTCTACGGAGGCATGGTCCGCGTCAAGTCCACCCTCAACATGCTGATGATGAGCTTCATCAGCCTCGGGATCGTCACGATCCTGTGGGTGCTCTTCGGCTTCAGCCTCGCGTTCGGCACCGACGTCGGTTCGATCGTCGGCTGGTCCTCCGACTACGTCGGCCTCAGCGGCATCGGCGTCACCGAGCTGTGGGACGGCTACACCATCCCGGTGTACGTCTTCGCCGTCTTCCAGCTGATGTTCGCGATCATCACGCCCGCCCTGATCAGCGGCGCCCTCGCGGACCGCGTCAAGTTCACCGCCTGGGCCCTCTTCATCACCCTCTGGGTCACCGTCGTCTACTTCCCCGTCGCCCACTGGGTCTGGGGTTCGGGCGGCTGGCTCTTCGAGATGGGCGTCATCGACTTCGCCGGCGGTACGGCGGTCCACATCAACGCCGGTGCCGCGGCCCTCGGCGTGATCCTCGTCATCGGCAAGCGCGTCGGCTTCAAGAAGGACCCGATGCGCCCGCACAGCCTTCCGCTGGTCATGCTCGGCGCCGGTCTCCTCTGGTTCGGCTGGTTCGGATTCAACGCCGGCTCCTGGCTCGGCAACGACGACGGCGTCGGCGCCGTGATGTTCGTCAACACCCAGGTCGCCACCGCCGCCGCCATGCTCGCCTGGCTCGCGTACGAGAAGATCCGCCACGGCGCCTTCACCACCCTCGGCGCCGCCTCCGGCGCGGTCGCCGGCCTCGTCGCCATCACCCCGTCCGGCGGCGCCGTCAGCCCGCTCGGCGCCATCGCCATCGGCGCCATCGCCGGTCTCCTCTGCGCCATGGCCGTCGGCCTCAAGTACAAGTTCGGCTACGACGACTCCCTCGACGTCATCGGCGTCCACCTCGTCGGCGGCGTCCTCGGCTCCCTCCTGGTCGGCCTCTTCGCCACCGGCGGCGTCCAGTCCGACGTCAAGGGCCTCTTCTACGGCGGCGGCCTCGAACAGCTCGGCAAGCAGGCCGTCGGCGTCTTCGCCGTCCTCGCCTACTCTCTGATCGCCTCCGCGATCCTCGCCCTGATCATCGACAAGACGATGGGGATGCGGGTCAGCGAGGACGACGAGGTCTCCGGCATCGACCAGGTCGAGCACGCCGAGACCGCGTACGACTTCAGCGGAGCCGGCGGCGGCGCGTCCTCGCGCGGCACCGCCGCCCCCGCCCCGGCCGTCACGGAGAACAAGAAGGTGGACGCATGAAGCTCATCACCGCGGTCGTGAAGCCGCACCGGCTCGACGAGATCAAGGAGGCCCTGCAGGCGTTCGGCGTCCACGGCCTCACCGTCACCGAGGCCAGCGGCTACGGCCGCCAGCGCGGCCACACCGAGGTCTACCGGGGCGCCGAGTACACCGTGGACCTGGTCCCCAAGATCCGCATCGAGGTCCTCGTCGAGGACGAGGACGCCGAACAGCTCATCGACGTCGTCGTCAAGGCCGCCCGAACCGGCAAGATCGGTGACGGCAAGGTGTGGAGCGTGCCGGTCGAGACCGCCGTACGGGTCCGCACCGGCGAGCGCGGTCCGGACGCACTGTAAGCACACGAAGGAGCCGCCGGGTGACGAGCCTCGAAGTCAGCGAAGAGACCGAAGATTCGGGACCCGGCGGTTACGCGGCGGCCCGGCTGCTCCTCCTCCACGAGAAGGAGCGGTCCGGGCCGCCGCGCCGTACCGCCCTCGCCCGGCTCACCGACGACTGGCTGGCCGGGCTCTTCACGGCCGCCGCACCGCCCCGCGGGGTCGCCCTCGTCGCCGTCGGCGGCTACGGCCGCGCCGAACTCTCCCCCCGCAGCGACCTCGACCTCGTCCTGCTCCACGACGGCAGCGCCGACAAGGCCGCGATCGCCGCCCTCGCCGACCGGATCTGGTACCCCGTCTGGGACCTCGGGCTCGCCCTCGACCACTCCGTCCGCACCCCCGCCGAAGCCCGCGCCACCGCGGGCGAGGACCTCAAGGTCCACCTCGGGCTCCTCGACGCCCGGCCCCTCGCCGGAGACCACGGACTCGTCGCCGCCCTCCGCACCACGATCCTCGCCGACTGGCGCAACCAGGCCCCCAAACGCCTTCCCGAACTCGACGAACTCTGCCGGGAACGCGCCGAACGCATGGGCGAGCTGCAGTTCCTCCTCGAACCCGACCTCAAGGAGGCCAGAGGCGGACTCCGCGACGCCCAGGTCCTCCGCGCCGTCGCCGCCTCCTGGCTCGCCGACGCACCCCGCGAAGGCCTCGACGCGGCCCGCCGCCGCCTCCTCGACGCCCGCGACGCCCTCCACCTCACCACCGGCCGCGCCACCGACCGGCTCGCCCTCCAGGAACAGGACGCCGTCGCCGCCGAACTCGGCCTCCTCGACGCCGACACCCTGCTCCGCGAGGTGTACGAGGCCGCCCGGACCGTCTCGTACGCCACCGACGTCACCTGGCGCGAGGTCAACCGCGTCCTCAAGGCACGCTCCGCCCGGCCCCGGCTGCGCGCCCTCCTCACCGGCCGCGCCGGAAGCGGCCGGGCCGGCGCCGGGAAACCGCCCGTGGAACGCACCCCGCTCGCCGAAGGCGTCGTCGAGATGGACGGCGAGGTCGTCCTCGCCCGCACGGCCCGCCCCGAACGCGACCCCGTACTGCCCCTGCGGGCCGCCGCCGCGGCCGCCCAGTCCGCCCTGCCGATCTCCCTGCACGCCGTACGCCACCTCGCGGCCACCGCGAAACCCCTGCCCGTGCCCTGGCCCGCCGAGGCCCGCGAGGAACTCGTCACCCTGCTCGGCGCCGGCGAGGCCACCGTCCCGGTCTGGGAGGCCCTGGAAGCCGAAGGCCTGATCACCGGGCTGCTCCCCGACTGGGAGCGCGTGCGCTGCCGCCCCCAGCGCAACCCCGTCCACACCTGGACCGTCGACCGCCACCTCGTCGAGACCGCCGTACGGGCCTCCTCGCTCACCCGCAACGTCGGCCGCCCCGACCTCCTCCTCGTCGCCGCCCTCCTCCACGACATCGGCAAGGGCTGGCCGGGCGACCACTCCGTCGCCGGGGAGACCATCGCCCGCGACCTCGCCACCCGCATCGGCTTCGACCGCACCGACGTCGCCACCATCGCCACCGCCGTCCGCCACCACCTGCTCCTCGTCGAGACCGCCACCCGGCGCGACCTCGACGACCCCGCCACCGTCCGCTCGGTCGCCACCGCCGTCGGCACCGTCGGCACCCTGGAACTCCTGCACGCCCTCACCGAGGCCGACGCGCTCGCCACCGGGCCCGCAGCCTGGTCGTCCTGGCGCGCCTCCCTCGTCGCCGACCTGGTCAAACGGGTCACGGGCGTCCTCGCGGGCGAGACCCCGCCCGACCCCGAGGCCGCCGCCCCCAGCGCCGAACAGGAACGCCTCGCCATCGAGGCCCTGCGCACCGGCGAACCCGTCCTCGCCCTGCACACCGAACCGCTCGCCGCGGAGCCCGAGGAACCGGAACCCGTCGGCGTCGAGCTCGTCATCGCCCTGCCCGACCGGCCCGGCGTCCTCCCCGCCGTCGCCGGGGTCCTCGCCCTGCACCGGCTCACCGTCCGCGCCGCCGACCTGCGCGCCGTCGAACTCCCCGCCGGACTCGGCGGGGGACCGGGACCCGTCCTCGTCCTCGACTGGCGGGTCGCCGCCGAATACGGCTCCCTCCCCGAAGCCGCCCGGCTCCGCGCCGACCTCGTCCGCGCCCTCGACGGCACCCTCGACATCCCCGCCCGCCTCGCCGAACGCGAGGCCGCCTACCCGCGCAGGCGCGGCCTCACCGCCCCACCGCCCCGCGTCACCGTCGCCGCCGCCGGCTCCCGCCTCGCCACCGTCATCGAGGTCCGCGCCCAGGACGCCCCCGGCCTCCTCCACCGGATCGGCCGCGCCCTGGAAGGAGCGGCCGTACGGGTCCGCAGCGCCCATGTCTCGACCCTCGGCGCCAACGCCGTGGACACCCTGTACGTGACACGGCCGGACGGCGGCCCGCTGTCGGACGAGGAGGCGATCGACCTGGCCAGGACCCTCGAATCGGCGCTCCGCTGAGCCCCGTACCGACCCGCCCCGCCCGCCGGATCCGGCGGGCGGGGGCACACACTTCGACCGGCCCGATACCCTGGAGGGCAGTCCCACCGCCCCCGACACCTGAGGATCCGCGACCGCCGTGTTCGATACCCTCTCCGACCGCCTTGCAGCGACCTTCAAGAACCTCCGCGGCAAGGGCCGTCTGTCCGAGGCGGACATCGACGCCACCGCCCGCGAGATCCGCATCGCGCTGCTCGAAGCGGACGTCGCCCTGCCGGTCGTCCGGTCCTTCATCAAGCAGGTCAAGGAGCGCGCCACCGGCGCCGAGGTCTCCCAGGCCCTGAACCCCGCCCAGCAGGTCATCAAGATCGTCAACGAGGAGCTCGTCGCCATCCTCGGTGGCGAGACCCGGCGCCTGCGGTTCGCCAAGACCGCGCCGACCGTGATCATGCTCGCCGGTCTCCAGGGTGCCGGTAAGACCACCCTCGCCGGAAAGCTCGGCCTCTGGCTGAAGGGCCAGGGTCACTCCCCGCTGCTCGTCGCCTGCGACCTCCAGCGCCCCAACGCCGTCACCCAGCTCTCCGTCGTCGCCGACCGCGCGGGCGTGGCCTTCTACGGCCCGCAGCCGGGCAACGGCGTCGGTGACCCGGTCCAGGTCGCGAAGGACTCGATCGAGTTCGCGCGGACCAAGATGTACGACGTCGTCATCGTCGACACCGCCGGCCGCCTCGGCATCGACCAGGAGCTGATGCAGCAGGCCGCGGACATCCGCGACGCGGTCTCGCCCGACGAGGTCCTCTTCGTCGTCGACGCCATGATCGGTCAGGACGCGGTCAACACCGCCGAGGCCTTCCGCGACGGCGTCGGCTTCGACGGCGTGGTGCTGTCCAAGCTCGACGGCGACGCCCGCGGTGGTGCCGCGCTCTCCATCGCGCACGTCACCGGCAAGCAGATCATGTTCGCCTCCAACGGCGAGAAGCTGGACGAGTTCGACGCGTTCCACCCGGACCGCATGGCGTCCCGCATCCTCGGCATGGGCGACATGCTCTCCCTCATCGAGAAGGCGCAGCAGACCTTCGACGAGGAAGAGGCCGCCAAGATGGCCTCCAAGCTCGCGTCGAAGAAGGGCCAGGACTTCACCCTGGACGACTTCCTGGCCCAGATGGAGCAGGTCCGCAAGATGGGCTCCATCTCGAAGCTGCTCGGGATGCTTCCCGGCATGGGCCAGATGAAGGAGCAGATCGCCAACATCGACGAGCGGGACGTCGACCGCACGGCCGCCATCATCAAGTCGATGACCCCGGCCGAGCGCCAGGACCCGACCGTCATCAACGGCTCCCGCCGCGCCCGTATCGCCAAGGGCTCCGGCGTCGAGGTCAGCGCGGTCAAGGGCCTGGTCGAGCGGTTCTTCGAGGCCCGCAAGATGATGTCCCGCATGGCCCAGGGCGGCGGCATGCCCGGGATGCCCGGCATGCCGGGCATGGGTGGCGGCCCCGGTCGGCAGAAGAAGCAGATCAAGCAGGCCAAGGGCAAGCGCAAGAGCGGCAACCCGATGAAGCGGAAGGCCGAGGAGCAGGCCGCGGCCGAGCGCCGCGAGCAGGCCCAGCAGGGCGGCGCCTTCGGTCTCCCCGCGGCGCCTCAGAGCCCGCAGGACTTCGAACTCCCCGACGAGTTCAAGAAGTTCATGAGCTGATCCGATACGTGTGAGGGGCCCGGGACGGTGTGAAACCGTCCCGGGCCCCTTCTCACTCCTCCGGGCCGCCCGGCATGCCGGTTCCGGCCGACCTTCGGATACTGGATCCGACGTCGGCTTGAGGAGTTCAGCGTGGTCAACCCCGTGCCCCCGCGCGACCGGACCGACCAGCCGTGGCGCTCGGAGGGGGCCCCGCCTCCCCAGCCGCCGAAGAGGAAGATGCCCGGCGGCTGGCGAGGGCTGATCCTCACCGCGCTGATCGTCTACCTCGTCGCCAACCTCGTGCTGTCGTTCTTCAACCGGGGCGACGAGCCGACGATCTCGTACACCGAGTTCAGCAAGCAGGTGGCCGCGGGCAACGTCACCAAGATCTACTCCAAGGGCGACGCCATCCAGGGCGAGCTCAAGAACAAACAGGCTCTGCCCAACGGCGACAAGGGCGACTACACCAAGTTCACCACCCAGCGCCCCGCCTTCGCCGACGACGACCTGTGGGCGCAGCTGACCGGACAGAACGTCACCGTCACCGCCGAGCCCGTCGTCCGGGAACGCAGCTTCCTCGCCAACCTCCTCATCTCCCTCGCACCGATGCTGCTGCTCGTCGTGCTGTGGGTGTTCATCGCCCGCAGGATGAGTTCGGGGATGGGCGGCGCGGGCGGCATGCTTGGCCGCAAGACGCCGCCCAAGCCCGTGGAACTGGAGGGTGGCAAACGCACCACCTTCGCCGACGTCGCCGGGATCGACGAGGTCGAGGGCGAACTCAACGACGTCGTCGACTTCCTGAAGAACCCGCGGGCCTACCGCGAGATGGGCGCGAAGATGCCCCGCGGCGTACTTCTCGCCGGCCCGCCCGGCACCGGCAAGACCCTGCTCGCCCGCGCCGTCGCGGGGGAGGCCGGGGTGCCGTTCTTCTCCGCCTCGGCGTCCGGGTTCATCGAGATGATCGTGGGCGTCGGCGCCTCCCGGGTGCGCGAGCTGTTCGCCGAGGCCCGGAAAGTCGCCCCCGCGATCATCTTCATCGACGAGATCGACACCATCGGCCGGGCCCGTGGCGGCGGCGCCGGGATGGGCGGGCACGACGAACGCGAACAGACCCTGAACCAGATCCTCACCGAGATGGACGGCTTCAGCGGCTCCGAAGGCGTCATCGTGCTCGCCGCCACCAATCGCGCCGACGTCCTCGACCCCGCCCTCACCCGGCCCGGCCGCTTCGACCGGATCGTGCACGTCAACCCGCCCGACCGGGGCGGCCGCGAGGCCATCCTCAGGATCCACACCCGGGAGATCCCGCTCGCCAAGGACGTCGACCTGGAGCACGTCGCCCGGACCACCCCCGGCATGACGGGCGCCGAACTCGCCAACCTCGCCAACGAGGCGGCCCTCCTCGCGGTCAAGCGCGAGCAGAAGGCCGTCACCCGGTCCGACCTGTCCGACGCCCTGGAGAAGGTCCAGCTCGGCGCGGAACGGCCGCTCGTGATGCCCGCCGACGAACGGCGCAGGACCGCCTACCACGAGAGCGGACACGCCCTGCTCGGCATGCTGCAGCCCGGCGCCGACCCGGTCCGCAAGATCACCATCGTGCCCCGCGGCCGGGCCCTCGGCGTCACCCTCTCCACCCCCGACTCCGACAAGTACGCCTACGCCGAGGACTACCTGCGCGGCCGGATCATCGGCGCGCTCGGCGGCATGGCCGCCGAACAGGTCGTGTTCGGCGTCGTCACCACCGGCGCCGAGAGCGACCTGGAGCAGGTCACCAACATCGCCCGGGGCATGGCCGGACGCTGGGGCATGAGCGCGCGCGTCGGCCGCCTCACCGCCATCCCGGCCGACGCCCAGCAGGCGTACGGCCTCTCGGCGGCCCCCGCCACCCTCGACACCGTCGACGCGGAGATGCGCCGCATCGTCGACGAGTGCTACGAGAACGCCGTACGCCTGCTCGGCGAGCACCGCGACCAGCTGGACGCGCTGGCCGCCGCCCTCCTGGAGAACGAGACCCTGGAGGAGGCGGAGGCCTACCGGGCGGCGGGCATCACGCGCGCGGAGCGACAGGACTGACGCCGGTGCGGGGTGGGGCCGAGGCCGGCGGCCCGGCGGGGCCGGGTGCCGGCTGAGCGGGGTGCCGGTCGGGGCCGGGGCACGTCCTGGCCGGGGCTCTACGGCACGCGGGCCACGACGTACCGGAAGACGTTCGGCATCCACACCGTCCCGTCCGCTCGCACATGCGGGGCGAGGGCCTCCTCGACCTCCTTCGCCACCTGCGAGAGGTCCGTCGCCAGGACGGCCTGGTCGAACGCTCCCGTCGACAGCAGACCGCGCACCGCGCTGCCCTCGCTCGCGTACCCGAAGGGACAGGCGACACGCCCCGACCCGGCCGGCCGCAGCCCCGCTGCCGCCACCAGCCCTTCCAGGTCCGTCCCGGACGCCGGCCGGCGGTCCGCGAGCCGGGTCGCGACCCGGAGCACCGGCTCCGTGGCGCACCGCTCCGGAGGCCCCCACCCGGCGAGTACGACCGCGGCACCCCGTTGCGCCGTACGGGTGAGTGCCACGAGCTCCGGCAGCAGCGCGTCCGTCGCGTGGAAGGCCGTGATCACGTCGTAGGGACCGGCCTCCGGTGGCGCCTCCGTGACCGCGACGCCCTCCGGCAGCCGCTCCCTGGCCAGCTCCACGCGCGCGTGGTCCCGGTCCGCGCCGGCCACCCGGGCGCCCCGCGCGGCCGCCATGAGAAGCGCCAGGCCGGAGCCGCAGCCGAGGCCGAGCACCCGTGAGCCCGCGCCCACGCCGAGACGGTCGTACACCGCCTCGTAGAGCGGGACAAGCATGCGTTCCTGGATCTCGGCCCAGTCACGCGCGGGGTGGTGCGGGACGAGCGTAGGTGTCATGGAAAAGTGCTCCGATCCGTGCTCGGACGAAAGCCCCCGTAGCCAGGGAACTGCGCATCCCGGGCGGCGTCCAGTGCTCGCGCCGTACCGATTCGCCCGGGGTGGGGCCGGTGCGCCGCCTTGCGTACGGACCCGGTAATGTCCTCGCACAGTCCTCCGGACCGCTCGGGCCCCCTCAAGGGGGGGCGCGCACCCCATGAACGCGCGCCGGAGCGTATGCGTCACTACGCACCACCTTGACGCGCCCTGCGTGACTTCTCCGCAGATCCGCGCACTGGCCCTCGTCCGGACGCATCAATGGCAACTGACGGGTACGTGCAAAATATTTGGGATGCCCCGGAATGGAACCCGGCGGCACATCGGCTCGTTGTACACGACGTGAGCACGACACCACCTGTTCTCGCCGCAGAGCTGGCACAGGCGTGGGCCGACATTCAGCGGCACCACCCCGAGCTGCCCGATCTTGCCGCGCCCGAGTCCCTGATCGGAGAGTCCTCGTCCGCCTGCGGCGCCGAACTCTCCTTCGAACGACTGCTCCACGAGGCAGTCCACGGCATCGCCGCCGCCCGGGGTGTCCGCGACACCTCCCGCGCCGGCCGCTACCACAACCGCAGATTCCTCGCGATCGCCGAGGAGATGGGCCTGGACCACCCCGAGGAGCCACACGCCAGCAGCGGCTTCTCCCTGGTCACGCTCAACCCCGAGGCGCGGCGGCGCTACCGGCCGACCATCGAGCGGCTGCAGCGCGCCCTCAAGGCCCACACGGTCGCCACGGCGGCCGATACCAAGCGCTCCTTCCGCGGACCGGCAGCCCGGCACGGCTCCTCCGGTGGCGGCGTGCGCGTCAAGGCCGTCTGCGACTGCGGGCGGAACGTGCGCGTGGTGCCCTCGGTGCTCGCCCAGGCTCCGATCGTCTGCGGCGGCTGCGGCAAGCCCTTCCGCATCCCGGAGACGGTGGGCGCCGCCGGCTGACCCCCAGGGGGTGCCTCGCCGATCAGGCACCCCCGCGGCGTGTGGCACAATGGCTAGCTGTACTCGACAGTCGCACAGGACCCCTCTCTCCTCCGGCTGACGCGTCCATCGGGCATCCGAGTACCGCAACCCCACGTGGCATCTCAAAGTGCCCAACCACGTCAAGACCAGGAGACACCACTCCAGTGGCAGTCAAGATCAAGCTCAAGCGCCTCGGCAAGATTCGTCAGCCCCACTACCGCATCGTCGTCGCCGACTCCCGCACCCGCCGGGACGGTCGCGCGATCGAGGAGATCGGCCTCTACCACCCGACGTACAACCCGTCGCGTATCGAGGTCGACTCCGAGCGTGCGCAGTACTGGCTGTCCGTCGGCGCCCAGCCGACCGAGCCCGTCCTCGCCATCCTGAAGCTCACGGGCGACTGGCAGAAGGCCAAGGGCCTCCCGGCCCCCGAGAAGGCCCTGCTCGTCCCCGCGACGAAGGAGGCGAAGCGCGCCTCGTTCGACGAGTTCGCGAAGACCCTCGAGTCCGGCGACGACAAGGGTGAGGCCATCACCCCGAAGGCCAAGAAGGCCGACAAGAAGGCTGACGAGGCCGAGGCCGCGTCGACCGAGTCGACCGAGGCCTGAGCATGCTCGAGGAGGCTCTCGAGCACCTCGTGAAGGGCATCGTCGACAACCCCGACGATGTGCAGGTCGCCTCGCGCAACCTGCGCCGTGGCCGCGTGCTGGAGGTCCGGGTACACCCCGAAGACCTCGGCAAGGTGATCGGCCGTAACGGCCGCACCGCGCGTGCGCTGCGTACCGTCGTGGGCGCCATCGGCGGCCGTGGGATCCGGGTCGACCTCGTCGACGTGGACCAGGTCCGCTGAAAAGTCGGCCACATCGGTTGATTGATGTGCCGGCACGGGCCGGGGAGGGCTTACGAGCCCACCCCGGCCCGTTGTCGTTTTCCGTCGTACGAACTGCGTGACAGGAGAGTGTGGAGCAGTGCAGCTGGTAGTCGCGCGGATCGGCCGCGCCCACGGCATCAAGGGCGAGGTCACCGTCGAGGTGCGGACGGACGAGCCCGAGCTCAGGCTCGGCCCCGGAGCCGTACTGCTCACCGACCCGGCCTCCGCCGGGCCGCTGACCATCGAGTCCGGCAAGGTGCACAGCGGCAAGCTGCTGCTGCGCTTCGAGGGCGTCCGCGACCGCAATGCCGCCGAGGCCCTGCGCAACACCCTTCTCATTGCCGAGATCGACCCCGCGGAGCTGCCCGAGGAGGAGGACGAGTACTACGACCACCAGCTCATGGATCTCGATGTCGTCCTCGCCGACGGCACGGAGGTCGGCCGGATCACCGAGATCTCCCACCTGCCGTCCCAGGACCTCTTCATCGTCGAGCGGCCCGACGGCACCGAGCTGATGATCCCCTTCGTCTCGTCGATCGTCACCGAGATCGACCTGGAGGAGCAGCGGGCCGTCATCGACCCGCCGCCCGGCCTCATCGACGACCAGGCCGTGATCGTCTCCTCCCGGGACGACGAACCGGGTGACGACGCATGAGGCTCGACGTCGTCACGATCTTCCCCGAGTACCTCGAACCGCTGAACGTCTCGCTCGTCGGCAAGGCACGCGCGCGCGGGCAGCTCGACGTCCACGTGCACGACCTGCGCCGGTGGACGTACGACCGGCACAACACCGTCGACGACACCCCGTACGGCGGCGGCCCCGGCATGGTCATGAAGACCGACCCCTGGGGTGACGCGCTCGACCAGACGCTCGCCGACGGCTACGAGAGCGGCGCCCACGGCCCCGTCATCGTCGTCCCCACCCCCAGCGGCCGCCCCTTCACCCAGGAGCTGGCCGTCGAACTCTCCGAGCGGCCCTGGCTGATCTTCACGCCGGCCCGTTACGAGGGCATCGACCGCCGCGTCATGGACGAGTACGCGACCCGGATGCCGGTCTACGAGGTCTCCATCGGTGACTACGTCCTCGCCGGCGGAGAGGCCGCCGTCCTCGTCGTCACCGAGGCCGTCGCCCGCCTCCTGCCCGGCGTCCTCGGCAACGCCGAGTCCCACCGCGACGACTCCTTCGCCCCCGGCGCGATGGCCAACCTGCTCGAGGGTCCCGTCTACACCAAGCCCCCCGAGTGGCGCGGCCGGGGCATCCCCGACGTCCTCCTCAGCGGGCACCACGGCAAGATCGCCCGCTGGCGGCGCGACGAGGCCTTTCGGCGCACCGCCGCCAACCGGCCCGACCTCATCGAGCGCTGTGATCCGGCGGCCTTCGACAAGAAGGACCGCGAGATCCTCTCCATGATGGGGTGGGCGCCCGAGCCCGGCGGCCGATTTTGGCGCAGGGTCCACGACGTGGAAGAATAGGCCGCTGTCGTACGTCCGGCGCGCGCCCCTGCCACAGGGGGACGACGCCCGCCAGAGACGCACGGCATCCTCATCATCCGAACGTACCGCTGATGACCTGTGGCATCAGCGAGGAAAGAGACCTCCATGGCCTCCCTGCTCGACCAGGTCAACGCGGGTTCGCTCCGCTCCGACCTCCCCGCCTTCCGCCCCGGCGACACCGTGAACGTCCACGTGCGCGTCATCGAAGGCAACCGCTCGCGTATCCAGCAGTTCAAGGGCGTCGTCATCCGCCGCCAGGGTTCGGGCGTCAGCGAGACCTTCACGGTCCGCAAGGTCTCGTTCTCCGTCGGCGTCGAGCGCACCTTCCCGGTGAACAGCCCGATCTTCGAGAAGATCGAGCTCGTGACCCGCGGTGACGTCCGTCGCGCCAAGCTCTACTACCTGCGCGAGCTGCGCGGCAAGGCTGCCAAGATCAAGGAGAAGCGCGACCGCTGAGCTTCGGCTCCCGGCACGCTCGACGCTTCCGAGCCCTCGGACAGGCACGCCGGATAGGCTCTGCCCCCGATGGACACCGAAGCACAGCACACGGAGCGCGACCCCTCTTCCGAACCGGAGGAAGGGTCGCGCTCCGCGCGCGTTCCCGAGGACTCGGGGACGACGACGGAGCCGGACGAGGCCCCGGCCGGAGGGACCCTGTTCTCCTGGCGGCGCACCGCCCTCGTGGGCGGCGTCTGCGTGGCCTTCCTGCTGCTCCTGAGCCACTTCGTGACTCAGCCCTTCCTGATCCCGAGCGGCTCCATGGAACCGACGCTGCACATCGGCGACCGGATCCTGGTCAACAAGCTGGCGTACCGTTTCGGCAGCGAGCCCGGCCGGGGTGACGTCGTCGTCTTCGACGGCACCGGCTCCTTCGTACGGGAACGGCCCCGGGACAATCCGGTGACCGGCCTCCTGCACGACGGCGCCGCCGCCCTCGGGCTCGCGGAACCCGACGAGACCGACTTCGTGAAGCGGGTCGTCGGCATCGGCGGCGACCGGGTGGTCTGCTGCGACGAGGACGGCCGGCTCACCGTCAACGGCGTCCCCGTCCACGAGCGGTACGTGATGCCCGGCGACCAGCCGTCCAGCGTGCCCTTCGACATCGTCGTACCGCGGGACAGGCTCTGGGTCATGGGCGACCACCGCAGTCAGTCCAGCGACTCCCGCGACCACCTGGGCAGCCCCGGCGGCGGCATGGTCCCCGTCGACAAGGTCGTCGGACGGGCCGACTGGATCGCCTGGCCCTTCGCCCGCTGGTCCACCGTGCCGGGGTCCGGCGCCTTCGACGGCGTACCGGCCGCGCCCGCCGGCGGACACGGGGCGGGGGCCCATGGGTAGCCGGGGCCGACGGCCGGGCGGAGCCGGTCCCGTCGCCGGCGACGGCACTGCCCGACCGGGACGGGCCGAGCGGCGCAGGCTCGCCCGCAAGGTCAAGCGGCGCAGGCAGCGCTCCGCGGTCCGCGAGATCCCCGTCCTCATCACGGTGGCCGTGCTCATCGCGCTCGTGCTCAAGACCTTCCTGGTCCAGGCGTTCGTCATCCCGTCCGGCTCCATGGAACAGACGATCCGCATCTCCGACCGGGTCCTCGTCGACAAGCTCACCCCCTGGTTCGGCTCCCGCCCGCAGCGAGGCGACGTCGTCGTCTTCAAGGACCCCGGCAACTGGCTCCAGCAGGAGGCCGCGCCGCCCGCCGACGACCCGGTCGGCGTCAAGCAGGCCAAACAGGCCCTCACCTTCATCGGGCTGCTGCCCTCCGCCGACGACCGGGACCTCATCAAGCGGGTCGTCGGCGTCGGGGGCGACACCGTCCGCTGCTGCGGCGAGGACGGGCGGATCACCGTCAACGGCGTACCGCTCGACGAGCCGTACCTGCACCCCGGGAACCAGCCGTCCACGATCCCCTTCGAGGTGAAGGTCCCCCAGGGCCGGATCTTCGTCCTCGGCGACCACCGCTCGGACTCGGCCGACTCCCGCTTCCACCTCGACGAGAAGGACCACGGCACCGTCTCGGAGGAGCAGGTCGTGGGGCGTGCCGTGGTGATCGCCTGGCCCGTCGGGCACTGGCGGAGCCTGGAGGAGCGGGGCACCTTCGCCGCCGTACCGGACGCCCGTACGGGTTCCGGGTCCGCGCTCGGTCTGTCGCATAGTGTGTCCCAGCGGAATCTGAACGGATTGCCCGGGCTCCCGACCCCTGCGGAACTTCTGCTCGTTATGGGAGTGGTGGGCCTGTCCCTGACCCGGGGCAGGCGTTCGCACGGACTGAGGAGTGGATGTGGGGGATTTGGCCGTCGGCGCACGATCCGGACACGATGAGCCCGACAAGAGGGCCGGCGGGGCCTTCGGCGATGACACGACGGGTGACCACGTGACGGGTGACGAGCAGGCGCAGCCACCGGGCGGTGGCACGCCGGGCGAGGGCGACGACGACACGGCGGGCGGGTCCGGCAGGGGCCCGAAGAAGCAGCGCTCCTTCTGGAAGGAACTGCCCCTCCTCGTGGGCATCGCGCTGGTGCTCGCCCTGCTGATCAAGACCTTCCTGGTGCAGGCGTTCTCGATCCCCTCGGAATCGATGATGAACACCCTCCAGAAGGGGGACCGGGTCCTCGTCGACAAGCTGACCCCCTGGTTCGGCTCCGAGCCCGAGCGCGGCGAGGTCGTCGTCTTCCACGACCCGGGCGGCTGGCTCGAAGGCCAGCAGACGCCCACGCCGAACGTGGTGCAGAAGTTCCTCAGCTTCATCGGCCTCATGCCGTCCGCCGAGGAGAAGGACCTCATCAAGCGCGTCATCGCCGTCGGCGGGGACACCGTCTCCTGCAAGGAGGGCGGCAAGGTCGTCCTCAACGGCAAGGCGCTGGACGAGACCGCCTACCTCTACCCCGGCTCCGTGCCCTGCCAGGACTCCTTCGGGCCCATCAAGGTCCCCGAGAACCGGATCTGGGTCATGGGCGACAACCGGCAGAACTCGCTGGACTCCCGCTTCCACCAGCAGCTTCCCGGCGGCGGCACCGTCTCCGAGGACGAGGTCGTGGGCCGCGCCGTCGTGATCGCCTGGCCTGTCACCCGCTGGGCGACCCTCCCCGTGCCGGACGTCTTCGACCAGCCCGGTCTCAACCATGCCCTGACCGCCGCCCCCGTCGGCGCCGCCGGTCTCGCCGGAGCGCTCCCGCTGGTGCTGTGGCGCCGCAAGAAGCTCGCCGCACGGCATACCGCCGCGTAGTGACCCGCGGGTAGGGTGCCGTCCCGGACCGTCGACAGACCCACGGTCCGCCGACAGACCTACGGGGTGCGCGCATGAGCGGAAAGATACGGACCCAGGACGGCCACGGCCGCCTCGGCAGCGTGCTGTCGGGGCTGGCCGTGGCCGTCGGCTGTGTGCTCTTCCTCGGCGGCTTCGTCTGGGGAGCGCTGCTCTACCAGCCGTACACCGTCCCCAGTGACTCCATGACCCCGACCATCGGCGTCGGGTCCAAGATCCTCGCCCAGCGCATCGACGGCGACGAGGTGCGGCGCGGGGACGTGGTCGTCTTCACCGACCCCCTCTGGGGCGGCGCGCCCATGGTCAAGCGGGTCGCCGCCGTCGGCGGTGACACCGTCGTCTGCTGCGACCGCGACGGCCGCCTCACCGTCGACGGCACCCCCGTCGAGGAGCCCTACCTGCGGCCCGGGCCCGACGGCAGGACCGTCGCCTCCGGCACGGAGTTCTCCGTCACCGTCCCGCGGGGCAACCTCTTCCTCCTCGGCGACGACCGGCGCACCTCGCTCGACTCCCGTACGCACATGGAGGAGGCCGGACAGGGCTCCGTCCCGCGCTCCGCCGTCGTCTCCCGGGTGGACGCCGTGGTCTGGCCCGCCAAGGGGCTCCTGGACCGTCCCACGGGCTTCGCGGGCCTTCCCGGCGGCATCTCCGAACCCGGGCCGGTGCGGCCGCTCCTCGCCGCGATCGCGGTCGGAGCGATCCTGGTCCTCGGCGGCGCGGCGTACGGACCGGTGGCCCGTCTGTTCACGCGCCGGCGCCCGGCGGGGCCGGGAGCCCGGGAGCGGGAGAAGGTGGGTACATGACGGACTTCGACTCGGCGCGGGCTCCGGAGTCGGGGCCCGCGCGGCGGCGGGTCGCCCGGGTCGTGCTCCTCGACCCCGACGACCGTGTCCTGCTGCTGCACGGATACGAGCCGGACGACCCGGCCGACACCTGGTGGTTCACCCCCGGCGGCGGCCTGGAGGGCGCCGAGACCCACGAGCAGGCGGCGCTGCGCGAGCTCGCGGAGGAGACCGGCATCACCGACGTCGACCTCGGACCGGTGCTCTGGAAGCGGTACTGCTCATTCCCCTTCGACGGTCGCCGTTGGGACCAGGACGAGTGGTACTTCCTCGCCCGCACCCGTGGAACCGGGGCCGCGCCCCGGCCGCAGGCCCTCACCGAGCTGGAGAACCGCAGCATCGCGGGCCTGAGATGGTGGACCTCCGCCGAACTGTCGGCGGCCCGTGAGACGGTGTACCCGACCAGACTCGCCGAGCTGCTGCGCACGCTGCTCGACGAGGGACCTCCGAGTGCCCCGGTCGATCTCGCCCCGGAAATCGTTTAGGGGCACGTTCGACTGGCGCACAATAGGGGGACGCACGGCTGAAGGGGAACATGCCATGAGCGCCGAGGACCTCGAGAAGTACGAGACCGAGATGGAGCTGAAGCTCTACCGGGAGTACCGCGATGTCGTCGGGCTGTTCAAATACGTCATCGAGACCGAGCGCCGCTTCTACCTCACCAACGACTACGAGATGCAGGTGCACTCGGTGCAGGGCGAGGTGTTCTTCGAGGTCAGCATGGCCGACGCCTGGGTCTGGGACATGTACCGACCGGCGAGGTTCGTCAAGCAGGTCCGCGTCCTCACCTTCAAGGACGTGAACATCGAGGAGCTCAACAAGAGCGACCTCGAACTCCCCGGCAGCTGAGAGCGCCCCTCACCCGCAAGGGTGAGGCGGTTCTCCACAGGCCCACGGCCGTCCACAGGCGCCACACGCGGAACCCACCCAGCCGTCACAGTCGGTGACGGAGGTGGTACCGCATGAACGCGATCGACGCGACCGACCAGAACACCAGCACGGATCCGACCGCCGGACGGTCCCGGACGACCCGGGCCCTCGGGCTGTACGGCGAAGAACTGGCCGCCCGCCGGCTCACCGCCCTCGGCATGCACATCCTCGCCCGCAACTGGCGCTGTGGCCGGACCGGCGAGATCGACATCGTCGCCCGTGACGGCGACACCCTCGTCGTCTGCGAGGTCAAGACCCGGCGCCTGGGCACCTACGAACACCCGATGGCCGCCGTCACAGCCCGTAAGGCCGACCGGCTCCGCCGTCTCGCCGCCTGCTGGCTCGACCGCCATGACAGCCCGGCGCCCTCCGGCGGCGTCCGCATCGACCTCGTCGGCATCGTCCTGCCCCGCCGCGGCGCCCCCGTCCTCACCCACGCCCAGGGGGTGGCCTGAGATGGGATTCGCCCGCACCTGCTCCGTCGCCCTCGTCGGCGTCGAAGGCGTCGTCGTCGAGGTCCAGGCCGACCTCGAACCCGGCGTCGCCGCCTTCACCCTCGTCGGCCTCCCCGACAAGAGCCTCAGCGAGAGCCGCGACCGGGTCCGCGCCGCCGTCGTCAACTCCGGCGCCGAATGGCCGCAGAAGAAGCTCACCGTCGGACTCAGCCCGGCCTCCGTCCCGAAGGGCGGCTCCGGATTCGACCTGGCCGTGGCGGCGGCGGTACTCGGCGCAGCCGAACGCATCGACCCCCGCGCCATCGCCGACCTCGTCCTCATCGGCGAACTCGGCCTCGACGGACGCGTCCGGCCCGTCCGGGGCATCCTGCCCGCCGTCCTCGCCGCGGCCGACGCCGGATACCGCCAGGTCGTCGTCCCCGAACAGACCGCCGGCGAAGCCGCGCTCGTCCCCGGAGTGTCCGTCCTCGGCGTCCGCAGCCTCCGTCAACTCATCGCCGTCCTCACCGACGAACCCGTCCCCGAAGAGGAACCCACCGAAGCGGGCAGGCCCGACGCCATGCTCGCGGGCCTCCTCGTCCCCGGAGCGGGCATCGGCACCGGACTCGCCCCCGACGCCACCGACGGCCCCGACCTCGCCGACGTCGCGGGCCAGCACCGTGCCCGCCGCGCCCTGGAAGTCGCCGCCGCGGGCAGCCACCACCTGCTGCTCTCCGGCCCACCCGGCGCCGGGAAGACCATGCTGGCCGAGCGCCTCCCCGGCATCCTCCCGCCGCTCACCCGACAGGAGTCACTCGAAGTCACCGCCGTCCACTCCGTCGCCGGCATCCTTCCGCCCGGCGAACCCCTCGTCCGCCGAGCCCCCTACTGCGCGCCGCACCACTCGGCCACCATGCAGTCCCTCGTCGGTGGCGGAAACGGCCTGCCCAGGCCAGGCGCCGTCTCCCTGGCGCACCGCGGGATCCTTTTTCTCGACGAGGCCCCCGAGTTCTCCGGCAAGGCCCTCGACGCCCTCCGTCAGCCCCTCGAATCCGGACACGTCGTCATCGCCCGTGCCGCCGGGGTCGTACGCCTCCCCGCCCGCTTCCTCCTCGCCCTCGCGGCCAACCCCTGCCCCTGCGGACGGCACACCCTGCACGGCGCCGGCTGCGAATGCCCGGCCGCACTCGTCCGCCGCTACCAGGCACGCCTCTCCGGACCCCTCCTCGACCGCGTCGACCTGCGCGTGGAAGTCGAACCCGTCACCCGTGCCGACCTCCTCGGCCAGGGCGACCGGGGCGAGACCACCGCCGCCGTCGCCGCGCGCGTCCACGAGGCCCGCGACCGCGCCGCCGCACGCCTCGCCGACACCCCCTGGAACGTCAACAGCGAGATCCCCGGCCACGAACTGCGCACCCGCTACCTCGCCGCACCCGGAGCCCTCGCCACCGCCGAACGCGACATCGAACGCGGACTCCTCACCGCCCGCGGTGTCGACCGGGTCCTCCGCGTCGCCTGGACCGTCGCCGACCTCGCCGGACACGACCGGCCGGACAGCCAGGACATCGCCCTCGCCCTCGAACTGCGCACCGGCATCAACCGCGGAGTACCCGTAGGGGCGGGGGAGCGCGCATGACCGGCCCCACCGCCATGGACGAACGGCGGGCCCGCGCCGCACTCAGCCGCGCCGTCGAACCCGGCGACGAACACGCCGGCCGCTGGCTCCGCCGGTACGGAGCAACCGGCTTCCTCGACCGACTGCTCCACACCGCCGACTCCGTCGACATCTCGGGGGACGAGCCCTTTCCCGGCACCGGCCGCAGGCGCGTCGCCTCCTGGCGGCTGCGCGCCACCGCGGCCGACCCCGACCGCGACCTCGACACCATCCGGGAACTCGGCGGCCGCTTCCTCGTCCCCGGCGACACCGAATGGCCTCGTCAACTCGACGACCTCGGAGACACCCGCCCCCTCGGCCTCTGGGTCCGGGGCCCCGCCGACCTCCGCACCTGGGCCCTCCGCTCCGTCGCCCTCGTCGGCGCCCGCGCCTGCACCCCGTACGGTGCCCACACCGCCGCCGACCTCGCCACCGGTCTCGCCCGCCAGGGGTGGGTCGTCGTCTCCGGAGCCGCCTACGGCATCGACGGCGCCGCCCACCGCGGCGCACTCGCGGCAGCCGGGGCCACCGTCGCCGTCCTCGCCTGCGGCGTCGACACCCCGTACCCCCGCGGCCACGACCAGCTCATCCGGCGCATCGCCGAACAAGGCCTCGTCGTAGGGGAGTTGCCGCCCGACAGTCATCCCACCGCGAGCCGCTTCATCCTCCGTAACCGCCTCATCGCCGCCCTCACCCGCGGCACCGTCGTCATCGAGGCCCAGCACCGCAGCGGGTCCCTCGTCACCGCCCGGGCCGCCGCCCGCCTCGGGCGCCACACCATGGGCGTCCCCGGACCCGTCACCAGCGCGCTCTCCGCGGGCGTCCACGAACTCCTGCGCGGCGACGCCACCCTCGTCACCGACGCGGAGGAGGTCATCGAACTCGTCGGCGACATGGGTCAACTCGCCCCGGCGCGCCGGGGGCCCGTACTGCCCCGCGACCTCCTCGCCCCCGCCGCCGCGCACATCCTGGAAGCGGTCCCCGCCCGCGGACCCACCCCCACGACCGTCATCGCACGCCGAGCCGGAACGGGCCCCGACGACACCCTCGCCAGGCTGTACGAGCTCCACTCGCTCGGGTTCGTCGAACGGCGCGGCGACGGCTGGCAGTTGACGAACACGGCCACGGACGCGTCGAACGCCCGGCGAGGCGGTACTTGACCTGGAGCATTCGGGTGAAAGGGTGATGACGATGAACAATCGAGTTCTCTCGGCCGCATCCGAGGGGCCGACACGCGCCACGGCCCGGGTTCGACAACGCGACCGAAGGCGTTCCCCCGGAGCGGCGCGATCCACCTCTGTTCGCGCACCGCGACCACGCACTCACGCTACGCTCACCAGGATTCCGTCCAGGACACTCCCACCGACACACCCGACAGCAGAACGGCTCAAGGCAACGCATGCCCCAGCACACCTCCGGGTCTGACCGCGCTGCGGTGCCCCCAGCGTCCCGGGGCACCGTGCGACCGCCCGCACCGACCTCCCTCGACGAACTGTGGCGGTCCTACAAGGACACGGGAGACGAGCGGCTGCGGGAACAGCTGATCCTGCACTACTCGCCGCTCGTCAAATACGTCGCCGGACGGGTCAGCGTCGGGCTGCCGTCCAATGTGGAACAGGCCGACTTCGTCTCCTCCGGCGTCTTCGGCCTCATCGACGCCATCGAGAAGTTCGACGTCGAGCGGGCGATCAAGTTCGAGACGTACGCCATCACCCGCATCCGCGGCGCCATGATCGACGAGCTCCGCGCCCTCGACTGGATTCCCCGCTCCGTGCGGCAGAAGGCGCGCAACGTCGAACGCGCCTACGCCACCCTCGAGGCCCAGCTCCGGCGCACCCCCTCCGAGAGCGAGGTCGCCGCGGAGATGGACATCACGCTGGAGGACCTGCACGCGGTTTTCAGCCAGTTGTCCCTGGCGAACGTCGTCGCCCTCGAAGAGCTGCTGCACGTCGGCGGGGAGGGCGGCGACCGCCTCTCCCTGATGGACACCCTCGAGGACACGGCCGCCGACAACCCCGTCGAGGTCGCCGAGGACCGTGAGCTGCGCCGGCTGCTCGCCCGCGCCATCAACACGCTCCCGGAACGGGAGAAGACCGTCGTCACGCTCTACTACTACGAGGGCCTCACCCTCGCCGAGATCGGGCACGTCCTGGGCGTCACCGAGAGCCGCGTCAGCCAGATCCACACCAAGTCCGTCCTCCAGCTCCGCGCCAAGCTGGCCGACGTCGGACGCTGACCCGCCGCGAGCCGGTCGTAGAGTGGAGCCGTGCCCAGGATCAGAGCGGCCTCGGTGGCCGAGCACCGGACGATGCAGCGCGGCGCCCTCCTGGACGCCGCGCGTTCCCTGCTGTCCGAGGGCGGTACGGAGGCGCTGACCTTCCCCGCCCTCGCCGAGCGCACGGGCCTCGCCCGCTCCTCGGTGTACGAGTACTTCCGGTCGCGGGCGGCCGTCGTCGAGGAACTCTGCGCCGTCGACTTCCCGGTCTGGGCCGCCGAGGTCGAGACCGCCATGGACGGGGCGCAGACCCCTCAGGGCAAGGTCGAGGCGTACGTTCGCAAGCAGCTGGAACTGGTCGGCGACCGGCGCCACCGCGCGGTCGTCGCCATCTCGGCGAGCGAGCTCGACGACGGCGCCCGCGAGAAGATCCGCGCGGCCCACGGCGGCCTCGTCGCCATGATCGTCGAAGCGCTCGCCGCCCTCGGCCAGCCCCGGCCCCGGCTCGGCGCCATGCTCCTCCAGGGCGTCGTCGACGCGGCCGTCCGCCGTATCGAACTCGGCGCGGCGGAGGACCCGACGGAGATCGCCGAGGCGGCGGTCACCATGGCCCTCCACGGCGTCAACGGCACCACGGCCTGAGCGCTCGGCACGGGGGAGTGTCTTCCCCTGGAACTCGGGGTTGAAGTTGCCGCTGCGGCAGCTCCTACCGTCGTGACCAGGGCCGGAGAGACCGGCCAGGCGAGACAGACACGTGCGGGAGTGGTGATGGACTGGCCGATCTCCGAGGTCGCCCGGATGTCGGGCGTGACCGCCCGGACCCTGCGCCACTACGACGAGACCGGCCTGCTGCCACCGGCCCGGATCGGCGCCAACGGTCACCGCTACTACGAGGAGCACCAGCTCCTGCTGCTGCAGCAGATCCTCGTGCTGCGGGCGCTGGGCGTCGGGCTGCCGGAGATCGGCCGGATCCTGTCCGCGCAGGTCGACGAGGCGGACGCCCTGCGGGGCCACCACCGGAGGCTGCTCGCGGAGCGCGACCGGCTCGACGCCCTGGCCGCCACCGTCTCGCGCACGATCGCCGAACTGGAGCAGTCCAGGAAGGACGGCAACCCCATGACCATCAACCGACCGGAGAACCTCTTCGAGGGCGTCCAGCCCTCCCACTACGCGGAGAACATGCGTGACTTCCCCGAGCTCGCGGAGGAAGTCGGACGGCGTGCCGCCGCGATGAGCCAGGCCGACGCCGAAGCCGGGCACCGTGAGCGCACCGCGCAGATGATCCGGCTGGCGGAACTCATGGCCTCGGGCCACCCGGCCGGCGCCGAACCGGTGCAGGCCGAGGTCGACGCCCAGTACCGGGCGCTGACCCGGCTGCGTACCGTCTCCGCCGAGGAGTACCGGGCCATCGGGCGTTCCTGCGTGGACAACGACGCCTGGCGCACCGCGTACGAGGCGATCGCCCCGGGGCTGGCCGCGTACCAGCGCGACGCCATCGAGGCCCACGTCACCGCCCGGCTGAGCTGAGCCGACGCACAGCCGCCCTCCCGGAGCGGAGGGCGGCGACCCCTCGTCATCCCCCGAGCGGCAGCAGGCGCGACGGCGGGCGGGGGACGAGGAGCAGGGGGTTCAGGTACAGGTCGCCTCTGAGGAGGCCCCAGTGCAGGCACGCCCGAGGGCAGTGGGTGCCCGGGGCCACCCGGGCGACGGGGGTGCCCGCGCGGACCTGGGTGCCCGCCTTCACCAGGGGCGCCACCGGGGAGAAGGTCGTGCGGAGCGGGGGAGCGCCCGTGCCCGGGAGGGTGAGGGTGAGGACCCCGCGTCCGCCGACCTGCCCCGCGAAGGTGACCGTCCCGGCCACCGGGGCCAGGACCGGGGCGTCCGCCGCGGCGGCCAGGTCGACCCCGCGGTGACCGGGGGCGTACGGGCCGGCCGGGGGCTGCCAGCCGCGGAGGATCTCGGGCGGCGGCGGGCCCACCGGCCAGAGCAGCCCGAGCGTGAGGATCAGCGTCGTGAGGAGCATGGGAAGAGGCTCCCCGGCGCGACCGGTCCGGACGGGCCCCGGACCGTATCTGTGGACTGCTCGCAGGTTGTGGACAGGGCCGTCACCCGACGCTCCCGGGGTCCCGTACACTTCCTATGGCGACTCGGGTCACCGGGTCGACTTCGCACGCCCCGCCACCGCCTCATCGGTGGTGGCAGCGCCTTTCGGTCCCTCGTGGGCATGGCGCGCCGGGGCGTCAGGAACACAACCGAGAAACCCAAGGAGATACGGCCATGGCCGTCGTCACGATGCGGGAGCTGCTGGAGAGCGGCGTCCACTTCGGTCACCAGACCCGTCGTTGGAACCCGAAGATGAAGCGCTTCATCTTCACGGAGCGCAACGGCATCTACATCATCGACCTGCTCCAGTCGCTGTCGTACATCGACCGCGCCTACGAGTTCGTCAAGGAGACCGTCGCGCACGGCGGCTCCATCATGTTCGTCGGTACGAAGAAGCAGGCGCAGGAGGCCATCGCCGAGCAGGCGACGCGCGTCGGCATGCCGTACGTCAACCAGCGTTGGCTCGGTGGCATGCTCACCAACTTCTCCACCGTCTACAAGCGTCTGCAGCGCCTCAAGGAGCTCGAGCAGATCGACTTCGAGGACGTCGCCGCTTCCGGTCTCACCAAGAAGGAGCTTCTCGTGCTCTCGCGCGAGAAGGCCAAGCTGGAGAAGACCCTCGGTGGTATCCGCGAGATGTCCAAGGTGCCCAGCGCCGTCTGGATCGTGGACACCAAGAAGGAGCACATCGCCGTCGGCGAGGCGCGCAAGCTCAAGATCCCGGTCGTCGCGATCCTCGACACCAACTGTGACCCCGACGAGGTCGACTACAAGATCCCGGGCAACGACGACGCGATCCGCTCCGTCACCCTGCTCACCCGCGTGATCGCCGACGCCGTCGCCGAGGGCCTCATCGCCCGCTCCGGCGCCGCGACCGGCGACTCGAAGCCGGGCGAGAAGGCCGCCGGCGAGCCGCTCGCCGAGTGGGAGCGCGACCTGCTCGAGGGTGAGAAGAAGGAGGCCTCCGAGGAGGTCGCCGAGGCTGCTGCCGAGGCCCCCGCCGCCGAGGCGCCGGCCGCCGAGGCCACCGAGGCTCCGGCCGAGGCCGCTGCCGAGGCCACCGAGGCTCCGGCCGCGGACGCCGAGCAGGCCTGACCCTTCAGGACCTTCGGGTGACGACGGCGGGGGCCCACGAAGCCCCCGCCGTCCACCCGTGGACCCGCCCGATCTTTCAGACTTCGAGAGAGAAACAGACTCATGGCGAACTACACCGCCGCTGACGTCAAGAAGCTCCGCGAGCTCACCGGCGCCGGCATGATGGACTGCAAGAAGGCCCTCGACGAGGCCGACGGCAACGTCGACAAGGCCGTCGAGGCCCTGCGCATCAAGGGCCAGAAGGGCGTCGCCAAGCGCGAGGGCCGCTCCGCCGAGAACGGCGCCGTGGTCTCCCTCATCGCCGACGACAACACCTCCGGCGTCCTCGTCGAGCTGAAGTGCGAGACGGACTTCGTCGCCAAGGGTGACAAGTTCCAGGCCGTCGCCGACAAGCTCGCCGCCCACGTCGCCGCCACCTCCCCGGCCGACCTGGACGCGCTGCTCGCCTCCGAGATCGAGGCCGGCAAGACCGTGCAGGCGTTCGTCGACGAGGCCAACGCCAACCTCGGCGAGAAGATCGTCCTGGACCGCTTCGCGCAGTACGCCGACGGCTTCGTCTTCTCGTACATGCACCGCACGATGCCGGACCTCCCGCCGCAGATCGGTGTCCTCGTCGAGTTCGACAAGGCCGACGCCGCCGTCGCCAAGGGCATCGCCCAGCACATCGCCGCCTTCGCGCCGAAGTACCTCACCCGTGAGGACGTTCCGGCCGAGGTCGTCGAGACCGAGCGTCGCGTCGCCGAGGAGACCACCCGCGCCGAGGGCAAGCCCGAGGCCGCGCTCCCGAAGATCGTCGAGGGTCGCGTGAACGGCTTCTTCAAGGACGCGACGCTGCTCGGTCAGCCGTACGCCCTTGACAACAAGAAGTCCGTCCAGCAGATCCTGGACGAGGCCGGTGTCACCCTGAAGCGCTTCACCCGCATCAAGGTCGGCATCTGAGTCCGTTCGCGAACGCGACGGACACCGGACCCCGGTAGGGTCTGAGGCAGTCGTCCGCGCCCGCGCAGGACGACCGCAGATCTGACGAGGAGGCCATTGCCGTACGGGATACCGCGAGGACCCACCGGCAATGGCCTTCGTCGTATGTGCACGAGGAGATCTCCATGAACCAGTCCGCCGTCCAGGGCGACGACATCCACGGCAAAAAGTCCGGCCGCTTCATGCTGAAGCTGTCCGGCGAGGCGTTCGCCGGCGGCGGCGCGCTCGGCGTCGACCCCGACGTCGTGCACAAAATCGCGCGCGAGATCGCCGCGGTCGTCCGCGACGGAGCGGAGATCGCGGTCGTGATCGGCGGCGGCAACTTCTTCCGCGGCGCCGAGCTGCAGGTCCGCGGCATGGACCGGGCCCGCTCCGACTACATGGGCATGCTCGGCACCGTGATGAACTGCCTCGCCCTCCAGGACTTCCTGGAGAAGGAGGGCATCGACTCCCGCGTGCAGACCGCCATCACCATGGGCCAGGTCGCGGAGCCGTACATCCCGCTGCGCGCCGTGCGCCACCTGGAGAAGGGCCGCGTGGTCATCTTCGGCGCGGGCATGGGCATGCCGTACTTCTCCACCGACACCACGGCCGCCCAGCGGGCCCTGGAGATCGACGCCGAGGCCCTGCTGATGGGCAAGAACGGCGTGGACGGCGTCTACGACTCCGACCCCAAGGCCAACCCCGACGCGGTCAAGTTCGACGCGCTGGAGTACGGCGAGGTGCTCTCCCGCGACCTCAAGGTCGCCGACGCCACCGCCATCACCCTGTGCCGGGACAACAACCTCCCGATCCTCGTCTTCGAACTGCTCACCGAGGGCAATATCGCTCGCGCGGTGAAGGGTGAGAAGATCGGCACGCTCGTGAGCGACCAGGGCACCCGGGCCTGACCCGAACCGGGGAACCGCCCCGCAAGGGGATGGACAGAGCCCTGCCGGTCGTACACCGTGCAGGACACAACGCGACGACACGCAGGAGCATGTGGTGATCGAAGAGACCCTCCTCGAGGCCGAGGAGAAGATGGAGAAGGCCGTCGTGGTCGCCAAGGAGGACTTCGCCGCGATCCGCACCGGCCGTGCGCACCCGGCGATGTTCAACAAGATCGTGGCGGACTACTACGGTGCCATCACCCCCATCAACCAGCTCGCGTCGTTCTCCGTTCCGGAGCCGCGCATGGCCGTGGTGACCCCGTTCGACAAGAGCGCGCTGCGCAACATCGAGCAGGCCATCCGGGACTCGGACCTCGGCGTCAACCCGAGCAACGACGGCAACATCATCCGGGTGGTGTTCCCCGAGCTGACCGAGGAGCGCCGTCGGGAGTACATCAAGGTCGCCAAGGGCAAGGCCGAGGACTCGAAGATCTCGATCCGCGCCGTCCGCCGCAAGGCCAAGGAGACCATCGACAAGTTCGTCAAGGACGGCGAGGTCGGCGAGGACGAGGGCCGCCGCGCCGAGAAGGAGCTCGACGACACCACCGCGAAGTACGTCGCGCAGGTGGACGAGCTGCTCAAGCACAAGGAAGCCGAGCTGCTCGAGGTCTGATGAACGACTCTTCCTGGGGGGCCCCGGGCGGCACCGGCCGTCGGGGACCCGACCAGGGGCCTGCCCCGGCGGGTCCCGCATACGATCGGCATCAGGCGGCGCAGACTCGGCCCATGCCCATCGTGCCCGACGTTCCCGCCGGCGGATTCCAGGACGGTCACGGCCGGGGGGCCGCTCACCCGAGCGGTCCCCTGTTCCGTGACGAGACGCCGCACGAGCACCCGCAGGAGCCCATGCCCAGCCACACCCCGCCTCCGCCGCCCGCGCCGACGGCGCCACGGCAGAAGAAGAGCGCGGGGCGCGATCTGGGTGCGGCCATAGGGGTCGGGGTCGGTCTCGGCGCCGTCATCATCGCCTCGCTGTTCATCTGGAAGCCGGCGTTCATCGGGGTGATAGCGGTCGCCGTGGTGGTCGGGCTCTGGGAGCTCACCTCCCGCCTCCAGGAACGCAAGGCGATCAAGGCTCCGCTGGTCCCGCTCGCGGTCGGCGGTGCGGCGATGGTCGTCGCCGGCTACGTCAGGGGTGCCGAGGGCGCCTGGGTGGCGATGGCGCTGACAGCGCTCGCGGTGCTCGTCTGGCGCATGACGGAACCGCCCGAGGGCTATCTGAAGGACGTCACGGCGGGGGTGTTCGCCGCGTTCTACGTGCCGTTCCTCGCGACCTTCGTGGCACTGCTCCTGACCGCCGACGACGGCGCGCAGCGGGTGCTGACCTTCCTGATCCTGACGGTGGTCAGCGACACCGGGGCGTACGCGATCGGCTGGCGCTTCGGCAAGCACAAGCTGGCTCCGCGGATCAGTCCCGGCAAGACCCGCGAGGGTCTGGTCGGCGCGGTGACGTTCGCGATGGCGGCGGGCGCGCTGTGCATGGAGTTCATGATCGACGACGGTGTCTGGTGGCAGGGCCTGGTCCTCGGTGTCGCGGTGGCGGCGAGCGCGACGCTCGGCGACCTCGGCGAGTCGATGATCAAGCGCGACCTGGGCATCAAGGACATGGGAACGCTGCTGCCGGGGCATGGCGGCATCATGGACCGGCTCGACTCGCTGCTGCCGACGGCGCCGGTGGTCTGGCTGCTGCTCGCACTGTTCGTCGGAACGGCTTGACGGACACCGGGTACTCTGGAAGGGCTCGTGGCGCGTGCGCCGCGGGCCCTTCCGTCGTCCTCGCCCCTGCGGGGATGTTCCAGTGAGGTCTCCTGGCTCCGGCATCGCGATGCCGCGGTCCCCGTCTTCCGGGGATGCCAGACCTCGTGCCGTCTGAGGAGACACCCGATCGTGGCCCGTCCCGTGCCCGGAGAACTCACTTTCGTCGCCCCCCGCGGAGCCAAGAAGCCGCCGCGGCACCTGGCCGACCTCACTCCCGAGGAGCGGAAGGAGGCCGTCGCCGCGATCGGCGAGAAGCCCTTCCGCGCCAAGCAGCTGTCGCAGCACTACTTCGCGAGGTACGCGCACGACCCCGCCCAGTGGACGGACATCCCGGCCGCCTCGCGGGAGAAGCTGGCCGGGGAGCTGCTGCCCGACCTGATGTCCGTGGTGCGGCACATCTCCTGCGACGACGACACCACCCGTAAGACCCTGTGGCGGCTGCACGACGGCACGCTCGTCGAGTCGGTGCTCATGCGCTACCCGGACCGGGTGACCATGTGCATCTCCTCGCAGGCCGGCTGCGGGATGAACTGCCCGTTCTGCGCGACGGGGCAGGCCGGGCTCGACCGGAACCTGTCGACCGCCGAGATCGTGCACCAGATCGTCGACGGCATGCGCGCGCTGCGCGACGGCGAGGTCCCCGGAGGCCCGGCGCGGCTCAGCAACATCGTCTTCATGGGCATGGGTGAGCCGCTCGCCAACTACAAGCGGGTCGTCGGCGCCATCCGGCGGCTGACCGACCCCGAGCCGGACGGCCTCGGCCTCTCGCAGCGCGGGATCACCGTCTCCACCGTCGGACTCGTGCCGGCGATGCTGCGCTTCGCCGACGAGGGCTTCAAGTGCCGCCTCGCGGTCTCGCTGCACGCCCCCGACGACGAGCTGCGCGACACCCTGGTGCCGGTGAACACCAAGTGGAAGGTGCGCGAGGTCCTCGACGCGGCCTGGGAGTACGCGGAGAAGTCCGGGCGCCGGATCTCCATCGAGTACGCGCTCATCCGGGACATCAACGACCAGGCCTGGCGCGGCGACCTGCTCGGCAGGCTGCTCAAGGGCAAGCGGGTGCACGTCAACCTGATCCCGCTGAACCCGACGCCCGGCTCGAAGTGGACCGCGTCCCGTCCCGAGGACGAGAAGGCCTTCGTCGAGGCCATCGCGCGCCACGGCGTGCCGGTGACCGTGCGGGACACCCGCGGTCAGGAGATCGACGGTGCCTGTGGACAGCTCGCGGCGTCCGAACGCTGACCTTGTACTCTGAGCTCGAACACATCTCCATATTCCGACAGGGGAGCGCCACAGCGCTGAGAGTGCGGTCACCGTAGGACCGCAGACCCTCTGAACCTTGCCCAGGTCATTCTGGGTAGGAAGTTCGGTCGTTAACTCAAGCTGTTGCGCCCTGCCCGCGTCCGGTTCCGCCGGTCGTGGGCAGGGCCGCGTCTCTTCCTGGTCATACCCAGGAGGAATCTCAGTGACCATCAAGAAGACCGCTGCCGCCGCGATCGTCGCGGCGCTCGGCGTCACCACCCTGGCCGCCTGCGGCACGGAGGACGCCCGCGACGCCGCCGGCAAGTCCGGCGCGCCCACGCCGAAGACCGTGACCCTCGTCAGTCACGACTCCTTCAACGCCTCCAAGGAGGTGCTGGCGGAGTTCACCAAGCAGACCGGTCTCACCGTCAAGGTCCTCAAGGCCGGCGACGCGGGCGAGGCCGTCAACAAGGAGATCCTGACCAAGGGCTCCCCGCAGGGCGACGTCTTCTTCGGCGTCGACAACACGCTGCTCTCCCGCGCCCTCGACAACGGGATCTTCGTCCCGTACGAGGCCAAGGGCGTGGACCGGGTCCCGGCGGAGTACCGGCTCGACAAGGAGAACCGGGTCACGCCGGTCGACTCCGGCGACATCTGCGTCAACTACGACAAGAAGTACTTCGCCGACAGGAAGCTGGCGCCGCCGCAGACCTTCGACGACCTGGCGAAGCCCGCGTACAAGAACCTCCTCGTCGTCGAGAACCCCGAGCGGTCCTCGCCGGGCCTCGGCTTCCTCCTCGGCACGGCCGCGAAGTACGGCGACGACGGTTGGCAGGACTACTGGACGAAGCTCAAGGCCAACGGCGTGAAGACCGTCGACAGCTGGGAGCTCGCCTACAACCAGGAGTTCTCCGGCTCGGCCGGCGGCAAGCAGGCCAAGGGCGACCGGCCGCTCGTCGTCTCGTACGCCTCCAGCCCGCCGGTCGAGGTGCTGTACGGCGAGCCGCAGCCGAAGGTGGCGCCCACCGGCGTCTCCACCGGCACCTGCTTCCGGCAGACCGAGTTCGCGGGCCTGCTGAACGGGGCGAAGAACCCCGAGGGCGGCAAGGCGCTGATCGACTTCCTGATCTCGAAGAAGTTCCAGGAGGACATGCCGCTCCAGATGTTCGTGAACCCGGTGGCGAAGGACGCGGTGCTGCCGGAGCTGTTCACGCAGCACGGTGTGGTCGTCGAGAAGCCGGAGACCATGGCGCCGGAGAAGATCGCCGAGAAGCGTGACGCGTGGATCCAGCAGTGGTCGTCGCTCGTCCTGAAGTAGTGCGGGACCTCCGGGGGAGCGCGGCGCGGCTGGGGCTCATGGCCCTGCCCGTCGCGTTCTTCGGGGTCTTCTTCGCCTGGCCCGTCGCGTCGATCGTCGAGCGGGGGCTGCGCCCCGACGGGACCTGGCGGTTCGGGCGGATCGGCGAGACGCTGAGCCGGCCGGACATCCTCGACGTGCTCGGCTTCACCCTGTGGCAGGCGCTCGCCTCCACCGGTCTGACGCTGCTCGTCGCCCTGCCCGGCGCCTACGTCTTCGCCCGCTTCGACTTCCCGGGCAAGAGCGTGCTGCGGGCCGTGGTCACGGTGCCGTTCGTGCTGCCGACGGTCCTCGTCGGCACGGCGTTCCTGGCGCTCGTCGGCCGCGGCGGTCTCACGGACGAGCTGTGGGGGCTGCGGCTCGACACCAGTGTCTGGGCGATCCTCCTCGCGCACGTCTTCTTCAACTACGCCGTCGTCGTGCGGACCGTCGGCGGCCTCTGGTCCCAGCTCGACCCGCGCCAGGAGGAGGCCGCCCGGGTCCTCGGCGCGTCCCGCTGGACGGCCTGGCGCACGGTGACGCTGCCCGCGCTCGTGCCCGCGGTGTCGGCGGCGGCCCTGATGGTGTTCCTCTTCACCTTCACGTCCTTCGGCGTCGTGCAGATCCTCGGCGGGACCACGTACTCCACCCTGGAGGCCGAGATCTACCGGCAGACCGCGCGGCTGCTCGACCTGCCGACGGCCGCCGTCCTGACCCTGGTGCAGTTCGCGGCGGTCGGCGCGATCCTGGCCGTGCACGCCCGGACCGTACGGCGACGGGAGACCGCGCTGCGTCTCGTACCGCCGGAGCGGACCGCGCGGCGGCCGCGCGGCGCCGGACAGTGGGCGCTGCTCGGCGGCGTCCTGCTCTCCGTGGCGCTGCTGATCCTGCTGCCGCTCGGCGTGCTCGTGGAACGTTCCTTCGCCGGGCCGCACGGGTACGGGCTCGGTTACTACCGGGCGCTCGGCTCCCTCGACGAGTCCGGCACCTTCCTCGTACCGCCGCTCGAGGCGATCGGGAACTCGCTGCGGTACGCGGTGGCCGCCACCGGCATCGCGGTGCTGATCGGCGGGCTCGCGGCGGCGGCCCTCACCAGGAGGGCGGGGCGCCTCGTACGGGGCTTCGACGCGCTGCTCATGCTGCCGCTCGGGGTCTCGGCGGTCACCGTCGGCTTCGGCTTCCTCATCACCCTCGACGAACCGCCGTTCGACCTCCGGGCCAGCTGGATCCTCGTCCCCCTCGCACAGGCCCTGGTCGGCGTCCCCTTCGTCGTACGGACGATGCTGCCGGTCCTTCGCGCGGTCGACGAGCGGCTGCGGGAGGCGGCGGCCGTGCTCGGCGCGTCCCCGTGGCGGGCCTGGCGGGAGGTGGACCTGCCGATGGTGCGGCGGGCGCTGCTCATCGCCGCCGGGTTCGCCTTCGCCGTCTCGCTCGGCGAGTTCGGCGCGACGGTCTTCATCGCCCGGCCCGACAGCCCGACGCTTCCGGTCGCGGTGGCCAGGCTCCTCGGCCGGCCGGGCGAACTCAACTACGGCCAGGCCATGGCCCTCTCGACGATCCTCATGGTGGTGTGCGCGGTGTCCCTGCTGCTGCTCGAACGGCTCCGGACCGACCGCACCACGGGGGAGTTCTGATGCTGAGACTCGACGGGGCGACCGTACGGTTCGGGGACCGGGCCGCGCTCGACGCCGTGGACCTGGAGGTCGCCGACCACGAGATCGTGTGCGTCCTCGGTCCCAGCGGCAGCGGCAAGTCCACGCTGCTGCGGGCCGTCGCGGGGCTCCAGCCGCTCGACCGCGGCCGGGTGCTGCTCGGCGGCGCCGACCAGAGCGGGGTGCCGACGCACCGGCGCGGCCTCGGCCTGATGTTCCAGGACCATCAGCTGTTCCCACAGCGGGACGTCGGCGGCAACGTCGCCTTCGGCCTCAGGATGCGCGGGGACGGGAAGGCCGAGCGGGCCGAGCGGGTCCGGGAGCTGCTCGACCTCGTCGGCCTGCCGGGGGCCGAACGGCGCTCCGTCGCCGCGCTGTCCGGCGGCGAACAGCAGCGGGTCGCGCTGGCCAGGGCGCTCGCGCCCCGGCCCCGGCTGCTCATGCTGGACGAACCCCTAGGACAGCTCGACCGGGGGCTGCGCGAGCGGCTCGTCGTGGAGCTGCGGCAGCTGTTCGGACGGCTGGGCACGACGGTCCTGGCGGTCACCCACGACCAGGGCGAGGCGTTCGCGCTCGCGGACCGGGTGGTGGTCATGCGGGACGGGCGCATCGCCCAGTCGGGTGCGCCCGTCGAGGTGTGGTCCCGGCCGGCGACGGAGTTCGTGGCCCGCTTCCTGGGCTTCGACAACGTGGTGGCGGCGCGGGTGAGCGGCACGGTCGCGGACACGGTGTGGGGGAAGGTCCCGGTGCCGGAGGGCTCGCCGCAGGGCGAGCGGCGGCTCCTCGTCCGGCCGGGCGGGGTCAGGCTCGCACCGGCCGAGGGGGCGCCGGTGTGGACGGTGGAGTCCCGGACGTTCCGGGGCAGCCGGGTGGCCGTGCGGCTGCGCCCGGCGGACGGCCCGCCGCTGGACGCCGAGCTTCCGCTGCGGGAGGTGCCGGAGGAGGGCGCCGGGGTGGGGGTGGCGTTCCGTGCGGAGGACGTGGTGGTGCTGGGGGACGACGGCCCGTAGCGGCACGAGCGGGTGACACCGGTGGCGGGTGCGATGAGTTTTCTCCGCCCGGGGAGTCTCATGGGTGTGCGGTCGTCTCTTCGTCGACCACGCGTGTCGGCCACTCAGGAGGAAAGCCGTGAGCCAACTGCTCAGAGTCCAGAACTTCATGGTCTCGTCCGACGGGTTCGGTGCCGGTGAGGGCCAGAGCCTCGAGCGGCCGTTCGGCCATGCCGATCCCGGGGAGATGTTCTCCTGGGCCGGTGCCACGGCGAGCTGGCCCATGCGTACCGACTCCGGGGGCAGCCGTGGCCTCGACGACTACTTCACGCGGGACTTCTCCCGCAACATCGGTGCCGAGATCATGGGTCGCAACAAGTTCGGGCCCCAGCGCGGGCCCTGGCAGGACCACGAATGGCTCGGCTGGTGGGGCGACGAGCCGCCGTTCCACACGCCGGTGTTCGTCCTGACCCACCACCCGCGCCCCTCGTTCACCCTTTCCGACACCACGTTCCACTTCGTCGACGCCGACCCGGCCACGGTGCTCGACCGGGCGCGGGAGGCGGCGGGAGGCAAGGACGTCCGGCTCGGCGGCGGGGCGACCACCGTCCGGGAGTTCCTCGACGCCGACCTCGTCGACACCCTGCACGTCGCGGTCGCGCCGGTGAAGCTCGGCTCCGGGGCACGGCTCTGGGAGTCGCCCGACGAGCTGCTCGACCGGTTCCACCGCGATGTCGTGCCCAGTCCGAGCGGCGGGGTGATCCACCACCTGTACTGGCGGAAGTGAGCCGGAGGCCCGCGTGCCCAGGGGGTGCACCGTCCGCACGCTGCGCGGGCCGCGCGCTGGTAGGCGAGGGTCGCGCGGGCCAGGGCGAGGCCGTAACAGGAGAAGCCGCCGTAGGCGACGGCGGCCACCCAGGGAGCGTGGTCGGCGAGACCGGTGCTGATCGCCCCGAGGGCGGCGAGGGCCGCGCCCGTCGCGTACAGCAGTGACCAGAGGAGGGCGGCGGGACCGGCCCAGGTCGGCCAGTCGGCCAGGAGTCTCTTCGGAGTCATGCTCCGAGCGTCCCGGCGCCGGGCCCCGGGGGGGCGTCGGCCCGGGAGCCGGTCCCGCTCCGCCGTGCGGCGGAGACCGGCGACGCCTTCGTGCGGCGTTCCCGCCCGTCCGGGATCTCGCCGATCGAGTCCACCCGTTCGAGCGGGCCGCGGGCGGTGGGACGACCCCTGGTGCGGGGTTTCAGCCCGTCAGCGGCAGGGCGGCCAGCTCCGCCACCGCCCAGGTCAGAGGGACGAAGACCGCGAGCAGGACGCCCGCCCGCATCAGGGCCGCGGTGCGCAGGACCGTCGGAGGGGCGCCGATGCGCAGGAGGGCCTCGGTGGTGTGGGCACGGCCCTGCTTGGATTCCAGGGCGGCGGTCAGGAGGGTGGCCGTGGTGCAGCCGAGGATCAGGGCCGCGCCGAGGCTGGTGAGCGGGCCGAACGCGTCGGAGCTCGCGTCCGAGTCGTACAGCGCCGCCGCCGCGAGCGTGCCGGAGAGCACCGCGCTGACCACGCCGAGCGGTCGGCCGATACGGCGGGACTCGTCCATCAGGACGCGGCCTGCGAGCAGTCGGGTGGCGCCGGGCCGGACCGCCTGGAGGAGGCGTCCGCAGCCGTGGGTGATGCCGGGGCCGGCCATCGCGAGGCCGATCGCGGTGAGGACCCAGCCGGCCAGGACGCCCGCAGGGTTGCCGTCGAAGCGTCCCGGCAGCGGGAGCGCGCTCCCGGAGCCGCCGCGGCCCGCGTACGTCTCGACGGCCAGGCCGACCGCGACCAGGGCGACGCCCCACGGCAGGCCGGAGGGCACCGGCTTCGCCGCTCCCTCGGCCGGGGCGGGCGCGGTGCGCGGGCGCAGCGCGAGGCCGGCGGCCGTGGCGGCGGCGATCGGGAGGACCGCGAGCAGGGTGAGGGCGGCCGCGAGCGGGATCGGCTGGTCGGCGGCGAGGAGTTCGGCGGCGGCCCCGTCGAAGGGCAGGCCGGTGATGTCGCCGCGCAGGTGCAGGTAGAACAGCAGCGCGACCATGGAGCCGAGGGTGCAGGCGACGGCGGTGGAGGCGGCGGCGATGGCCGTGAGGCGGGCGGGGCCGAGGCCGACCGCCGAGAGTCCGGGCCTGGGGCGGGTGGCGGGGTCGGTGCGGGCCACCGCGACGGCGAACTGGACGGTGGCGGCGAGCGGCAGGACGCACCAGAGGAGCCGCAGCACGGACGCCGAGGACCGTTCGGGGTGCCCGACGGCGTATCCGAGGGTGCAGAGCAGCAGGAAACCCACCCCCGCGGCCGCGGCGGCGACGAGGAGCCGGCGGGTCAGGACGAGGGGGTGGGCCCCGCGGGCTAGACGGAGAGAGAGCACGCGGCGACGCCCTCCGCCCCTGACGCCGGGGGTACGGCGCCGACCCGTCGTCCGTCGAGGAGCGCGACCGTGCGGTCGGCGAGCGCCGCGACCTCGCCGTCGTGGGTGGCGAGGAGCACGGTGATGCCGTGCGAGCGGGCGGCGGCCGTCAGGGTGCGCAGGACCTGTGCGCCGTCGGCGCGGTGCAGGGTGGCGGTGGGTTCGTCCGCGAAGAGCACCGTGGGGGTGGTGACCAGGGAGCGCGCGATGGCGATGCGCTGGCGCTGCGAGTGGGTGAGGGCGTGCGGCCGTTTGCGGGCGCAGGCGCCGATGTCGAGGCGCTCCAGCCACTCCATGGCGGCGGTCTTCGCGGCCCGGTGGGAGACCCCGCGGAGCAGCAGGGGCAGGGCGGTGTTCTCCCAGCCGGTGAGTTCGGGGACGAGGCCCGGCTCGGGGTCGATCCAGCCGAAGCGGTCGCGCCGGAGCCGCTCGCGGTCGGCGGGGCCGAGCGTGTGGACGGGGCTGCTGTTGAACCAGACCTCGCCCTGCTGGGCGAGGAGCTGGCCGGACAGGCAGCGCATGAGGGTGGTCTTGCCGCTGCCGCGCGGTCCGACGAGGGCGAGGATCTCGCCTTCGCGGACGCCGAGCGAGACGCCGCTGAGCGCGTCAGAGCCGCCCAGGGCGCAGTGCAGGGAACGCGCCCAGAGCACGTCGTTGTCCGGTGGGGCCATCGCGTACACCTCGATGTCGGATCCGATACTCGCTTTCCCCCGTCCGGGGGAACGAAGGACGGGCCTGTCGGTCACTGGGCACCGTAAGGATTCAGATCCGCTCATACGGACAGCACACGGCCCGGGCCGCCTCCATCCACTCGGATGGAGGCATGCCCGGGCCGGGGTCACGCCGTGAGGGCGGCGTGATGCTGGGGGGACCCTTTAGAGCTTGGTCCACGCCTCGGTGAGCACCGAGCGCAGGATGCCTTCGATCTCGTCGAAGGTGCCCTGGTCGGCGATCAGCGGCGGGGCCAGCTGGATGACCGGGTCGCCACGGTCGTCGGCACGGCAGTACAGGCCGTTCTCGAAGAGCGCCTTGGAGAGGAAGCCGTACAGGACGCGCTCGGTCTCCTCGTCCGTGAAGGACTCCTTGGTGACCTTGTCCTTGACGAGCTCGATGCCGTAGAAGAAGCCGTTGCCGCGGACGTCGCCGACGATCGGGAGGTCGTGCAGCTTCTTCAGGGTGTCGAAGAAGTTGCCCTCCTGGTCGAGGACGTGCTGGTTCAGGCCTTCCTTGTCGAAGATGTCCAGGTTGGCGATCGCGACCGCCGAGGACACCGGGTGGCCACCGAAGGTGTAGCCGTGGAGGAAGGTGTTGTCGCCCTTGTAGAACGGCTCCGCGATGCGGTCGGAGACGATGCAGGCACCGATCGGGGAGTAGCCCGAGGTCATGCCCTTGGCGCAGGTGATCATGTCGGGCACGTAGCCGAACTTGTCACAGGCGAACATCGTGCCGAGGCGGCCGAAGGCGCAGATGGTCTCGTCGGAGACGAGCAGCACGTCGTACTGGTCGCAGATCTCGCGGACCCGCTGGAAGTACCCGGGCGGCGGCGGGAAGCAGCCGCCGGCGTTCTGCACCGGCTCCAGGAAGACGGCGGCGACGGTGTCGGCGCCCTCGAAGAGGATCTCCTGCTCGATCTGGTCGGCGGCCCAGCGGCCGAAGGCCTCGGGGTCGTCGCCGTGGATCGGGGCGCGGTAGATGTTGGTGTTCGGCACCTTGTGCGCGCCGGGGACCAGCGGCTCGAAGGGGGCCTTCAGGGCCGGCAGACCGGTGATGGACAGGGCGCCCTGCGGGGTGCCGTGGTAGGCGACCGCACGCGAGATGACCTTGTACTTGGTGTGCTTGCCCTGCAGCTTGAAGTACTGCTTGGCGAGCTTCCACGCGGTCTCGACGGCCTCGCCGCCACCGGTGGTGAAGAACACCTTGTTCAGGTCACCGGGGGCGTAGTCGGCCAGACGCTCGGCGAGCTCGACGGCCTTGGGGTGCGCGTACGACCACACGGGGAAGAACGCGAGCTCCTTGGCCTGCTTGTACGCGACCTCGGCCAGCTCCTCGCGGCCGTGTCCGGCGTTGACCACGAAGAGACCCGCGAGACCGTCGAGGTAGCGCTTGCCCTTGTCGTCGAAGATGTAGGTGCCCTCACCACGCACGATGGTGGGAACGGGCGAGTTCTCGTACGACGACATGCGCGTGAAGTGCATCCACAGGTGGTCGTACGCGGTCTTTGAGAGGTCGCTTCGGGACTGGGTCACGATTATCGAGTTCCCCACATATAGGTCTGCTTCTTGAGCTTGAGGTAGACGAAGCTCTCGGTGGAGCGCACGCCGGGGAGGGTGCGGATGCGCTTGTTGATCACATCCAGCAGGTGGTCGTCGTCCTCGCAGACGACCTCCACCATGAGGTCGAAGGAGCCCGCGGTCATCACCACGTACTCGCATTCGGCCATGGCCGTGAGCGCTTCCGCGACCGGATCCAGGTCACCCTCGACGTTGATGCCGACCATCGCCTGCCGTCGGAAACCCACGGTGAGCGGGTCGGTGACGGCGACGATCTGCATGACGCCCTGATCGAGCAGCTTCTGGACGCGCTGCCTCACGGCGGCTTCGGAGAGGCCGACGGCCTTTCCGATCGCCGCGTAGGGACGGCGCCCGTCTTCCTGGAGCTGTTCGATGATCGCCAGGGAGACGGCGTCGATCGTCGGGGAGGAACCGCTTCCGGTTCTGGAGTCTGTGCTTCGACTGGCCACGACTTCACTGTGCACCGAGATTGTCTGTCGCGCAAGCCCGGAGTGATGTAATTCGTTGTCAGCGGGTCCCGATCTCACTGAATCCGAAGTTGAGGGGGGTCGGGGCTGTTGAAAGCGTCAGTCGAGCGACTAGGCTGAGGTGTCTCGCCCATCGGGACACCGCACAAGGACGTGCGACGACAGAACGTGACAGGAGGGGTGGCAAGTGACCACCGAGCTGCGCCGGCTGCGTAACTACATCAACGGGGAGTTCCGCGACGCGGCCGACGGCCGCACCATCGAGGTGGTCAACCCGGCCACCGGCGAGGTGTACGCCACCTCCCCGCTCTCCGGGCAGGCCGACGTCGACGCCGCCATGGAGGCCGCCGCGGCCGCCTTCCCCGCCTGGCGAGACAGCACCCCGGCCGAGCGCCAGAGGGTGCTCCTCAAGATCGCGGACGCCTTCGAGGAGCGCGCCGCGGACCTGATCGCCGCCGAGGTCGAGAACACCGGCAAGCCGGTCGCCCTCACCGCGAGCGAGGAGATCCCGCCGATGGTGGACCAGATCCGCTTCTTCGCCGGTGCGGCGCGGATGCTGGAGGGCAAGTCCGCGGGTGAGTACATGGAGGGGATGACCTCGATCATCCGCCGTGAGCCCGTCGGCGTCTGTGCCCAGGTCGCGCCGTGGAACTACCCGATGATGATGGCCGTGTGGAAGTTCGCCCCGGCGCTCGCCGCGGGCAACACCGTCGTCCTCAAGCCCTCGGACACGACCCCCGCGTCGACCGTCCTGATGGCGGAGATCATCGGCCAGATCGTCCCCAAGGGCGTCTTCAACGTCGTCTGCGGCGACCGTGAGACGGGCAAGGCCATGGTCGAGCACCCGACCCCGGCGATGGCCTCCATCACCGGCTCGGTCCGGGCCGGCATGCAGGTCGCCGAGTCGGCGTCCAAGGACGTCAAGCGCGTCCACCTGGAGCTGGGCGGCAAGGCCCCCGTCGTGGTCTTCGAGGACACCGACATCGACAAGGCCGTCGAGGACATCGCGGTCGCGGGCTACTTCAACGCCGGCCAGGACTGCACGGCCGCCACCCGCGTCCTCGTGCACGAGTCCATCCACGACGAGTTCGTCGCCGCGCTCGCCAAGGCCGCCGCCGAGACGAAGACCGGCCGGCCGGACGACGAGGACGTGCTCTACGGCCCGCTCAACAACGCCAACCAGCTGAAGCAGGTCGCCGGCTTCATCGAGCGCCTCCCGGCCCACGCCAAGGTCGAGGCCGGCGGTCACCGCGTCGGCGACAAGGGCTACTTCTACGCCCCGACCGTCGTCTCCGGCCTCACCCAGGACGACGAGATCGTGCAGAACGAGGTCTTCGGCCCGGTCATCACCGTCCAGTCCTTCACGGACGAGGCGCAGGCCCTGGAGTTCGCGAACGGCGTCGAGTACGCCCTCGCGTCCTCCGTCTGGACCAAGGACCACGCGCGCGCGATGCGCATGTCCAAGGCGCTCGACTTCGGCTGTGTGTGGATCAACACCCACATCCCGCTGGTCGCCGAGATGCCCCACGGCGGCTACAAGAAGTCCGGCTACGGCAAGGACCTCTCCGCCTACGGCTTCGAGGACTACACGCGCATCAAGCACGTCATGACCTCCCTGGGCTGATCCTCCGGCCCCGCCACCGCGGCCCCGACATCCTGATCGACAGGGTGTCGGGGCCGCGGTCGTTCGCTCGACGGGCCGTCCGCGGACCCGTGCACCCGGGTTTTGAACACGTTCATAAAAGGCGTACGCTGTGATCATGAGCGACACGAACGGGCCGAGAGCCCTTCTTCGACGCATACGCGTCTGGCTGATCGTCTTCGTCGTCTGTCTGGTCCTGAGCGGGATCACCGCCTTCCCGCTCGTCACCGAACTCCGCCTCCTCGACGACGCGCTCGACGGCTGGGCGGCGCCCGCGGCCGAACTCCTCCCCGGGCTCGCCGAGTGGATCGACCGGGTGCGGGGCGGGCTCGAGACCGCCGACGAGCAGTCCCCGTACCTGCTCTACGGCACCGACTGGCTGGCCTTCGCCCATCTCGTCATCGCCGTCGCCTTCTACGGCGCCTACCGCGACCCCGTCCGCAACATCTGGGTCGTCGAGTTCGGCATGATCGCCTGCGTCGGCATCATCCCGCTCGCCCTGATCTGCGGCCCCCTCAGGGACATCCCCTTCTGGTGGTCGGTCATCGACATGTCCTTCGGCGTCATCGGGATCCTGCCGCTGCTCCACGTACGCCGGATGATCAAGCGGCTGGAGACCGGGACCGGGACCGAGTCCTGGACCGGCACCAGGACCGAGAGCGGGACCGGGACCGTTCAGTCCGGCAGGCCGTAGGCCGCCACCATCAGGCCGAGGGCCGTCGGGTTCATGTCCTGGCCCTTGGCGTCGGTGGAGTTGACGCTGTAGACGAGGGTGCGCGCGCCGTCGCGGGTCGAGGCGACGGCCGCGTTGTAGCCCCAGCGGCCGCCCGTCTTGCCCCAGACCTCACGCCCGCCGAGCCGCTTCATCGACAGGCCGGCGGAGTACGCGGCCGGGGCGCCGGTCTTCACGTCCGGCACCCGCGGCAGCGTGAACATCTCCTCCAGGAGCGGCCCGCGCACCACCCGGCCCGCGAACAGCTCCCGGGTGAACCGCTCCAGGTCGGCGGTGGTCGACACCAGATCGCCCGCCGCCCAGCCGTCCGTCGTCCCCCAGACGGACACGTCCCGCAGGCCGGTCGTCCCGTCGTCGAGCCGCATCGTCTGGTAGCCGTGGTTGTACGGCCCGGTCATCTCGGCGGCCGTGCCCGGCAGGTACGTGTCCCGCAGGCCGAGCGGGCGCAGGACGAGGCGCTCCACCTGGCTCTCGTACGAGGCGCCCGTCACCCGCTCCACGATGAGGCCGGCGACCGTGTAGCCGATGTTCAGGTAGTGCTGCCGGGTGCCCGGCCGGAACTCGCGCGGCTTCGCCGTCGCCGAACGGACCATCGCCTCCGGGGAGTGGACCCGGAAGCGGTTCGCGTACCACTCCTCCACCGACTCGCCCTCGAAGTCGGCGGCAGGGATGCCGTGCGTGTGGTTCAGGAGCTGGCGGACGGTCACCGTGGCGTAGCGGCCGGGGATCAGATCCGGGAGGTACGAGCGGGCCGTGCGGTCCAGGTCGATCCGGCCCTCGGCGACCAGCCGGAGGACGGTCGCCGCCGTGAACACCTTCGTCACCGAACCGGCCCGGAAGCGGGCGGCCGGGTCCGCGGGGGCGTTCGTCTCCAGGTCGTGGACGCCCGAACTGCCCTGCCAGGAACCCTCGGTGCCGCCGACCCGGACGAGCGCGGCGGTGGCGTCGGCGCGGGGGAGGCCCGCGATGACCGCGCTCAGGTCCGGACTCGTCGTGCGAGGTGCCTGGGACGCGGCCGCCGCCGGGCCCGGCGCCGCGAAGGCCGGGGTCAGCGCCGGTCCCGCGGCGACGCCCAGGGCCAGCGTCGCGGCGAGCAGCGTGCGGGTGGACTTCCTCATGGTCAACTCCTGTGATGTGAGCCCTCGTTCTCGATGACTCCATCCTGCTGACCAGGGATGACGAGCGGATCGCCCGCACCGGCGGTCTTCACCGGGTCAGTTCCTCCCCGGCGCGGGGGAGCCGCCTCCCTCCGCCGGGGGAGAACCCACGGCCACGAGGCCCGTCTCGTACGCGCAGATCACCGCCTGGATCCGGTCGCGCAGACCGAGCTTGGCGAGCACGTTCCCCACGTGGGTCTTCACCGTGTGGTCGCTGACCACCAGCTCCGCCGCGATCTCCGCGTTGGACAGGCCGCGCGCGAGCAGCAGCAGCGTCTCCCGCTCCCGGCCCGTCAGCACGTCGAGCCGGGGGTCGGGGCCCGCGGCCGTCGGGCGCGGGCCGCCCGCCGTGTACTGCTCCACGAGCCGCCGGGCCACGGACGGCGCGAGCAGCGAGTCGCCCGCCGCCACCACCCGCACCGCGTGCACCAGGTCGTCCCGCCGCACGTCCTTGAGGAGGAAGCCGCTCGCCCCCGCGTGCAGCGCCTCGTACACGTACGCGTCGGTGTCGAAGGTCGTCAGGATCACGGTCCGGCACGCGGAGCCCATGGCGCCGATCGCCCGGCAGGCCTCGATGCCGTCGGTCCCGGGCATCCGGATGTCGAGCAGCGCCACGTCCGGCGCGTGCCGGCGCACCGCCTCGACCGCCGCCGCCCCGTCCCCCGCCTCCGCCACCACCTCGATGTCCGGCTGCGCGTCCAGGATCATCGCGAAGCCGCTGCGGACCAGCTCCTGGTCGTCCGCGACCACCACCCGGATCGTCATGTCCCCGCCTCCGCCGTGCGCGGTACGGGAAGCAGCGCCCGCACCTCGAACCCTCTGCCGCCCGGTCCCGGGCCCGTCGTCGCCGACCCGCCGTGCGCGGCGGCCCGCTCCCTGATGCCGACGAGACCGTGCCCGCCGGAGCCGCCCTGCGGGCCGCGCCCGTCGTCCGTCACCGTGACCCGCAGGGCGCCGTCCGCGTGGGCGAGCCGTACCTCGACCGTGCGGGCGGCCGCGTGCTTGACGACGTTCGTCAGCGCCTCCTGCACGATCCGGTAGGCATGCGCGCCGGTCGCCGCGGGCAGGGCCCGTACCCCGCCCTCCGTCGTGTACGAGACGTCCAGGCCGCTGCTCCTGACCCGCGCCAACAGCTCGGGGAGCGCGGCGAGGTCGGGCTGCGGCTCCCTCGGCGGCGCGCCCGCCGCGCCCGCCGCGCTCTCGGAGCCCTCGCGCAGGAGTCCCAGCATCTGCCGCAGCTGGGTCATCGCCTCCCGGCCGGTCTCCGAGATCGCCTCGAACGCGGCCTCGGCGCGCTCCGGAGCCGCCCGCACCGCCACCGGGCCCGCCTCCGCCTGCACGATCATCAGGCTGACCGCGTGCGACAGGATGTCGTGCATCTCCCGCGCGATCCTGGCCCGTTCGCGCGCGGCGGCCCGCTCGGCCTCGATCAGATGGGCGCGCTGCCGGGCGTCCTGGAGCCGGCCGAAGACGTACGCGGCGGCGAACACGAAGAGCGAGAAGGTCAGTTCACGCACCGACTGGGTGTTGAGCCACACGGAGACCGGCACCGCGACCAGCATCAGTCCCGCCGTCGTGAGCCGCTTCCACGGGGAGGAGAGCAGCGCGATCGTGTAGACGATGACGAGTCCGGTGTACGGCAGCGGCTGCCCGGGCCCCTCCACGGCCACCTTGTACAGCGCGCTCGCCGCCATGATCGCGAGCAGCACGGCGACAGGAGCCCGCCGCCGCCAGACGAGGGGCAGCACCGTGAGCGTCGTGAGTCCGTACGCGGCCCAGGTCGCCGGTTCGAGTCCGGGCGCGCGCGGCACCACGAACGGCATCGTCATCGCCGCCTGGACGAGCAGCGCGATCCCGACGTCCACCGCCCAGGGGTTCGCCGCGCCCCAGACACGCGCCCGCTCCCGCCGGCCGCGCACGTCCGCCCGGAGGTCCCCGGGGCCCCGTATGCCCATTACGGCTTGCGGCCCACCGCGCCGAACTGCGCCACCGTGTGCCCCGCGGCGGAGGCGGGGCGCCAGCGGGCGCAGGACACGACGCCCGGCTCCAGGACGTCGAGGCCGTCGAGGAAGGAGACGAACTCGGCGCGGTCGCGGGCGGTGATCGGCGGGGTCGCGTTCTCGTTCCAGAAGGCCATCGCGGCCTTGTTGCCCTCGCCGCCCAGCTCCGGCTCCAGGGTCGGATGGGTCAGCACCAGATAGCTGCCGGAGGGGACGGCGGCCATCAGGGTCCGCACGATCGACCGGGCCTCCTCGGTGTCCAGCACGAAGTTGAGGATGCCGAGCATCATCACCGCGACCGGCCGGGAGAGGTCGAGCGTGGCCGCGGCCGCCGCCACGATCCGCTCCGGGTCGTGCGCGTCGGCGTCCACGTACTCGGTCCTGCCCTCCGGCGTACCGGTCAGCAGCGCGCGGGCGTGGGTGAGGACGATCGGGTCGTTGTCGACGTAGACGATCCGGGCGTCGGGCGCGACCCGCTGCGCCACCTCGTGGGTGTTGTCGGCGGTCGGCAGGCCCGTCCCGATGTCCAGGAACTGGCGTACGCCCGCCTCGGCGGCCAGATGGGTCACCGCGCGGCCCAGGAACGCCCGGTCCGCGCGCGCCACTTCGCCGATGCTCGGGTAGAAGGCGGTGACCTGGTCGCCGACGGCGCGGTCCACCGGGTAGTTGTCCTTGCCGCCCAGCCAGTAGTTCCACACCCGGGCGTTGTGGGCGACGTCGGTCCTGATCCGGTCGTTCATGCTGCCTGGGCCTTTCGCAGGACGGCGGTGAGTGCGTCGACCCGGTTCGTGGTGACCGCGTCGACCCCGTTCATGATCAGCTTACGCATGGTGCGGGGGGTGTCCGCCGTCCAGGCCGAGACCAGCATCCCGTCCCGGTGCACCCGCTCGGTCAGCCCCCGACTCACCAGGCCGAAGCGGTAGTTGAGCCATCGGGGCCGTACCACGTCCAGCAGCACCGGCCGGGGCGGGGCGAGCGAGGTCCAGGTCAGGGCGATCTCGGCGTGCGGGTCGGCGGCGCGCACCTGGAGCATGGCGACGGCCCCGGCGCAGTAGTAGACCCGCTCCCCGGCGCCGCACTCGCGGACCGTCCCCACGATCGTGCGGACCGAGCTCTCGTCGCCGCCCGGCAGGTCCAGCATCAGTCGGTTCTCGCCGGCGGTCTGCAGTGCCTCGCGCAGGGTAGGCACCCCGCCGTACGTCAGCTCGCGGACCTGCTCGTACGTGAGCGCGGCGAGGGGCCGGTCGTGGCGCCACAGGCGCTTGAGGGTGTCGTCGTGGAGGAGGACCGGCACCCGGTCCTTCGTCAGCCGGACGTCGACCTCGACCGCGCCCGCGCCCCGCTCGATCGCCGAGCCGATCGAGCGGAGCGTGTTCTCGCGGACGCGGTACGGGTCGCCGCGATGACCGACCACGGTGACGTGCGGTCTCCCCGCGGCTTCCCTCGCGGCGGTCAGGTCCCTCGCGGCGGTCAGGTCCATGGCGGCCGTCGGGTCCACGGCGGTGTCGGAGTCCATGGCCCCATTCTCGCCGCCGTCAGCGTGCGAGCCAGCTGTCGGTGTACGTGTCGATCTCGGCGGCGATCCTCGCCTTGCCGGCCGCGTCGAGGAAGGAGGCCTCCACGGCGTTCTTGGCGAGGGCGGCGACACCGCGCTCGTCGAGGCCCAGGAGGCGGGCGGCGACCGCGTACTCGTTGTTGAGGTCGGTGCCGAACATCGGCGGGTCGTCGCTGTTGATCGTGACGAGGACCCCGGCCTCCACCATCCGCCGGATCGGGTGCTCGTCCAGGGTGGCGACGGCCCGCGTGGCGATGTTCGAGGTCGGGCAGACCTCCAGGGCGATGCGGTGCTCCGCCAGGTGGGCGAGGAGTTCCGGGTCCTGGACCGAGCTGGTGCCGTGGCCGATGCGCTCGGCGCCCAGGTCGTTGATCGCGTCCCAGACCGTCTGCGGTCCCGTCGTCTCGCCGGCGTGCGGGACGGAGTGCAGACCGGCCGCCCGCGCCAGGTCGAAGTACGGCTTGAACTGCGGACGCGGCACGCCGATCTCCGGGCCGCCGAGGCCGAAGGAGACGAGGCCCTCGGGGCGGAGCCCGTCGGTCGTGGCGAGCCGGGCGGTCTCCTCGGCGGAGACGAGGCCGGCCTCGCCCGGGATGTCGAAGCACCAGCGCAGGACGGTGCCGAACTCGGCCTCCGCGGCCTTGCGGGCGTCCTCGATCGCCGCCATGAACGCGCGCTCGTCGATGCCCCTGCGGGTGGAGGAGTAGGGGGTGATGGTCAGCTCGGCGTACCGGATGTTCTGCCGGGCCATGTCACGGGCGATCTCGAAGGTGAGCAGCCGGACGTCCTCCGGCGTGCGGACCAGGTCGACGACGGACAGGTAGACGTCGATGAAGTGCGCGAAGTCGGTGAACGTGAAGTAGTCGGCCAGCGCCTCCGGGTCCGTGGGGACCTTGGAGTCGGGGTGCCGGGCCGCCAGTTCGGCCACGATGCGGGGCGAGGCGGAGCCGACGTGGTGGACGTGCAGCTCGGCCTTGGGCAGGCCCGCGATGAAGGGATGGAGGTCGGTCATCAGGTCATCGTAGGCCGGGCGGTTCCCCCGGAGGGGTGAGGTCGTAGCATGGCGGGACCATGATGGGGGAGGCCCATGTCTGACAACCGAGACCAGTCGCGGGGTGGCTACGACCCGACGGACCCCTGGGCTCCGCCGAACCGCGACGGGGTGGAACTGAGCAAGCCGGCGACGCCGACGCCGCCACCCGTGCACGACCAGATGACGGTCACGTCGATGCCGGCCGCCACCGGCCCCGGCGGCGACGTGCCACCGCCGCCGGTGGCCCCGGGCGGCCCGGCGGCCGCGCCCGGTACGTACGGCTACCCGGCGGCGAACCCCTCCGCCGGGTACGGCTACCCGGCGGCCAACACCTCCGGTGCGTACGGCTATCCGGCCGCCCCGACCCCGCCGCCGGCCTCCGGGTACGGCTACCCGGGATACGCCCAGGCCGGCTGGCAGCAGCCGAACAACGGGATGGGCATCGCCTCGATGGTGCTGGGCATCTGCGCCGTCGTGCTGTCCTTCTGCTCGTACGGCATCCTCGGCCTGATCCTGGGCGGCATCGCGCTGCCCCTCGGGATCGTGGGCCGCAAGCGGCACCTGCGGGGCGAGGCGAGCAACAAGGGGCAGGCCGTCGCCGGCATCGCGCTCGGCTCCATCGGCATCGTCCTCGGCCTCGCGGGCATCGCGCTCATCATCTTCCTCGCGACGAAGGCGGACGAGTGGGAGAAGAGCGGTGAGGACCCCTGGTCGTCGACCGGGACCTCCCTCAGCGCTCCGCGCTGAGTCCCTGAGCCCGTGACGGGCCCCGCACCTCACCGAGGTGCGGGGCCCGTCACGTCTCACCGGGGTCGGGGCCCGCGTCTCACCCGCTCCGCAGCCGCTCCCGCGCCTCCATGAGCGCGAAGCCCAGGAGGTTCAGGCCGCGCCAGCGGGCCGGGTCGTGGGCGCGGGGATCGTCGGCCGCCAGGCCGATCCCCCAGACGCGGTCCACAGGGCTGGCCTCCACCAGGACCCGGCTGCCCGTGCCCAGGAGGTACGCGCGCAGGGCTTCGTCCGAGGTGAACTTGTGGACGCTGCCCTCGACGACGATCCCGAACCGCTCCCGCTCCCACACCGTCTCGTCGAAGCCCCGCACGAGCCGTCCCGCCTTCTTGGCCTCGGCGGGGGTACGGGCGGCGAGCGCGGCCCGCTCGGCGTCCGCGTCCCCGAAGAGCCGGGCCTTGGCGGCCATCATCCAGTGCTCGGCGGTCGCGTAGCGCACGTCGGCGACCTCGAAGGGTGCGGGCCACCACTGGCTCAGACAGCTCGCCGAGAGGCGTCCCTCCGGGTGTGGACGGTGGCCCCAGAAGTGCAGCCACTTGCCCCTGTCACCCCGGTTGACCTGCTGCGTCAGCTCCTCGATCTTGCTCATGCATGCGAGTCTGGCAGCCGCCACGGACACTCCGTACGGAGATTTTCCGGGCACCTCGACACATGGTCGACCGATTCCGTCGCGTAACCAAAAGGCAACAACGGAATCCCTTGTTGGGGGGTCGTCCCTCTGTCAGGATCGGCACTCAATTCGAGCTTGGACAACGGAGAGCGTCATGGGCAACCGCTTCCAGGTGTCGGACCGCTTCGCGGCCGGCGCGCAGTACATCGGCGGGCGGCTCCGTGCCGGAACGTCAGGCGAGGAACACAGCGTGATCGACCCGGCGACAGGGGAGAGCGTGTACACCTACGCGCTCGCCTCCACCGCCGACGTCGACGAGGCCGTCGCCGCCGCCAAGGCCGCCTTCCCCGGCTGGGCGGGCGCCACCCCCGGCGAGCGCTCCGACGCGCTGCACCGCTTCGCCGGCGTCCTCGCCGAGTGGGCCGACGACATCGCCCGCGTGGAGTCCCTCCAGTGCGGCAAGCCCCTCAAGCTCACCACCGAGTTCGACGTGCCGGGCACCGTCGACAACACCGCCTTCTTCGCGGGGGCCGCCCGCCACCTCCAGGGCCAGTCGGCCGCCGAGTACAGCGGCGACCACACCTCGTACATCCGGCGCGAACCGATCGGGGTCATCGGCTCCATCGCCCCCTGGAACTACCCGCTCCAGATGGCCGCCTGGAAGATCCTCCCGGCCGTCGCGGCCGGCAACACGATCGTCCTGAAGCCCGCCGAGCTCACCCCGCTCACCTCCCTGATGTTCGCGCAGGCGGCGAAGGAGGCAGGCATCCCCGACGGAGTCATCAACGTCGTCAGCGGCGCCGGGCGGACCGTCGGCGAACACCTCGTCGGACACCCCGATGTCGTCATGACCTCCTTCACCGGCTCCACCCCGGTCGGCAAGCGGGTCGCCGAGATCGCCACCGCCACCGTGAAGCGACTCCACCTCGAACTCGGCGGCAAGGCCCCCTTCGTCGTCTTCGACGACGCCGACCTGGAGGCCGCCGCCCAGGGCGCCGTCGCCGCCTCCCTCATCAACAGCGGCCAGGACTGCACCGCCGCCACGCGCGCGTACGTCCAGCGCCCGCTCTTCGACGCCTTCGTCGCGCGCGTCGCGGAACTGATGGAGACCGTCCGCGTCGGCGACCCCTTCGACCCCACCACCGACCTCGGCCCGCTGATCAGCCACCGGCACCGCGACAGCGTCGCCGGCTTCGTCGAGCGCGCCCGCGCCTACGCCACCGTCGTCACCGGCGGCGAAGCCCCGGGAGGAGACCTGAAGGACGGTGCGTACTACCGTCCGACCCTGATCACCGGCGCCGCCCAGGACAGCGAGGTGGTGCAGTCGGAGATCTTCGGACCCGTCCTGGTGGCCCTGCCCTTCGACACCGACGACGAGGGCATCCGGCTCGCCAACGACACGCCGTACGGCCTGGCCGCCTCGGCCTGGAGCCGTGACGTCTACCGGGCCAACCGCGCCACCCGGGACATCAAGGCGGGTTGCGTGTGGGTCAACGACCACATTCCGATCATCAGCGAGATGCCCCACGGCGGCACCAAGGCCTCGGGCTACGGAAAGGACATGTCGGCGTACTCCTTCGAGGAGTACACGCAGGTCAAGCACGTGATGTTCGACAACACGGCGGTCGCCGCGAAGGATTGGCACCGCACGATCTTCGGGGACCGATAGCAATCCGTCGCCGGACCAGCGACGAACCATCCCGAAAGGGCACAGCGCATGGAGCAGTACGAGCCCGAAAGCCTGTCCGCCGCGCAGCTGGCGGCGATACGGCGCAGCATGACGAGTGGCCGGGGCGCCCTCAGCCGCCGTTCGATGCTGCGCGCGGGCGGCGTCGGCGCGCTCACGGTCGGCGGCCTCGCCGGACTGAGCGCCTGCGGCATCCCGCCGGCCAAGCGGGAGGGCCAGGGGCCCGCCTCCACGGACGTCTCGGCCAAGGAGAAGACCCTCGCCTTCTCCAACTGGACCGAGTACATGGACGTCAGCGAGGACGAGAAGTCCCGCCCCACCCTGGAGGCGTTCGCCAAACGCACCGGGATCAAGGTCAAGTACACCGAGGACATCAACGACAACGTCGAGTTCTTCGGCAAGATCAAGCCGCAGCTCGCGGCCGGCCAGGACACCGGCCGCGACCTGATCTGCGTCACCGACTGGCTCGCCGCCCGCATCATCCGGCTCGGCTGGGCACAGAAGCTCGACCCGGCCAACCTCCCCAACGCGTACGCGAACCTCTCCAGCCAGTTCCGCCGCCCCGACTGGGACCCGGGCCGGTCCTACTCGTACCCGTGGACCGGCATCTCCACCGTCATCGCGTACAACGTGAAGGCGACCGGCGGGAAGAAGGTCGACTCGGTCACCCAGCTCCTCGACGACCCCGCCCTCAAGGGCCGGGTCGGCTTCCTCACCGAGATGCGCGACTCCGTCGGCATGACGCTGCTCGACATGGGCAAGGATCCGGGGAACTTCAGCGACGCCGACTACGACGCGGCGATCGGGCGCCTCCAGAAGGGCGTCGACAAGAAGCAGATCCGCCGCTTCACCGGCAACGACTACACCTCCGACCTGGACAAGGGCGACATCGCCGCCTGTCTCGCCTGGGCCGGCGACATCATCCAGCTCCAGGTGGACAACCCGGACATCAAGTTCGCGATCCCGTCCGCCGGCTACATCACCTCCAGCGACAACCTGCTCGTCCCCGCGCAGGCCCGGCACAAGACGAACGCCGAGAAGCTCATCGACTACTACTACGAGCTTCCCGTCGCCGCCCAGCTCGCCGCGTACATCAACTACGTCTGTCCCGTCGACGGGGTGAAGGACGAACTCGCCAAGATCGACCCGGAGCTCGCGAACAACACGCTGATCCTCCCGGACAAGGCCATGGCCAAGAAGTCGCGCGCCTTCCGTTCGCTGACCAGCGCGGAGGAGACGGCGTACGAGGAGAAGTTCGCCAAGCTCATCGGCGCCTGAGGCCCACGTCGTCCACCTCTCTCACTCCCCTGGGATCAGAACCCATGACTGACAAGACTGCTCACACCGGAAAGAACACTGGCGGCGACGTCCGTCTCACCGGGATCAGCAAGACGTACGGCTCCTTCACCGCCGTCCACCCGCTCGACCTGACCGTCCCGCAGGGCTCCTTCTTCGCCCTCCTCGGCGCCTCCGGCTGCGGCAAGACCACCACGCTGCGCATGATCGCCGGCCTGGAGGACCCCAGCACCGGCACCGTCTTCCTCGGCGACAAGGACGTCACCGACCTCCCGCCGTACAAGCGGCCGGTCAACACCGTCTTCCAGTCCTACGCGCTCTTCCCGCACATGGACATCACCGAGAACATCGCCTTCGGCCTGCGCCGGCGCGGCATCAAGTCGGTGAAGAAGCAGGTCGACGACATGCTGGAGCTCGTCCAGCTCGGCGACAAGGCCCGGCACAAGCCGCACCAGCTCTCCGGCGGCCAGCAGCAGCGCGTCGCCGTGGCCCGCGCGCTCATCAACCACCCGCAGGTGCTGCTCCTCGACGAGCCGCTCGGCGCCCTCGACCTCAAGCTGCGCCGGCAGATGCAGCTGGAGCTCAAGCGGATCCAGACCGAGGTCGGCATCACCTTCGTGCACGTCACCCACGACCAGGAGGAGGCCATGACGATGGCCGACCAGGTCGCGGTGATGAACGGCGGCCGGGTCGAGCAGCTCGGCGCCCCCGCCGACCTGTACGAGAACCCGCAGACCACCTTCGTCGCCAACTTCCTCGGCACCTCCAACCTCATCGAGGCCGAGGTCGTCGAGACCGGCACCGACGTGGTGGTGACGGCGGGCGGCGGCAAGCTCCGCGTGCCCGGCGACCGCTGTACCTCGGCCGTCCGCCAGGGCGGCAAGGTGCTCGTGGGCGTGCGACCCGAGAAGATCTCGCTCGCGCACGCCGACGACGCGGGGAAGATCGCCGACGGCCGCAACCGGGTCACCGGCCGGATCGCCGACTCCTCGTTCATCGGCGTCTCCACGCAGTACGTCGTGAACAGCCCGGCGGGCGCGGAGCTCCAGGTGTACGAACAGAACATCGAGCGCGACACCCGGCTCGTCCCGGGTGCCGAGGTGGTCCTGCACTGGAACCCGGCGCACACCTTCGGTCTCGACGCGGCCCAGGACATCGACGCGGGCGTGGAGACGGTGGAGGACGCCGGATGAGTGCTCCCACCTTGGCGAAGGAGGCTCCCGAATCGGTCGACGAACCGATTCTGCGCAAGCCCTCCGCCCGCAAGCGGCTCGTCCCGTACTGGCTGCTGCTGCCCGGCATCATCTGGCTGCTCGTCTTCTTCGCGCTGCCGCTGGTCTACCAGGCCTCGACCTCCGTGCAGACCGGCTCCCTTGAGAAGGGCTTCGAGGTCACCTGGCACTTCCAGACCTACTGGGACGCCTTCACCGAGTACTGGCCGCAGTTCGTCCGCTCCCTGCTGTACGCCGGGACGGCGACCCTGCTCTGCCTGCTGCTCGGCTACCCGCTGGCCTACCTGATCGCCTTCAAGGCCGGCCGCTGGCGCAACCTCCTGCTCGTCCTCGTCATCGCGCCCTTCTTCACCAGCTTCCTCATCCGGACCCTGGCCTGGAAGACGATCCTCGCGGACGACAGCGTCGTCGTGGACGTGCTGAACACCCTCCACGTCCTCGACGTGACCAGCTGGATCGGCTGGACCGAGGGCGACCGCGTCCTCGCCACCCCGATGGCGGTCGTCTGCGGTCTCACGTACAACTTCCTGCCCTTCATGATCCTGCCCCTCTACACCTCCCTGGAGCGGATCGACGGACGGCTGCACGAGGCCGCGCGGGACCTGTACGCCTCCCCGGCGACCACCTTCCGCAAGGTGACCTTCCCGCTGTCGATGCCCGGCGTCGTCTCCGGCACCCTGCTCACCTTCATCCCGGCGAGCGGCGACTACGTCAACGCCGAGCTGCTCGGCTCCACCGACACCAAGATGGTCGGAAACGTCATCCAGTCACAGTTCCTGCGGGTCCTCGACTACCCGACGGCGGCCGCGCTCTCCTTCATCCTCATGGCGATCGTCCTTGCCATGGTCACCGTCTACATCCGCCGAGCGGGAACGGAGGACTTGGTCTAATGGGGATGATTCGCTGGATACGACGCAACCTCGTCGTCATCGCGGGCCTGCTGACGCTCGCGTACATGATCCTGCCGAACCTGGTGGTGATGGCGTTCTCCTTCAACAGGCCGAAGGGGCGCTTCAACTACTCCTGGCAGGAGTTCTCCCTCGACGCCTGGAAGGACCCCTGCGGCGTCGCCGACATGTGCGAGTCGCTCTCGCTCTCGCTCCAGCTCGCCGCCTGGGCGACGGTCGGCGCGGTCGTCCTCGGCACGATGATCGCCTTCGCGCTGGTCCGCTACCGCTTCCGGGCGCGCGGCGCGATCAACTCGCTGATCTTCCTGCCGATGGCGATGCCCGAGGTCGTGATGGCCGCCTCGCTGCTCACCCTCTTCCTCAACATGGGGATCGAGCTGGGCTTCTGGACGGTCCTGATCGCCCACATCATGTTCTGTCTGTCGTTCGTCGTCACGGCGGTCAAGGCCCGGATCATGTCCATGGACCCGCGCCTCGAAGAGGCGGCGCGCGACCTCTACGCCGGGCCGACGCAGACCTTCCTGCGGGTGACCCTGCCGATCGCCGCGCCCGGCATCGCCGCCGGCGGGCTGCTCGCCTTCGCGCTGTCGTTCGACGACTTCATCATCACCAACTTCAACGCGGGCTCCACCGTCACCTTCCCCATGTTCGTCTGGGGCTCGGCGCAGCGCGGAACCCCCGTTCAGATCAACGTCATCGGCACCGCGATGTTCGTCCTCGCGGTACTGGTGGTCATGGCCGGGCAAATCATTACGAACCGGCGCAAGAAAACAGCAACAGCCTGAGCAATAGGCAGCTCAGGCACCGAAGGAGTTGGAAACCATGGCCCCAGTCGCCATGCGTCTCGCTGCACAATCTCTCTCCGACGCCCAGCCCGTCCCCTTCTGGCTGGAAGACCCCGGCAAGCCCGGAGCCCTGCCCGCCCTCACCGGCACCGAGAAGTGCGACCTCCTCGTCGTCGGCGGCGGCTACAGCGGACTCTGGACCGCGCTCCTCGCCAAGGAGCGCGACCCCGCCAGGGACGTCGTACTGATCGAAGGGCGCGAGGTGGGCTGGGCCGCCTCGGGCCGCAACGGAGGCTTCTGCGCCGCCTCCCTCACCCACGGCTTCGGCAACGGGCTCGCCCGCTGGCCGGGTGAGCTGCCGAAGCTGGAGGAGCTCGGCGAGCGCAACCTCGACGCCATCGAGGAGGCGGTCGCCCGCTACTCCCTGGACTGCGACTTCGAGCGCACCGGCGAGATCGACGTCGCCACCGAGCCGTACCAGGTCGAGGAACTGGCCGAGGTGTACGCGGAGATCGACCGGCTCGGTCTCGCCGACGGCCTCGAACTGCTCGACCAGGACGCCGTCCGCGCCGAGGTCGACTCGCCGACCTTCCTCGGCGGTCTCTTCGACCGCCGAGGGGTCGCCATGGTGAACCCCGCCAAGCTGGCCTGGGGCCTCAAGCGGGCCTGCCTCGACCTGGGCGTACGGATCTTCGAGAACACCCCCGGTCTGGAACTGGTCTCCGTCGGCGCCGGCATGGGCGTCCGCACGCCGTACGGCCGGGTCGTCGCCCGCCGGGTCGCGCTCGGCACCAACGTCTTCCCGTCCCTGGTCAAGCGGGTCCGGGCGTACACCGTCCCGGTCTACGACTACGCCCTGATGACCGAGCCGCTCAGCCCCGGGCAGCTCGCCTCCGTCGGCTGGAAGAACCGGCAGGGCCTCGGCGACTCCGCCAACCGGTTCCACTACTTCCGCATCACCGCCGACAACCGGATCCTCTGGGGCGGCTACGACGCGATCTACCCCTTCGGGGGCAAGCTCAACGCCGACATGGACCACCGCCCGGAGACGTACCTCAAGCTCGCCGAGCACTTCTTCCGCTGCTTCCCGCAGCTGGAAGGGCTGCGCTTCAGCCACGCCTGGGGCGGCGCGATCGACACCTGCTCCCGCTTCTCCGCCTTCTTCGGTACGGCGTACCAGGGCAAGGTGGCGTACGCGGCCGGGTTCACCGGCCTCGGCGTCGGCGCGACCCGCTTCGGCGGGGAGGTGATGCTCGACCTGCTCGCGGGGGAGCGCACCGAGCGCACCGACCTGGAGATGGTCCGCTCCAAGCCGCTGCCGTTCCCGCCCGAGCCGGTCGCCTGGGCCGGCATCGGCATCACCAAGTGGTCGATGGCGCGCGCCGACGAGAACGGCGGCCGGCGCAACCTGTGGCTGAAGACGATGGACAAGCTGGGTCTGGGCTTCGACAGCTAGGACCGGTGAAGCGGCGGGGTCACGGCGTGTGCCGTGGCCCCGCCGCGCCGTTCCCGCCCGCCGCGGCGGGGCCACGGCGGGCGGGCGGCGATGCCGGGCGGAGGCTCGTACGAACACGGGGGAGGGGCGGGCGAGGGAAGCCGCCGACCAGGCCCGCCGCCGGCCACCCGACCGGACCCCCGATGTGTGACCCAGATCACTTTCCCGGTGCCCCGAAGTCGCGTAAGAGAAGACGTCGACCCCGCTCTCTCCGTCTGGACACCGTGTCCACCCGGAAGGAGACCGTTGCGATGACTGATACGGGGGCCACAGGCGCCAGGAGTGCCGTGGAGTGGCTGGCTTCGGTGGCGCCGGATCCCGACGTCTGCCGGTGGGAGTGGGAGCGCAACCCCCACGGCGTCGCGCTGCTGCCCGCCGGCAGGCGCTGGGACGTCCTGATCCTGCCGTCGGAGCTCGGCTACCCCACCCTCGACGTGCTGGGGCGGCTCGTGGACCGGCCGGGCCCGGTCCTCGCCGACTTCGGCGACGCCCGGATGGGCTTCTTCGTCCCGCCGGGCACCGTCACCCGCTGGCTCGGCAGCGGCGTGCGCGGCGCGGGCGCCGGGACCTGGATCGTCGTCCCGTATCCGGGCCGGGTGACCGGTGCGGTGCGCTGGCTGGTGGCGCCGGACGGCGCGGGCACCCTCACCGACGCGTCCCTCCTCGAACTGGCGATGCACGAGGCGGCGGGGCGGCTGGCGCGGGGGGTCGACGGGGACTGAATCGGAGGCGAGGTCCGGGCAGAGGTCTTGACCACTCGATTGGTCTGGACCATGCTGTGGCGCGCTCGCACCTCGATTCCCCCACCCCCGGAGGCAGTTGTGGAACGCGCCAGACCCCTCACCCTGCTCCTCGCGGGCGTCCTCGCCGCCGGCGGACTCGCCGCGCTCACCCCCGCCGCCCAGGCCGCCGACACCGAACTCGCCCGCAACGGCGGCTTCGAGGCAGGCCTCGAAGGATGGACCTGCACGGCGGGCAGCGGCGCCGTCGTCTCCTCGCCCGTACGCAGCGGTACGAAGGCGCTCCAGGCGACCCCCGCGGGGAGCGACAACGCCCGCTGCTCCCAGACCGTGACCGTGAAGCCCAACTCCACCTACACACTCAGCGGCTGGGTACGCGGCAGCTACGTCTACCTCGGCGCCGCCGGCACCGGCACCACCGACGTCTCCACCTGGACCGGATCCGCCCCCGACTGGCAGAAGCTCAGCACCGGTTTCACCACGGGCGCCTCCACCACCTCGGTCACGATCTACACCCACGGCTGGTACGGCACCCCCGCCTACCAGGCCGACGACCTCTCCCTGTACGGCCCCGGCGGGGACCCCGTCCAGCTCCCGGCCGCCCCCACCGGCCTCGCGGCGGGCTCCCCGACCTCCACCTCCGTGCCGCTGACCTGGACCGCGGTCCCGGGAGCCACCTCGTACAAGGTTTACAAGGGCGGTGCCGCCGTCGCGACCGTGACCGGCACCTCGTACACCGCCACCGGCCTCGCCCCCGCCACCTCGCACACCTTCCAGATCTCGGCCGTGAACGGCGCGGGCGAATCCCCGAAGTCGGCGGCCGTGACCGCGACGACGACCAGCGGCGGCGGTGGCAACCCCGGCCTGCCCGCGCACGCCCTCGTCGGCTACCTTCACGCCAGCTTCGCCAACGGCTCCGGCTACACCCGGATGGCCGACGTCCCCGACTCCTGGGACGTCATCAACCTCGCCTTCGGCGAACCGACCTCGGTGACCTCGGGCGACATCCGCTTCAGCCTGTGCCCGGCGACGGAATGCCCGAACGTCGAGTCCGTCACGGACTTCAAGGCGGCGATCAAGGCCAAACAGGCCGCCGGCAAGAAGGTCCTCATCTCCATCGGCGGCCAGAACGGCCAGGTCCAGCTCTCCACCACCGCCGCCCGCGACACGTTCGTCTCCTCCGTCTCGAAGATCATCGACGAGTACGGCCTCGACGGCCTCGACATCGACTTCGAGGGCCACTCGCTCTCGCTCCAGACCGGCGACACGGACTTCCGCAGCCCGACCAGCCCGGTCATCGTGAACCTCATCCAGGCGGTCAAGACCCTCAAGGCCAAGTACGGCTCCGGCTTCGTCCTGACGATGGCCCCGGAGACCTTCTTCGTCCAGCTCGGCTACCAGTACTACGGCTCGGGCCCCTGGGGCGGCCAGGACCCGCGCGCCGGCGCCTACCTGCCGGTCATCCACGCCCTGCGCGACGACCTCACCCTGCTCCACGTCCAGGACTACAACTCGGGCTCCATCATGGGCCTCGACAACCAGTACCACTCCATGGGCGGCGCCGACTTCCACATCGCGATGACCGACATGCTCCTCACCGGCTTCCCCGTCGCCGGCAACACGGACCGCTTCTTCCCGGCCCTCCGCGCCGACCAGGTCGCGATCGGCCTCCCCGCCTCCACCCAGGCGGGCAACGGCCACACGACCCCAGCCGAGGTGAACAAGGCCCTCAACTGCCTGACGAAGAAGACCGACTGCGGCACGTACCGGACCCACGGCACCTGGCCCGCCCTGCGCGGCCTGATGACCTGGTCGATCAACTGGGACCGCTACAACCAGGGGGAGTTCAGCCGGAACTTCGACGCGTACACGTGGAGCTGACCGCCAGGATCAGCACCCCCAGGCACAGGCTGGCCAGCACGTCCAGGGGCCAGTGGTAGCCGCGCAGGACCAGCCCGGCCCCCGTCACCGCCGTCAGCACGGCGGCGACGGGGACCAGCCGCTTCGAGACGAGGAAGGCCGCGCCGAAGTAGGCGACCACCGCGGTGGCGGTGTGGCCGGAGGGGTAGTAGCCCTGCGCCCACGGCTCCAGCGGGCCGGGCCGGGCCGTCCACTCCTTCAACGGAATCACCAGGAGCGGTACGAGGGCCATCGCGAGCCCCGCGTACAGGGCGGCGATCCGGCGGCTGCGCCACACCGCGTACGCCATCGCGCAGCCGAGGACGGGCAGGGCGACGGTCAGATTGCCGAGGTCGGCGCCGAGTTCGGAGAGGGGCCGGGGGACCGTGTCCACCAGGGCCCGGGACACCCGCTCGTCGAGCCTGGCCAAGGGGCCGTGGACGAGCACCTGCCAGGTCACGACGGCGAGGGCGACGAGCGCCGAGAAGAGAGCCGGCCGCCCTGGAACAGGGGGGGTGGTTCCAGGGCGGCCGAGGGGATCGGGCTGCCGCACGCCCCGGGGGGTGTGGGGCGGGCGGCCATCCGATCGGTGAGGAGTTCCGGAGCACGAGGCTCCAGCGGTGTGCGCGACGGCACGGGTCGGGCGGGGCTGGGGAGGCTCCGCCCGGGGTGTTTCTCTCATCTGCAGAAACCGTACGGCAGAGAAGAGGGGACCGACAGCGCGAAACGCAACCCGCCATCGGCCCCCCACAGAGTCTTCACACCATGGCCCTCACGGGGTGGGGGTCAGATCTGCGCGAACGCGTTCTCGATGACGTCGAGGCCCTCGTTCAGAAGGTTCTCGTCGATGACCAGCGGCGGCAGGAAGCGCAGCACGTTGCCGTAGGTGCCGCAGGTCAGGACCAGGACACCCTCGGCGTGGCAGGCCTTCGCCAGCGCGCCGGCGGCCTCCGGGTTCGGCTCCTTGGTCGCGCGGTCCTTGACGAGCTCGATGGCGATCATGGCGCCGCGGCCACGGATGTCACCGATGGCGTCGAACTTCTCGGCCATCGCCGACAGGCGGGCCTTCATGACCTCCTCGATGCGCTTGGCCTTGCCGTTGAGGTCGAGCTCCTTCATCGTCTCGATGGAGCCGAGCGCACCGGCGCACGCCACCGGGTTGCCGCCGTAGGTGCCGCCCAGACCGCCGCCGTGGACGGAGTCCATGATCTCGGCGCGGCCGGTGACGGCGGCCAGCGGCAGACCGCCCGCGATGCCCTTGGCGGTGGTGATGAGGTCAGGGACGATGCCCTCGTCCTCGCACGCGAACCACTGGCCCGTACGGCAGAAGCCGGACTGGATCTCGTCGGCGACGAAGACGATGCCGTTGTCGTTGGCGAACTTCACGATCGCCGGCAGGAAGCCCTTGGCCGGCTCGATGAAGCCGCCCTCGCCGAGGACCGGCTCGATGATGATCGCGGCGACGTTGTCGGCGCCGATCTGCTTGCTGATCTGGTCGATCGCCTGGGCGGCGGCCTCGGGACCGCAGTTCTCGGCACCGGTGGGCCAGCGGTAGCCGTACGCCACCGGCACGCGGTAGACCTCGGGCGCGAACGGACCGAAGCCCTGCTTGTACGGCATGTTCTTCGAGGTCAGCGCCATCGTCAGGTTCGTACGGCCGTGGTAGCCGTGGTCGAAGACGACGACGGCCTGGCGCTTGGTGTACGAGCGGGCGATCTTCACCGCGTTCTCGACGGCCTCGGCGCCCGAGTTGAACAGCGCGGACTTCTTGGCGTGGTCGCCAGGGGTCAGCTCGGCGAGCGCCTCGCAGACCTCCACGTAACCCTCGTACGGCGTCACCATGAAACAGGTGTGGGTGAAGTCCTGCAGCTGCGCGGTGGCGCGGCGCACGACGGCCTCGGCGGAGGCGCCGACCGAGGTCACGGCGATGCCGGAACCGAAGTCGATCAGACGGTTGCCGTCGACGTCCTCGATGATGCCGCCACCGGCCCGCTTCGTGAAGACGGGGAGCGTGGAGCCGACGCCACCGGCGACCGTGTCGAGCCGGCGGGCCTGAAGCTCCAGCGACTTCGGACCGGGAATGGCGGTGACGACGCGCCGCTCCTGCGGGACAGCGTTCATGCGGGGCTCCTGGGGGTGTTCTGGACGCACTTGCGGGTTTCCTCCGCAGGCTAGGCGCGGGGAAGGCCCGGCGGCATGCGCCGATCGGGAGTGGTGGGGGGTGTGTCGTTGTCCGGGATGGACATGGCGACCCCGGACCGCCCCACCGGGCGCCTCCCCTGCCCGCCCGGGCACACGGCTGGGCGAAACCCCTCCGGGGCGTCTTCGGGCCACTAGATTGACGGTGGCACAGAGACGGCGACCTGGCTGGTCAGGGGGCAGGGGTTCATGGAGACGGACGGCACGTACGAGTCGCGCGACCCGTTCGGCGGTGCGGCACCACCACCCCCCGCGAAGGAGTTCCCGCCGCGTGCGACACCGCCGCACCCGCCGGTGCCGCGCCCGGCGGGCCCACCGTCGGCCGGCCTCCCGCCCGCGGGTCCGCCGTCGGCCGATCCGTCCCCGGCCGGTGCGCCGTCGGCCGGTCTCCCGCCCGTCCCCACGCACACGCCGGCTCAGACCGCCCCGCCGCGGCCGGGCCATCTCCCCGCCGTGAGCCATCCCGTCGCCGCATGGCTGGACGCCCCCCGCCCGGAGGCCGGTCTCGGCATCTGGCGGTTCCGGCACATGCCTCCGCCGCCCGGGGCGCCCGCGCGCCTGGCGCCCGCCACCATCGCCGGGATGCTGATCCCGGTGGCCATCGGCCTGCTCATCTGGTCGGCCTACCGGCGCGGGACCCTCCCGTACATGTACGCGGTGCTCCAGACCCTCACCCCGAGCGACTGGTGGTACCACGGCACCACCTCGGCACGGGACTGGCACGGGGAAGCGGCGCACGAGGTCTTCGGCGGTGTCGTCTTCGTCGGGCTCGTCTGCGCGATCGCCGCCCTCGGTTCCTGGGGCAGGATCGTCCGCTACTACCTCGGCCGGTTCCGTCCGCCCGTACGCGCCGCCGTCGCCGGTGCCGGGGCCGTGGTCGCCCTGGCGTTCGTCTGGCCGGAGGCCTTCGGTATCGGCTGGGACCCGCTGCCCGTCGCCCTGCCCCTGATCTCCCTCGTGTCCCTCGTCGGCGGCGGATACGACGTTCTCGAAGCTCCCCTGCTCGTCTATCCGCTGTACGCGGCCATCACCGCGCTCGTCGTGTGGCCCTTCGCCCGCGTCGGCGAGTGGGCGGCCCTCCTCCGTACCTGGCGCGGCTCCACCGCCGCGCCTGCCCCCGCACCGGCCCCGGGCGTTCCCCGCTCCCAGTGGCCCGAGCTCCGGGAAGCAGGTCAGCAGCGCGCCGCCGAGCGGCTCGTCGTCGAACTCGCCACCGGGCGGATGAACGACGTCGACTGCGCCCGCGTCCGCCGCGCCTGGCAGGACACCGACCGGGACGCCGTACGCCGGGCCGCCCTCGTCGACACGCTGATCGAGCGGGGCGCCGCGACGGGCGCCCACCCGTCCGGCGACCGTGACCTGCCCCAGCGCACGGCCACCCACGACCTGCTCGTGGACCAGGTCCGGATCGGCCGCTGCGTGCCTGCCGAGCGCACCCCGCACGCCTACCACGGTGCCGGCCTCGCACTCGACCCCGGACTCCTCGGCACCTCACTCCTCGCGGTCGGCCCCTCCGGCGCCGGCAAGACCCGCGCCCTCGTCGCGCCCGTCGTCGAGACGCTCACCCTCCAGGCGCTCACCGGAAGCTGCGCCGTCGTGGCGGTCGGCGCGGCCTCGGCTCCCCTCGGGGCCGACGAGGCGTACGACGTCGTCGTCAGGCTCGGCGACCCCGCGTCCCGCTACGACCTGGACCTGTACGCCGGTGCCACCGACGCCGACGAGGCCGCCACCGTCCTCGCCGAGGGGCTCGTCGGCGACCTGGAGGGCGTGGAGACCCGGCGTGCCGCGACCGTCCTCGCCCAGCTCATCGGGCCCTACCGGACCGCGCACGGACGCTTCCCGACCGTCCCCGTCCTGCGCGAGCTCCTCGAAGCCCGCCCCGAGAACCTCCGCGACCTGCACGACCTGCTGCCGGCCGACAGCGCGCAGGCCATGCGCCGCGAACTGGAGTCCCGGATCCGCCAGGTCGGCACCGCGACCGATATGGGACCCGTGCTCGCCGACCGGCTCGCCGCCCTCGACCGTCCCCTCTTCGCCGAGTTCTTCGGCGGGGGCCACGAGGTGCGCGCCTTCTCCCTCGCGGCCGTCGCCCAGCACCCGGTGCGCGTACGGATCAGCCTGCCCGAGGGGGGTCACGAGGAGGCCGCGCGTCTCCTGAACCGCCTGCTCCTCGCCCAGTTCCAGTCCGTCACCCGCCACCGCGCCGGACGAAGCCACGTCGCCTTCCTGGTGCTCGACGACGCGGCGAGCGCGCTCACGCACGGGACCGTACGAGCCCTCCAGCGGCTGCGCCCGCAGAACGCGGCCGTCGTACTCGCCCTCCGTACCCTCGCGGAGGTGCCCGAAGCGCTGCACGGGCCGCTCCTCGCGTCGGTCGGCTGCCGGATGGCGTTCGCCGGACTGCCCACCTGGGACGGCAGGGCCTTCGCCGAGGCGTGGGGCACCGAACGGGTGGAGACGACCGAGGTCGCCCATCACACCGTGTTCGCGGACCAGCCGATGACCCGGGCGTTCCACGCCCTGCGCAAGCTGGTCACCGGCAAGGCCGTGACCACGGAGGCCGTCACCGTGCGGGAGGTGGAGCGGCAGCGGTGGTCGGCCTCCGATCTCGCGCACGCCGTGCCCCCCGGGCACGCCGTCCTCTCCCTCACCCATGTGCGGGGTGAGCACATGCCGCCGCTCCTCGTCGACCTGCGAGGCTGAGCGCGGCCCTCCGGACGGGCTGGCACAATCGGGGTCGCCGCTCGGCTGAGCGGCGACCCCTCGCTCAAAGGTCCGACGGTCTCCCCATGCCGCCCACCCTCGCCTCGCTCGTCCAGCACTCCTCCCTGAAGCTCATCGTGCGTGCCGGTGAGGACCGTCTCGACACCCCCGTCCGCTGGGCGCACGTCAGCGAGCTCGCCGATCCCGTCCCGTACATGGAGGGCGGCGAGCTCCTCCTCACGACCGCGCTCACGCTCGACGCGGAGGACCTGGAGGCGATGCGCCGCTACGTGCGGCGGCTGCTCGGCGCGGGGGTCGTGGGGCTCGGCTTCGCCGTCGGCGTCAATTACGACGAGATCCCCTCCGCGCTGCTCGAAGCGGCCCGTGACGAGCACCTGCCGCTTCTCGAGGTGCCCCGCCGGACCCCGTTCCTCGCCATCAGCAAGGCGGTGTCCGCCGCCATCTCCGCCGACCAGTACCGGGCCGTCACGGCCGGCTTCGAGGCCCAGCGCGAACTGACCAGGGCCGCGCTCGCCGAGGGCCCCGAGGCCGTCGTCGCCCGGCTCGCCGCGCACGTCGACGGCTGGGCCGCGCTCTACGACACCTCCGGAACCGTCGTCGCCGTCTCGCCCGACTGGGCGGCACGCCGGGCCGCCCGGCTCACCTCCGACGTGGAGCGGCTGCGCGACCGTCCGGCGCCCGCCAGCGCCGTGGTCGGCGGTACGGACGACCGCGTCGAGCTCCAGTCGCTCGGCAGCGGGCGGCGGGTGCGGGGCGCCCTCGCCGTCGGTACGGGCGCGCCGCTCGGAACGGCCGAGCGGTACGCGGTGCACTCGGCGATCGCCCTGCTCACCCTCACGACCGAGCGTTCCCGTTCGCTCCAGGCCGCCGAACAGCGGCTCGGCGCGGCGGTCCTGCGGATGATGCTCGCGGGTCAGCCGGACCACGCGCGCGCGGTGGCGGGGGACGTGTACGGCGGGCTGCTCGACGCCCCCTTCCGGCTGATCGTCGCGGAAGCCGCCGGCGGCGACCCGACCGGCGAACCGGCGCTCCCGGCGCTCGCCGAGACCCTGGAGGCGGCGGCGGCACGCGCCGGCGAGGCGGTGCTCACCGTTCCCGAGAGCGAGCAGCGTCTCGTCGTCCTCGCCGGGGACGGCGGCGCGGTCGTCGCCGCCTGCGGCGGGTACGCGGACCGGGACGCGGAGGACGTCGGCGTCACCATCGGACTCTCGGCCCCTGCCGGACCGATCGTGGCCGCGGCGGCGTACAAGCAGGCGGAGCAGGCGCTCTCGGTGGCCAGGCGGCGGGGGAAGGCGCTGGTCGAGCACGAGGACCTGGCGGCGGGCTCCGTGCTGCCGCTCCTCGCCGACGACGCCGTCCGCGCCTTCGCCGACGGGATGCTCCGCGCGCTCCGCGAGCATGACGCGACGGGCCGAGGCGATCTGGTGGCCTCCCTGCGGGCCTGGCTCTCCCGGCACGGGCAGTGGGACGCGGCGGCGGCCGACCTGGGCGTCCACCGGCACACCCTGCGCTACCGGATGCGGCGCGTGGAGGAGATCCTCGGCCGCTCCCTGGACGATCCGGACGTACGGATGGAGCTGTGGCTGGCGCTGAAGGCGACGGGCGAGGGCGCGGAGTAGCGGCCGCCGGAACTGTCCGGTCCGCCGGGCCCGCCGGGGCCGGCCAAGCCCTTCGGACCCGTCGGGCCCGTCTAGTCCGAGCCGCCCCCGTCGTCGCCCCCGCCGTTGCGTCGCCCGCCCCCGCGCTGTCCGGCGCGTGCCACCTCGCCGCCCAGCAGGGTCACGGTGGCCACCGCGCGGACCCAGCGGGGGCCGCCCCTCGCCGCCCACACGACGCAGGCGCATCCCGCGACGGCGAGGACCAGGACGCCGATCAGTACATAAAGGATCATGCTTTCCCCCTGTGCTCTTGCGGTCCGGGCCATCCTTTCATTCCTCCGGAGTGCCGACCGGGAGCCTGTTCCAGGGCCTTTTCCTGTCCAGAATCCGCTGCGCCTGCCCGGATCCGGGCAATTTTCTTGGTTCTCGGGGCCCGCTGTCCCTACTCTCCTGCTCATGACAAGCCCCGCCGTCGACCCGGCCCCCGAGACGCACCCGGACGCCCCCGAACCCCGTACCGCCGCCTCGACCGGCGACTCCGGCGACTCCGCCGCCCCCGCCATGCCCGTCGCGCCCGCCCGACGGATCAGCGGGGCCGTCTGGGCCGCGCTCGGCATCGTGTACGTCGTCTGGGGGTCCACGTACCTCGGGATCCGGATCGTCGTCGAGACCCTCCCGCCGTTCCTCTCCGGCGGGGCCCGCTTCGTCACCGCGGGCCTGCTCCTCGCCGCGATAGTCGCCTGGCGGCAGGGTCCCGCCGCCCTCAAGGTGACCCGCAGGGAACTCGGCTCGGTCGTCCTCGTCGGCCTGCTCCTCATCCTCGGCGGCAACGGCCTCGTCGTCCTCGCCGAGACCTCCATCCCCTCCGGCCTCGCCGCGCTCCTCGTCGCCGCCGTCCCCGTCTGGGTCGTCCTGCTCCGCGCCGCCCTCGGCGAGCGCCCCGGCCTCGGCGCCTTCGGCGGTGTCCTGCTCGGCTTCGCGGGCCTCGGTGTCCTCACCGTCCCCGGCCTGAGCGGCGAGGTGAAGATCGGCGGAGTGCTGCTCGTCGTCGTCGCGGCCCTGCTGTGGTCCGTCGGCACCGTCTCCTCGGCCCGGCTGCCCATGCCCGCGAACCCCTTCACCGCGAGCGTGTACGAGATGCTGGCCGGCGGCCTCGGCGCGCTCCTCCTCGGCCTCGCGCGCGGCGAACACCACGGCCTGGACCTGGGCGCCGTCTCCGGCCGCTCCTGGGGCGCCCTCGCGTACCTCATCGTCTTCGGCTCGATCGTCGCCTTCACCGCGTACGCCTGGCTCCTCCAGAGCGCCCCGATCTCGCTCGCCGCCACCTACGCCTACGTCAACCCGGTCGTCGCCGTCCTGCTCGGCGCGCTCGTCCTCAACGAGGCCCTGACCTGGCCCATCCTCCTCGGTGGTGCGATCGTCGTCGGCGGCGTCTGGCTCATCGTGTCGACCGAACGGCGCGGTTGACCACCCCTTCCCTGTCCGGGGCGGACAGAGCCGCGGCTCCACTACTCCATACCGGACAAGCCCACGGCCGCCGTCCCGGCCCTAACGTGGCACCAGAGCAATCGCTCGCTCCCCGAAACGGAAAGGGCCGGGACGCAATGACGACCACCCACGCCTTCTGGCTCGCCGGCCGCGAGGCCACCGGCGACGCCTCCTTCGACGTCACGAACTCGTACGACGGACGTCTGGTCGGCAAGGTCAGCGTGCCCACCGAGGCCCAGGTCGAGGAGGCCGTCGCCGCCGCGCACGCCGTCGTCGACGAGTTCGCCGCGACCCCGGCGCACGTCCGCGCCGCCGCCCTCGACCACGTGTCGAAGCGGCTCGCCGAGCGCACCGAGGAGATCGCCCTCCTGATCTCCGCCGAGAACGGCAAGCCCATCAAGTGGGCCCGCGGTGAGGTCGGCCGTGCCGTCTCCGTCTTCCGTTTCGCCGCCGAGGAGGCCCGCCGCTGGAACGCCGGCGAGGCCCAGCGCCTGGACACCGAGGCCGGTGGCGCGGGCCGCCTCGCCCTCACCCGCCGCATCCCCAAGGGCGTCGTCCTGGGCATCGCGCCGTTCAACTTCCCGCTGAACCTCAGCGCCCACAAGGTCGCCCCGGCCATCGCCGTCGGCGCCCCGATCATCCTCAAGCCGGCCCCGTCGACCCCGATCTCCTCCCTGATCCTGGGCGAGATCCTGGCCGAGACCGACCTGCCGGCCGGCTCCTGGTCGATCCTCACCGTGCCGAACGACCGCATGCCCGCCCTCGTCCAGGACGAGCGCCTCCCGGTCATCTCCTTCACCGGCTCGGACAAGGTCGGCTACGCCATCCAGCAGTCGGTGCCGCACAAGCACTGCACCCTGGAGCTCGGCGGCAACGCCGCGGCCGTCGTCCTGCCCGACTGGTCCTCCGAGGCCGACCTGGACTGGGCCGCGACCCGTATCGCCACCTTCTCCAACTACCAGGGCGGCCAGTCCTGCATCTCCGTGCAGCGCGTGATCGCCGACGCCTCGGTCTACGACCGCCTGGTGCCGAAGATCGTCGCCGCCGTGGAGGCGCAGGTCACCGGTGACCCGTCCGACGCCGCCACCGACGTCGGCCCGCTGGTCGACGAGGCCGCCGCCCAGCGCGTCGAGTCCTGGGTGGACGAGGCCGTCGCGGCCGGCGCCAAGCTCCTCGCCGGCGGCAAGCGCGAGGGCGCGACCTACGCCCCGACCGTGCTCGCCGACCTCCCGGCCGACGTCACCCTGGCCCGCGCCGAGGTCTTCGGCCCGGTCCTGACGATCGCCAAGGTCGACGGCGAGGCCGAGGCGTTCGCCGCGGTCAACGACTCGGACTTCGGCCTCCAGGCCGGTGTCTTCACCCACGACCTGCAGACCGCGTTCCGCGCCCACCGCGCCCTCGAGGTCGGCGGCGTGATCGTCGGCGACGTCCCGTCCTACCGCGCCGACCAGATGCCGTACGGCGGCGCCAAGCGCTCCGGCGTCGGCCGCGAGGGCGTGAAGTTCGCGATGGACGACTACACCTACGAGCGCGTCCTCGTCCTGACGGGCCTCGCCCTGTAACCCGTAGCCCCGCCTCACCCGTACCCCCGCCGGTACGGGACACGAGACCAGGCGGCCTGAGCCCACTGTGCGGGGGCTCAGGCCGCCTTCTCGTCTTTCCGGACCGCCGGAAATCGGGTACGACGGACAAAGACCCCCAGGAGGTGTCCATGTCCGCGCCCACCCAGCGGCCCAAGGTCACCGCACACGAAGCCCGGCAGACCGCCGAGGCCGCACGTGAGCGGGACTGGCACAAGCCCAGCTTCGCCAAGGAACTCTTCCTCGGCAGGTTCCGCCTGGACCTCGTCCATCCCCATCCGCTCCCCGCCGAGGAGGACGCCCGGCGCGGCGAGGCCTTCCTGGCGTCCCTGCGCACGTTCTGCGAGACCCGGATCGACGGCGCCCGCATCGAGCGCGAGGCCCGTATCCCCGACGAGACGATCACCGGTCTCAAGGAGCTCGGCGCGCTCGGCATGAAGATCGACCGGAAGTACGGCGGTCTCGGCCTCACCCAGCTGTACTACAACCGCGCCCTCGCCCTCGTCGGCTCCGCCAGCCCCGCCGTCGGCGCCCTGCTCTCCGCGCATCAGTCGATCGGCGTACCGCAGCCGCTGAAACTCTTCGGCACCCAGGAGCAGAAGGACGCCTTCCTGCCGCGGCTCGCCAGGACCGACGTCTCCGCCTTCCTCCTCACCGAGCCCGACGTCGGCTCCGACCCGGCGCGCCTCGCCACCACCGCCGTACCGGTCCGGGACGAGGAGGGTGACGCGTACGTCCTCGACGGGGTCAAGCTCTGGACGACGAACGGCGTCGTCGCCGACCTGCTCGTCGTCATGGCCCGGGTTCCCGCCTCCGACGGCGGGCGCGGCGGCATCACCGCCTTCGTCGTCGAGGCCGACTCGCCCGGCATCACCGTCGAGCACCGCAACGCCTTCATGGGCCTGCGCGGACTGGAGAACGGCGTCACCCGTTTCCACCGCGTGCGGGTGCCCGCCGAGAACCGCATCGGCCCCGAGGGCGCCGGCCTCAAGATCGCCCTCACCACCCTCAACACCGGCCGCCTCTCGCTGCCCGCCGTCTGCGCGGGGGCCGGGAAGTGGTGCCTGAAGATCGCCCGCGAGTGGGCGGGCGTCCGCGAGCAGTGGGGCGGTCCCGTCGCCCGGCACGAGGCCGTCGGCACCAAGATCTCCTTCATCGCGGCGACGACCTTCGCCCTGGAAGCGGTGGTCGACCTCGCCTCCCAGATGGCGGACGAGGACCGCAACGACATCCGCATCGAGGCCGCCCTCGCCAAGCTGTACGGCTCCGAGATGGCCTGGCTCATCGCCGACGAACTCGTCCAGATCCGGGGCGGCCGGGGCTACGAGACCGCCGACTCGCTCGCCGCCCGGGGCGAACGCGCGGTCCCCGCCGAGCAGATCCTGCGCGATCTGAGGATCAACCGGATCTTCGAGGGCTCGACCGAGATCATGCACCTGCTGATCGCCCGCGAGGCCGTCGACGCCCACCTCTCCGTCGCCGGGGACCTCATCGACCCCGGGAAGTCGCTCGCCGACAAGGCGAAAGCCGGCGCGCGGGCCGGTGGCTTCTACGCCCGCTGGCTGCCGGGACTCGTCACCGGAGCGGGGCAACTCCCCAACTCGTACGGGGAGTTCGGCGTCCTCGCGGGGCACCTCAGGTATGTCGAGCGGACCTCCCGCAAGCTGGCACGCTCCACCTTCTACGCGATGTCCCGCTGGCAGGGCCGCATGGAGCTCAAGCAGGCCTTCCTCGGCCGGATCGTCGACATCGGGGCGGAGCTCTTCGCGATGAGCGCCGCCTGTGTACGGGCCGAACTCCTGCGCACCACCGGCGACCACGGCCCGGAGGCCCACCAGCTCGCGGACGCGTTCTGCCACCAGGCCCGGCTGCGGATCGAGGAGCTGTTCGGCCGCCTCTGGTCGAACACGGACGACCTCGACCGGCGGGTCGTCGACGGCGTCCTCGCCGGCCGCTACACCTGGCTGGAGGCCGGGATCGTCGACCCGAGCGGCGAGGGCCCGTGGATCGCGGACGCGACTCCGGGCCCGTCGACGGAAGCGGACGTCCACCGCCGGGTCCCGTGAGCCACCCGCCCGCGTTCCGCCATGCGGAACGCGGGCCCTTCCGGTGGCACGAGACGGCACCATGACCCCCGTGACCGTCATCGACATCCCCGGCTCCAAGTCCGTCACCGCCCGCGCGCTGTTCCTCGCCGCGGCCGCGGAGGGCACCACCACCCTCCTCAGGCCGCTCGTCTCCGACGACACCGAGGGCTTCGCCGAGGGCCTCACCGCCCTCGGCTACGCCGTCCGCCGCGAGCCCGGCGCCTGGCACATCGAGGGCCGCCCGGCGGGCCCGGGCGCGGACAGCGCCGACGTGTACTGCCGCGACGGCGCCACCACCGCCCGCTTCCTGCCGACCCTCGCCGCCGCCGGACACGGCACGTACCGCTTCGACGCCTCCGCCCAGATGCGGCGACGGCCCCTTGCCCCCCTGACGGAGGCCCTGCGGACCCTCGGCGTCGATCTGCGGCACGGGGACAAGGAGGGGCACCACCCCCTCGACGTCCACGCCCGCGGTGTGAAGGGCGGCGCGCTCACCCTCGACGCCGGGCAGTCCTCCCAGTACCTGACCGCCCTGCTCATGCTCGGCCCGCTGACCGCCGAGGGCCTCGACATCACCGTCACGGACCTGGTCTCGGAGCCGTACGTCGAGATCACCCTCGCGATGATGCGGGCCTTCGGCGCCGACGTGCGCCAGGAGGGCCGTACGTACCGGGTCGCCCCCACCGGCTACCGGGCACGTACGTACGGCATCGAGCCCGACGCCTCCACGGCCGGCTACTTCTTCGCCGCCGCCGCCCTCGAACCGGGCCGCTCCGTCACCGTCCCCGGCCTCGGCACCGGCGCCCTCCAGGGCGACCTGGCCTTCGTCGACGTGCTGCGCCGCATGGGCGCCGACGTCGAGATCACCGACGCCGGCACGACCGTCCGCTCCACGGGCACCCTGCGCGGCCTGACCGTGAACATGCGGGACATCTCCGACACCATGCCGACCCTCGCGGCCATCGCCCCGTTCGCCGAAGGACCGGTCCGCATCGAGGACGTCGCCAACACCCGGGTCAAGGAGTGCGACCGCCTCGACGCCTGCGCCGAGAACCTGCGCCGCCTCGGGATCACCGTCCACACCGGGCCCGACTGGATCGAGATCCACCCCGGCACGCCCACCGGACCGGTCGAGATCGCCACCCATGGGGACCACCGCGTCGTCATGTCCTTCGCGGTCGCCGCCCTGCGTACGCCGGGCATCACCTTCGACGACCCCGGCTGTGTGAAGAAGACCTTCCCGGACTTCCACCGGGTCTTCGACAGGTTCGCCCGCACCCCCGAAGAACGCGCCTGAACCCCGACCCCGTGAAGAGCGCACGGCGTTTGCGGCAAGAATGGGGGGCATGAGCGACCGCCCCTCTCCTCTCGCCGATCCCCACATCGCCTTCGACGTGTCCGAAGGACGCCGGGACATCGTCGTCCTCGGCTCGACCGGGTCCATCGGCACCCAGGCCATCGACCTGGTGCTGCGCAACCCCGACCGCTTCCGGGTCACCGCCCTGGCCGCCTCGGGCGGCCGGGTCGCGCTGCTCGCCGAGCAGGCGCACCGGCTGAAGGTCGCCGCGGTCGCCGTGGCCCGCGAGGAGGTGCTGCCGGAGCTGCGCGACGCGCTGAAGGCGCTGTACGGCTCCGAGCCGCTGCCCGAGCTCCTGGCGGGCCCCGAAGCCGCCACGCGGGTCGCCGCCTCGCCGTGCCACACCGTCCTCAACGGCATCACCGGCTCCATCGGCCTCGCGCCGACGCTCGCCGCTCTCGAAGCGGGCCGCACCCTGGCCCTCGCCAACAAGGAGTCGCTGATCGTCGGCGGCCCGCTGGTGAAGGCGCTCGCCAAGCCTGGCCAGATCATCCCGGTCGACTCCGAGCACGCGGCCCTCTTCCAGGCGCTCGCCGCCGGCACCCGCGCCGACGTCCGCAAGCTGGTCGTCACCGCCTCCGGCGGCCCCTTCCGCGGCCGTACGCGCGAGCAGCTGGCCGGCGTCACCCGCGAGGACGCGCTCGCCCATCCGACCTGGGCCATGGGCCCGGTGATCACGGTGAACAGCGCGACCCTGGTGAACAAGGGCCTGGAGGTCATCGAGGCCCACCTGCTCTACGACATCCCCTTCGACCGCATCGAGGTCGTCGTCCACCCCCAGTCGTACGTCCATTCGATGGTCGAGTTCACGGACGGCTCCACGCTCGCCCAGGCCACCCCGCCCGACATGGGCGGCCCCATCGCGATCGGCATCGGCTGGCCCGAGCGGGTCCCGGACGCGGCCCCCGCCTTCGACTGGACCAAGGCCTCCACCTGGGAGTTCTTCCCGCTCGACACCGAGGCGTTCCCGTCCGTCGGTCTCGCCCGGCACGTCGGCGAGCTGGGCGGCACCGCCCCCGCCGTCTTCAACGCGGCGAACGAGGAGTGCGTGGAGGCGTTCCTCGCAGGAAGGCTGCCGTTCAACGGAATCATGGATACGGTCACAGCGGTCGTCGCGGAGCACGGCGTTCCCGGTACGGGAACCTCCCTCACCGTGCCGGACGTCCTCGAAGCGGAGACCTGGGCGCGCGCCCGGGCCCGAGAGCTCGCAGCGAAGGCAACAGCGGAGGCCCGCGCATGACCGAAATGCTCCTGTACGCCCTGGGTATCGTGCTGTTCGCGCTCGGCCTGCTCGTCTCCATCGCCTGGCACGAGCTCGGCCATCTCTCCACGGCCAAGCTCTTCGGCATCCGCGTGCCGCAGTACATGGTCGGCTTCGGCCCCACCATCTGGTCGAAGAAGCGCGGCGAGACCGAGTACGGCATCAAGGCCATTCCGGCCGGCGGCTACATCCGCATGATCGGCATGTTCCCGCCGGGCGAGGACGGCAAGATCGAGGCCCGCTCCACCTCGCCCTGGCGCTCCATGATCGAGGACGCCCGGGAGGCCTCGTACGAGGAGCTCAAGCCCGGCGACGAGACCCGCCTCTTCTACACGCGCAAGCCGTGGAAGCGCGTGATCGTGATGTTCGCGGGACCGTTCATGAACCTGGTCCTGGCCCTCGCGCTGTTCTTCGGCTCGATGATGACGCTGGGCATCGCGGGCCAGACGACCGAGGTCGCCGGGGTGCAGAAGTGCGTCATCAAGCAGAGCGAGAAGCGGGAGAAGTGCGCGACGGGCGACCCCGTCTCCCCGGCGTTCAAGGCCGGCCTGAAGGACGGCGACAAGATCGTCGCCTTCAACGGCACGCCGGTGAACGACTGGGACGCCCTCTCCGACCGCATCCGGGAGACCATCGGCCCCGCGACGATCACCGTCGAGCGGGCCGGACAGCGCGTCGAGCTGCACCCCACGCTCGTCTCCAACAAGGTTCCGAAGAAGGACGAGGACGGCAAGGTCGTCCAGCCCCTGACGTACATCGACGCCGGCTACCTCGGCTTCGCCTCCAAGTCCGAGGTCGCGCCCCTCACCTTCGGCGAGACCACCGAACGGATGACGGACCGCCTGGAGAGCAGCGTCGAGTCGGTCATCGCTCTCCCGGGCAAGATCCCCGGCCTCTGGGACGCCACCTTCGGTGACGGCGAGCGCGCCGACGACTCGCCGGTGGGCGTGGTCGGCGCCGCCCGGATCACCGGCGAACTCATGAACATCGAGGCGCCGCCGACGACGATCCTCGTGATGTTCATGGACCTCCTGGTCATGTTCAACGTCTCGCTGTTCCTGTTCAACATGCTGCCGCTGCTGCCGCTCGACGGCGGCCACATCGCGGGCGCCCTGTGGGAGTCCGTACGCCGCCACACGGCCCGGATCTTCAAGCGCCCCGACCCGGGCCCGTTCGACGTGGCCAAGCTGATGCCCGCCGCCTACGTGGTGGCCGGCGTGTTCGTCTGCTTCACCCTGCTCGTCCTCGCCGCCGACATCGTCAACCCGGTGAGGATCTCGTAGCTCCCAGGGGGGCCGGACACCACGGTGTCCGGCCCCCCGCGCCCGGGGCGGTAACCTCGGAGACCTGAGCCCGCCGACGCACAACCTTGAGGTTGCACAGAAGATGACCGCGATTTCTCTCGGTATCCCGACCGTTCCGACCCGGCTCGCCGAGCGGCGCAAGAGCCGCCAGATCCAGGTCGGCACCGTGGCCGTCGGCGGTGACGCCCCCGTCTCCGTGCAGTCGATGACCACGACCCGCACGTCCGACATCGGCGCGACGCTCCAGCAGATCGCCGAGCTGACCGCCTCCGGCTGCCAGATCGTGCGGGTGGCGTGTCCGACCCAGGACGACGCCGACGCCCTCGCGGTCATCGCCCGGAAGTCGTCCATCCCGGTGATCGCCGACATCCACTTCCAGCCGAAGTACGTGTTCGCCGCGATCGACGCCGGCTGCGCGGCCGTCCGCGTCAACCCGGGCAACATCAAGCAGTTCGACGACAAGGTCAAGGAGATCGCCAAGGCGGCCTCCGACGCCCGGACCCCGATCCGGATCGGCGTCAACGCCGGCTCGCTCGACGCGCGGCTCCTGAAGAAGTACGGCCGTGCCACCCCCGAGGCGCTCGTCGAGTCCGCCCTCTGGGAGGCGTCCCTCTTCGAGGAGCACGGCTTCCGCGACATCAAGATCTCGGTCAAGCACAACGACCCGGTCATCATGGTCGAGGCCTACCGCCAGCTCGCCGCCCAGTGCGACTACCCGCTGCACCTCGGCGTCACCGAGGCCGGGCCCGCCTTCCAGGGCACCATCAAGTCGGCCGTCGCCTTCGGCGCCCTGCTCTCCCAGGGCATCGGCGACACCATCCGCGTCTCGCTCTCCGCGCCGCCGGCCGAGGAGATCAAGGTCGGCATGCAGATCCTGGAGTCGCTGAACCTGCGCCAGCGCCGCCTGGAGATCGTCTCCTGCCCGTCCTGCGGCCGCGCCCAGGTCGACGTCTACAAGCTCGCGGAGGAGGTCACCGCCGGTCTCGACGGCATGACCGTCCCGCTGCGCGTGGCCGTCATGGGCTGCGTCGTCAACGGCCCCGGCGAGGCCCGCGAGGCCGACCTCGGCGTCGCCTCCGGCAACGGCAAGGGCCAGATCTTCGTGAAGGGCGAGGTCATCAAGACCGTCCCCGAGTCGAAGATCGTCGAGACCCTCATCGAAGAGGCGCTGAAGATCGCCGAGCAGATGGAGAAGGACGGCGTCGCCAGCGGCGAGCCGACCGTCGCCATCGCCGGCTGAGAGGTACGACCCTCCCCGCGAAGCCCCGCCGCCCGCCCCGGGCAGCGGGGCTTCGCGCTGCCGCAGGCGTGGTTCGGGAGCCTCCGGGTACAGTGCGGGAATCAGCAGAACGTACCGTGAGGCCCCCCTCGTGTTGACACAGCCCACCACCCGGGTCCTCGAACCCGCCGACCTCGGCGCCGCACTCGCCGTCCTGGAGAGCGCCCCCGTCGAGAACGCCTTCGTGACCGCCCGCGTCCAGGTCGCCGGGCTCGACCCCTGGCGCCTCGGCGGCGAGATGTGGGGCTGGTACAGCGAGGGCCGGCTGCGTTCCCTCTGCTACTCCGGCGCCAACCTGGTGCCCCTCTGCGCCACCCCCGAGGCCGTCCGCGCCTTCGCCGACCGGGCCCGCAGGGTCGGCCGCCGCTGCTCCTCGATCGTCGGGCCCGCCGAGCCCACCGGCGAACTGTGGCGGCTCCTCGAACCCAGCTGGGGCCCCGCGCGGGACGTCCGCGCCCGCCAGCCGCTGATGGTCGCGGAGGGGCCTTCCGCGACGGTCCCCGCCGACCCGCTGGTGCGCCGCGTCCGCAAGGACGAGATGGACGTGATCATGCCCGCGTGCGTGGCCATGTTCACCGAGGAGGTCGGCGTCTCCCCGCTCGCCAACGACGGCGGCCTGCTCTACCAGGCCCGGGTCGCCGAACTCGTCGGCGCCGGCCGCTCCTTCGCCCGCATCGAGGACGGCAAGGTCGTCTTCAAGGCGGAGATCGGCGCCGCCACCCGGCAGGCCTGCCAGATCCAGGGCGTCTGGGTCGCCCCCGAACACCGGGGCAAGGGCCTCTCGGAGACCGGCATGGCCGCCGTGCTCCAGTACGCGCTCGCCGACGTCGCACCCCTCGTCAGCCTGTACGTGAACGACTACAACACCCCGGCGAGGGCCGCGTACCGCCGTGTCGGCTTCCAGGAGACCGGCGCCTTCATGAGCGTGCTGTTCTGAGGCCCCGGCCGCTTGTAGGGTGCGCCGCATGGATGACGCAGAGGTCATGATCGGACCGGTCAATCTCGCCGCCCGGGTGGACGAGGCGCTCGCCGTGCAGGCGCTCGCCTTCGGCCTGGACGAGGACGAGATCGCCGTACGCCGCCACATCGTGCTGCGCCACCTGCTGTGCCCCGGCGCCCGCGCCTACGGGGCCACCACGCCCGACGGCGCGCTCGTCGGATTCGTGTACGGGATGCCCAACGACCGCACCCACTGGTGGTCGACCGTCGTCGAGCCGTACCTGCGCGCCACCGGCACCGCCGACTGGCTCGACGACTCCTTCGTCATCACCGAACTGCACGTCCACCCGGCCCACCAGGGCAGGGGCGTCGGTCGTGAACTGATCACCACCATCACCGACACGGCCGCCGAGCCGCGCTCGATCCTCTCCGCGATCGACACGGAGAGCCCGGCCCGCGGCCTCTACCGCTCCCTCGGCTACACCGACCTCGCCCGCCAGGTGCACTTCCCGAGCGCCGCCCGCCCGTACGCCGTGATGGGCGCGCCCCTGCCGCTCGGTCGCCGGAACTGATTTCACCTGCCAGGGGCCGCCCGGCTAACCTCGGGGCCATCACCCTCCCCCGAGCTCTCGGCTTCGCTCGAGCAGGGGGGACCCCCAGCCCTGCAGGAGTACGAGAACCATGGCCAACGCACCGGTCCAGCGCATGTCCCAGTTGATGGCGAAGACGCTGCGCGACGACCCGGCCGACGCCGAGGTCCTCAGCCACAAGCTCCTCGTCCGCGCCGGTTACGTCCGCCGCACCGCCGCCGGCATCTGGAGCTGGCTGCCCCTCGGCAAGAAGGTCCTCTCCAACATCGAGCGCATCGTCCGCGAGGAGATGGACGCGATCGGCGCGCAGGAGGTCACGCTCCCCGCGCTGCTGCCCCGCGAGCCGTACGAGGCAACCGGCCGCTGGGACGAGTACGGCGCCGAGCTCTTCCGTCTCCAGGACCGCAAGGGCGGCGACTACCTCCTCGGGCCGACGCACGAGGAGATCTTCACGCTCCTGGTCAAGGACCAGTGCTCGTCCTACAAGGACCTGCCGGTCATCCTGTACCAGATCCAGAACAAGTTCCGTGACGAGGCCCGCCCCCGCGCCGGCATCCTGCGCGGCCGCGAGTTCCTCATGAAGGACTCGTACTCCTTCGACACGGAGGACGAGGGCCTGGCCCAGTCGTACGCCCTGCACCGCGCGGCCTACCAGCGGATCTTCGAGCGCCTCGGCCTCGACTACCGCATCTGCGCCGCCACCGCCGGCGCGATGGGCGGCTCGAAGTCCGAGGAGTTCCTCGCCCCGGCCGAGGCCGGCGAGGACACCTTCGCCGACTGCCCGAACTGCGACTTCGCCGCGAACACCGAGGCGGTCTCCTACGAGCTGAAGGCCGTGGACGGCTCCGCCGTGCCCGCCGCCGAGGAGATCCCCACCCCCGACACCCCGACCATCGAGACCCTCGCCGCCTCCCTCGGCGTCCCCGCCTCCGCCACCCTCAAGAACCTCCTGGTGAAGGTCGACGGCGAGATCGTCGCGGTCGGCGTCCCCGGCGACCGCGAGGTCGACCTGGGCAAGGTCGAGGCGCACTTCGCGCCCGCCACCGTCGAGATGGTGACGGAGACGGACTTCGCGGACCGCGCGGACCTGGTGCGGGGCTACGTCGGCCCGCAGGGCCTGGACAAGGTCACGTACCTCGCCGACCCGCGCGTGGCCCCCGGCACCTCCTGGATCACCGGCGCCAACAAGGACGGCATGCACGCGAAGAACGTCGTCGCGGGCCGTGACTTCGAGGTCTCCGAGTACGTCGACGTCGTCGTCGTACAGGAGGGCGACCCGTGCCCGAAGTGCGGCACCGGCCTGAAGCTGGACCGCGCCATCGAGATCGGCCACATCTTCCAGCTGGGCCGCAAGTACGCCGACGCCCTCAAGCTCGACGTCCTCGGCCAGAACGGCAAGCCGGTCCGCGTGACCATGGGCTCGTACGGCATCGGCGTCTCCCGCGCGGTGGCGGCGCTCGCCGAGCAGACCGCCGACGAGAAGGGCCTGTGCTGGCCGGCCGAGGTCGCCCCGGCCGACGTCCACGTCGTCGCCGCGGGCAAGGCGCTCCAGACCGAGCTGGCCCTCGAGGTCTCCGACAAGCTGGCCGCGGCCGGTCTGCGGGTCCTGGTCGACGACCGCGCGGGCGTCTCCCCGGGCGTCAAGTTCACCGACTCGGAGCTCATGGGCGTCCCGAAGATCCTGGTGGCGGGCCGCCGCGCGGCCGAGGGCGTCCTGGAGCTGAAGGACCGCCGCACGGGCGAGCGCGAGGAGCTGACCGTCGACGAGGCGATCGCCCGCCTCACGGCGTGAGCGAAGGAGGTGGCCGGACCCCACGGGGCCCGGCCACCTCTCTGCCGCGGGGGCGCCGGTGCCTCAACCGGCGTCCTCCCGTGGCGCCGGTTCCACCGACGTCCCCGTCAGGTCCTCGATCGCGTCCGCCGCGTCGGCCCGTCCCGCCAGGTACGCGTCCGTGCGCGGCGGCACCGGCGGCGGCACCGGCGGCATGTGCATCATCGTCTCGGCATGCCCGGTGGAGGCCCCGGCGGACCCGGGCGTCGCCCGTTCCAGGAACCTCAGCAGTTCCACCGGGATCGGCAGCACCAGCGTCGAGTTCTTCTCGGCCGACACGGCCATCACGGTCTGCAGCAGCCGCAGCTGGAGCGCCGCCGGCTGCTGGGACATCACCGCCGCCGCCTCCGACAGCTTCTTCGAGGCCTGGAGCTCGGCGTCGGCGTTGATCACCCGCGCCCGGCGTTCCCGGTCCGCCTCCGCCTGCCGGGCCATGGAGCGCTTCATCGTCTCCGGCAGCGACACGTCCTTGATCTCGACCCGGTCGATCTGCACGCCCCAGCCGATCGCGGGGGAGTCCAGCATCAGTTCGAGCCCCTGGTTGAGCTTCTCCCGGTTCGACAGCAGGTCGTCGAGGTCGCTCTTGCCGATGATGGACCGCAGCGAGGTCTGCGCCATCTGCGAGACCGCGAACTTGTAGTCCTCGACCCTGACGAGCGCCTCCGCCGCGTCGACGACCTTGAAGTAGACCACCGCGTCCACCCGGACGGTCACGTTGTCCCGGGTGATGCCCTCCTGCGCGGGCACGGGCATCGTGACGATCTGCATGTTCACCTTGTGCAGGCGGTCCACGCCCGGAACGATCATGGTGAAGCCGGGCGCGCGGACGTCGTTGCGCAGCCGGCCGAAGCGGAAGACGACGCCCCGCTCGTACTGCTTCACGATCCGGGCCGCCGCGCCCGCGTAGACCGCGGCCGCCGCGGCCACGCCGGCCGCCGCCATCAGCAGCTCTTCGAGCATTACGGCCCCCTGGAGATCGAGCCGCCGAACGCCGCGAACCGGCGAACGGTACAAAAAGGGTATTCCCCTACAGCCAGCTCGCGAACTCGAGAAGCAGCTCGGCCTCCTGCCGCCGCCCCGCCGCCAGTGCCCGCGTGCCCGACTCCACCGCGCGGAACAGGGTCCAGCCGTGCAGCCGCTCCCGGTCCAGGTCCAGCGAGTCCGCCAGCTTGTTCACCCGCCGCCGGGCCGCCGAGGCGCCCGAGGACGCGGCCACCAGGTCCTCGACCCGGTCCCGTACGAGCCGGGCCAGGTCGTACGCCCGCTCGCCGACCAGCGGCTCGGGCCCGACGGCCAGCCAGGGCGCCCGGTCCCCGGCCAGGACCTTGCCCTGCCGGAAGTTCCCGTGCAGCAGCAGCGTCTCCGCCCCGCCCGCCACCAGCTCCTCGCGCGCCGCGAGCGCCGCCGCCGTCAGCTCGCCGGTCGCCGCGTCGGACAGGTGCGGGCGCATCGCCTCCGCCTGCCGGGCCGTCCGCTCGGTCACCGTCTCGAAGCCGTGCTCCGCCGGGGGGTCGACCCACAGCTTGCGCACGGTCCCCGCAGCCTCCAGGAGCGCCTTCGCCTCGGGCAGCGAGCGCAGCGAGACCTCGTGGTGCAGCCGTTCGAGGACGAGGGCGCCCGCCCCGGTCCCCTCGACCTCGTCGAGCAGCAGGGCGGCGCCCCAGCCGTTCCAGTGCGCGAGCGCCTCCCGCTCCCGCTCGGGCCGGCTGAACGGGGGTGCGATCTTGAGCGCGGCGGGGGAGCCGTCCGAGCGCCGGACGAGCACGACCAGACTGCTCCGCCCGCCCGGCGCCAGCACGCGTTCGGCGTCCAGGGAGGCGTGGTCGAGCACCTGGTCGGCCAGCCCGGGCAGCTTCCCGAGCCACTCGGCCGCGGCGGCGTCCCCGTACGTCTCACCGAGCGCCTTCACCAGTCGCTGCGGCGGTTCGAAAGCCATACGTGCGTTGTTCCTTCGGTCGGGGCGGGGCTCACACCCGCTCGGCGAGCCCAGGAAAGGTTACGTCGCTGCCGCGCCAGCGGACGGCCCGTACCGCCGCCTCCCTGAGCGCGGCGGCCGCCTCGCGCCGCCGTGGTCCCTCGGATGCCCGGACCAGGTCCGAGTACACCCCGGCGACCCGGTCCTCGATCATCGCCGCGAGCCGTACCGCGCCGGCCGGGTCCGCGACCCGGAACGGCAGCTCGTACGCGGCGGCCGCCGCCACCGGCGTGCCGCCGAGGTCGCGCACGGCCCTGCGCAGGGCGTCACGGCGCCCCCGGTGGGCCTCGTGGGCCGCGGCGGCCTCGGCCCGCCGCTCGGCTCCGATCCGGCCGCCCACGACCCCGTACCCGTACACCGCCGCGTGCTCGGCGGCCAGCGCGGCCTGGGTCGCTTCGAGGGCGCTCATGCCCGTGCTCCTTCGGTCAGCAGATAGGTGTGGGCCGCGCCGGCGGCGGCCACGGAGGCGAGCAGCCTGGCGTACTCGGGCGGCGCGGTGACCAGAGCGGCGGTGTGCGCGTCGGCGGCCGTGCGCTCGGCCGCCGCGAGCTCCTCGAGCGCGGCCAGGGGGTCGCCGGTGACGGGGGCGGGGGTGGGGTCGGGGGACGTCGTGGCGGAGGCGGGCGCGGCGCTCGGCGTGGCCGTCGCGGGCCGCACCGTCGTACCGCCCTCGCCGAGGGCCTTCGCGTGCGCCGCGACCGAGCGTCGGAGCGGGGCCAGCCGGGGCGCGAGCGCGGGGTGGGCGGCGAGGGTCGCGTCGTACCGTTCGAGCAGCGTCCGGGAGGCGGTCACCGAGCGGAGCCGTAGCGCCGCCTCGGCCCGCGCCACCCGTTCGGCCTCCAGTTCGGCGGCGCTGGGCCGCCGCGGACCGGGGGCCTCCGAGGTGCAGCCCGCGAGGACCGCCGTGGCGGCGGCCGAGACCCCCGCCGTCAGGAGTGCGCGCCTGCCCGTCGTCGTCACGCTCTCTCCTCAGCCGTGGTATGTCGTCGAAGATCGTCGGATCACCGCAGGCGAGCGTACCCGCGGGCCCCGGGGCGATGGACGGCAACACCCTCCCGGACCGGATACCCTTTGGTCTGACACGCGACGAACACACAACAGCACACGCGGCCGAGGAGTCACCCGGATGAGCACCACCCAGAGCGACAGGCTGCGCGGACTCGTGGAGCCGCTCGTCCACGCGAGGGACCTGGATCTGGAAGAGATCGAGGTGTCCCGGGCCGGCCGCCGCGGACTGCTGAGGATCGTCGTCGACTCGGACGAGGGCGTGGAGCTGGACGCCTGTGCCGAGCTGAGCCGCGCGATCTCCGAGAAGCTCGACGAGACCGACGCGATGGGCGAGGGCGAGTACGTCCTCGAAGTCAGCTCGCCCGGCGCCGACCGCCCTCTTACCCAGCACCGCCACTACGTGCGGGCCGTCGGCCGGCTGGTGAAGCTCCAGCTGTCCGCCGACGATGCTTCCGAAGAGCTGGTCGCGCGGATCCTCACCGTGGACGCGGACGGCCTCGACCTCGAAGTACCGGGCGTGAAGGGGCGCAAGCCCACCGCCCGCCGGGTCGAGTTCGCCGACATCGTCAAGGCGCGTGTCGAGATCGAGTTCAACCGCAAGGACAAGAAGGAAGAGGAGGCGTAGCCGTGGACATCGACGTGAAGCTGCTCAAGGGCTTGGCGCATGAGAAGGAGATCTCCTTCGACCTGCTGGTCGAGGCGATCGAGTCGGCCCTCCTCATCGCCTACCACCGCACCCCCGACGCCCGCCGCCACGCGCGCGTGGAGCTGGACCGGGCCACCGGGCACGTGACGGTGTGGGCGAAGGAAGACCCCTCCGACCTGGAGGAGGGCCAGGAGCCCAAGGACTTCGACGACACCCCGTCCGACTTCGGCCGGATCGCGGCGAGCACCGCCCGCCAGGTCATCCAGCAGCGGCTGCGGGACGCCGAGAACGACGTGACGTTCGGCGAGTACGCGCGCCGCGAGGGCGATGTCGTCGCCGGTGTGGTGCAGCAGGGCAAGGACCCGAAGAACGTCCTGGTCCGCCTCGACGACAAGCTGGAAGCCATCCTTCCGGTGCAGGAGCAGGTGCCGGGCGAGGACTACACGCACGGTCTGCGGCTGCGCACGTACGTCGTCCGGGTGGCGAAGGGTGTGCGCGGTCCGTCCGTCACCCTTTCGCGTACGCATCCCAATCTGGTGAAGAAGCTGTTCGCCCTCGAGGTGCCGGAGATCGCCGACGGATCGGTCGAGATCTCGGCGATCGCCCGTGAGGCCGGCCACCGCACCAAGATCGCCGTCCGTTCCACCCGTTCGGGTCTGAACCCCAAGGGCGCCTGCATCGGCCCGATGGGCAGCCGCGTGCGGAACGTGATGGCGGAGCTGCTCGGCGAGAAGATCGACATCGTCGACTGGTCGGACGACCCGGCCGAGATGGTGGCGAACGCGCTCTCCCCGGCGCGGGTGTCCAGGGTCGAGATCGTCGACATGGCGGCCCGTTCCGCCCGCGTGACGGTGCCGGACTACCAGCTGTCGCTGGCCATCGGCAAGGAGGGCCAGAACGCCCGCCTCGCCGCGCGGCTCACCGGCTGGCGGATCGACATCCGGCCGGACACGGAGCCGAGCGGTCCGGAGGACTGAGACCGTTTTTGGCCAACGACTGTTCGATTCTTGCCCCAAACAGGTGAGGTCGGTACGGGGAGGTAGACTTAATCGTGTCTGGCCGGACGCAGGACCGTGCGTGCCCTGAGCGAACCTGTGTGGGATGCCGGGAGCGAGCGGCCAAGAGCGATCTGCTGCGGATCGTGGTGAGCAAGGACGAATGCGTTCCTGATCATCGCGGTACGCTGCCCGGCCGGGGTGCGTACCTGCACCCCGCCGTGGTCTGTCTCGACCTGGCGGTCCGCCGCCGAGCGTTCCCGAGGGCCTTCAGGGTCCAGGGCCCGCTCGACACCGCGGAACTCCGTCACCACGTCGAGCGGCCGACACCGTAGTGAAGAAGTACGGCACGGAACACCGTGCGGTCAGGTACCTCGCGAGTTGGAAGTAGGTCGAGATTGCGATGAGCACTCGATGAGTACGCGATGAGTACGCCCATGAAGTAGCGACGGTCCGGCGGTAACCGGACCTCACAAAGGAGCAAAGTGGCTAAGGTCCGGGTATACGAACTCGCCAAGGAGTTCGGTGTGGAGAGCAAGGTCGTCATGGCCAAGCTCCAAGAACTCGGTGAATTCGTCCGTTCGGCGTCCTCGACGATCGAGGCGCCGGTCGTGCGCAAGTTGACTGACGCACTGCAGGGTCCCGGCGGCAACGCCGGCAAGACCGCTGCCAAGCCTGGCGCGCCCCGCAAGGCGGCGCCCTCCCCCGCGGCGCCGTCCCCGGCCGCCGCGGCACGTCCCGCTGCCCCGAAGCCCGGCGCCCCGGCTCCCAAGCCGGCCCCCGCCGCGCCTGCGGCGCCCGCCCCGGTCACTCCGGTGACTCCGGCCGCGCCCGCGAGCAGCACCCCCTCTCCGGCTCCGGCCGCCTCGGGCCCCCGCCCGGGCCCGAAGCCCGCGCCCAAGCCGGTCACGCCGGCTCCGGCCGCCCCCGAGTTCACCGCGCCTCCGTCGGCTCCCGCCGCCGGTCAGCGCCCCGGTGCCTCGGGTCCCCGCCCCACCGGCGAGCGTCCGGCCCGTCCCGCCCAGCAGGCTCCCCGCCCGCAGGGTCAGGGTGCGCCGCGTCCGCAGGGCCAGGGCGCTCCCCGTCCGGGCGGTGCCCGTCCGGCCGGTCCGCGTCCCGGCAACAACCCCTTCACCTCGGGTGGCTCCACCGGCATGGCGCGGCCGCAGTCGCCCCGTCCCGGTGGCGGCGCCCCGCGTCCGCAGGGTGGCCCCGGCGCCGCTCCGGGCGCTCCGCGTCCGCAGGGCGGCCCCGGTGGCGCCCCGCGTCCCCAGGGTCAGGGCGGCGCCCGTCCGACCCCCGGTGGCATGCCTCGCCCGCAGGCTCCCCGTCCGGGCGGCGCGCCCGGCGGTAACCGTCCGAACCCGGGCATGATGCCGCAGCGTCCCGCTGCCGGCCCGCGTCCCGGTCCTGGCGGTCGTGGCCCCGGTGGCCCCGGCGGCCGTCCGGCTGGCCCCGGCGGTGGCGGCGGCGGTCGTCCCGGCTTCACCGGTCGTCCGGCCGGTCCCGGCGGTGGCGGTGGCGGCTTCGCCGGCCGTCCCGGTGGTCCCGGTGGTGGCGGCGGCGGTCGTCCGGGTGGTCCCGGCGGCGGTGGCGGCGGCTTCGGCGGTCGTCCCGGTGGCTTCGGTGGCCGTCCCGGCGGTCCGGGTGGACGTGGTGGCACGCAGGGCGCCTTCGGTCGTCCCGGCGGTCCCGCGCGTCGTGGTCGCAAGTCGAAGCGTCAGAGGCGCCAGGAGTACGAGGCCATGCAGGCCCCGTCCGTGGGCGGCGTGATGCTTCCCCGCGGTGGCGGCGAGGTCATCCGCCTGTCGCGCGGTGCGTCCCTCACCGACTTCGCCGAGAAGATCGGCGCCAACCCGGCGTCGCTCGTCGCGGTGATGATGAACCTCGGCGAGATGGTCACGGCGACGCAGTCGGTCTCCGACGACACGCTGCAGATGCTCGGTGACGAGATGAACTACACCGTTCAGATCGTCAGCCCCGAGGAGGAGGACCGCGAGCTGCTCGAGTCCTTCGACATCGAGTTCGGCGAGGACGAGGGTGGCGAAGAGGCTCTGGTCTCCCGTCCGCCGGTCGTCACCGTCATGGGTCACGTCGACCACGGTAAGACCCGACTGCTCGACGCGATCCGCAAGACGAACGTCGTCGCGGGCGAGGCCGGTGGCATCACCCAGCACATCGGTGCCTACCAGGTGGGTACCGAGGTCAACGGCGAAGAGCGTCGCATCACCTTCATCGACACCCCGGGTCACGAGGCGTTCACCGCCATGCGTGCCCGTGGTGCGAAGTCGACCGACATCGCGATCCTCGTGGTCGCGGCCAACGACGGCGTCATGCCGCAGACGATCGAGGCGCTCAACCACGCCAAGGCCGCCGGCGTCCCGATCGTCGTCGCGGTCAACAAGATCGACGTCGAGGGTGCGGACCCGACCAAGGTCCGCGGTCAGCTGACCGAGTTCGGTCTGGTGGCCGAGGAGTACGGCGGCGACACGATGTTCGTCGACATCTCCGCCAAGCAGGGTCTGCACATCGACTCCCTGCTCGAGGCCGTCGTCCTCACCGCCGACGCCTCGCTCGACCTGCGGGCCAACCCGAACCAGGACGCGCAGGGTATTGCGATCGAGTCCCACCTCGACCGTGGTCGCGGTGCCGTCTCGACCGTCCTGGTCCAGCGCGGAACGCTGCGCATCGGCGACACCGTGGTGGTCGGCGACGCGTACGGCCGCGTCCGGGCGATGCTCGACGACAAGGGCAACAACGTCGAGGAGGCGACCCCGTCGACTCCCGTCCTGGTGCTCGGTCTCACCAACGTGCCGGGTGCCGGCGACAACCTCCTGGTGGTCGACGAGGACCGTACGGCGCGTCAGATCGCCGAGAAGCGCGCTGCGCGTGAGCGCAACGCCGCCTTCGCCAAGCGCGTCCGCCGGGTGTCCCTCGAGGACCTCGACAAGGTGCTCAAGGCCGGTCTCGTCCAGGAACTCAACCTCATCATCAAGGGCGACGCGTCCGGTGCGGTCGAGGCCCTGGAGGCTTCGCTGCTCCAGCTCGACGTCGGCGAAGAGGTCGACATCCGTGTCCTGCACCGCGGTGTGGGTGCGGTCACCGAGTCGGACATCGACCTGGCCATGGGCTCCGACGCCATCGTCATCGGCTACAACGTCCGTGCGGCCGGCCGTGCCGCGCAGATGGCGGAGCGCGAGGGCGTCGACGTCCGGTACTACTCGGTCATCTACCAGGCGATCGAGGAGATCGAGGCGGCGCTCAAGGGCCTCCTCAAGCCGGAGTACGAAGAGGTCGAGCTCGGTACGGCGGAGATCCGCGAGGTCTTCCGCTCGTCCAAGCTGGGCAACATCGCCGGTGTCCTCATCCGCTCGGGCGAGGTCAAGCGCAACACCAAGGCGCGTCTGGTCCGCGACGGCAAGGTCATCGCCGAGGACCTCACGATCCACGGTCTGCGCCGCTTCAAGGACGACGTCACCGAGATCCGCGAAGGCTTCGAGGGCGGTATCAACCTCGGAAACTTCAACGACATCAAGATCGACGACGTCATCGCGACGTACGAGATGCGCGAGAAGCCGCGCGGCTGATCGCGTCCCATCGCAGCAGTGAGCCGGGGCCGGTCGGCGGAAAGTATTCCGTCGATCGGCCCCGGCCGTTGCGTGTACGGTTTCCGGTGTCCCCGCCGAGTGGTCGGCGGGAACACCGAACCCGAACCGGCGGGACATCCGGACACACATGTATGTGGGGACACTGTCCTTCGATCTGCTCCTCGGCGACGTTCGTTCGTTGAAGGAGAAACGCTCCCTCGTCAAGCCGATCGTCGCCGAGCTCCATCGGAAGTTCGCGGTGAGCGTGGCGGAGGTCAGCGGCCAGAACCTCCACCGGCGGGTCGAGATCGGCGTCGCGATGGTGTCGGGGGACACGGCACATCTCAGCGACGTACTGGACCGGTGCGAGCGGCTCGTCGCCGCCCGCCCCGAGGTGGAGCTGCTGTCGGTGCGCCGCAGGCTCCACACTGATGAAGACTGATTTGAGCAAGGCAAAGAAGGAGAAGGACCAGTGGCCGACAACGCGCGGGCGAAGAAGCTGGCAGACCTCATCCGGGAGGTGGTCGCCGAGAAGCTGCAGCGCGGCATCAAGGACCCCCGCCTGGGCACGCACGTGACCATCACGGACACCCGCGTCACCGGCGACCTGCGGGAGGCCACGGTCTTCTACACGGTCTACGGCGACGAGGAGGAGCGGGCGAGCGCCGCCGCCGGCCTGGAGAGTGCCAAGGGCATCCTCCGTTCGGCCGTGGGCCGCGCTGCCCAGACCAAGTTCACCCCGACGCTGACCTTCGTGGCGGACGCCCTTCCGGAGAACGCCAAGACCATCGAGAACCTCCTCGACAAGGCGCGGGCCATCGACGCCCAAGTGCGGGAGGCGTCCTCGGGCGCCGCCTTCGCGGGCGAGGCCGACCCCTACAAGAAGCCGGGCGAGGACGAAGCCGCCGAATGAGCAACGCAGCAAAGACGCCCGACGGCCTTGTCATCGTCGACAAGCCGTCGGGCTTCACCTCGCACGACGTCGTGGCCAAGATGCGCGGGATCGCCAGGACCCGCCGCGTCGGCCACGCCGGCACGCTCGACCCCATGGCCACGGGCGTCCTCGTCCTCGGCGTGGAGCGGGCGACCAAGCTCCTCGGTCACCTCGCGCTGACCGAGAAGGAGTACCTGGGCACCATCCGCCTGGGCCAGACCACGATCACCGACGACGCCGAGGGCGAGATCACGGCGTCGGTCGACGCTTCGAAGGTCACCCGAGAAGGCATCGACGCGGGCGTCGCCGAGCTGACCGGCGCCATCATGCAGGTGCCGTCGAAGGTCTCCGCGATCAAGATCGACGGCAAGCGGTCGTACGCCCGCGTGCGCGGCGGCGAGGAGTTCGAGATCCCGGCCCGCCCGGTCACCGTCTCCTCCTTCCAGGTGTACGACGTCCGCGAGGCGACCGCCGAGGACGGCACCCCCGTCGTCGACCTCGTCGTCTCCGTCGTCTGCTCCTCCGGTACGTACATCCGGGCGCTCGCCCGGGACCTCGGCGCCGGGCTCGGTGTGGGCGGTCATCTGACCGCGCTGCGCCGCACCCGGGTCGGCCCGTACAAGCTGGACTCGGCGAAGACGCTCGACCAGCTCCAGGAGGAGCTCACGGTCATGCCGGTCGCCGACGCGGCCGCGGCGGCCTTCCCCCGGTGGGAGGTCGACGAGAAGCGGGCCGCGCTGCTGCTCAACGGCGTCCGTCTGGAGATGCCGGCGTACCCGGCGGGTCCGGTCGCGGTCTACGGACCGGACGGGAAGCTCCTCGCGCTCGTCGAGGACCAGCGGGGCAAGGCCAAGAGCCTCGCCGTCTTCGGCTGAGACACGGGCCGCCGGGACCAGGGCCGTAGGGCTTCACGGTGGGGCGGGCACGCGCGCGTGCCCGCCCCACCGTTGTCCCCCCATCCCCCCCGGGAGAGTCTGTCCGGCGGAATCCGCGAAATCACCCCATCGGGGAGGCGCTCGGAGTGAATGGGGGAGTGCCAGGGGGCGCGTTTCCCCTCGTGCGCCTCCGGGTGATCACCGGAGACCTACCGTCGACACCATGGGACGCGGGGACCTGGCGACGCTGGTACGTATCTGCGATCTGGCGGGCCGGCCGCGCGGTACCGGATTCCTCGCCGACCACCACGGAACGGTCGTCACCAGCCACGAAGCCGTCGACGGGCTCAGCCGTGTCCTCCTGCGCGCCCCCGGCGACCGGAGCTGGCTCGCCGAGGCCGAGGCCGTCACCTCCCTGCCGGAGCGGGGCCTCGCCCTGGTGCGCACCGAAGGGCTCGGCGTCCGCCCGCTGCCGCTCGCGACCCGCGACCGGATCGAACCCGGCACGTACGTGCGGATCGCCGCCCAGGGCTGGCGCGAGGCCCGTGTCCTCGGCCCCGCCGCCGTCACGTACGTCGCCACCGACCGCTGCCACGACCTCGCCGAAGCCCTCGAACTCGCCATCGGCACCGAGGGGGCCGAGGCCCTCCGCCTCAGCGGACAGGCCGCCGGCGGCCCCGTCCTCGACACCGCCACCGGCACCGTCCTCGCCGTCCTCGGCACCGCCCTGCACGGCCGTCGCAAGGCCGCAGGTTACGCCGTGCCCCTCCGCCCCGAGGGCCCCCTCACCGCCGTGCTCCGGCGCAACGCGGCCACCGTCCCCGCCTACGGCCCCGACCTCAACCTCGCCGGAATCCTGGAGCTCGCCGCGACCTCCGCCGGACCCGTACGGGAGCCCGACCCCTGGCCCGATCCCGTCGAACGGCTCCAGTGCGTCGGCGAGTTCACCCGCTTCACGGCGGGCGACGCCCCGGTCCTCGCGCTCGTCGGCGCCCCCGGCACCGGCCGCACCACCGCGCTCGCCGCGCTCTGCGCCCGCCGCGCCGGGGGCGCCGCCCCGGCCCCCACCGTCCGGCTGCGCGGCGCCGACCTGCGCGCCGAGGACCGCTCGCTCGCCGACGCCGTCGGCCGCGCCCTGCACCAGGCGGGCCGTATCGTCGCCGCCTCCGGGGCGCTCGGCGACACCACGACCGCCACCCCCGAACGGGCCGCCGCCCTCGCCCACGAGGCGGGCCGCCGGCTCCTCGTCGTCCTCGACGGCCCCGAGGAGATGCCGCCGCTCCTCGCCCACCGGCTCGCCGACTGGACCGCCGCCACCGAGGACTGGCTCCGCGCCCACCACGCCCACCTCGTCACCGCCTGCCGCCCCGAGCACTGGGAACTGGCCGGTGCGCTCTACACCCCGGGCGCGCTCCACCGGCCGGCGGCCGGACAGGGACCCGGACCCCGACTCGGGGAGGCGGTGCCCGCCGCCCTCGTCCTCGGGCCGTACTCCGCGACGGAGGCACGGGCCGTACGCGAGGGATACGGCCTCCGGGAGACGGACCTCGCCGAGTGCGACGCCCGGCACCCGCTCGCCCTGCGGCTGCTCGCCGAGGTGCGGGCCGCGCTGCCGGGGCACGTACCCGGGCGGCCGGGACGCGAGGAGATCTTCACCGCCTACCTGGACCTCATGTGCCTGCGCATCGCCGTCCGGATCGCCGCGGGCTCCCGGCCGCTCGTCCGGGGGACCGCCGTACGCCGGCTCGCCGCGCGCGTGACCGGCCAGGTCCACGAGGCGGCCCGCCGGTGCCTCGGCCCCGGGCACGGCGTCCTCGACCGGGCCTCCTTCGAGCAGCTCTTCCCCTGGCGGGACGGCTGGGCCTCGGCGGTCCTCACCGAAGGCCTGCTCGTCCCCGCCGGCAGCGGCTACCGCTTCGCCCACGAGGAACTCGCGGACTGGGTACAGGCCGCCCACCTGGACCTGGACGCGGCCCTTCCCGCGCTCCTCTCCGCCGGCGCCGCTTCCCCGACGCCGGGAGGCGAGGACCGGCCGGTCCCGCCCGGCCCGTCCCCCCACCCGCTC
>NZ_JNZP01000018.1 GCF_000725545.1 Streptomyces exfoliatus | reverse complement strand
TCCGGGTGCGGGAGGCGAGCGAGGAGCACGGCTCGTTGAAGCCGATGTGCCCGTCGGTGCCGATGCCGAGGATCTGCAGGTCCACGCCACCGGCCTCGGTCAGCGCCCTGTCGTACGCCTCGCAGGCGGCCAGGACGTCCTCGGCGGAGCCGTCCGGGCCCATGAACGCCTCGGGGGAGAGCCCCAGCGGCTCGACGACCTGGCGGAGCACGGTCGAGCGGTACGACTCCGGGTGCCCGGCCGGCAGTCCGACGTACTCGTCGAGCTGGGCGATCCGGGCCCGGGAGGCGTCCACGCCGCCGGCCTGGACCTGGGCGATCAGGGCGTCGTAGATCGGGATCGGAGTCGATCCGGTGGCCACGCCGAGCAGCGCGTCGGGCTTGCGGCGCAGGAGGTCGGCGATGCCGTCCGCGATGAGTTCGCCGCCCGCCTTGGCGTCCTTGACGATGACAACTTCCACGCTGTGCCTGCCGATCTGGTGAGGGGCTGGTGAGGGGCCGTGTGGTATAGACCAATCTAAGGCCAAATCTAGCAGAGGAGAGGCCCTCTCCTCATGCCGTTCCACCCCACGGACGGCCACCGCCTCCATCGTCGGCCGCCCCCGCCCCACCAGCCACTCGGAGCCCTCCCGCCCCGCCGGTCGAGCCCCTCTCGACCCCTCCTCGCAACCCCTCCCTGAGGCGCCTCCCGCCCTCTTGCCGTTCAGGCGAGCGAGCCGCCCGTGGCGTCGATCCAGTGGCCCGTCACCCAGCGCGCGTCCTCGGAGGCGAGGAAGGCCACCACGTCCGCTATCTCCGCCGGGGTGCCGACCCCGCCGAGCGCCGACATCGCCGCCGCCCCGGCCCAGGCCTGCTCGTCGGCCCGCAGCCAGTCCGCGTTGATGTCCGTGTCGATGATTCCCGGCGCCACCGCGTTGACCGTGATCCGCCGGGGGCCGAGGACCTTGGACAGGTCGCGGGTGAATACGTCGAGCGCGGCTTTCGACATCGAGTACGCGATCAGGTCCGGCATGAGCGCCGTCTTGGTCAGGCCGGTCGAGATGTTGATGATCCGGCCGCCGTCCCGCAGTCGCCCCGCCCCCAGCTGGGCGAGGAAGAACGGCGCCCGGGCGTTGACGGCGAAGACCCGGTCGTACTCCTCCTCGTCGAGCGTCGCGAACGGCTTCGATGCCGCGATCCCCGCGTTGTTCACCAGGATGTCCAGGCCGCCCTCGCCGCCGACGGCCGCGTCGAACGACTCCCACAGGGCCGCCGCGTCCCCCGGCACCCCCAGCTCCTGGCCGAGCGCGAAGGCCTCCCCGCCGGCCTCCTCGATCGCCGCGACCGTCTCCTTGGCCGCCGTCTCGTTGCTCCCGTAGTGCACCGCGACCCGCGCCCCTTCGCGGCCCAGCCGCTCGGCGATCCCCCGCCCGATGCCCCGGCTTCCGCCCGTGACCAGTGCCGTCTTCCCCGCGAGCACGCCCATGACGACGCCCCCCTCACTTGTGTAGTGGTCGTTACGAAAAGACCGTACCCCACCTTTCGTATCGAGCGCTATAGAATTCACTCCATGGTGACGAGACAGCGCGGCCGCCCCCGCTCCTTCGACCGGCTCACGGCCCTCGAACAGGCCACGATGACCTTCTGGGAGCACGGCTACGAGACGACCTCCGTCTCCGACCTCACGCGCGCCATGGGCATCAGCGCACCCAGCCTCTACGCCGCCTTCGGCGACAAGAAGACCCTGTTCGAGGAGGTCGTCGAGACCTACGCCGTGTCCTACGGCGCCTACGGCGGCCGGGCCCTCGCGGAGGAGAGGAGTGCGCGCGAGGCCATCGGGCGCCTGCTGCGCGAGGCCGCCACGCTCTTCACGGAACCGGGCCACCCCCGCGGCTGCCTGATGATCTCGGCGGCGACCAACTGCTCGACCCCCGAGGTCGAGGAGGCCCTCAGGACGCGTCGGAACGAGAACCTGGCGACCTTCGAGGCCAGGATCCGCCGGGACGTCGAATCGGGCGACCTGCCCCCCGACGTGGACGCCCGGGCGCTCGCCCGCTTCAGCGGCGCCGTCCTCCAGGGCCTGTCGCAGCAGGCCAGGGACGGCGCGACGGCGGAGGAGCTCACGGTCGTGGCCGAGACGGCGATGCGGGCCTGGCCGTCGGCCGCCGCGCCGACGGCACCGCGGGAAGAGGCCCGGTAAGCACCCGCAAGGCACCAGTGCCATCCGCAAAGGCCCCGGAACTACCCGAAAAGGCCCCGGAAACACCCGCGGGCCGCGGCGCCTGACGGGACCCTCAGCCCGCCCGGCACCGCAGCCCGGAGTTTCTCCGGCCGGGGGTGTGCGGTCCCTCGGCCGTTGTGGGAGGTCTCGACGCAGTCAGGGCAGAGAGCGTCGGGTACCTCGGTCCATCCTCCTGTGCGGGGAGGATGGAGGTCTATTGCGTCATTGTGGACTAGACCATTCTTGTCTGTCCATCCACAGGAACGCGGTGCTTCCTGGCCCATCCTCCAGCACGGAGCCGGATAGATCCAGGTTCACCGCCCCTTTATTCCGCGGGTACGCTCGCACCGTGCCCTCCATGAACGACCTCGTGCGCCAGCACACCGCCCTGAGCGACTCGGACCTCGAGTGGCTCCACCTGCTGGTGTCGGAGTGGCAGCTGCTCTCCGACCTCTCCTTCGCCGACCTCGTCCTCTGGGTCCCGACCCTCGACGGCACGCGGTACGTGTCCGTCGCCCAGATGCGGCCCAACACCGGCCCCACCTCCTACCAGGACGACATGGTCGGCCACCTCGTGCCGCGCGGGCGCCGCCCGCTGCTCGACGCCGCGCTCGACGAGGGCAGGATCGTCCGCGAGGGCGACCCGGAGTGGCGCGAGGAGGTCCCGGTACGGGTCGAGTCCATCCCCGTGCGCCGCGAGGGCCGGGTCCTCGGCGTCATCGCGCGCAACACCAACCTGCTCACCGTCCGCACCCCCTCCCGACTGGAGCTCACCTACCTCCAGTCGGCGTCGGACCTGGCCCAGATGATCGCCGCCGGAACGTTCCCCTTCCCCGGCGAGCAGGTCGACATGGACTCCTCGCCCCGGGCCGGCGACGGCCTCGTCCGCCTGGACGCCGAGGGTGTCGTCCAGTACGCCTCGCCCAACGCCCTCTCCGCGTACCACCGGCTCGGCCTCGCCGCCGACCTCGTGGGCCAGCACCTCGGCCAGATCACCGCCGAACTGGCCCCCTCCCGCGGCCCGGTGGACGAGGCCCTGGTCACGCTGGCCTCCGGCTACGCGCCGCGCGAGTTCGAGGTCGAGGGCAACAGCGGGGTGATCCAGCTGCGGGCCATCCCGCTCAAGCCCAAGGGCACCCGCATCGGTTCGCTGGTCCTGCTCAGGGACGTCACCGAACTGCGTCGCCGCGAGCGCGAGTTGATCACCAAGGACGCCACCATCCGGGAGATCCACCACCGGGTGAAGAACAACCTCCAGACGGTGGCCGCCCTGTTGCGCCTCCAGGCCCGCCGGATGGATTCCGACCAGGGTCGCGAGGCGCTCAACGAGGCCGTCCGGCGCGTCGGTTCGATCGCCATCGTCCATGAGACGCTGTCCCAGAACCTGGACGAGCGGGTGGAGTTCGACGAGATCGCCGACCGGGTGATCGCGATGGTCGCCGAGATCTCCCCGGGCAAGGTCACCTGCCGGCGCAACGGCCGTTTCGGCATTCTCGACGCCCAGGTCGCGACCCCGCTCTCCATGGTCCTCACCGAAGTCCTGCAGAACGCGCTGGAGCACGCGTTCGCCCCGGGCGACGAGGGCGCCGTCGAGGTCACCGCCGTACGCGGCGAGCCGAGGGCGGATGCCCGGCTCCTGATCACGGTCCAGGACGACGGTCGTGGTCTGCCCGAGGGCTTCGACCCGCAGCGGGCCGGCAACCTCGGGCTCCAGATCGTACGGACCCTGGTGGAGGGGGAGTTGGGCGGTTCCTTCGACATGCTTCCCGGCGCCGAGCGCGGTACGAAGGTGGTTCTCGACATCCCCGTGCAGCCGCAGAAGTAGGACACGACGGAAGAACAGCAGCGAGCCCCGGACCGAAGGGAATCGGTCCGGGGCTCGAATGCTGTGGGTTACTGCTGCGCGCTGCGGCTCAAGGGCGGTGATTGCATACGCGATGTATGCGCCGTCGGCCTCAGGCTGTCGGTGGGCGTCAGGCGCTGGCGTTACGCGCCCGGTTGCGAGCGGCGCGGCGCTTCATCGCGCGGCGCTCGTCCTCGCTGAGGCCACCCCAGACGCCGGAGTCCTGGCCGGACTCGAGCGCCCACTGCAGGCACTGCTCCATGACGGGGCAGCGGCGGCAGACGGCCTTGGCTTCCTCGATCTGCAGCAGCGCAGGACCGGTGTTGCCGATGGGGAAGAACAGCTCGGGGTCTTCCTCACGACAAACGGCGTTGTGACGCCAGTCCATGGCTGCTACCTCTCTCAGTGTTTCGTGCGAGTTGCTTGTGAATGTGAACGCTTTCACGAATCCCCCCGCAAGGGAAGGGCCGACTGCCAGGTGAACTGGTGTGGTCCTTGTTACTGAGGAGGGGTTCTGGCTCTCAGTGGAGGCCGGTGTTGCGGGCCGTCCCGATCGCCAAGAAGAGACTCCCAAACCCCAGCAACGGATACAACCCCTTCCGGAAAGTTTTTTTTGATTCCTCGGTGTCGGCTAGGTCACAGCCGTACTTCGTAGGGGTGGATGCGCGCCTAAACGTTCGAGTGAAAGGACTTTGGGCCCTTCCACTCACACAATCACACGCAGTGCACGGCGTACGCCTGTGAACGCGACGCTCGTACGCAGTCCAAGGTGGTCTCCGTCCATCTGCAGGGGGAGGGGAACCTTCGAATGCAAGGTGAAGTCGGTCAGGTCGTGCAGAGTCGTCGCATGCTTGCCGCGCGGGCCCCGCTCGGGGGTCGAGGTGAGCAGCTGAGTGGCGTAACGGGCCACCGCCGGAGTGGAGAGACGACGCAGTCCGAGCACGTCGAGCGCGGTCTCGAAGGAAGCCTCCGGGGACGCGTACACCGGACGATTGCCCAGGTAGGTCCAGGGGGAGGTGTTGCAGATTATGGAGAGGACGAGGTCCTCGACCGGCTCGGCGCCGGGGCGCTCCAGGGTGATCGTGCCGTGCCGGCGGTTCGGTTCCTCCAGGAACTGGCGGAACACCTGGCGCAGATAGAGGGCGTGCGTGGACCTCTTCCCGCGTTCCCTCTGCTGTTCGACCCGGCCGATGACGCTGGCGTCGAAACCGAGCCCGGCGCAGAAGGTGAACCAGCGCGACGGCACCGATTCGTCCTCCGTGCCCGGCGCTCCCGAGGCCAGCCCGAGGCTCACCGTGCGTGTCCGGCGCTCACGCAGTGCGTCGAGCAGGGCGCCGGTCGCCTCCACCGCGTCGTTCGGCAGCCCGAGGGCGCGGGCGAACACGTTCGTCGACCCGCCGGGGACCATCGCGAGGCTGGGCAGCCGGTCGGGGTCGGGCCCGTCGTGCAGCAGTCCGTTGACGACCTCGTTCACCGTGCCGTCGCCGCCGAGGGCCACGACGAGGTCGATGTTGCCGGCATCGGCGGCGCGCCGGCCCAGGTCCCGGGCGTGCCCGCGGTACTCGGTGGTGACCGCTTCGAGCTTCATCTCGCTCGCGAGCGCGTGGATGAGCACGTCGCGGGTGCGGGCACTGGTGGTGGTGGCTGCCGGATTGACCACGAGAAGTGCGCGCATGGGCGCCAGCGTACCTACCCGGCGGTACCGGAGCCCAGCCCAGGGCGCCTCGGCGGGCCTGGCCGAGCCCCCGATACCCTGCCTTGTATGAGCAGTACGGAGCAGACCCCCCGCCCCGCCCGCCTCGCCGCCGCCGCGGCCGTGGCCGGTATCGAGGCCCTCGGGCTCGTCGCCGGGGGCGTCTACATGCTGGTGGACGCCCTGACCGGAAAGTCCGGCGATCTCACCGGTGCCGTGACCGGCGCCGTGACGCTCGTCGCACTCGGTCTGATTCCGCTCGCCGCCGCCCGGGGCCTGTGGCTGCGCCGCTCCTGGAGCCGCGGCCCGGCGGTGATCACCCAGATCCTGGCCCTGCCGGTCGCCTGGCAGATGCTCCAGGCGAACAGCGTGATGATCCCGGCCGGTGTCGTCCTCGGCGTCCTGGCCGTCACCGGGCTCGTCCTGCTGGTGAACCCGGCCACGACCGAGGCGCTCGGCATCCGGCGCCCCGGTCAGGACACCGCGTAACCGGTCCTACTCCTCCACCAGGAGCTTCTCCCGCAGCTGCGCGAGCGTCCGGGCGAGCAGTCGGGAGACGTGCATCTGCGAGATGCCCACCTCCTGCGCGATCTGCGACTGGGTCATGTTCCCGAAGAAGCGAAGCAGCAGAATCCGCTTCTCCCGGGGCGGCAGGTCCTCCAGGAGCGGTTTGAGCGACTCGCGGTACTCGACCCCCTCCAGGGCCTCGTCCTCCGCGCCCAGCGTGTCCGCCACCGCGGGAGACTCGTCGTCCGTGTCCGGGACGTCGAGGGAGAGCGTCGAGTAGGCGTTCGCCGACTCCAGACCCTCCAGGACCTCCTCCTCCGAGATCCCGAGCCGCTCGGCCAGCTCGTGCACCGTCGGTGAACGGCCGTGCTGCTGGGACAGCTCCGCCGTCGCCGTGGTCAGCGAGAGCCGCAGCTCCTGGAGCCGGCGCGGAACCCGTACCGCCCACCCCTTGTCACGGAAGTGGCGCTTGATCTCGCCGACCACCGTCGGGGTCGCGTACGTCGAGAACTCGACACCGCGCTCCGGGTCGAACCGGTCCACCGACTTGATCAGGCCGATCGTCGCCACCTGGGTCAGGTCGTCCAGCGGCTCGCCGCGATTGCGGAAGCGCCGGGCCAGGTGCTCCACCAGCGGCAGGTGCATCCGCACCAGCCGGTTGCGCAGCTCCGCCTTTTCCGGGGAGCCCTCGGGCAGCTCGCGCAGCGTGACGAAGAGAGCGCGGGCGGCGCTCCGGTCGTGCGGATCCGGAACGGTGGGGGCGACGTCCGGAGCCTCGTCGGCTCCTTCGCCGTCGCGGTCACCGTCCTCGGCCTTGACCGCTGAGGCCTCCGCCTCGGGCTCGGGCTCCTGCGCCGCCTCGGAGACCCCTGGTGTCCCCGGAACATCGTGGTGCTGCTCGTGCTCGCTCATCTGGTCCGCCTGCTCCGTAGCGACCTCGACCTCGTGCGGCCGCGCCTGCTGCTCAGGGATGCCGGCCGTCGCGTCCCCGCTCCTCACGCCGGGCCTGGCCCCGCGCCGCGCTGTTTGTACAGGCTGATCGAGACCGTACGGTCGTCGGCCACCGACGATTCCACCTTCCCGGCCAGTGCCGACAGCACCGTCCAGGCGAAGGTGTCCCGCTCGGGCGCCCGGCCGTCGGTCGTCGGGGCGGAGACGGTCACGTCGAGGGAGTCGTCGACCAGCCGGAACACGCAGCTGAGGACGGATCCGGGCACGGCCTGCTGGAGCAGGATGGCGCAGGCCTCGTCGACCGCGATCCGCAAGTCCTCGATCTCGTCGAGGGTGAAGTCCAAGCGCGCCGCGAGGCCGGCCGTGGCCGTACGCAGCACGGACAGATAGGCACCCGCAGCGGGCAGCCGGACTTCCACGAAGTCCTGGGTCCCGGGCTCGCCTGCGATCTGGGACACCCTCACCTCCAAGGTGGCACAAGCTCATTCGGGGTTCGGGGGGAGAGACCCCGAACCGGGCGGTGCGCAGGGGGCTGCGCGGTCCGCCGTGACGCTATCGCGATCCGTCCCGCCGTGTCGCCGCGAGTTCCCCGCCCCTGTCGACCCCCCGGCCACTGATCATCACCCATGGTAGGGCCATGGACGCGGACGGTGGTCAGGGGTCTGCGGGGGCCGGAAGCGCGCGACCGGCGGAGGGGTGACGTACCCAACCGGAGAGCGGGCGAATCACCGGACGGCCGAATCGCCGGACGGTCGTACGGTCGGAGGATCGAACCGGTCCCGCAAAGGGGGTGAAGGGGGGCTTTTCGGTCGCCCCTGGCCCAGCCCCCGGCCCAGCCCCCGGCCCAGCCTCCGGCCCAGCCTCCGGCCCAGCCTCCGGAGCTCAGACGATCGAGCCGTCCACGAAGCACCAGCGCCAGGCCTCGCCCGGCTCGAACGTCCGCATCACCGGGTGCCCGGTCGAGGTGAAGTGCCCCGTCGCGTGCCGCCCCGCCGAGGAGTCGCAGCAGCCGACGTGGCCACACGTCAGGCACAGGCGCAGCTGGACGGGGTGCGTGCCGTCCGCCAGGCACTCGGGGCAGGTGTCGGCCGCCGGCGCCGGTTCGGGGCGCGGCATTTCGGCAACGTGCGGGCACTCACTCATGATGGCCAGGTTACGTTGCGGATCAGGACAGGGACGGGCATGAACGCACTGCAGCTGGTGGCACTGGTGGCGGCGAGCGCCGCCATCGCGGGACTCGCCCGCAGGACCCCGGTGCCCGCTCCGCTGCTCCTGGTCGCCGTGGGCCTCGTCGCCTCGTACGTCCCCGGGGTGCCCGACTACACCCTCGACCCGCACATCGTGCTGCCGCTGATCCTGCCGCCGCTCCTCTACACGGCGGCGGTCGACTCCTCGTACCTCGATCTGCGGGCCAACATCCGGCCCGTGGCCCTGCTCTCCGTCGGCTACGTCCTCTTCGCCACCGTGGCCGTGGGCTGGCTCGCGTACGTCCTCGTGCCCGACCTCCCGCTGACCGCGGCGCTCGTGCTCGGCGCGGTCGTCGCCCCGCCGGACGCGGTCGCCGCCACCGCCATCGCCCGCAAGCTCGGCCTGCCCCACCGGATCACCACGATCCTCCAGGGCGAGTCCCTCGTGAACGACGCCACCGCCATCACCGCCTACAAGGTGGCCCTCGCCGCGGCCGTCGGCGAGGGCGTGAGCTGGGCCGGCGGCATCGGGGAGTTCGCGCTCGCGGCGCTCGGCGGCATCGGCGTCGGCCTGGTCCTCATGGTTCCCATCCACTGGCTGCGCCGGTGCCTCGGCGACTCCCTCCTCCAGAACACGCTCTCCCTCCTGATCCCCTTCGTCGCCTACGCGGCGGCCGAGGAGGTCCATGCCTCAGGAGTCCTCGCCGTCGTCGTGGTCGGCCTCTTCCTCGGGCACCGGGCCTGGCAGGTCGACTTCGCGACCAGGCTCCAGGAGGAGGCCGTCTGGAAGATGGTCGCCTTCATCCTGGAATCCGCCGTCTTCGCCCTGATCGGTCTTCAGCTGCCGTACGTCGTCCAGGGCCTCGGGCGGTACGGCGTCGGCGAGGCGATCTGGTACGCGGTCGGGGTGTTCGTCGCCGTGGTCGTCGTCCGGTTCGTCTGGGTCTATCCGGCGACCTTCCTGCCACGGTGGCTCTCCGCCGGCGTCAGGGAACGGGAGCCCGGAGTCGACTGGAAGGCGCCGCTCGTCGTCGGCTGGGCCGGCATGCGCGGTGTGGTCTCCCTCGCCATCGCCTTCTCCATCCCCGTCGTCACCGACGGCGAGGAGTTCCCCGCCCGCAACCTCGTCCTGTTCCTCACCTTCACCACGGTCATCGGCACCCTGGTGGTCCAGGGCCTCACCCTGCCGCCCCTCATCCGGTTCCTGAAGCTCCCCGGGCGGGACAGGTACGCCGAGACCCTGGCCGAGGCGCAGGCACAGAGCGAGGCCTCACGGGCCGCCGAGGAACGCCTCGACGCCCTCCTCGCCGACGACCGCAACGCGCTGCCGCAGCCCCTCGCCGACCGGCTGCGCACGGTCCTGGAACGGCGGCGCAACGCGGTCTGGGAGCGGCTCGGGGCCGTCAACGAGGCCACGGGGGAGAACGCCGACGACACCTATCGGCGTCTCTCCCGCGAGTTGATCGAGGCCGAGCGGGAGGTCTTCGTGCGACTGCGCGACGCCCGCCGGATCGACGACGAGATGATGCGGACCCTGCTCCGCCGGCTCGACCTGGAGGAGGCCGCCGCCTTCCGCGAGGAGGCGGACGGCTGAGCGGCCGCGGCCTCCGCCGGGTCGTCTCCCGGGACGTCACGGTCCGGCGGGAGCGCCCGTCACCACCGCCACGAGCCGGGTGCCCGCCGGGAACGCGCCCTCCTCCGCCAGGGTCGTGAGGCCGAGGAGCATTTTGGCCACATACAGTCGCTCGATGGCGAGTCCGTGCCGTTCCTCGAAGTCGCGTGCGAACGCCTCCAGAACGGGGGACACGCGCGCGTACCCCCCGAGGTGAAAACGCTCGTCCAGCGTCCAGTCGCCCCGCGGCCCGCCGAACGCCGCCTCCTGGAGGGCGTGGACGTCCCCGCCCAGGAAACCGCCCTTGAGGACCGGGACGCCGAGCGCGCGCTGCCCGGGGGAGAGACCGGCCGCGAGGCCCGCGAGGGTGCCACCCGTGCCGCAGGCGACGGCCACCGTGTCCGCCGCACCGGCGAGCTCGCGGCCCAGCTCCACGCACCCCCGGACGGCGAGTGTGTTGCTGCCGCCCTCAGGGACCACGTACGCGCCCGCGGGGGCCCGTTCCAGGAGCGCCGCGAGGACCGCCGGGTCGTTCTTCGCGCGGTACGTGGCCCGGTCCACGAACTCCAGACGCATGCCGTCCGCCGCGCACCGCGCGAGGGAGGGGTTGAGCGGGCGCCCGGCCAGCTCGTCGCCGCGGACGACGCCGACCGTGGGGAAGCCGAGCAGCCGCCCGGCGGCCGCCGTGGCCCGCAGGTGGTTGGAGTACGCGCCGCCGAAGGTGAGCACGGGACGCCCTTCCGCCGCCGCCAGGTTGAGGGCGAGCTTGCGCCACTTGTTGCCCGGCAGGTCGGGGTGGATGAGGTCCTCGCGCTTGAGCAGCAGCGTGAGCCCGCGCCGGGCGAAGCGCTCGTCCTCCACCGGTTCCAGGGGCGAGGGGAGCCGGGGCCGCAGGTGGGAGAGGTCGAACGCGTTCACCCGGCCATTGTCCCGGCCACGCGCGCGCGTGGCGCGGCCGGTCCGGCGCCGTCGGCGGTCAGCGCAGCAGGTCGGCCACCCGGTCCCGCATCGAGGCCATCGTGAAGCCGCGCGGGTCGACCTTCCCGGGCTGCCACTCCCGGTGCCCGATGACCGAGCGGTGGGTCCAGCCGTGCACGCGGCACAGCGCGGCCGCCGCCTTCGCGATGGCGTCCAGCTGGACCTTGGGCCACGGGTCCACGCCGTCCCCGAGGTTCTCGCACTCGAAGCCGTAGAAGTGCCGGTTGCCGTCCGTGGTGGCCTCGTCGTCCGGCGGCAGGCCCCGCTCGGCGATGACCGCCCGGAGCACCTCGTCGTCGCCGAGCCCGGCGTGGTTCGCGCGCCCGTAGCCGACGAGGTGGACCGTGCCGTCCTTGGCGATGACGCCGTGACAGAGCGGCCCCGGCAGGCCCTGGTAGCCGTCCCGGCAGATCCGGACGGTGTTCGCGGTGCCGCGGGTCACGGTGTGGTGGACCATCACGCCGTGCACCGGGCCCCAGGGGCCCTTGTGGTTGCGGTTGTGGGTGGACCAGTCGCCGACCTGGACCACCGTGAGGCCCTCGTCGCGCAGCGCGTCGAGGAACCTGCTCGCCGACATGGGTGTGGACATGACCGACTCCCTTCGGGGGACGGGGTGAGCTTCCGGAGTACCGGAGTCCGCTACTCCGCCGCCATCCCCTCGAACCGTGTGCGAGTCGATCCGGACAGGGGCCGCCGGGACGGGTGGGGCTCCGCTGTTCGGATGGAAATCACGTGACATGCCCCGAAGATCGTCGAACAGTCCCACTCGAATGTGTAATGGCGTCGACACGCTCCGTGCTGAAAGGCTTGGTGTCGCAAGTCAGTCATACGAGAGGGAGTTCCATGTCCGTTGGTTCGGTTGGCGACGACGTACGCGCGGAGCAGCAGGCGCCGCAGCAGAGTCTCGGCACCGCCGCCGCGCGGAACCTCGCCACGACCACCAAGTCGGCACCGCAGATGCAGGAGATCACCTCACGGTGGCTGCTGCGGGCGCTGCCGTGGGTCCAGGTGCAGGGCGGTACGTACCGGGTGAACCGGAGGCTCAGCTACTCCGTCGGTGACGGCAAGGTCACCTTCGTCCAGACCGGAGAGCGCGTCGCGGTCATCCCCGCCGAACTCGGCGAACTCTCCGTCCTGCGCGGCTACGAGGACGAGGAGGCCCTGGCCGAGCTGGCGTCCCGCTGCCGCCAGCGGGAGTACGCGGCCGGCGAGGTGATCGCCGTCGCTGGCGAGCCGACCGACCGGGTCCACCTCCTCGCACACGGCAGGATCGAGCAGGTCGGTGAGGGACCGTACGGCGACGAGGCCGTCCTCGGCGTCCTCGCCGACGGCGCCCACTTCGGCGACGTCGCCCTCGTCGACCCGGAGGCCACCTGGGAGTGGAGCGCCCGCGCCGCCACCGCCTGTACGGTCCTCGAACTCACCCGGGACGACGTGCGCAACCTCGCGGAGCGGGCCGGTTCGCTCGCCGCCCACCTCGCGAGCGTGGCGGCGCTGCCCCACCAGCGGACCAACAAGTACGGCGAGGCCGAGATCGACCTCTCCGCCGGTCACGTCGGCGAGGCCGTCGTCCCGCACACGTACGTCGACTACGACGCCTCGCCCCGAGAGTACGAGCTGAGCGTCGCCCAGACCGTGCTGAAGGTGCACAGCCGGGTCGCCGACCTCTACAACCAGCCGATGAACCAGACCGAGCAGCAGTTGCGGCTCACGGTCGAGGCGCTCCGCGAGCGCCAGGAGTACGAGCTCGTCAACAACAAGGAGTTCGGCCTCCTCTCCAACTGCGACTACGGGCAGCGGCTCCAGCCCCACGACGGCGCTCCCAGCCCCGACGACATGGACGAGCTGCTCTCACGCCGCCGGGGCTCCAAGCTGTTCCTCGCCCACCCGCGGGCCATCGCCGCCTTCGGCCGCGAGCTCAACAAGCGCGGCCTCGTGCCCGAGACGATCGACGTCAACGGCAACCGCATCCCGACCTGGCGCGGCGTCCCGATCTACCCGTGCAACAAGATCCCGGTCTCGGACGCCCGCACCACGTCCATCATCTGCATGCGTACCGGCGAGGCCGACCAGGGCGTCATCGGTCTGCACCAGACCGGGATCCCCGACGAGATCGAGCCCAGCCTCTCCGTCCGCTTCATGGGCATCGACGAGCAGGCGATCATCTCGTACCTCGTCACGGCCTACTACTCGGCGGCGATCCTCGTCCCGGACGCGCTCGGCGTCCTGGAGAACGTCGAGGTCAGCCGCTGGCGCTGAGCCGACGGCGCGCCCGGGTGCGGGAACCGAACCCTCCCGCCCCCGGGCGTTCCCGGCTCGCCGCCGCAGCCCGGACACGACTGCCACGGAGGATACGAAGGAAGTGACCGTGACCATAGCCAGCGCGGATGCCGTCGCCGACGGCCAGGGGGCCGTGATGCTCCTGGAGCGGACGCGCACCGCTGTCGACCCACAACTGCGCTCGACCGTCGAGACCCTGCCCGGTTCCATGCGGCGGGTCGCGATGTACCACTTCGGCTGGGAGCACGCCGACGGCAGCCCGGCCGCCGAGCAGGCGGGCAAGGCGATCCGGCCCGCCCTCGTCCTCGCGGCGGCCCGTGCTCTGGGCGCCGAGGAGGCGGGGGCCGTGAAGGCCGCGGCGGCGGTGGAGCTGGCGCACAACTTCACCCTGCTCCACGACGACATCGTCGACGAGGACGTGACCCGCAGGCACCGGCCCACCGCCTGGACCGTCTTCGGAATCCCGGACGCGCTGATCGCCGGGGACGCGATGTGCGCGCTCGCCCTGCGGATGCTCGCCGAGGACCCGCATCCCGTCTCGGCGGCGGCCTCCGCGCGCCTGGCGGCCTGCATCATCGAGCTGTGCGCCGGGCAGCAGGCGGACTGCGCCTTCGAGGGGCGCGGCCCCCGGGACGTCTCCCTCGACGAGTGCGTGGCCATGGCCACCGCCAAGACCGGCGCCCTGCTGGGGTGTTCCTGCGCCCTCGGCGCGCTCTACGCGGGCGCGGGGGAGGAGGAGGTCGCGGCGCTGGACGCGTTCGGCCGGGAGGCCGGCCTCGCCTTCCAGCTGATCGACGACCTCATCGGGATCTGGGGTGACCCCGACCGTACGGGCAAGCCGGCCGGAGCTGATCTCGTCGCCCACAAGAAGTCGCTCCCGGTCGTGGCGGCGCTCGCCTCGGGCACCCCCGCGGGCGAGGAGCTGGCCGAGTTGTACGCGCTTCCGGCGCTCGACGCGGCGGCGGTACGGGCGGCGGCGGACGCGGTCGAGCGGGCCGGCGGGCGCGACTGGGCCCAGGCCCAGGCGGCCGAGCGCATGGGGCGCGCCGTCGAGCACCTGGCACAGGCGGTTCCCGACCTGGCGGCGGCGGGCGACCTGCTCGCCCTCGCGGAGTTCGTCACGCGGCGCTCGCGCTGAGACCGAGGCCGTCACCCGGCGTCCGTGCCGACGGCCCCGGGTCTCACCGCTCGGGCACGATGCGGTTGACCACCGTCTCGATCAGCTCGTCCAGATCCCGGTCGCCGTGCAGACCGGGGACGGTGAAGTGGTCGAACAGCAGCCCGGTGAGGGCGAAGTAGAGCAGCCGGACCGTGTCCGCGTCCCCAGGCATCCCGGAGTCGAGGTGCAACCGGACGTTCTCGTCCAGGTCGGCGCGGAGCACCTTGGTGAGCTGGGTCCGCAGCTCCGGGCGGCGTGCGGCCTCCAGCCGCAGCTCGAAGAGGCCGAGGTAGCAGGTGCGTTCGGCCGCGAGCCGCTGGGCGAGCTGCTTCATCAGCTCGACGACCAGGGAGCGGCTCGGCGGTGGCAGCAGGGCGGTGTCGATGACGCCGGGCTCCGGGGTGAGGCGTACGAAGATCCGGTCGGCGACCTGCGAGAGCACCTGGTCCCGGTCGCGGAAGTAGTTGGACGAGGTGCCCGTGGGGACCCCCGCCCGGGCGTCGACCGCCCGGAAGGTCAGCCCACGGGCGCCTTCGTCCGCCAGGACCTCGATCGCGGCGTCGAGCAGTGCCGTACGCCGCTCCGGATTTCTCGCCATGTCGATCCCTTTCGGAAGAGGGCTTGCGTAACCACTACAAGTGAAGCACTATAGCCGTCGTGGTTGCGGCAGCGGCCACGTACCCAGTGGAAGAGGACCGGCTTGCGCAAGCTCACGTACTACATCGCCTGCACCATCGACGGATTCATCGGTGACCCCGACGGCGATGCCAGCTCCATGTTCAAGTACACGGAGGGCTCGTACGCGGCGACCATGGCCGCCGAGTACCCCGAGACCTTCCCGACGCACGCCCGGGAGATCCTCGGGGTCGACGGCGAGAACAGGCACTTCGACACGGTCGTCCAGGGAGTGGCCTCGTACCGGCTGGCTCTGGACATCGGCATCACCAGCCCGTACAACCACCTGCGCGAGTTCGTCGCCACGCGCTCGCTCACCGAGTCGCCCCACCCGAACGTCGAGCTGATCGCCGACGACCTCGTCGGCCGCATCCGCGAGCTCAAGGCCGAGGACAGCCCTCTGGGCGTCTGGCTCTGCGGCGGCTCCACCATCGCGGGTGAGCTCATCGAGGAGATCGACGAGCTGATCATCAAGACGTATCCGCAGGTCTATGGCTCCGGCATGCCGATGTTCGGCGCCGGCTTCGAGCCCCGCGACTTCGAGCTCGGCGCGGTGCGCACCTTCGACAACGGCGTGCTCGTCCGTACGTACACCCGGAAGCGGTAGTCGTACGCCGGTGGGACGGGGGGCGGGGCGGCGCCCGTGGCGGGAAGCGCTCCCGTGCGGGGCGTCCTACCCTGGACGTATGGGTGACGAGGCGCATCACACGACGCGGGACCCCCTGGGCGAGCACAAGTGCCCGGCCTGCGGGCGTCCGCTTGCCACGCTGGCCACCCGGCACAAGGTCCTCGGGGCCTGGGTGCCGGAGTGGGAAGTGCAGCCCTGCCGCAACCGCGCGTGCCCGCTCTACGAGAGCGCGGAAGCCCCGAGCACGCACGTGACCGGCAAGAACGACGAGATCGGGAGAAGTCCGGCCTCTGGGTGACCGGACGCGCGCCGGAGCCGGTCATACCGCTACAGTCCGCGCATGTCATCGGAGTCGACAGAAGTCTGGACCGGCTGGTACCGGGACCGCAGCGGCGCGGAAGCGATCGTCATCACGGCCGACGGGCGGCACGTCGCCACCCGGATCAGGGGGATCGAGTACACGGGCGAGAGCTTCGCCGCGCTCAGCGCGGCCGACGAGGGCGGGCAGGCCCTCACCGGCTGCGTCCTGGAGTGGGACCTGCCGCTCCCGGTCGTCGTGGACGGCGCCACCCAGCCGGCCACCCTGGGCTGCCTGCTGACGCTCGGCGAGCGCGCGGACCTCAGCCTGACGCTGCACTACGGGGGCGCGGCCTTCGAATCGTGCGTCGCCGGAGGTGACTTCGACGGGGCTCTGGAGCGGGTCCGGCGGCAGCTCCCGCCGGGGGCGGACTTCGCCCGCCGCCTGCTCCAGACGGCCTGAGAACGAGGACGGCGGCCGCTGTCGGCTTCCGGGAACGAGGACGGCGGCGCCCCCAAGGGGGCGCCGCCGCCGTGTTTCCCGGGCGGGCCGCTCGGCTCCGGCCGCTCGTCAGCTCTTGAAGGCGGACGCGAGACCGTAGCGCCACAGCTGGTCGACGCGGGAACGCTCCTGGCTGTTCGGCTGGGCGTTCTGGCAGGACGTACCGGGTCCGCCGCCCGACATCAGCTCGCTGCACGGACCGCTGTAGTGGTCCGGGAGCCCCAGGACGTGCCCGGTCTCGTGGGCGGTCACCCGGGTGGAGTTGTACTGCTGGTTCTGCCGGTAGTCGAGGAAGATGTAACCGCTGCCGTGACCGTCGGTGCTCGCGTACGAGCCACGGGAGTCGTTGCCCTCGTAGTACCGGAAGTCGGGGTTGCTGCCCTCGACGAGCCGGACGTTCACCACCGAGCTGTTCCATATCTGGGTGGAGCGGGCGATCTGGGTGCGGAAGGTCGGCGCGTTGGCGGTGCTGTAGACGACGGTGACGGCCAGCGCGCCGGGGTTGGCGGCCCGCTTCTTCGCGACCGACTTCACGACGGCCTCGAAGAAGGCCTGATTGGCCTTGGCCTCCTCGGCCGAACCGGCGTACGCCACAGCGGCGTCGACCTGGCGGTCGGTGCTCACGGCCGCCGCAGGCGCCGTACCGAGCGAGACGGCGAGACCGAGACCGAGGGTGGCGGTCAGGACGGAGGTGAGGACCTTGGGGTGACGCATGGGGGGGCTCCTCCTCTAGGGGACTGGAGAGAGTCTCGGGGGAGGCGGGGCGCGCGGGGATGATGTCAACCGCCGATAACCCCACGACATCACCGCGGTGACCTGGCCCAACTGCCTTGCGATCAAAGGCGATTGACGTGCTCACGGCATCTGGTGCGACCCGGGGAGCCGCCCTACCCTCGGGGCATGGAGCTGGAGGTCAGACACCTGCGCGTGCTCTGCGCCATCGCGGACACGGGCAGCCTGCACAAGGCGGCGCGCCAACTGGGCATGAGCCAGCCCTCGCTGACCACCCAGCTGCGGCGCATAGAGAACTCCCTGGGCGCGGAGCTCTTCTCCCGCGGCCGCACCGGCTGCCGCCCCACCCCGCTCGGCCGCTCGCTGCTCAGCCGGGCCCGCCCGCTCGTCGCCGACATGGCCGCACTCGTCACCGAGACCCGCGCCGCGGCCGCCCGCACCGAAGGGCCGGGGCTCCGCGTCGGCTCCACCGCGAGCCGGGCCCTCCCCGGCTGGCTCCGCCGGCTCCGCGAGCGCCTGCCCGGCACCGACATCGCCCTCCGGATGGACGTCTCCGCGAACGCACTGCTGCGCACCGTCGCAGCGGGCCGGCTCGACGTGGCCTTCGTGCACGAGGTGGAGGGCTGCCCCTTACGGGTCCCCGAAGGCCTGGAGCGGCGGGTCCTGGTCGCCAGGGAACCGCAGTTCGTCTCGATGGCCCGCGACCACCCGGCGGCCGGCAGGCCCGTGGTCGACCTCGCCGACCTGGCCGATGACCACTGGATGGTCGACCCGACCGTGGACGGCGAATGGGACGGCCTCCGCCGCGTCCTGGCCGCCGCCGGCATCGACCCGCCCCTGCTGCACGGCGACTACCACACGGCCGCCTCGCTCATCGTCCTCGGCGAGGCCGTGGCGCCCTGCCAGCCCACCTCGGTCCCGCGCGAGGACATGGCCGTCCGCCCCCTGCGCGGCGACCCCCTGGCGGTCCGGCTCCTCCTGTACGCGCGGCCCGGGGCGCCCCTGGACACCCTGTACGCGGAACTCGCCACGGCGTACCGGGAGGTGGCCCTACGGGCGGCCCCGTACCGGGAGTGGCTCCACCGCCAGGGGACGGCGGCGGCGCTGTCGGTGGGGCCGTGCATGATGACGGCATGAACGAACGCGAGGTCGGCACAGTCCGGACCAGGGCAGGGGGCGGGCCGAGGGGCGCCGGCCAGGCGGTGGTACGTCACGCGCGCCCCGAGGACATGACCCGGATCGTCGAACTCATCGCCGAGCACGCGGCGTACGAGAAGGCGTCACCCCCGGCCCCGGGCCTCGCGGACCGTCTGAGCCGCCTCCTCTTCGGCCCCGGGCAGCCCCGCCTCCGCTGCCTCGTCGCGGCCCTTCCCGACGGCATCCTGGCGGGCTACGCCACCTGCGCCCCGGAACTCTCCACCTGGGACGGCACGGAGTACCTCCACATGGACTGCCTCTACCTCACGGAAACCTCCCGCGGCCACGGCCTGGGTCCCCTCCTGATGGCCGAGGTCGCGGCCGAGGCCCGCGCCCTGGGCCTCTCCGAGATCCAGTGGCAGACGCCGGCGTGGAACGAGAACGCGATCCGCTTCTACGACCGCCTCGGTGCCACCTCCAAGGCGAAGCGCCGCTACACCCTCCCCGTGGATCCGGCCACCGGCCCCTGATCGTGTGACGGGCCGTCGTGGACGGGGTGCCCGCAGTACGGTGGGTCCGCGCGGGCGGTGCGTCCGCGTGAACGACTCCCGTACAAGGCCGTCCGTGCGTCCCCGCCCGCTGCCGACCCTCCGGAGTTGCCGACATGACCGACCTGTCCGCCGCCCACGACGCCGCCGCCACCGACCGGGCCCGCCTGGCGGGGAGCGCGTACAACGGAGAGCGGGACCTCGCGGCCCGGCAGTCGCTCTACCGGTGGCAGACGCCCCGGTACGACCTCCCCGGCCTCGTCGCCGAGCGGCTGGGCGATGTACGCGGCCGGGTCGTCGACATCGGCTGCGGCAACGGCACGTTCATCCAGCGGCTCCGCCAGGACCGTCCGGACCTGTCCCTGCTCGGCCTCGACATCGCTCCCGGCATCCTCGCCCATGTCCCCGGGCCGGTCGCCGTGGCGGACGCCACGAGCCTGCCGCTGGCGGCGGGGAGCGTCGACGGCGCTCTCGCACTCCACATGCTCTACCACGTGCCCGACATCCCCCAGGCGGTCAGGGAACTGGCGCGGGTCGTGACCCGGGACGGGGTGGTCGTGGCCTCCACCAACAGCGACCGCGACAAGGCCGAGCTCGACGAGCTGTGGCGGCTGGCCGCCGGCGACGTCCTCGGCGTCGGTCGTGGCCCGGCCCGGATCTCGCTCGGTTCCCGCTTCACCCTGGAGGGGGCTCCGGCCCTCCTCGGCGAGGAGTTCGGCCGCGTGGAGGTCGTCGAACTGCCCGCGACCGTCACGGTCCGCGACCCCGAACCCGTCATCGCCCACATGGCCTCGTACCGCGCCTGGGCGGACCAGCAGGACGTCCCCTTCGACGCGACCATCGACCGGGCCCGCACACGCGTCGCCGACCACATCGCCCGCCACGGCGCCTTCGAGATCACCTCCCGGGCGGGCGTCCTCGTCTGCCGCCGGTGAGAGATCAGCCGAGCGGCGGCCAGGGCCCGGCGAGCAGACGTCCTGCCTCCGTGACGATCGAGTCCGCCAAGGGCTTCCGGTCGCCGCGTCGGGTCGCCGCCCGGTCGTTGTAGGCCTCGGTCTTGTCGACCAGCGGCCTGAGCGTCTGCGGTCGGGCCAGAGCGCCCCACCCTTCGTACGTGATCAGGTCACCGCCGGTGCAGGTGGGTGGTGTCGGCCGGAAGGTCCTGTGCCGGGCCGAGTTCGTCGGCGGCGCCCCCACGGCCTGCGGCCTGTGGCCCCGCCGAAAGCAGAACGCACCCGGGCCGTCATGGACGCCGTGTTCGGCGGCCCGCGGACCGGGTGCGGACTGGTGGGCGGAGTGACCTGCGAGAGTGCGGATCACGTCACCCGGAGGGAGATCAGGCCTTCTTGGTCTCCCAGAAGATGCGGTCGATCTCGGCGATGAGTTCCAGCGCCTTCTCGCCCGTCTTCGGGTCAGTCGACGCCTTCGCGGCCGAGAGGGCCTTCAGGGTGTCGTTGACCAGCTGGTTGAGCTCGGGGTACTTCTCGAAGTGCGGGGCCTTGAAGTAGTCGCTCCAGAGCACCGACACGTGGTGCTTGGCGAGCTCCGCGCGCTGCTCCTTGATGACCGTGGCGCGGGCGCGGAAGTGCGCGTCCTCGTTCGCCAGGTACTTCTCCTGGACAGCCTTGACCGACTCGGCCTCGATGCGGGCCTGGGCGGGGTCGTACACGCCGCACGGGAGGTCGCAGTGGGCGCTGACCTTCACCTTGGGGGCAAACAGGCGGGAGAGCATTGTGCCGTCCTTCCTCGTGATCGTCTTCTCAGGTGGGACATTACTCGGTGAGAAGGGCGATTTCGCGGGCGCCCCCTGGGGCTTAGGTCAAAAGTCCAGGGTCACCATGGGACTCGTGTACGAGTGGACGAGCGGACGCGCGAGCGGACCGGGAGCGGATCGGGAGGTGCCGGATGAGGGGATCGGGGTCGGAGCGGGTGGCGGAGGCCGGGGCTCCGTTCGGGATCGCCGAGGTGACGGGGGTGTCGATGGTGCCCACGCTGTTGCACGGCGATCAGCTGCTGGTGCACTACGGGGCGCGGCTGCGGGCCGGTTGTGTGGCCGTGCTGCGGCATCCGCTCCAGCAGGATCTGCTCATCGTGAAGCGGCTGATCGAGCGACGCGACGGCGGCTGGTGGGTGCTGGGGGACAACCCCGACGCCGAGGGTGACAGCCGGGTCTTCGGGGCCGTACCGCCCGAGCTGGTTCTCGGGCGGGTGCGGGCGCGCTACCGGCCGGTGACGCCGGGGCGTCAGTGGTCGGCCGGTGTGGTGCTCTCCTGGCTGTTCTCTGCGGTCAGGCCCGTGTCGTCCGGCCGGTCGGCCTCCAGGCGTTTGCGGGCCCGGTAGGCGGCGACGTTGGCGCGGGTCGCGCAGCGGTCCGAGCAGTAGCGGCGGGAGCGGTTGGTGGAGGTGTCCAGGTAGGCGTTGCGGCAGGGCGGGGCCTGGCACAGGCCGAGCCGGTCGGCGCCGAACTCCGTCAGGTGGAAGGCGAGGCCCATCGCCGCGATGGCCGCGTAACCCGCGGTCGCGTTCGACGGGTGGTCGGCGAGGTGCATGTGCCACCGCGGCCGGCCGTCCTCGTCGAGGGTGTCGTGGCCGGAGATCTGGGGGCTGACCGGGAACTCCAGGAGCAGGGAGTTCAGCAGGTCCACCGCACCCGTGTGGTCGCCCTCGTCGGCCGCGGTGAAGACCGCCCGCAGCCGGGCGCGGACCGCGCGGAAGCGGGTCACGTCGGAGTCGGTGGCCCGGCGGGCCATCTGGGTGGCGGGCCCGAAGAGTTCGCGGATGACCTCGACGGAGGTGAGGGCGTCCTTGTTGCGGACCGGCTCCTCGGTGTTGACCAGACGCACGGCGTAATCCGAGTAATAGGCCAGTTCCACTTGTAGTCCTTACTCTGGCGGTCTAGTGTCTTGGTCGGAAGGGGTAACGAGTGTTTCCCCTGTCAGGGTATTACGCGAGCGGGAGGATCGGCGATGACCGGGACCGACTGGGCGGGCTGGCAGCAGAGCTGGGACCGTCAGCAGGAGTGGTACATGCCGGACCGTGAGGAGCGGTTCCGGGTGATGCTCGACATGGTCGAGGCCTTGGTGGGACCGAAGCCCCGCATCCTCGACCTCGCGTGCGGTACGGGAAGTATCACGGATCGCGTCCTCAAGAGGTTCCCCGAGGCGACAAGCGTCGGCGTCGACCTCGACCCCGCCCTGCTCGCCATCGCCGAGGGGTACTTCGCCGGCGACGAGCGCGTCACCTTCGTGACCGCCGACCTCAAGGACCCCGCCTGGACCGCGCGGCTGCCCCACGGCCCGTACGACGCCGTCCTCACCGCCACCGCCCTCCACTGGCTCCACAGCGAGCCCCTGACCGCCCTCTACGGTCAGCTCGCCGGTCTCGTCCGGGACGGCGGCGTCTTCATGAACGCCGACCACATGATCGACGGGACCACTCCCCGTATCAACGCCGCCGAGCGCGCCCAGCGGCACGCACGCATGGACCTGGAGAAGGCCGCCGGGGTCCTCGACTGGGCGGACTGGTGGGCGCTCGCCGCCAAGGACCCCGTCCTCGCCGAACCCACCGCCCGCCGCTTCGAGATCTACGGCGAGCACGCCGACGGCGACATGCCGTCCCCGGCCTGGCACGCCGACACCCTCCGTGCCGCCGGCTTCGGCGAGGCCAGGGCCGTCTGGGCCTCGCCCTCCGACACACTCCTCCTCGCCGTGAAGTAGCCAGGACAGGGAAAGGGGCGGTACGGGTCACCCGTACCGCCCCTTCCTCCGTTCCGCGCCTTACAGCACCTTCGACAGGAACGCCTTCGTCCGGTCGTGCTGCGGGTTGCCCAGGACGTCCCGCGGGTTGCCCGACTCGACCACCACGCCGCCGTCCATGAAGACCAGCGAATCGCCGACCTCGCGGGCGAAGCCCATCTCGTGGGTGACGACGATCATCGTCATGCCCGACTCGGCGAGGTCCCGCATGACGTCGAGGACGTCACCGACCAGCTCCGGGTCGAGCGCCGAGGTCGGCTCGTCGAAGAGCATCAGCTTCGGCTCCATCGCCAGCGCGCGGGCGATGGCGACGCGCTGCTGCTGGCCGCCGGAGAGCTGCGACGGGTAGTTGCCCATCTTGTCCCGCAGGCCGACCCGGTCGAGCAGACGCTCGGCGCGCTCGCGCGCCACCGCCTTGGACTCGCCCTTCACCTGGATCGGGGCCTCCATGACGTTGCCCAGGGCCGTCATGTGCGGGAAGAGGTTGAAGCGCTGGAAGACCATGCCGATGTCACGGCGCTGGACCGCGACCTCGCTGTCCTTCAGCTCGTAGAGCTTGTCGCCCTTCTGCCGGTAGCCGACCAGGTGGCCGTCGACCGACAGCCGGCCGCCGTCGATCCGCTCCAGGTGGTTGATGCAGCGGAGGAAGGTCGACTTGCCGGAGCCGGAGGGGCCGACGAGGCAGAAGACCTCGCCGTTCTGCACCTCCAGGTCGATGCCGCGGAGGATGTGGGCGGCGCCGTACGACTTGTGGACGCCCTCCGCCTTGACCATGGGCTGACCGGTCATGCCGATGCCTCCGGGGAACGCTTGAACGTGGTGAGGTTCGCCTTGACCCGCTGCAGGGGGGTGGGCGGCAGGTTACGGGTCGAACCGCGGGCGAAACGGCGCTCCAGGTAGTACTGGCCGACGCTGAAGACGCTGGTCAGCGCGAGGTACCAGATGGAGGCGACGAAGAGCATCTCCATCACGGCGCCGGCCGTGTTGCCGATGTTCGAGGAGGCCCGCAGCAACTCGGTGTACTGCACCGCCGAGACCAGCGACGAGGTCTTCAGCATGTTGATGAACTCGTTGCCCGTCGGCGGCACGATCACCCGCATGGCCTGGGGAAGAACGATGCGACCCATGGTCTTCGTCTGGGACATGCCGAGCGCGTGCGCCGCCTCGGTCTGGCCCTCGTCGACGGACTGGATGCCCGCGCGGACGATCTCCGCCATGTAGGCGCCCTCGTTGAGGCCGAGGCCGAGCAGCGCCACCATGAACGGCGTCATGACGTCCACGGTCTCGTTCTTGTAGATCGGCCCGAGGTCGATGTACTGGAAGATCAGCGACAGGTTGAACCAGACGAGGAGCTGGACGTAGACCGGGGTGCCGCGGAAGAACCAGATGTAGAGCCAGGCGACCGCGCCTGTCACCGGGTTCTTGGACAGGCGCATCACCGCGAAGACGATGCCCAGGACCAGGCCCAGGGCCATCGAGGCGACGCTGATGAGGATCGTGTTCCACAGGCCGCTGATGACCGAGGGGTCGAACACCTTGTCCCACACCGTGTCCCAGAGGATGTTGCCCTGGGAGAAGGCGTAGACGAGCCAGCCGAGCAGCGCGACGACCACGACGGCGCTGATCCAGCGCCCGTAGTGCCGCACGGGGATGGCCTTGATCGCCTCGTACGGATTGCCCGAGGCGCCGGACCCGGCCGGAGCGGCGGCCGGGTCCTTGCTGATCTTGTCAGTCACGACGACTGCCCTTCAGTGGAGCGGGGAGGTTCTGCCGGCGTCGGGGAGGTCACTTGCCGGCGTTGATGGTGGCCGACTTGACGGCGCTGCCCTCGACGTTCCACTTCTTCAGAGCCTCGGCGTAGGTGCCGTCCTTGATGATCGCGTCGAGCGCTTCCTTGACGGCGTCGCGCAGCTGGGTGTTCTCCTTCGAGACACCGATGCCGAAGAGGCCGACGTCGCTCTGGCTGCCGACGACCTCGAAGTCGTTGCCGCCGCCCGAGGTCTTCGCGATGTACGCGGCCACCGGGTAGTCGTTCAGGTCGGCCACGGCGCCGCCGGCCTTGACGCGGGTCTGCGCCTCGGCGTCGCTGTCGAAGGCCTGGATCGTCAGCTTGTTGGCGCCGCACTTCGTGGCCTGGGCCTTGAAGGTGTCCTCGTAGATCGTGCCGCGCTGGACGGCCACGGTCTTGCCGCACAGGTCGTCGAGGGAGTTGATGCCCTGCGGGTTGCCCTTCTTGACCAGGAGGGAGACGCCGGAGCTGAAGTAGTCGACGAAGTCGATGCCCTTGCCGATCTTCTTCCCGCTGTCGTCCAGGCCCTCCTGGCGCTTCTTGTTGTCCGTCATCGAGGACATGATCAGATCCTGGCGGCCGGTGTAGATCGAGGTGATCAGACCGTCGAAGGTGCCGGACGTGAACTTGAACTCGACGCCGAGCTGCTTGCTCAGGGCCGCGGCGATGTCGGGGTCGACGCCGACGATCTTGCCGCCCTCGGTGAACTCCATCGGAGCGTACGAGGCGTCGGTGCCGACCTTGATGACACCGGCCTTCTGGATGTCGGCGGGGAGCTTCGAGAAGAGCGGCGCGGCGTTGGTCGACGGCGAGCCGCCTTCCTTCGTCGGCGTCGCGGAGCCGCCTTCGGTCTGGTCACCGCAGGCGGTCAGCAGCACGGAGCCGGCGACCGCGATGGCGGCGACCGCGGCAAGACGGGAGGTGCGGGTCTTGGCGGTCGTACAGCGCGTGGTGCGTGCGGTCATGATCGGGTTCCTCCGGCGTGTGAGGGAGTTGCCAGGCGGCCACGTACATCTCTTCGAGTGTCGCGACCTCGTGTGATTACGGCATCTTGCCATTCGGACCGCCTCAAACCGACGGCCACGGATGTCAAAATCGGGTAACGGGTGACGGCCGAATGCCGACAGGCCGGTACATCCGGGCCGGATCATCTTCTGAATCTCTTCCCCGCTGCCGGAAAATCTCCTGTTGATCTCGCCATTCGGACGAGCGGAACGCGGCCAATCGGGTGGGGGCGAGATCTATCGGGACATGGGGTGACGTGTCGCTCTCCGTCCATGTCCGGATGCACTCGGTATGAGTCGCGTCACCGAGGGGTTATGGACTCGTCTGCGGTGCCGTCCGTCCGGTAAGAAGGATCCTTACACCCCTCATCCGGGGCTCAGGGCGCGTTGTGCGGCGCGCCCGCGCGGCTGCCAGACACGGCGGGCGCGGTGCCTCCCCACCCCTCCTCAACCGGGAGTGGACCACCCTCAAATGAAGAAGACTTAAGGGGTCAACCCAATGGCAGCGGAGATCGTCAATCCTCGCAATGACAGCGGTACGGAAGGAGCTCCGGAGGAGCTCTTCGATCCTGTCTTCGCCCTCCACAGGGGCGGCAAGATGGCCGTGCAGGCCACCGTCCCCCTGCGGGACAAGGACGACCTGTCCCTCGCGTACACGCCCGGCGTCGCCAAGGTGTGCACCGCGATCGCCGAGCAGCCCGAGCTGGTCAACGACTACACCTGGAAGTCCCAGGTCGTCGCGGTCGTGACCGACGGTACGGCAGTGCTCGGCCTCGGCGACATCGGCCCGGAGGCCTCCCTCCCGGTCATGGAGGGGAAGGCCATCCTCTTCAAGCAGTTCGGCGGCGTGGACGCGGTCCCGATCGCCCTCGCCACCACCGACACCGACGAGATCGTCGAGACCGTCGTCCGGCTCGCCCCGTCCTTCGGCGGCGTGAACCTGGAGGACATCTCGGCGCCGCGGTGCTTCGAGATCGAGCGCAAGCTCCAGGAGCGCCTCGACATCCCCGTCTTCCACGACGACCAGCACGGCACCGCGATCGTCACCCTCGCCGCCCTCCGTAACGCGGCGAAGCTGACCGGCCGGACCCTCGGCGAGCTGCGCGCGGTCATCTCCGGCGCGGGTGCCGCCGGCGTCGCCATCGCGAAGTTCCTCCTGGAGGCGGGCCTCGGAGACGTCGCCGTCGCCGACCGCAAGGGCATCGTCAGCCGCGACCGCGAGGACCTCACGGACGTCAAGCGCGAGATCGCCGAGCTCACCAACAAGGCCGGTCTCTCCGGCTCCCTGGAGAGCGCCCTGGCCGGCGCGGACGTCTTCATCGGCGTCTCCGGCGGTACGGTCCCCGAGGCCGCCGTCGCGGCCATGGCTCCGAACGCCTTCGTGTTCGCCATGGCCAACCCGAACCCCGAGGTCCACCCCGACGTCGCGCACAAGTACGCGGCCGTCGTGGCGACCGGCCGTTCGGACTACCCGAACCAGATCAACAACGTGCTCGCGTTCCCCGGCATCTTCGCCGGCGCGCTCCAGGTCCGGGCCTCCCGGATCACCGAGGGCATGAAGATCGCCGCGGCCAACGCGATCGCGGACGTGGTGAAGGACGAGCTCGCCGCCGACTGCGTCATCCCGTCGCCGTTCGACGAGCGGGTCGCCCCGGCCGTCGCGGCCGCGGTCGCCGCCGCCGCCCGCGCCGAGGGCGTCGCCCGCCGCTGACGCGCGCACCTGGCGTCGTGCCCACGGGTACGCGAAGGGCCCCGTTCCGTACGCCGGGACGGGGCCCTTCCGTGTGGGCGACACGGGTCACACCGGGGCGTGGTTCCCCTCGCCGTCCGCGGCGGCCTAGGGTCGGGGCCATGTTCGCTGCCTACGCTGCCCGAATCGACCGCGACCAGCCCCTGAACGGCCTCGAATTGGGTGAACGCCCCGAGCCGGTGGAGCGGCCCGGCTGGACCACCGTCACCGTCAAGGCCGCCTCGCTCAACCACCACGACCTGTGGTCGCTGCGCGGGGTCGGGCTGCCCGAGGAGAAGCTGCCGATGATCCTCGGCTGCGACGCCGCCGGCATCGACGAGGACGGCAACGAGGTCGTCCTGCACTCCGTGATCGGCCAGACGGGGCACGGTGTCGGGCCCGACGAGCCCCGGTCCATCCTCACCGAGCGCTACCAGGGCACCTTCGCCGAGCGGGTCAGCGTGCCCCGCTGGAACGTGCTGCCCAAGCCGAAGGAACTCTCCTTCGAGGAGGCCGCCTGCCTGCCCACCGCCTGGCTGACCGCCTACCGGATGCTCTTCACCAACGCCGGGGTACGGCCCGGGGACTCGGTGCTCGTGCAGGGCGCGGGCGGCGGTGTCGCCACCGCCGCCATCGCTCTCGGCAAGGCGGCCGGCCTCCGGGTCTTCGCCACCAGCCGCGACGAGGCCAAGCGCAAGCGGGCCGTGGAGCTGGGTGCCGTCGAGGCCTTCGAGCCGGGCGCCCGGCTCCCGCAGCGGGTGGACGCGGTCATCGAGACCGTCGGCGCCGCCACCTGGTCCCACTCGGTCAAGTCGCTGCGGCCGGGCGGCACGCTCGTCATCTCGGGCGCCACGAGCGGCGACCGGCCCGCACACGCCGAGCTGACCCGGATCTTCTTCCTGGAGCTGAAGGTCGTCGGCTCGACGATGGGTTCCAAGGACGAACTGGAGGACCTGCTGTCCTTCTGCGCGGCCACGGGCGTCCGTCCGGTGATCGACGAGGTCCTGCCGCTGGACCGGGCGCGGGAGGGCTTCGAGAAGATCGCCTCCGGCGAACTCTTCGGCAAGATCGTCCTCACGACCTCGTGAATCCCCGGGCGACTTCGTGAATACCTCCTGACGACCTCTTGATGACTCGTCAGGACTGCTGATGGTATCTCCGGCACGCGAAACATGAACAATCCTCACCTCGTCGTGCCGGAGGTCTCCCTTGCTGCGCACCATCCTGACGGCCGGTGCCGTCGTCGCCGCACTGCTCGCCCCGACCGCCGCCCACGCGGAACCGGTCCCGGCCGGCATCCCCGCACTCACCGACGAACACGGCCGCACCCTCACCCTGCGCGGCTGGAACGTCGAGGACAAGGCGAACCGTGGCGCCGCCGCCCTCTCCGCGATCACCGAACGGCACTTCCGCGACATGCGGGCCAAGGGCTTCAACTTCGCCCGCCTCCTGGTCTTCTGGGACGACCTGGAACCCCGGCCGGGCGAGTACAGCCAGGACTACCTGCGGAAGATCGAACGGATCCTGGACTGGGCCAGGAAACATGACGTCAAGGTCCTCATCGACGCCCACCAGGACGTGTTCGGCCCCGCGTTCGGCCACCGGGGCGTGCCCGCGTGGGCGACCAGGACCGACGGGCTGCCCTTCACCCCGCATCCGGACGACTGGTTCTCCGAGTACTTCGAACCCGCCGTCCAGCGTGCCTTCACCCACCTCTACCAGGACGAGGACCTGCGGCGCGCCCAGGCCCGCATGTGGCGGGTGCTCGCGGACCGCTTCGAGGACCACCCGGCCGTCCTCGGCTACGACCTGATCAACGAGCCGATGGGCGAGATACGGGAGGGCGAGGACCTGGCGACGGCGGCCCGCCGCGTCGAACGGGACCACCTCACCCCGATGTACAACCGCCTCGCGGACGCCGTCCGTTCGGTCGACCCCTCCACCTGGGTCTTCGTCGAGCCGACCCCGATCGTCGGCGAGGGGGTGCCCACCGGGCTCGGGCGGATCGACGACCCGAAGGTCGTCTACGCCCCCCACTTCTACAACACCGCCATGGAGGCGGGTGCCGACTACGACCCGGCCGCCGGCTGGATCGAGAACTACGAGCGGGCCGTCACCCGGTACCCCGAGGAGTACAAGGTGCCCGTCGTGGTGGGCGAATGGGGTCCGCTCAACAACTCCCTTCCGAACATGAACCGCTTCTACCGAGAGGCGATGGCCTCCCTGGGCCGCTACGGCTCCGGCTGGGCCGGCTACGTCTGGTGCTACGGCGGCGGCTACTGCGCGGTGGACGGCGCCGGGACCTTCCGTACGAACAAGGAGCTCACCGCCGAGCCGTACGCGGAGGCGGTCGCGGGCACGGTCCGCTCCGCCGCCTACGACGGCGCGGCAGGCGTCTACCGCCTCTCGTACGACTCCGCCCGGCGCGGCCCCCGGGTCACCGAACTCTCCCTGCCGCCCGGCACCTGGCGGGTGACGGCCGGCGGAGGGGCGATGGTGCTCCGCACGTCGCCGGGCAGGGCCTGGATCCTCGCGGCCCCGGGCACCCGGGTGACGGTGACCGCCGACCGGGGCTGAGGCCCGCTGTCGGCCGGACGGGGCGGTGACGCCGACCGGGGCTGAGGCTCGCTGTCGGCCGGACCGGGCGGGGCCGCCGGGCCCGATCCCGGCCCGGCCCCGGCCCTGGCTCCCGCCCCGTCCGGCTACGGCGTGGGGCGGGACCGCAGCATGCCCGTGATCCGGATCGCCGCCGCCGACAGCTGGTCGCGGGCCTCGGCCAGTTGGTCCTGGCTCACGCCGTGGTCACGGGCCGCGTCGCGGATCTCGTCGCGGAAACGGTCGAGGAGCCGGTCGAGGTCACGGGCCGGGTCGCCCGAGCCCTCCGTGTCCCGCGCCCACTCCGGCACCTCGTCGACCGGGGCCGTCATGAACGACGGCTCCTGGGCGGCCGCCTTCGGGTGGGTCGTACCCGCCACCAGGCCGCCGAGCTGGGCCGTGATGTCCGAGAGGCCCTCCCAGACCCCCTTCGGCCAGTCGCCCCGCGAGAAGCGGTCCTGGACCTCCTCCTGCACCTGCTGGGCGATCCGCTGGAACTCCTTCGCTTGGTGGCGGGCGGACTTCGCCTCGGCGCGGGCCTGGCGGGCCTGCTCCTTCCACTCCTGCCCGACCCGGCGCAGCTCCTCCCTGGCGTCGGCGAACGAGGAGGGCTCCGCCGTGCGGGTCCGGCCCGCCGCCGCGCGCATCTCGCTGCGCACCCGGCCGGCCGCGCCGCGCACGTCGTCCCGCATCTCCGCAGCGAGTTCCGACACCGACTCGCGGATCTCCCGCTCCAGGTCGTCCAGTTCGGCGCCGCGCCCGGCCAGCTCGGCACGTCCCGCGTCGGTGATCGAGTAGACCTTCCGGCCGCCCTCGCTGGCATGGGTGACGAGGCCTTCGGCCTCCAGTTTGGCGAGCCGCGGGTAGACCGTGCCCGCCGAGGGGGCGTAGAGCCCCTGGAAGCGCTCCTCCAGGAGGCGGATCACCTCGTAGCCGTGGCGCGGGGCCTCGTCGAGCAGCTTGAGCAGGTAGAGGCGGAGGCGGCCGTGCGCGAAGACGGGCGGCATGTCAGAGCACCTTTCCGGTCGCGGAGGTGGTGGGGGAGGAGGTGGAGCCGGTGTCCCCGTCGGCCTCGGGGCGCCGCAGCAGGGCGATGGAGCCGGAGACGGTGGTCGCCTTGAGAGTGCCCCGGCCCGCACCGAGGGTGCCCGTGACGGACTTGGTGCCCCACTGACCGTCCACGCGCAGGTCCTCGAAGGCGTTCGCCACGGAACCGCTCGTGGTGCTCGCCTCGACCCGCGCGTCCGCCGGGTGCGGGAGCCGGATGGCGACCTCGCCGGAGACGCTGGCGAGCCGGATGTCGGCGGGCGGCCCGTCCAGGTCGGCCGGGTCGAGGTCGATGACCATGTCACCGCTGACCGTCTCCGCCTTCACGGAGGCGCCCGCGCCCTCGATGACCGTCACGTCGCCGGTCACGGTGTTGATCCGGAGGGCGCCGGTGACCGACTGGGCCTCCAGATTGCCCGAGACGCTCTCGGCGCGGACCGGTCCCGAGAGGCCGAGGAGGGTGGTGTCGCCGGTGACGCCCCGCACCTCCGTACGCCCTCTGATGCCGGTGACGACGGCCTCGGCGCCGACCACCCCCACCTCGACGTCGACGCCCGCGGGAACGGCGACGGAGACGACGGCCCGGCGCCGGTACTCCTTGCGGTCGAGCCACTTGAGGATGCTCTTCCACTGCAGGTCCTCGTAGCTCACCGTCAGGGTGGAGCCGTCCTGCGACACGATGAGCGGTGGGCCCTCGATCTCCGAGATCTCCACGCGGGCGGAACTCTCCTCCGTCCCCACCACGTTCACCGTGCCGTTGACGATGCGGACCTGCAGACGGGTCACGGGGTCGGCCGGTGCCAGCTTCGTCGGCTCGGTGACGGACCACTCTGTCATGGTGCTGACCTCCCGTTCGGCAACGCAACATATCGCGTCTTTCGAGAGACACGCTATATCGCGGTGAAAGGAAGTCAACCCTGACTCTTCCCTGACAGGGATGACCATCCCCGTCGTACACGGACAAACTGCCCTAGCGTAGGGCCCATGAACGCGACATCCGGACCGCGCCCCGTCGGCGCACTGCTGCTCTGCCGTGCCGACCCCTCGGCGGTCCGGCCGCCCGCTCAGCTGCTCAGGGAACAGCTGCTCCTCGCCCCGGCGGGCGACGACTGGAGCGTGCTCGTCCCGGAGGGGAAACCGTGGCTCCACGGCGGGGAACCCGTCGAACAGGTCGTCACCGGCTGGGCCACGGCCCTCGCCGTCTCCGCCGCCACCTGGCCCGTCGTCGCGCTCTGGTGGGACCGCGACAGGGCAGGACTCACGCTCGCCGCCGGCTTCCGCCGTACGGTCGGCTACACCTGGCTCGCGGACGGCACGCCCGTCGGCGAGGACGAGGCCATGCGCACCTTCGCCGCGCGGCTCGCCCTCGACCCGGTCCTGGACGTGCAGGCCCTGGAACCGCTCACCGTGCCCGACCCGGAGGCCGACGCCCACAGCCGGCTCGTCGGCGTCGTCGCCGTCCTCACCCGCACCGGCCTCGCCCTGCCGACCGGGCTCCTGCCCGGCGAGAACCCCGACCGGCTCCGCTCCGTCGCCCTGGCCCAGGGCGCGGAACAGCTCGAATGGTCCGGCTGGAGGGACGCGGTGCGCGCGGAACTCGACGCGGTGGAAGGCAGTCCCCTCGGGCCGTACCTGCGCGGCCCCAGGGCGCGCGTCCTGGGTGCGGCGCAGCTCGCGGCGGGGGTGCCGCTCCTGCTCTGGGGCGTCGGCCGGCGCAGCGGCGGCTGGGCGGCGGCCGGGGCCCTGCTCGTCGCGCACGGCGCGCTCGGACTCGCCTACGACCGGCTGCGGGAGGGATGACCCGGGGCGCGGCAGGATTCTCCACGCGCGCGTGCGACGGCAGACCCCTCGAAGACCCCGCTACGCGCGCGTGCGACGCAGGTGGTCATCCGCGCGCGCGTGCCCCTACTCCTCGTCGTCCTCGTCGTCGTCCAGACGGGCCAGCCAGGTCGCGAGGCGCTCGACGGGCACCTCGAAGTCGGGGTTGAGGTCGACGAACGTCCGCAGCTGCTCGGCGAGCCACTCGAAGGTGACCTCCTCCTCGCCTCGCCGCTTCTCCAGTTCCTCGATGCCACGGTCGGTGAAGTACATGCGATCAGGATAGGCCGTACCTCTCCCGTCCCCTGTCGCCCGTCAGTCCCACCGACTAGCCTTCCTCATCATCGTTTCGGGGAGCGGGGGCGCTGTGACTCACGGGATCGCTCGAATTCGGCTGGACGACGGTACGCCGGTGTGGGCACGGGTCAGTGACGTGCAGGAACTGGGCAGGGGCGGCGGGTTCCAGGACACCGGTGTCAGGGACCGGGTCGTCTCGATGACCGGCGGGCTCACGGACGTGGTCCGCGGGGTGGTCGGCTCGCTGCGCGCCGGACTCGACCCGCAGGGTCCCGTGGAGGTCGCCGTCAGCTTCGGCATCGAGCTGTCGGCGCAGTCCGGCAAGGTCATCGGGGTCCTCGCGGACGGCTCGGGCAAGGCCTCCGTGAGCGTCTCCCTCACCTGGACCGAACCCGGCAGGTCCCCCGCGACGGACCCCGAACCGGCCCCGGCGCCCGCGGCGGAGGCGGCGTGCGGCGCGGCGCCCGCGACCGGCCCCGCCCGCCCGATCCCGGCCCCCGCCCACGGCCAGGACGCGCCCGACAGAGCCCCTCGGACACACCCGGCGGCCGACGAGCCCGCATGAGCGCCTTCGACGCTCTCGTGCGCCCCGCACTCGTACGCATCGCGGCTCCCGGCTGCGGGTATGACCCGCACGGCGACCGGTACTGGGGCACCGGCTTCTTCATCGCCCCCGGCTGGGTGCTGACCTGCGCCCATGTCGTGGCCGAGGGGGGAAGCGCGGTGTGGAGGAGCGAGCCGGCCGTCGGCGTCACCTGGGAGGACGGCAAGACCACCCGGGAGACCACCGGCACCGTCGTGCTCGCCATGCCGCGCCCCGAGAGGCCCGACGACCCGCCGGACCGGTGGGCCTTCCCCGACCTCGCGCTCGTGCGGGTGCCCGGCGCGCACCAGGCGTCCTGCGTGCGCCTCAGCGAGCGCCCGCCCGTCCCGCCGACCGCCGTCGGACTGCACGGCTGGTCCCGGGAGACGGGCGAGCTCGGCATCCGGCACGTCCACGGCACCCTGATCGGCAGCGACGGCAAGGCCCTCATCACCGACTGGGTGATGCCCGTCGAAGGCTGCTCCGGCGGGCCCGTCGTCGACCACCGGCAGGGCGCCGTCATCGGCCTCAACAAAGGCCGTGGGCGCGACGGCGGCGCGGTCGTCCCCGTCACCGCCCTGCGCCGGCTGCACGACCTTCCCGGCGGCGAGGCCATGGGCGAGGCGTTGCGCGCCCACGACCGCTACCACCTGGCCAGCTACCGGTCCCTCGACGACCGGCCCGACTGGACCCGCGTACAGGGGAAGCTGACGGGCACCCAGGGCGGCGTGAGCCCCGGCCTGCGCACCCGGCTGTACGGGCACTTCGCCGAGCTGCCCGCGGCCACCGCGCCCGGCGAGATCCTGGATCTGATCGACCAGGTCAAGGCCTGGATCAGGGACGACGACCTGCCGGACGCCCTGGAGGACGACCCGCGCACCTGGAGCGAGGGAGCCGGGCTCCTTCGCGGCCTGCGGGCGCCCGGCAGGGACGGCGTCCGCGACCTCGACCTGGACGCGGTGCTCCTGTACGCGGCCCATGTCGTCCGGCACGTCGGCGGGCGGTACGGCGAGCGGGCCGACACCGCCGCCCTCACCGGTTGGATCGTCAACCAGTCGGGAGACGCCGACCGGCACCTCCGGCGCGAGATCGACCGGCTCGTCACCCCCGGCAGGCCCGCGCCCCTCTCCGTACGCGAACCCCGCGCGCGTGCCGACGTCCTCCTGGAGATCGGCCTCCCCCTCTACGACCGCCGGTACCCGTGGCGGGTCAAGCTCCTCCTCGACGGCCACACCGTCAGCCCGCTCCACTTCGACGACCGGGGCGTCGAGCGGGCCCGCCTCGGCGAGGCCCTCCGCGAACCGCTCGCGGACGCCCTGCGGCGCGGCGACAGCGGACCCCACCTGGCCGCCGTGCAGGCGGTGCTGCCGCGCGAGCTCTTCGACGAGCCCCTGGACACCTGGCGGATCGACCCCCCGCAGGGCCCCGACGACGCCTGGGCGACCACCCTCGGCCAGCGCAGGATCGTGGTCATCCGCGACGCCCACCGCCACGGCAGGGAACCGGCGCCCGAATGGCGGGAGCGCTGGGAGGCGGAGGAGCGCGGACCGCTCCGTGCCGTCCCGCTGCGCGGCGAGGTGCCCGGCGCCGGCCCGGACGCCCACACCGCGCGCGTACGCAGGGAGACCTGGGCGGAGACGTACGACCGGCTCCGGGAGGCCAACGGCGCGGCCGTCCCGGTCTACTGCGGTCACGTGGGCAGCGGCGACGGGCTGATGGCGATGAACGCGGCCCTCGCCGCCGGCCACCCGCTCGCCCTCTGGCGGACCGGCGCCCACGACCACACCGACTGCGCGGAGTTCCACGAGCAGGCCGATCTGCTGCTCGCCACCGGATCCGCCGCATGGGGGGTGCCCGGGCCCGTCCGCTCCCTGCGCACGCGCGCGGCCGACCCGGCGGCCGGGCCCGAGGCCCGCGCCCGGTACGCCTGGGCCCGGAGCATCGCGGTCCTGTTCGACCCGCCCGACCGCCCGCCGTACGGCGGGCCCCTGGAGCCGCCGCCGCTGCTCGGGGAGGGGGAGCAGTGACCCGAGCGGCCACCGGGGCGACCGGCTCTCGATCCGGCCGGTTACGGCATCGGCAGGCCCCGCCCCCGGGCGGTACCTTCGACGGACCCGGCATCGACACCACAGCCAGGAGGAGTCCATCGTGAACGATTGGCGGATCTACCGTGGTGCCGGTCTTCCGCACGACGAGATACAGCGGCTGCCCGCCCCGCCGCCCTGGCGCGACTTCTCGACGGGCAGCGCCGACGACACGCTCGCCGGTTCCGACCGGCGGCTCGGCGTCAAGCGCAGACTCGTCCAGAACCACCACCCCCGGCCCGCCGAGACCGACGCCGTCAACGCCGCCCTCTACCTCCGGCGTCCGCTGCTGGTCACCGGCAACCCCGGCACCGGCAAGTCCACCCTCGCGCACGCCGTCGCCCACGAGCTGGGCCTCGGCCGGGTGCTGCGCTGGCCGATCGTCAGCCGCACCACCCTCCAGGACGGTCTCTACCGGTACGACGCCATCGGCCGCCTCCAGGACGTGCAGCTGGAGCGCGCCCAGGCCGGATCTCCCGGCTCCGCCGCCGCGGCTCCGGCCGGCATCGGCTCGTACATCCGGCTCGGACCGCTCGGCACCGCGCTGCTTCCCTCCGAGCAGCCGCGGGTGCTGCTCATCGACGAGCTGGACAAGAGCGACCTCGACCTGCCGAACGACCTCCTGAACGCCCTGGAGGAGGGCGAGTTCGCCATTCCCGAGCTGGAGCGGCTCGCGGACCGGGAGCCCGTCGTGGAGGTGCTCAGCGACGACGGCCGCAAGGTGCGGGTGTTCGGCGGCCGGGTCCGCTGCACCACCTTCCCCTTCATCGTGCTCACCTCCAACGGCGAACGGGACTTCCCCGCCGCCCTGTTGCGCCGCTGCATCCGGCTCGAGCTCGAACCGCCCGGTGAGGAGCAGCTCCGCGCCATGATCGAGGCCCACCTCGGGACCGAGGCCGCCGCGGGCGAAGGGGAGCAGGGTCTCGTCCAGCGCTTCCTCAACCGCGAACCGGGCGAGGTGATCGCCACCGACCAGCTCCTGAACGCGCTCTACCTGACCCAGCACGCCTCCCGCGCCGAACGGGTCACCAGGGAACGCATCGCCGACATGCTCATGCAACCGCTCGATCAGCCGAGGTGACGGTCGGATGCACCGGATGCATCTGGAAGAGATCACCCGCAGACTGCGGGCCGGCGGCCAGGACCCCACCGCCGAGGACCTCGCGGACGCCCTCTGGCTGTCCCAGTGGCTCCCCGGCCCCTCCGCGCGGGATCCGGGCCTGGCGGACGGGTCGGCGGCCGGACCGTCCGCGGAGACGGCGGACGGCACCTCCGACCGTCGGCGCCGGTCCGCCGGGCACCAGGAGCAGGGCGAGAGCGATGATGCGCGCGACGGCGGGGGCACGGCAGGCGTGACCGACCGACCGCCGGACGGCGGCGCCGCCCACGAGTCCGTCTCCCTCCACATGACCACCACCACCGGAACCACCGGAGCCACCGGAGCCGTGGGTGCCGCCGGTGCCGACGGCCGAGTCGGGCGTACGGAGCGGGGCGCGACGCTGCCGGTACGCGCCCCCGGCGCCAACGCCCTGCCCGGACTCCTCGGTCTCCAGAAGGCCCTCCGCCCCCTGCGCGGCTACGCCCTCGCGCCGCACCGCCCCGGCGAGGGCACCCTCGACGAGGAGGCCACCGCCGAACGCAGCGCCGCCGCCGGCTTCCTCATCCCCGTCCTGCGCCCCGCCACCGGCCTCCGCCCCGACATCCAGCTCCTCATGGACACCGGCCCCGCCATGGTCGTCTGGGACCGGATGGTCGAGGAACTCCGCCAGGCCTGCCAGCAGTCCGGCGCCTTCCGGGACGTGCAGGTGCACCGCCTGTACGACACCGGCGAAGGACCCCCGCTCGTCACCACCACCTCGGGCGCCGACGGCCGGCCGCGGCTGCGCCCCGTCGACCAGCTCCACGACCCCACCGGCCGCCGCCTCACCCTCGTCGTCAGCGACTGCGTCGGCCCCCTGTGGCAGTCCGGCGCCGCCCAGCGCTTCCTGCGCCGGTGGCCCCGCCACTCCCCGCTCGCCCTCGTCCAACCCCTGCCGCCCCGCCTCTGGTCCCGGACCGCGCTCCCCGCCGAACCCGGCACCTTCCAGCGCTCCGCGACCCCCGGCGGCCACACCGTCTTCCGCTCCGACGACGAGCCCTGGGGACCGCGGGACCCCGGCCGCCGGGCCGTGCCCGTGCTCACCCCGACCCCCGAGGCCTTCGCCTCCTGGACCCGGCTCCACACCGGGCACGGCGGCGACGCCGTACGCGGCTGGGCCGCCTGGCTCACCCCAGGACCGGCGGAGCCGCCCGCGCCCAGGACACCCCGCGCCCGGCGGAGCGACGACGAACTCCTCCGCGCCTTCCGGGCCGCCGCCTCGCCCGGTGCGCTCCTGCTCGCCGTCCACCTCGCGGCTGCCCCGCTGACCCTGCCGGTCATGCAGCTCGTCCAGCGCGCCATGCTGCCCGACACCGGCCCCATGGAGCTGGCGGAGGTCCTGCTCAGCGGGCTCTTACGACGGCTGCCCGGCCCCACCCCGTACCCCTGCTACAGCTATCCGCCCGGCATCCAGCAGCACCTCCTCGGCTCGCTCGACCCCAGCGCCGCCGCCCTCGTCCTCAAACACTGCTCCGCCTATGTGGAGCGCAATTTCGGCCAGGGCATGCGCAACTTCCCTGCGCTCGCCGCCGCCCGTCTCGCGGGAGCGGAGCCGGGAGCGGCAACGGAAGCGGCAGCGGAAGCAGGGACCGGCACCGACCGGGACACCGGCCTCCCTCGCGAGTACCACGCGACCCACGCGACCGACCGGACCGACCGGGCCCACGAGACCGACGCGACCGACGAACCCATCGGGCCGAACGGCGCCGAGACCGAGCTCTTCGCCCGCATCCCCGCGCGCGTCCTCCGCTTCTACCACCCCGACCTGGTCACCCCCGACCCGCTCACCGAGGCCCGCCGGCTCCTGGCCCAGGGCCGGGCACAGTCCGACCCGGCGCTCCTCGCCGGCGCCCGCGAACGCGCCGAGGCCGCGCTCCCCGCCGAGCCGGTCGAGGCCCGGATCGTCCTCGCGGGCGCCCTGTACGCCGAAGCGGGCACCGCCGCGGCCCGGCGCACCGGCCGCCGCCCGGAGCTCCTCGGCCAGGCCGCCGACACCCTCGTACAGGCCGGGGAGCTCGCCCCGCCCGGCGAGGAGGCATGGGCCGACGCCCGGCTCGAACTCGCCGTCGTCCACCACGCCCTGTGGCGCGACACCGACGAAACCGGCCATCTCGACGCGGCCCTCGCCGCCCTCGCCGAGGAAGCCGACCGTTGGCCCGGGACCGCCCGCCACACCCTTCACCTGCGCCGCGGCCGCCTGCTCCTCGCGCGGGGCGACGGCGAGGCCGCGGTCGGCGAACTCACCGCCGCCCTCACCCTCCACGAGAGCGCCGCCGTCCTCCTCGACCTCGCCGACGCCCTGCGTCTCGCCGGGGCCGAGCCCGGCCGCATCCACCTCGTGCTCGACCGGGCCGAACCCCTCATCAGTCACGGCCGTGCCCTGCGGCTGCGCTTCACCACGGCACGCGCGCGGCTGTACGACTCCGAGGGCGACGGAGCCGCCGCCGACGCGGCGTACGAGGAGGCGACCCTGCTGGCCCCCGCCGACAGCGAACAGCGCGGGCCGCTCCTGCTCACCTGGGGCGGATCGCTCCTTCGGCGCGCGGCGGCCGGTACCGGCACCGCGCCCGTGGACCGGGCCGAGGGCGTCCTGCGCGAGGCTCTCACCCGGCTGCCCGCGGGGGCGCCGGAGCGGGCGAGGGCGAGGACCCTGATCGGTAGTGTCCTCGCGCTCCGCTTCCACCGCGCCGGATTCCTTCCGGACCTCTTCGAGAGCCGTCACCTGCTCGAACAGGCGCTCCGGGGCACCGACGACCCGGGGGAGCGTGCCGAGGTGTGGCTGCAACTCGGGCGGGTGAGGCTGGAGTTGGCCGAAACGGCGCGGGACGGGCTGATCGGCGACGCGCTCACCGCGTACCGCAACGCGGACGAGGACTCCCGTACCGCCCACGGAGACGACCCGGGCACGGTCACCGGCGCCCGCGCGCTCCACGCCCAGGGAGCCGTCCTGTGGCTGATGGGCCGCCCGGCCCGGGCCGGCACCGCGCTGCTCGCCGCGACCGAGCGGTGGCGGCGGCTCACCGGGCGGCTCGTGGAGGTGGACTGGGCGGACGTGGAGCGGACCAGAGCCCTGCTGGGGGAGGTCGAGAGCGCGGCGGGAGGGGGCCGGGTGAGGGTCTCCGCCGAGGACTGGCGCAGGATCGCACCGCCCTGGTGGGCGTGGAGCGGCACCACCGGATGAGCTTGTCATGGGACGGCTGAATAACGGGGGCGTGAATGGGCGCAGTTGAATCGAAAGGGTTTCCGGTCTCCCGGGGTCGGGAAGAACCGCTGCGCCGCTACGACCGTGGGGGACAGCGTCGGTGAGGAGGAGCCGAGAGTGTTCGAGCGTACGGAGTGGGCGACCGGTGTCGGCCGGAGTGCCGGCCGGTCCCCGCGTCTGCCCGATCTCGCGGCCGTTGATCTGCGGACCTTGCGCGTCACGGACGACGCCGTCGTCGGCGCGGCGGTCGAGAGAGTGCTGCGCCACCCCTCGGACCTGGTCGTCTCCTGGCCGGAGGACGCCCTCGTCGACTGACGAACGAGCGGCCCGAGCCGTTCGGTCCTGGCCGCCCCGCATCCGCCCCGACCACTCGATTCCGGCCGTATCCGGCAAGCCCCCCGCGTCCATCGGTGGCGCCGGATGCGGCACGTACCGGGCGGACACGCGCTCGCCGAGGCCGATCCGCTCCAGGAGCCGGGAGTGATCGCCACGCCCCCGCGCCCCGCGGCCTTCGCCGCCCTGGCCGCCACCCGGCCCGCCCCGGCGGGCGCCGCCTTCCTGCGGTCCGGGGTGCACGCCCGCCGCCTGCTGCTGCTCAAGGCCCTGCTCGTCCGGGTGCGGCGCCACCGCGACGAGGTCGCCCCCGAGACCCTGCGCGGCTTCGAGGCCGCCTGGCGCCTCCTCGAAAGGACCGAGCGCGCCGCCCCCGGAGTGGTCCGCGCGGTCCTCGACTACCCGACCACCGGCGCCTGGCTCGCCGCCGCCCTCACCGAGCCCGCGGGCCCCGCCCTCGACCGGCACCTGACCCGCCTCGAACTGGTCGCCGCCACCGCCGCCCTGCGGGCGGGCCGGCCGCTCGACCTCGTCGTCCAGGCACCCGGCGGCGTGCTCTCGCTCCCGGGCGTCGGCAGCGTCCTGGTGGCCCCGGGCCCGGTCCGGCTGACCTCCCGCGCCCAGGCGGTGAGGGTCCGCTCCGACGACGCCCGAGGGGCCCCCGCGGCGCTCCTCCGGCTCGTCGACGCCCGCACCGGCGCCGTCACCGGCAGCGGCCCCGGCTGGCGCGGTCTGCGCGGCCTCACCGGCGGGGCCGCCCGCCTGGAGGACCTGGATCCGTACCGGGTGCCGCCCGGCGGGGTCGGAACGCCCGCCAGGGTCGCGGCCGAGCGGCCCGACATCGACCACGCCGCCTGGTCCGCGCACTGGCGGGCCGCAGGGGAGCTGCTGCGGCGGACCGACCGGGAGCGGGCGACGGAGGTCGGGCGGACGGTCGGCGCGCTCGTGCCGCTGCTCCCGCACGGGCCGCGCTCCGTCGGCGCCACCCTGAGCGTCGCCCCCGGGGCCGTCCTGATGACACCGTCGGCCGGCGCCTTCGACATGGCGGAGACGCTCGTCCACGAGCTGCACCACAGCAAGCTCTCCACGCTCCACGAGCTCGTCCCGCTCTACCGCCCCGGCCGTGCCGCGCTGTACCGGGTCGGCTGGCGCACCGACGCTCGCCCGGTCGCCGGGGTCTTCCAAGGGGCCTACGCCCACCTGGCGTTGGCCGATCTGTGGCGGCGGGCGATGGCCGCCCCCGGGGTGCCGGGACCGTGGAGCGTACGGGCCGTGCAGCAGTTCGACCATGTCCACGATCAGGTGGGCGAAGCGCTCGCGATGCTGCTTGAATCCGATGAACTGACCAATGAGGGGCGGGAGTTCGCACGGCAAATGAGGCAGCTCCATGCGAGCCTCGGCGCGAGCCCCAGGGCCCGTGGGTAACACTGTGCCCACGGCACATGACACTGCGTTGCGCGTGAGCGGGACGGGAGACGTACAGATGGCGGAACAGCGGTCGGGCGGAGGCGCGGAGAGCCACGGGGGCAGGGCCGCGCCCGAACACGTCCTGGTGGTCTTCCCCGGATACCACCGGCCCTGGGCGGCCTGGATCAACCAGCGCCTCGAAGCCCACGGCGTACGCGCCACCCTCCAGCGCTGGGACCCGCCCCGCGAAGTCCCCCTGGAGGACTCCCTCGGCGACCTGCTGCTCGCCCGCGGCCAGGTCCTCCTCGTCCTCAACGACTGGTTCTTCGAACTCGGCCCCCGGCCCGCCGGCGAGTGGAACGACGTCCTGCGCGGCTTCGTCGCCGCCCACGCCGAGCGCTTCGCCGCCGTCAACCTCACCAACCGCACCCTGCTGCCGTCCACGGCGGTCCTCGAACCCGTCAGCCTCTGGGGCGTCGGCGAGGAGGAGGCCGAGGTCCGGCTCCTCAGCAGGCTCGCCATCGAGCCCCGCAGGAACGCGGGCCGACGCCTCCCGGCGAGCGCCCTCGCCCGCTACCCGGACACCCCGCCGGAGATCTGGGGCGACATCCCCCGCCGAAACCCCCGCTTCACCGGCCGCGACGACCTCCTCACCGAGCTGCAGGAACGGCTCATGGACGCCGAGCGCGGCAGCGCCGCCTGCACCCTGCTCGGCATGTCCGGCATCGGCAAGACCCAGATCGCCGCCGAGTACGCCCACCGCTTCAGCCCCGACTACGACGTCATCTGGTGGGTCAACTCCGACGACCGCAACGTCCAGCGCGACCGCCTCGGCGAACTCGCCGTCAAACTCGCCCTGCCCACCGGCAGCGAGCCCGGCGAACGCATCCGCGCCGTCCGCGAAGCCCTCCGCCGCGGCGACCCGCACGCCCGCTGGCTCGTCGTCTTCGACGGCTGGGACGACACCGACGGCATCGACGTCATGCTGCCGCAGGGCCCCGGCCACGTCCTCATCACCTCCCGCAACCGCGGCTGGCGGGAGCACACCGACTTCCTGGAGATCCCCAGCTTCGACCGGGCGGAGTCCACCGGCTACCTGATGCGCCGCGCCCCCCAGATCAACGCGGCCGAGGCCGACGAGGTCGCCGCCGAGTTCGGAGACGTACCCCTGCCGCTCGTCCAGGCAGCCGCCTGGCTCGGCGAGTCCGGCATGGACGCCCCCGAATACCTGCGCATGGTCCGCGACGGACGGCTCTCCACCGTCGACGACCCCACGGCGGGCGACGGCATGCCCAACGCCTCGCTCACCTCCTGGTCGATACTGATCAACCGACTCCGCCGCGCCCAGCCGCAGGCCATCGACATCCTCAGCCTGTGCGCCTCCTTCGCCCCCGGCCGCATCCCGCTCGGCATCGTCCGCGCCTACCCCCAGGCGCAACTGCCCGAGGACCTGCGCTGGATGGCCACCGACCTGCCCGCCTGGACCCGCGCGCTCGACACCCTCGTCAACTACTCGGTGCTCACCCGCGAGACCCGCGGCCCCATGACCACCGACGAGATCGGCCCCCACCAGGAGTCGATCCACATGCACCGCCTGGTCCACGACATCGTCGCCCGGCTCACCGACGGCGATCACCGCGACGCCCACCGCAAGGCCGTCCGCACCCTGCTCGCCGAGGCCGACCCCGGCAACCCCACCGACAGCAGGCACTGGCCCCGCTACTCCGAACTCCTGCCCCACCTGGAGCCGTCCGGCGCCCTGCGCAGCACCGACCCGCGCATCCAGGTCGCCGTCCTCAACTGCCTGCGGTTCTGCGACCGCAGCGGCGAGTACAAGGCGGGCATCCGGCTCGCCGGGCGCATCCGGGACGAGTGGACGTCCTTCATGGACCCGCTGGCCCCGCACATGCAGGAACTCACCACCCTCGAAGGGGACATCCTCCGCCGCTACGGCCGGTTCCGGGAGGCGTACGACCTCGACCTCGCCCAGCGCGAGCGCCTCGCCGCCGCGGGCAACAGCGACCGGCTCGGCACGCTCCAGAGCAAGATCTCCATCGCCCGCGACCTGCGCTTCCTCGGCCAGTACCAGGAATCCGAGCAGCTCCAGCGGGAAGCCCTCGCCGAGGCCAGGAGCCTCCTCGGCGACACGCAGTTCCTCACCCTCGTCGCCCGCCACAACCTCGGCGTGGTGCTGCGGATGCTGGGCCGCTACCAGGAGGCGTACGAGCAGGACACCGACACCCTCGCCACCTGCGAGACGGTCCTGCGCCCCCACCACGCCTCCACGCTCAACTCCAACAACGCCGTCGCCCAGGACCTCAGGCTGCTCGGCCGCTACCGCGAGGCGCTCGGCCGCCAGGAGGCCAACGTCAAGCTGCACGTGAAGATCCTCGGCCCCCAGCACCTCCACACCCTGTACGCGCGCAGCCAGCTGGCCCTCTGCCGCCGCCGCGAAGGCGGCTTCAAGGAGGACATCGGCACGATGATGGCCTCCGTACTCGACCACCTGGAACAGGCCTACGGCCGCGACCACTACGTGACGCTGTCGGCCGTCACCAACTACGCCAACTTCCTCCGCGAACACGGCGACCTCGACCTGGCGAGGGAACTCATCACGGAGGCCGAGGCCGGCTACCGCGCCCTCCTCGGCCCCGCCCACCCCGTCTCCACCGGAGTCCTCGCCAACACCGCCCTCGTCATGCAGGCCTCCGGCGAACGGGCCTCGGCCCTGACCATGCTGGAGTCCGCGCTCGCCGGACTCACCGCCACCCTCGGCTCCGACCACCCGTGGGTCTTCGGCTGCGCCCTCAACGCCACCGCCGCCCGCAACTTCAACGGCAGGGTCGTCGAGGCCGCCGAACTCAGCCGCGACACCCTCCGCAGGGCCCGGCACGTCCTCGGCAACGAGCACCCGCTGACCCTCTCCTGTCAGGTCGCGCTCGCCACCGACCTGCGCGGCCTGCGCGAGACCGAGGAGGCGGGGAAGCTGGAGGAGGACGCGCTGCTCACCCTCACCAGGACCCTCGGCGCCCAGCATCCGCACACCCTCTCGGCCCGTCAGCGCAACCGCCCCTACTGGGACTTCGAGGCCAACCTCTGACCGTCGGGGGAAACGCCGGAGGCCCGGCACCCCACTCGGGGTGCCGGGCCTCCTTCCGTACGTGTACGAAGCGACAGGTCAGGCGTCGAAGACCTCGTTGACCAGCTGCTGCTGCTCCGCCTGGTGGCGCTTGGCCGAGCCGACCGCCGGGGAGGAGGAGTGCGGACGCGAGATCCGGCGCAGGCGCTCGCCCGCCGGGATGTCCGCGCCGACCGCCAGGTCCAGGTGGTCGATCAGGTTGAGCGCGATGAACGGCCAGGCACCCTGGTTCGCCGGCTCCTCCTGCGCCCAGATGTACTTCGCCGCGTTCGGGTACTTGGCGATCTCGGCCTGCAGCTCGGCACCCGGCAGCGGGTACAGACGCTCCAGACGGATGATCGCGGTCTCCGTGTCGCCGCGCTTCTGACGCTCGGCCTCCAGGTCGTAGTAGACCTTGCCGGCGCAGAAGACGACCTTGCGGACGTCGGCGGCCTGCACCGTCGTGTCGCCGATCACCGGGCGGAAGCCGCCGGTGGTGAACTCCTCCACCTTGGACGCCGCGGCCTTCAGACGCAGCATCGACTTCGGGGTGAAGACGATCAGCGGCTTGTGGTGCGGGTTGTGGACCTGCCAGCGCAGCAGGTGGAAGTAGTTCGACGGCAGCGTCGGCATGGCGACCGTCATGTTGTCCTGGGCGCACATCTGGAGGAAGCGCTCCGGGCGCGCGGACGAGTGGTCCGGGCCCTGGCCCTCGTAGCCGTGCGGCAGGAGGAGCGTGACGCCGGAGGTCTGGCCCCACTTCTGCTCGGCCGAGGAGATGAACTCGTCGACGACGGTCTGCGCGCCGTTGACGAAGTCACCGAACTGGGCCTCCCAGATGACCAGGGAGTCCGGGCGGGCCAGCGAGTAGCCGTACTCGAAGCCCATCGCCGCGTACTCGCTGAGCAGCGAGTCGTAGACGTTGTAGTGGGCCTGGTCCTCGGTCAGGTAGAGCAGCGGGGTGTAGTCCTCGCCGGTCTCCTGGTCGACCAGGACCGCGTGACGCTGGCCGAAGGTGCCGCGGCGGGAGTCCTGGCCCGAGAGGCGGACCGGGGTGCCCTCCATGAGCAGGGAGCCGATGGCGAGGGTCTCGCCGAAGCCCCAGTCGATGGTGCCGTCGTCGATGGACGCGGCGCGGCGCTGCATCTGCGGCAGCAGGCGCGGGTGGACCGTGATCCGCTCCGGGACGCTGACCTGCGACTCGGCGATCCGCTTCACGACCTCCTGGGAGACCGCGGTGGTGACGCCGACCGGGAAGGCGGCCTTGGCGTCCGGCACGGTCGCCGCGGCGGGGGCGGTGGTGGCCTCGCGGACCTCCGCGAACACCTTCTCCAGCTGGCCCTGGAAGTCCTGGAGCGACTGCTCCGCCTCTTCGAGGGTGATGTCGCCGCGACCGATGAGCGACTCGGTGTACAGCTTGCGCACCGAACGCTTCTTGTCGATCAGGTTGTACATCTGCGGGTTGGTGAACGAGGGGTTGTCGCCCTCGTTGTGACCGCGGCGGCGGTAGCAGATGAGGTCGATCACGACGTCCTTGTTGAACGTCTGGCGGAACTCGAAGGCGAGCCGCGCGACGCGGACCACGGCCTCCGGGTCGTCGCCGTTCACGTGGAAGATCGGCGCCTCGATCATGCGGGCCACGTCGGTCGCGTACATCGAGGAACGCGAGGACTCCGGGGCGGCGGTGAAGCCGACCTGGTTGTTGATGACGATGTGGACCGTGCCGCCGGTGCGGTAGCCGCGCAGCTGCGACATGTTGAGCGTCTCGGCGACGACACCCTGGCCGGCGAAGGCCGCGTCACCGTGCAGGGCGACGGGCAGGACGGTGAAGTCCGTGCCGCCCTTGTTGATGACGTCCTGCTTGGCGCGGACGATGCCCTCCAGGACCGGGTCGACCGCCTCCAGGTGCGAGGGGTTGGCGGCCAGGGAGACCGTGATCTCCTCGCCGTCGAGACCGGTGAAGATGCCCTCGGCGCCCAGGTGGTACTTGACGTCGCCGGAGCCGTGCATCGACTTCGGGTCGAGGTTGCCCTCGAACTCGCGGAAGATCTGCGCGTACGACTTGCCCACGATGTTCGCGAGGACGTTCAGGCGGCCGCGGTGGGCCATGCCGATGACGACCTCGTCGAGGCGCGACTCGGCGGCCGAGTCGATGACCGCGTCGAGCAGCGGGATGACGGACTCGCCGCCCTCCAGGGAGAAGCGCTTCTGGCCGACGTACTTGGTCTGCAGGAAGGTCTCGAAGGCCTCCGCCGCGTTCAGCCGGCGCAGGATCCGCAGCTGCTCCTCGCGCTCCACACGGGAGTGCGGGCGCTCGACGCGGTCCTGGATCCACTTGCGCTGCTTCGGGTCCTGGATGTGCATGAACTCGACGCCGGTGGTGCGGCAGTACGAGTCGCGGAGCACGCCGAGGATGTCGCGGAGCTTCATCATCGACTTGCCGGCGAAGCCGCCGACCGCGAACTCCCGCTCCAGGTCCCACAGGGTGAGGCCGTGCTCGGTGATGTCCAGGTCGGGGTGCTTGCGCTGCTTGTACTCCAGCGGGTCGGTGTCGGCCATGACGTGGCCGCGGACCCGGTAGGAGTGGATGAGCTCGAAGACCCGCGCGGCCTTGGTGACGTCGTCGTCGTGCGACGCGTCGATGTCCTTGAGCCAGCGGACCGGCTCGTAGGGGATGCGCAGGGCCTTGAAGATGTCGTCGTAGAAGCCCTGCTCGCCGAGGAGGTAGTTCGCGACGACGCGCAGGAACTCGCCGGAGGCGGCACCCTGGATGACCCGGTGGTCGTACGTCGAGGTCAGGGTCATGACCTTCGAGATGCCCAGCTTGTTCAGGGTGTCCTGGGAGGTGCCCTGGAACTCGGCCGGGTAGTCCATCGAGCCGACGCCCATGATGACCGACTGCCCGGGCATCAGACGCGGCACGGAGTGGACGGTGCCGAGGCCGCCGGGGTTGGTCAGGGAGACCGTGACGCCGGTGAAGTCCTCCATCGTCAGCTTGCCCACGCGGGCCCGCTTGACGATGTCCTCGTACGCCTGCCAGAACTCGAAGAAGTTGAGCGTCTCCGCCTTCTTGATGCCCGCGACGACGAGCTGGCGGTCGCCGTTGGGCTTCACCAGGTCGATCGCGAGGCCGAAGTTCACGTGCTCCGGCTTGACCAGGGTCGGCTTGCCGTCCTTCTCCGCGAAGGAGTAGTTCATCGACGGCATGGCCTTGATCGCCTGCACCATCGCGTAGCCGATGAGGTGCGTGAAGGAGATCTTCCCGCCCCGGGCGCGCTTCAGGTGGTTGTTGATCACGATCCGGTTGTCGAAGAGCAGCTTCACCGGGACGGCGCGGACGGACGTGGCCGTCGGCACCTCCAGGGAGGCGTTCATGTTCTTCGCGACCGCGGCGGCGGGACCGCGCAGCGTGACCAGCTCGGGGCCGGCGGGGGCCTCGGTCGCCGGAGCGGCGGCAGCGGGCTTGGCCGGGGCCGGAGCGGCGGCGGGCTTCGCGGCGGCCGGGGCGACCGGAGCCGCGGCGGGCTTCGGGGCGACCGGGGCCGGAGCGGCCGGAGCGGGCACGGTGGCCGGGGCGGCTACCGGAGCGGCAGGCGCGGCCTGTGCGGGGCCCGTCTGCGTCGCGGCGGGCACGGCCTGGCCGGTGCTCTGCGTGGTGGGTGCCGGGGCGGCCGGGGTGTCCGACGCTCCGGGCTTGTAGTCGGCGAAGAAGTCCCACCAGGCACGATCGACCGAATTCGGGTCCTGGAGGTACTGCTGGTAGATCTCGTCGACGAGCCACTCATTGGCACCGAAGGCGGTCGCAGGGTTCTGGCCCTGCCCGTCTTGGTCGGTCGGGGAGCTCGGGGTACTGGGGGACTGAGACGACACGGCGGCAACCGCCCTCTTCCGCTTCACAAGGTGATGGACAGCGGAAATAAAGGCTACGCCTGTCCGGCCGAGAGGTGCAGGCCGGGCGCTCCAACGTCGCGCAAGTCACACTTGACGAGGTGTTTCGGAGCCGTGAATGGCGGGAAACAAGCGTGGTTCCGCTGCTGTGAGGGTACGGAAAAGCGCAGGCACGGCCCTCTTCGGCCGCACCCCTGATCGCGTCCCGCTCACGTGCACGCAGGTCCCGCTCACGTACACGCAGAACGCGCTCTTCCGGTTCGAACCCTACGTCAATCTCTCGGAGGAAGGCTGCCCGGAAGGGTGACCCTGATGCGGCACCCACGTGAGGATTCGGCCACACCGATCCCGCCGCCGTGCAGATCCACCGCCCAGCGGGCGATCGCGAGCCCGAGCCCCGTGCCGCCGTCGCTGCCCGGCCCCTGCCGCAGCGGCACCGTGCCCCGGTTGAAGCGCTCGAAGACCTTGTGCCGCTCCGACTCCGGGATGCCGGGGCCCTCGTCCTCGACCTCCAGCTCCAGCGAGTCCGGATACGGGCCGCGCCGCGCCCTGACCGTGACCCGGCCGTGCGGCGGCGAGTGCTTCACCGCGTTGTCGATCAGGTTCGCCATCACCTGGTGCAGCCGCTCCGCGTCCGCGACCGCGACCAGCTCGGGCGGCGACACGTCCAGGTGCAGATGCACGTCCGTACGGTTGTGCAGACCCGAGGTGGACGAGAGACCGCGCTGCGACGCGGCCAGGTTCGCCTCCCGCAGCACCCCCGACAGATACGGCCACACCTCGAAACGGCTCGCCCTCAGTGCGACGACACCGTTGTCGAGACGTGACAGGTCGAGCAGTGTCTCCACCAGCCGGCCGAGGCGTTCGGTCTGCTTGAGCGCCGACCGCATGGTCTCCGGATCCGCCTCGGACACCCCGTCCACGACGTTCTCCAGTACGGCCCTGAGCGCGGCGATCGGCGTGCGCAGCTCGTGCGACACATTGGCGACCAGCTCCTTGCGGTGCCGGTCGACGGCCTCCAGGTCGTCCGCCATCCGGTTGATCGTCGAGGCCAGGTCGCCCAGCTCGTCCCGCCGGTCCGCGCCCCGCACCCGGCGGCTGAAGTCGCCGCGCGAGATCGTCCCGGCCACCGTCGTCATCTCGTCGAGGGGAGCCGTCAGGGACTGGGCCACGAACTGGGTGATCAGCAGGGTCGCGATCATCGCGAAGATCGTGATGTACCGGAACTCCGTCGACGTGCGGATCGCCACCAGGGCCAGGCACGAGGTCAGCAGGACCGCCCCGACGACCAGCGCGCCGAGCTTGGTCTTGATCGAGATCACGATCCGGCGCGGCCCGGGGGCCCCGCCGCCCGCTCCTCGCGGTCCTCGCCGTCCCCGCGGCCCCCTGGGCCCCCGCCGGCTCACAGCGCCGGGGTCTCCAGGGCGTAACCGACACCGTGGACCGTACGGATCCGCTCGGCCCCGATCTTCCGGCGCAGCGCCTTGATGTGGCTGTCCACCGTCCGGGTCCCCGAGGCGTCCGCCCAGTCCCACACCTCGGCGAGGAGCTGCTCACGGGAGAGCACCGCCCGGGGCGTGCTCGCCAGGCAGACGAGCAGGTCGAACTCCGTCGGGGTCAGGTGCACGTCCTCGGAACGCACCCGGACCCGGCGCTGCGCGTGGTCGATCTCCAGCTCGCCCAGCCGCAGGATGCCGCTGCGCGGGGTGACCGCCGCGAGCGCGGCCCGCTCCACCCGGCGGAGCAGGACGTGCACCCGGGCGGCCAGCTCGCGCATCGAGAACGGCTTGGTCATGTAGTCGTCCGCCCCGACGCCGAGGCCGACCAGCATGTCGGTCTCGTCGTCGCGGGCGGTCAGCATGAGGACCGGGACGGGGCGCTGGGCCTGGACCCGGCGGCACACCTCCAGGCCGTCGAAACCGGGCAGCATCACGTCCAGGACCATCAGGTCCGGCTGCCAGGCCTCGGCCGCGTCCACGGCGGCGGGGCCGTCGGTCGCGGTCTGCACGAGGAAGCCCTCGGCGCGCAGCCGCGCGGAGATCGCCTCCACGATCGTCGCGTCGTCCTCGACCACCAGGACACGTCGCTGAGCCCCCGGAGTGGCCGCCGCACCGTGGTGAGTGGTGTGTGTCTGCTCCATTGCCCCGCCTCGCGTCGCCGATGTCGGCTCAGCAGCCTAGAGGTACCGGCGGCGTCCCGGCTATCCAGGAGCTGTTCAGCGGCTATCCGGGACGGACGGCGAGGTGCACCACGTCGGGGACGCCCCGGGCAACGGGGATCTCTTCGGTCCGTACCGCGCTGAATCCGGCATTCCGCAACGACTCTTCGAAATCGCCGGACGGCTGGGCGGACCACACGGCGAGCACTCCGCCCGGATTCAGACGGGCCGCACAGGTGGCCAACCCCTCGGCGGAGTACAGGGATTCGTTGTCCTCGGTCACCGTCCAGTCCGGGCCGTTGTCGATGTCCAGACAGAGAGCGTCATAGGTGTCCGACGAGGTACGGAGGTACTCCACGAGGTCCGTGTGCAGGATCACCGTCCTCGGATCGGCGAGCGCCCTCCCGGAGATCGAGGCGAGCGGCCCCTGCCGGTGCCAGTCGATGATCGCCCCCTCACGCTCGGCGACGGCGATCCGGCCCCAGCGGGGCTCGGCGGCGGCATGCGCGAGCGAGAAGCCCACGCCGAGGCCGCCGACCAGGACGGAGGCGCCGGCGCGCGTCTGCTCGGGCAGTGCGGCCAGGGCCGCGTCGATCAGAAGCCGCTCGGAGCGCCCGTCGGAGGTGTCCATCAGGAAGGTGCCGTTGGCGATGATCTCGTAGTGCTCGTCGCGGCGGCGCAGCACCACTTCTCCGTACGGCCCTTCCCGGCGGTCGAGGGTCACGGTTTCCGACATCGTTCGTCACTCCGTCCGTTCTTGTCGTGTCGTGGTCGTCCACCACACGTTACGAAGCCGCGGGGTCACGGATCCTGGATTTCCTCAGGATCCGCCGGTCACGTACCGCGCACCCCGCCACCCGTACGCACACGTACCCGCCACGAAGACGGCAACCGCCACCGTCCACGCGCCGCCCTGCGAACCCGGCTGCATCACCCACGCCCACCACTGCGCCGCACCGCCCGGCTCCGAGGGGGCCGCGAGGTAGACCGCGCCGACGAGGAAGGTCGGCGGCAGCCAGCTCAGCCGGGCGCCGACGACCACGGCGGCGCCCGCCGTCAGCCCCACGAGCCCGAGCGTGTTCCGTACCGCGGCGGGCGCCCCGTACGCCTCCGCGTGCCCCGGCAGCGCGAGGGCGAACAGGGCGACGGCGAGCACGGTCGGGGCCAGCGCGTGGGCGAGGCGGCGGGGCCACCACGCGCGGACCGCCGTACGGTCCAGCTCGTCGCTCGGCGCGTGCAGGCTCGCCCCGACCGCCGCCGCGGCGAACAGCGGGCCGAAGACGACGACCGGGAGGCGGGCCGTGTGGTCGAAGCCGGGCAGGGAGACCAGCCACCGGGCCGCCCAGGCGGCGACCGCCGCTGCGCCGGCGAGAGCGGCGAGCGTGCCGGGCAGCGCACGGGAGCGCAGATAGAGCCTCACGGGACCGGCACCTCGTCCGGGTGGCAGCTGTCCGCAGCCAGGTAGCGGGCGAGGTAGTCGCGCTGCTCGGCGGGGGACTTGGCGGTGAGCCGGTCGATGTACGGCCGGGCGGCGGTGGGATCGGGGCCGTAGTCGTCAGGGGTGGGCGCCAGCCACTCGCTGACGGCGAGGTGGATGGCGCTCGCCCGCTCGGCGTTCGGGCCCGTGCCGTCGCCGGGTTGGCAGGTGTCCGAGAACAGCCAGTTCACGGCCGAGTTCAGATACAGATCGGCGCGCACGAGCCGGCCGCGCACCGCCTCCCTCTCCGTGCTGGGCAGGGCGACGTCACCCGCCCGGGCGGGACCGCCCGGGCCGCTCACCCAGCGGACCGGGGCGCCGGGCAGCCCCTTGACGCGGGCGTTCAACGGGGAGAGGGCCGCCGACACGTCCGGCAGCAGGCTCTCGTCCACGGCCGTCAGGCACACCTGCGGGGCGCCGTCGTCGCACACCCACCGGGCCAGGGCCGGGTCATGGCGCCACGGCCCCTCGTCCCCCGGCAGGCGCAGGATCAGGCCGGCGGCGGCGACCGCCACGGCCAGCGGCACGAGGGCGACCGGGAGCAGCCGGGTCCCGCGCAGCCCGTACGCGAGGAGCACGGCGAGGGCGATCCCCGCCGTCCACGCCATCGACACCGGCCCGAACCACCACACCGGCCGGTCCCAGAAGAACTGGTGCTCGCCGGCGGGACCGAGCCAGCGCACCGGGCCCTCCCGGTAGGCGCTCACGGCCAGGCCGAGGTACCCGACGATCCCCAGGAGCGGGGCCGTGAGGCGCCGGCGGACGACCCGCCCGACGACATGGCCGAGCGCCCCGAGGGCGGCGACGGCGACCACGTCGGCGGCGACGAGCTCCAGGTACGGGCGGCCCGCGGAGACGTACGGCCAGGTCATGAGGAGACAGACGGCGTCGGCGAGCAGCAGCCCGGCGGCCGGCCAGAGCGCGGACGGCGCGACCGCGACGAACAGGCGGCGCAGGGGCGAGCGGGGCACGGACTCCCACAGGTCCGTCGTCCCGCGCCGCCGGTCCCGGCCGCCCTGCCAGCCGCCCGCCGCGAGCGCGAGCGGCCCGGCGAGCAGCCCTGCGACGACGTGCAGCATGTTCGTGGCGTCGGCCCAGCGGCCCTGCCAGTCGGGAGCCTTGCCGTACATCGTGACGAGGACGGTGACGGCGACGGCGGCCCCGGTCCAGGGGCCGAGCCCGCGCCGCAGCTCGGTGCGGAGCGGGGAGGCGGCCCGTGTGGGCGTGGCTCCGTCGGTGCGGGGCGGGGGGACGAGGGTGGTGGTCACCGGAGCGCCTCCTTCGGGTGGGTGCCGGACGCCCGGTGGACGCCGGACGCCCGGTGGACGCGCAGGGCCGCCGTGTAGCCGCGTTCGACGGCGTGGGTCGTGGAGTCGTCCGGCGCGCCGGACTCCCCGCCGAGTGAGGTCAGTTCGGCCGTGGTGCCCTGGAAGGCGAGCCGCCCCGCCTCGATGAGGGCGACATCGGTGCAGGCGGCGGCCACGTCCTCCACCAGGTGCGTGGAGACCACCACCGTCGTCTCCCGGCCCAACTCGCGCAGCAGCTCACGGAAGTCGACCCGCTGCTCCGGGTCGAGGCCGGCGGTCGGCTCGTCGAGCAGCAGGAGGTCGGGATCGTTCACGATGGCCTGGGCGATCCCGGCACGCCGGACCATGCCGCCGGACAGCGTCTTCATCCTCGCGTCGATCCGGTCGGCGAGGCCGACCCGCCGCACCGCGCGCTCCACCGCCGCCGGGACCCGGTCGGCCGGCAGCTCCTTGAGCCAGGCCACGTACGCGACGAACTCGCGCACCGTGAAGGACGGGTAGTAGCCGAACTCCTGCGGCAGATAGCCGAGCCTGCGCCGGATACCGGTCCGGTCGCGGTGGCTCGCGACATCTCCGCCGAGCAGCTCCACCCGGCCGGAGGAAGGCGCGGCGACGGTCGCGAGGACCCGGATGAGGGAGGTCTTCCCGGCTCCGTTCGGGCCGAGCAGTCCGTGCACGCCGGGCCCCAGGGACAGATCGAGCCGGTCGAGTGCGACGGTACGGCGGTGGCGGACGGTCAGTCCGGTCACCGCGACGGCGGGCGAGGGGTTCATCGGGGCTCCAGGTGGTCGAAGGAACGGCGCCGCAGCACGAGGAGGGCCGCACAGGCGAGCGCGGCGGCGGCCCACCCCCCTTGCGCGGCGGAGCCGGACAAATACGAGGCGAGCACCGCGGCTCCCGCGTCGGCCGCGTCCGGCCCCGCGAGGAGGGGGCCCGTCACGGCGAGCAGCCAGCCGCCGCCGAGCGTCGCGGCCGCCGCCCGGCAGCCGACGAAGGAGCCGAGCGCGAGGGCGGCCAGGGTCAGCGCCAGGCCGGGAAGCAGCCAGGCCGCCGCCCCCGGGAACCCGGCCACCCGCGGCAGCAGCGCCGCGCCCGCCGTCAGCAGCGGTACGCACACGGCGAGCACGGCGGCGGTACGGGTGAGCAGCAGCCGCAGTCCGCCCGAGGGCGTGGCGGCGGTGATCTCGTACAGCGGGTCGGCGTGCCGTCCGTACGAGACGGCGACACCGGCGAGCGGAAGGATCGGGGAGACCGCGAGGAGCAGGCTGCCCGCTCCCTGGAACCCGGCTCCGTGGGCGAGACCGAAGGCCCCGCCGACGACGAGGACCACGGCCACCACCCAGGACCCCCGGAGGGCGGGCCCGACGGCCCACCACAGCCGCGCCCACCTTCCGAGGGGGCTTCTTCCGGCGGACACGGGCACGGGGGTGGACGCGGAGACGGACGCGGAAACGGGCACGGGGGCGGGCCGGTGGCCCAGCGAGGTCAGGAGCTCGGCGCGGACGGCCGCGAGTACGGGGCCGGCGGCGCTCGCGCGGACGGCGGCCGACACACGGGCCGCGCAGGGCGTGCAGGACTCGACGTGCTTCTCCAGGGACCAGGCGTCCGTCTCGGGGGCGCTGCCCTCCGCGTACCGCAGCGCCAGGGCGTCGGTGACGTGCCAGGGGGGTCGAGGGGAGCCGGCGTCGCGTGAAGGTACGGGGCCGGGTTCGGGTCGGGGTCCGGGCCCGGGCGTGGCACGGGCTTCGGGTCGCGGTGTCGTCATGCGGTGCCTCCCAGGGCGTGCGGGCCCCCGGGGTGCCCGGCGGCGAGGGCGGCGCGCAGCTCGCGGCGGGCGCGCAGGGCGCGGGTCTTGACGGTGCCCTCGGGTATGCCGAGGAGACGGGCCGTCTCGCGCGTCGTCAGGCCGTCGACGACGGTGGCCCGGAGGACCTCGGCGAGTTCGGGCGAGATCCGGTCGAGGGCGGCGCCGACCTCCGCGTACTCCAGGCCCGCGAGGACCCGCTCCTCGGCGGAGGGCGCGACGACCGGCGGCGCGGGGAACGCGGCGTGCGCGGAGGCGTGTGCACCGGCCTGAGCGGTGACGTGTGCGGCGGCGTGGGTGGCGGCGTGTGCGGCGGCCCGTTCGGCGCGGGCCCGGGCCCGCTGGGCGTCCACCAGGCGCCGGGCGGCGATCACCCACAGCCAGCCGCCGGCCTCGCCCCGGCCGCGGTGGCCGCCGGCCGAGCGCCAGACGGTGACGAAGGTGTCCTGCAGGACCTCCCTCACGGTCTCCTCGTCGGGGCAGCGGCGGGCCAGGCGCGCGTGCAGCCAGCCGGCGTGCCGGTCGTAGAGGACGGCGAGCGCCTCGGTGTCCCCCCGGGCGACCGCGCGCAGCAGCGCCGCGTCGTCGGCCGCGTCGGCCTCGTCTTCGTCGCCCCCTGAGGGGCCTCCCCCTGTGGGGCGCGACAGTCTCACGCCCTCTCTATCGCCGGGCGGACCCCGAACGGTTCACGGGCCGGTGGGCGGCCCGCCCTCGGGGAGGGCGTCGAAGACGCGCTGGAGGGCGGGCGGGCGTTCGCCGTCGTCCGCGACGACGAGGCGGTGGCGGTAGGTGATGAAGTACTGGAAGCCGTCCGGGAGCGGGGCGCCGGTCGGCCGGCCCGGTACGCGCGCGTAGGCGGGGTCTTCGAGCGCGGCCCGCAGTTCCGCGGCCTCGGCGGGGGTCATGCGGCCGGTGCGGGGTGGCTTCGTGCCGGACCGGCTGGTCCAGGTGCCGTCGTGGTGGACGACCAGCTGGTTGCGGACACCGGCGAGGCCGCCGTTGACGACCACCTCGACGAGGACCTCCTGCCCCTGTGGCTCCTCCGGTCCATCGGGAGGCGCGACCGTCCCGGCCGGGGTGGTCGGCGCGGGCGGCGTGCTGACGCCCGACGCGGGTCCGCCGGGCGCGGGCGGGGTCCCGGGACCGCAGCCGCTCGCGCCGGCGGCGCCGCCGAGGACGAGGGCCGCCACGAGGAGCAGGGCGCCGCGCCGCCTCGCCCGTACGGGAGGCAGGGCTCGTACGGCTCGTCCAGCTCGTGTCATGGACCGAGCATGCACGGGCGAACGCCCCCGCGCAGCCGGAGGGGAGGAGTCCGCGTCCGGGCGGTCAGATCTCCTCCGCCCGGACGATGCCCGTGAGCGGGCCCCGGTAGCGCCAGTCCAGCGAGTCGTACAGCGCGAGGCCGTCCGTGGTCGCGGAGAGCACCCCGGTCTCGGCGCCCGCCTGGGCGGCGGCGGCCTCCAGGGTGCGCATGACGTTGGCGCCGAGGCCGCGCCGCCGGTGCGCGGGGTCGGTCTCGATCTGGTCGGCGACGGCGGTGGAGCCCGTCGGGGCGATCTGGCCGCGCGCGGCGAGGGTGCCGTCGGGGGCGAGGACGCGGACCCGGATGACGCCGTCCCTGACCTCGGTGGTCCGTGCGTACCCCTCCGGCGGCGCGGGCCGGGCGCCGGGGTCGAGCGGCTTGACCATCATGAAGCCCGGGTCGTCGGGGACCGTCCATCCCTCGGTGATCCACGAGGCCGCCTCCTCGGGGCCCGCCATGATCTTGAGCCAGCTGTACGGGGCGGTGAGCCGGGCGCAGAGCGCGCCGACGGAGGCCGCGTCGGGGGCGGGCAGGACGTGCCGTACGACGTGCCGGGCGAGGCCCACGTCGATCCGGTAGCCCCAGGGCTCGGGGACGGCGGCCGGGGTGCCCCGGGACACCGTCCAGCCCGCCACCCACGCCGATGTAATAGATGCCATATCCATAGAGGCATTACAGGCCCTGAACGCGCCTGGTGGGGAAGTGATCGCTCAGAGCGAACGCGCGTCCGGGAACATTCATCGGCTCAGGTGCATTGAGTCCACATAGCTCAACTTGACTGCCGAAGGGGAGATCATGGCTTCTGAGTCCAAGCCGTCCGTGCTGCTCACACTGCCCGTACTGCCGCTCGACGACGAGGTCGTGCTGCCCGGGATGGTGGTACCCCTGGACCTCTCCGACAACGACGTACGCGCCGCCGTCGAAGCCGCCCAGGCCGCCGCCCGCTCCGGCACCGGAAAGCCCCGGGTGCTGCTCGTGCCCCGCGTCGACGGGACCTACGCCGCCACCGGCGTCCTCGGCACCGTCGAGCAGGTCGGCCGCCTCTCCGACGGCGACCCCGGCGCGCTCATCCGCGCCCTCGGACGGGTGCGCATCGGCGCCGGTACGACCGGGCCCGGCGCGGCCCTGTGGGTCGAGGGCAGCACCGTCGAGGAGACCCTGCCCGACCCGCTGCCCGGCCAGGTCACCGACCTGGTCAAGGAGTACAAGGCACTCGCCACCAGCTGGCTCAAGAAGCGCGGCGCCTGGCAGGTCGTCGACCGCGTCCAGCAGATCGACGGCGTCGGCGCCCTCGCCGACAACGCCGGCTACTCGCCCTTCCTCACCGTCGAGCAGAAGGTCGCGCTCCTGGAGACCGCCGACCCGGTCGCCCGCCTCAAGCTCGCCACCGCCCAGCTCCGCGAGCACCTCGCCGAGCAGGACGTCGCCGAGACCATCGCCAAGGACGTCCAGGAAGGCGTCGACAAGCAGCAGCGCGAGTTCCTGCTCCGCCGCCAGCTCGAAGCCGTCCGCAAGGAACTCCGCGACCTCAACGGCGAGGCCGAGGGCGACGAGTCCGACGACTACCGCGCCCGCGTGGAGGCCGCCGACCTGCCCGAGAAGGTCAGGGAGGCCGCCCTCAAGGAGGTCGAGAAGCTGGAGCGGTCCAGCGACCAGTCCCCCGAGGGCTCCTGGATCCGCACCTGGCTCGACACCGTCCTCGAACTGCCCTGGAACGCGCGCACGGAGGACCGGTACGACATCCGCGGCGCCCGCGCCGTCCTCGACGCCGAGCACGCGGGCCTGGACGACGTGAAGGAACGGATCACCGAGTACCTGGCCGTGCGCAAGCGCCGCTCCGAGCGGGGCCTCGGCGTCGTCGGCGGTCGCCGCGGCGGAGCCGTACTCGCCCTCGTCGGCCCGCCCGGCGTCGGCAAGACCTCCCTCGGCGAGTCCGTCGCGCACGCGATGGGACGCGAGTTCGTCCGGGTCGCCCTCGGCGGCGTACGGGACGAGGCGGAGATCCGCGGCCACCGGCGCACGTACGTCGGCGCGCTGCCCGGCCGGATCGTACGCGCCATCAAGGAGGCCGGCTCCATGAACCCGGTCGTCCTCCTCGACGAGATCGACAAGGTCGGCTCCGACTTCCGCGGCGACCCCGCGGCGGCCCTCCTCGAAGTCCTCGACCCGGCGCAGAACCACACCTTCCGCGACCACTACCTGGAGGTCGAACTCGACCTCTCCGACGTCGTCTTCCTCGCCACCGCCAACGTCCTCGAAGCCATCCCCGAGGCCCTTCTCGACCGCATGGAACTGGTCAGGCTCGACGGCTACACCGAGGACGAGAAGGTCGTCATCGCCCGCGACCACCTGCTGCCCCGGCAGCTGGAGCGGGCGGGCCTGGAGCCCGGCGAGGTCGTCCTGACGGACGCGAGCCTGCGCAAGCTGGCCGGCGAGTACACCCGTGAGGCGGGCGTCCGCACCCTGGAGCGGTCCATCTCCCGGCTGCTCCGCAAGGTCGCCGCCCAGCACGAACTGGGCGACCGCGAACTGCCCTTCACGGTCGCACCGGACAACCTGCGGGAACTCATCGGGCGGCCGCACCACGTGCCGGAGTCCGCGCAGGACCCGGCGGAGCGCCGCACCGCGGTGCCGGGTGTCGCCACCGGGCTCGCCGTGACGGGCGCGGGCGGTGACGTCCTCTTCGTCGAGGCGTCCCTCGCCGACCCGGAGACCGGCGCCGCCGGCCTCACCCTCACCGGCCAGCTGGGCGACGTGATGAAGGAGTCGGCGCAGATCGCGCTCTCCTTCCTCCGTTCGCACGGCGCGGAACTGGAGCTGCCCGTCACCGGCCTGAAGGACCGGGGCGTGCACATCCACTTCCCGGCGGGCGCGGTCCCCAAGGACGGGCCGAGCGCGGGCGTCACCATGACGACCGCACTCGCCTCGCTCCTGAGCGGCCGACAGGTCCGCACGGACGTGGCCATGACCGGCGAGGTCTCCCTCACCGGCCGGGTCCTGCCGATCGGCGGGGTGAAGCAGAAGCTGCTCGCCGCGCACCGGGCGGGCATCACGACGGTCGTGATCCCCAAGCGGAACGAGGCCGACCTGGACGACGTCCCGGCCGAGATCCTGGAGAAGCTGGAGGTCCACCCGGTGACGGACGTCCGGCAGGTACTGGAGATCGCACTGGCGCCGGCGGCGGTGCCGGTGGGCGTGGCGGCGTAACCCCTTACGGCTCCACACGCGGCTTCTCGAAGGGCTCGGTACGGCGGAGCGGGGTGTCCCTGGCGGGCACCCCGCTCCGCCGTACCGAGTTGTCGGTGCGAAGTGTCATGCTCGTACGCATGAACGACGACGCCTTCTGGGCTCTCATCGACGAGTTGAGCCGCCGTCCCGGCGACCGGGACGAGCGGCTGGAGTGGCTGGGTGAGCAGCTGCTGCTGCGGCCCGCCACCGAGAGCGCGGAGTTCCAGGTACGGCTGGAGCGGGCGTGCGAGGCCGCCGACACCAAGGGGGTGTGGACCGCGGCGGACCGCGTCGAGAGCGGCTCCTGCACCGACGACGGCTTCCACTACTTCACGCTCTGGCTGGTGGCGCAGGGCCGCAAGGTGTACGAGTCGGTCCTCGCCGACCCCGACGCGCTGGCCGACGTGCCGGGGATCCGGCTCCTGGTGGGGCGGCCCCGTGACGACTGGCACGACGACGAGTGGCCGGAGTGGGAGGAGCTCGACTACGTCGCCCAGGACGCGTACGACGAGCTGACCGGCCAGGAGGACGACGACGGCGAGGAGTTCCTCGACGCGGTGGAGGAGGCGGAGGCGGCGGCCGAGGCCGCGGGGGAGTGGGAAGAGGACGACGAGCTCCGCGGGGCTCGTCAGGAGGGGGTGGCGATCCCCCGGCTCACCGCCCTCTTCCCGCTCGGGACGTCCGTCTCCTGAGGCCTGTCTCGCAGGCCCTAGGAGGCGGACGGGTTCCGGCGGCGGCCGATCAGCAGGCTGCCCGCCGCGAAGGCGGTGAGGGCGCCCGCGCCCGCGAGGGCCAGGGGAAGCGGCGAGGAGGGGGCCTCGGCCGTCCCGGCGGAGAGGGCCGGCGCCTGCTCGTCGCCGCCGTGGCCCGCGTGGCTCACGGTGGACAGCTCGGCGCCGGCCGCGATCTTCGCCTCGGTCGGGGCCTGGGCCCGCGCGGCCGTCCCGGTTCCGAAGGTGACGTCCGAGCAGCTGTAGAAGGCCTCGGGGCTGTCGTTGCGCTGCCACACCTTGTAGACGATGTGCCGTCCCGTACGGGCGGGCAGGTTGCCCGTGAAGGCGTAGTAGCCGTCGGTCGCGGTGCGGGGGGTGGCGTACACCGCGACGGGGGTCGCGTCGAGGTCCGACCACTTCAGCGGCTGCGTGGGGTCGAAGCCGGGCTTGGTGAGGTAGACGGTCATCGTGCCGGAGTGGGCGGCCGTCACCCGGACCTTGAAGTCGAAGGAGCCCGCGGTGACCGCCGTCGCGGGCCAGTCGGTGCGCGCCCAGTCCAGGGCGCGGTACTTCTCGCGGTTGGCCGAGCAGAGCTTGCCGTCCGGGATGAGGGCCTGGTGCTGCCCCGCGGCGTTCGCGATGTTGACCTCGTTCCAGTCGTAGAGCGGCTGGGTGCCGGAGTCGGCGACGAGGTCCTTGCAGACCTGGGACCTGGGCGTCTCGGGGCCCTCGGCGTAACAGGCGGCCACCCGGCTGACGGGGTTGAAGACGGCCCCGTGGGCGCTCGCGGTGGTGGGGGTGAGGCTGACGAGTGCGGCCGCGGCGGACAGGGCGGCGACGCCGGTGGCGGTACGGCGGGAGGACGGCATGCGGGGGCTCTCTCTCGTGCGTGGGGGAGGACGGGACGAGCAACGCGCGCTGACCGCAAGGAAGTTGAACTCCGTGCGATCGTCGAAGAGCCTCGCATTGGTCCATACCAATAGGCAAGGGGGTGGACCGGGAAAGCCGAAGCGGCCCCCGGGGTGCCGCCCACCGGGGACCGCTTCGGAGCAGCGGGGGCGTCAGCCGTTCGCGAGCGCCTGCACGCGCGAGAGGTCGCCGTTGAAGTGGTTGTGGTCGCCGACCGTCGGGCCGGAGGAGGTGTACTGCCACATCGTGTAGTACAGCCAGCCGGCCGGGAGTTCGCCCACCGTGGAGGCGTACCGCGCGACCCACAGCGGGTTGGTCGACCCGAAGCCGGAGTAGTTGCCGGTGCACTGCGTCCACCAGCTGGTCGCCGTGTAGATCACGGCGTCCCGGCCGGTGCGGTACTTGTAGCGGTTCACGAAGTCGCGGATCCAGGCCACCATCCCGGCCTGGGTCTTGCCGTAACAGGTCGCCCCGTACGGGTTCCACTCGATGTCGAGCACGCCGGGCAGCGTCCTGCCGTCCTTCGACCAGCCGCCGCCGTTGTTGACGAAGTAGTCGGCCTGGGCGGCGCCGGTCGTCGTGTCCGGGGTCGCGAAGTGGTACGAGCCGCGGATCATGCCGACGTTGTACGAGCCGTTGTACTGCTGCGCGAAGTAGGTGTTCTTGTAGTAGGTGCCCTCCGTCGCCTTGACGTAGGCCCACTTGACGCCGCTGTTCCACAGCGTGGACCAGGCGACGTTGCCCTGGTGGCTGGAGACGTCCACGCCTTCCGTCTGGACGGCCTGGATCGAGATGCCGCCCGGCGCGCCGTCGCGCCCGTCGTGTTCGAGGACGCCCATGCCCATGCTGGCGGACCCCCGCTCGGGCACCTGGCGGGCGCCCGGGTCCTGGGCGGCACCGGCGGGCCCGGCGAGGGGGAGGAGGAGGGCCAGGGCCGCGAGGGCGGCACCGGCGAGGGTCGTTCCGGATCTGTGCACACGCATTCCGTGCCTCCGAAAGGATCGGTGGGGGAGCGAGGTCGACAGCCTCTGGTGTGGACATGTCATCGGCGAGGCCGGAGATGACGCTACGCACGTAGACCCGGGCGGCGGAAGGGGGCCCGGATACCGCCGTTGGTCTACTCCTGCGAAATACTGAAGGAGCTGCGGCGATGGCCTCGGCCGGCAGAAACTTTCAGCGGCCGGAAAGCCGCGGGGAGTCACCGGAGAACGCGTGGGAGGTGCTGACGTGCACGGAAGCGGTACGGGAGGCGAAGACCGGGTCGCACCGCCCGCCGGCGTGCGCGCGGGAGAGCCGCCCGCGGCAGCGGTCGAGCCGCCCGCCGGGCCGGGCACCCCCTCCGCCGGTGCCGTCGACCCGGAGTTCCTCGCGCTCGAACGCGAGCTGGCGGTCTTCCTGCGGCGGGCGCGCGCCCAGTCCGGCGAGATGGCCAGGGAGGTCCACCCGGAGCTGGAGCCCGCCGCCTACGGCCTCTTCGTACGCCTCGACGACACCGGCCCCCAGCGGGCCACCGAACTCGCCGGGTACTTCGGCGTCGGCAAGGCCACCATGAGCCGCCAGCTCCGCGCCCTCGAGGACCTCGGGCTCGTCGCCCGCGACCCCGACCCCGCCGACGGGCGCGCCTCGCTGGTCCGGCTCACCGAGGAGGGCCGCCGGCGGTTCCGGCGCGTACGTGACGCCCGGCGCGAGCGGTACGTCCGCAAGCTCACCGACTGGGACCGCGCCGAGGTCGCCGAACTCGCCCGGCTCCTGAACCACTTCAACGTCCGGTTCGAGGGGTGACCGCTCAGGGAGCGGGCAGTTCCGCGTAGGCGGCCGTGGCGTCGTCGTGCCGCTTCCAGCGGCGCACCCCACCCGCCTCCCCGTCCGCCGCCTCCAGGGCGCGCACCCGGCGGAGCAGGCCGAGCGGCCCCTCCTTGCGCAGGACGCGGTGGCAGTCCGTCCAGTCGCCCTCGCCGAACAGGTCCACCCAGCGGCTCGCCCCGTCCGTGAGCGCGGCCAGGGACCGTACCTCCGCGCGCGGGGTCGTCCCCGTCACCGCCCGCCCCGCGACCGCCGGATCGGCCGCCGCGGTGAAGAAGCCGCCCTCCCGGTTCCGCAGCCGGTCCGTCGCCGCCAGGGACCGCAGGACCTCTACCGGCACCCGGTCGAGCCGGTCGTCGAGCACGGCCCGTACCGACCCGTCCGGGGACTCCAGGAGGAGGACGGAGTCGGACAGGACGAGGTGTTCGACCCGGGTCTCGTCCCAGCGGACGAGCACCACGGTTGCCTGGGGCGTACGTACGTGAGAAAGGTCACAGGTGCTCCGGTGGGCGTCCGCGGTGCGCCGGATTGCGACGGAGAGGATCTCCGGCAGGGGCATGTCCGGTCGGGAAGCGGACAGTTCGGTCAAAGCCCCGCCCAGTCGCGCGGTGAACCACGGCACGGTGTGCACACAACCGTCATCACCCGCCGGTGGTGTGACGCCGTCGAGGAGGACGACGGTCCCGCCGCTGCCCGAGGCGGGCAGGGCGGTGGCCACCCAGTCCTCGTTGGGGCGTTCGGGGCTGCCGGGGAGGGAGGCGGCTTCACTGCGCATGGCGACCAGTGTGCCCGGCCCGGTGCACTCCTTCACGAGACCTGCAAATGACCGTAAATGGCCTGTACCAACCCGGCGAGGGCGGTTCGAGAGGCGGAACGGGCACTTCCGTGGAGCTGCGGGCGGGCATCTTGCCAAAGCCCGCGCGGAAGATCCAACCGGGGGCCCTCCGGGGCCCCTCGCGCCCGCCCGGAGAAGTTGTTCGCCAACTCATGAGTGTTGTTCACTCGTTCGGGTGGCGGAGCGGCCGATGCACGCCCCCTTCCCAGAAGCGCTGGAATGGTCGGAAGCCGTACCAGGGGTGGGGGCGCTCCATGTGACCGGCCGTCACCTCTGCTTTGTGGCTGGACGAGTCAAGAATGCGAGCACCGGTGCAGATGAAGCGGCCTCGGAGCAAGAACGGCGCGCGGAGCCAGACCCCCGGTGTGATCCCGACCCCGGACGCGAGCGCCGCCACGGCGCCCCACGGCAACGCCCCCTCCGGTGACCCCGTTTCCGGAAGCGTCACCACCCCCGGCAGCGCGCCCTCCGTACAGGCCCCCACCGGCCGTTCGAAGCGCGTCCGCAACCGGCTGGTCGCCGGCGTCGCCCTCGTCGGCGTCACCGTCCTCGCCGCCGGAGCCCCCGCGGTCCTCGCCGCCTCCACCCAGCTCACCGACTCCCAGCGACTGGTCACCCTCGCCGAACTCGACCGGCAGGCCGTCACCCTGGCCCACTCCCTCGCCGACGAGCGCGACGAGGTCGTCGCGTACATCGCCGCCGGCCGGGACGCCCAGAGCGGCGACGCCAAGGACAAGCGCCAGGTCACCAGCGTCCGGTCCACCCGGGTCGACCGGCAGATCGACGAGATCCGGCCCGCCGCATCCGCCGAACTCCGCCGTGACCTCGCCGGAGTCCCCTCCGTCCGCCGCGCCGCCCTCACCGGCAAGGGCACGGCCCTGGAGGCCCACCGGGCGTACTCCGAGGTCATCACCAAGCTCCAGGCCCTCGCCGACGAACTGGCCGACGAGACCCCGCCCCGCGCCTCCGACACCGCGCTCACCGAGGCCACCCGCGCCCCGGCCGCCCTCGGCCGCGCCGTCGAACAGGCCTCCGCCACCCGCGGCCTGCTCCTCGCCGCGCTCTCCGTGGCACAGCCCGAGCCCACCGGGGACGTCCACTACGACCCCGAGACCGGCACCTACGTCCCCGACGTCCCCGAAGGCACCGCGGAGGCCGAGCGGGCCCGCGACGCCCTCACCGCCGCCGCCCAGCAGGCCAGGGTCCGTGAACTCGCCGCCCTGGGCGACTTCGACCAGGCCGCCGGCTCCACCGCCCGCGACTCCCTCGCCGCCACCGTCGCCGGACCCGACGTCAAGAGCGCCGAACGCCTCCTCGCCTCCCTCACCGACCAGCCCCGCCTCACGGAGACCGAGCGCGAGACCGACCGGGCCGGCCTGGAGTCCGCCCTCTCCGCCCGCGTCGAGCAGATGCGAGGCGTCGAGTCCGCCCTCGCCGCCGAGCGGGTCGAACGGCTCGGCGCGCTCCGCGACGACGACGTCACCGCCCTCGAACTGCGCATCGCCTTCCTCGGCGGCTGCCTGCTCGTCGCGATCGGCATCTCCACCTACGTCGCCCGCACCCTCACCCGGCCGCTCGCGGTCCTCCGCATCGGCGCCGCCAGGCTCGCCGCCGCCCCCGCGCCGCAGACGGAGGAGCCGGTCCGCTTCACCGGCCGCAACGACGAGTTCGCGCAGGTCGTCCGCTCCCTCAACACCCTGCACGGCAAGCTCCACGGTCTCGCCGCGCACACCGAGCGGCTCACCGCGGGGCAGGCCGACCTCACCTCCGCCAAGGACGCCCTCGGCGCCGAGCTGGCCACCCAGCGCGCCGAACTCCAGGGCCGGGTCGCCCTCCTCACCGCCGACCTCGAACGGCTCAGGAGTACCGTCCACCACACCTTCGTCAACCTCTCGCTGCGCAGCCTCGGGCTCGTCGAGCGGCAGCTCGGCGTCATCGAGAAGCTGGAGGAGCGCGAGCAGGACCCGGACCGCCTCGCGACCCTCTTCAAGCTCGACCACATGGCGACCGTCATGCGCCGCCACAGCGAGAACCTGCTCGTCCTCGCCGGGCACGAGCACGTCCACGGCCACGCCGGGCCCGTCCCGCTCGTCGACGTGCTGCGCGCCGCCGTCAGCGAGATCGAGCGGTACGAGCGGGTCACGATCCAGTCGCTGCCGCCGCACGCCCAGATCGCCGGGTTCGCCGCGGACGACCTAAGCCACCTGATCGCGGAACTCCTGGAGAACGCCACCTCCTTCTCGCCGCCCGACGCGGAGGTCCAGCTCTCCGGCTGGCTCCTGGAGTCCGGCGAGGTGATGCTCTCCGTGCAGGACGCGGGCATCGGCGTGACCCCGTCCCGCCTCGCCGAACTCAACGGGCGGCTGGCCGAGGCCGATCCGGCCGCCTTCGACGGCGAGGGCCTCGGCATGCGCGTCATCGCCATGCTCGCCGCCCGCCACGGCGTCCGCGTCGAGCTGCGCGAGCAGAAGCCGGGCGGCACGGCGGCCGTCGTGGTCCTGCCGCGGGCCCTGCTCCCCACCGCCCCGCCGACCACCGTGACGGAGCCGGTACGGGTGGCGGGCGCGGCGCCCGTGATCCAGCTGCCCGGCTCGGCCGCGGAGGCCAACTCCAACACGCTGCCGTCCCGGAACCGCGACCCGCTCGTGGAGGCGGCGGAGCGGGCGTTCCTCGCGGCGGAGGGGGACGCGGCGAGGGACGCGGGGACGCCCCGGGAGTCGACTCCCGAGCAGACCCGGGAGCCGGCCCCCGAGCCGGCGTCTCACCAGGACCCGGAACCGACTCCGGAGCCGGCGTACGAGGAGCCCGAGCCGGCCGCCCAGGGCGCGTCGGTCTCCGAGACCACGCTCCAGGTCCGGCTGCCCGACCCGCCGCCGGAGCCGGACGCCCACGGCCGCGTCGCCGACGAGCCGTTCACGGACCAGCCGGCCACCGCCGAGCCGGACACTGACCAGCCGGTCACCGCCCCGCCGTTCACCGAACAGCCGGCCACCGCCGAGCCGCTCATCGGCCAGCCGGTCACCGACCAGCCGGTCACCGACGAGCCGGTCACCGACGAACAGGTTCCCGGCCCGCGCCCCGCCCAGTGGGAGCGGATCACCGACAAGGGCCTGCCCAAGCGCACCCCGCAGGTGGTCCGCCCGGCCGGTGCCGCCACCGCCCCCCGGCAGGGCGGCGTGGACGCGGAGGCCCTGCGCCGCCGCCTCGGCGGCTTCCACCAGGGCGCCAAGGCCGGGCGCCGCGACGTGGAGGCGGAGATCGACACGGCGCGGATAGATGCCGCGAGGACCGCACGTACAGAGGAGTTGACGGGGGACACAGTCGAGGAGGCACGCAGTTGACTGCGACGGGAACGTTCGGACTGAGCACGGAAGCCCGCAACCTGCAATGGCTGCTGGGGAATCTGGTGGAGGAGGTACCCGGCGTCCGCTCGGTCGCCGTCGTCTCCTCCGACGGCCTGCTGCTGCTCTCGTCCGACCCGGCCGCCCAGCAGAGCACGACGGCCGCCGCCGAAGCCGGCCGTCCTGACGGGCCGCGCGGCTCCAGCGCCGACCTGGCCACCATCGTCTCCGGCATCGGCAGCCTGACCATCGGCGCCGCCCGCCTGATGGACGGCGGCGGGGTCAAGCAGACCATGGTGGCGATGGAGGAGGGCAGCGTCTTCGTGATGTCGATCAGCGACGGTTCGCTGCTCGGCGTACACGCCACGCCCGACTGCGACATGAGCGTCGTGGCGTACCACATGGCGCTCTTCGTGGGCCGCGCCGGTCACGTACTCACCCCCGAAGTCCGCAGCGAGCTGCGCAAATCGATGGAGAGCCCCCAGTGACCTCAGCTTCTTCGGCCTACCCGGGGCCCCACGCCCACCGGCTGCCGGTACGCGGAGACGGCCGGCGCCCCGCGCGCGTACGCCCGTATTCGCTGACCGGCGGTCGTACCCGCTTCGGCCACGTCCTGCTCGTCGAGACCTTCGTGGCGGCGCTCGAAGCGCCCGCCGCCCGCAAGGTCCTGACGGACGGCGGGCCCGGCGCCCGCGGTCTGATGCCGGAGATGCGGGCGATCGTCGAGATCTGCCGCCGGATGCGGACGGTCGCGGAGGTCTCGGCGCTGTTGAAGATGCCGTTGGGGGTCGTCCGGGTGCTCCTCAGCGACCTGGCCGACCAGGGAAAGATCCGTGTGTACGGGACCGGTCACGGCACCGGCCAGCCCGACCGCGCGCTCCTCGAAAGGGTGCTGAGTGGACTCCGTCGTCTCTGACGCCTCCGCCGTCTCCGATTCTCCGTCGGTCGCCGGCATCCCCGCGCAGCCCAAGGCCGATCCGTTCGAACGGGATACCGCCGGCTCGCACACCCCGACCCCTGTTCCGGCCCCCGTCCCGGACGCCGACGACGGGGCCCAGGACTGGCAGCTCGACCACACCCGCGCCCCGATAGCGACGAAGATCGTCGTCGCGGGCGGCTTCGGCGTGGGCAAGACCACCTTCGTCCGCGCGGTCTCGGAGATCACCCCGCTCCAGACCGAGGCGCTGATGACGCGGGCGAGCGAGGACACCGACGACCTCAGCGCCACCCCGGACAAGCTCACCACCACGGTGGCGATGGACTTCGGCCGGATCACGCTCGACAACGACCTGGTGCTGTACGTCTTCGGCACGCCGGGACAGCAGCGCTTCTGGTTCATGTGGGACGACCTGGTGCGCGGCGCGATCGGCGCGATCGTGCTCGCCGACACCCGCAGGCTCACCGACTGCTTCCCGGCCCTCGACTACTTCGAGAGCTGTGGACTTCCGTACATCGTGGCCGTCAACCACTTCGAGGGCACCGAGGTGTTCGAGGCGGAGGACGTCAGGGAAGCTTTGACCGTGCCGCCGCACGTACCCGTGGTGATCATGGACGCGCGCAAGCGGTACAGCGTCGTCGAGAGCCTGCTCGCGATGGTCGCGCACGCGCTCGAAGCAACCCCCGAATAGTCCTCCCCGTCACGACTGACACGACCGTCACGCCAGGAGCACCACCCATGCGGAAGATACTCATAGTCGGCGCGGGCCAGTCAGGCCTGCAGCTCGCCCTCGGACTCCAGTCGCGGGGGTACGAGGTCACCCTCATGTCGAACCGGACGGCGGACGAGATCCGGTCCGGCCGGGTCATGTCCACCCAGTGCATGTTCGACACCGCGCTCCAGCACGAGCGTGATCTCGGCCTCGACTTCTGGGAGTCCCAGGCCCCGCGCATCGAGGGCCTCGGCGTCTCCGTCGCGGGCCCCGACTCCGGCCGGTTGATCGACTGGGTCGGGAAGCTCGACGGGTACGCCCAGTCCGTCGACCAGCGGGTCAAGATGGCCGGCTGGATGGAGACCTTCGCCCAGCGCGGCGGCCAGCTGGTCATACACGGCGCGGCCGTCGGCGACCTGGACTACTTCTCCCGCAGCTACGACCTGGTGCTCGTCGCGGCGGGCAAGGGCGAACTGGTCTCCATGTTCGGCCGGGACGCCTCCCGCTCCCCGTACAGCGAGCCGCAGCGCGCGCTGGCCGTCGCGTACGTCCACGGCCTCGGCCCGCGCCCCGAGCACCCGGACTTCGACGCGGTCCGCTGCAACATCGTCCCGGGCGTCGGCGAACTCTTCGTCATGCCGACGCTGACCACCGGCGGCCGTGCCGACATCCTCTTCTGGGAGGGCGTCCCGGGCGGCCCGCTCGACGCCTTCCAGGGCGTGAAGGACCCGGCGGAGCACCTGTCGCTGACCCTGGAGCTGATGGAGAAGTTCACGCCCTGGGAGTACGCGCGGGCCACCAAGGTCGAACTGACCGACGCCGGCGGCACCCTCGCCGGCCGGTACGCGCCGACCGTCCGCAACCCGATCGGCCGCCTCCCCGGCGGCGGACTGGTCCTCGGCGTCGCCGACGTCGTCGTCGCCAACGACCCGATCACGGGACAGGGCTCCAACTCGGCGTCCAAGTGCGCCGCCGCGTACCTCGCCGCCATCGTCGAGCACGGCGAGAAGCCCTTCGACGAGGAGTGGATGCGGGGCGCCTTCGACCGCTACTGGCAGACGGCCCAGCACGTCACCAAGTGGACGAACGCGATGCTCGCCCCGCCGCCGGAGCACGTCCTCAACCTGCTCGGCGCGGCCGGCCAGCTCCAGCCGATCGCCGACCGCTTCGCGAACGGCTTCAACGACCCGTCGGACTTCGAGAACTTCTTCTTCGACCCGGAGAAGACGAACGCCTACCTGGCCTCGCTCACCGGAAACTGACCGCCCGCCGGCGCGTGCCGGAGTGGGACCGGAGGGGTACTGGTGGTCGTAGCCGATGACCAGTACCCCTCCGGCCCATCGGAACTCACCCTCCGGGCCGCCTCGGCGGCGGGAAGGCACCGGGCAGGAAGAGGCCCCCGAACACGTCCACTCCGAACGCCACCACCGTCGCGAGCACCAGGTTCAGGAACGACCACCATCAGCCTCCCTTGAGCGGGTCCACCGTCCGGCCGAGGGCCGTGAAGACGCCGACCTGTGCGTGGAAGCCCGCCGTAAAGGGCTCGAACCGTCCGGCCTCCGTGTTCGATGATGTGCGCATGCCCCTCTCGAACACCCTGGACCGCGTGGACGCGGACCTGGCCGCCGGCCGTGTGCCGATGGCGCGCCAGCGCCTGCGCGGCCTCGTCTCGTCCTTCCCGTCCGACCTGACCCTCCGCCGCCGTCTGGCCGAGGTGTACCGGCTCTACGGCGACGCCGCGGAGGCGGGGCGCTGGATGTACCTCGAAGAGGACCGGAGCGAGGACGAGACCGCCGCCTTCGAGGCGCGCTACAGGTCCACGGGTCGGCGGATGAAGGCCCTCGCGTGGCGCGGTCCCGAGACGCTCGCCGCCACTGCGTTCGCGGAGGAACAGCTCGCGGCACTGAGGACGGCCCGCGACGAGGAGACCCGGCGCCCGGTCGACTGGGACGACCCCGCCTCCTACGAGGAGGACGAGGACGAGGCGGACGAGGCGCCCGCCGAGCCCTGGACGGTCGGTGGCGTCCTCGCGGGCATCGGCTGCGTGGTGGGCGTCGCCGCCTTCGTGACGGTCTGGATCATCGGTGTCGTCGCCCTCTTCGACTGAGAGACACGGCTCGCGGCCCCGGCGCGGCCCGCCTCCGCCCGGCGGACCGCGAGCGGAGTCAGCAGGCCCGTGAGCGCGAAGAGAGCGCCCACGGCGAACCAGCCGGGGCGGCCCCAGCCGACGCACAGCGCGATGAGCAGGCCGGGTCCCACCGCCTCGGACAGCCCGGCGCCGAGACCGAAGACGCCTAGGTACTGCCCGGTGGCGTGGGGTGGGGCGAGTGCGTACGACACCTCGAAGCCGCCCGCCGAGTGCCACAGTTCGCCGACGGTGTGGACCACCACGGCGGTCAGCAGCAGCCCGACCGCCACCACCCCCGGCGTCCCCGCCGAGAGCGCGACGAGCGCGCAGGAGACGAGGAAGGCCGCTCCGGCACGGCGGTACGCGCGCCCGCCCGCGCGGGGGGAGTCGATGCCGCGGCTCGCGCGCACCTGGAGGGCGACGACGAGCACGGTGTTGGCGAGCATCGTGCCCGAGACGAGCCAGTGCGGGGCGCTGGTGGACCCCACCAGCCACAGCGGGATCGCCACCGTCAGCACCTTGAACTGGATGGCCATGACCCCGTCGAGCGCGGTGAGGGCGAGATACGGCCCGTCCCGCAGCGCGATCCACCGCGGCCCGCGCGTGACGGGCGCCGGCGCGACGGGTGGCAGCAGGAGCAGGACGACGGCGGAGGCCGCGAACGCCACCGCGTTGCCGAGGACGAGGAGCCGGTACGCGTCGAGCGTGCCGACCTGGACCGCCCACCCCGCGAGCAGCGCGCCCAGGGAGATGCCGACGTTGGTGACGGCCCGCAGGTAGGCACGGAACTCCTGCGGCCGGTCCCCTCCGTAGTGTCGTACGAGCGGCGCGCGAGCCGCCCCGCCGGCCGCCTTCGCACCGGTGGCGGCCGAGACGGCGAGGACGAACGGCCAGAAACCGTCGGCGAACACGAAGGCGCCCGTGGCCAGCGCCTGCACCACCAGGGTGGCCACGTACACGCCCCGCGCCCCCCGCCGGTCCGCGAGATGGCCGACGCCGATGCCCACCGCGAGCGAGAGCAGCCCGGCGATCCCGAGCCCGAGGCCCACGGTCGCGGCCGGGAGGCGTACGGCCTGGGTGAAGTAGAGAACGCCGGCGGTCAGGAAGAGCCCGCTGCCGACGGTGTTCACGAAGTTCGAGGCGGCGAGCGTGCGTTGAGGTCCGGTGTCCGGCAAGAGCTTGGGCATGACGGGGCTCCGCGTCCGTGACAGGGCGGCAAGTAAGGACCCGTCAAGCTTGTTGCATATTACTTGCAAGAACAAGGGGTGTGCGGAACGTGGGAGTTGAGCCCAGGGGGGTTCAGGTGCGGTCGTACCCCTCGTCCTCGCCGTCCCTGGCACCCGCCGGAAGCGCGGGCGGGCTGTACGCGGCCAGGGGCTCGCCGCCCGGGTCGGGGCGCACGGCACCGAGCAGCGGGTTCGCCGCGATCGGGGAGACCTTCACCTTCCCGCCGGGACGCGGGGCCTGGACCACAAGGCCTTCGCCCAGGTAGACCGCCACATGAGTGGCGCCCGGGAAGTAGACCACCAGGTCCCCGGGGCGCAGCTCGGACAGCGGCACCCGGGGCAGGGTCGCCCACTGCTCCTGGCTGGTGCGCGGTACCTCCCGGCCGGCCGCCGCCCACGACCGCTGGGTGAGGCCCGAGCAGTCGTACGTCTCCGGGCCCTCCGCCCCCCACTCGTACGGCTTGCCGATCTGGCCCACCGCGAACCGCAGCGCCTCCGCGCCCGCCCGGGAGGGGGTCCGCCGGCCGTCCAGGACGCCGGAGTCGAGGAGTTCGCGCTGCGCGCCCGCCGTCTCGGCCCGCTCGAGCTCGGTGAGCCGGGCCAGCTGCTCCGGCGAGAGCCCGGCGAGCAGCTTCTCGACCTCGGCGAGACGGGCCCGCACCTCGTCGCGGCGGGTGCGCTGGGCGGCGGCGAGGGTCTGCTGCCGGTCCAGGGCCTTCCGGGAGGCGCTCGCCAGGGCGGCCGCCTGCCGCTCGGCCCCTTCGAGCCGGGGCAGGGCCGCGGCGCGGTCGCGTGCCGCCCGGGCCATCAGATGTCCCTGGTCCAGGGCGGACCGGGGGTCCGGCGCGAAGAGCAGCCGCAGGTAGGAGGAGAGTTCGGACCTGCCCTGGTACTGGTGCCGGGCGATCCGCCCGGCCGCGGCGCGCCCCTTCTCCAGGGCGGTACGGGCGGCGGTGAGCCGGGCGGTGAGCTTCTTGGTGTCGGCGGTCTGGAGCTTCAGCGCCTCCTCGGCGGCGTTGAACCGCTCGGTGGCCTCCTCGGCCTGCCGGTACAGCGTCCGCAGACGCGTGAGCAGGGCGGTGACGGAGTCGCCGCCGGGGGGAGGGAGAGCGGCGCCGTCATCGAGTGCGGCAGGGCTCTCGGGGGCGTCGGGGCCGTCGGCCGCGTCGGCCGCGTCGGGTCCGGCCGGCGCAGCCGACGCGGCCTCGCCCGCGCCCGCGTCCTCGACCTTGCCCTCGCCCGCGCCCGCGCCCTCGACATCGTCCTCGCCCTCGTCCCCGCCCTCGGCGGGATCCACCGGCCCGGCCTCCGGATCGACGGGCTCCACCGGCTCCGCCGCCGGGTCGGCCCAGGCGATCGGGGCCTCCGCCGGAGGTTCCACCGGCGGCTCCGGCGCGCCGGCGGCGCCCGCGGGAGCAGTCACCCCGGTGAACGCCGTCGCCGCGGCGAGCACCCCCGTGCAGACCGTACGCAGCAGCAGCCTCCGCGACACGTCACCACCTCCACGGGGATGATGACGCCTCACTTCATCTGATTACCGTACGAATAGTGGCGCGTCCGGCGTGCTCACCCGTTCGGCTCAGCCTCCGTGGGCCTCGGCTTCGGCTTCGGCCTCGACCACGGCCACTTCAGCTCGCGCCGCTCGCGGCCCTCCGGCGCGTACTGGTAGACCCAGCCGCGCTGGAGCCCGAGCCGCTTCGTGTAGCCCGAGGGCTCGCGCCGGTACGTGTACAGGGTGGGCGGACGCCCGTCGTGTGCCGGGACCGGGACCTCGTACCACTTCGGCGGGTGGCCGGTCGGGCCGAGCAGGATCGGCAGGACCCGGCCGTCGAGCGGGCCGCCGCGGAAGGGGGTGTTCTCGCTTCTCACCTCTCCAGTCTCTCCCGTTCAGAGCAGGCCCGAGGGCTCACAGCAGGCGGGCCGCCTCGCCCACCACCGGAATCACCCGCCGGGCCAGCCTCGCGACCGGCCCCTCCGGCGTCTCCTGGGTGAGCAGCCGGCCGACGACCCGTGCCGTCTCCTCGTCGCTCGCCGCGGTCGCCGCCAACAGCGCGACGAGATGGTCGACGAGCCAGTCCCGCAGCTCCCCGGCAGGGGACCGCACGTCCTCGTCGAGCCAGATGAGCGACGCCGCCTCCACGGCGGCGATCCACGTCCTGACCAGCATGCCGAGCCGGGGCCCCGGGCGTTCCACCCCCAGGTGGACGAAGATCTGCTCGGCGGCGGCCCGCCGCACCTCGTCGACGATCGCGGTGGTCCGGGAGGTCTCGGCGACGCTGCCGCCGCGCAGCAGCGCGCTGAACCCCGCGTCGTGCTCGTCGACGAAGGCGAGATACCGGTCGAGCACCCGGCCGAGCCGCTCCGTGGGCGGACCGTCCGGCGGCTCGGTGAAGCAGTGGTTCAGCGCGTCGGCGGAGGAGCGCAGGGCGGCCTCGTACAACTGCTGCTTGCCGCCGGGGAAGTAGCGGTAGACGAGGGGCCGCGAGACACCGGCCGCCTCGGCGACGTCGTCGAGCGAGACGTCTTCGGGCGTCCGGTGGGCGAAGAGCTCCTGGGCGGCGTCGAGGAGCTGCCCGCGCCGCTCCTCGACACTGAGCCTGCGGTACGCGGGAGTGGCGGCGCTCGTCATGGTCCGCAGCGTAACCGCGGAACGCGCCGGTCAGGCGACCGGTCCGGAACCGGCCGCCTGACCGACCGCGAACCGGCTCGGAACGGTCCCTAACCGGCTCGCTACGGGTCTCGCACCGGCTCGGCGGGGTCCCTGACCGCCTCGCAACGGGTCTCGCACCCGCTCGGGTCAGGCCAGGAGCCCGGAGGACTTCCAGAGCCGGCGCCCCGGCCCGCGCAGCACGCCGATGTCGTCGAGGAAGTCCGTGAGCCGCCGCGCCCCGGACTGCATGACCTCGCGCCGGTGCCCGCTCGCCCGCACCTGGGCCACGGCCTCCCGCCGGTCCAGGCCGACCGCCTCGTACACCTGGGGGTTGACGAAGCAGGTGGAGAAGACCCGGGCGGCCTCGCCGCAGCTGAGCCGGGTGAACTCCTGCTCCCAGCGCGGCGCCGTCACCATCTGGCGCCGCAGTTCCTCCCGGGCGTACCGCACGTGGCGGGCCTCCTCCACCACATGGATGCGGGTCACGCCGCGCACGAGGGTCTGCACCCGCTCGTCGGGGAAGGTCAGCCGCTGCATCCAGTCGAGGATCTCCTCGCCGAGCAGGGTCGAGGCGAAGGAGCCCGGGGTGGTGGAGACGGTCTTCAGGATCCGGGCGAGGTTGTGGTAGATCCTCGGCACCGGGTACGCGGGCGTGCCGCCCCGCTGGATCAACCGGGCGAACATCATCGAATGCCGGCACTCGTCGGCGATCTCGGTCAGCGCGTAACGCACGTGATGGCTGGTCAGCGACTTGTCGTAGATGTGGCGGACGAGCAGCTGCATGAGGATGATCTCGAACCAGATGCCCAGCGAGGCGAGTGAGGCCGCCTCGTGGCGCGAGAGCGTGATCCGCTGCTCCTCTGACATCCGCCGCCACAGCGGGGTGTCGTAGAGCGAGACCAGCTCGGGCGGCCAGAACCACTTGCCGTCCTCGAACGGCGCATCCCAGTCCAGTTCGGTGTCCGGGTCGTAGGAGTGCTTGCGGGAGGACTCCAGAAGGCGCTCGGCGACCTGCTCACGATCGCGCAGCGGCCCCAGGGCGTCCCGCAGGAGGCTGAAGTCGGGCTCGGTGAAAGGGGTCATGGTGGAGGCACCTCGCTGCGCTCGCCGTCGCGTACCTGTCATTCAGCCTTATGAGACTGCCCGTCAGCAGCACCGTCAATCCCTCGTGCGCGACTTGTTGACGACCCGTCTAGCAGCGTGTGAGCCTGACCGGAGGCGCGTACGAAGGAATCGTACGAACGACTCGCACCACGGGAACGGCCATCCGACCCCCAAGGAGGCGTCAGTGTCGACGCGCGACCTCTACACCACGGCCCCGCCCGCCCTCTCCTGGCAGGTGCCCGCCACGGGCGCCGCCCGCTTCTCCTGGGAGTACGAGGAAGGCCGCGAGCGCCTCCTCGCCCTCTACCAGAAGGGCAAGGACAAGCAGTGGGACGGCGCCACCCGGATCGACTGGGACCTGGAGGTCGACCCGTACGACCCGCTCGGCACCCCCGACGAGGTCCTCACCCTCCACGGCACCCGCCACTGGGCGAAGATGACCGAGAAGGACAAGGGCGACCTGCGCCGGCACTACGCCTCCTGGCAGTTCAGCCAGTTCCTCCACGGCGAGCAGGGCGCCATGATCTGCGCCGCCCGGATCGTCGAGTCCGTCCCCGACCTCGACGCCAAGTTCTACTCGGCCACCCAGACCATGGACGAGGCCCGGCACGCCGAGATCTACGGCCGCTTCCTCCACGACAAGATCGGCATGCTCTACCCGATCAACGACAACCTCAAGGGCCTCCTCGATGACACCCTGCGCGACTCCCGCTGGGACATGCCCTACCTCGGCATGCAGGTCCTCATCGAAGGCCTCGCCCTCGCTGCCTTCGGCATGATCCGCGACACCACCGACAAGCCGCTCCCCAAGCAGATCCTCGCGTACGTCATGCAGGACGAGGCCCGGCACGTGGCCTTCGGCCGGATGGCCCTGCGCGACTACTACCAGCAGCTGTCCGACGCCGAACTGCGCGAACGCGAGGAGTTCGTCATCGAGGGCTGCTACCTGATGCGGGACCGGCTGCGCGGCGTCGAGGTCCTGGAGGACTTCGGCATCCCGAGGAAGGAGGCGGAGGAACTCAGCGAGCAGAGCGAGTTCCTGCACCTCTTCCGCAAGCTCCTCTTCAGTCGCATCGTCCCCTGCGTCAAGGACATCGGCCTCTGGGGCGAACGCCTCCAGAAGGCCTACCTCGACATGGGCGTCTTCGACCTCGGCGACTCCAACCTCGATCTGCTCATGACCCAGGACGAGGAGATCGCGGAGGCGCTGGACCGCGAACGGTTCGCGGCGGAGGAGCGGGAGCGGGTCGCGGAGGTGGCCGAGGCGATCGCGGAGGGAGAGACGATGCCCTGACGGGACATCGGATCCGACATCCAGGATCCGACATCCAGGATCTGACATCCAGGATCTGACATCCTGGATCCAGCTTCCAGGATCCGGCTGTCGGCCACCGGACATCGGATACCGAATCCAGCTCCCACCCCTACGGATTCCGCCTCTCCGCCTCCAGCCGCAGCGCCTCCGCCATCACCGCCCGGGCGATCGGCGCCGCGCTGCCGCCCCCGCTGATGTCCGTACGGGAGGCCTCGGCGTCCTCGATGACCACGGCGACGGCGACGGCCGGCTGGGCCGTGTTGTCGGCCTGGGCCCAGGCGATGAACCAGGCGTACGGGGTGCCGGTGTTGCCGAAGCCGTGCTGCGCGGTGCCGGTCTTGCCTCCGACCCGGGCGCCGGGGATCGCCGCGTTGGAGCCCGTGCCTTCTTCCACGGCCTTCACCATCAGGCGCTGGAGCTGGAGGGCGGTCGAGGGGTTCATCGCCTGCCGGTAGCTGCGGCGGCCGGTGCGGTCGACCGTGGTGCCGCCGGAGGTGGTCGTGCGGTCGACGAGGTACGGCTGGGCGATCTCCCCGTTGTTGGCGACGGCCGCCGCCACCATGGCCATCTGGAGCGGGGTCGCCGTCGTGTCGAACTGCCCGATCGACGAGAGCGCGAGCTGGTCCGGGCTCATCTCCCGGTCGAAGTTGGACTTCGCGACCCAGGAGGGGACCCGGAGCCCGGTGTCGTTGAAGCCGAAGCGTTCCACGGCGTCGACCATGCCCGTCAGGCCGACCTTCACCCCGAGCCCGGCCATCACGGTGTTGCAGGACCACTGGATCGCGTACCCGAGGGACGCGTCCGCGCACCCCCGCGCCTCGTTCGGCAGCACCTGCCGGGTGCCGGGCAGGACGAACGGGTCGGGCGTGTCCGTCGGCGCGTCCACGTCCCGTACCGCCCCCGCGTCCAGGGCCGCCGCGGCCGTCACGATCTTGAACGTGGAGCCCGGCGGGTACGTCTGCCGCAGCGCGCGGTTCAGCATCGGCTGGTTCGGCGAGGTGTTCAGCCGCTTCCAGGCGTCCTTGACCCCCCGGCCCGTACCGGAGAGGACGCCCGGGTCGTACGAGGGCGAGCTGACGAGCGCCAGGATCCGGCCGCTGTACGGCTCGACCGCCACGACCGCCCCGCGCTTCCCGGCGAGTCCCCGGTAGGCCGCCTCCTGCATCGGGGACCGGATCGTCGTGACGACGTCACCGCCCGCCTGCCGGCCCCGTGTGAGGTCGTTCCAGAGCGGCAGCGGCGCCAGCATCGGTTCGGTGCCGGCCAGGACCGCGTCCTCGGCGTGCTCGACGAGGGTCGTGCCGTAGGTCTGCGAGGAGTAGCCGGTCAGCGGTGCGTACAACGGCCCCTGGCGGTAGGTGCGTTCCCAGCGCAGCTGCTGCCCGCTGTCCCGGGAGCCGGTCACCGGCTTTCCGTCGACGACGATCTCGCCGCGCGGCTGCGCGTACCGGTTGATGGCGATCCGCCGGTTGGCCGGGTTGTCGTCGAGGGACTCTGCCTCGAAGAGCATCACGCGCGCGGAGTTGACGAGGAGGGCCACGAGCAGGACGAGACAGAGCGCGGCGGCCCGCCGGGCGTACCGGATCACGAGGCGCCGCCCTTCCGCGTGGCGTAGGGCCGGATCACGAGGCGCCGCCCTTCCGCGTGGCGTACGGCCGGGTCACGCGGCGCCCTCCTTCACCGGGGCGAGCGTCCCGGTGTCGGCGGAGTCGGGCTGCGGGGCGCGCGCCGAGTCGCTGACGCGGATGAGCAGCGCCACGATCACCCAGTTGGTGACCACCGAAGAACCTCCCTGGGCGAGGAACGGCATGGCCATGCCCGTCAGCGGGATGAGCCCCATCACCCCGCCCGCGATGACGAAGACCTGGAGCGCCACGATCGACGCGAGCCCGATGGCGAGGAGCCGCCCGAAGGGGTCGCGCAGCGACAGGCCGGCGCGGTACCCCCGGGCGACGAGCAGCGCGTACAGCAGGAAGAGCGCCGTCAGGCCGACGAGCCCCAGTTCCTCGCCCGCCGTGGCCAGGATGAAGTCGGACTTGACGGCGAAGCCGATGAGGACGGAATGGCCGAGTCCGAGCCCGCTGCCGAGCATGCCCCCGGCGGCGAAGGAGAACAGCGACTGCGCCAGCTGCCCCGGCCCCTCGCCGGCCCGGATGGAGGCGTACGGGTCGAGCCAGTCCTGCACCCTGCTGTGGACGTGGGGTTCGAGCGAGCCGACGAGGAAGGCTCCGGCGGAGGCGAGGACGAGACCGACGGCGATCCAGCCGATCCGGCCGGTGGCCACGTACAGCATGATCACGAAGAGCCCGAAGAAGAGCAGTGAGGTGCCGAGGTCCCGTTCCAGGACCAGTACGCCGACGCTGAGCAGCCAGATGGCGACGATCGGCCCGAGCACCCGCCCGGCCGGGAACTGGAACTTCCAGATCCGGCGGCCGGTGTACGCGAGCGCGTTGCGGTTGGCGGCGAGGTAGGCGGCGAAGAAGACGGCGAGCAGGATCTTGGCGAACTCGCCCGGCTGGAAGGAGAGGCCGCCGATCCGGATCCAGATCCTGGCGCCGTTCACGGCGGGGAAGAAGATCGGCAGGATCATCAGCCCGAGCGCGGCGGCCACGGACACATACGCGTAGCCCTGAAGGACGCGATGGTCGCGCAGCAGCAGCACGACCACGATGAAGAGCGCGACCCCGAGCGTCGACCACACCAGCTGCGTCGCCGCCGCGTGGTCGTGGGGCGTCTCCAGGTCGAGGCGGTAGATGAGCACCAGGCCGAGTCCGTTGAGCAGGACCGCGATCGGCAGCAGCAGCGGATCGGCGTACGGGGCGCGGAACCGGACCGCGAGATGGGCGACGAGCGCGAGCAGGCCGAGCCCGGCCCCGTAGCGGGCGGCGTCCGGAGGTACGGCGCCGCTGCGGGCGAGGCCGACCTCGGCGTAGCCGTAGACGGAGATGAGGACGGCGCAGACGAGGAGGGAGAGTTCCACGCCGCGGCGCTTCGGGATGCGTACCCCGGGAGGGGGAGCGTCCGTGCGCGGTGCGGTCATGGCCGCAACGTAGCAAGCGGTATGCCCTATGTCCCTTTTGTGTGACGGTGTGCCGTCCGCTCAGTCGGCCGACCCGTCCTCTTCGAGAGGTACGTACGCGGGAAGCCGCAGCCGGGCGACGGCGCCCCCTCCTTCCGCGTCGGCGAACACGAGCTCGGCGCCGATCACCTCGGCCTGCCCCGCGGCGATCGTCAACCCCAGGCCATGTCCCTTGCCCCCGCCCTCGGTCCGAAAGCGCTGTGGTCCCGTCTCGATCAGATAGCGGGGATACCCACTCCCGTGGTCCCGCACGGACACCACGGACCCGTCGACGGTGACGACCACCGGCGGGGCCCCATGCTTGTGGGCGTTGGCCACGAGATTGCCGAGGACCCGCTCGAGCCGCCGCCGGTCCGTCTCCACCATGGCGTCCCGCGCGACCCGCACCTCGGTCTCCGTGCCCGAGACCCGAACCACCCGCTCGACAAGCTCACCGAGCGGGTGCACGGCCAGATCCACGGTCTCGTTGCCTGCGTCGAGCCGCGAGATCTCCAGAAGATCCTCGGTCAGCCCCCGCATGGCCCGCACCCGGTCCCGCACGAGCTCCGAAGGACGCCCCTCCGGCAGCAGCTCGGCGGCGGCCGAAAGCCCGGTCAACGGCGTGCGCAGCTCATGGGCCACATCGGCGGTGAACCGCTGCTCGCTCTGCAGCTTGCGCTGCAGTGAGGAGGCCATGGTGTCGAGCGCCCCCGAGACCGTCGCCACCTCGTCCTGCGGGCGCGAGGGGTCCCTGGTCCGGGGATCGTCCACGCGCGCGTCGAGATCACCGGCGCTGATCCGGCGGGCCACCTGGGCCGTCAGGTGCAGCCGGCGGGTGACCCTGGTGACGGCGAAGGCGCCCACCAGCAGCGTCGCCCCGATCGCGAGGACGGAGGAGCCGAGGATCGAACGGTCGAGCGCGTCGATCGTCTCGGCGCTCTGGGTGTAGTCGACGCGTACGGCGAGGGCGCGCCCGTCGGCGGGCCCCGCCGCCCACATCGTCGGCCGGCCCTCGTGGTCACCGACCACCGTGCCCCGCTCGCCCCGGACGGCGAGCGCCCGCAAGGACGCCGGAAGCCCCACCGGATCGATCCCGGAGAACCGGGGGATCGGTTCGCCCGACTCGTACAGCCGAGTGACCTCGTCAAGCCGCGCGAGCGCCTTCTCCCGGGAGTCGTCGACCGTCTGCCCGGCCACGGAGACGTGCACCAGAACACCGAGCAGAGCCGCGAGGGCGCAACACATCACTCCGATGAAGACGGCGGCCTTCCACGTGAGGGTCGCGGTCCAGGCGGGCAGCCGGGGCGCCCTCACGGGCCGGTCTCGACGGGCGAGGGGATGCCCGTGGGCGTCGGACCGACAAGACGGGGAACGGCCCCGGCCGAGGGCCTCACCCGCACGATCTCGTCCCGGGTGGGCAGCATGCTGTGCTGCTGCTCGTCCCAGGACCACGCGGTGCGGTACTCGTACCCGGGGATGCCGGCCGAAGCGACCCGCATGATCAGATCCCGCCCTGCCAACTCGACGCTGACGACCTGGTCGACGGTGGACATGATCCGGGTGAGCCCACCGTTCTCGGCGAGGTAGACCCGGATCCCGACCTGCTGCTCGGGCATGCGGATCCCCACGATCAGCTCGTCCCGCCCGTTGCCGGTGAGATCCCGGTAGTACGGCCGCATGACGGGACAGCCGGCGGGCGCGCTGCCGCACGCCGCAATGGCGCGAGCGGTCTCCTCGTACATCCCGTCGGGACCGCTGTACACGCCGGGCCGGGCCCGCACCTCGGCGCGGACGACCGCCACGGCATCGACCGAACGGACGTCGTCGCCGGAGACCCTGAGGCCGGGTACGCGCGAGGTGTCCGACTCCCCGTAGTCGAACGGAGGATCGGTGGCGGGCGGAAGATCGGGCCAGAGCCGTACGGGCCCCACGGCGGCAGGAGTGGCACCGGCACTCTCGAGGGCACCCTCACCACACCCCGCGACGAGCAGCAGACCACAGACGGCGACAAACACCCGACGAGGCTTCTCCACAGGGAGACCTTATTCGGAGGAAAGCCCCTTTTGCTCGCCGCTGGAAGGGCAAGCCGCAGACGACCGAGGGCGGGAGTGGGGGACGTGGAGGGGGTCGCGTTCGGGACGTAAAGCGCGATTTGTGGCGCATGAGAAACGGCTACAACGACAGGCCGGAAGCGCCGTAAATCATGCAGTCCCGAACGCGACCCCCGGAACGGCCCCCACGCAGGCCCACCGGCCAGGCGCAAGGCCCACCGGCCAGGCGCACCCCCCCAGCGCACGCCCGCCACCTCTAGAAGACCCCGAGCTCCATCCGGGCCAACGCGGCCCGGCACAAGGTCAGCAGCTTCTCGTCGAGGTGGACGTCATGACTCCCCGAGGCGCCCTCGCGGGCGTTGTGCCGCCGCCGACGGGTCAGCTCCGTGAGGACCACGAGCTGCGCGGACGCCGCCGCGGGCCCCATCTCCGCCAGACATTCGGCGACGTCCACGCGCGCGTGCCGGTTCTCCTCCCAGGCGCCCAGCAGCACGGGCAGGGCCGCCGCCGTGTCCCCGGACACCCGCCACAGGGCCGCGGCGCTGCGGACCCGCACCCACAGGTCCCGCGAGGCAAGCCCGGGCCGGAGGGCGGGGGCGGCCGCGCCGGCGGCCGGGCCGATCTCGCCGAGGGCCTGGGCCGCGGCGCACCGGTCGGCGCCCGAGACGCCCGGCCGCAGCCACCGTTCCAGGGCCGGCAGGACCTCCGCCAGGTCGCCCTCGGCCGCCCACAGCGCACGTGCCGCAGCGGTGGCGACGGCGGCCGATTCGGAGGCCATGAGTCTTCGCATGTCGGGTACGGCCTCCCGGGCGGCGGGCCCGAAGGCCGCCAGGGTCCGCAGGGCGGCCTCGCGCACCCCGTCGCGCCGGTTGGGCGGCGCCCCGCGCAGGACCCGCAGGACCTCCGGCAGGGCCTGGCCGCCGCGTACGGCCCCGAGGGCGAACAGCAGGGGCGCGGCCCGGTCGTGGAGCCGCTCGTCGAGCTCGACCTCGGAGAGCCGGCGACGCAGCAGCGGGGCGAGCATGGCGGCGGAGGGCCCGAGCCCGTCCGTGGCGTACAGCAGCTCCCGCCGCACCTCGCCCTCCTCCAGGGCGCGCGCGAGCAGCGGAACGGCACGGGCGTCCCCCGCGCGGGCCAGCGCGAGGAGCGCCCCGTCCCGCCCGGACCGCCCGACACCCCCACGCGCACCGGCACCACCGGGCCGACGGGAATCCCCGAACCCGCGCCCAGACCCAGCCCCAGCCCCGGCGCCGAGGCGCGCGACGAGCGCGTCCGCGGCGGGCGCGCCCAGCTCGAAGAGCCGCTCGAGGAAGGAGGCGGCGGCCTCGCGGAGCCGCGGCTCGGGGTCCTGGAGCTGCGCGCCGACGAGCCGGACGACTTCCTCGTACCGCCCGCGCCAGATCCGTATCAACCCGCCGCACAGCCAGATCGCGTCGGAGCGCTGCCCCCAGTCGGGGCTGCGCAGCTGCGCGAGGATGAGGGCGATGCGGTCGTCGACCCGGTCGTCGAGGGCGGTGTGCAGGGTGCGCAGCAGCTCCTCGGTCCAGGGCGCGGGACGCCCGGCGGCGTGTTCCTCCAGGAGCTCCCGGAACTGTCCGATCAGCGTCGAGGTGGCCGGCCGCTCCGGTGTCGCGGGCTCGGGCCGGTGCGCGGTGGTCCTGATCTCCTCCAGGAGCCCGGTCACGCGGGGCACGACGTCGTCGGGGATGTCGCCGGGGGCGCACCGGGCCCGCTGGGCGAGGGCGGCGAGGCGGAGCCCGGGGTCCTGGGCGGCGCGGGCGAGCCAGCCGAGCCAGTCGACGGTCTCGGTGCGCAGCGAGGCGTGCCGCAGGGCGATGCGCCCGACGGCGGCGACGAGGGCGAGCCGTACCTCGGTGTCCCGCTCGACGGTGAGCCGCTCCCGCAGGAGGGTCAGGACGCGGGCGGGCTCGGGGTGGAGGGAGGCGAGGGCGCAGGGCGCGGTGAGCCGTACCTCCGGGTCGCGGTCGGAGACGAGCCCGAGGAAGACGTCGGCGCCTGCGGCGATGGCGGCGGCGGCCATCGCGTAGTTGGCGGCGGGGATGAACTCCTCGTCGTCGGCGCCGAGTTCGTCCAGTTCGTCGTCGTCGTCGAGTTCGATCCCGCCGATGCTGGTGAGCAGTTCGACGATGCAGCCGCGGTCCTGGACGGCGGGGTCGGCGACGAGTTCGAGGAGGAAGGGGATGCAGGCGAGGGTGGAGTCGTAGACGTCGCCCTGGTGGTGCACGGCCCCGTACATGCCGTCGAGGGCGGTCTCCCGCTCCGCGGGGTCGGCGGAGGCGAGTCCGCGGAGCAGCTCTGGCACGTCGTCCGCGGGGCCGTACGCGTGCCCCAATGAGGCCCAGTCGACCTCCTCGATCCCCGTCAGCATGTACCAGGCCGCCTTCCCCGTGAGCGCTGTACCAGGCAGCAAGTGTGCACCACGGGAGGGGTGACGAGGCGGTAGCGGCGACACCGGCCGCGCGGGAGGCTTCCGTTGCGTTCTCTTTGCGCCATGTACGGTACGCAGCAGGGTAGTTGCTCTGCGTATACGACCCGATGACGGTTCCGCGCGGTATCGCCGGAGGGTGGTTCACCCTTCGCCCCGTACGCGCACGAAGGTCGGGTTCTCCTGCCGCTGCCGCCCCGCGATCTGCCGGAGTTCGACGGGTACCGGGGGGTCGACCCACCGTACGGGCCCGTGTTCCGGCTCCTGGACGAGCGGCCCCGCGCGGTCGCCCACGACGGCGCCGACCTCGCGCGACTGGGCGGGGGTGAGCCGGGGCGAGGTGGTCACGGTGCGGCCGTCGGGGAGCCGTACGACCAGGGTCCGGGGCCGGTCGGCGGGGCCGAGGACGCCGAGGAGGACGCCGTCGCTGGTGTCCGCGTGCCGGATCTTCCGCCAGGCCCAGGTGGGCCCGGCGCGGTAGGGCGAGCCGAGGAGCTTCGCGACGATCCCCTCGACGCCCGCTTCCCGCAGGTCGTGGAACCAGCTGCGCGCGGTCTCCTCGTCGAGGGTGGCCAGGACGCGCTGGATCGGCGGCCGGGCCTCCCGCAGGGCCGTTCCGAGCAGCTCCCACCGGTCGCGGAGCGGCAGGCTCCGTACGTCCCGGCCGGGGACGGCGAGGAGGTCGAAGGCGATGTACGAGACAGGGACCCCGGCCCGTACCCGGTCGGGGTGCGAGCGCAGCAGGTCGGTGAAGCTGAGCCGCCCCTCCCGGTAGGCGCAGAGCTCCCCGTCGAGGACGATCCCGGGCGGCAGCTGGTCGCGCAGGTGGGCGGCGATGTCGGGGAACTCGGGGGCGAGGTCGCGGCGGGAGCGGGACTGGAGGACGACCCGCCCGTCGGCGAGGACGAAGGCGAGCGCGCGGAACCCGTCCAGCTTGAGCGAGTACTGCAGCTCCCGGGGCGGCTGGGCCTGGACGGGGATCTCGTCGGCGGGCCGCGGCCGCATGACGTCGACGGGCGGGAACAGCACGACGGCCGCGGGGCCCGGGGCGCCCGAGCCGCCGGCGCCCCCCGAGCCCCCGGCACCACCCGGGCCATCGGCGTCCCTCACGGCAGCCTCCCCGCCCGTTCGGGTGCGAAAAGGGGCGCCAGGAGGTCCCCGTACCGCTCAAGACGTGGCGTGATGTCGTCCATCAGGAGGACGAGGGCCTCCGGGGTCGCGGTGCGGTGGGCCCCGTCCTCCACCTCCTCCCAGGTGACGGGGGCGGAGACGGCGGGCCGGGCCCGGGCCCGCAGGGTGTAGGGGGTGGCGGTGGTCTTGGCGGCGGCGTTCTGGCTGTGGTCGACGAAGACCTTCCCGGGCCGCAGCGCCTTGGCCATCCGGTGCACGACCAGCTTGGGCAGTGCCGCCTCCGCCTCGACGGCGAGCTGCCTCGCGTACGCAGAGACCTGCGCGGACGGGGTCGGCACCACGGGTACGAGCAGGTGCAGGCCCTTGGACCCGGAGGTCTTGGCGAAGGCCTGGAGACCGTCGGCGGCGAGCCGCTCGCGCAGGTGCAGCGCGACCCGGCAGCACTCGACGACCGTCGCGGGCGGCCCGGGGTCGAGGTCGAGGACGAGACGGTCGGCGACGGCGGGGGAGGAGGTCCGCCACTGGGGCGTGTGGAACTCCACGACGAGGTTCGCCGCCCACATCAGGGAGGCCAGGTCCTGGATCACCACCTGCCGGGCGCCGGGGTCCTCGGAGCGGGGGACGGGGGTGGTCGTCACCCAGGCGGGTGTGCCGGGCGGCGGATTCTTCGTGAAGAAGAGCTGCCCGTCGGGACCGTCCGGATAGCGGAGGAAGGACACGGGCCGGTCCCGCAGATGCGGCAGGATCGCGGCCCCGACGGTCGCGTAGTAGTGGAGCACCTCCCCCTTGGTGGTGCCGGTGACCGGGTGGAGCACCTTGTGCAGGTTGCTGAGCGCCAGGCGCCGTCCGTCCACCTCTGTGAGGGGCGTCATACGATGAGAATCCCACGTTTTCGGATGATTCGGCTCGAAAGGGAAGAACCGTGAGATCCATCTGGAACGGTGCCATATCCTTCGGCCTGGTCAGCATCCCGATCAAGCTCGTGAACGCCACGGAGAGCCGGTCCGTCTCCTTCCGTCAGATCCACACCGAGGACGGCGGCCGCGTCCGCTACAAGAAGGTGTGCGAGGTCGACGGCGAGGAGCTCTCGGCGGCGGAGATCGGCAAGGCGTACGAGGACGCGGACGGGAGCATGATCCCGATCACCGACGAGGACCTGGCCGCCCTGCCGCTGCCCACGGCGAAGACGATCGAGATCGTGTCCTTCGTGCCAGCCGGTGAGATCGATCCGCTCCAGATGGACGCCGCGTACTACCTCTCGGCGAACGGCGTACCCGCCGCCAAGCCGTACACGCTGCTCCGCGAGGCGCTCAAGCGCAGCGACAAGGTGGCCGTGGCCAAGTTCGCGCTCAGGGGGCGGGAGCGCCTCGGCATGCTCAGGGTCGTGGACGACGTGATCGCGATGCACGGCCTGCTCTGGCCGGACGAGATCCGCGCCCCGGAAGGGGTGGCCCCGGAGACCCCGGTCGCCGTACGTGAGGCCGAACTCGACCTGGCGGACGCCCTGATGGCCACGCTCGGAGAGGTCGACATCGGCACCCTGCACGACGACTACCGCGCCGCGGTCGAGGAGATGATCGCGGCGAAGGCGGAGGGCGGCGAGGGTGTCGCGGCGCCGGAGCCGGGAGAGCCGGCCGGTGGCCAGGTCATCGACCTGATGGCGGCCCTGGAGAGCAGTGTCAGGGCGGCGAAGGAGGCGCGTGGCGAGGGGGACGCCGTGGTGACGGAGTTCAAGCCGCGCGGGACGCCGAAGGAGACGGGCGGCAAGAAGTCCACGTCGAGGGCGCCCACGAAGGAGACGGCGGCCCCGGCCCGCAAGTCGACGTCGAAGGCCACGGGCGGGACGGCGAGGAAGACGGCGACGAAGGTCACCGCGAAGAGCACGGCGAAGACGGCAGCGAAGAAGACGGCGGCGAAGGAGGAGCCGAAGGCCGCGGCGAAGAAGACGGCGGCGAAGAAGGCCGCCCCGGCCAAGAAGGCGACGCCGCGCAAGCGCACGGCCTGAAACACCACCAGCCACCGCTCCCCACCCACACACGCGCACCCGCACCCGCACCCGCACACGAAGCCCCCCGGCCCTCCCTCCGGGGGGCTTTCCACTGCCCGCTTCCGGGCAAATGTCGCCCCTGCCCCCGCCCAACACCCCGCATACCGAACACACTTCACTGTCCTTCGGACAACACATGGTCAAATTCTTGTTGCAGACCTGTCAAACGGGCTGATTCGCTGGCACGCTCTCACCCGCGCCACCACCCCCCCCACAATCCCCACGCTTTTCAGCGAAGGAGCCCGCGTGACCCGCCAGCAGTCCTCGCACCGCCGCACCGCCACCACCGCCGCCGCCCTGATCGCATCGGCCGCGATGGTCGTCGTCGGAGTCCAGACCGGATCCGCCAGCGCCGACGTCCAGCGCGAGGCCGGCGCCACCGCGCTCGTGCTCACCGGCTCCGAGCGCGCCGCCGCCGTCCAGGAGGCGCAGTCCGGAGCGGCCGCGACGGCCAGGGCCATCGGCCTCTCCGGCCAGGAGAAGCTCGTCGTCAGGGACGTCGTCAAGGACGCCGACGGCACCGTCCACACGCGCTACGAGCGCACGTACGAGGGCCTGCCCGTCCTCGGTGGCGACCTCGTCGTCCACCAGAAGAAGAACGGCTCGCGCGCCACGACGAAGGCGACCGAGGCCCGTATATCGGTGGCGAGCACGACCGCGAAGGTCACCGCCGCGACCGCGGGCAAGGCCGCCGCGGCCTCCTCCGACGCGAGGTCCGCCGCCCCGGCCTCGTCCCGCAAGGTGATCTGGGCGGCCACCGGCAAGCCGGCCCTCGCCTGGGAGACGACCGTCACGGGCGTCCAGGCCGACGGCACCCCGAGCGAGCGCCACGTCATCACCGACGCCGCCACGGGCAAGGAGCTGTACGCGTACGAGGCGATCGAGACGGGCACCGGTCACACCCAGTACGCGGGCACGGTCACGCTCGGCACGGCCCCCTCGTACAGCCTCACGGACACGGCCCGCGGCGGCCACAAGACGTACGACCTGAAGGGCGCCACCAGCGGTACCGGCACCCTCTTCACCAACAGCACCGACACCTGGGGCAACGGCCTGGCGACGAACCGCGAGACCGCCGCCGCGGACGCCCACTACGGCGCGGCCCTCACCTGGGACTTCTACAAGAACGAGCTGGGCCGCAACGGCATCCGCGGCGACGGCGTCGCCGCCTACTCCCGCGTCCACTACGGCAACGCGTACGTCAACGCCTTCTGGTCCGACTCCTGCTTCTGCATGACGTACGGCGACGGCGCGGGCAACGCCAAGCCGCTGACGTCCATCGACGTGGCCGGCCACGAGATGACCCACGGCCTGACCGCCGCCACCGCCAACCTGCGCTACAGCAAGGAGTCGGGCGGCCTCAACGAAGCCACCTCGGACATCCTCGGCACCTCGGTCGAGTTCTACGCGGCCAACGCCTCGGACGTCGGCGACTACCTCGTCGGCGAGAAGATCGACATCCGCGGCAACGGCACCCCGCTCCGCTACATGGACAAGCCGAGCCGCGACGGCAACTCCGCCGACTACTGGTCCAGCAGCCTCGGCCGCCTCGACGTCCACTACTCCTCGGGCCCGGCCAACCACTTCTTCTACCTGCTGGCCGAGGGCAGCGGCGCCAAGACGCTCAACGGCGTCTCCTACAACTCCCCGACCTTCGACGGCTCCACCGTCACGGGCATCGGCCGCGCCGCCGCCTACAAGATCTGGTACAAGGCCCTCTCCACCTACATGACCTCCTCCACCAACTACGCCGGCGCCCGCGTGGCCACCCTCTCGGCCGCCGCCGACCTCTACGGCGCGGGCAGCCCTGAGCACACCGCCGTGGCCGCGGCCTGGACGGCGATCAACGTCAAGTAACCACCCTCACCGTCCAGGGGTCGCCCGGCGCGAACGCGCCGGGCGACCCCTTCTGTTCGCCGGGGCAGCCGGCGTCAACCTCGCGACACACGAGCGCCGCCTCGGCCGGGGGACGCCCGAGCGCCGGGGAACGAGGAGAGCGAACGACGGGGTGAGAGGGCACGCGACCGGGTGGGACCGGGTGAAGCCGAGCGAGACCGGGCGAGACGGGGCTGGGCGCGCCGTCGCGGCGGCGCCACCGTGATCACCGCGTCCCTAGACTTCCCGCACATGTCGCTCTGGCTGCTCAACTACTTCAGCACCTTCACCCTGGCCCTGATCACCGTCGGCGGTACGGTCGCCCTGGCCGCCGCCGGCAGCGTGCTGGCACGCCGCAAGTACCCGTCGCTGGCCGAGGGCGAGCACAACGACATGGTCGGGGTGACGCTGGGGATGTTCGGCGCCATCTACGGGATCATCCTCGCCTTCGTCATCGTCACCCTCTGGACCCAACTGGACAGCACCCAGACCATCGTGGCCACCGAAGCCACCGACATCGCTCTCATCGCACGCGACGCCGGCGCCTTCCCGGCCCCGGTCCGCGCCGACCTGGACGCGGCCCTCAGCAGCTACGTCCACGCGGTCGTCGAGGACCAGTGGCCCCGCATGCGCGCCGGGCAGCCCACCTACGGCGCCACGGAACGGCACCTCCAGACCGCCTTCGGCGTCCTCCAGGCGTACGAGCCGAGGACGGTCCGCGAGGAGGTCTTCTACGAGGAGGCCGTCGCCCGCCTCAACGACGTCGCCGGCCAGCGCCGCTCCCGCCTGACCATGGCCGAGCAGGAACTCCCGCCGCTGCTCCAGGTCCTGGCCTTCGGCGGCGCGCTCGTCCTCATCCCGCTCACCTTCCTGTACGGCATGCGCAGACTGCGGATCCAGCTCCTCTTCGTCGCCTCGGTCGCCGCCCTCATCGGCTTCAGCCTGCTCCTCGTCCTCGTCCTCGACCGTCCCTTCGCCGGCGAACTGAGCGTGAGCCCCGCCCCGTACCAGGAGGGCGCGCTCGCCCGGTACTGGGAGCCGGTGAGCCGCTGACAGGCACAGCGACAGCCGTGACAGCGGTCAGGTGACCGGCTCCGGAGCGGGCGCGGGACCGGGCAGAGGCCCCGGACGGGGGCCCGGTTCCGGGGAAGGTCCCCCGGGCTGAGGATCCGGCTCGGGCTGCGGCGGCGCCGGCGGCACCGGATCAGGCCCGCCGGGCCCGGGCACCGGACCGGGAACGGGCCCGGGCTGCGGGCCGGGCCCGGGACCCGGCGCCGGGGTGGGACTCGGCGGAACCGGATCGCTGGGCGGATGTCCCATCACCCCTCCAGCCGCCCGGGGCCCAAGGCCGGGCTTCGGCCCCGGCCCCGGACCCGGCCCTGGCTTCGGCCCGGGCGTCGGCTTCGGGGACCGCGGGTCGACCGGGAACGGGTGGGTCGGGGGCGCGGGGGGCGGTTCCGCGGGGTCGTGGGGGAGTGGACGGGTGGGTGGCCCGCTCTTCGTGCTCATCATGGTGATCGGCCTCCTTCGACCTTGCCACCCACCGGCTACCCGCGAGCGTCCGCGTCACGCGTGGGGTCCTGACGACGGCCCGCGCCCCCTCCCGCGCGGGGCGGGAGGGGACGCGGGCGGGGCACCACGATGACCTCGTGTCACGGGGCGTGACGACGCAGTGACCCAGTGCGTCCGGTTCAGCGACGGATGCCCGCGTACGCCGACGGGGAGACGCCACCCTCCGCGCCCGCCGTGCCGCCCACGGTCCATATCCGGCCCGCCGCGTCGGCGGCGGCCCCGTACAGGTAGCCGGCGCCGGCCGGATCCTCGGTACGGGTGAGGAAGCCCTGGGGGCCGGGGGTCAGGACGTAATTCCCGGCCGGGTTGACGGCGGGGTCCATGGTCTCGCCCACCGCCACCGGGCGGCCCGAGCCGTCGAAGGCGATGTCGAAGAGCTGGCCCGTCTCGGCGGGGGTACGGACCGTGCGCCACGCGCGACCGTCGTAGCGCACGATCACGGGACGCCGCCACAGCCTGTCGTCCCTGATGTGGCCGACGGCCCAGATGTCGTTGGCCGCCCGCTCCTCGATCCCGTCGAAGATCGCCCCGTCGAGCGCGGGCGGCAGACTCTGCTTGGTCCACGACGTGCCGTCGAAGCGGGAGACGCCGTCGCCGACGGCGAGGACGACGCCGCCGGGTCGCGCCTCCAGCTGCGAGACCCAGTTGAGCCCCGTGTTCGCGGGCAGCCGGGTCCAGCCGCCGCCCCCGTCCGCGTCCCCGTGGAACAGGACCGGCACGTACTCCCCGGCCGTGTCGGCGTAGCCGCCGTACACCCAGACCGAGCCGCCCGCGTCCACGTCGACGGCCGACAGCGACGTCACGTCGGCGGCCTCGGGGAACGGCAGGGCGACCTCGCTCCACGCGGTGCCGTTCCAGTGCTGGAGCAGTGCGCGCCCCCGGTCCCAGTCCGACTCGCCCACGAGTTCGTTGCGCGAGCCGACGGCCCAGACCTGGTCGGGCGCTCCGACGGCGAGCTCCTCCAGGCGGCCGTGGTCGGCGGGCTGTGGGGGCGCCTGCCAGCCCGTACCGGTCCAGCGCAACGCCACCGGCGCGAAGGGACGGGTGGTCGCGTCGCTGCGCGAGCCGACCGCCCAGGTGGCACCTCCCGCGGTCTCGATGTCGAACAGGACGCTGCCGTTGCTGTCGGGCGGGCTGACGTCCCGCCAGGTCCGGGTGTCCGCGGCGGCGGGTGAGACGGCGGTGGCGACGACCGCCGTCAGTCCGACGGCAAGGGCGGTCGCCGCCCGGGGCAGGGAAAGAAGCATGAAGGGGCATCCTCGGATCGGAGTGATCGACGTGACGTGCTTGCTCTCGATACGTTCGATGCGCCGGGCCCCCGGAAATGTTTCACCCTCCCTGCCTCCCTACCCGATCGGCTCGTTTCAACGGCCGGGCGAGGAGAGACGCTTCGCGAGAGCCTCAGGCCCCGTGCGGGAAGGGACGCCCGACATGGGAGACGACCACCGGGCGAGAGGCCTGCTCAAGGACCCCGACCTGACATCCGACCGAGCGGATCGCCCTGCAGGCCCCTCCGGTGGAGAACGGAGAGGGCCGCGCCCGCGTATCCGGCCCAATGACGGAGACGTGCCGGTGCCTCAACAGGCCGGGCTCGTCGGGCAGTTCCTTGATCCCGAGGACGTGACTCTCCGCGGGGCAGAGGCTCGGCCAGCTGCCCTGCGGCGCGATCTCGCAGCCGGCGGCGGCGTACTCGTGGACCGGAAAGACGTGCTGTGTGGACTCCTCGACGGTCAGCCGAACCCGGTGCTCGATTCAATCTGCGGGCATCCGCCGGGGTGAGGGCCGCACGCTGCTCGCTCCGCCGGATCCAGTGTCGCATCCACAGCCACAGGGTGGCGGGCACCGGGCGAGTGTCCGACGCCCCCGCCCATCTGAACGCCACGCCTCACCGTCGGCCCCACACGCGGCCCGTTCGCGTGGCAGCCGTTCGGCCCGGCACACGCCTGCACACACAACAAGACCCCGCGTTCAGCGTTTCCGCTGATCACGGGGTCTGTGTGGCACTTCCTGCGAAGTGCCCCCGGCAGGATTCGAACCTGCGCACACGGCTCCGGAGGCCGTTGCTCTATCCCCTGAGCTACGGGGGCGTTGCCGCGTTCAGCGGCGACGGGTAGAACCCTACCAGCTCTCCGGGAGTGGCTGTGAACAGGTATTTCCGGGGCGTCACCAGGGGGTCGGTCCCCCGCGCGGGTCAGAAGTGGGTAAAACCCGGACGCGGCCGTCGGGGGCGCCCTACTCTCGTTCGTGTGTCAGGCGTGTCCGGTCGGGTGCTCGTTGTCGATGACAACAAGGTGATCCGGCAGTTGATCAGGGTCAATCTCGAACTCGAGGGGTTCGAGGTCGTGACCGCGGCCGATGGTGCCGAGTGTCTGGATGTCGTGCATCGGGTTCGTCCTGATGTCGTCACCCTGGACGTCGTCATGCCCCGACTCGACGGGATCAAGACGGCCGAGCGGCTGCGGGCCGATCCCCGCACCAGTCATCTGCCGGTCGCGATCATCAGTGCCTGTGGTGAGCACGAGGTGGCCGGCGTCGCCGGTTCCGGTGCCGACGCCTTCCTCGCCAAGCCCTTCGAGCCCGCCGAGCTCGTCCGCGTCGTGCACCAGCTCATGCAGCGGGAGCCCCGTGAGCGGCGCGAGCGGCCGGAGTCGGGCGGGCCCGACGGGGGCGACGAACCTGCCGCAGCGGAGGGACGGCAGGACGAGCCGGGGACCCGACGCGCCGGCAGCACGCCCGGGACGCACTGAGCACGGTTCCGGATTCACGTTCCGCCCGTTCCGCATTCACGGTTTCCGAATCACGGTTCCGGATCCGCGTTCCCGGCGTCCCCGCGCCCCCGCCCGCCCCCCAGGTGCCCGCATGGCGAAACCCGTTCGCGTTTCGACCCCCCTCCTCCCCTAGGCTTGACCCGTGACCCCCGCGGACCTCTCCCTCACCGTGCTGCACGCCGTGCGCCGTGCGGTCGACGACGGTGCGCTGAGGGTCGACGTGCCCCCGCGGGTGAAGGTCGAGCGGGCCCGGCCCGGTGGCACCGGGGAGTACGCCAGCAACATCGCGCTCACCCTCGCCCGGCCCGCCGGGCGCAGCGCCCTCGACGTCGCCGGAATCCTGGAGGAGCGGCTCCGTGACGCGCCCGGGCTGCGGGGCGTCGAGATCACCGGGCCCGGGTTCCTGAACTTCACCCTCCGGCGGGACGCCGGTGGCGAGCTGGTGCGCGAGATCCTCGCCGCCGGGACCGGGCAGGGTTCCGCGTACGGGAGTGGCAGCGCCCTCGCGGGGACCACCGTCCGTTTCGCCAGCCCCGCCGAACCGCGGGCCGTCCTCGTCACCGAGACCGTCGTCCGGCTCCTGCGGGCGCACGGGGCCGACGCCGGCTTCGGCGGTGCCGAGCGGATCCACGTACGGCCCGGGGCCTACGAGCCCGACGCCCTCGGCGTCGACGCCGCCCGCTGGGCCCTGCTCCGTTCCGCTCCGCAGGACCGCCCGCTCGACGGGCCGCCCCTCCTCGTCCAGCACGAGCGAAACTCCCTCTTCCGCGTCCGGTACGCGTACTCCCGGGTGCGTCGGCTGCTCGTCAACGGCGCGCAGCTCGGCATCACCCCCTTCTACGAGGACGAGACGCCCGTCGACGCGCCCGCACTCCTCGGTCTCCTCGGCGACCATCCCGCCGTCCTCCTCGCCGCCGCCCGCCACCGCGCCCCCGACCGGGTCGCACGGCACGTGGAAGCGACCGCCGACGCGCTGCTCGCGTTCCAGCACACCGTTCTGCCGCTCGGCGACGAGAAACCCTCGGCCGCCCACCGTTCCCGGCTCGCGCTCGCCGAAGCCGCCGGGACGGTGCTCGCCGGTGGCCTCTCCGTGCTCGGCATCAGCGCACCCGATCGGATCTGAGAGAGCAGAAGAACAGACATGAGCCGTTCCGCCCACCCCGCAGGGCCCCGCCACGCCGACGTCCTCCCCGAGGGGCACTACACCGCACCCGCGGCCGACCTCAACGTCCTCGACCCGAAGGTCTGGTCCCGGACCGTCGACCGGGACGAGCGGGGGGTCGTCACCGTCGGCGGCATCGGCGTCGACGCGCTCGCCGAGGAGTTCGGCACGCCCGCCTACTTCCTCGACGAGACCGACTTCCGCGCCCGCTGCCGCGCCTGGGCCGAGGCCTTCGGCAAGGACGCGGACGTCTTCTACGCCGGGAAGGCGTTCCTCTCGCGGGCCGTCGTGCGGTGGCTCAAGGAGGAGGGGCTGAACCTCGACGTGTGCTCCGGCGGCGAGCTCGCCACCGCCCTGTCCGCCGGGATGCCCGCCGAGCGGATCGCCTTCCACGGCAACAACAAGAGCGAGGAGGAGATCCGTACCGCCGTCGAGGTCGGCGTCGGACGGATCGTTCTCGACTCCTTCCAGGAGATCGTGCGCGTCGCCCACATCGCGCAGTCCCTCGGCAAGCGGCAGCGCGTACAGATCCGGGTGACGGTCGGCGTCGAGGCCCACACCCACGAGTTCATCGCCACCGCGCACGAGGACCAGAAGTTCGGCATCGCGCTCGCCGGCGGGCAGGCCGCGGAGGCCGTACGGCGTGCGCTGAAGCTCGACGGACTGGAGCTCATCGGCATCCACTCGCACATCGGGTCCCAGATCTTCGACATGGCCGGCTTCGAGGTCTCCGCCCGCCGCGTCGTGCAGCTGCTCGCCGAGGTCCGCGACGAGCACGGCGTCGAGCTGCCCGAGATCGACCTCGGCGGCGGCCTCGGCATCGCGTACACCTCCGAGGACGACCCGCGCGAGCCGCACGAGATCGCCAAGGCGCTCGGCGAGATCGTGACGCGCGAGTGCGAGGCGGCCGGGCTCACCACCCCGCGCATCTCCGTCGAGCCGGGCCGCGCGATCGTCGGCCCGACGGCCTTCACGCTCTACCGGGTCGGCACGGTCAAGCCGCTCGAAGGGCTGCGTACGTACGTGAGCGTCGACGGCGGCATGTCGGACAACATCCGTACGGCCCTGTACGACGCCGAGTACAGCGTCAGCCTGGTCTCGCGGACCAGCGACGCCGCGCCGATGCTCTCCCGGGTCGTCGGCAAGCACTGCGAGAGCGGTGACATCGTCGTACGGGACGCCTTCCTGCCCGCCGACGTGGCGCCCGGCGACCTCATCGCCGTGCCGGCCACCGGCGCGTACTGCCGGTCCATGGCCAGCAACTACAACCACGCGCTCCGGCCGCCCGTCGTCGCCGTCCAGGAGGGCGAGGCGCGGGTGATCGTCCGGCGCGAGACGGAGGAAGATCTCCTGCGTCTCGACGTCGGATGATGAAATAGTCGAGCGATGGTCGAGTGATGAAATAGATGTCTCAGGATCCGGACAGGGGGCGGAAACCCCCGTCCGGTGAGTGAGACTGGTTCCACCGCGGACCGCGGAGACACGAACCGCAGAGACACGAAACGTAGAGATACGAAGCAGGACGGGAAAGAGGTCGGATGATGCGTACGCGTCCGCTGAAGGTGGCGCTGCTGGGCTGTGGAGTGGTCGGCTCAGAGGTGGCGCGCATCATGACGACGCACGCCGACGACCTCGCCGCGCGCATCGGCGCCCCGGTCGAGCTCGCCGGCGTGGCCGTCCGCCGCCCGGACAAGGTCCGCGAGGGCATTGCCGCGGAGCTGATCACCACCGACGCCACGGCCCTGGTCGAACGGGACGACATCGACGTCGTCGTCGAGGTCATCGGCGGGGTCGAGCCGGCCCGCACCCTCATTACCACCGCCTTCGAGCACGGCGCCTCCGTCGTCTCGGCGAACAAGGCCCTGCTCGCCCAGGACGGCGCGAGCCTCTACGCCGCCGCCGAGAAGCACGGCCAGGACCTCTACTACGAGGCCGCCGTCGCCGGCGCCATCCCGCTGGTCCGGCCGCTGCGCGAGTCCCTCGCCGGCGACAAGATCAACCGGGTCATGGGCATCGTCAACGGCACCACGAACTTCATCCTCGACAAGATGGACACGTCCGGCGCCGGCTACTCCGAGGCGCTCGACGAGGCCACCGCCCTCGGGTACGCCGAGGCCGACCCGACCGCCGACGTCGAGGGCTTCGACGCCGCCGCCAAGGCCGCCATCCTCGCCGGGATCGCCTTCCACACGCGCGTGCGCCTCGACGACGTGTACCGCGAGGGCATGACCGAGGTCACCGCCGCCGACTTCGCCTCCGCCCGGCAGATGGGCTGCACCATCAAGCTGCTCGCCATCTGCGAGCGGGCCGCCGACGGCGGCTCCGTCACCGCGCGCGTGCACCCCGCGATGATCCCGCTCAGCCACCCGCTCGCCTCCGTCCGTGAGGCGTACAACGCGGTGTTCGTCGAGGCGGACGCGGCCGGGCAGCTCATGTTCTACGGCCCCGGCGCCGGCGGCTCTCCGACCGCCTCGGCCGTCCTCGGCGACCTCGTCGCCGTGTGCCGCAACAAGCTCAACGAGGCCACCGGCCCCGGCGAGTCCGCGTACACCCAGCTGCCCGTGAGCTCCATGGGCGAGGTCGTCACGCGCTACCACATCAGCCTCGACGTGGCCGACAAGCCGGGCGTCCTCGCCCAGGTCGCGACGGTCTTCGCCGAGCACGGTGTATCCATCGACACCGTCCGCCAGCACGGCCGACAGGACGGAGACGGCGAGGCCTCCCTCGTCGTCGTCACCCACCGCGCGCCCGACGCCGCCCTCTCCGGGACCGTCGAGGCACTGCGCAAGCTCGACACCGTGCGCGGTGTCGCCAGCATCATGCGTGTTGAAGGGGAGTAAGGACCCATGACCAGCAAGGGCACCCACCAGTGGCGCGGCATCATCGAGGAGTACCGGGACCGCCTTCCGGTCACGGACACGACGCCGGTCGTCACGCTCCGTGAGGGCGGTACGCCGCTCGTTCCCGCTCAGGTCCTCTCCGAGCGCACGGGCTGCGAGGTGCACCTCAAGGTCGAGGGCGCCAACCCCACCGGCTCCTTCAAGGACCGGGGCATGACCATGGCCATCTCGAAGGCCAAGGAGGAGGGGGCCAAGGCCGTCATCTGCGCCTCCACCGGCAACACCTCCGCCTCCGCCGCGGCCTACGCGGTGCGCGCCGGCATGGTGTCGGCCGTCCTCGTGCCGCAGGGCAAGATCGCGCTCGGCAAGATGGGCCAGGCCCTCGTGCACGGCGCGAAGATCCTCCAGGTCGACGGCAACTTCGACGACTGCCTGACGCTGGCCCGCGCGCTCTCCGAGAACTACCCGGTGGCGCTGGTCAATTCGGTCAACCCGGTCCGCATCGAGGGCCAGAAGACCGCCGCGTTCGAGATCGTGGACATGCTCGGCGACGCTCCCGACATCCACGTGCTGCCCGTCGGCAACGCCGGCAACATCACGGCGTACTGGAAGGGGTACCGCGAGTACGCCACCGACGGTCTCGCGACGCACCGGCCGCGCATGTGGGGCTTCCAGGCCTCCGGTTCCGCCCCGCTGGTGCGCGGCGAGGTCGTCAAGGACCCGTCGACGATCGCCACCGCGATCCGCATCGGTAACCCGGCCTCGTGGGACTACGCGATCGCCGCGCGCGACGAGTCGGGCGGCTTCATCGACGAGGTGACGGACCGTGAGATCCTGCGCGCCTACCGTCTGTTGGCCGCGCAGGAGGGCGTCTTCGTCGAGCCCGCGTCGGCCGCGTCCGTCGCCGGTCTGCTGAAGGCCGCCGAGCAGGGCAAGGTCGACCCCGGTCAGCGGATCGTCTGCACGGTCACCGGCAACGGCCTCAAGGACCCCGACTGGGCCGTCGCCGGCGCGCCGCAGCCGGTCACCGTCCCGGTCGACGCGGCCACCGCCGCCGAGCGCCTCGGTCTGGCCTGATCCCGATCCCCCGAGTGGGGCAGCGGCACTGATCGAAACCCGATCAGGAACGTACATAGGCGCACAGGTTGGCTCGCGACACGCATCGTGCGCCTCCTGTGCGCCCTATGTCGCGGCAGAACCTTCCTTCGATAGGCTGTACCGAACCCGCCCCGACGCATATGCGCGGTGTCGTTGCCGTTGTCGCCTTCGTGGCCGAAACGGCCCCCGGGTTCTCGTGTACTTCCCCTGAAACACCCGCTGTTCTGAGTACCCGCTGTTCTGAAACACCGTTGTCGCAATCAAGGAGAGTCATCGAGCGATGGCCGGTCCAGCGTTCCGCGCCGCCGCCGTACGGGTGCGCGTCCCCGCCACCAGCGCCAATCTCGGTCCGGGCTTCGACGCCTTCGGCCTGTCGCTGGGCCTCTACGACGACGTCGTCGTCCGTGTCGCCGACTCCGGGCTGCACGTCGACATCGCCGGCGAGGGTGCCGAGACGCTCCCGCGCGACGAGAGCCACCTGCTCGTACGCTCCCTGCGCACGGCCTTCGACCTGCTCGGCGGGCAGCCGCGAGGCCTCGAGGTCGTCTGCGCCAACCGCATCCCGCACGGCCGCGGCCTCGGCTCCTCCTCCGCCGCCATCTGCGCCGGCATCGTCGCCGCCCGCGCCGTGACCATAGGCGGGGACGCCCGGCTCGACGAGGCCGCCCTCCTGGAGCTGGCCACCGAGATCGAGGGTCACCCCGACAACGTCGCCGCCTGTCTGCTCGGCGGATTCACGCTCGCCTGGACCGAGTCCGGTGCCGCGCGGGCGATCAGGATGGATCCCTCGGATTCCATCGTTCCGGTGGTTTTCGTCCCCGGGAAGCCGGTGCTGACCGAGACCGCCCGCGGTCTCCTCCCGCGCACCGTCCCGCACGTGGACGCCGCCGCCAACGCGGGACGCGCCGCCCTCCTCGTCGAGGCCCTGACCCGCCGCCCCGAGCTGCTGCTCGCGGCCACCGAGGACAGGCTGCACCAGGAGTACCGGGCTCCCGCGATGCCGGAGAGCCTCGCCCTGGTGAACCGGCTGCGGGCGGACGGCGTCCCCGCGGTCATCTCCGGCGCGGGCCCCACGGTGCTCGCGCTGGCCGAACACGGTACGGCCGACAAGGTCGCCCGACTGGCGGGCGAGGGCTGGGCCGCCAACCGGCTCGACCTCGACGCGCACGGAGCGAGCGTCCTGCCGCTGGCGCCCTAGGGGCGCCGCGGCACGGACGCCGGGCAGCGTCCGTGCCAGGAGATTGCCGGTGAGGGAGAGGGGGAATGTTTGTTGGAGCCGGTAGTGTTAACCTCAAGTCAGCACCCGGCGCCTTTGTGGCGCGGTGCTGAGTGTCCCCATCAGGGACCACCGATTCTTCCGGGAGCCTCCCCAACTGCCTGAGCAGCCTGCCTGAGCAGTTTCGAGCACGCTCCGGAACCGGCACGACACCCCTCGCTCTTCTGCAGTGAGGGCCGAGCAGGGGGCGCTCGGGCCGGACCCACAGCACGTTCTCTTCTCCGCCGCACCCGGCGGGACCACCGCCCCGGACACGGTCCACCCACACGGGACCGCTGCCGGACAGCACAACCGGTCGCCGAGCCAGATGGCCGACGTCCGCTCCAGGGAAGGACCCTTCGTGAGCGACACCACCGATCTGATGGGCGTGACTGCCGACAGCAGTGTCGACGCCGCGCCCGCCGCAGGTGCTGCCACCGGCGGCACCGCCCGGCGCCGCCGCTCCGGCACCGGCCTCGACGGCATGGTCCTGGCCGAGCTGCAGCAGGTCGCGTCCGGCCTCGGTATCAGGGGCACCGCGCGGATGCGCAAGAGCCAGCTGATCGAGGTCATCAAGGAGGCCCAGGCCGGTGGAGGCTCCGCCGCCCCCGCCAAGGCCGCCGACGCCACCGAGACCAAGCCGAAGCGCCGCGCCACCGCCAAGACCCGTACGGGCGAGACCGCCACCGAGGCCCCCGCGCCCAAGGCGGAGAAGGCCGAGAAGGCCGTCGCCCAGCAGCAGATCGACATCCCGGGTCAGCCGGCGTCGGACGACCAGCCGGCCGGTGAGCGCCGTCGTCGCCGCGCCACCGCCCCCGCCGGTTCGCCGGAGGGCGAGGTCAAGGCCGAGGCACCGCAGGTCGTCAAGACCGAGGCCCGCGCCGAGACCCGTACCGAGGTCAAGGCCGACACGCAGACCGACACCAAGGCCGACGCCGCCGTCGACGGCGCCGAGGGCCGTGGCCGCCGTGACCGCGGCGAGCGGGGCGAGCGCGGGGAGCGCGGGGAGCGCGGCGAGCGCCGTGACCGCCGTGACCGTCAGCGCGACCGCGGCAAGGGCGACGAGCAGCAGGGCGGTGGCCAGGGCGGCCAGCGTCAGCGCCAGGGCGGCCAGGGCCAGGGTCAGGGCCAGCAGGTCCAGAGCCAGGGTCAGCAGGGCGGCCCGCAGGCCGGTCCGCAGGACGACTACGACGACGAGGCCGGCGGCCGCCGCGGGCGCCGCGGCCGTTACCGCGACCGTCGTGGGCGTCGTGGGCGTGACGACTTCCAGGCCGGCGAGCCGCAGGTCGCGGACGACGACGTCCTGATCCCCGTCGCGGGCATCCTCGACATCCTCGACAACTACGCGTTCATCCGGACCTCCGGCTACCTGCCCGGTCCGAACGACGTGTACGTCTCCCTCGCCCAGGTCCGCAAGAACGGCCTGCGCAAGGGTGACCACGTCACCGGCGCCGTTCGGCAGCCGAAGGACGGCGAGCGCCGCGAGAAGTTCAACGCGCTGGTCCGCCTCGACTCGGCGAACGGCATGGCCGCCGACTCCGGCCGCGGCCGCCCCGAGTTCAACAAGCTGACCCCGCTGTACCCGCAGGACCGGCTCCGTCTGGAGACCGACCCGGGCGTGCTGACCACCCGGATCATCGACCTCGTGTCGCCGATCGGCAAGGGCCAGCGCGGTCTGATCGTGGCCCCGCCGAAGACCGGCAAGACCATGATCATGCAGGCGATCGCCAACGCGATCACCACGAACAACCCCGAGTGCCACCTGATGGTCGTCCTGGTCGACGAGCGTCCGGAAGAGGTCACCGACATGCAGCGGTCGGTCAAGGGCGAGGTCATCTCCTCGACCTTCGACCGTCCGGCCGAGGACCACACCACCGTCGCCGAGCTGGCCATCGAGCGCGCCAAGCGTCTCGTGGAGCTGGGTCACGACGTGGTCGTCCTGCTCGACTCGATCACCCGCCTGGGCCGCGCGTACAACCTCGCGGCGCCGGCCTCCGGCCGCATCCTGTCCGGTGGTGTCGACTCGACCGCGCTCTACCCGCCGAAGCGCTTCTTCGGTGCCGCGCGCAACATCGAGGACGGCGGCTCGCTGACCATCCTCGCGACCGCGCTGGTCGACACCGGTTCGCGCATGGACGAGGTGATCTTCGAGGAGTTCAAGGGCACCGGCAACATGGAGCTCAAGCTCGACCGGAAGCTCGCCGACAAGCGCATCTTCCCGGCGGTGGACGTCGACGCGTCCGGTACCCGCAAGGAAGAGATCCTGCTCGGCGCCGACGAGCTCGCCGTCACCTGGAAGCTGCGTCGCGTGCTGCACGCGCTCGACCAGCAGCAGGCGATCGAGCTGCTGCTCGACAAGATGAAGCAGACGAAGTCGAACGGCGAGTTCCTGCTCCAGATCCAGAAGACGACGCCTGGCGGCAAGAACGACGACTGACGCGAGACCCGCGTCACACGACGAGAACCGGGCCCGGTGCCCGTAACCCCGCCGTGACCTGCGTGAACACTGCGCCCACCGTGCCCCGCACGGTGGGCGCAGCGCTGTCTCCGACGTCGCTCACCGAAACCTCACAGGTCCGTATGCAACCCTTTCGGGTGCTTCGCCGTCACATATGGTGAACCCAGGGCCCGAGGGATGACGATGACCGAGCAGAGCAAGAGCGCCCGAACAGGCGGCGCGGGAAGCGGCCGCCGCCGCAAGCCGCGCGCCCCGCGCAGCCGCAGAACGGCGGTCCTCGTCTCCGGGGCCGTCGCGGTCCTCGTCCTCGGCGGCGCCGGACTCGGATACGTGTACGTCAAGCTCGACGGCAACATCAAGGGCGTCGACATCAACGCCCAGCTGGGCGACGACCGCCCCGACGACGTCGACGACGGCTCCATGGACATCCTCGTCCTCGGCTCCGACTCGCGCGCCGGCGACAACGGCGCCTACGGCAAGGACGAGGGCGGCGCCCGCTCCGACACCGCGATGGTCGTCCACGTCTACGAGGGCCACAAGAAGGCGAGCGTCGTCTCCATACCCCGCGACACCCTCGTCGACCGGCCCTCCTGCACCGACGGCCGCGGCGGCGCCGTCGGCGGCGAGCAGCGGGCCATGTTCAACACCGCGTACGAGGCCGGCGGCCCCGCCTGCGCCGTCAAGACGGTCGAGTCGATGTCGGGCATCCGCATGGACCACTACATCGAGGTCGACTTCACCGGCTTCAAGAAGCTCATCGACGAACTCGGCGGGGTGGAGATCACCACCACCACGGCCATCAAGGACGACAAGAGCCACCTCGACCTCCGGCCGGGCACCCACACCCTCGACGGCGAGCAGTCCCTCGGCCTCGTCCGCACCCGCAAGAGCGTCGGCGACGGCAGCGACCTCGGCCGCATCCAGCTCCAGCAGGCCTTCATGAAGGCCTTCATCGACCAGGTCAAGGACGTCGGCGTCCTCGGCGACCCGACGAAGCTCCTCGGCCTCGCCGACGCCGCCACCAAGGCCATCACACCCGACTCCGAACTCGACTCGGTCAAGGAACTCATGGGCTTCGCGAAGGGCCTCTCCGGCATCGGCGCCCAGAACGTCCACATGGTCACCCTGCCCGTCGAGTACGACCCCCGGGACCCCAACCGCGTCATCCCCCTCGAAGCCCAGTCGCGGCAGGTCTGGACCGCCCTGAAGAACGACCGGCCGATCCCCGCGTCGGCGACCCGGGACGCGGCCACGGGCAAGGCCGACGGCGTCGTGAGGTAGCCGGGGAATACTTCCGCCCGGACCCCGGTTTGGGCAGATGCGGCCAGTCCTGGCAGACTGGTACGTCGGCCCCGGTTCACGCTCGTCGCAACCCGCGGAAGCGACCCGGAGCCCTCCCGAAACTAGGAGACACCTTGAAGCGCGAGATTCACCCCGAGTACGTCGAGACCCAGGTCAGCTGCACCTGTGGCGCGTCGTTCACCACCCGTAGCACCCTCACCGAAGGCACCATCCGTGCCGAGGTCTGCTCCGAGTGCCACCCGTTCTACACGGGCAAGCAGAAGATCCTCGACACCGGCGGCCGCGTGGCCCGCTTCGAGGCCCGCTTCGGCAAGGCCGGCTCCGCCGCGAAGTAGCGAGCCCCTGCGCCGGTCCACGGTCGCCCCGCGCGGGTGGCCGGGACCGGCGCTTTGCCGTCCCCGTAGCAACTGACGAAAAGACCAGGAGCCCCCCGATGTTCGAGGCGGTCGAGGAACTGGTCGGCGAGCACGCCGACCTGGAGACGAAGCTCGCGGACCCCTCGGTCCACGCCGACCAGGCGAACGCGCGCAAGCTCAACAAGCGCTACGCCGAGCTGACCCCGATCGTCGCCACCTACCGGGCCTGGAAGCGGACCGGTGACGACATCGAGACCGCCCGCGAGTTCGCGCACGACGACCCCGACTTCGCCGCCGAGGTCAAGCAGCTGGAGAAGGACCGGGAGGAGCTCACCGAGAAGCTCCGCCTGCTCCTCGTCCCGCGCGACCCGAGCGACGACAAGGACGTCATCCTGGAGATCAAGGCGGGCGCGGGCGGCGACGAGTCCGCACTCTTCGCCGGCGACCTGCTCCGCATGTACCTCCGGTACGCCGAGCGCGTCGGCTGGAAGACCGAGATCATCGACGCCACCGAGTCCGAGCTGGGCGGCTACAAGGACGTCCAGGTCGCCGTGAAGACCAAGGGCGGCAACGGCGCCACCGAGCCCGGCCAGGGCGTCTGGGCCCGCCTCAAGTACGAGGGCGGGGTGCACCGCGTCCAGCGCGTCCCCGCGACCGAGTCCGCCGGCCGCATCCACACCTCCGCCGCCGGCGTGCTCGTCACGCCCGAGGCCGAGGAGGTCGAGGTCGAGGTCCACGCCAACGACCTGCGCATCGACGTCTACCGCTCGTCGGGCCCCGGCGGCCAGTCGGTCAACACCACCGACTCCGCCGTCCGCATCACGCACCTGCCGACCGGCATCGTCGCCTCCTGCCAGAACGAGAAGAGCCAGCTCCAGAACAAGGAGCAGGCCATGCGCATCCTGCGCTCCCGGCTGCTCGCCGCCGCGCAGGAGGAGGCCGAGTCCAAGGCCGCCGACGCCCGCCGCAGCCAGGTCCGCACCGTCGACCGGTCCGAGAAGATCCGTACGTACAACTTCCCGGAGAACCGGATCTCGGACCACCGGGTCGGCTTCAAGGCGTACAACCTCGACCAGGTGCTCGACGGCGAGCTCGACCCGATGATCCAGGCATGCGTCGACGCCGACTCGGCCGCCAAGCTCGCAGCGGCGTAAGCAGCGGCGTAAGTTCCGTAAGTCCCACCCCGCACCACGGAGGACCAGCGTGCAGTCACTTTCTGGGGGGCGACCCCCAGGCCCCCGAAGTCTGCTGCTCGCCGAGGTGGCCCAGGCCACCCAGCGGCTGGCCGACGCCGGCGTCCCCTCCCCGCGTTTCGACGCGGAGGAGCTCGCCGCGTTCGTCCACGGCGTCAAGCGGGGGGAGCTGCACAACGTCAAGGACGTCGACTTCGACGCCCGCTACTGGGAGACCGTCGCCCGCCGCGAGGCCCGCGAGCCGCTCCAGCACATCACCGGGCGCGCTTTCTTCCGCTACCTGGAGCTCCAGGTGGGACCCGGGGTCTTCGTGCCCCGCCCTGAGACCGAGTCGGTCGTCGGCTGGGCCATAGACGCCGTACGCGCCATGGACGTCGTCGAACCCCTCATCGTCGACCTCTGCACCGGCTCGGGCGCCATCGCGCTCGCCATGGCCCAGGAGGTGCCGCGCTCGCGCGTGCACGCCGTCGAGCTCTCCGACGACGCCCTCGTCTGGACCCGCAAGAACGCCGAGGGCTCCCGCGTCAGCGTCCACCAGGGCGACGCGCTCAGCGCCCTCCCGGAGCTGGACGGCCAGGTCGACCTGGTCATCTCCAACCCGCCTTACATCCCCCTCACCGAGTGGGAGTACGTGGCGCCCGAGGCCCGCGACCACGACCCGGAGATGGCCCTCTTCTCCGGCGAGGACGGCCTCGACACCATCCGTGGCATCGAGCGCACCGCCCACCGGCTGCTCCGCCCCGGCGGCCTCGTCGTCATCGAGCACGCGGACACCCAGGGCGGGCAGGTGCCGTGGATCTTCAACGAAGAGGCCGGCTGGGCCGACGCCGCCGACCACCCGGACCTGAACAACCGGCCGCGCTTCGCGACCGCCCGCAAGGCCATGCCATGACCGGCATGACGGCGACGACTGGCATGACTGCGACGACTGCGATGACGAACCACGCGTACGAGGAGGCCGGGAACTGATGGCACGGCGATACGACTGCAACGAGGCGACCGACCGCGTGACCGGTCTGCGCGAGGCCGCGTCCGCCGTCCGCCGGGGCGAGCTGGTCGTGCTGCCCACCGACACCGTGTACGGGATCGGGGCGGACGCCTTCAGCAGCGAGGCCGTGGCGGACCTGCTGGCCGCCAAGGGCCGTGGCCGCAACATGCCCACGCCCGTGCTCATCGGCTCCCCGAACACCCTCCACGGCCTGGTCACGGACTTCTCCGAGCAGGCCTGGGAGCTCGTCGACGCCTTCTGGCCCGGCGCGCTCACCCTCGTCGCCCGGCACCAGCCGTCCCTCCAGTGGGACCTCGGCGACACCCGCGGCACCGTCGCCATCCGCATGCCCCTGCACCCGGTCGCCATCGAGCTGCTCACCGAGGTCGGTCCGATGGCCGTGTCCTCGGCCAACCTGACGGGCCACCCGTCCCCCGAGGACTGCGACGCGGCCCAGCAGATGCTGGGGGACTCCGTCTCCGTCTACCTCGACGGCGGACCCACGCCCGGCATCGTCCCCTCGTCCATCGTCGACGTCACGGGCAAGGTCCCGGTGCTGCTGCGTCAGGGCGCGCTGTCCCCGGAGGAGCTCCGGAAGGTCGTACCCGACCTCGAGGTGGCGAATTGACCGCCCCTGAGGGGCGTGGCATAGCGGGGTTCGACGACAGCAACACCTTCCGCATCCTCCACGTCAGCACCGGCAACGTCTGCCGCTCGCCCATCACCGAGCGGCTGACCCGCCATGCCCTGTGCGACCGCCTCGGCGACCCTCTCGGGGGCGGCCTGATCGTGGAGAGCGCGGGCACCTGGGGCCACGAGGGCGCCCCGATGGAAGCCAACGCCGAACTGGTCCTCGCCGACTTCGGCGCGGACTACAGCGGCTTCGTGGGGCGCGAGCTCCTCGACGAGCACGTCATCCGCGCCGACCTGGTCCTGACCGCGACCCGCGACCACCGGGCCCAGGTCATCTCGATGGGCCATTCGGCGGGCCTGCGCACCTTCACCCTGAAGGAGTTCACCCGCCTGGTCCGCGCGATCGACCCCGCCACGCTCCCGGACGCCCACGACGAGGGCATGGTGGAACGCGCGCGTGCCCTGGTCCGCGCGGCAGCGGCTCTACGCGGGTGGCTCCTGGCCCCGTCGGTCGACGCGGACGAGGTCAACGACCCGTACGGGGCGCCCATCACCTTCTTCCGCTCGATCGGCGACGAGATCAACCAGGCGCTGGAGCCGGTGGTGACGGCGCTGACGGGTGTGTCGGCGCGGGATTGACTGCGCGGCCACGTCCGGCGGTCGGAGGCCGTCGCGGCGGTCCGACGCCCGGGAGGCCCCTGGGGCCGAGTGGTGCGAGGGGCGCGTTTGGTGGGGGCTCGACCAGGCGCTGGAGCCGGTGGTGACGGCGCTGACGGGTGTGTCGGCGCGGGATTGACTGCGCGGCCACGTCCGGCGGTCGGAGGCCGCCGCGGCGGCCCGAGGCCCGGGAGGCCCCTGGGGCCGAGTGGTGCGAGGGGCGCGTCGGGAGGAGTCGACGGGCGGGCTGGGGGGCCGGTGCCTACATTGGTGACATGTCGGTCACCGTGCCCCTCCATGAGGACCTCGACGTCCTGCGCCGTCAGGACCCCGAGATCGCCGACGTGCTGCTCGGCGAGGTGCGCCGGCAGACCGACAGCCTGCAGTTGATCGCGGCCGAGAACTTCACCTCGGCCGCCGTCCTCGCGGCTCTCGGCTCCCCGCTCGCCAACAAGTACGCCGAGGGCTACCCCGGCGCCCGTCACCACGGCGGCTGCGAGTACGCCGACGCCGCCGAGCGGATCGCCGTGGAACGGGCCACCGCGCTCTTCGGAGCCGACCACGCGAACGTCCAGGCGCACTCGGGCTCCTCGGCCGTCCTGGCGGCGTACGCGGCCCTTCTGAGGCCTGGTGACACGGTCCTGGCCATGGGCCTGAACCACGGCGGGCACCTCACCCACGGTTCACCGGCCAACTTCTCCGGGCGCTGGTTCGACTTCGTCCCGTACGGCGTGGACGCCGAGACCGGGCTCGTCGACTACGAACAGGTCGCCGCGCTCGCCCGCCATCACCGCCCCAAGGCGATCGTGTGCGGCTCCATCTCGTACCCCCGCCACCTCGACCACGCGATCTTCCGTGAGATCGCCGACGAGGTCGGCGCCTACCTCATCGCCGACGCGGCCCACCCCATCGGCCTGGTCGCCGGGGGAGCGGCCCCCAACCCGGTGCCGTACGCCGACGTGGTCTGCGCGACCACCCACAAGGTGCTGCGGGGCCCGCGCGGCGGCATGATCCTCTGCGGTGACGACCTCGCGGGGCGGATCGACCGGGCGGTGTTCCCGTTCACGCAGGGCGGCGCCCAGATGCACACCATCGCGGCCAAGGCGGTGGCCTTCGGAGAGGCGTCCACCGCGGCGTTCACCGGGTACGCCCATCAGGTGGTCGAGAACGCCCGGGTGCTGGCCGCCGCGCTCGCCGACGAGGGCTTCGCCCTGACCACCGGCGGCACCGACACCCATCTCATCACCGCCGACCCGGCGCCCCTCGGCGTCGACGGCCGCACGGCCCGCGCCCGGCTGGCCGCCGCCGGCATGGTGCTCGACACCTGCGCCCTGCCCCACGGGGAGGCGCGCGGCATCCGGCTCGGCACCGCGGCCGTCACCACGCAGGGGATGGGCGCGGTCGAGATGGCCCGGATCGCCACCCTGTTCACCGCGGCGCTGCGCGACGACGCCGGCGAGACCGCGCGGGTGCGGGCGGAGGTACGGGCACTGACGGGGCGTTTTCCCCCGTATGGACGCTGAGGAAAGGCCGGGGAAAGACCGAGCGCAACCGTTCGGGTGCCCCCGGTGTCTCAAACCACATGGACGGCACGGCTAGGGTGTGGGGCTGAGATGGCCAGCGATTCCTGTGGGGCAGCCCGTGCGTGATTACCTGCTGACGCTCTGTGTCACGGCCGCGGTGACCTATCTGCTCACCGGTCCGGTGCGGAAGTTCGCCATCGCGACCGGGGCGATGCCGGAGATCCGTGCCCGCGACGTACACCGAGAACCGACACCGAGGCTCGGTGGCATCGCCATGTTCTTCGGGCTGTGCGCGGGACTCCTCGTCGCCGACCACCTGCAGAACCTGAACAGCGTCTTCGAGCTGTCCAACGAACCGCGCGCGCTGCTCTCCGGTGCCGCCCTGATCTGGCTGATCGGTGTCCTCGACGACAAGTTCGAGCTGGACGCGCTGATCAAGCTGGGCGCGCAGATGATCTCGGCGGGCGTGATGGTCGTCCAGGGTCTGACGATCCTGTGGCTGCCGATCCCGGGCGTCGGCGTGGTCCTCCTGACCCCGGCGCAGGGCACGCTCCTGACCGTCGCCCTGGTCGTCCTCACCATCAACGCCGTCAACTTCGTGGACGGTCTCGACGGCCTCGCGGCCGGCATGGTCTGCATCGCCGCCGCCGCCTTCTTCCTGTACGCGTACCGCCTCTGGTACGGCTACACGATCGAGGCCGCCGCCCCCGCGACGCTGTTCACGGTCATCCTCATGGGCATGTGCCTGGGCTTCCTGCCCCACAACATGCACCCGGCGCGGATCTTCATGGGCGACTCCGGCTCGATGCTGATCGGGCTGATCCTGGCGGCCTCCGCCATCTCGATCACCGGCCAGGTCGACCCGGACGCGCTGAAGATCTTCGAGGGATCGACCCGTGAGGCCACGCACGCCGCCCTGCCGGTCTTCATCCCGCTGCTGCTGCCGCTGACGATCATCGCGATCCCGATGGCGGACCTGGTCCTGGCGATCGTGCGCCGTACCTGGAAGGGCCAGTCGCCGTTCGCGGCCGACCGCGGGCACCTGCACCACCGTCTCCTGGAGATCGGCCACTCGCACAGCCGCGCGGTGCTGATCATGTACTTCTGGTCGGCGCTGATCGCCTTCGGGACGCTGGCGTACTCGGTGCACTCGGCCTCGATGTGGATCGTCCTCTGCGTCGTCGCGCTGAGCGCGATCGGCCTGGTGCTGCTCCTGCTGCCGCGCTTCACCCCGCGCGCGCCCCGCTGGGCCGAGTCGGTCGTACCGCCCCGCTACCGCCGGCGCAAGAGGGTTGTCGCCGCGGAGGCCGTTCCCGAGCCCGCCGTGGACGAGGAGGAGCGCGTTCCGGTGCCCGCGGGCCTCCACGGCTCCACGGCCATCGGCAACCGCGCGCGCTTCACCGACCGGCGGAAGGCCGGAACGCCAAGTTGACGAAAGCCGCATCCGCGGCCATTACCAGACAGGACGCCCTCCTGTCGCGCACACACGCGCGGAGTAACTCTCATGTGTGACAGTTGGCACACCTTCTGGGTAAAGACCTATTCAAATAGTTTGTGATACCGTTCACGAGACCCGGCGACAGAGCCGAAAGACCGTAGTGCGACGGTCCGTTGGCCCCGAGACCCACCTCGGACCGGGCTTACGCTCGTCCATGACGACACCATCGCCCCCTCCATCAAGCGGAGACACCGCCATGCCGTCCAACGACGCACGCCTTCTTCTGCACATCGCCGTACCCACCGCAGCTGTCGGCGCCGTCGCCGCAGTCATCAGCGGGGTGGTCGCCGGTGGCAAGGGCGCGATCGGCGCCGTCGTCGGCACCCTGGTGGTGATTCTCTTCATGGGGATCGGGCAGGTGGTTCTCCAGCGGACGGCGAAGTCTCTCCCGCACCTCTTCCAGGCCATGGGGCTGATGCTCTACACGGCCCAGCTGCTGGTGCTCTTCATCTTCCTGGCCTTGCTCAAGAAGACCACGCTGTTCGACTTCAAGGCCTTCGCCTTCACGTTGCTCGCGACGACCGTGGTGTGGGTCGCCGCACAGGCTCGGGCCTACATGAAGGCCAAGATCGCGTACATCGACCCCGGAAATACGGGGTCCAAGTCGTGAAGGGTAGGGCCGGGATAAAGCCGCGTTCGGCTTCCTGCTATCGTCCGGTGCCAACTGCGGCACTGCGGGCGCGGGCATCCGAGACGCCTGTCCCAGCGCGAGGCTCGATGCCGAACCGCCGCCCCCTTATCCGTAAGACCAGTCCAGTGCCGACCCGCGGCTGCGTGCCGCGCCGACACAACGAGGTTGCCGTACCTATGCGCCACGCTGAAGGAGCCCGCGGTGAGTGCTGACCAGACGCTTGCCTTCGACCCGGATTGCCACATCTTCACCGGATGTGGCTTCCCGGCGCCGGGCCTGCACACGTTCATGTACGAGCCCATGTTCTCCGTGGGTGGCTTCGACTTCTCCAAGCCGATGCTGCTCGCCATCCTGGGTTCGCTCGTGGTCGTCGGGTTCTTCTGGGCCGCCTTCAACAAGCCCAAGCTGATCCCCGGCAAGATGCAGATGGTCGGTGAGGCCGGCTACGACTTCGTGCGCCGCGGCATCGTCTACGAGATCATCGGCAAGAAGGACGGCGAGAAGTACGTCCCCTTCATGGTGTCGCTGTTCTTCTTCGTCTGGATCATGAACCTCTGGTCGATCGTTCCGCTCGCCCAGTTCCCGGTCACCTCGCTGATCGCGTTCCCGGCGGCACTCGCACTGATCGTCTACGTGCTCTGGGTCTCCCTGACCTTCAAGAAGCACGGGTTCGTCGGCGGCTGGAAGAACATCGTCGGCTGGGACAAGTCCCTCGGCCCGATCCTGCCGCTCATCGTGGTCCTCGAATTCTTCTCGAACCTGATCATCCGGCCTTTCACGCACGCGGTCCGACTGTTCGCGAACATGTTCGCCGGTCACCTGCTCATCGTGATGTTCTCGCTGGCCTCCTGGTACCTGCTGAACGGCATCGGCATCGTCTACGCCGGTACGTCGTTCGTGATGGTCGTGGTGATGACCGGCTTCGAGCTCTTCATCCAGGCTGTCCAGGCGTACGTCTTCGTCCTCCTTGCCTGCAGCTACATCCAGGGCGCTCTCTCCGAGCACCACTGAGTCCGGTCCTGACCGGCAGCACCCCCCAAACCAACAGTCGTCCGGTGGCCAACCCCCACCGGGTCCTTGAAAGAGAAGGAAGAACCGGCATGTCCCAGACCCTCGCCGCTGTGACCGGCAACGTCGCCTCCATCGGCTACGGCCTCGCGGCCATCGGCCCCGGCGTCGGCGTCGGCATCATCTTCGGTAACGGCACCCAGGCCCTCGCCCGTCAGCCCGAGGCGGCCGGCCTGATCCGCACCAACCAGATCATGGGTTTCGCCTTCTGTGAGGCGCTCGCCCTCATCGGCATCGTCATGGGCTTCGTCTACCCGTCTGCCTGAGACGGAACTGACAGCCCGACTTTTTCACGGAAGGCACTGATGTGAACGCTCTGCTTCTTGCGGCAGCGGAGGAGCCCCAGCCTCCTCTGATCCCGCATCTCGACGAGCTCGTCATCGGCCTGATCGCCTTCGTCATCGTCTTCGGCTTCCTCGCCAAGAAGCTCCTCCCGAACATCAACAAGGTTCTGGAGCAGCGTCGCGAGGCCATCGAGGGTGGCATCGAGAAGGCCGAGTCGGCCCAGATCGAGGCTCAGAGTGTGCTGGAGCAGTACAAGGCCCAGCTCGCCGAGGCCCGCCACGAGGCCGCGCGTCTTCGCCAGGAGGCGACGGAGCAGGGCACCGCGATCATCCAGGAGATGAAGGCGGAGGGCCAGCGCCAGCGCGAGGAGATCATCGCGGCCGGTCACGCGCAGATCGAGGCCGACCGCAAGGCCGCCTCCGCGTCGCTGCGCCAGGACGTGGGCAAGCTCGCCACCGACCTGGCCGGCAAGCTGGTCGGCGAGTCCCTCGAGGACACCGCCCGCCAGAGCCGCACGATCGACCGCTTCCTCGACGAGCTCGAGGAGAAGGCCGAGGCCGTCCGATGAACGGAGCGAGCCGCGAGGCACTGTCCGCCGCCCGCGAGTCCCTCGACGCGCTGACCGACAACACCTCGGTCGACGCGACGAAGCTCGCGGACGAGCTGACGTCCGTCACCGCGCTGCTCGACCGCGAGGTGTCGCTGCGCCGGGTCCTGACCGACCCCGCTCAGTCGGGTGAGGCCAAGGCCGAGCTCGCGCAGCGACTCCTGAGCGGTCAGGTGGGCGGCGAGACCGTCGACCTGGTCTCCGGCATGGTGCGTTCTCGCTGGTCGCGCTCGCGTGACCTGGTCGACGCGGCCGAGGAACTGGCGAACATCGCCGACCTCACCGCGGCGCAGAAGGCGGGCGCGCTCGACGACGTCGAGGACGAGCTGTTCCGGTTCGGCCGGATCGTGTCCTCCAGCCCCGAGCTCCGCTCGGCGCTGACGGACAAGGCCGCCAAGGCCACCGCCAAGGGCGAGCTGCTCCGCAGCCTGCTCGGCGGCAAGGCCCACGCCACCACCGAGCGTCTGGTCGTCCGTCTGGTGACCCAGCCCCGTGGACGTAGCCTGGAAGCGGGACTCGAGTCCCTGTCCAAGCTCGCCGCGGCGCGCCGGAACCGGATGGTCGCCGTCGTCACCTCGGCGGTGCCGCTGTCCGACCAGCAGAAGCAGCGCCTCGGTGCCGTCCTGGCCAAGCTGTACGGCCGTGCGATGCACCTGAACCTGGACGTGGACCCGACGGTCCTCGGCGGGATCACCGTGCAGGTCGGCGACGAGGTCATCAACGGTTCCATCGCGGAGCGCCTCGACGAGGCGACCCGTCGACTGGCCGGCTGACGGCAGCCACAGAACACAGCATCACAGCATCACCAGCGGCCCGGTTGGGCCGTGCAGAGATTGCAGAAGATTCCTGGGGGTCGGCCCCCAGACCCCTTAAGAAACTTCGGGCCCAACAAGGAGAGCAGGGAACCCAGATGGCGGAGCTCACGATCCGGCCGGAGGAGATCCGGGACGCACTGGAGAACTTCGTCCAGTCGTACCAGCCGGACGCGGCCTCGCGCGAGGAGGTCGGCACGGTCAGCCTGGCCGGTGACGGTATCGCGAAGGTCGAGGGTCTTCCCTCGGCCATGGCGAACGAGCTGCTGAAGTTCGAGGACGGGACCCTGGGTCTCGCGCTGAACCTCGAAGAGCGCGAGATCGGCGCGATCGTCCTCGGCGAGTTCAACGGCATCGAGGAGGGGCAGTCGGTGCAGCGCACCGGCGAGGTCCTCTCCGTCGGCGTCGGTGAGGGTTACCTGGGTCGCGTCGTCGACCCGCTGGGCAACCCGATCGACGGTCTCGGCGAGATCGCGACCGAGGGCCGCCGCGCCCTCGAGCTGCAGGCCCCGGGCGTTATGGCCCGTAAGTCGGTGCACGAGCCGATGGAGACCGGCTACAAGGCCGTCGACGCCATGACGCCGGTCGGCCGTGGTCAGCGTCAGCTGATCATCGGTGACCGTCAGACCGGCAAGACCGCGCTGTGCGTCGACACGATCATCAACCAGCGTGACAACTGGCGCTCGGGCGACGTGAACAAGCAGGTCCGCTGCATCTACGTCGCCATCGGCCAGAAGGGCTCGACCATCGCGTCCGTTCGCGGCGCCCTGGAAGAGGCCGGCGCGCTCGAGTACACGACGATCGTCGCCGCCCCGGCGTCCGACCCGGCCGGCTTCAAGTACCTGGCGCCGTACACCGGTTCCGCCATCGGTCAGCACTGGATGTACCAGGGCAAGCACGTCCTGATCGTCTTCGACGACCTGTCGAAGCAGGCCGACGCCTACCGCGCCGTGTCGCTGCTGCTGCGCCGCCCGCCGGGCCGTGAGGCCTACCCGGGTGACGTCTTCTACCTGCACTCGCGTCTCCTCGAGCGCTGCGCGAAGCTCTCGGACGAGCTGGGTGCCGGTTCGATGACCGGTCTCCCGATCGTCGAGACCAAGGCGAACGACGTGTCGGCGTTCATCCCGACCAACGTCATCTCCATCACCGACGGCCAGTGCTTCCTGGAGTCCGACCTGTTCAACGCCGGCCAGCGTCCGGCCCTGAACGTCGGTATCTCGGTCTCGCGTGTCGGTGGCTCCGCCCAGCACAAGGCGATGAAGCAGATCTCCGGCCGCCTTCGCGTGGACCTGGCCCAGTTCCGTGAGCTGGAGGCGTTCGCCGCCTTCGGTTCCGACCTGGACGCCGCCTCCAAGGCGCAGCTGGAGCGTGGACAGCGCATGGTCGAGCTGCTCAAGCAGGCTCAGTACCAGCCGATGCCCACCGAGAACCAGGTCGTCTCCGTCTGGGCCGGTACCACCGGCAAGATGGACGACGTCCCGGTCGTCGACATCCGTCGCTTCGAGGCCGAGATGCTGGCGTACCTCCGCCAGAGCCACTCGGGCCTCATGACCTCCATTCGTGAGGGCGGCAAGATGTCGGACGACACCCTGCAGGCCGTGGGCGACGCCATCGCGGAGTTCAAGAAGCAGTTCGAGACCTCTGACGGCAAGCTGCTGGGCGAGGACGCTCCTGCCGCCGTCAACGTCTCGAAGTGACGACGGAAGGGACCTGACTCATGGGAGCGCAGCTCCGGGTCTACAAGCGTCGCATCAAATCCGTCACCGCGACGAAGAAGATCACCAAGGCGATGGAGATGATCGCCGCCTCGCGTGTCGTCAAGGCGCAGCGCAAGGTACAGGCGTCGACTCCGTACGCGACCGAGCTGACCCGCGCGGTGACGGCGGTGGCCACGGGTGCCAATGACAAGCACCCGCTGACCACCGAGGCGGAGAACCCGATCCGTGCCGCGGTCCTGCTCCTCTCGAGCGACCGCGGTCTGGCCGGCGCCTTCAACTCCAACGCCATCAAGGCGGCGGAGAAGCTGACGGCGAAGCTGGAGGGCGAAGGCCGCGAGGTCGCCGTCTACGTCGTCGGCCGTCGTGGCATCGCGCACTACAACTTCCGCGAGCGGAAGCTGGCCGGTACGTGGACCGGGTTCACGGACCAGCCGTCGTACGGCGACGCCAAGACGATCGCGGCACCGCTGATCGAGGCGATCGAGAAGGACACGGCGGAGGGTGGTGTGGACGAGCTCCACATCGTCTACACCGAGTTCGTCTCGATGATGACGCAGACGGCGGTCGAGGCCCGGCTGCTGCCCCTCAGCCTCGATGAGGTGGCGAAGGAAGCAGGCGACACGGACACGCTCCGTCCGCTGTACGACTTCGAGCCGTCGGCGGAGGACGTCCTCGACGCCCTGCTGCCCCGGTACGTCGAGAGCCGGATCTACAACGCGCTGCTCCAGTCGGCTGCCTCCAAGCACGCCGCCACGCGCCGCGCGATGAAGTCGGCCACCGACAACGCGGGAGACTTGATCAACAATCTCTCCCGACTTGCCAACGCGGCCCGCCAGGCCGAAATCACCCAGGAAATCAGCGAGATCGTCGGTGGCACCGCAGCCCTGGCCGACGCGACCGCGGGGAGTGACAAGTAATGACGACCACTGTTGAGACGGCCGCCGCCACGGGCCGCGTCGCCCGGGTCATCGGCCCGGTCGTCGACGTGGAGTTCCCCGTCGACGCGATGCCGGCGATCTACAACGCGCTGCACGTCGAGGTCATGGACCCGACCGAGGAGGGCGCGACCAAGACGCTGACCCTCGAGGTCGCCCAGCACCTCGGTGACGGCGTCGTCCGCGCCATCTCCATGCAGCCCACCGACGGTCTGGTCCGCCAGGCCCCGGTGACCGACACGGGCACGGGCATCACCGTTCCGGTCGGCGACGTCACCAAGGGTCGCGTGTTCAACACGCTCGGCCAGGTGCTGAACGACGACGAGTCCACCGTGGCCGACGCGCCGCGCTGGACCATCCACCGCAAGGCCCCGGCCTTCGACCAGCTCGAGTCCAAGACCGAGATGTTCGAGACCGGCCTGAAGGTCGTCGACCTTCTCACCCCGTACGTCAAGGGTGGAAAGATCGGTCTGTTCGGTGGTGCCGGTGTCGGCAAGACCGTTCTGATCCAGGAAATGATCGTCCGTGTGGCCAAGCTGCACGACGGTGTGTCGGTCTTCGCGGGCGTCGGCGAGCGCACCCGTGAGGGCAACGACCTCATGGTGGAGATGGAGGAGGCCGGCGTTCTGGACAAGACCGCGCTGGTCTTCGGCCAGATGGACGAGCCCCCGGGCACCCGTCTGCGCGTGGCCCTCGCCGGTCTGACCATGGCGGAGTACTTCCGCGATGTGCAGAAGCAGGACGTGCTGTTCTTCATCGACAACATCTTCCGCTTCACCCAGGCCGGTTCCGAGGTGTCGACCCTGCTCGGCCGTATGCCCTCCGCGGTGGGTTACCAGCCGAACCTGGCCGACGAGATGGGTCTCCTCCAGGAGCGCATCACCTCGACCCGTGGTCACTCGATCACCTCGATGCAGGCGATCTACGTCCCCGCGGACGACCTGACCGACCCGGCTCCGGCCACCACCTTCGCCCACCTCGACGCGACGACGGTTCTCTCCCGTCCGATCTCCGAGAAGGGCATCTACCCGGCCGTGGACCCGCTGGACTCCACGTCCCGGATCCTGGACCCGCGCTACATCGCGCAGGACCACTACGACGCCGCCACGCGCGTCAAGGGAATCCTGCAGAAGTACAAGGACCTCCAGGACATCATCGCGATCCTCGGTATCGACGAGCTGAGCGAGGAGGACAAGCTCGTTGTCCACCGCGCCCGGCGTGTCGAGCGCTTCCTGTCCCAGAACACCCACGCGGCGAAGCAGTTCACCGGTGTGGACGGTTCGGACGTTCCGCTCGACGAGTCGATCGCCGCGTTCAACGCGATCTGCGACGGTGAGTACGACCACTTCCCCGAGCAGGCGTTCTTCATGTGTGGTGGCCTCGAGGACCTCAAGGCCAACGCCAAGGAGCTCGGCGTCTCCTGAGCCCCGTGCTCTCCCGAGGGGGGCGGGTCCGTCCCGCCCCCCTCACCACGCCCACTAGAATTGACCCCAACACCCGGCACGACCGCCGGGTGGTGACCCGAGGAGCCACCCTTGGCTGCTGAGCTGCACGTCGAGCTGGTCGCCGCGGACCGGAGTGTCTGGTCCGGCGAGGCCACCCTGGTCATCGCGCGTACCACCTCCGGCGACATCGGCGTCATGCCCGGCCACCAGCCGCTGCTCGGTGTGCTGGAGTCGGGCCCGGTGACCATCCGTACCAGCGAGGGCGCGACCGTCGTCGCCGCCGTCCACGGCGGATTCATCTCCTTCGCCGACGACAAGCTGTCTCTGCTCGCGGAGATCTGCGAGCTGGCGGACGAGATCGACGCCCAGCGCGCCGAGCGCGCGCTGGAGCGTGCGAAGGCGGACTCCGACGCTGCCGCCGAGCGGCGCGCCGATGTCCGGCTGCGCGCGGTAGCGGTCCGCTGACGGTCCGCGCCGAGTAGTAGTGCCCTCAGCCGCGGCACGGTTGGAATTTTCCAGACCGTGTCGCGGCTGAGGCGATGCAGATGCAGGTTGTATTCGGTTGTGCCGGCGGTGCCGGCTACGGGACGCAGCGAGGAGGTCGGTGAAGATGTTCCTCGCTCTGCTCGTGTGCGGCCTGGTCGTCGCACTGGTGGTGATCGGGCTCTTCGTCTTCGGCTTGCGCCGCAGGCTGATCCAGCGGGCCGGCGGCACCTTCGACTGCTCCCTGCACTGGAACGTCCCCGACGAACCGGACCCGACCGGCAAGGGCTGGGTCTACGGTGTCGCCCGCTACAGCGGTGACGAGATCGCCTGGTTCCGTGTCTTCTCGTACGCTCCCCGGCCGCGCCGGGTCCTGGAGCGCTCGTCCATCGTGGCCCTGGAGCGCCGGATGCCGGAGGGCGAGGAGGAGCTCGCGCTGCTCTCCGACGCGGTGATCCAGCCCTGTATGTACGAGGGCGTGCGGCTGGAGCTGGCGATGAGCGAGGACGCGCGGACCGGTTTCATGGCCTGGCTGGAGGCGGCGCCTCCCGGGCAACGGGTGAATGTCGCCTGATCCTCGCCTGTTGATCGGGGGTCCCCCGGACGAAGTCTGGGGGAGGGTGAATGTCGCGTAGACGTGATGCGTGAAGAAGCGGGGGTCGGCGTGCTGCGCCGGCCCCCGCTTCGTCGTTCGCGGCCTGTCGTACGTGCTAGTTCAGGCCGTTGTTGATGGCGCCGACGAGTTCGCCGTTGCCGGTGTCGCCGCTGAACTCCCAGAAGAAGGCACCGCCCAGGCCCTGGTTCTTCGCCCAGCTCATCTTGGACGTGACCGTGGCCGGGGTGTCGTAGCTCCACCAGTTGGTGCCGCAGTGGGCGTACGCGGTGCCCGCGACGGTGCCGGTGGCCGGGCAGGAGGCCTTGAGGACCTTGTAGTCCTCGATGCCCTGCTCGTAGGTGCCCGCCGCGGGGCCGGTCGCCGTGCCGCCGGGGGCGGCCTGGGTGACGCCGGTCCAGCCGCGGCCGTAGAAGCCGATGCCGAGGAGCAGCTTGTTGGCGGGGATGCCCTTCGCCTTGAACTTGGCGATGGCCTCGGCGGAGTTGAAGCCGGCCTGGGGGATGCCGGCGTACGAGGTGAGCGGGGAGTGCGGGGCCGTCGGGCCCTTGGCCGCCCAGGCGCCGAAGAAGTCGTACGTCATCACGTTGAACCAGTTCATGTACTGCGCGGCGCCCGCGTAGTCGGCGGCGTCGATCTTGCCGCCGGCGGAGGCGTCGGCGGTGACGGCCGCGGTGACCAGGTTGTTGGCACCGAACTTGGCGCGCATGGCCTGCATCATGTTCTTGAAGGACGCGGCGCCGCTGGTGTCGCACGACAGACCGCAGGCGTTCGGGTACTCCCAGTCGAGGTCGATGCCGTCGAAGACGTCGGCCCAGCGGGGGTCCTCGACCAGGTCGTAGCAGGACTGGGCGAAGGCGGCCGGGTTCTGGACGGCCTGGCCGAAGCCGCCGGACCAGGTCCAGCCGCCGAAGGACCAGAGGATCTTGATGTTCGGGTAGGCCTTCTTCAGCTTGCGCAGCTGGTTGAAGTTGCCGCGCAGCGGCTGGTCCCAGGTGTCGGCGACGCCGTCGACGGACTGGTCGGCGGTGTAGGCCTTGTCGTAGTCGGCGTAGGCGTCACCGATGGTGCACTTGCCGCCCGTGACGTTGCCGAAGGCGTAGTTGATGTGGGTGATCTTGGACGCGGAGCCCGAGGTCACGATGTTCTTCACGTGGTAGTTGCGGCCGTAGACGCCCCAGTTGGTGAAGTAGCCCATCTTCACGGTGTTGCCGACGGGCGGGTTGGTCCCGCCGCCCGTCGTGCGGACGGAGGCCGTCCCGCTCGCCGGGCCGGTCTGGTCGATGGTGTCGCGGGCGACGACCGTGTAGCTGTAGTCGGTGCCGGCGGTCAGGCCGGTGTTGGTGTACGTGAGCCCGGTGACCGTGGCGATCGTGGCGCCGTCGCGCTTGACGTCGTAGTTCTTGACGCCCTTGTCGTCGGTGGCGGCGGTCCAGGTGAGCTTCACCGAGGTGTCGGTGATGGACGAGGCGACGGGGGTGCCGGGGGCCGAGGGGGCGTTGTCGCCGGGCTGGCTGGTGCCGTCACAGGGGCCGCCGTTGACCTTGCAGCCGGTCGGGGAGCCGGACCCCGTGCCGTTGAAGCCGAAGGAGATGCTGGCGCCGGGGGCGAGGGTGCCGTTCCAGCCGACGTTCTTGGCGGTCCAGTGGGTGCCGGAGCCGGTGACGGTGGCGTCCCAGGCGGAGGTGACGGCCGTGCCGGCGGGGTAGTCCCACTCGACGGTCCAGGAGGAGAGGGTGGTGGTGCCGGTGTTCTTCACCGTCCACCTGCCCTCGAAGCCGGTGCCCCAGTCGGAGGCCTTGGTGTACGTGGCGGTGGCCGAGGCGGCGGCTTCGGCGGGGGTGGCGAGGCCGACCATGGCGGCCAGCGGCAGGATCAGGGCGGTCAGACCGGCGGCGGCCCGGTGTCTGAACCCTGTTCTGCGCGTCGGTGCTTGAGTGCTCAACGGTGCTCCTCAAGTTGCGGACGGACATAGGTGGGGGTGGTCCGTGAAGATGCGCGCGCCCCGCGAGCGTAGGAAGGTCTGTACCAATCGTCAAGAGGTCCAGACCAACGTCACCGCCGTTCTGTCAGACACCCAACTCCTGGGCCAACACCGCCGCTTGGACCCTGCTCCGCAGCTCCAGCTTCCCCAGCACCTTGCTGACGTGCGTCTTCACGGTCGCCTCCGCCATGTCGAGCCGTACCGCGATCTCCGCGTTCGACAGACCCCGCCCCAGGGCGGAGAGCACCTCGCGCTCCCGGGGCGTGAGCGACGCGAGGATCCCGGGATCCGACGTCCGTACGGGACGGCTCGGCGCGGCGAACTCGGCGATGAGACGCCGGGTCACCGCGGGGGCGATCAGGCCCTCGCCGCGCGCCACCGTCCGTACCGCCTCGATCAGCTCGCGCGCGTCCGCGTTCTTCAGCAGGAAACCCGACGCGCCCGCCCGCAGCGCCCCGAACACGTACTCGTCCAGATCGAAGGTGGTCAGGACGAGGACGTCCGCGAGGCCCTCCGCGACCACGATCCCCGTCGCCGTCACCCCGTCCATCCGCGGCATCTGCACATCCATCAGGACCAGATCCGGACGGAGCTCGCGGGCCAGCTCCACCGCGCGCTCGCCGTCCGGGGCCTCCCCGACCACCTCGATGTCCGGCGCGCTGCCGAGGATGAGGACGAGCCCCGCCCGCACCGCGCTCTGGTCCTCGGCGACCACCACCCGCACCGTCATGTCCGGTCCTCCTCGTTCCTGTCCACGGGCAGCTCCGCCCGTACCCGCCATCGCTTCCGCCCCTCGCCGTCCGACACCGGACCGGCCTCGAAGACCCCGTCGAGCAGGGCCACCCGTTCCCGCATCCCCACCAGACCGGCCCCCGAACCCGGAGCGGTCGGCCCCGGGCGCTCCCCGTACGGACTCGTCACCTCCACGGAGAGGGCGTCCGGGCCCTGGGCGAGCGTGATGCGCACCTCGCCGGGGGCCGCGTGCTTGAGGGCGTTCGTCAGCGCCTCCTGCACGATCCGGTACGCGGCCAGCTCCACCGGAGCCGGCAGCGCTCCCGCCGACTCCCGCGTGTCGTCCAGGACGAAGGACAGCCCGGCGGGGTCGCCGTTCGGCCCCGCCTGCGCGACCAGCGCGTCGAGGGCGGCCAGGGTGGGCGCGGCGGCCGGCTCCGTCTCCGCGCCGCTGTCCCTGAGCAGCCCGATGAGCCGCCGCATCTCCGCCAGACCCGCCACGCTGTTCTCCCGGATCACCGTGAGGGCCTGCCGGGTCGTCCCCGGATCGTCGAGGGAGAGCGCCGCCGTCGAGTGGATCGCGATCGCCGAGAGGTGGTTCGCCACCATGTCGTGCAGCTCCCGTGCCATCCGGGCCCGCTCCGCCACCACCGCCTGCGCCCGGTCCATCTCGGCGAGCAGCGCCGTCTGCTCGGCGCGCAGCCGGGCGGCCTCCGCCGCGTTCCGGTGGTTGCGGACGATCGAGCCCGTCACCGCGGGCAGGAAGGAGATCATGCCGGTGAGCGCGCCCACGAGCAGCGCGATCGCGTTCTGCCACCAGACCAGGCAGACGACCGTCGTCGCGACGGTGATCAGCCCCATGACGTACGGGATGCGCCGGGCCTGGGCGGGCGTGCCGTACAGCACCGCCGCGTAGACCACGTCCGTGAACATCAGGACCGTGGCGAGATTGCCGTTGGTGAGCTGGTCGCCGACGATCGCGAGGGTGGCGACGATCAGGGCGAACCGCGGAGCGGTACGGCGCAGCGCCTCCGTCCCGGCCATCACGGTCAGCGGGATCAGAGTCGCCCAGCGCTGCCCGAAGACGTGGTCGCCCGTCACGTAAAGACCGAACGACCACAGGAGCAGCCCGCCGGCGAGTCCGCAGACCGCGATGAGCAGGTCGACGCGGTGCGGGCGGGGGAGCGCGGGGCGGGGGAGCGTCACGTACTCATCCAACACGGCCGCCCGCCGGGCGACCTCCTCGTCCGGGCCGATCCGGCCCTCCGTCGAAGGATGTAGACGCACTTCGTCACCGGCGACGACGAACGGGGCCGGATCCCACGGGACGCTGAGGGGGAACCGAAAGGGGAACCGTCGTGATCGTCACGCTGATCGTCGTCTGTGAGATCGGATTCTGGGTCCTGCTCGCCGCGGGCCTCGGCGCCCGCTACCTCCTGAAGATGCCCCGGACGGGTGTCGCGCTGCTGCTGTGCGAACCGCTCCTGGAGGTGCTGCTCCTCGTCGTCACCGCGATCGACCTGAAGAACGGCGCCGACCCCAGCTGGAAGCACGGCCTCGCCGCCGTCTACATCGGCTACACCGTCGGCCACGGCCACCGGACCGTGAAGTGGCTCGACGGCCACGCCGCCCACCGCTTCGGCGACGCGCCGCCGCCCGTGAAGCCGCCGCGGTACGGCATGGCGCGCGCCCGGCACGAGGGCGCGGTCTGGCTGGGTTCGGTGGTCGCCGCGGCCGTCGCCTCGGGCCTGCTGCTCCTGGCGATCTGGTACGTCGGCGACGACGGGAACACGGACGGGCTGCGGAGCTGGATCTCCTTCGCCTGGCGAGCGGCGGGCATCCACGGCCTGATCGCGCTCAGCTACGCGATCTGGCCGAAGAAGGCCCCGCACGGCCTCTCGCACGACCTGCCGCACGGTCGCGCGCACGGCACTTCGCACGGCACTTCGCCTGGCACGTCGGGCGACGCCGCGCACGGCACTTCGCGCGACGCCTCACGCCATGGTTCAGCGGTCCCCGCCCGGGACCCAGAGCACGTCCCCGACCTCCTTGTTCGCCGTACGGGCAAGGATGAAGAGCAGGTCTGAGAGGCGGTTGAGGTAGGTCGCGGTGAGGGTGTTCATCGTCTCCCCGTGGATCTCCAGAGCCGCCCAGGTGGAGCGCTCCGCCCGCCGGACCACCGTGCACGCCTGGTGCAGCAGGGCAGCACCGGGCGTGCCGCCCGGCAGGATGAAGGAGCGCAGCTTCTCCAGCTCCTCCAGGAAGCGGTCGCAGTCGGCCTCCAGCTTGTCGACGTAACTCTGCTCGACGCGGAGCGGGGGGTACTTCGGGTCCTCCACCACCGGCGTGCAGAGGTCGGCTCCCACGTCGAACAGGTCGTTCTGGACCCGGACGAGGACCTTCACGACCTCCTCGTCGAGCTGCCCGAGGGCGATCGCCGTACCGATGGCGGCGTTGGCCTCGTTGGCGTCGGCGTAGGCCGAGATCCGCGGATCCGTCTTTGCGGTCCGGCTCATGTCGCCGAGGGCGGTGGTGCCCTGGTCGCCGGTACGGGTGTAGATGCGCGTCAGATTGACCATGGGGCCAGCGTAGGGCCTGTCGTTCGGGTCACCCCGCGAGCCCGGCGTGACCCGAACGACAGGCCCTGCTACGCGCCGGCGCTTCGGAACGTCCTGGTGCCCACCGTCACCGCCAGTGCCGCCACACCCAGGGCGACGAGCACCCCGTACAGCAGGGCCGGTGTCGTGTAGTGGCCGACGTACGCCTCGCGGACCGCGTCCACCAGGTAGCGGAACGGCATGAGGTGCGAGAGCGCGTCGAGCCAGCCGGGGGCGAGCGTCATCGGCAGCATCAGGCCCGACAGCAGCATCGCCGGCATCGCGAGCGTGTTGATCGCGGGGCCGAACGACTGCGGGGTGGGCAGCTTGAGAGCCAGCGCGTACGAGAGCGAGGCGAGCGCCACCGACAGCAGGGCCACGAAGCCGAAGCCGATCAGGATCCCGGCGAGCGGAGCCCGCAGGCCCATCGGCAGCGCCACCAGGACGAGCAGGACCGCCTGGAAGACGAAGAGCGCGGCGTCGCGCAGGACCCGGCCGAGGAGCAGGGCGAGACGGCTGACCGGGGTGACCCGCATCCGGTCGAACACGCCCCAGTTCTTCTCCATGATGATCGAGAACCCGGCGAACGAGGCGCCGAAGAGACCGAGTTGGAGCAGCAGGCCGGGGACGAGCACCTGCCAGGAGTCGCCCTCGCGGCCCAGCGGGAGGCCGGTGAGCAGCGGCCCGAAGAAGAAGAGGTAGAGCAGCGGCATCAGGACGCCGAAGAAGATCTGGAAGGGGGAGCGCAGGGTCTGGCGGGCGTAGCGCCCGAAGAGGAGCGCGGTGTCGCGGAGGAGCGTCGGTGGCATCGGTAGTCCTAGGGGGCTGCGGGGGTCGTGGGGGCTAGACGGCCACGGGGGTGGTGTCGACGGGGGTCGGGCCGCGGCCGGTGATGGCGAGGAAGGCGTCCTGGAGCGTCGCCGCGCCGTGAGCGGCCTTGAGTGCGGCGGGGCTGCCCTCGGCGACGACCGTGCCCTTGTCGACGATCACCAGCCGGTCGGCGAGGGCGTCGGCCTCGTCCAGGTAATGCGTGGTGAGGACGACGGTGGTGCCGTACTCGTCGCGCAGCCTGCGCACCAGGGCCCACAGGTCGGCGCGACTGCCCGGGTCGAGCCCCGTCGTCGGTTCGTCGAGGAGGAGGAGCTCCGGCCGGTGGGTGAGCCCCATCGCGAGGTCGAGCCGTCGCCGCTGGCCGCCGGAGAGCGCCGGGGTCGCGCGGTCGAGGAGTTCGGTGAGGCCCAGGTCGGCGGCGAGTTCCTCGGCGCGGGCCGCCGCGCGGGCCCGGTTCATGCCGTAGAGCCGGCCCTGGGCGACGAGTTCCGACCGGACGGTCTCCTGGGGGTCGAGGCCGCCTGACTGGGCGACGTACCCGATGCGCCGGCGTACGGCGGCGGGGTCCCGTACGAGGTCGTGGCCGGCGACGGTGGCGGCGCCGGCGGTGGGCGGGAGGAGCGTGGTGAGCATCCGGAGGGTGGTGGTCTTCCCGGCGCCGTTGGGTCCGAGCAGTCCGAGGATCTCGCCGGGCCGGACGGTCAGGTCGATCCCGCGGACGGCCTCGACGGGGCCGTTCCTGGTGGTGAAGGTCCGGGCGAGCCCGGCCGTACTGATGATGGGCATGACGACTACAAAAACAGAGTCACTGAAATTTTGCAATGTCACCAAAAATGCAGCGCCACCGAAGTTTCAGGGAGCCTAGGATGGGCGCATGGCCGAGGGACTCAGGGAACGCAAGAAGCGCGAGACGAAGCAGCGGATCTCGGACATCGCGACCGGGCTCTTCCTGGAACGGGGCTTCGCCCACGTGACCGTCGCGGACGTCGCCGAGGCGGCGGACGTCTCCGTCAACACCGTCTACAACTACTTCCCGGCCAAGGAGGACCTCTTCCTCGACCGGATGGACGGCGTCACCCAGCGCCTCGCCCGGATGATCCGGGGGCGCGACCGGGGGGAGTCCGCCGCCCGTGCCGTGCTGCGCGGACTGCGTCAGGACATCGGCGCCGTCTCGCCCGCGTACGGACTCATGGACGGCTTCGACGCCTTCATGAACGTCATCGAGCACGCCCCCACCCTCAAGGCCCGGCTCTTCCACGTCCAGGAACAGGTGCAGGACGCCGTGGTCGCCGTGCTCCGCGAGGAGACCGGCGCGCCCGCCGACGACCCGCTCCCGCTGCTCGTCGGCGGGCAGCTCGCCTGGATCGAGAACACCGTCGTCGGCTGCATCACCCGCGAGATGACCACGGGAGGCAAGGCGACCGCCGTCTCACGCAAGGCCCTCGTGCTCCTCGACGAGATCGAGGAGCTCCTGAGCGAGCGGGTGCTGACGTACGCCGTACGCGAGGGCTGACGGATACGGGGGCCCAGGGTCTTTCGTCTGGATCATGCCGGGCTCCGGAGGCTGGCCATGCCGGTGAGCAGGAGCAGTGGGGCGAGGGCGGTCCCCGGGGCGTACGGGCGCATGACGGCACCTCCTCCCGGACGACGGCCGCCGGACGAGCGCGCTCGACCGCGTACCCCAACGGGGTATATGGCGACCGTGCGGGTGCCCGAACGGGGTGTTGTGAGTGTGACGTCCGTCAAAGAGGGCGTGACGCGCATTACTTCACGGTCACATGGCGGCTCCCGACCGCTAATCTCCGCCGGAGAGCCAGAAGTGAACAGGCGTTAAGGGGTGGAACATCGTGGCCAGGAAGCTCGCCGTCATCGGGGCCGGACTCATGGGGTCCGGCATCGCGCAGGTCTCGGCACAGGCGGGCTGGGACGTCGTCCTGCGTGACGTCACCGACGCCGCCCTCACCCGCGGCACCGACGGCATCAAGGCGTCGTACGAGCGGTTCGTCGCCAAGGGCAAGATGGACGCCGCCGACGCCGAGGCCGCGCTCGGCCGGATCACCGCCACCACCGAGCTCGAAGCCGTCGCCGACGCGGACATCGTCGTCGAGGCCGTCTTCGAGAACCTCGACGTCAAGCACGAGATCTTCCGTTCGCTCGACAAGATCGTCAAGGACGGCGCCGTCCTCGCCTCCAACACCTCCGCGATCCCGATCACCAAGATCGCCGCGGTGACGGAGCGTCCCGAGGCCGTCGTCGGCGTCCACTTCTTCTCGCCGGTGCCGATGATGCAGCTCGTCGAGCTCGTCCGCGGCTACAAGACCAGCGACGAGACCCTCGCCACCGCCCGGGAGTTCGCCGAGTCCGTCGGCAAGACCTGCATCGTCGTCAACCGCGACGTCGCCGGCTTCGTCACCACCCGGCTCATCTCCGCCCTCGTCGTCGAGGCCGCCAAGCTCCACGAGTCGGGCGTCGCCACCGCCGAGGACATCGACATCGCCTGCAAGCTCGGCTTCGGCCACGCCATGGGCCCGCTCGCCACGGCCGACCTCACCGGCATCGACATCCTGGTGAACGCCGCCAACAACATCTACACGGAGTCCCAGGACGAGAAGTTCGCGCCGCCGGAGCTGATGCGCCGGATGGTGGACGCGGGTGACATCGGCCGCAAGAGCGGGCAGGGCTTCTACAAGTACTGAGCCGGACCCGCCGCCCCGCCTCACCCCGTGGGGTGAATTCAGGTACCGGTTCGCTGACAAGGCGCAACGCTTCTGCTGTCACGGCAGTCAGTTGTTGCGAAGACGGAGCACTCTCGGGGAGCACATATGCATATCAGGGGCGACCACGTCGAGCTGGTCGTCGGGGGCCGCCTCGACGTCCGCAGCGCGGCGGACGCCCGTACGGTCCTGCACTCGGCGGTCGACGACGGTGTCGGCGATCTGGTACTCGACCTGACCGGCCTCGACTCCTGGGACGCGACCGGACTCGGCGTGATCATGGGTGCTCACCGACGGGCCGGCCGCTGCGGCAGGCGCCTCGTGCTGCGCGGGGTGCCACCCCAGATGCAGCGGCTGCTCGTCGCCACCCGGCTGCACCGCATCCTCGCCATCGAGGGCGGCCTCGCCCTGGAGTCCCTGCCCCGGGTCTGACGGACCTCGCGGTGGCGGCCCCCGGCGGGGACCGCACGGGTGCGGGCGTGAGCCGGCGTACGGGCACGGGCGTGTGAAGCAGCTGCACGGGTACGGGCGTGTGAAGCAGCTGTGTGAACCAGGCGTCACGCTCAATCCTCACAAGACCATGACGTCTTGGTCTCCTGGGCACCCCACCTGTTCCCGGGCGCCTGACCACGGTCTAGGGTTCGGTCGCCTGCACATTGACGGAACCACCCGGCGGGCACCGGACACCGCTTCTTGGGGGCTTGGACCATGGACCCGATCAACCGGGGGCCGGAGGAGTACGGACACGACTCCGAGGGCGACGGCGCCCGCCAGGGACGCGGCACGCCCGCACCCGCGCCCGCACCCGCGCGTGCCCGCGTCGTGCGGATCCTCTCCGGCGACCTGCTCGTCACCGTCAACCCCGTCGACGGCAGCGAGATCGAGCCCTGCCCGCCCGGACGGGAATCCGCCGCCCCCCGCCCCCGTACCCCCGAGGAGCGCGCCGAGGCCGCCCGCGCCGCCGCCCCGGCCGTCCCGCCCGGCCCGCCCGCGCCCGCCCTGCCCCTCCTCGAACGCCAGGAGGAGCGCGAGCGCCTCGCCGGCATCCTCGGCCGCGGCCGCTCCGCGCGTCTGACCGGCCCCGCCGGATCCGGCCGCACCGCCCTCCTCGACGCGGTCGCCGCCGACTGCGCGGACCTCGCCCCCGACGGAGTCGTCCGGCTGTCCGGCCACCACCGCACCCCGGCCGAACTCCTCCACGAGCTCTTCGCCGCCGTCCGGTACGCCCCCGAGCACCGGCCCGGTCGCGCCGAACTCCCCGACCGGCTCCGCGACGTCGGCGCCGTCGTCGTCGTCGACGACCTGGAGTTCGGCGGCGCCGCCCTCGACGAGCTCCTCGCCGCCGCCCCCGAATGCGCCTTCCTCCTCGCCGCGGGACCCGACGTCCCCGCGCCCTCGCCCGAAGCCCACGTCGAGGAGCTCCACCTCGCGGGCCTCGGCCGCGGCTCCGCCCTGAAGCTCCTGGAGAGCGCGGCGGGACGCACCCTCACCGACGACGAGGCCAACTGGGCCGGCGACCTGTGGTTCGAGTCCGAGGGCCTGCCGCTACGGTTCGTCCAGGCCGGGGCGCTGCTCAGACAGCGTGACCGGCTCCGCGTCACCCCGGCCGAGTTCGACGCCTTCGGCGCCCTCGAAGAGGCCTTCGGGCCCACCGACCCCGCCGCGGCGGCCGCCGTCGCGGCCGCGGCCTTCGACGGAGTCGACGACCACGACGTCGAACTGCGCGAGATACCTCTCCCCAGCCTCGGCGAGGGCGCCGCGCCCGCAGCCCTGCTCGCCTCCCGGCTCAGCCGCTCCGCCCAGACCACCCTGCGCTTCGCCGTCGCCCTCGGCGGCGAGGTCCCGCACCAGGCCCATCTGCCGGCCCTGGTCGGTGACACCCACGCCGACGCCGCCCTCGGCGAACTCATGGCCTGCGGTCTGCTCTCCCCGGTCGGCCCCCGCTACCGGCTCGCCGTCGGCGTCCTCACCCAGCTGCTCGCCCAGGGGTACGGGACCGAGGCCGCCGACCGGGCCCACACCGTCGCCCAGCACTACGTCTGGTGGACGACCCATCCCTCCGTCACCCCGGAGCGGGCCGCCGCCGAGTCCGACGCCCTCCTCGCCGCCCTGGCCGTCTGCGTCGGTTCCGGGACCGCCGCCCCGGCCGACGCCGAGGTGACCGCCGAACACCGCGCCACCGCCGTCCGGCTCGCCCGCGCCGCCGCCCCCGCCTTCGCCGCGGGGCTGCACTGGGGCGCCTGGGAACGCGCCCTGCGCGCCGGACAGGAGGCCGCCCGGCTCACCGGAGAGGTCGCCGAGGAGGCCTACTTCCACCACGAGCTCGGTGTCCTGGCCCTCTGCACCGGCAACCTGGAGCGGGCCCGCGCCGAGCTGGAGGCCTCCATCGGCATGCGCGGGGTGCTCGCCGACAAGCGCGGCACCGTCGCCGGCCGCCGGGCGCTCGCCCTCGTCGCCGACCTCGCCGGAGACCACGGCGCCCCGGCCGTCGCCCGCGCCGAGGGGCCCGTCTCGCCGCCCCGCGGCACCCCGGCCCTGCGCGGCCCGGCCGCACGCCAGGGCAGGGAAGCCGTCACGGCCGCTCTGCCGCTCGGCCCGGTACAGCCGGCTCCGCCGGTCGGCCCCGTGGGGCAGACCAAGCCCGCCGCGGCCCCGGCGTTCGCGTTCCCGGACTTCGCCGACAAGGGCCCGACACTCGTCACCCGCCCCGACACCGACCACGGCGAGGGCCGCCGCAGCCTCAAGAGCGGCATCCTCACCGGCGCGCGCCGCAACCTCGCCGCCGTCGGCGCGGGCGCCCTCCTCGTGGCCGTCCTCGGCACCGTGGTGACCCTCGGAGCCACCTCCGGCAACGGCGACGACCCGGCCGTCAACCGCGTCACCTCCGACAGCACCGCGACCGAGGATCCCGCCGACGGCGGGGCGGACGGCGCGGACGGCGAGGAGCCGCCGGCCGAGGGCGAGGCGGGGGAGCCGGGCGAGACCGGCGACCCCACCCACTCCGGCTCCCCGAGCCCGTCCGGCTCCGGGAGCGGGTCGCCGTCCTCCTCCACGAGCCCCGGCACCACCGGCTCGTCGTCGCCGTCGGACTCCCCGACGGCGACGACGTCCCCCACGGGGACCACGGCGCCGACGACGGCTCCCACCACGACGAGCGGGCCGCGCCCGACGACCACGCGCCCGGCGCCGACGACCGCCTCGCCGAAACCGCCGACGACCACCACCCCGCCTCCGACGACCGAGCCGCCCACGACGCCCCCGCCGACGACGACCAGCCCGCCGACGACGACGCAGGCCCCCAGCAACTCCGCCTCGTCGACTCTCGGCGCCTCGCCCGCCCCCGGCGACTCCACGAGCGCGGAGACGCCCGCCTGACGGTCGTACCCCGACGGCGTACGACCGACGGGTACGGCGACGGCCCCGGGTGCGTTCCACCGCACCCGGGGCCGTCGCCGTACACCGCTCAGAACAGCCGCAGCTTGTCGTCCTTGATGCCGCGCATCGCGTTGTAGTCCAGGACCACGCAGCCGATGCCGCGGTCCGTCGCGAGCACCCGCGCCTGCGGCTTGATCTCCTGCGCGGCGAAGACGCCCCGCACCGGCGCCAGGTGCGGATCGCGGTTGAGCAGCTCCAGGTAGCGGGTCAGCTGCTCGACGCCGTCGATCTCGCCGCGCCGCTTGATCTCCACCGCGACCGTCGCGCCGTCCGAGTCCCGGCACAGGATGTCCACCGGGCCGATGGCGGTCGGGTACTCGCGGCGGATCAGGGTGTACCCCTCGCCGAGGGTCTCGATGCGATCGGCCAGGAGCTCCTGCAGGTGCGCCTCGACGCCGTCCTTGATCAGACCCGGGTCCACACCCAGCTCGTGCGAGGAGTCGTGGAGGATCTCCTCCATCGTGATGATCAGTTTCTCGCCCGCTTTGTTGATCACGGTCCAGATGCCCGCCTCACCGTCGGCACCCTCCTTGAGCGTGCACGGCGGCGACATCCAGTTGAGCGGTTTGTACGCCCGGTCGTCCGCGTGGATGGAGACGCTGCCGTCTGCCTTGATGAGGATCAGACGGGGCGCGGAGGGCAGGTGGGCCGTGAGCCGGCCCGCGTAGTCCACGGAGCAACGGGCGATGACGAGACGCATGGTCCGCAACGCTACAAGACGGGCGCTCTTCCGCGCGATTCGGGCATCGACCGGAGGGCGCCGGGGCATGATCCTGAGCCGAACACCCGTCGGTTATCAGCCGGTTGTGTTCCCAATCTCCTGGTGCGGGCAGGACCGCGCGCTTACCGTGGAAGCTGGAGGTCGTCGTCCGCGCACGCTGCGTGTTCGGCCGACCGGTCCTCGCCCTGCCCGCAAGACCCCGTCCGCGGGGTCGCGAGAGGAGAACCCATGTCGCTCGACGTCTCACCGGCACTGTTGGAACAGGCCGAGCGAGGCGAGGTCGACGAAGCCGACTTCGTCGACTGCGTCCGGACCTCCCTGCCCTACGCATGGGAGATGATCAGTTCTCTGGTGGCCCAGCTGAAGGTCGACGGCGGAGAGTTCGCCGACAACCAGACGCCGCCGCCGAATGAGCAGGCACGTGGTCAGCTGCTGCGCGCGCTCGCGAGCGACGCCATTCGTGGTGCGCTGCAGCGGCATTTCGGGGTGCGTCTCGCCTTCCAGAACTGCCACCGCGTGGCGGTGTTCCCGCTGGACCCGGCGGTGGACGAGCGGCTCGCCCGCTTCACGTCCGTACGGGGGCAGCTGCTGAACCAGTCGCCGACACTGCGCGACTGCTGAGACATGGTGCCGCCGCTCCGCGTCGCGGGAGACGTGGCCGACGCGTGCCGACACGCGTCGACCACGGAGCGATGCCGGAGCGGCGGCACGGTCCCGGCCCTGACAGCCCTCCCGGACGGGCCTCCCGGACAGCCGCACGGTCGGCCTCGCGGGCGCGGCCTCACACCAGGAGGGGCAGGACCTCCGCGCCGAGCCGCCGGACGTTCTCCTCGGTCGCCGCGAGGTCGCCCGAGCCCTCGGCGAGCAGGGCGAAGCGCGTGATGCCCGTGCGCTCCGCCGTCGCCGCCAGCCGGTCCGCGGCCCGCCGGGGCGTGCCCACCGGATGCAGACCGCACAGCAGCTCCGTGTACGCCACGGGGTCCCGCATCGACCGGTGCCGGCCGTCGACCGTGACATGCGCGTCGAGCCCCTGCTTCAGCCAGCCCGGCATCGCTTTCACCAGCGCCTCCGCCGCGTCCGCCCCCCGGTCCGCGAGCTGCGCCACCCCCGCCGAGACGTGGCAGGACCCGATCCGCGCGATGTCGTCGGGACTCCGCCCGGCCTCCCGCGCGTACCGCCCCCAGGCCGCGACCATGTCGGCCTTGTCCTCGTCACCGCAGTGCATGCCGAGCAGCATCGGGAGACCGCGCTCCGCGGCGAGTCGCACGCTCTTCGGCGAGGTGCAGGCCACCACGACCTCGGGCGAAGGGTCCCCGCCGATCAGCTCGTCGGGACGGGGCACCACCGCGACCTCGCGGAAGGAGAATCGTTCGCCCTCGGCGCCGACGCGCGGCTCGGTGAGCCAGCGCAGCAGCAGATCGAGCGACTCGGGGAACCCGTTCTCGTACGCGTCGAGACCCGCGCCGAACACCTCCAGGTCGACCCAGGGACCGCCCCTGCCCACCCCCAGGGTGAACCTGCCGCCCGAGGTGAGGTGCAGCAGCGCCGCCTGCTCGCCCAGGGAGACCGGGTGGACGGTCGGCAGCACGCTCACCGCCGTGCCCACCCGCAGTCGCCGGGTGCGGCCCAGGAGCAGCGCGGCCAGCGTCACGGCCGACGGGCAGACCCCGTACGGCACGAAATGGTGCTCGGCCAGCCAGACCGAGTCGAGCCCCGCCTCCTCGGCGACCTCGGCGGTCCGCACCGCCCGGTGCAGTGCCTCACCCTGTCCCTGGCCCGGGAACTGGGCGGCCAGAACGAACGTACCCACGCGCATCGCCTTCTGCCTCCTTGCGGCCGACGCGTATCTCCCCTCGCACTGGCAACAACGTCTGACACGTGCCAAAGGCAACGGCCGTTCATGAAGTTCTTGCGATTTTCGGCTAAGCCGTCCCGGACGGGGCCCGGGGCACCGCGTCGCGGCCCGTAGGCTTGGAAGAACGGTCCGTGTTCCCAGACCCAGTGAGGTGTGCCCGTGTCCCCGCGCCACAACCGCTCCCGAGGCGGCGAGAAGCCCGAACAGCAGCAACAGGGCGACCACGGCGACCGGTACGGCGGCGTACAGCGCACGGAGACCTGGCAGGGCGAGGAGTGGTTCGTACGCCTCGTCGCCGGGGCGAGCGCACCCGGCAAGCGCTACCGCTGCCCCGGCTGCGACCAGGAGATCCCCGGCGGAGCCCCGCACCTCGTGGCCTGGCCCGAGTACGGCGGGGTGGACGACCGGCGCCATTGGCACAAGGCCTGCTGGAACGCGAAGGACCGCCGCACCAGCAGGGTGCAGCGGTCCCGGAACGCGCCGAAGTACTGAGGGCGGTTACACGTCGCGCTTGTTCAGCAGGGCGAGCGCGCCGCCGAACACCACCGTCGCGCACGCCAACATGATCAGCAGCGGCTCCCAGCCCGCCGGGCCGTCCTCGCCGAACGGCGCGGCGTCGCTGTACAGGGAGATCATCTGCGACGGGATCGAGTACGTCAGCAGGAACTCCTGCACCGACCTGAGCGACTCGGAGAACATGAACATCGCCGCGACCAGCGGCAGCAGCAGCACGCCGATCATCACCGTGATCGCGCCCGCCGAGTGCCGGACGAGGGTGCCGACCGCCATCGACAGCAGTCCGAGCAGCGCCAGGTAGGCGCCCGCGCCGACCGTCGCCCGCAGCCACTCCATGGCCGTCGGCTCCGCCGCGTCGACGATGGAGACCTGCGCCACTGCCACGAGCGCGGCGATCACCGTGGTGAGCGAGAAGACCAGCAGGAAGAAGACGATGGCCTTCGCCGTGAGCACCCGGGTCCGGCTGGGGCAGGCCGTCAGGGTCGTACGGATCATGCCCGTGCCGTACTCGGAGGAGATCGTCAGCACCCCGAGGGTGATCACGCAGATCGACGCGGGCAGCATCCCGAAGAAGCCGAAGCCGAGCGCGGCCTCGTCGCCCATCGGCGCCTCGGAGGCCGCGGCGATCGCCGCCACACCCAGGCCGATGCCGACCATGAGCAGGATCGTCACCCCCAGCGTCCACATCGTCGACCGCACCGAGCGGATCTTCGTCCACTCGGAGGCCAGCGCGTCACCGAGGTGCGCCCGGCGCACCGGGATGGGGGAGACATAGCCCTGCGGGGCGTGGTGGTACGGAGCGGGGGCGGTCATCGGGCGTCCTTGGGGGTGTCGCTCGGCTGAGGCTGCTGCTGCGGGGAGGTGTACGGGTTCTGTCCGGGCGGCGGCGGGGCGTACCAGCCCTGCTGCGGCACGTCCTGGACCACCGGCGGCTGGGGCGGCATCCCGTACCCCGGCTGCCCCGGGTGCGGCTGCTGCACGGGCGGCTGGAGGTGCGCGAGCTTGTCGTCGGTGGAGCGGTAGTCCACCGCGCCCTGCGTCAGACGCATGTACGCCTCCTCGAGGGAGGCCTGGTGCGGGGACAGCTCCCAGAGCCGTACGTCCGCGTCGTGCGCCAGGTCGCTGATCCTCGGCAGCGGCAGGCCCGTCACCCGCAGTGCGCCGTCCGGCTCGGACATCACCTGGCCGCCGGCCTCCATCAGCGCCGCCGTCAGCTTCTCGCGCTGCCCCGGCTCGGTCGCCGGGGTCCGCACCCGGGCGAAGTCGGCGGAGTTCGCCGAGATGAAGTCCGTGACGCTCATGTCCGCGAGCAGCTGCCCGCGGCCGATCACGATCAGGTGGTCCGCCGTCAGCGCCATCTCGCTCATGAGGTGGCTGGAGACGAAGACCGTCCGGCCCTCGGAGGCCAGCTTCTTCATCAGGTTCCTGACCCAGAGGATGCCCTCCGGGTCCAGGCCGTTGACCGGCTCGTCGAAGAGCAGCACCTGCGGGTCGCCGAGGAGCGCCGCCGCGATGCCGAGCCGCTGGCCCATGCCGAGCGAGAAGCCGTTGGAGCGCCGCTTGGCCACGTCCTGGAGGCCGACCACGCCGAGGACCTCGTCGACGCGCTGCGCCGGGATGCCGGCGAGCTGCGCGAGCGACAGCAGATGGCTGCGCGCGCTCCGTCCGCCGTGCACGGCCTTGGCGTCGAGGAGCGCGCCGACCTGCCGGGGAGCGTTCGGCAGCTGCCGGAAGGGGTGGCCGCCGATCGTCACGTGTCCGGCGGTGGGCTGGTCGAGGCCCAGGATCATGCGCATCGTGGTCGACTTGCCGGAGCCGTTGGGCCCCAGGAAGCCGGTGACGACACCGGGCCTCACCTGGAAGGAAAGGTTGTACACGGCCGTCTTGGCGCCGTAGCGCTTCGTCAGGCCGACTGCCTCGATCATTCTGCAGCCCCATCGACAGGTCGGTCGCATCCATGTCGGGGCGTGGCGGCCTTCGGCCGGAGCCCCCCGTATGAGCTAGGAGCTTATCCAGCCATTGACGGTTCCGGCGAAGCGGAGGGAAACCTCCGGGAGAATCCCTGGTCATCCCCTACGGGGTCCGACGTCCCGCTTCTTCCACGGGTCCGGCGTCTCCCTTCTTCCACAGGTCAGGCGTCCCGCTTCTTCCACAGGTCAGGCGTCCCGCTTCCTCCGCGGGTCAGGCGTCCCGCTTCTTCAGCACCAGGTAGCCGCCGATCAGCGCGGCAGCCACCCAGATCAGCATGATCCCGAGCCCGCCCCAGGGGCCGTACGGAGCCTCCTCCGAGTTCATCGCGTTCGGCACGACCTGCATGATCTTCGCCCCGGCCTGGTCGGGGAAGTAGGCGGCGACCTCCTTCGCCTTCGGCACCGCCGACAGGATCTGCGAGACCAGGAAGAAGAACGGCACCAGGATGCCGAGCGACAGCATCGACGAGCGCAGCATCGCCGCCACGCCCATGGAGAACAGCGCGATCAGGCCCATGTAGAGGCCGCCGCCGATCACCGCCCGCAGCACGTTGTCCGCGCCGATCGAGGTCCGGTGCTCGCCGAGCAGCGCCTGCCCGAGGAAGAAGGAGAGGAAGCTCGTCGCCAGACCCACCACCAGCGCGAGGGCGCCCGCCACCGCGATCTTGGAGAAGAGGAAGGTCGCGCGCTGCGGCACGGCGGCGAGCGAGGTGCGGATCATGCCGGAGGAGTACTCGGTCCCCACCACCAGGACACCGAAGACCACCATCGCCAGCTGCCCGAGGATCATCCCGGAGAAGCTGATCAGGGTCGGGTCGAAGGTGGCCCGTTCCAGGTCGCTCAGGTCGTCGAAGGTGGAACTCATCAGGGCGCACAGCGCCGCGCTCATCGCCACCGTGACGAGGAGGGCGCTCGCCAGCGTCCAGACGGTCGACGACACCGTCCGGATCTTGGTCCACTCGGACTGCAGGACCGCGGATGCCGCTGCCATCGTCAGGCTCCCTGGGAGGTCGGGTCGGAGGCCGGAGGGGAGGGCGGGCCGGAGGGCGTGCCCCACCGGGGGCCGGGTGCCGGCCCGGCGCCGTGCACGTCCGTGCCGTGCGCGTGGTACTCCACCGCAGCGGCCGTCATCTGCATGAACGCCTCTTCGAGCGAGGCGCGCTGGGAGCTCAGCTCGTGCAGTACGAGGCCGTGCTCCGCCGCCAGTTCGCCCAGCTTCTCGATCGCCACCCCGTCCACCTCGAGGGTGCCGTTGCCGGCCTCGACCGCGATGAACCCGTTGGCGTGCAGCAGGTCCCTGAGCCGTTCCTGCTGCGGTGAACGGAGCCTCACATAACTGCGGGAATTCTGCTGGATGAAATCCGCCATCGACGTGTCGGCCAGCAGTTTTCCCTGCCCGATCACGATCAGATGATCTGCCGTCAGCGCCATTTCACTCATCAGATGGCTGGAAACGAAGATCGTTCTGCCCTCGGCCGCCAACGCCTTCATGAGATTGCGGATCCAGTGAATTCCCTCTGGATCAAGTCCGTTGACGGGTTCGTCGAACATCAGGATCTCGGGATCGCCGAGCAGCGCGGACGCGATCCCGAGCCGCTGCCCCATGCCGAGGGAGAAACCCTTCGACTTCTTCCGCGCCACCGGCGTCAGACCCACCAGGTCCAGCACCTCGCCCACCCGGCGCTCCGGGATGCGGTTGGACTGCGCGAGGCACAGCAGGTTGTTGTACGCCGACCGGCCGCCGTGCATCGCCTTGGCGTCGAGGAGCGCCCCGATGTACTTCAGCGGCTCGTCCAGGTCCCGGTAGTGCCGGCCGTCGATCCGGACCGTCCCGCTCGTGGGGTTGTCCAGGTCGAGCATCATCCGCATGGTCGTCGACTTGCCCGCCCCGTTCGGCCCGAGGAAGCCGGTGATCACGCCGGGACGCACCTGGAAAGAGAGGTCGTCGACCGCCGTCTTCGGCCCGTACCGCTTGGTCAGGCCCTCAAGCTCGATCATGCGTACCAACCTAAGGGCGCGCAAAACCCCCCGCCACCGGAGTGACGGGGGGCTTCGGGCGACGCTGCGGAGCCGTCGGGAGTGTCAGCGGGTCTGCTGGGCAGGAACGCCCGCCGGGCGCTCGTCGTCGATCGGGGAGCCGGCCGCCGCCACCGCGGCACCGGTCAGAGTCGCCAGCATCTCGCGGACGTTGGTCAGCTGGGCGTTGATCGAGTCGCGGCGGTTCGTCAGGGCCGCGAGCTCGCGCTCCGACTCCGAACGGATCCGGTCGGCCTTGGCGTTCGCGTCGGCCACGATGTCCTCGGCCTGGCGCTGCGCGGTCTCCACCGTCTGACGGGCCCGGCGCTCCGCGTCCGTCCGCAGCTTCTCGGCCTCCAGGCGGAGCTGCTCGGCGCGGTGCTCGATCTCCGCGAGGCGCTTCTCGGCCTTCGCCTGACGCGAGGCCAGGTCCCGCTCCGACTGCTCGCGGCGCTTCGCCAGGTTGGTCTCGAAGTCCGCGGCGGCCTGGGCGGCCTTGGCGCGGGTCTCCTCGAAGAGGGCGTCCGCCTCCTCACGCTTCGACTGCGCGTCCTTCTGCGCCTCGGCGCGCAGCGTGTTGGCCTCGCCCTGCGCCTTCTCGACGATCCGGACGCCCTCGTCCTCGGCCTTCGACTTGCGCTCGGCCGCGAAGGACTCCGCGTCGTTGCGCACCTGCTGGGCGGCCGACTCGGCCAGCTCGCGGTGCTGCTCGGCGGCGCGACGGGCCTCCTCGCGCAGGTCCTTCGCCTCCTCCTCGGCGAGCCGCAGGATCTTCTCGACCCGGGCGCCGAGTCCCGCGTACGACGGCTCGGCGTCGGTGACCTGCGCCTGGGCGTTCTGCGTCTCGAGGTGGAGTTCCTCGATGCGCTTCTCCAGAGAGGTGATGCGGGACAGAGCACTGTCACGGTCGGACACGAGCTTGGTAATGCGGTCGTCCACCTGACCGCGGTCGTAACCGCGCCGCACGAGCTCGAAGCCGAAGGGGGAGGATGTGTCGCTCATGGGTTTCCTGTCGAATGAGACCGGTGAGGTGTTAGAGGGAATCCTAGGGGCCGAAGCGGCGTGTCATCGAGCGTATGCCCGTTTGATCTGGAGAATGTCCAGCCTTTTGAGTGGCTAGCCGTCCTGGGGCTTGCCACCCGAACGAGTGGAGCCCGCCGACGCGCCCGCCTTGGCTCCCACCGCCCCGGCCGACTTCGTCCCGGCGGAAGGCGTCTCGAAAGACTCCAACGCCTCCAGGACGTCCTGGACACGGGAGATCTCCGCATTGATGTCCTTGCGTCGCCGCACCAGCACCTCCAGCTCCCGCTGCCCCTCCTCGACCGTCCGCTCGGCCTCCGCCTGCGCCTCGGCCCTGATGCGTTCGGCCTCCGCCTTGATCTCCTCGGCCTCCGCGATGAGCGAGGCCTTCTTCTGCGAGGCCTCCTTGAGGAGCGCCTCCGCCTTGCGGACCGCGGCGATACGGACCTTGCTCGCCTCCGAACTCGCCTCGGAGACCAGCTCCTTGGCCTTCTCCTCGGCCTCGGCGCGCTGCTCCGTCGCGGCCTTCACGAGGTTGTCGACCCGTTCGCCCGCCGTCCGCATCTGCTCGGCGCTCTCGCGGCGCGCCCGCTCGTGCAGCTCCTCGATCTCGCCCTCGACCCGGCTGCGCAGCTCCTCGGCCCTGTCCCGTATGGCCGTCGCGTCACCGCGCGCCCCGACGAGGAGCTCGTCCGCGTCCGTACGGGCCTTCTCGACCAGTGAGTTGCCCTCGACGGTCGCCTCGGCGACGATCCGCTCGGCCTCCTTGCGGGCCGCGCCGACCATCGTGTCCGCCTGCGTCTCGGCCTCGGTGGTGGCGCGCAGCGCCTCCTCCTGGGCCTTGGCGATGAGCTGGTCCGCCTGCTCGGCCGCGTCGGAACGCTTCCGGGCGCCGGCCTCGCGCGCCTCGTCGAGCGTGCGGTCCGCCTCCTCGCGGGCCTCCGACCGCATCCGCTCGGCCGCCGCCTCCGCGTCGGCCCGCAGCCGCTCCGACTCGGTACGGATCCGCTCGGCGTCCTGCCGCGCGGATCCGACGGTCGACTCGGCCTCGGCGCGCGCGTCCGCCGTGACGGCGTCGGCGAGCTCGCCGGCCTCACGGGTGACGCGCTCGGCCTCGGCGTTCGCGCGTCGGCCTGTTCGGCGGCGTCGGAGCGCCGCTTGTCGGCGGCCTTGCGGGCCTCGTCGAGGACCTGCTCGCCGTCGGCGAGTGCCGCGGCCCGCAGGGCCTGGGCGTGCGCCTCTCCGTCGATCTTGACCTGTTCGGCCTCGGCACGGAGGCGCTGGGCGCGTCGGCCTGTTCGGCGGCGTCGGAGCGCCGCTTGTCGGCGGCCTTGCGGGCCTCGTCGAGGACCTGCTCGCCGTCGGCGAGTGCCGCGGCCCGCAGCGCCTCAGCGTGCGCCTCCCCGTCGGCCTTGACCTGTTCGGCCTCGGCACGCAGCCGCTGGGCGTCCTGCTCGGCGGTGTCCATGAGCTCGACCGCCTCGGCGGTGAGCCGCTCGGCCTCGCTCGTCGCCTGCGCGAGGAGCGCGTCGGCCTGTTCGGCGGCGTCGCTGCGCCGCTTGTCGGCGGCCTTGCGGGCCTCGTCCAGGACCTGCTCCGCCTCGGCGGCGATCCGCTCCGCCTCCGCACGCGCCTCGCCGACCAGCGACTCGGCGCGCTCCGCGGCCTCCGAACGGATCCGGTTCGCGTCGTCCCGGGCGTCCGCCCGGGTCCGCGCCGCGTCCTGCTCGGCGGAGGCGAGGGAGTCCGTCGCCTCCGTCCGTACCCGCTGGGCGTACTCCGCGGTGTCCGACCGCAGCTTCTCCGCCTCGGCGATCGCGTCCGTGACGGTCCGCTCGGCCAGCGCCTTCGCGGCCTCCGTCTCCTCGTGGGCGCGCGCCCTGACCCGGCCGGCGTCCTCGGTGGCCCGCTCCCGCTCCTCGTGGGCGTCGGCGCGGACCCGGTCCGCCTCCTCCTGCGCCTCGGTACGCGTCCGCTCGGCCGCGTGCTCGGCGGCGCTGCGCAGCCCGGCGATCTCCTCCTCGGCCTGCTCCCGCAGGCCCGCCACCGAGTCCCGTACCTCCTGGGCGGCTCGCGAGGCGGCGGTGACCACCTCGGTCGCCCGCGCGTCCGCCTCCTCGACCAGGCGCTGCGCCTCGACCTGCGCGTCCTCGACCCGCTTGCGGGCGGCGGCGAGGAGTTCCTCGGACTGCTCGCGGGCGTGCTCGCGTTCCCGGCCGGCCTCGGAACGGGCCGACTCGAGGGTCTCCTCGGCCTCCCGGCGGCGCCGGACGGCCTCCTCCTGCGCGGCGGCGAGCGCTTCGGCGGCCTCGGCGGCCACCCGCTCGGCGGCCGCGGCGGCCTCGGCCCGCATCCGGTCGGCGGTCTCCTGGGCCTCCGACCGGAGACGCTCGGCCTCGTCGGCGGCCTCCTTGCGGAGCCGTACCGCCGCGGTCTCCGCCTCCGTACGGGTGGTGGAAGCGTCCGACGCGGCCTCGGCGCGCAGCCGCTCGGCCTCCTGCTCCGCCTGCTCCTGGAGGGTACGGATGCGCTCCGCGGCCTCGGTCCGCAGCCGCTCCGTCTCCTCGGCGGCCTCGCGCCGCATCCGCTCGCCCTCGGCCCGCGCGTCGGTGAGCTCCTCGCCGGCCGCCGCCACCTTCGCCTCGGCGTCGGTGTGCAGCCGGGTCAGCTCCTCTGCGGCCTCCGCGCGGCGCGCCTCCGCGGCCCGCTCGGCGTCCGCGCGCAGCGCGGCGGCGGCCTTCTCGGCCGCGTCCCTGACCGACTCGGCCTGCTCCTCGGCCTCGGCGCGCAGCCGCTCGGCCTCGGCGCGGGTGCGCTCAAGGGTCTCCTCGGCCTGCGTGCGGAGCGTCTGGGCGCGCTCCATCGCCTCCGACTTGACCCGCTCGCTCTCGGCGCCGGCCTTGGTGCGCAGCCCGTCGGCGTCGGTACGCGCCTTGGTCAGGAGCTCCTCGGCGGTCTTCGCCGCCTCCTCGATCTGCTGGACGGCCTCGCGGCGGGCCTCGCCGCGGATCCGCTCGCCCTCGTCGATGGCCTCGGCGCGCAGCTGCTCGGCCTCGCCGCGCAGCCGCCGTGCCTCCTCCTGGAGTTCGACGGTCTTGGCGCGGTACTCCTTGGTGTCGTCCTTGGCGGAGCCGAGCAGTTCGTCGGCCTGCTCCTCGGCCTGGGCGCGGAGCCGGTCGGCCTCGGTCTCGGCCTCGCGGCGGACCCGCTCGGCCTCCTCCGAGGCCTTGCGGGTGGTCTCGCGGGCGTCCTCCGACGCCTTGGTGAGGATCTCCTCGGCGTTGCGCGCGGCCTTGGCGAGCGCGGCGGCGGAGTCCTCCGCGGCGGCGGTACGGGCCTTCTCGGAGGCCTCGGTGACGAGCTTCTCCGCGTGGGCGGTCGCCTCGCGGAGCTTCTCCTCGGCCTCGGCCTTGAGTGCTTCGGCGTCCTTGGTGGCCTCGCCGACGAGCCGGGCGATCTCGGTCTTGGCGGTGCGGGTGCGCTGCTCGTTGACCGCCTCGGCGGAGGCGAGCTGGCGGGCGGCGGCGTCCTTGGCCTCGGAGAGGGCCTTCTCGGCCTCGGCGCGGGCGAGCCGGAGCTTCTCCTCGGCCTCCTGCATGCGCTGCTCGGCGGCGCGGGACAGCTCGGTGGCCTGGCGGCGGGCCTGGTCGGTCTCCGCGGTGGTGGTCGAGCGGAGCTGCTCGGCGTGGCTGGTGGCCTCCTGCGCCTGGCTGGAGGCGGCGCTCAGGAGGCGCTCGGCGTCCTTGCGGGCACGCAGCAGAATCGCTTCGGCCTCGGCGCGGGCCGCTTCGGCCTCGGCGCCGACCCGACGGCTGGTCTCCTCGGCGAGGCGGCCGGCCTCGGCGCGGGCGGCGGCGAGCGACTGCTCGGCCTCCGCGCGGGACTCCTCCATCAGGCGGCGGGCCTGGGACTCCGTACGGGCGCGGAGCTGCTCGGCCCAGGCGACGTTCTCGTTGACGTGCGCCTCGACGGTCTGGCGGCGCTCGTTGAGCTCCTGGTCCAGCTGCTGGCGCCGCTGGACGGCCTCGTTGTGCAGCTCGGCCTGGAGCCGGGCCTGGTGCTCGGCGTGCTCCTGGAGGATGCGCTGGGTCTGGGCGCGGGCCTCGCGCAGCTCGCGCTCGGCGTCCTGGCGCAGCTGCTCGGCCTGCGCCTGGGCGTTCCGCAGCAGCTGCTCGGCCTGGTAGCCGATGTCCGCGCTGTCGTACGCGGGCCGGGACGCGATGGTGCGGCGCGCCTCGTGGAGCTTGGCGCGCAAGACCTCGACCTGGTATCCGAGGTCCTCGGCGTGCTGGACGGCCTTCTCGCGCTCGGTCTTCAGCCGGTCCATCTCGGCTTCGAACCTGGCGAGATGGTCGTCTTCAGCTCGGTGGCTCTCCTGGCGTTCGTAGCCCCGCACTGCGCGGTCCATCCGTCCCCTGGTCGCAACACTCCAACGAGCACCGCCCTCACGGCCGAGGACGGACCCCCGGGGGATCGTGACAGATCGGACGACCCCGACATCCCGACTTCGGTGCCGCACGGAGCGGCCCCGACCGGCCCCGGCCCGGAGTCGCCCACTCTACCGGGCCGGGAATCCGGAGGTCAGTGCTCCGCTGAGGAGTGGTCAGCGGACGGCTCGGCCGAGGTGACCAGTTCGGTGAGCACTCCGTGGCAGTCCTTGGGGTGCAGGAAGGTGATCCGGGAGCCCATCGAGCCGATCCGGGGCTGGTCGTAGAGGACCCGGACACCCTTGCCGCGGATGGCCTCGGCGTCCCCGTCGACGTCCGCCGTCCCGAAGGCGATGTGGTGCACGCCCTCGCCGTTCTTGGCGAGCCACTTGCCCACCGCCGAGTCCTCCCGGGTCGGCTCCAGGAGCTGGAGGTAGGAGGCCCCGCCGTCCGAGGTGTCGTTGATCTTGAGCATGGCCTCGCGGACGCCCTGCTCCTCGTTGACCTCGGAGTGGAAGACCTCGAACCCGTACGTCGCACGGTAGAACTCGACAGTCTTGTCCAGGTCGAAACAGGCGATCCCGATGTGGTCGATTCGCGTCAGCATGCCTCCAGTGCAGCGCCGGGAGGGTGGTTACGCAACGTGCGCGCCGTCACACCGGCCGACCGGTGACCGCGCGCGGCGCCCCTCAGTACATTGGCGGTAAACCCTCGTTCACTTCTCATCCCTAGGGGCCGTGCCTCATGTCTGGAACGACCGGTACCACCTCAGTGATCGTCGCGGGCGCCCGCACGCCCATGGGTCGCCTGCTCGGTTCGCTCAAGTCCTTCTCGGGCGCGGACCTCGGCGGCTTCGCCATCAAGGCGGCCCTCGACCGGGCCGGCATCGACGGCCGTCAGGTCCAGTACGTGATCATGGGCCAGGTGCTCCAGGCGGGTGCCGGCCAGATCCCCGCCCGCCAGGCCGCCGTCAAGGCCGGCATCCCCATGAACGTCCCCGCGCTGACCATCAACAAGGTGTGTCTGTCGGGTCTGGACGCCATCGCGCTGGCCGACCAGCTGATCCGTGCCGGCGAGTTCGACATCGTCGTGGCCGGCGGCCAGGAGTCGATGACCAACGCCCCGCACCTGCTCCCGAAGTCCCGCGAGGGCTACAAGTACGGCGCGATCGAGATGCTCGACGCGATGGCGTACGACGGCCTCACCGACGCCTTCGAGAACATCGCCATGGGCGAGTCGACCGAGAAGCACAACACCCGCCTGGGCATCCAGCGCCCGGAGCAGGACGAGATCGCCGCCCTCTCGCACCAGCGCGCCGCCGCGGCCCAGAAGAACGGCATCTTCGAGGCCGAGATCACCCCGGTCGAGATCCCGCAGCGCAAGGGCGAGCCGGTCGTCTTCTCCAAGGACGAGGGCATCCGCGCGGAGACCACCGCCGAGTCCCTCGGCAAGCTCCGTCCCGCCTTCGCCAAGGACGGCACGATCACCGCCGGCACCTCCTCGCAGATCTCCGACGGCGCCGCCGCCGTCGTCGTCATGAGCAAGGCCAAGGCCGAGGAGCTGGGCCTCGAGTGGATCGCCGAGATCGGCGCCCACGGCAACGTGGCGGGACCGGACAACTCGCTCCAGTCGCAGCCGTCCAACGCGATCCAGCACGCCCTGAAGAAGGACGGCCTGACGGTCGACGACCTCGACCTGATCGAGATCAACGAGGCCTTCGCCGCGGTCGCCGTCCAGTCAATGAAGGACCTCGGCGTTACCCCCGAGAAGGTGAACGTCAACGGCGGCGCCATCGCCCTCGGCCACCCGATCGGCATGTCCGGCGCCCGCGTGGTGCTCCACCTGGCCCTGGAGCTCAAGCGGCGCGGCGGCGGCATCGGCGCCGCGGCCCTCTGCGGAGGCGGCGGTCAGGGCGACGCGCTGATCATCCGCGTCGCCGGCAAGTAAGTCACCCAACCGAGGAGCAGCGCAGATGGTGGACGTCCCCGAACTCGTCGCCCAGGCACGGGAGGGCAGGCCACGGGCCGTGGCCCGGCTGATCTCGCTCGTGGAGGGGGCGTCCCCCCAGCTGCGCGAGGTGATGGCGGCCCTCGCGCCGCTCACCGGCGGCGCGTACGTGGTCGGCCTGACGGGCTCGCCCGGCGTCGGCAAGTCGACGTCGACGTCCGCCCTCGTCTCCGCCTACCGGCGGGCGGGCAAGCGGGTCGGCGTCCTGGCCGTCGACCCGTCCTCGCCGTTCAGCGGGGGAGCGCTCCTCGGCGACCGGGTCCGGATGTCGGAGCACGCCTCCGACCCGGGCGTCTACATCCGCTCCATGGCGACCCGCGGCCATCTGGGCGGCCTCGCCTGGTCCGCCCCGCAGGCCATCCGCGTCCTGGACGCGGCCGGCTGCGAGGTGATCCTCGTGGAGACCGTCGGCGTCGGGCAGTCGGAGGTCGAGATCGCCTCCCAGGCCGACACCTCGGTGGTCCTCCTCGCGCCGGGCATGGGCGACGGGATCCAGGCCGCGAAGGCGGGCATCCTGGAGATCGGCGACGTGTACGTGGTGAACAAGGCCGACCGGGACGGCGCGGACGCCACCGCCCGAGAGCTCAACCACATGCTGGGCCTGGGCGAGGCGCGCGGTCCCGGCGACTGGCGGCCGCCGATCGTCAAGACGGTCGCGGCGCGCGGCGAGGGCATCGACGAGGTCGTGGAGGCCCTGGAGAAGCACCGCGCGTGGATGGAGGAGCACGGGGTCCTGGCGGAGCGCCGCCGCTCCCGTGCCGCGCGCGAGGTCGAGACCATCGCGGTCACGGCCCTGCGCGAGAAGATCGGGGACCTGCACGGCGACCGGCGCCTGGACGCGCTCGCGGAGCGGATCGTGGCCGGCGACCTCGACCCGTACGCGGCCTCGGACGAACTGGTCGCGAGCCTGACCGGAAACTGATCGGTACGGAAAAGGGCCTCCCCGGAGTGCGCCGGGGAGGCCCTTTCGTCCGTTCTCTGTCAGGTCACGGCTTCCCGCGCCGTCCGCGGAGCTGCTCCGCGACCGGCTTCAGGGACTCGTGGAGGTCTCCGAGGGCCTCCGCGCCGATCTGGTCGATGAAGTGCCTGCGCACCGACTCGACGTGGTGCGGGGCGACCTTGCGCATGGTCTCCATGCCGTCGTCGGTGAGGACGGCGTACAGCCCGCGCCGGTCGGACTCGCAGTTCTCGCGCCGGACGAGCCCGGCGTTCTCCATGCGGGTGATCTGGTGGGAGAGCCGGCTCTTCGACTGGAGGGTGGCCGCGGCCAGGTCGCTCATGCGCAGCCGCCGCTCCGCCGACTCCGAGAGGTTCACGAGGATCTCGTAGTCGTTCATCGTCAGACCGAACGGCTGGAGGTCCCTCTCCAGCTGGTACGTCAGCATTCTCTGTACGTCCAGGAAGGTGCGCCAGGCGCACTGCTCGCCATCGGTGAGCCACGGGGTGGCGGTCTCGGTCTCGGTCTCCATATATGGATTCTACCTAAGAAGTTGAATACTTGACGAAGTCTGGGAGCGCGCGTTCGAAGGCGTCACCCTCCGCAGACTACCGCTCACAGACCGAAGCGACGCTGAAGGTCTCCCAGCTGGCCGGGAAGGCGCGGTGCCGAGCCCTGGACCGCCTGGCCTGAACCGTGCGATCCATGACCGCCCGGGACGCCCGCCTGGGCCGGCGGGCCGCCGATCGCGCGGTCCGCCATCATCAGCTCCGTCGACTGGAGCAGGACCGTGCCCGCGCCCACGAACTCGAACTGGTGCTCCTCGCCCGAGGTGCCGCCGATGCCCGTCAGGGCCCGTACGCCGCCCATCACGCCCGTCATGTAGCCGTGGTCGTAATGGTGGCAGGGGGACGGGCAGTCCGCCCAGCCGACCAGCGCCTGCGGGTCCACCCGCATCGGCGGCTCCATGAAGACCACGGGTCCGTTCGACGCGGCCACGAACTTGCCGGTGCCGATCAGCGTCACGAAGCCCGGCACGATCGACTGCTTCAGCGCGAGGGTCGGCTCGTAGGCGAGGAGGTTGCCCGAGCGGATCGTCAGGTTCCCCTGGTCCAGGTCGAACGAGTTCACGTCGAACGCCCGGTCCGCGAGCAGCATCTTCCCGCTGCCCTCCGCGACGACCCAGTCGCTCGCGTGCAGCGGCGAGTGGAAGGACGTACGGACCAGGCGGTCGAGCCGCCCGTGCCCGATGCCGTTGAACTCGATCCGCCCGTAGTAGGCGATCATCTTGCCCTTCTGCAGGAACCACTGGGAGCCCTTCAGCTCCACGCAGAAGGTGTACGGGTTCACGTTGTCGTCCGACGGAAGGGTCGTCGGGTCGTGGATCACCGGGGTGCTCACAGCTTCTCCTCCGAGGCCTGGACGTACACCGCTCCGCTGCCGCTCAGCTCCAGCTGGAACGCCTCGCCCGAGCCGCGCCCCACCATGTCGCGCCAGCCGAGCGCGGTGGAGAGCTTGTTCCGCACGTCGCCGTGGTGGGCCACGTACGCCTGCGGGTCGACGTGCACCGGGCGGCCCGGGGTGATCGGCAGTTCGATGACCCCGCCGTGCGCCATGACGGCCACCGCGCCGTGGCCCTTCAGGGTCGTGGTGAAGAGGCCCTGCCCGGTCACCTGGCCGCGGACCATGCCCATGACCCCGCCCTGCGAGCCCATGAACATCGTGCCCTGCTCCAGGGTGCCGTCGAAGGCGAGCAGCCGGTCGGCCTCCACGTACAGGGTGTCGCCCGTCAGGCCGATCACCTGGATGTGGTGGCCGCCGTGCCCGAACATCACCGTGCCGTTGCCCTCGACGGTCATCAGGGGAGTCGCCTCGCCGGCCACCCGGCGGCCGATCATCGACATCAGGCCGCCCTGACCGCCCGCCATGTTCGGCGTGAATGTGACGTCGCCGCGGTACGCCAGCATCGCGCCGCGCTGGCTGAACATCCGCTGCCCGGGGATGACGGTCGCCTCGACCATCTTCGAGTTGATCTCGCGGAACGGCATCAGACGTCGCCCCCGATCGTGTTCCGCTCGCTGGGCTGGACGTACACCAGGCCGTCTCCCTCGAAGCGGATCTGGAAGGCCTCGCCGCCGCCCTCGCCCATGAGGGTGCGGAAGGTCACACCCGACTGGAAGTGCTGCTGGAGGTTGCCCTGGTGGGCGATGTACGCGCCGGGGTCGACCTGGAGCGGGTACTGCGGGGTCACCCGCAGCACGACCGCCGGGCCGTCGGACATGATCGCCGCCTGGCCCGTGCCCTCGACCGTGGTCGTGAACAGGCCGTTGCCGGTGGCGCCGCCGCGCATGCCGGTGAAGGTCGTGCCGGTGCGCAGGCCCGCGTCGGTGCAGAGCAGGTTGCTCGCCTCGACCCAGAGCTTGTCGCCGTGCAGGGAAACGAGGTTGATCTCGGAGGCCCGGTCGGCGAACCAGCAGGTCCCCTGGCCGCGCACCTCCATCACCTCCATCTGCTCGCCGGTGAGCCGGCGGGTGACCATGCCGCGCAGGCCCTCACCGCCGCCGCTCATCTTCTTGAACGCCATCTGGCCGTCGTAGGCGACCATCGAGCCGTTCTTCGCCTTGACGGCGTCGCCTGTCAGGGAGACGGCGAGCACTTTGCTGCCTTGGAGCCGGAACATTGCCACCGGTAGAAGGTACTGGGGACCCGGATAAAGAGACAGCAAAGTCGCCGTGCACAATGGGCAGGCCCTTGTGCATCCGTTCACAAGATCCCGTCACAGAGCCCGTCGCTCGATCGAACGAAGGTGACCCCCTCCGTGGACATCAAGACCGCTTCCTCCCTCCACCGGCTCCGGCTCGTCTCCGCGCCGGAGGCCGTCTCCTTCCTGCTCCTGCTGGTCTGCTCGGTGCTCAAGCGGACGACGGACTTCAACGCGGTGCCGGTCATGGGCGCGGTCCACGGCGTGCTGTTCATCCTGTACGTCCTCTTCTGGCTGGACGCCTGGAACCGCACCAAGTGGAGCTTCGGCACCGCCGCGCTCTACTTCGTCCTCTCGGTGCTGCCCTTCGGCGGCTTCTACGCCGAGCGGAAGCTGAAGCGCGAGGCCGCCGACGCGGTCATCGCCTCCCGCGCCCGCGCCGAGGGCGTGAAGGCGTGATCGTCGCGTTCTCGGTCACACCGCTGGGCGTGGGGGAGGAGGTCGGCGAGTACGTCGCCGACGCCGTCCGGGTCGTCCGCGAGTCCGGCCTCCCGAACCGCACCGACGCGATGTTCACCTCCATCGAGGGCGAGTGGGACGAGGTCATGGACGTCGTGAAGCGCGCCGTCGCCGCCGTGGAGGCGCGGGCGCCCCGCGTCTCCCTGGTCCTCAAGGCCGACATCCGCCCGGGTGTGACGGACGGTCTGACCTCGAAGGTCGAGACGGTGGAGCGCCACCTCGGCGCCTGACGCCACCCCCCTTCGTACGAGAAGCCCCCGGTCCTGATCAAGGGCCGGGGGCTTCTCGTCGTCCGGGCCGTCGTCAGGTGGTTGAGCGACTGCTCAAAATCGGCTACCTTCAGCGGCGGGGCAGTTTTGAGCACTCGCTCAAAAGCCCTGGATGAGTGGGGGACGTCCATGGGTCTCTACATCGAGACGACCGTCCGCACGGACCTGGAGACGCTCTGGGAACGCAGCCAGGAACCCGACCTCCACCAGCGGTGGGACCTGCGGTTCACCGAGATCGCCTACCTGCCGGGCGCCGAGGGCGAGCCCCGGCGCTTCCGGTACGCGACCCGCGTCCTGCCCTTCCTGACCGTCGCCGGCACCGGTGTCTCCGCGGGGGAGCGCCACCGGGCCGGCGGCGACCGGGTCTCCGCCCTCCGCTTCTTCTCCGGCCATCCGCTCTCGCTCCTCGCCGAGGGCAGCGGCTACTGGCGGTACGTCCCCACCCCCGACGGCATCCGCTTCCTCACCGGTTACGACTACCGGCCGCGCTGGGGGCGCTTCGGCCGCGCCGCCGACCGGCTCCTCTTCCGGCCCCTGATGGGCTGGGCCACCGCCTGGTCCTTCGACCGGCTGCGGCTCTGGTGCGAACAGGGCGTCACCCCGGAGCGCTCCCGCGACCGCTGGCTCCTCGAAGCCGCCGCCCGGCTGCTGCTCGTGGTCGTGCCCTGGGCCGTCGCCTCCCTGCCGCTGGGCGGGCTGTCGCTCGCCGCCCTGCCGCTCACCGTCCTCGGGCTCGGCGCCGCCGTCCTCGTACCGCCGTCGTCGCGGACCCCCGCGGCCCGGCGCTGTCTGCGCGTCCCGCCCGCCCGCACCCGGGAGCCCCGGCTCCTCGCCACCCTGGAGCAGCCGTGACCTCGATCTTCCGCACCGCCATGGGCGACGACGCCTTCGGGCGGCTGCACCCGGAGCTCCAGCGGCGCTTCTCGGTGGGGCTCGCGAGCGGCGAGCTGTGCGTCGGGCGGGGCGTCATGGACCGCGTCTGGCACGGCCGGGCGTTCGTGAAGCCGTTCCTCGCCGTCGGCGGGCTGCGGAACATCCTGCTGCCGCGTACCGGCCGGGACGTCCCCTTCGTCATCGAGAACGTGCCGTACACCGACTCGTACGGGCGGGAGACCGTCACCTTCGTCCGGACCTTCGCGCTGCCCGGCGGGCCCCGGCGCTTCGACGCGACCATGGTCCACAGCCCGGAGCGGAACTGCGTCCTCGACTACCTCGGCACCCACCAGCACCTCGCCAGCGATCTCCACCTGTCCGCCGAAGACGACGGCTCGCTCCTCATCACCTCCGGCGAACACCGCTTCCGCGAGGGGCCGTTGGACGTGCGCGTCCCCGAACTCCTCGGGGGCCGCGCCGAGGTCCGCGAGTCCTTCGACGAGCGCACCGGCCGCTTCCGGATCAATGTCCGGGTGGACAACAGGTACTTCGGACCCGTCTTCGGGTACGAGGGATCGTTTGCCGCCGAGTACATGGACCTACGATCCCGGGGGGTGCGCGCAGGGCTGCGCCCGGTGCGCGAGGAGGTACGGGTGTGAGCGGGAACGCGGGCGGCGACGTGAAGAGCCGCAAGGGCGCGGCGCAGGACGCCCGCACCCGGGAGACCCGGGAGAAGCTGCTCGAAGGGGCCCTGCGCACCCTCGTCGAGCAGGGCATCGCCAAGGCCTCCGCGCGCGCCATCGCGACCACCGCCGGGGTGAACCAGGCCCTCGTCTTCTACCACTTCGGGTCCGTCGACGAGCTGCTCGCCGCCGCCTGCCGCCACGGCGCCGAGCAGCGGGTCGCCCGGCACCGCGAGCGGCTCCGCTCCGTCGGGAGCCTCACCGAGCTGCTCGCCTTCGGGCGCGCGCTGCACGCCGAGGAGCGCGAGGCCGGCCACGTCGACTTCCTCGGGCAGCTGCTCGCCGGGGCGCGGGCGCACCCCCGGCTCGTGCCGGCCACCGCCGCCGGGCTCGACCTGTGGATCGCCGAGATCGAGCAGGTGCTCGTCCGGGTCCTCGCGGGGACCCCGCTCGCCGAGTTCACCGACCCCGCCGGGCTGGCCCGCGCGGTCGCCGCCTCGTTCGTCGGCCTCGAACTGTACGAGGGCGTCGACCCCGCCGGCGCGGAGGCGGCCTTCGCGGCCCTCGAGCAGCTCGGGGCTCTGATGACGGCCGTCGAGGAGCTGAACCCGGTCGCCCGAAAGGCCGTCACGTACACACTGCGGCGGCAGAGCGGCCGCGCCCGGTAAAACCGCTCACTCGGACTACTCCAGTCGACACGCCGAACGATGTCCCCTTTTGTTGGGGTATCGACCCGTTCGACGACAGCTGGAGGCACCGTGCGGCCGGGAGGCTACGACTACGACACCTACAGCCGACTCGCCGGTCCGCTCACGGAGCCGGACCCGGCCGCCTACACGGTGCAGTACCGAAGTCTGCTCTCGAAGGAGCCGCACCGAATACGAGCCGTCCTCCTGATGAGCCTCGCGCCGGTCCTCTCGGCGCTGCTCCTCGCCTATCTCGTCTGGCCCAGCCACTGGACCGTCCGCGAGGGCGACGAACGCTGGCTCGTCCACCTCGACACCGTGATGCTCGTGTCGATCGGACTCATCTGCCTCTTCATGCTGGTGAACGTCACGTCGATCGCCCACGCCACCATGGTCGCCCGCGACCCGATACCCGTGTACGCCGAGAAGGGCACCCGCGTCGCCTTCCTCACCACGTACGTCCCGGGCAAGGAACCGCTCTCCATGGTCCGCGGCACCCTCGAAGGCGCCACCCGGCTGCGCCACGACGGCACGCTCGACGTCTGGCTCCTCGACGAGGGCGACGCCGACGAGGCCAAGGCGCTCTGTGCCGAACTCGGGGTGCGCCACTTCACCCGCGCCGGGGTCCCCGAGTGGAACCGGAAGAAGGGCGTGCACAAGGCGAAGACCAAGCACGGCAACTACAACGCCTGGCTCGCCATGCACGGCGACGACTACGACTACTTCGCCTCCGTGGACACCGACCACATCCCGCTCCCGAACTTCCTGGAGCGGATGCTCGGCTACTTCCGCGACCCCGACATCGCCTTCGTCGTCGGACCGCAGGTGTACGGCAACTACACCAACATCGTCACCAAGGCCGCCGAGTCCCAGCAGTTCCTCTTCCACGCGCTCATCCAGCGGGCCGGCAACCGCTACCACGCGCCCATGTTCGTCGGCACGAACAACGTCGTCCGGATCTCCGCCCTCAAGCAGATCGGCGGCCTGTGCGACTCCATCACCGAGGACATGGCCACCGGCTTCGAACTGCACCGCAGGAAGAACCCGCGGACCGGCCGTTACTGGCGCTCCGTCTACACCCCGGACGTCCTCGCGGTCGGCGAGGGCCCCGCCTCCTGGACGGACTTCTTCACCCAGCAGCTGCGCTGGTCCCGGGGCACGTACGAGACGATCGTCAAGCAGTACTGGAAGGCGCCCTTCCGCACCCCTCCGGGCCGCTTCCTCAACTACACCCTGATGCTCGTCTACTACCCGATGACGGCGATCAACTGGCTGCTCGGCATCCTCAGCGGCGTCCTCTACCTGTGGCTCGGCGCCTCCGGCACCCAGGTCGCCACCTCCGTGTGGCTGATGATCTACAGCGACGCCGTCGCCCTCCAGATCGGCCTCTACCTCTGGAACCGGCGGCACAACGTCTCGCCCCACGAACCCGAGGGCTCCGGCGGCCTGGCCGGCATGGCGATGTCCGCGATCTCCGCGCCCATCTACCTGAAGTCCCTCGGCTCGGCCGTCCTGCGGACCCGCGGCCGCTTCGTCGTCACCCCCAAGGGCGGCGAGGCCAGCCCCGACCGCGTCCTCACCTTCCGCATCCACCTCTACTGGGCCGTGATCCTCATCGCCTCCCTCGCCGCCTCCGTGCACTTCGGCCACACCCACGCCGCCATGCGCACCTGGGCCGCCCTCGCGCTCGTCATCGCCCTCGCCCCGATCTCCCTCTGGGCCTGGACGACGGTACGGGCCCGCCGCCTGCAGCGGCTCCGCGACCGGGCCAGGGACCGCGCCCGCAAGCGCGGCCTCGCCGACGCCCGCGAAGGGGTCGGTGTCCTTCCCGCCGCGCTCCCGCCCGCCGCGCCCGCGCCCGCCCCCACGACCACCGGAGGGAACTGAACCATGGCCTACCGGCCGTCGAAGAAGTTCAAGAAGACGCTGCTCGGCAGCGGCGCGGTCCTCGTCCTCGCCGCGCTCAACGCCCCCGCCGCGGTCTCCTTCGCCGAGGAGAAGTACCACGCGTACAAGATCGCCCAGCCCGCCTACAAGCGGGCCTTCGGCTCCTGGGCGCCGGTGAACGTCCCCTCCCCGTACAGCGTCAACGCCATCCACGCGGCTCTCCTGCACACCGGCAAGGTGCTGCTCATCGCCGGCTCCGGCAACAGCCAGAAGAACTTCGACGCCGGCACCTTCACGACCGTCCTGTGGGACCCGGTGAAGAACACCTTCAAGAAGATCCCCACCCCCGAGGACTTCTTCTGCGCCGGCCACACCCAGCTGCCCGACGGCCGGCTGCTCGTCGCCGGCGGCACCGCCCGGTACGAGATCCTCAACGGCGAGGTCAAGAAGGCCGGCGGCGGCATGCGGGTCAAGAACGAGAGCCCCGACAAGGCGGTCACCCTCAAGAAGGGCACCGTCTTCCGCTCCCCTTCCGGCGTCGAGTACGTCTCCAAGTTCGACGTGACCGTCCCCAAGGCCAAGCGCGAGTTCGAGATCTCGTACTTCAAGAGCGGCCAGATGAAGCCGTGGAAGACGAAGGTCACCGCCGCCGAGGTACGCGTCTTCGTCGAGGCCCGCAAGGAGGGCCCGCAGGCCCTCACCACCGAGGCCGCCCAGTACGAGGTCGTCGGCCTCAAGGGCGACGCGGCCGACGACGTCTACGGCCTCGCGCAGAAGCTCACCACCGAGAAGCAGGACTTCCAGGGCATCAAGAGCGCCTACGAGTTCGACCCGAAGGCCGAGAAGTACATCCCGGTCGCCCCCATGAAGGACGCCCGCTGGTACCCCACCCTCGTCACCCTGGAGGATGGCAAGGTCCTCGCCGTCTCCGGGCTCAACGACGTCGGCGACGTCGTCCCCGGCGACAACGAGATCTACGACCCCGAGACCAAGAAGTGGTCCAAGGGCCCCTTCCGCTACTTCCCCACCTACCCCTCCCTCTTCCTCACCAAGGGCGGCAAGCTCCTCTACAGCGGCTCCAACGCCGGCTACGGGCCCGCCGAGAAGGGCCGCGAACCGGGCCTGTGGGACCTGAAGAAGAACTCCTTCACCAAGCTCGGCGGGCTCACCGACCCCGACCAGCTGGAGACCTCCGCCTCCCTGCTGCTGCCGCCCGTCCAGAACCAGAAGGTCATGGTCCTCGGCGGCGGCGGCGTCGGCGAGTCGTCCAAGTCCACCGCCCGCACCTCCATCATCGACCTCTCCAAGGAGAGCCCCGTCTTCACCGACGGCCCGGCGCTCCCGCAGGGCACCCGCTACCTCAGCAGCGTCCTGCTGCCCGACGACACCGTCTTCACGACCGGCGGCTCCGAGGACTACCGGGGCCGCAGCGGCAGCGACATCCTCAAGGCGCAGTTCTACGACCCGAAGGCCAACGCCTTCGCCGAGGCCGCCGAACCCACCGTCGGCCGCAACTACCACTCCGAGGCGCTGCTGCTGCCCGACGGCCGGGTCGCCACCTTCGGCTCCGACCCGCTCTTCGACGACAAGGACAACACCCGGCTCGGCACCTTCGAGCAGCGCATCGAGGTCTTCACCCCGCCCTACCTCCACAAGGCGGGCGACGACCGGCCCGTCCTCGGCGAGGGCTCACGGGAACTCGACCAGAACGGCCGCGCCACCTTCAAGACCAAGGACGCCGGCCGGATCGTGAAGGCCCGGCTGATGCGGCCCAGCGCCGTCACCCACACCACGGACGTCGAACAGCGCTCGGTGGCGCTCGGCCTGACGAAGAGCCGCGACGGGATGACCGTCACCGTCGACGTACCGCAGGACCGGACCCTCGTCCCGCCCGGCTGGTACATGCTCTTCGTCACCGACGACAAGGGCATCCCGTCCGAGGCGAAGTGGATCCAGGTGAACTGACCGGACGGCGGCTAGGACTCCGCCCTGCGCGCCAGGCCCAGGGCGTAGTCCGGCCACCAGGTCCCGGCCGCCGGGCCGCCCCTGCACTGGCCGTCCGACTCGCCCGGCCGCTTGATCCACAGATACGCGTCGACCAGCTCGTCCCCGGTCCGGTCCGTCGGCGGTACGCCGAGGGCCCGGCCCGGCGGATTGCACCAGGCCTCCGCCCGGTCACCCGGGAGGGGGCCGTCGCCGTTGCGGCTGGTGTCGACCGTGAAGTGGGTGCCGCCGAGCAGTCCGGAGAGCGTCGCGCCGAAGCTCCGCACCGATTCGTTCGTCTGGAAGTTGGACACGTTCAGCGAGAAGCCGTCCGCCCGGGCGACACCCGCCCGGCGCAGCGGCTCCACCAGCTTGCCCGGATCGTCGATCCAGGCCGGATTGCCCGCGTCCAGATAGACCCGGGTGCGCGGCTGCCGCTTGAGCCGCTCGATCGCCCCGGCGAGCAGCTCGTACCGCTCGTCGTGGTACTGCGCGGGGGTGCAGCCGTCCACGATGTGCGGTACCGCGTCCGGCTCCAGGACGACGATCGCCGAGGTCTCCCCGAGCGCGGTCGCGAAGGAGTCGATCCAGTTCCGGTAGGCCTGGGCGTCGTGCGAGCCGCCCGCCGAGTACATCCCGCAGTCGCGGTGCGGGATGTTGTACGCGACGAAGACGGCCGTACGGTTCTCCGCCGCCGCGCCGCGCACCGCCCGCGTGACGTCGGGTACGGGATCGTCCCCGGCCGGCCAGTCCGCCACCGGCCGGTCCGCGATCCGCTTCAGGACCTGGGCGTCCTCGGTCCTGCCCTGTGCCTCGTACTGGCGGACCTGCTTCGCCGCGTCGCTCTCCGGGTCGACCCAGAACGGCGAGCCGCTCGCCGGGGCCACGGTCTCACCGCGCGAGGACGGCGGGCCGACGGGACCCTTCGGGGGCGCGTCCTCGCCGCAGCCGGTCAGGAGCAGCGCGGAGAGCAGGGTCAGGGCGACGGCGGTGACGGTGCGGCGGGACATCCGGCCCCCAGGGTCGGGTACGGGACGGTACGAAACCGTGTCTTATGCAGCATTCCGGGCCATCGTGGCATGAGGGCAGGTCCGTGCCGGGCTGCGACACCGCGATCCCGGGCGCACGGCACCCGCCGGTCGCACTCGCGCCGGCGGGCCGACCGAAAGGCGAGACGGGGCTGACCGGCATGTGGCCAGTCGGTAAGGTCGACGGGTGCCGAAGCCGCTCAGTCTCCCCTTCGACCCCATCGCCCGAGCCGACGAACTCTGGCAGAAGCGCTGGGGCCCGGTCCCCTCGATGGCCGCGATCACCTCGATCATGCGCGCCCACCAGATCCTCCTCGCGGAGGTCGACGCCGTCGTCAAGCCGTACGGGCTGACCTTCGCGCGGTACGAGGCCCTGGTGCTGCTCACCTTCTCGAAGGCGGGCGAGCTGCCGATGTCGAAGATCGGCGAGCGGCTGATGGTCCACCCCACCTCGGTGACGAACACGGTGGACCGGCTCGTGAAGTCAGGCCTGGTGGCCAAGCGCCCCAACCCCAACGACGGCCGCGGCACCCTCGCCACCATCACGGAGAAGGGCCGCGAGGTGGTCGAGGCCGCGACCCGCGACCTGATGGAGATGGAGTTCGGGCTCGGGGCGTACGACGCGGAGGAGTGCGCCGAGATCTTCGCGATGCTGCGGCCGCTGCGGGTCGCGGCGCACGATTTCGAGGAGTCCTGACCCGCGCGAAGATCGCCCGGATCGTGCGGTTACGCTCGACGGCATGAAATCCAGCGTGCTGACCCGCTACCGCGTCATGGCGTACATCACCGCCGTCATGCTCCTCGTGCTCTGCACGTGCATGGTCTTCAAGTACGGGTTCGACATGGGCGAGGACGTGACCTTCGCGGTCTCCCAGGCCCACGGCGTTCTCTACATCATCTACCTCGTCTTCGCCTTCGACCTGGGCTCCAAGGCGCGCTGGCCGTTCGGCAAGCTGCTCTGGGTGCTGCTGTCCGGGACGATTCCCTTCGCCGCGTTCTTCGTCGAGCGCAAGATCGTCGCCGAGACGCTTCCGCTGGTCAGCGGCGCGCAGCCGCAGCCGGCCAAGGCCTGACCCGAACCCCCGCACTGATGTGCGGGGGTTTGCCATCGACATTTACTAGGACGTCCTAGTAAATTCGAAGCATGGACGCTGACGCGATCGAGGAAGGCCGCCGACGCTGGCAGGCCCGTTACGACAAGGCCCGCAAGCGGGACGCCGACTTCACCACGCTCTCCGGTGACGACGTCGAGCCCGTCTACGGGCCCCGGCCCGGCGACACCTACGAGGGGTTCGAGCGCATCGGCTGGCCCGGCGAGTACCCCTTCACCCGGGGACTCCACGCCACCGGCTACCGGGGCCGGACCTGGACCATCCGCCAGTTCGCCGGCTTCGGCAACGCCGAGCAGACCAACGAGCGCTACAAGATGATCCTGGAGGCGGGCGGCGGCGGCCTCTCCGTCGCCTTCGACATGCCGACCCTCATGGGCCGCGACTCCGACGACCCCCGCTCCCTCGGCGAGGTCGGCCACTGCGGCGTCGCCATCGACTCCGCCGCCGACATGGAGGTCCTCTTCAAGGACATCCCGCTCGGCGACGTCACGACCTCCATGACGATCTCCGGGCCCGCCGTCCCGGTCTTCTGCATGTACCTGGTCGCCGCCGAGCGCCAGGGCGTCGACCCGGCCCTGCTCAACGGCACGCTCCAGACCGACATCTTCAAGGAGTACATCGCGCAGAAGGAGTGGCTCTTCGAGCCCGAGCCCCATCTGCGTCTGATCGGCGACCTCATGGAGCACTGCGCGCAGGGCATCCCCGCGTACAAGCCGCTCTCCGTCTCCGGCTACCACATCCGCGAGGCCGGGGCGACGGCCGCGCAGGAGCTCGCGTACACCCTCGCCGACGGCTTCGGCTACGTCGAGCTCGGCCTCAGCCGCGGCCTCGACGTGGACGTCTTCGCCCCCGGCCTCTCCTTCTTCTTCGACGCCCACCTCGACTTCTTCGAGGAGATCGCCAAGTTCCGCGCCGCCCGCCGCATCTGGGCGCGCTGGATGAAGGAGGTCTACGGCGCCAAGACCGACAAGGCGCAGTGGCTCCGCTTCCACACCCAGACCGCCGGCGTCTCCCTCACCGCCCAGCAGCCGTACAACAACGTCGTACGGACCGCCGTCGAGGCCCTCTCCGCCGTCCTCGGCGGCACCAACTCCCTCCACACCAACGCCCTCGACGAGACCCTCGCGCTCCCCAGCGCGCAGGCCGCCGAGATCGCGCTGCGCACCCAGCAGGTGCTGATGGAGGAGACCGGCGTCGCCAACGTCGCCGACCCGCTGGGCGGCTCCTGGTACGTCGAGCAGCTCACCGACCGCATCGAGGCCGACGCCGAGAAGATCTTCGACCAGATCAAGGAGCGCGGCCGCCGCGCCCACCCGGACGGGCAGCACCCGATCGGCCCCATCACCTCCGGCATCCTGCGCGGCATCGAGGACGGCTGGTTCACCGGCGAGATCGCCGAGTCCGCCTTCCAGTACCAGCGGTCCCTGGAGAAGGGCGACAAGCGGGTCGTCGGCGTCAACGTCCACCACGGCTCGGTCACCGGCGACCTGGAGATCCTGCGGGTCAGCCACGAGGTCGAGCGGGACCAGGTGCGGACCCTCGGCGAGCGCAGGGAGCGCCGGGACGACGCCAAGGTACGCGCCTCGATCGACGCGATGCTGAAGGCCGCCCGCGACGGCTCGAACATGATCGCCCCGATGCTGGAGGCCGTACGGGCCGAGGCCACGCTCGGCGAGATCTGCGACGCGCTGCGCGACGAGTGGGGCGTCTACACGGAGCCCCCGGGCTTCTGACCGGCACACCTGACGCGGCAGGGGCGGTACGGGATTCCCGTACCGCCCCTGCCGTATGCGGACGGACCGCGAGGTGACTTACCTGGTGGCCGTGCCCACGATCTTCGTCGGGGTGATCCGGACGGCCACCCGGACCTTCTCCGGAGGCAGATCCAGGTACTCCTGGCCGGCGCCCTCGCCCTCGTAGCTCTCCGCGAGCGCCACGGCCAGCGCGCGGCCGGCGTCCTCGGCGACCGTCGCCGTACCCCGTATCTCCGCGTAGACGTCCGGGTCGTCGCGGTCGTGGACGGTGAGGCTGACCCGGGCGTCGGCCCGGATGTTCTTGATCTTGCGGCGGCCCTCCTGGCTGGAGATCAGCACGTCGTCGCCGTCGCGGCCGACCCACACGACCGAGGTCTGCGGGGAGCCGTCGGGCTGGATCGTGGCCAGCACGGCCGGGTTGACGTCGTCGAGCAGGGCGCGGACGGCGTCCGGGAGGTGAAGGATCATGGCCGTCACGGTAGGGGGTCCCGGCCGACGGCGCTCAGCCGAGGGCCGCCACCGCTCCCAGGCCACCCACCAGGAGGGCCGAGAGGCGGGCCACCCACGCCTCGTCGACCGGCTCGGCGCTGACCAGGGCGCGATGGACGACCGCGCCCGCGATGACGTCGAAGATCAGGTCGTCCGTGGCGTCCACGGCGTCCGGGTCGCGGTCCGCGGGGAGTTCGCCGCGCTCCTGCGCCCGCCGCCGGCCCGTCAGGACGAGCCGCTTCTGGCGGTCGACGATCGAGGCGCGGATGCGCTCGCGCAGCGGCGCGTCCCGGGTCGACTCGGCGACCACCGCCATCAGGGCGGTCTTGGTCTCGGGGCGTTCGAGGAGGGCCGCGAACTGCAGGACGACGTGCTCGATGTCGGCCTGGAGGGAACCCAGGTCGGGCAGTTCGAGTTCATCGAAGAGGACGGCGACGGCGTCCACGACCAGTTCGCTCTTGTTGGCCCAGCGGCGGTACAGGGTCGTCTTCGCAACCCCCGCGCGGCCGGCGACGTCCCCCATCGTGAGCTTGGACCAGCCCAGCTCGACCAGGGCCGCGCGGGTCGCCTTCAGGATGGCCGTGTCGGCCTCGGGGGAGCGGGGGCGCCCGGTACGGCTGCTGCGGGGGTTGGTGCGGCTACACATGAACGTCGACCATACCCGCCGGTAGGTAGGGCGCCAGAGGCGCGTGATGTGAGGCAGTTCACCGGGCGGATCACCTCCCGGCTCTCCCCGCCGATCCCCCGGGAGAGTTACGCTACGACCCGTAGCGAAAGGCTTTGAGCGGCCCGAGCGACAACCTGGCGCCGGGTGGGGACCCGGCGCGAACCGAAGACGAAGAACCGTGTCGCCCCCATGTCTCGCACACCGGCGGGAGACGTGTGGACGGCACGGTTCAGCCATGACTTACCGGTTACGCGCGCGGAAGGGGGAGGATGTACGCATGCAGCCCCGAAACATGTCCATGAGCGGTGTCGTCGACCTCGCCGCGGTGAAGGCGGCCGGAGAGGCCAAGGCGAAGGCGGAGCAGGCGCGCGCCGAAGCCGCCCGGCAGGGTGGCTCCGCCGCGGTGCCCCCGTCCGCCCTGGTGATCGACGTCGACGAGGCCGGCTTCGAGCGCGATGTGCTCCAGCGTTCCGCCGAGGTCCCGGTCGTCCTCGACTTCTGGGCCGAGTGGTGTGAGCCCTGCAAGCAGCTCGGCCCCCTCCTGGAGCGGCTCGCCGTCGAGTACAACGGCCGCTTCCTGCTCGCGAAGATCGACGTCGACGCCAACCAGATGCTGATGCAGCAGTTCGGCATCCAGGGAATTCCGGCCGTTTTCGCGGTGGTCGCCGGTCAGGCGCTGCCGCTCTTCCAGGGCGCGGTGCCCGAGGCCCAGATCCGCGAGACCCTCGACCAGCTGATCCAGATCGGCGAGGAGCGCTTCGGTCTCACCGGCATCGCCGTCGACGCGGGCGCCTCCGAGGGCGGCCCGGTCGCCGAGCGTCAGGTCGTCGGCCCGTACGACGCCCTCCTCGAAGCGGCCCTGTCCGCGCTCGACGCGGGTGACCTGGCCGGCGCGGTCCAGGCGTACAAGAACGTGCTCGCCGACGACCCGGCGCACCCGGAGGCCAAGCTCGGCCTGGCCCAGGCCGAACTCCTCGCCCGGGTGCAGGACCTCGACCCGGGTGTCGTCCGCAAGAACGCCGCGGAGAACCCGGCCGACGTCACCGCGCAGATCGCCGCCGCCGACCTCGATCTGGTGGGCGGTCATGTGCAGGACGCCTTCGGGCGCCTCGTCGAGACCGTGCGCCGCACGGTCGGCGAGGACCGGGACGCGGCGCGGCTGCGGCTCCTGGAACTGTTCGAGGTGATCGGCGCCGAGGACCCGAGGGTCACGGCCGCCCGACAGGCCCTGGCCCGGGTGCTGTTCTGACGATTTGGCAACAGGGTGACAAACGGCGGCCGCGCTTTACCAAAACTTGGTAATCGCGGCCGCTGTTACTTGCAGTAAGCCGAACTCGGCCTTCTGTCTGGATTCATGCGGCGATCTGCTGATATTCCCGGGCGCGTGAACGCACCCTGTGTGGCCGTCCGGCGCCGCCCCGCCATCGCGTGGTTATCCACCCGTTACTAGCCAGTAACGAACCCCCTTGTGCCCGGGCCCGGAATGGACCACGATCGGCGACGCTCGGTCCGAACCGCACCTCCCCGGAAACCAACCGGAGACCGCGGCGAAGGTCCCCACCGGGCGGACCGGTGCACGCACCGGTCGTGGACAGGGGGGTTCCCGCTCTCACCGAACGGGGCCTGTCCATCAGGCCGCGCGCCGAAGCGCGGTCCAGGTTGTCGCTCGGGGGTGATCGCCGGTGATTCGGACGCGCGTCGCGCCGCCTGATGCCTCGGCGCTCTCCTTCCCGAGGACGTAGCTCTTCTCCCATCCCGGGGCGGGCCCCCGGCCCCTCCGGAGATGTACGTCCGAGAAGGAGGAATTCTCATGAAGTCCCAGGTTCGTGGCGGGACCCGATGGAAGCGGTTCGCCGTCGTCATGGTCCCGAGCGTGGCCGCGACGGCCGCGATCGGCGTCGGCCTGGCCCAGGGCGCGCTGGCCGCGTCCTTCAGCATCTCCGGCCAGGAGTTCAAGGTCTCCACCGACAAGCTCGTGGGCACCGAGTTCGTCCAGTACGGCAGCGTTGCCGAGGGCCACAAGCTGGACGGTACGCCGTTCGCGGCTCCGGTCGCGGTCTCCGGCTTCGACACTGCCAAGATCACAAACATGTGCCAGTCGGTCGTGACGCCGGTTCTGGGTCTCGGCGACATCACCCTCCGCCTGGAGGCGGGTGGCAGCGACGCTGCCAAGGCCGGCAACGAGGGCAAGCAGGTCAACGCCAAGGACCTTTACCTCGACGTCTCGTACCTTGAGGCCGACGCCGAGTTCACCAACATCGACATCGGCATCGCGGCCGGCAAGCTCAACACGGCGCCGGGTGTTGACGGCAAGCCGACGGACAGGCAGGGCATCCAGCCCAACACCAAGGCCAATCCGTTCGGCTTCGGCCAGCGCGCCGAGGACGTCACGCTGACCAAGGTGAGGCAGAAGGCGTGGGCCACCACGGCCGCCACCTTCAAGCTCCCTGACCTGAAGCTGTCCCTGCACCGGGGCACTGACAAGGAGTGCTTCAAGGGCTGACCAGGCCCTGAAGGTGCGGGCCGCCCCGGCGGCCCGCACACACTCCGGGGCCCGGCTCCGTTTCTCTCCACATCTTTCTCAGCAACACCGCTTCCAGGGAGCTGTTTTCCATGAGCGCCGAGACCCCTGCCTCCCGCGAAGTCCCCCAGGACAACCGGTTCAAGATCTGGCGGCAGACCCGGCCTTTCTGGGCGGGGCTGTTCACCCTGCTCGGTGGTCTGCCGATCGCCTACCTCCCCTACGGGGACATGCGACTCGGCAACATCACCCTCGCGATGAAGACGACCGCCGGATCCAGCGCGCTGATCATCGGGGTCCTGCTGATCACGCTCGGCCTGACGATGTGGTTCCACCCCATCGTGCGGGTCTTCGCGGGTGTCGCGTCGATCATCCTGGGCCTGGTCTCCATCCCGGTGTCGAACTTCGGCGGTCTGCTCGTCGGGTTCCTGCTTGCCCTCGTCGGAGGCGGCATGTCCATCGCCTGGGCGCCAGCGCCACCGGTCGAGGAGGTCCTGGACTCCGAGGACGACGGCGAGGGGGAGGCGTCAGCCGAGACCGAGGCCCTGTGGGCCGACGGCGTCCCGGAGCAGCGCGAGGCGGAGCACCACGCGACCGAAACGACGATCGACGCCAACGGCGGGAGGAACAGTGCGGGGTGACGAGACTCAGTCGGCGCTCGCGAAAGGTGGCCCGCGGCACGCGGCCCCGCGCAAGTCGCTGCTGAACATGATCCAGGGCCCCGCCGGCAAGGCGATGGCGCTCGCCGCCATGCCGACCGCGGTGTTCGTGGGCATGGGCCTCACGCCCAAGCTCGCCCTCGCCGACGAGGGGGACCTCCCCTTCGCCCCCGGCCCCTGCGTGACCCGCTCGGACGAGCCGGTGACCGAGGAGCCGACGAAGCCCGCCGAGACGGCGAAGCCGACCCCGTCCGCGACTCCTTCGGCGACCGCGTCGGCCACGCCGAGCGCCACCGCGACCCCGGGCGCCACCGCCGCGCCGACGCCGACCGCGACGGAGACCGGGCAGGCGACGACCCAGCAGACCCAGGAGCAGGCGAAGGCCACCGCCGCGCCGACCGCGACGCCGACGGCCACGCCCACCCCGACGAAGTCGGTGAACCCGCTGGACCCGCTGGGCGTGGGCGACGCGCTCAGGGACCTCTTCGACGGCCCGGACCCGGAGCCGACGGCGACGCCGACGACGGCGGCCCCGACGACGGCCCCCACCACCACGGCTCCGACGACCGCGGCCCCCGCCCCGAAGGCGACGACCACCACCGCGCCGAAGGCGACCGCCGACGCGGCCGCCGAGGGGACGAAGGCCGCGATCGAGGAGGCCGCCGAGAAGGCGGGTCTCCCGGTCGAGGAACTGCCGGAGAGCGTCAAGGGCCTCGACGCCAAGAAGGACGAGGACATACCCGACGGCGCGAAGCCCCGCTTCCCGTGCCCCGAGCGCGACGACGCGGCGCTCGCGGCGGCCGAACTGGAGCCGGGGATCCCGCTGCTCCCGGACGAGCCGTGGCGGCTGGAGAGCACGAAGCTCAGCCTCAGCGGCCTGAAGTACCACGGCATCGTCGAGGTGAAGACCTACAGCGGCAAGATCAAGAAGGTGCTGAAGTTCACCGCGACCGAGGTGGGCATCAGGGACCTGCACCAGTTGACGGAGCACTCCGAGGGGTACACGGGCCACGTCCGCTCCGCGCAGGGCAAGACGTCGACCATCACCGAGGGCACGGTGACGATGTACACGGAGGAGCTGAAGGGCAACCTCATCGGCTTGATCCCGATCACCTTCAGCGCGGAGTCCCCGCCGCCGCTCGACCTCCCCGAGGTCTTCTTCACCCACGTGAAGCTCAAGCAGGCCGGTCAGTTCGGCGGCACCCTCAGGGTTCCGGGCCTCCGCAACACGATCGAGCCCAGCTGACCCCCCGTACCACTCCGGGAGCCGCACACGGCGAAGCCCCCGTCCATCGGACGGGGGCTTCGCCGTGCGTCAGGCGTGCGCGATCAGACGCGCTCGCTGCCGCCCAGGTGGTGGACCCGGACCATGTTCGTGGTGCCGGGGACGCCGGGGGGCGAGCCGGCGGTGATGATCATGGTGTCGCCCTCGTTGTGGCGCTGGAGCTTCAGGAGCTCGGCGTCCACGAGGTCGACCATCGCGTCCGTGGTCTCCACGAACGGGACGAGGAAGGACTCGACGCCCCAGCTCAGGGTGAGCTGGTTGCGGGTGTTCTCGTCGGTCGTGAAGGCGAGGATCGGCTGCTGCGTCCGGTAGCGGGACAGGCGGCGGGCCGTGTCGCCGGACTGGGTGAAGGCGATCAGCGCCTTGCCGCCGAGGAAGTCGGCGATCTCGCAGGCCGCGCGGGCGACGGAGCCGCCCTGGGTGCGCGGCTTCTTGCCCGGGACCAGGGGCTGCAGGCCCTTGGAGAGCAGCTCCTCCTCGGCCGCGGCGACGATCTTCGACATCGTCTTCACGGTCTCGATCGGGTACGCGCCGACCGAGGACTCGGCCGACAGCATGACCGCGTCCGCGCCGTCCAGGATCGCGTTGGCGACGTCGCTCGCCTCGGCGCGGGTCGGCCGCGAGTTGGTGATCATCGACTCCATCATCTGGGTCGCGACGATGACCGGCTTGGCGTTGCGGCGGCAGAGTTCCACGAGGCGCTTCTGCACCATCGGGACCTTCTCCAGCGGGTACTCGACGGCGAGGTCGCCACGGGCCACCATGACCGCGTCGAAGGCCGCGACGACGGCCTCCATGTTCTCGACGGCCTGCGGCTTCTCGACCTTGGCGATGACGGGGACCCGGCGGCCCTCCTCGTCCATCACCTTGTGGACGTCCTTGACGTCGTTGGCGTCGCGGACGAAGGAGAGCGCGACCATGTCGCAGCCCATGCGGAGCGCGAAGCGGAGGTCGTCGACGTCCTTCTCCGACAGGGCGGGGACGTTGACGGCCGCGCCGGGCAGGTTGATGCCCTTGTGGTCGGAGATGACACCGCCCTCGACGACGATGGTCTTGACCCGGGAGCCCTCGACCTCGACGACCCGCAGCTCGACGTTGCCGTCGTTGATGAGGATCTGGTCGCCCTTGGAGACGTCGCCGGGCAGACCCTTGTAGGTGGTGCCGCAGATCGACTTGTCGCCGGGGACGTCGTCGGTGGTGATGGTGAACTCGTCACCGCGCACCAGCTCGACCGGTCCCTCGGCGAAGGTCTCGAGGCGGATCTTGGGGCCCTGGAGGTCGGCGAGGACGCCGACGGCGTGCCCGGTGTCCGCGGAGACCTGTCGGACGCGGTCGTACCGCTCCTGGTGCTCTGCCTGGGATCCGTGGCTGAAGTTGAATCGGGCCACGTTCATGCCGGCCTCGATGAGAGCCTTCAGCTGCTCATACGAGTCGACGGCGGGGCCCAGCGTGCAGACGATTTTGGAACGGCGCATGAGGCGGATCCTATCGGTTTGTTTCACTGCGGAATATTCCGACTGGCGGAAAGTACAAATGGGCGCGAGGCCGCTCAGGCGTTCACTCGTTCGAGCTCGCGATGCTCTGAACGAGCGCGTGACTCTGGCGCGCGATCTCCAGCTCCTCGTCCGTCGGCACCACGGCCACCGCCACCCGCGCGTAGACCGGCGAGATCACCCGGGCCTCGTCGGAACGCACGGAGTTGAGGTCCGCGTCCACCGCGAGCCCCAGCTCCTCCAGGCCCGCGATGGCAGCCTCCCGCACCGGGGCCGCGTTCTCACCGACCCCCGCCGTGAACGCCACCGCGTCCACCCGGCCGAGCACCGCGTAGTACGCGCCGATGTACTTCTTCAGCCGGTGGACGTAGATGTCGAAGGCGAGCGCCGCCCGCTCGTCGCCCTCGTCGATCCGGCGCCGGATCTCCCGCATGTCGTTGTCGCCGCACAGTCCGACGAGACCGGACTTCTTGTTCAGCAGGACGTCGACCTCGTCCTCGTCCATGCCCGCCACCCGCTTCAGGTGGAAGGTGACCGCCGGGTCGATGTCGCCCGAGCGGGTGCCCATGACCAGTCCCTCCAGCGGGGTCAGGCCCATCGAGGTGTCCACGCACCGGCCGCCCCGCACGGCCGAGGCGGAGGCGCCGTTCCCCAGGTGCAGCACGATCACGTTCACCTCCTCCGGCTCCTTGCCGAGCAGCCTCGCCGTCTCGCGCGAGACGTACGCGTGCGAGGTGCCGTGGAAGCCGTACCGCCGGATCCGGTGCGCGTCGGCGGTCTCCACGTCGATCGCGTACCGGGCGGCCGACTCCGGCATCGTCGTGTGGAACGCCGTGTCGAAGACCGCCACCTGCGGCAGGTCGGGCCGCATCGCCATCGCCGTACGGATGCCGACGAGGTTCGCCGGGTTGTGCAGCGGCGCCACCGGCACCAGCCGTTCGATCTCCGCGAGCACCTCGTCGTCGATCACGGTCGGGGCGGTGAAACGCAGCCCGCCGTGCACCACCCGGTGGCCGATCGCCGCCAGCTCGGGCGAGTCCAGGCCGAGACCGTCCGCCGCCAGCTCCGCGGCGACCGCCTTCAGGGCGGCCGCGTGGTCGGCGATCGGGCCGGTCGTCTCGCGCTTCGCGCCGCCCTGCAGCGGGGTGTGCACGAGCCGCGAGGACGCCTCGCCGATGCGCTCCACGAGCCCCTGGGCGAGACGGCTGTCGTCGCGCATGTCGAGCAGTTGGTACTTCACCGAGGAGGAACCGGAGTTGAGGACGAGCACACGGGTGGGGGTGGTCATGCCGGGAGCTCCTGAGCCTGGGACTGGATCGCCGTGATGGCGACCGTGTTGACGATGTCGCTGACGAGCGCGCCGCGCGAGAGGTCGTTCACGGGTTTGCGCAGCCCCTGGAGCACCGGGCCGACGGCCACGGCGCCGGCCGAGCGCTGCACGGCCTTGTACGTGTTGTTGCCGGTGTTGAGGTCCGGGAAGATCAGGACGGACGCCTGACCCGCCACCTCCGAGTCCGGCAGCTTCGTCGCCGCGACCGAGGGCTCCACGGCCGCGTCGTACTGGATCGGGCCCTCGATCCGCAGCTCGGGACGCGCCTCGCGGACCAGCTTGGTCGCCTCCCGCACCTTGTCGACGTCCGCGCCCGAACCGGAGGTGCCGGTGGAGTACGAGAGCATCGCGATCCGCGGCTCCACGCCGAAACGGGCGGCGGTGGCCGCCGACTGGACCGCGATGTCCGCGAGCTGCTCCGCGTTCGGGTCCGGATTGACCGCGCAGTCGCCGTACACCAGGACCTTGTCGGCGAGGCACATGAAGAACACCGAGGAGACGATCGAGGCGTCCGGCTTGGTCTTGATGATCTCGAAGGCGGGACGGATCGTCGCCGCCGTCGAGTGCACCGAGCCCGACACCATGCCGTCGGCCAGGCCCTCCTGGACCATCAGCGTGCCGAAGTAGTTGACGTCGGAGACGACGTCGTACGCCAGCTCCACGGTGACGCCCTTGTGGGCGCGCAGCGCCGCGTACTTCTCCGCGAACGAGTCCCGCAGCTCCGAGGTCTGCGGGTCGATCAGCTGCGTACCGCGCAGGTCCACGCTCAGGTCGGCGGCCTTCTTGCGGATGGTCTCGATGTCGCCGAGCAGCGTCAGGTCGCAGACGTCACGCCGCACCAGCACGTCGGCGGCGCGCAGCACCCGCTCCTCGGTGCCCTCGGGGAGCACCACCCGGCGCCGGTCGGCGCGGGCCTGCTCGATCAGCTCGTGCTCGAACATCATCGGGGTGACCCGGCCGCTGCGGGCGACCGAGACCCGCTTGAGCAGGTCGGCCGTGTCCACATGCCGCTCGAAGAGGCCGAGGGCCGTCTCCGCCTTCCGCGGGGTGGCCGCGTTCAGCTTGCCTTCGAGGGCGAAGAGCTCGGCGGCGGTCGGGAAGCTGTTGCCCGGTACGGAGATGACCGGGGTGCCCGGCGCGAGGCGGGCCGCCAGGGTCAGGATCTCCTTGCGGGGCCGCTCGTCGAGGGTCAGCAGCACCCCCGCGATCGGCGGGGTGCCGGCCGAGTGCGCGGCCATCGCGCCGATGACGAGGTCGGCCCGGTCCCCGGGGGTGACGACCAGACAGCCGGGGGTCAGCGCGTTGAGGAAGTTCGGCAGCATCGCGCCGCCGAAGACGAAGTCCAGGGCGTCGCGCGCGAGGCCCGCGTCGTCGCCGAGGACGACGGAGGCGCCGAGGGCGTGGGTGATCTGGGCGACGGTCGGCGCGGCGAGCGCCGGCTCGTCCGGCAGGACGTAGCAGGGCACCGGAAGCCGGGCGGTGAGCCGCTCGGCGATGGCGTCCCGGTCCTCGCCCGCCACCCGGTTGACGACCACCGCGAGCACGTCGCAGCCGAGTCCGGCGTACGCCCGGAACGCGTTGCGCGTCTCGGCCCGTACGGACTCCGCCGGCTGGCCCTTGCCGCCGACGACGGGGATGACGGAGGCGCCGAACTCGTTGGCGAGCCGGGCGTTGAGCGCCAGCTCGTCGGGGAGCTGGGTGGCGGCGAAGTCGGTGCCGAGGACGAGGACGACCTCGTAGTCGCGGGCGACGGCGTGGAAGCGGTCGACGAGCCGCGAGACCAGCTCGTCGGTGCCCCGCTCGGCCTGCAGGTCCGAGGCCTCGTGGTAGTCCATGCCGTAGACCGTCGAGGGGTCCTGCGAGAGTCGGTATCGGGAGCGCAGGAGTTCGAAGAGCCGGTCGGGACCGTCGTGCACCAGCGGCCGGAACACCCCCACCCGGTCCACCTGGCGGGTGAGGAGCTCCATGACTCCCAGCTCGACGACCTGGCGGCCGTCACCGCGGTCGATCCCGGTCACGTACACGCTGCGCGTCACGCCGTGGTCTCCTGTCCAGTCCTGCGGAACTCGGGGTCTGCCTCAGTCCACCGCCGGCCGGTCCTTCGCCGGTCCGTAGCCGGTCCCTCGCCGGTCCCCGGCCGGTCAGTCGCCGGTCGGTCCCCTGCCGGTGTCCTCCGCTGCCCGTCAATCCACTGCCCTCAGAAAGCCCCGATAGGGCGGCATTACCCCCTTGACAATACCCCCGCCGATAGTTAGGTCGCCCGCCGGACAAAGGGCCCGGAAACCCGGGACGAAAGGCCTCCGCGGGGCCCGGCGGAGGGACGCGCGGAACAGCGGCGAACGCGCCCCTCAGGTCCGGCGTGTGAGAATTGCGATGGCTCACCACGGACCGCGACCGAGCAGGAGACACAGCACGATGCGCATCGGAGTTCTCACCGCAGGCGGAGACTGCCCCGGCCTGAACGCAGTGATCCGGTCGGTCGTGCACCGGGCGCTCACCGGTCACGGCGACGAAGTCATCGGCTTCGAGGACGGGTTCAAGGGCCTCCTCGACGGCCACTACCGGCCCCTCGACCTGAACGCCGTCAGCGGCATCCTGGCCCGCGGCGGCACCATCCTCGGCTCTGCCCGCCTGGAGCGGAACCGGCTGGCCGAGGCCGCCGAGTCCGCCCCCGACCTGGCCCGCGAGTACGGCATCGACGTCCTCATCCCCATCGGCGGCGAAGGCACCCTCACCGCCGCCCGGATGCTCTCCGACGCCGGCATGCCCGTCGTCGGCGTGCCGAAGACGATCGACAACGACATCTCCTCCACGGACCGCACCTTCGGCTTCGACACCGCCGTCGGCGTCGCCACCGAGGCCATGGACCGCCTCAAGACCACCGCCGAGTCCCACCAGCGGGTGATGGTCGTCGAGGTGATGGGCCGCCACGCCGGCTGGATCGCCCTGGAGTCCGGCATGGCCGGCGGCGCGCACGGCATCTGCCTGCCCGAGCGGCCCTTCCAGATCGACGACCTCGTCAAGATGGTCGAGGAGCGCTTCGCCCGCGGCAAGAAGTTCGCCGTCATCTGCGTCGCCGAGGGCGCCCATCCGGCCGAGGGCTCGATGGAGTACAAGAAGGGCGAGATCGACCAGTTCGGTCACGAGCGCTTCCAGGGCATCGGCAACCAGCTCGCCGTCGAGCTGGAGCGGCGCCTCGGCAAGGAGGCCCGCCCGGTCATCCTCGGCCACGTCCAGCGCGGCGGCACGCCGACCGCGTACGACCGGGTGCTCGCCACCCGCTTCGGCTGGCACGCGGTGGAGGCCGCGCACCGCGGCGATTTCGGACGCATGACGGCGCTGCGCGGCACGGGCGTCGAGATGGTGCCGCTCGCCGAGGCCGTCACCCAGCTCAAGACGGTCCCCGAGGACCGCATGCGCGAGGCGGAGTCCGTCTTCTGACACCGGCCGAAGTGGCCCCGACCGTCCCCCCGTGGACGGTCGGGGCCACTTCGCCGTGTCCGGCATCCCCCCGGAAACGCCGGATTCCACTCTTGAGCCGGAGCGCGGGATCAACAAGGCTGGGGGCCTGTCCCGGACATGTCCCAACCCTGTCCGGGGGAAGGAGGGCCGCGGATGACACCGGGGGAGCACACCCCTGACCCGCGCGGGGCCCGGACCCCCGCCGAGTTCCTCGCGCGCCTCCAGGCCCTCAAGGACCGGTCCGGCTTCACCTACCGCGAGCTCTCGGCGCGGGCGGAGGCACGCGGCGACCTCCTGCCCCGCTCCACCGTGGCGAACATGCTGTCCCGCGCCACCCTGCCCCGCGAGGAACTGCTGACCGCGTTCGTCCGCGCGTGCGGGGTCGCGCCGGCGGAGCTGGAGAGCTGGCGGAAGGTACGGAGGGAGCTCGCGGGGCGGGGGGCGTACGCGCCGGCGGAGGAGGCCGGGACGGAGGCGGCCGGGACGGACGAGCCGGGGCCGGAGGGGGCGGGGAGCGAGGCGGACCAGGTGCCCGGATCTCCCGCGCCGCCCTCCTCCTGGCCGGAGGCCGCCGAACCGCCGGCGACGCCGCCCCCGGGGACCCGGTTCCGGATACGGCGGGCTGTCGTCGCCACGGTCGCGGTCGCCGGCCTCGTCCTCGCCGGGGTCAGTGTCGTCGCCGCCTTCCGGGACGGCCGCACCGGGCACGCCGGGCACGGGGGACAGGCGGGGCAGCCGTCCGGTACGCCTGCCGCGCCGGCCGCCCCCGCCGCCGGGGACGTACGCATCCGGGTGACCGGTACCGACTTCTGCCTCGGCGAGCGGCGCGGCACCCGGTCCGGCCGGATCCACCAGCTGCCGTGCGCCGAGGCGGGCGTTCCGCTGTACTCCCTCGCGGCGGTGGCCGGCGGCCGGTGGAGGATCGTTTCGGACCACCCCGACTACGGCCCCGGCTGCTCCGGCATCCCCTCCGGCGGGCGGATACCGGGAGCCGCGTACGAGGACTCCGAGTGCGGTGACCCGAGCCGGGTCGAGACGTTCGCGCTCCAGCCGTACGGCACCCCCGTGCGGGGCCACCGGATCGTCCCGGTGGGCTCCGCGACGCCCGGCACCTGCGTCACCGTCACCGGTGACCGCACGGCCGCCGGGGCGCGTCTCGCCCAGGCGCCCTGCGCGCCGGACGCCGCGGGCCAGCTCTTCGTCTTCGAGAGACGTCCGGCCTCGGGAGGCTAGCGGGGGGTCTCGACCAGCCGGTCCCTGAGCGTCTCCACCACCGACGGGTCGAGCCCGACGTGGCCGGTGACGTACGCGTCCACCGAGCCGTACCGGGCGCGCAGGTCCGCGAGGAACAGTCGGATGATGTCGGCGGGGGCCCGGCCGTAGCCCGGCCAGCGGAGCTCGCGGCCCGGATGGGAGGCCCGCCAGTCGGCGATCAGCCGCTCCGTGGCCAGCTCGGTGAGCGCGAAGTCCGCGAGGATCTCCTCGTCCGGGACCCCGATGAGGGCGAGGACGACGGCCGCGAGCAGGCCCGTACGGTCCTTGCCCGACGCGCAGTGGAAGACGAGCGGCCCCTCGGCCGAGGCGATGAGCTCGAGGGCGGTACGGAGTTCCACCGCCCCGTCCTCCGCGACCTCCGCGAACCGGTCGGCGAGGTAGCGCCAGGGGTCGAGGTCCGGGTCGATCTCCGCCTGGTCGTAGGGGCGGTGCTCGATGGAGAGGTTGTGCCAGGAGACGTCCTCGGTCTCCGGCAGCCGGCCCTTGGCGGCGATCTCCCACGGGTAGCGCAGGTCGATCACCGTGGCCACGCGCAGCGCGCGGAAGCGTTGCAGGTCGGCGGGGTCGGCGTCCGCCAGCTTGGCGAGGGAGTCGGAGCGGTAGAGGGTCTCCCACCGCACGGTTCCGCCGCCGGCGGTCCGATAGCCGCCCAGGTCACGGAAGTTGTGGAGTCGTTCGAAGGGTATGTGTCGTCTCACCGCGCCAACCTACGGCCGCGGCGTCCGATGATCCAGGAACCAGCCAGGAGCCCGAAGGCACCCGCTAGGAACCGACCGCCGTCCAGAAGTGGCCGGTGATCCCGTCCAGGTACGCGCGCCCCTCGTCGCCGGTCGCGCCCGAGGCGCCCCAGCTGCTGGTCGCCGCCATCCGGGCGTGGTACTCGGTGTGGAGCCGCTGGAGGGCGGACTCCAGGATCCGCTTGGGCAGCGGCACCATCTTCACCGCCGGTTTCACGTACGCCTGCCAGCGGGTGGTGGCGGCGTCGCGCAGCAGCTCGGCGAGACGTTCGTCGCCGCCCGTCGCGGTGATCAGGGCGCGTGGACCGAGGCCGAGGACGTCGGCGAGGGCCGCCGTCTGGCGTTCGGTGCCGCGCCAGCTGCCCTCGTCCTCCATCCGCTGGTACGCGTGGGCCGCCACGCCCACCATCCTGGCCAGGTCCTCGGCGGCGAGTCCGCGGGCCATCCGGTGCTCGCGCAGGCTGGAGGCGGCGGCGATCAGCTCGGCGGGGGAGCACCAGAGGACGCCCGCGAGGGCGGTGAGCTCCTGGTCGCCTGGCGCGGCGCGGCCGCGTTCCCAGGCGACGACGGTGTCGGGGGTGACGAAGAGGCCGTACTGGGCGCGCAGGCCGTAGGCGACGTGATCGGGGGCCATGCCGAGGCCCTCACGCAGACGGCGGGCGGCCAGGGCGTTGAAGGGTGGGGAGGGTTGGTGCACCCGGCCACGGTAGGTGCGGAGGGTGACGGCTGGCTACGGTGCGTTCCGCCAAGGTCCGGCGTCGTAGGAACGTGGGAACCGATCAGTAACTGGGTGTCGAGACCATGGAAACGATCAGTCACCGACCGTGGTCGCCTTGGAAACCGTCAGTGCCCCCGGGCCGGGCCGTCGAGCCAGCGGTACTGGAGCTCGGGCCGCCCGATCTGCCCGTACTGCGGTGCGCGTACGGCCCGGCCCCCGGTGACCAGATGCTCCAGGTAGCGCCGCGCGGTGATCCTGGAGATGCCGACCGCCGCGCCCGCCTCGGCGGCGGTCAGACCCGCCGGGGTGGCCCGGAGGGTGCGGGTGACGGCCTCCAGGGTGGGGGCGCTCAGGCCCTTGGGGAGCGTGGCGGGGTGCGGGGCCCGGAGCGTGGCCAGCGCCCGGTCCACCTCGTCCTGGCCGGAGGCCTCCCCGGCGGTCGCCCGGAACTCGGCGTACCGGGCGAGCCGGTCTCGCAGGGTCGCGAAGGCGAAGGGCTTCAGGACGTACTGGACGACGCCGAGCGACACGCCCTCGCGGACGATCGCCAGGTCGCGGGCCGAGGTGACGGCGATGACGTCGGCCGAGTGCCCGGCGGCGCGCAGCGCGCGCAGCAGCTGGAGGCCGTGACCGTCGGGCAGGTAGAGGTCGAGGAGGATCAGGTCGACCGGTGTCCGGTCGAGCAGCCGCAGGGCGGCGGCCCGGGAGTGCGCGACCCCGACGACGGTGAAGCCCTCGACCCGCCCGGCGTAGAGGGCGTGCGCGTCGGCGGCGACGGGATCGTCCTCGACGACGAGCACCCGCAGGGCCGGCGCGCTCACGCGGACACCTCCGTCACGGTGCCGACCGTCGCCGCGGGCTCGGGCGGTGGCCCCGACGGGCGGGGCAGGGGCAGTCGTACGGTGAACTCCGCCCCGCCCTCCGCGGCGTCCGTGAGGTCGAGCGTGCCCGACGCGCGGGTGACCGCCTGGCCCACCAGGGCGAGGCCGATGCCACGCCCCGGGCCCCGGGTCGACCAGCCGCGGCCCAGGACCGCGTCCCGGTCGGCCGCGCGCACGCCGGGCCCGCTGTCGCCGACGCGGAGCAGCAGCTCGCCGTCGCCCGAACGGGCCGCGACCGTCACCGTCACGCGCGCGTGCGGGGTGCCGCCCACCGCCTCCACCGCGTTGTCGATCAGGTTGCCCAGGATCGTCACCAGGTCCCGGGCCGGAAGGGCGGCCGGCACGAGCCCGTCGTCGATGCGGCTGTCCTCGGTGAGGACCAGCTCCACGCCCCGCTCGTTGGCCTGCGCCGCCTTGCCGAGGAGCAGTGCCGCGAGGACGGGCTCCCCGACGGCGTCCACGACCCGGTCGGTCAGCGCCTGCGCGAGCTCAAGCTCCGCCGTCGCGAACTCCACCGCCTCGGCCACCCGGCCCAGTTCGATGAGCGACACGACCGTGTGCAGCCGGTTCGCCGCCTCGTGGGCCTGCGAGCGCAGCGCCTCCGTGAACCCGCGCTCGGAGTCCAACTCGCCGGACAGCGCCTGGAGTTCCGTACGGTCCCGGAGTGTGACGACCGTGCCGCGCCGCTCTCCGCCCACCACCGGACGGGTGTTGACCACGAGGACCCGGTCGGCCGTCAGGTGCGTCTCGTCCACGCGCGGCTCCGAGGACAGCAGGGCGCCCGTCAGCGGCGCCGGCAGCCCGAGATCCGCCGCCGGCCGGCCGACGACCCCCTCGTCCAGGCCGAGCAGCTCGCGCGCGCCGTCGTTGATGAGGGCGATCCGCCGCCGTCCGTCGAGCATCACGAGCCCTTCGCGGACCGCGTGCAGCGCGGCCTCGTGGTAGTCGTGCAGCCGGCTCAGCTCCGTCGCGTTCATGCCGTGCGTGTGGCGGCGGAGGCGCGCGTTGATGACGTACGTCCCGGCGCCGCCGAGCGCGAGCGCCGCGCCCGCCATGCCGAGCAGCGCGGTCACCTGCTCCCGTACCTGCTGACTGATCCTCTCGATCGTGATGCCCGCGCTGACCAGGGCGACGACCCGGCCGTCGTCGAAGACGGGCGCCACGGTCCGCACGGAGGGACCGAGTATCCCCAGGTGCGTCTCCGAGTACGTGCGGCCCGCCGCCGCCTCCTCGATGTGGCCGAGGTACGTGCGGCCGATCTGCGCGGGCTCGGGGTGGGTCCAGCGGGTGCCGTCCGGCGACATGATCACCACGAAGGCGACACCCGCGTGGCGGCGCAGGGACTCGGCGTACGGCTGGAGCGCAGCCGACGGGTCGGCGGAGCGGGCCGCGGCGACCACCGAAGGCGAGTCGGCGACGGCCGCGGCGGTCGCGGTCGCCTGGCGCCGCGCGGTCTCCTCGGCCTGCGCCCGGTCCGTGACGTACGCGAAGACCGCGCACCCCGCCACGACGACGGCCACGAGCACGACCTGCATCGCGAAGAGCTGGCCGGCCAGGCTGCGGGGGCGGGGGAGGGGGAGGCGCATGCGGGTAAGTGTGCACGTCGGAGTGTGCGGCGACGCGTTGCGTTCCCGAATCGTTCTCTTCCCCGGACCCTTCTCCGAAACGGTCTCGGCGTGAACGAAACGTACGTAACGGTGACCCCGGTCACAGGCTGATGGATAGTCGCGGAGTCCACCGGGACGTGGACACCCATCAGCACGAGGAGGACCCCGTGGCCGCACGACGGGACCGTACCCACTATCTGTATCTGGCCGTCATCGGAGCCGTGGTGCTCGGCATCGCGGTCGGCTTCCTGGCGCCCGGCGTCGCCGTCGAGCTCAAGCCGCTGGGCACCGGCTTCGTCAATCTGATCAAGATGATGATCTCGCCGATCATCTTCTGCACGATCGTGCTCGGCGTCGGATCGGTCCGGAAGGCCGCGAAGGTCGGCGCCGTCGGCGGCCTCGCCCTGGGCTACTTCATGGTCATGTCGACCGTCGCCCTCGCCATCGGCCTGGTCGTCGGCAACATCCTGGAGCCCGGGTCCGGGCTCCACCTCACCAAGGAGCTGGCCGAGGCCGGCGCCAAGCAGGCCGAGGGGGCGAGCGAGTCCACGCCGGACTTCCTGCTCGGGATCATCCCCAAGACCCTCGTCTCCGCCTTCACCGAGGGCGAGGTCCTCCAGACCCTCCTGGTCGCCCTGCTCGCCGGGTTCGCGCTCCAGGCCATGGGCGCGGCGGGGGAGCCGGTCCTGCGCGGGATCGGGCACATCCAGCGGCTCGTCTTCCGCATCCTCGGCATGATCATGTGGGCGGCCCCCGTCGGCGCGTTCGGCGCGATCGCCGCCGTCGTCGGCGCGACCGGCATCGATGCCCTCAAGTCCCTCGCCGTCATCATGATCGGCTTCTACGCGACCTGCGCGATCTTCGTCTTCGTGGTGCTGGGCGCGCTCCTCAAGCTGGTCGCCGGGCTCAACATCTGGACCCTCCTGAAGTACCTGGGCCGCGAGTTCCTGCTGATCCTCTCCACCTCGTCCTCGGAGTCCGCGCTCCCGCGGCTCATCGCGAAGATGGAGCACCTGGGTGTCAGCAAGCCCGTCGTCGGCATCACCGTGCCGACCGGCTACTCCTTCAACCTCGACGGCACCGCGATCTACCTGACGATGGCGTCGCTGTTCGTCGCCGAGGCGATGGGCGACCCGCTCTCGGTCGGCGAGCAGATCTCGCTCCTCGTGTTCATGATCATCGCCTCGAAGGGGGCCGCGGGCGTCACCGGCGCCGGTCTCGCCACCCTCGCGGGCGGCCTCCAGTCGCACCGGCCCGAACTGGTCGACGGCGTGGGCCTCATCGTCGGCATCGACCGCTTCATGAGCGAGGCCCGCGCCCTCACCAACTTCGCGGGCAACGCCGTCGCGACGGTGCTCGTCGGCACCTGGACGAAGGAGATCGACAAGGCGCGGGTCGCCGAGGTCCTCGCCGGCCGGGTCCCGTTCGACGAGAAGACCCTGGTCGACGACCACGCCCCGGCCTCGGTCCCGGACCAGCGGGCCGAGGAGGGCGAGGAGAAGGCGCGGGCGGGGGTGTGAAATCCGGGGGAAGGGTGCCGCTGCGCGGGTCTCCTCCCCACCCCGCCCCTTCCCGAACCGGGGGCTCCGCCCCCGGACCCCCGCCCCTCGAACTCCCCCTACGCCCTTGCGGGCGTGGGGGCCCCGGGCGGGGCTGAATTTCGGCCCGCCCTCAGCGCAGCGGCACCAACCCCCAACCAGTGCCAGGTCCCGGGCCTTGAGCCGGATCCGGGGCCCGGGGGGGAGGGCGTCCCCACCGGGGGCGCCCTTCTCGTGACGCATCCTCAGCGGCCGTTCAGCGCCGCCAACTCCTCACCCGTCAGCACGAGCGAGGACGCTCCCGCCGAGTCCCGTACCGTCTCCGGCCGGCTCGCCCCCGGGATCGGCAGCACCGTCTCCGAGCGGGCGAGCAGCCAGGCCAGTGCCACCCGCTGTGGGCTGACCCCGCGCTCCCGCGCCACCCGGTGGAAGCCCCCGAAGCCGGGGTCCTCCTCCAGGGCGGACGCCCCGTCGAGCGAGCTGCGCGAGATCCCGCCCAGCGGGCTCCACGGCAGGAAGGCCAGACCGAGTTCCGCGCAGAGCCGCAGCTCCGGCTCGCTCTCCCGGACGGCCGGCGAGTAGCGGTTCTGTACGGAGACGAGCCGGTCGCCGAGGATCTCGCGGGCCAGCAGGATCTGCGCCGTGTCCACGTTCGAGACGCCGGCGAGCCGGATCGTGCCCGCGTCCAGCAACTCCCTTATCGCGCCGAGTGATTCGGCGTACGGGACGGCCGGGTCCGGCTTGTGCAGCTGGTACAGGCCGATCGGGGTGGTCCCGAGCCGTCGGGCCGAGTCCTCCGCCGCCCTCCGCAGGTGCTCGGGCCGTCCGTCCACGGTCCAGCCGCCGTCGGCCGTCCGGCCACGGCCGCCCTTCGTCGCCACGAGGACGTCGTCCGTGCGGCCCCCGTACGCGGCCAGCGCGCGGGCCACGAGCCGCTCGCCCTCGCCGGGCGCGCCGCCCGGCGGATGGTAGGAGTCGGCGGTGTCGAGCAGGGTCACCCCCGCGTCGAGCGCCGCGTGCACGGTGGCGAGGGCCCGTGCCTCGTCCGGCCGGCCCTCGATGGAGAGCGGCATGGTGCCGAACCCGACCGCCCCGACCCGTACGTCGCCCAGCATCCTGAACCGCATCAGCGCACCTCCCCGACCGTCTCGGCCACGGCCCGCGCCAGCCACTCGGAGGAGTGCGAGAAGGAGTAACCGAGGCTGGTCGCACGGGCGTTGTCCATCCCGTACGAGCGGGCGAAGGAGAACGGCGACACCTCGCCGACCTCCACCTCCTGGAAGACCGTCCGGCCGCCGGTCCTCTTCTCGACCGCCGCGCACAGGTCGGCGGTGGTGAGCGGGCCGTGGGAGTGGGCGTTCACCGGGCCGGTGAAGTCGGCCCCGACGGCCCAGGCGAGGAAGGCGGCGATCTCCTCCACGTACACGTAGGTCGCCGGACGGTTCACCGCCGGGACGGCGATCGGCTCCCCGGCCCGGATGCGCCGCACGTAGTGGTCGAGCCGGCCGGTGAAGTCGTCGGCGCCGCCCAGCACATGGGCCACCCGCACCGAGGTCCAGGCGAAGGGCGCACCCGCCGCGAAGACCGCCTCCGCCTGCCGCTTGCCCTCCCCGTAGTGCGCCTCGCGGAACTCCGGGTCCTCCCAGGCGAGACCGGTGTCGACGGTGACCGCGTCCAGGTCGAGGGCGTCCTCGGCGAGCGGCGCGGCCGAGTCCTCGTACCCGTAGACCTCCACGGTCGACGTCATCACATAGCGTCCGGTGCGCGGGCCGAAGACGCGCAGGGCGATCTCGGCCTGGCGCGGCGTGTAGCAGACCTGGTCCACGACGACGTCGAAGGAACGGCCCGCCAGAACGGATTCCAGGGCGGCCTCGTCGTCGCGGTCGGCGACGAGATGCCCGATTCCCTCGGGGGCGCCGGAAGAACCCCGGTTGAGGAGCGTGACCCGGTGCCCGGATTCCCGCAGCAGGGCGATCAGCCGCTTTCCGAAATAGCGATTACCGCCGATGACCAGAACGTCCATCAATTCCAACTCCCTTGTCTCACCGCACAAGTGTTACGTTGATCCGTCGCCGTCTGAAGGGGGAGAAATGGGAGTCCTGGCCGCCGCGCCGAAAGAACCACGGCCTGCGCGCCCCGCCACCGTCGAAACGTCGGGCGCCGCTTTCGACCCGGTCGACCGGCAGATCCTGGACCTCCTGCAGAGCGACGGCCGCATCAAGCTCAGCGAGCTGGGCCGCCGCGTCCGGCTCAGCCCCGCGGCCGTCACGGAGCGGGTCCGCCGCCTGGAGGCGAGCGGCGCCGTCACCGGCTACGGCGCCCATGTCTCCCCGGCCCGGCTCGGCTACGGCATCCAGGCCTTCATCAGGGTGAACCCGCACGGCGGCTACACCCTGAAGCACCCGCGGACCCTGGAGCTGACCGCGCGCCCCGAGATCCTGGAGGTCCACCACGTGGTGGGCGAGGACTGCTGGATCCTCAAGGTCGCCGTCACCGACACCGTCCACCTCGAGGAGATCCTGGAACAGACCTCGGCGCTCGGCAGGACCACGACCTCGATCGTCCTGTCGTCCCCGGTGGTACGCAAACCCCTGCTGCCGGCCGAACGCGGCTGACCCCGCGCACCTGACCCGCGCCCCCGACGCCTTGCCTTGACGTCGGCGTCAAGGCTTACGGTCGGGGACATGCGCATCGGAGAGCTGGCCGAGCGGGTCGGGACCACCACACGGACCCTGCGGTACTACGAGTCCCGTGGTCTCCTGACCGCCCGGCGTACGGAGCAGGGGTACCGCACGTACGACGAGGACGACCTGCGGCTCCTCCAGCAGATCAGGACCCTCCAGGACTTCGGGTTCGATCTGGAGGAGACACGGCCGTTCGTCGACTGCCTGCGCGCCGGGCACCCGGCGGGAGACTCCTGTCCCGCGTCGATCGCCGTCTACCGGCGGAAGGTCGCCGAACTCGACGGACTGATCGACCGGCTCCAGGCGGTACGCGCCCAGGTGGGCGCCGAGCTGCTGCGGGCCGAGGCGGAGCTGCCGCACGGCCCCGAGCCCCGGTGCGAACTCGGTACGGAGTGGGACACGGAGCGGGAGGGATGACGGAGATGACGACACACACGCCAGCGGTGACCGAGGTCACGGACGCGGACTTCGGGACGGAGGTGCTCGGCGCGGGGCCGCCCGTCCTGGTGCAGTTCACCGCGGAGTGGTGCGGGCCGTGCCGGCAGCTGAAGCCGGTGCTCCGGGCGCTCGCCGCGGAGCAGGCGGGACGGCTCCGGATCGTCGAGATCGACGTGGACCGGAACCCGGAGACCACCCTGCGGTACGGGGTGCTCGCGACCCCGACGCTCATGGTGTTCAGGGCGGGCGAGCCGGTGAAGTCCCTCGTGGGCGCCCGCCCGAAGCGCCGGCTCCTGGAGGAGCTGGAGGACGTGCTCGGCGGGTGATCCGGGCGCCCGGCCGTGAGGCGGGGAACCGACGGCACGGGCGGAGCGTCGAAGGGCCATGACACGGAGAACCGGGCACGTCGTCCTCGCCTTCGCACTGGCCGCCGGGGTCCTCACGGGCTGTGCCACGACCGGCCGGGGTACGGAGGCCGTCCGCGCGACCCCGCCCGTCCGCGCGACATCGGCCGCACCGGCCGCGCCGACGGCACCGTCCGACCGGGCGACACCCGCCGTCCGGACGATGCTCTTCGATCTCTACACCCACTGCGGAATCGACGAGGCCCGCATCGGCTCGACGTACTTCGAGGCGGAGACCCCGCTCTCCGACGGCTCGGGGAACCCGCCCGACGGGTGGGGCAACCCCTACCAGCGGGGCACGATGACCCTGAAGTCCGCGACGGAGGCCGTCTTCACCGACGACGCCGGGCACGAGGTGCGGTTCCGTGCCAGGCCCGGCGCCACCGCCCCCAAGCACATCTGCGCCTAGCGCTCCGGCAGGGCATACGGAAATACCCCGACTAGAATTGACAGTCGGGGTATTTCATCGCGTATATTGATGGATTCCGTGTCCGGAATCAGCACGGACACAGAGAAGTTCAATAAACGCACTGTATCGCGCCGGGAGTCGAATTGTCAACCGAGGAATTTCGGAACGAGCAGCAATTCATCACCGATCTCTACTCACGACTCGACGACCTGAGGGCCGAGGCCGAGGCCGCCGTGGGGCGGGCCCTGCGCACCCCGGGGGTCGGCAGCAACCAGGGCCGGCTCGAACGGGACGTCATGGTCGCCGAGCAGTCGGGGCTGCTCGCCGCGTTCAACGCGGGGGAGAGCGGGCTCTGTTTCGGGCGTCTCGTCTTCAAGGACGGGCGCGACCACCACATCGGCCGGCTCGGCATCCGCGAGGACGACCCGAACCGCACCCCGCTCGTCGTCGACTGGCGCGCCGAGATCGCCCGCCCCTTCTACCTCGCCACCGGATACGAGCCGATGGGGCTCTCCCGCCGCCGGCACATCAGCACCCTCGGCCGCACGGTCACCGCGCTCCACGACGAGGTGCTCGACCTCGGCGACGCCACCCGCACCGGACACGAGAGCCGTGACGCCGACGAGGTGCTGCTCGCCGCGCTCGACGCCGCCCGCACCGGGCGGATGCACGACATCGTGCAGACCATCCAGGCCGAGCAGGACGCCATCATCCGCTCCCCGCACCGAGGGGTCCTCGTCGTCGAGGGCGGCCCCGGCACCGGCAAGACGGCGGTCGCCCTGCACCGGGCCGCGTACCTCCTCTACGCGCACCGCGAGCAGCTCGCGAAGCGGGCCGTGCTCATCGTCGGCCCCAACCCCGCGTTCCTCGGCTACATCGGCAACGTCCTGCCCTCCCTCGGCGAGACCGGCGTCCTCCTCGCCACCCCCGCCGAACTGTTCCCCGGCGTCCGCGCCACCGGCACCGACACCCCCCGCGCCGCCGCCGTCAAGGGCTCCGCCGCCATGGCGGAGGCGCTCGCCGCGGCCGTACGGGACCGTCAGCAGGTCCCCGAGCGCGGCGAGCCGCTGATCGTCCCGCACGAGGACGGCGACCTGGTCATCGACTGGGACATGGCCCTGGAGGCCCGCCACAAGGCCCGCGAGACGGCCCTCCCTCACAACCTGGCCCGCCCCTACTTCGTCTTCCGGATCCTGGACGCGCTCGCCGAACAGCTCGCCGACCGCATCGGCGCCGACCCCTACGGCGGCCCCAACTTCCTCGGCCCCGACGACATCGCGCTGCTCGCCAAGGGCGTCGCCGCCAACCCCGACGTCCACGCGGCGATCGACACCCTCTGGCCGGATCTCACCCCGCAGGACTTCCTCGCGGACTACCTGACCGAGCCCACCCACCTGCCCGACGCGGACGCCGCCGCGATCCGGCGCGGGCACGGACCCTGGACCCCCGCCGACGTGCCGCTGCTCGACGAGGCCGCCGAGCTCCTCGGCGCGGACGACTCGGCCGCCCGCGCCGCCGAGGAGGCCGAACGGCAGAAGCAGATCCAGTACGCGCAGGGCGTCCTCGACGTCTCCTACGCCTCGCGCACCTACGAGTTCGAGGACAAGGAGGAGCAGGACAAGGACGCCTCCGAGGTTCTCTCCGCCCACGACATCATCGACGCCGAACGCTTCGCCGAGCGGCACGAGGAGGCCGACCACAGGACCGCCGCGGAACGGGCCGCCGCCGACCGCACCTGGGCCTTCGGGCACATCATCGTCGACGAGGCCCAGGAACTCTCCGCGATGACCTGGCGGCTGCTCATGCGCCGCAGCCCGAACCGCTCGATGACCCTGGTCGGCGACCCGGCCCAGACCGGCGACCCGGCGGGCGTCGGCGCCTGGGAGCGGATCCTCGCCCCGTACGTGGACGACCGCTGGGAGCTCGTCAGGCTCGGGGTCAACTACCGCACGCCGACCGAGATCATGGCCGTCGCGGCCGAGGTGCGGCGGGCCGACGACCCGGGCTTCGAGCCGCCGAGCTCGGTACGGTCCACCGGGGTGGAGCCCTGGGACCGTACGGTCGACGACCCGGTCAAGGAGGCCGCCGACGCGGTGGCCGCCGCGCCGCGCGACGAGGGCAGGACCGCCGTGATCGCCCCGCCGGAGCTGCTTCCCGGCCTGGTCGCCGCCCTGCCGGACGCCGCGTACGGTCCGGCGCCCGACCTCACCCGGCCGGTGGTCCTGCTCGACCCCCGGCAGGCGAAGGGCCTGGAGTTCGACACGGTCCTGGTCGTCGACCCGGAGGGCATCGTGGCCGGGGCCGCGCACGGGACCAACGACCTGTACGTGGCGCTGACCCGGGCGACCCAGCGGCTCGGGATCATCCGCGCGGCGGCCCGCGCCTAGAAACCCGGATGCCTCCGCCCGAGGGCGGAGGCATCCGGTGGCGAGGCGTCCGGCGGCGCGGACGCCCGGCTCAGGCCGGCCGCAGCCAGACCGTCGCGAGCGGCGGCAGCGTCATCCGGACGCTCGCCGCACGCCCGTGGTGCGGCACCGACTCCGTCTTCAGCGGATCACGTGCCACCACGTCCCCGCCGCCGTACCGGCCGGCGTCCGTGTTCAGGACCTCCGCCCAGGCGACCACCTCGTCCGGCACGCCGAGCCGGTAGTCGTGCCGGACGACGGGGGAGAAGTTGCAGACGGCGAGCAGCGGCGAGCCGAACGCGTCGAAGCGCAGGAAGGCGAAGACGTTGTCCTCGGCCGCGTCCCCGACGACCCACTGGAAGCCCTCGGGGGAGGTGTCCCGCTCCCAGAGCGAGGGCGTCGCCGCGTAGACCGTGTTCAGGTCGCGCACGAGATCCCGCACGCCCCGGTGGTCGGCCTCCGCCCCGTACGCCGGGTCGAGCAGCCACCAGTCCGGCCCGTGGTCCGCCGACCACTCCCCGCCCTGTGCGAACTCCTGGCCCATGTAGAGCAGTTGCTTGCCGGGATGGGCCCACATGAAGCCCAGGTAGGCGCGGTGGTTGGCGCGCTGCTGCCACCAGTCGCCCGGCATCTTCGACACCAGGGACCGCTTGCCGTGCACGACCTCGTCGTGGGAGATCGGCAGGATGTAGTTCTCGCTGTACGCGTACACCATCGAGAAGGTCATCTCGTGGTGGTGGTACTTGCGGTGCACCGGCTCCTTCTGGACGTACTCCAGGGAGTCGTGCATCCAGCCCATGTTCCACTTCATGCCGAAGCCGAGACCGCCGAAGCCGCCGGGCCCCACCTGGTCCGTCGCCCGCGTCACCCCGTCCCAGGCCGTGGACTCCTCCGCGAAGGTCACGATCCCCGGGCAGCGCCGGTACACGGTGGCGTTCATCTCCTGGAGGAACGCCACCGCGTCCAGGTTCTCCCGGCCGCCGTGCTCGTTCGGCAGCCACTCGCCGTGCTCCCGCGAGTAGTCGAGATAGAGCATCGAGGCCACCGCGTCGACCCGCAGACCGTCGATGTGGAACTCCTGGCACCAGTACACGGCGTTCGCCACCAGGAAGTTCCGCACCTCCTTGCGGCCGTAGTCGAACTCCAGGGTGCCCCAGTCGGGGTGGTGCGAGCGGCGCGGGTCCTCGTGCTCGTACAGCGGACGCCCGTCGAACTCCGCGAGCGCCCAGTCGTCCTTCGGGAAGTGCGCGGGCACCCAGTCCATCAGGACCCCGATCCCCGCCCGGTGCAGCGAGTCGACCAGGAACCTGAAGTCGTCGGGGGTGCCCATGCGGGCCGTCGGCGCGTAGAAGCCGGTGACCTGGTAGCCCCACGAGCCGCCGAAGGGGTGCTCGGTGACCGGCATCAGCTCCACGTGCGTGAAGCCGAGATCGCGGACGTACGCGGGCAGCTGCTCGGCGAGCTGGCGATACGTCAGACCGGGCCGCCAGGACGGCAGGTGGACCTCGTAGACCGAGAGCGGCGCCTCGTGGTGAGGGCGCGCCCCGCGCCGAGCCATCCACTCCTGGTCGTCCCAGGTGTAGTGCGAGGCCGTGACGATCGACGCGGTGTTCGGCGGGCACTCGGTACGGCGGGCCATCGGGTCCGCGCGCAGGGTGTGCGTACCGTCGGGGCGCGTGATGTCGTACTTGTAGACCGCGCCCTCGCCGATCCCCGGCACGAACAGTTCCCACACGCCCGTCGAACCCAGCGAGCGCATCGGAAGCCCCGTGCCGTCCCAGTGCGTGAAGTCACCGGTGACCCGCACCCCGCGCGCGTTCGGCGCCCAGACCGCGAAGCGGGTGCCGGCCACGCCGCCGTGGGTCATGGGGTGCGAGCCGAGCGCCGTCCACAGCTCCTCGTGCCGGCCCTCGCCGATGAGGTGCAGATCCAGCTCGCCGAGGGACGGCAGGAAGCGGTACGGGTCGTGGACGGCGAGCTCGTCCCCGTCGTAGCGGACCCGCAGCTCGTACGGCGGCACCTTGCGCAGCCGCGGCAGGAGCCCCGAGAAGAGGCCGTCGCCGTCGTCGTGCAGCGGGATCCGCCCGCTCTTGGTGACGACGGTGACCTCCTTCGCCCACGGGCGCAGCACCCGGACCACCACCCCGCCGCGGACCGGGTGCGCGCCGAGCACGCCGTGCGGGTCGTGGTGCTCCCCGGCGAGGAGCCGGCCCCGGTCACCCGGATCGAGCGGTGGCGCCTTCCGGGGCGCGGGGGACGTGGCGGGGGTGGTGCTGCGGGCCGTCTTGCCTGCGGGGCGGGCGGTCACCGGGGTGCCTCCTAAGGGGTACGGGGTACGGATGCGCAACGGTGGGGTGCGGGAGAGGGACACTCGGCCGAACGGGGCGCGTGGCGGTTGCCGCAGGCGGGACGGCCGGGGCGGGGCGGGGGACTGGTCCGAACGGGGGGTTCGCCGTTCCCCGCACCGGCCGGGGAACGGGGTGCCGGAGAGGGTGGGTCGTCGGCTCGCCGGGTGGCGGCCAGGTCATCGGGCGGTGGCCAGACGTTCGATCGCGGACATCGGGACGGGGAGCCAGTCCGGGCGGTGTCGGGCCTCGTACACGACCTCGTAGACCGCCTTGTCGGTCTCGTAGGCCCGCAGGAGCGCCGGGTCCGCACGGGGATCGGCCCCGGCCGCCTCGGCGTAGCCGGTGCAGAACGCCGCCCGGCACCGCGTCGCCCAGTCGGCGTTCCACGGGCGGTGGGTGCGGGCCGCGTAGTCGAAGGAGCGGAGCATCCCCGCCACGTCGCGGACGGTGGGCTGCGGGCTGCGCCGTTCGTCGAGCGTCTTCGCCGGCTCGCCCTCGAAGTCGATGACGGCCCAGCCGCCGTCGGACCCCCGCAGGGTCTGCCCCAGGTGCAGATCGCCGTGGATGCGCTGGACCGCGTTACCACCGGCCGCTCCGCTCGCCGCCGCGAAGACCGCGCGCAGGCCCGGCACGTGTGGAAGGAGCGCGGGCACGGCCTGCGCGGCCGCGTGCAGCCGCCGGTCCATCGCGGCCGCCAGCTGCTCGGTCTCGGCCAGGTCGAGGCGCCGGGTGGGCAGCGCCTCGGCGAGGGCGAGGTGGACCTCTGCCGTGGCGCGGCCGAGATCGCGCGCCTCCGCGGTGAACTCGCGCCCGTCGGCGAGCGCGTCGAGCGCCAGCCGCCAGCCGTCGCGGGAGCCCCGCAGATAGGGCTGGAGGACACCGAGGGTCGCGGCCCCGGACTCGAACCAGGCGACCGGGGCGGGGACCCGCGCACAGCCGGCCCCGGCGAGGGCGAGCGGTAGCTCCAGGTCCGGATTGGCCCCCGGGCTGACCCGGCGGAAGATCTTCAGGATGAACGAATCTCCGTACACAAGAGACGAGTTGGACTGCTCCGCGTCCAGGACCCGGGGGGCCAGGGCCGGTGGCAGAGCCGTCGTCGCGTGGAAGCGCAGGGGGCCGGTCCGGCCCGGGGTGCGCAGCCGCTCGTAGAGGAGGCCGGCGAGCCGCGGGTCGCGCAGCCCCTCGTACACGGCCCGTCCGGCGAGCGGTCCCTGCCGGATCCGCCCGATCAGGGCGGGGGCGAGGCGGGGCGGCAGCTGGGTCCGTACGCCCAGGAGCAGTTGATAGCAGTCGGCGGGTGTGCCGGCCTGGCGGCTCGGCTGTTCGACCCGCACGAGCAGATGGAGGAGGCCGGGGCCCGGGCCGTCGAGGGGCAGCAGCTCGGTGGCCGCTTCCAGCGTGAATCCGGTGACCCGGCGGCCCTTGCCCGCGAACCAGCGCTGCCGGGGCAGCCATTCGTGGAGCAAGGGGGTGAGCGACGGAAGGAGGGCGTCCGGGGCCCGGGTGGTGGATGCGGTCTCCGGCATGGCATCGCGTCCTTTCCCCGGGGCGCGCAGTTGACTTTCGTATGCGTTCAAATGCGCAGAGTGTCCCGGATGGCGGCTTGGACTGTCCGGATGTGCGGGACGTGTCGGAAGGGGAAGATCCGTATGGGCCCGACAAGAAGGCCCGTATGGACCTGAATCGTGACGATGAACGTGTGTGGGTCACAGTGCCCAGAGTGGGACGGGGGAAAACCGTCCCACCCCGGACGTATCCGAACTGACCTGCGGTCAGCCCTTCTTGAGACGGAACCAGTAGAAGCCGTGTCCCGCAAGGGTCAGGAGGTACGGCAGCTGGCCGATGGCCGGGAACTGCACGCCGCCGATCAGCTCGACCGGGCGCGTGCCGTCGAAGCGGCGCAGATCGAGTTCGGTCGGCTGCGCGAACCGCGAGAAGTTGTTCACGCAGAGGACCAGATCGTCACCGTCCTCACGGAGGAACGCGAGCACCGCCGGGTTGGACGCCGGGAGTTCGGTGTACGTGCCCGTGCCGAAGGCCCGGTTCTGCTTGCGGATCTCGATCATCCGCTTCGTCCAGTGCAGCAGCGAGGACGGCGAGGCCATCCCCGCCTCCACGTTGGTCACCTGGTAGCCGTGGACCGGGTCCATGATGGTCGGCAGGTAGAGCCGCCCGGGGTCGCAGGAGGAGAAGCCCGCGTTGCGGTCGGGCGTCCACTGCATGGGCGTCCTGACCCCGTCCCGGTCGCCCAGCCAGATGTTGTCGCCCATGCCGATCTCGTCGCCGTAGTACAGCACCGGAGAACCGGGCAGCGAGAAGAGCAGCGCGGTGAACAGCTCCATCTGGTTGCGGTCGTTGTCGAGGAGCGGGGCAAGCCGCCGCCGGATGCCGATGTTGGCCCGCATCCGCGGGTCCTTGGCGTACTCCGCGTACATGTAGTCGCGTTCCTCGTCCGTGACCATCTCGAGGGTGAGCTCGTCGTGGTTGCGGAGGAAGATGCCCCACTGGCAGCCGGAGGGGATCTCCGGGGTCTTCGCCAGGATTTCCGAGACCGGGTAGCGCGACTCGCGCCGCACCGCCATGAAGATGCGCGGCATGACCGGGAAGTGGAAGGCCATGTGGCACTCGTCGCCGCCCGAGCGGAAGTCGCCGAAGTAGTCGACGACGTCCTCCGGCCACTGGTTCGCCTCGGCGAGCAGCACCGTGTCCGGGTAGTGGTCGTCGATCTCCTTGCGGACCCGCTTCAGGAAGGCGTGGGTGGCGGGCAGGTTCTCGCAGTTCGTGCCCTCCTGCTGGTACAGGTACGGCACCGCGTCCAGCCGGAAGCCGTCGATCCCCAGGTCCAGCCAGAACTTCAGCGCGGAGAGGATCTCCTCCTGCACCGCCGGGTTCTCGTAGTTGAGGTCGGGCTGGTGCGAGAAGAAGCGGTGCCAGTAGTACTGCTTGCGGACCGGGTCGAAGGTCCAGTTGGACGACTCGGTGTCGACGAAGATGATCCGGGCGTCCGCGTACTGCTTGTCGTCGTCCGCCCAGACGTAGTAGTCGCCGTACGGCCCGTCCGGGTCGCGCCGAGACTCCTGGAACCAGGGATGCTGGTCGCTCGTGTGGTTCATGACGAAGTCGATGACCACGCGCATCCCGCGCTGGTGCGCCGAGTCGACGAACTCGACGAAGTCGGCGAGGTCGCCGAACTCGGGCAGCACGGACGTGTAGTCGGCGACGTCGTAACCGCCGTCCCGTAGCGGGGACTTGAAGAACGGCGGCAGCCAGAGGCAGTCCACGCCCAGCCACTGGAGGTAGTCCAGCTTGGCCGTGATGCCCTTCAGGTCGCCGACGCCGTCCCCGTTGCTGTCCTGGAAGGACCGGACGAGGACCTCGTAGAAGACGGCCCGCTTGAACCAGTCGGGATCACGGTCCTTGGCGGGGGTGTCCTCGAAGGTGTCGGGGACGGGCTCGTTGACAGTCATGATGTGGGTGACCCTCCGGTCTGCGGGGACGGTCGCAGGACGAGGACGTGCGCGGGTGTGACACCCGGCTCTAGGCGCACGTAGCTGGCCCTGCCCCAGTGATAGGTATCGCCGGTGAGCTCGTCGCGCACCGGCACGGTCTCCTGCCAGTCGAGGCCGAGTTCCGGCATGTTCAACGAGACCGTCGCCTCCTGGGTGTGGTGCGGGTCGAGGTTGACGACCACCAGAACGGTGTTCGAACCGGAGCGCTTGCTGTACGCGATCACCTGGGCGTTGTCGGTGTCGTGGAAGGTCAGGTTCCGCAGCCGGCGCAGCGCCGGGTGACGGCGCCTGATCCGGTTCAGCGCGGTGATCAGCGGAGTGATCGTCTCCCCGGCGCGTTCCGCCGACTCCCAGTCACGAGGCCGCAGTTGGTACTTCTCCGAGTCGAGGTACTCCTCGCTGCCGTCCCGCAGCGCGGTGCCCTCGCACAGCTCGTACCCGGCGTACATGCCCCAGGACGGCGAGAGCGTCGCCGCGAGCACCGCCCGCGCCTCGAACGCGGGCCGCCCGCCCTTCTGGAGGTAGGCGTGCAGGATGTCCGGGGTGTTCACGAAGAAGTTCGGCCGCATCTGCGCCGCCGTCTCCCCGGACAGCTCCGTCAGGTACTCCGTCAGCTCCTCCTTGGTGTTCCGCCAGGTGAAGTACGTGTACGACTGCTGGAAGCCGATCGCGCCGAGCGTCCGCATCATCGCCGGCCGCGTGAAGGCCTCCGCCAGGAAGATCACGTCCGGGTCGGTCCGGTTGATCTCGCCGATCACCCGCTCCCAGAACACCACCGGCTTGGTGTGCGGGTTGTCGACCCGGAAGATCCGGATCCCGTGGTCCATCCAGTGCCGGAGCACCCGCACGGTCTCCGTGACGATCCCGTCCATGTTGTCGGCGGCCCTGTCGAAGGCGATCGGATAGATGTCCTGGTACTTCTTCGGCGGGTTCTCCGCGTACGCGATCGAACCGTCCGGCCGGTGGTGGAACCACTCCGGGTGCTTCTCCACCCACGGATGGTCAGGGGAGCACTGCAACGCGAAGTCGAGCGCGATCTCCAGGCGCAGCTCCCTGGCCCGCGCCACGAAGGCGTCGAAGTCCTCGAAGGTGCCGAGATCCGGGTGGAGCGCGTCGTGCCCGCCCTCGGGCGAACCGATCGCCCACGGCACGCCCACGTCGTTCGGTGACGCCGAGAGGGAGTTGTTGGGGCCCTTGCGGTGGGTCTCGCCGATCGGGTGCACCGGCGGCAGGTACACCACGTCGAAGCCCATCGCGGCGACCGCCGGAAGCCGCTCGGCCGCGGTGCGGAAGTTGCCCGGAACCGTACGGCCCTTGACCTTCCGTACGCCCTCCGAGCGCGGGAAGAACTCGTACCAGGAACCGAACAGGGCGCGCTCCCGCTCCACCCGCAGCGGCAACGCGGGGGAGGACGAGAGGAGTTCACGCAGCGGGTAGCGGTCGAGGGACTCGACCACGCGCGGGGCGAGCGCCGCCGCGAGCCGGACGGCGGCCGGCCGGGACGCGTCCCGCAGCGCGTCCGCCGCCGCGAGCACCGCCTCGCGGCCGCCGCCCTTCTTCGGGACGCCCTTCGCGGCCCGCTCGTGCAGCTCGGCGCCCTCGGCGAGGACGAGTTCGGAGTCGATCCCCGCCGGGATCTTGATCTTCGCGGTGTGGCGCCAGGTCGCCACCGGGTCGCTCCACGCCTCGACGGTGTACGTCCAGAGGCCCTCGGCATCGGGGGTGACCTCGGCACCCCACCGGTCGGTGCCCGGGGCCAGTTCCCGCATCGGGGTCCAGGGGCCGGGCCGGCCCGAAGGGCCGCGCAGCACGACATTGGCGGCGACGGCGTCGTGGCCTTCGCGGAAGACGGTCGCCGTCACCTCGAAGGACTCTCCGGCCACCGCCTTCGCGGGGCGCCGACCGCAGTCGACCAGTGGGCGGACGTCCAGTACGGGAATGCGTCCCATGAGCGGATTCACGGCATCACCTGAAGGGTTACGGGGGTGCGGGTGGTGGTTCGCTCTTTCTAGCTCCGTCGACGGCCGGCGGGTTGCGGGCATGGCCGCTCCTGTCCGCGTTCACTCGAATGGCGGGTGCACAGGGATGAACAGAAGTCACGGGGAGACGGGTTTCGGGGGTGTACCGGAGGAGCCTTCCCACGGTTCACGGGTGGGCAATCCCGGCGCTTTGTTAACTACTAGGGCGTAGCCGTACGGGCAAGGACAGGACCCGGACAAAGAACGGACCCCGCCCTTGTGGGGCGGGGTCCGTTTCCGGCGGTCGGGGTGGGTGCGGGGGTGATGGTCAGCGGAGGGCGGACGGGTCCGGTTCGTCCGCGTCCGTCGACCAGATCTGCCAGGGCTGACGGGCCACCCACTCCTCCACCGGGGCCGGTTCGAGAGAGAGGACCTCCGTCGACACCCCGTCGTCGTCCGCCATCAGAAGCGGATCGGCGCCGCTCGCCATGTAGTGGTAGATCCCGGCCACCCCCGCCGCGGTCTCCGGACCGAGCAACCGGGCCAGACCCCGCTCGAAAGCGGCCGGATCCAGCTCCTCGTACCGCACCGCGCGACCGAGCCCCCGGCCGAAGGCCTCCGCCAGCTCACCGCCCGTCAGCGAACGCGCGCCGCCGATGTCGAAGGTCCGCCCCTCCATGCCCTCCAGGGTCAGCGCCGCGAGCGCCGCCTCCGCGAGATCCCGGTGCGAGAGCCACGCCGTCCGCGTGGACTCCGGCAGCGGATAGGCGAGCACGCCCTCGTCGACCAGGGCCGGACCGTTCCACGGCGAGAACAGGTTGTCCAGGTACACCGGCGGCCGGATCACCACCAGCGGCACCCCGCTGTCCCGCAGCACCCGCTCGGCGAGCCGCCGCGTCTCGAACGCGGCGACGTCCGTCGGGCCGGGCGGCACCCGGGTGTTGGCGTTGAGGACCAGACGTTCCGTCCCCGCCTCCAGGGCCGCCGCCGCGACGTTCCTCGCGTACGCCTCCACCCGCTCGCTCCCGTACACCAGCGGCATCGTGACGAACGCGTGCGTCGTCCCCTCGAAGAGCCGCCGCACGTCGTCCCGCCGCCCCAGATCGCCCGCCAGGAAGAAGGCCCCGGGCAGCGGCGGACGGTCGGCCGCGGCGCGCCGCGTCAGGGTCCGCACCCGGTGGCGCCGCCCGGCGAGCAGCCGGGCCACCGCACCGCCCTGGAACCCGGTCGCCCCCACCACCGCCACCCGCATCGGAATCTCACTGGACATGTGTGTCTGAGGCCCTTCGATAGGCTGTCGCCGCTGCCGTGTCGGCGTTCCTCCAGGCTCGCCGGGGCGGCTTCGGCCGTTCAATTAACAAACCGGGGCGGAAGTTGAAGGATCGTCCATGGACACCGTGGGAACCGACCGTCACGACGAAGAACACGACGAAGAGCACGACGACCTGCTGAGCGAACTGCTCAAACCCCTCCGCCTCACCGGCGTCTTCGACAGCCGCTGGCACGTCCGCGCCCCCTGGGCCATCGAGGGCGACGCCGAACGCAGCTGCGCCGTCCTCCACTACGTCGTCGAGGGCGACTGCTGGATCACCGCGGACGGCGAGACCCCCGTCGCCCTGCACGCCGGAGACCTCGTCGTCTTCCCCACCGGCACCGCGCACCGCCTCTCCGACCGGCCCGAACGCCAGGGCGTCCCGCTCAAGGCCGTCCTGCCCGAGCGGCAGCCCGGCACCTCGGGGGAGATCGTCATCGGCGGCAGCGGGCCCGAGAGCCGGCTGCTCTGCGCCGGGCTCCACTACGACGCCAGCGCCGCCACCGGCCTCTACGGCTCCCTGCCCTGGGCCCTCGTCCTCGACGGCGCCCAGGTCGACCGCGAGCCGCTGCTCCGCGACACCCTGCGGCTTCTCGCCGACCCCGACCGGCCCGTCCGCCCCGGCGACCGCCTCATCACCCTGCGCGCCTTCGAGATGGCGCTCGTCCTCGCCCTCCGCCCGCTGCTGCGCGAACTCGCGGGGAACGCGGCCTCCCTGCCCCTGCTCAGGCACCCGGGGATCAGCCGGGCGGTCGTCATGATGGCGACCCGGTTCGCCGAACCCTGGACGATCGACTCCCTCGCCCGGGAGGTCGGCATGTCCCGCTCCGCGTTCACCGCCGCCTTCCGCGACCTGGTCGGGGAGTCACCGGCCCGGTACCTCGCGGCCCGCCGGATGCAGGAGGCCTGCCGGCTGCTCACCGAGACCTCGCTCCCGCAGTCCGCCGTGCCCGCCCGCGTCGGATACCAGAGCGCCGTCGGCTTCCACCTCGCCTTCCGCAAGTGGTTCGGAGTGACCCCCGGGGAGCACCGCGCGGGAGCCGTCCGCGCCGCCTGAGCCGCACCCGACGGGCCGACCTGACATCTTCGGGGCCGCCTGGACGGTTCTTAAGGACCCCTGGACGGTCGTTCATTGTCCGGGCGGGGTCAGCCGGACAGTCTCGGGACCGGCAGAGCCGTGACACCCGAGGAGAGGCGATACACCGGTGACGAGGTGCGGGCAGGAGTATCTGGAGGGGCTGCGCGACGGGCGCGAGATCTGGCTCGACGGGGAACGGGTCAAGGACGTCACCGCCCACCCCGCCTTCCGGTCCACCGCGGCCTCCTTCGCCGGCCTCCACGACCTCGCCGACGACCCCGCGCACCGCCCCGTCCTCGTCCAGGGCGGAGTGCGCCGGGCCTACGCCGTGCCCCGCTCGTACGAGGACCTCGTCGCCCGCCGCCACGCCTTCCGCGCGACCGCGGAGGCGAGCTACGGCTACCTGGGCCGTACCCCCGACTACATGGCGGCCGGCGCGGCCGGGTTCGCCGCCGCGCCCGACGTCTTCACGGGCGGGACCTTCGACGGCGCCGAGCACGCCCTCGCCTTCCACCGCCGACTCGCCGAGGGCGACCTGCACGCCGCCTTCACCCTCGGCAACCCCGCCCCCGGCGGCGGCGAAAACGACCGGACCCTGCGGGTCGTCGCGGAACGGGACGGCGGGATCGTCGTCCGGGGCGCCAAGACCGTCGGCACCGGCGCCGTCTTCGCCGACGAGATCCTCGTCGGCACCATCGAACCGCTCGCCCCCGACGACACCGCGCACGCGCTGACCTTCTCCGTACGCCCCGACGCCCCCGGCCTGAAACTGATCTCCCGCACCTCCTACGAGGAACGCTCCCGGTCCGTCTTCGACCACCCGCTCTCCTCCCGGTACGACGAGAACGACGCGATGCTGGTCTGCGAGGACGTCTTCGTGCCCTGGGAACGGGTCCTCACCTACCGCGACCCGGCCACCACCGGTGCCATCTGGTGGCGGACCCCCGCCTACCTCAACTTCGTCCACCAGTCCGCCACCCGCTTCTGGACGAAGCTGGAGTTCCTCACCGGTCTGGCGATCCTCATCACCCGCTCCCACGGGACCGAGCAGCTGCCGCCCGTCATCCAGGCCGTCGGCCGCCTCCTCGGCATGGTCGCCCAGGCCAAGGCGTTCGTCCTCGCCGCCGAGGCCTCGTACGAGGAGGTCGACGGCGGTCGCGGCGGCGTCCGCCCCGGGCAGGAGATCTCCCACGCCCAGCGGATCATGGCCGGCGAGCTCTACCCGCGCGCCGTCCAGGACATCAAGCTCCTCGCCGGCGGGGCCCTCGTCCAGCTCCCCGCGAGCGGCCGTGACCTCCTCCACCCCGAACTCGGGCCGCTGGTCCGTCGGTACTTCGGCACCCCCGGCCATCCCGCGGAGGACCGCGTCAAACTCCTCAAACTCGCCTGGGACGCCCTCGGTTCCGAGTTCGCGGGCCGCCACGAGCAGTACGAGCGCTTCTACCACGGAGCCCCGCACGTCTACCTGACCATGCAGACCGGGGCCGGGGCCGCCGAAAGGTGCGAAAGCCTCGCCCGGGCCTGCCTCGACGGCTACGGCCTGGGGACGACCCGGTGACGACACCCCACGTGGCGCCCCGGCGCGGGGCGCTCCTCCTGCTCGCCGCCACCCAACTGCTCCTGATCACGGACACCGCGATCGTCAACGTCGCCCTGCCCTCCGTCGGCGAGGACCTCGGCTCCGGCTCCGCCGACCTCTCCTGGGTCGCCAACGCCTACCTCATCGCCTTCGGCGGACTGCTCCTCCTCGGCGGCCGCGCCGCCGACCTCCTCGGCCACCGGCGGGTCTTCCTCGGCGGCCTCGGCGTCCTCGCCGTTGCCTCCGCCGCCGGTGGTCTCGCCCCCGGCGCCGACGCCCTCGTCGCCGCCCGCGCCGCCCAGGGCGCCGGCGCCGCCCTCGCCGCGTCCGCCGCCTTCGCCCTGCTGCTCCTGCTGTTCCCCGACGGCCCCGCCCGCCACCGGGCGCTCGGCGCGTTCGCCGCCATGGGCGGCCTCGGCGGCGTCCTCGGCACGGTCCTCGGCGGCGTCCTCACCGACCTCCTCGGCTGGCGCTCCACGTTCTGGCTGAACGTGCTGCTCGCGGCCGTGCTCGCCCTCCTCGCCCTCCGGGTCCTCGACGGCCGCCCCGGCCGGCTCCGCCCCGGAGGCCTCGACCTCGCGGGGGCGACCACCGCGACCGCGGGACTCGGCCTCCTCGCCTACGCGCTCGTCGGCGCGGCGGAGACCGGCTGGCTGTCCGCCCGCACCCTCACCACCGGAGGAGCGGGCGTCGCCCTGCTGCTCGCCTTCGCCGCCGTCGAGACCCGGGCCGCCGCGCCGCTCGTCCCGCCCGCGGTCCTCGCCCGCCCCGCGCTCCGGACCGCCAACGCCCTGGCCGCGCTCGCCCAGACGACGCTGTTCCCGATGTTCTTCCTGGTCAGCCTCCATCTGCAGAGCGTCCTCGGGTACGGGCCCCTCGGCGGCGGCCTCGGCCTGCTGCCGCTGTCGCTCGTCGTCGTCGCGGTCGCCCCGCAGACCGGCCGGATCATCTTCCGGATCGGGCTGCACCGGGCCACGACCCTCGGCTTCGTCCTGCTGTGCGCCGGCACCCTGTGGCTCGCCCTCGCGCTCACCCCGGACGGCACGTTCGCGAGCACCGTGCTCGCCCCCAGCCTCCTGATCGGCGCCGCGCTGCCCCTCGTCATGGTCACCACGAACGTGGCGGCCACTGCGGAGGCCGCGGCCGAGGAGACCGGACTCGCCTCCGGACTCGTCAACACCAGCCAGCAGTTCGGCTCCGTCCTCGGCCTCGCCGTCCTGGTCGCCGTCGCCGCCGGCCGTACCGAAGCCGTGGACGCGGCCCGCGCGACCGCCGAGACGGCGGGCCACCGCGCCGCCCTCCTCACGGGCGCCGCGTCCGCCGCCCTGGCCGCCCTGCTGTCCGTCCGCCTCCACCTGCCGAAACCAGCCCCGACCCCCGTCCCCTGACCACAGGCGAACGAGCCTCCAAGAGGAGAGGAGCGTCGCCGTGCTCGGCGATCTGCTTCACACGACCGAGGACATACGCGCCGCCGACCCCCTCGGCGCCGACGCCCTGCTCGCCGCCGTGCCCGCGATGAACGCGGCGGCCGACGTGCCCGCGCTGACCGTCGCGCTGCGCGCCCTGCTGCCGGACCTGGACCGGGCCGCCGAGTGGAGCGTCGACGGCGCCCTCGCGGCCATGCGGGACCTCGGCATCCTGCTGGGCTCGCTGAAACGGCACGGCGTGCAGCCGCTCACCGCCGTCCCCGAGGCGCTCCCCGTCCTCGAACTCCTCGCCAGGCGCACCGACATGGTGCCCCGGGACACCGTCCACCACTACACGACCTGGAACCCCGTGGGCCCCCGCCGCCGCTCCTACACCGGCCACCCCACGGAGGCCCTCCTCCAGGAATCCGTACGGATGGTGCTCCCCGGCCTCGTCGCCGCGCTCGACGACTGCGGCCGGATCGCCCGCCTCGAACCGTACGACCCGGGATTCGCGGCGGCCCTCGACCGGGTGGCCCGCCATGTCCGGGCGATGGTCGACTCGATCGACCTGACCGTGGCCCGGGTGTCGCCCGAGTACTTCGCCCTGACCCTGCGCCCGTACTACGAGGACATCGAGATCGCGGGCCGCGACTACCTGGGCCCGGCCGCCGCACAGGTGCCGCTCTGGCTGGTCGATCTGACGCTGTGGCAGTGCGACCGCCCGGACCCCGCCTACGACGCCTTCCTCGCCGAGGCGGTGCCGTACGCGCTGCCGGCCTGGCGCGCGTTCCACGCCCGGCACCGGGGCGGTGTGTCCGCGGTGAGCAAGCTGTCGGCCGCGGTGAGCTGGGAGGGCGCGGACCGGCTGCCGCCCTCGCTCACCGCCTCCGCGGAGGCACTGGGCCGGGTGCTGCGCGTCCTGAAGAGCTTCCGTGCCCGGCACCTCGGCATCGCCCGCAAGGCGTACGGCGAGGACGTGCGCCTGTACGAGGAGGGCAGCGGCGGGGCCCCGGTCGCGCTGCTGCGCTCGATCCTGGACCTGACCAGGGAGAACGAGACCATGGTGCGCCGCGCGACCGTGCGGCGCCGTCCCGCAGGGGCCCCTGTCGGGCCGTCGGCCGCGTAGCGGCGCCGAAGGAGCAGTCGAGATGTCCCCCCACGCCTACGGTCAGAGCCCGCACATCGTGATCGCCGGCGGCGGCATCGCGGGCCTCACCGCCGCCCTCGCCCTGCACGCCGCCGGTTTCGAGCGGGTGACCGTCGTCGAGGCCGCGCCCGCGATCCGCCCGCTCGGCGCCGGGCTCAACCTGATGCCGAACGCGGTCCGCGAACTGGCCGCCCTCGGCCTGCTCGACGCCCTGGAGGCGGGCGCCGTGCGCACCCGCGAGCTGCGCTACTACCACCGCTCCGGCGGCCTGATATCCCGGGAGCCGCGCGGCCTCGGCGCGGGCTACCGCTGGCCGCAGCTCTCCGTCCACCGCGGGCACCTCCAGCAGGTCCTGGCGGGCGCCGTACGGGCCAGGCTCGGGGCGGCGGCGCTCGTCACCGGCGTCCGGGTGAGCGGGATGGAGCCGCTGCCGGACGGCAGGCCCCGGCTGCGGCTCGAACACCGGGAGGGCGCCGTACGGGGCCGGGCCTCGCTCGTCCCCGACGTCCTCGTCGGCGCCGACGGCATCCGCTCGGCGGTACGGGCGGCCCTGCACCCCGCGGAGGGCGGACCGCCCTGGAACGGGATGCTGGTGTGGCGGGGAGTGTCCCGGATGCCGGCGCGGGCGGTGGGCTCGTTCATGCTCATCGCGGGCGACGACCGGCAGAAGGCCGTGGTGTACCCGATGAGCCGGCCCACCGGTCAGAGCCGGGAGGTCCTGGTGAACTGGGCGCTCGCCAGGCCCGGGGAGCCCGACGGCGCGCCACCGGAGGAACGGCTGCGCGGGGACTGGGACCGCACCGTCCCCGTGGAGACGTTCCTGCCGTTCTACGAGGGCTGGGAGTTCGACGGCGTCAGCGTCCCCGACGTGCTGCGCGCCGCCGACTCCGCGCACGAGTACCCGATGGTCGACCGCGACCCGCTCGACCGCTGGACCCACGGCCGCACCACTCTCATCGGCGACGCCGCCCACGCCATGTACCCCGTCGGCTCCAACGGGGCCACCCAGTCGATCGTCGACGCGCGCGCCCTCGCCCACGCCCTCGCCCGGCACTCCGACGACCCCTCCGAGGGCCTCGCCGCGTACGAGCGCGAACGCCGGCCCGTCACCACCGCGCTCCAGCGCGCCAACCGGGAACGCGGCCCCGAGGTCGTCATCGACCTCGCGCACGCGCGCGCCCCGCACGGCTTCACCGACATCCACGAGGTCATCCCGGCCGACGAACTCGCGGCCATCGCCGGCCGGTACGCCGCCACGGGCGCCTTCGACCCGACGACCGTCAACCAGGGCTCCCCGTACGAGGTGCCGCTCCCCGCCACCGGCTGACCGCGCCGCCGCGCCCCCCACGCGCCGTGGTCCCGCGGCGGCGCGTGCCCTAACGTCGGAGCGGAACGACGGACGCACAGCGTGGTGCGTCCACTCCGCTCCGTACTCGCCTGCGAAGGTGGACAGCGTGAAGGCAATCCGTCGATTCACCGTGCGTCCCGTCCTCCCCGACACCCTTCGACCCCTCGCCGACCTCGCGCACAACCTGCGCTGGTCCTGGCACGAACCCACCCGCGCCCTCTTCGCCGCGCTCTCCCCGCAGAGCCCGCCGGGCGCCGACCCCGTCCGGATCCTCGGCACCCTCGACGCCTCCCGGCTCACCGCGCTCGCCGCCGACCAGGACTTCCTGGCCCGGCTGCGCGCCGCCGCCGACGACCTCGACGCCTATCTCCACGCCCCCCGCTGGTACCAGGAACAGTCCGGCGCGCCCGCCGCCCTCGCCTACTTCTCGCCCGAGTTCGGCGTCACCGCCGCCCTGCCCCAGTACTCCGGCGGCCTCGGCATCCTCGCCGGCGACCACCTCAAGTCCGCGAGCGACCTCGGCGTCCCCCTGATCGGCGTCGGACTGCTCTACCGGCACGGCTACTTCCGCCAGTCCCTCGCCCGGGACGGCTGGCAGCAGGAGCAGTACCCCGTCCTCGACCCCGGCGAACTGCCCGTCACCCTGCTCCGCGAGGCCGACGGCACCCCCGCTCGGATCACCCTCGACCTGCCCGGCGGACGCAGCCTGCACGCCCACCTGTGGATCGCCCAGGTCGGCCGCGTCCCGCTCCTCATGCTCGACTCCGACGTCGAGGAGAACGCCCCCGGCGAACGCGGCGTCACCGACCGGCTGTACGGCGGCGGCAGCGAGCACCGGCTGCTCCAGGAGATGCTGCTCGGCATCGGCGGAGTCCGCGCCGTCCGCACGTACACCCGGCTCACCGGCACCCCGGACCCCGAGGTCTTCCACACCAACGAGGGCCACGCCGGCTTCCTCGGCCTCGAACGGATCCGCGAACTCCAGGGCGAGGGGCTCGACTTCGACAGCGCCCTGGAGACCGTCAGGGCCGGGACGGTCTTCACCACCCACACCCCCGTCCCGGCCGGCATCGACCGCTTCGACCGGGGCCTGGTCGCCCGCCACCTCGGCGAGGACGGCGCGCTCCCCGGCGTCGACACCGGACGGATCCTCGCCCTCGGCGACGAGATCCCGCTCGGCGGCGAGCCCGGCGTCTTCAACATGGCCGCCATGGGCCTGCGCCTCGCCCAGCGCGCCAACGGCGTCTCCACCCTCCACGGGGCGGTCAGCCGCGCCATGTTCGCCGGCCTCTGGCCGGGCTTCGACGCCGAGGAGGTGCCGATCACCTCGATCACCAACGGCGTCCACGCCCCCACCTGGGTCGCCCCCGAGGTCGGCCGGCTCGGCCCCGACGCGAGCGACGGTGAGCTGTGGGAGCTGCGCCGCACGCTGCGCGAACGGCTCGTGACCGACGTACGGGAACGCCTTCGCGCCTCCTGGCGGCAGCGCGGGGCCGCCGCCGCGGAACTCGGCTGGACCGACTCCGTCCTCGACCCCGACGTCCTCACCATCGGCTTCGCCCGCCGCGTCCCCTCGTACAAGCGGCTCACCCTGATGCTCCGCGACAAGGACCGGCTGCGGGCCCTCCTTCTCCACCCCGAGCGGCCGGTGCAGCTCGTCGTCGCAGGGAAGGCCCACCCCGCCGACGACGGCGGGAAGCGGCTCGTGCAGGAACTCGTCCGGTTCGCCGACGACCCCCGGGTCCGGCACCGGATCGTCTTCCTGCCCGACTACGGCATGGCGATGGCCCGCGACCTCTACCCCGGCTGCGACGTCTGGCTCAACAACCCGCTGCGCCCCCTGGAGGCCTGCGGCACCAGCGGCATGAAGGCCGCCCTCAACGGCTGCCTCAACCTGTCGGTGCTCGACGGCTGGTGGGACGAGTGGTTCGAGCCCGACTTCGGCTGGGCCATCCCCACCGCCGACGGCGCGGCCGCCGCCGACGAGGACCGCCGCGACGACCTGGAGGCCGCCGCCCTCTACGAGCTGATCGAACGCCGGGTCGCCCCCCGCTTCTACGACCGGGGCCCCGACGGGGTGCCCGCCGGCTGGACGGCGATGGTCCGGCGCACTCTCGCCGACCTCGGCCCGAAGGTGCTCGCCGACCGGATGGTCCGCGAGTACGTCGAGCGGCTCTACGTGCCCGCCGCCACCGCCCGCCGGGCCCTCACCCCGGCCCGCGCCCGGGACCTCGCCGCCTGGAAGGCCCGGGTCCGGGAGGCGTGGCCCAAGGTGACCGTCGACCACGTCGAGGTCGGCGACGGGCTCGCCGACGACCTCGCGGACGCCGAGCTGGGCGCCACCCCGGTCGTCCGGGTCCGGGTGGCGCTCGGCGCGCTCGGCCCCGACGACGTCGAGGTGCAGGCCGTCACCGGCCGGGTCGACGCCGACGACACCCTCACCGACACCCGCGCCGTCCCGCTGAAGCCGGCGGGCGGCCCGGATCTGGAGGGCAGGCTGACCTACGCCGGCACCCTGGAACTCGACCGCACCGGCTCCTTCGGCTGCACGGTCCGCGTCCGCCCCACCCACCCGCTCCTCGCCCACCCGTCCGAACTCGGCCTGGTGGCCGTGCCGGGGGAGACGACGGGGGAGGGGGCGGGAGTGCTCCTCAGGTAGCGGCGCGCGTGCCCGTCAGGGCACCTCGGCCTTGTCGGCGAGGTGCCCGTCGGCGAAGCAGAGCCGGTACACCGGGACCGCCGCGAGCATCGTGGCCCGGTAGTACCGGCATGCGTCCATGCCGGGCGGCTCGGCCGGGGCGCCCCGCGGCGGGCCGTCCAGCGGGCGGTCGGGCCAGTCCTCGGCCTCCTCGTCGATCTCCGCGAGCGACTGCCCGACCCGGATCCGGTCGTAGTCCGCCGGTTCCAGATACGACCGGGCCTGCGTCCACAGCGCGACCCCGGCCATCAGCAGGCCGAGCGCGGCGAGCAGCGCGAGCGGGATCCAGATCGCCCGCGCCAGGCCCCTGCGCACCTCGCGCCGCGCCCGGTCCAGTTCCCTGGCCGAGGTGGGCGCGGCGGGCAGGGGCGCGGGAGGGTTCCGGGGCAGGACGGCGGTCAGGGCGAAGCCGCCGTCGTCGGTGGCCCGGTGGTCCAGGGTGCCGCCCGCGAGCCGTACCCGTTCGTCGAGCCCGACGAGGCCGGTGCCGCCCCCGCTGTCGGCGCCCCCGCTGTCGGTGCCGCCGGTGCCGGGGCCGCTGACCACCCGGACCCGGGCGCTCGTCGGGTCCTGGTCGACGGTCACCGACACGGCCGCGCCGGGCGCGTGCCTGGCCGCGTTCGTGAGCCCCTCCTGCACGACCCGGTGCAGCGCGAGCCCCGCCATCCCGGGCAGCGTGGGCACGGGGGTCGGGGCGAGGGTGACCGCGAGGCCCGACGCCCGGGCGCGGGCCGTCAGCTCCTCGACCGTCTCGCCGGGCGGGCTCGTCGGCGCGGCGGAGTCGTCCTCGCGCAGTACGCCGATGATGTCCCGCAGCCGGGCCGTGGCGTCCGCGGCCGCCCGGCGCAGTTCGCCGGCCGCCCGCTGCTGGTCGGGCCCCAGCTCCGGGGAGACCTCCAGGGCGCCCGCGCGGATCGCGATCAGGGCCAGGTCGTGGCCGAGGGAGTCGTGCATGTCGCCGGCGATCCGGGAGCGTTCCCGCAGCCGCTCCCGGTCGGCGACGGCCGCCTGTTCGCGTTCCATCCGATCGGCCAGCTCCCAGCCACTGCGCACGAGCCGGTCGTACTGGCGTACGTAACGGCCGATCAGCCAGGGCGCGACGACGGCGAGGGCGAGCGCGAGCAGCAGCGTGAACCACTGCCCGAGGGAGGTCCGGGTGAGCCAGGTGAGGGCGAGTCCCGCCACGGCGACCGCGCCGAACAGCCAGAGGGCCGCCCGGGTGTGCTCCTGTCGCCGCCCCGCGAGATAGCCGAACGCGACCAGCGCCAGGCTGTACGAGGGTGTGAACAGCTCCAGGGAGGCCGGCAGGCTCGCCGCGACCGTGGCCGCGAGCGCGAGGAGCGGCCATCGCCTGCTCACCGCGACACATCCGCCGAGGACGACCACGCCGAGGGCGACCTGGAGCCGGCTGCCGCCGTCGTTCGGGTCCGACCTCAGCAGCACGGGCACGGAGAGCAGCAGCCAGAGGCCGAGGTCGAAGAGGCGTTCACGCATCGGGGAGCAGGCCCGCCTCGTACGCGAGGACCGCGAGCTGGACCCGGTTGCGCAGGCCCAGCCGGCCGAGGACGGCGCTCACATGCGCTTTGACGGTGCCCTCGACGACGTACATGCGGTCCGCGATCTCCTGGTTGGAGAGTCCGGCGCCGAGGAGCGCGACGACCTCGCGCTCCCGGCCGGTGAGCGGTTCGAGGCGGGTCCGTGCCTCGGCGGCGCGGGTGAGGCGCTCGCCGCCGAGGGTGTCGATGACCCGGCGGGCGACGGTGGGGGAGAGGGCGGCGGCGCCCCCGGCGACGGCCCGCACCCCGGCGATGAGTTCGCGCGGGTCCCCCGACTTCAGCAGGAAGCCGCTGACGCCGCTGCCGAGCGCGCGGGCGATGTACGTGTCCTCGGAGAAGGTGGTGAGCATGACGACGGCCGCGTCCGGCACGGTCAGGCGCAGTTCCTCGGCGGCGCCGAGTCCGTCGAGCCGGGGCATCCGGATGTCGAGGAGGACGACGTCGGGCCGGTGCTCGCGGGCGAGTTCGACGGCTTCGTGGCCGTCGCCGGCCTCGGCGACCACCTCGATCCCGGGGTCGCTCGCGAGGATGGCCCGTACTCCGGCCCTGATCATCGTCTCGTCGTCGGCCAGCAGCACCCTGATCATGCGGTCCAGGGTATGCAGCCGCCGTCCGGACGTGCGGACGCCCGGAGGGAACGTTCCCTCCGGGCGTTCGCGGCATCGCTTCCGGGGTTACGGGAAGGTCAGCTTGAAGTTGTTGATGTAGCCGGTGTCGATCGAGGCCTTGTCCTGGGCGCGGAGCTTCCAGGCACCGTTGGCGACCTCGGAGGAGGCGTTCACGGTGAAGGTCTGGACGATGTTGTCGGCGCTGCCGCCGTTGTCCGGGATGGACACGTCGGCCGCGTTCTCGAAGACCTTGCCGACCGGCGGCTCGGTGCCGCCGGGGCGGGTACCGACGTTGACGCCGGCCCAGGCGTGCTGGACCGCGAGCACCTCGGGGCTTCCGGCGCCGTACAGCTCCGTGGCCACCGCGACGGTGCCCGTGCGGGCGCCGGCGTAGTTGGTGGAGGAGTTGAACTTGGTGGTGAGCGCCTTGAACCAGATCAGCGAGGCCTTGTCACGGCCGATGCCGGTGACGGGCAGGCCGTCCGAGGTCGGCGAGTCGTAGTTCACGCCGTTGACGGTCTTGGTGCCGCTGCCCTCGGAGAGCAGGTAGTACCAGTGGTTGGCCGGGCCCGACGAGTAGTGGACGTCGACGCTGCCTATGCCGGAGTACCAGTAGTCCTTGGACGAGCCGTCCTTGCTCGGCTTGTCCATGTAGCGCAGCGGGGTGCCGTTGCCGCGGATGTCGATCTTCTCGCCGACGAGGTAGTCGCCCTGGTCCTGGGCGTTGTTGGCGTAGAACTCGACGGCCGCCGCGAAGATGTCCGAGGTGGCCTCGTTGAGGCCGCCGGACTCGCCGCTGTAGACCAGACCGGCGGTGACGGAGGTCAGGCCGTGCGTCATCTCGTGCGCGGCCACGTCGATCGAGGTGAGCGGCTTGGCGTTGGCCGCGCCGTCGCCGTACGTCATGCAGAAGCAGGAGTCCTGCCAGAAGGCGTTGACGTACGCGTTGCCGTAGTGGACCCGGGAGTACGCGCCGACGCCGTCACCGCGGATGCCGGAGCGGCCGTGCACGTTCTTGTAGTAGTCCCAGGTGAGCGCGGCGCCGTAGTGCGCGTCGGCGCCCGCGGTCTCCAGGTTCGACGGGGTTCCGTTGCCCCAGACGTCGTCGGGACCGGAGAAGAGCGTCCCGGTGCCGGACGTACCCCGGTTGAGGTTGTACGTCTTGTGGTTGCCGCGGGTGGTGTCGGTGAGCGTGTACGAGGGCGCGGTGCCGAGGGTGACCGAGCCGCTGTACTGCGTGTTGCCGGTGCCGTTGTGCACGGCCTGCCACTCGTACAGCTTCGCGCCGGTCTTCGCGTCCGTCACGACGTGCAGCTCGTTCGGGGTGCCGTCGTGCTGGAGGCCGCCGACGACGGTCTCGTACGCGAGGACGGGGGCGCCCGAGGCCATCCAGACGACCTTGCGCGGGGCGCGCTCGGCGTCCGTCTCCTTCGAGCCCTCAGCCGTGGCGAGGCCGACGGCCTGCTTCTCGGCGGCGGCCGGGGCGACCGTGGCCGTGAGGTCGACGTTCTTCAGCTCCGCGCGGGAGGACTTGGTGACCGAGGCGGTCGCGCCGGCCTTCGTCTCGGCGACGATCAGGTCCCCGCCGAGGACGGGCAGCCCGGCGTAGGTGCGCTCGTAGCGCGTGTGGGTGGTGCCGTCGCGGTCCTGCACGACGTCGCGGACGACCAGCTTCTCCTGGGCGCCGAGGCCGAGGGACTTGGCCGTGGCGGCCTTGTCGGCGTCGGCCGCCTTGATGAGCGCGGTGCGCTCGGCGGGGGTGAGGTCGGCCGGAAGCTTGCCGGGGTTCGCCGAGGTGCCCTGCTGGGCCTTGGGGGCGATGGTCCAGGAATCGTCGGCCGCGGTGGCGGAACCGGTCTGGACGCTCACGGCGAGCATGGCGGCGGCAGCGATCAGAGCGCCGGTCGCGGTGGCGCGACGGCTGGGCGTGGATCTCACGCAGACTCCTTCTTGCGAGGGGGGTACCGGCGGACTGGGTGGGGTCCGTCCGGGCGGAGCAAGCAGAGCTGTGGAGCACGTTCAGGTGACGCGGAAGCCGTTCGGGTGAAGCGCCGAACGGTGGTGCGAGTTGGGGAGAGAGTGGCAGGGCTGACGGGGACCTGTCAGGAGTGCGGCGGGAAGTTGGCCAAAATTCGTCCGCTGCCCGTACGCCCGTGTTCGTTAACCGGACGTTTCGTCGATCATGGACGCGATGCCGTCCAGCGTTCGCCGAAGCCCGAATTCGAAGAGCGAGTCCAGGTCCAGACCGAAGTCGCCACCGCTGGTCACCGCTTCCAGCTCGGGGTACGCGCCGCCCGCCTGGATCGCGTCGTGCCGTGGCTCATTCTGTTCCATCCACTCGCCGTCGGAGATCCCCGTGTCCTGGCGCGCCTGCTCCTCCAGGTCCTCGGCCATCGACAGGCCCTGCACGTACGCGAAGACCAGCAGATGCGTGTGCAGCTTCTCCGCGGACGTCAGCGGAGTCCCCCGCAGCGACTTCAGCACCCACTCCAGGTACGCCAGCGCGTTCGGCGTCGCCACCGGCCGCGTGAACGAGGCCATGGCGTGCGCCATCCAGCGGTGCCGGCGGTACATCCCGCGCAGCCAGCGCGCGCCCTGTTCGAGGCCCGTCCGCCACTCCCGCGGCACGGGCCCCAACGGCACCTCCCCGCACGCCGCGTCCGTCATCAGACGCACCAGTTCCGCCTTCCCCTGCACATGGCGGTACAGCGCCATCGTCGACACCCCGAGTGCCGTCGCCAGCCGGCGCATCGTCAGCGCGTGCAGGCCCTCCGCGTCGGCCAGCGCGAGGGCCGCCTCCACCAGCCGCTCCCTCGACAGCGGCTCGGTGTCCGGGCCCCTCTTCAGGTGCGCGTCCGGGCCCGCCAGGGGCACGACCACGGTGCCCACGCCCGCTTCCGGCCGCACCAGGCCCTCCTGGCGCAGCACCCCCAGCGCCTTCGTGGCCGTCGCCATCGCCACGCCCCACTCGCGGGTGATGGCCCGCGTCGACGGCACCCGGTCGCCCGGGGACAGCTCGCCCGACCGGACACGGCGGCGGAGTTCGGCGGCGATGGCCAGGTAGGGCGGTTCGGTCGTCACGGGCGGGAGTGTACTAGTGCGCCAGGACGGTGTACGCGTAGGAGGGCGTTGAGATGGTGCGCATTCGCCGCGGTGCACTAGGGCGGGCATGGCGGTGTACGCACACGCCTGCTTCCCTCCACGCATGACCTCACTCATGACGAACCCCGGGCCCGGCCCCACCGCCCGTGCCGGCCGCCGCGAATGGGCCGCCCTCGGCGTCCTCATGCTGCCCCTCCTCCTCGTCTCCATGGACATCTCCGTCCTCTACTTCGCGATCCCGTCCATCGCCGCCGACTTGCGCCCCGGCGCCACGGAGCAGCTGTGGATCCTCGACATGTACGGCTTCGTCCTCGCCGGACTCCTCATCACCATGGGCGCCCTCGGCGACCGCGTCGGCCGCCGCAGGCTCCTGCTCGGCGGCGCCGCCCTCTTCGGCCTCGCCTCCGTCGCCGCCGCCTACGCCCACAGCCCCGGCACCCTCATCGCCGCCCGCGCCCTCCTCGGCGTCGCCGGCGCCTGCCTCATGCCGTCCACGCTCGCCCTCATCCGCACCCTGTTCCACGACCCGGCCCAGCGCGCCAAGGCCGTCACCCTGTGGACCGCCGTCATGGCGAGCGGCATCTCGTTCGGACCCGTCGTCAGCGGGGCCCTGCTCGAACACTTCTGGTGGGGCGCCGTCTTCCTGCTCAACCTGCCCGCCATGGCCCTGCTCCTCGTCCTCGGACCCCTGCTGCTTCCCGAGTCCCAGGGGGCCACCGGTGGCGGGCGCTTCGACCTGCTCAGCGCGCTTCTCTCCCTGGCCGCGCTGCTGCCCCTCATCCACGGCATCAAGGAGCTCGCCCAGCACGGGTGGGCGCCGGTGCCCGCCCTCGGCGTCACCACCGGGGTCGTCCTCGCCTGCGTCTTCGTGCGCCGGCAGGCCCGACTCGCCCATCCGATGGTCGACCTCGGACTCGTCCGCACCCGCGCCTACGGCGGCTCCGTGCTCGTCAACCTGCTCGCCATGGTCGCGACCGTCGGCTTCGCCGTCTTCCTCACCCAGTACCTGCAGTCCGTCCTCGGCCAGAGCCCCTTCGAGGCCGCGCTCTGGAGCCTCGTCCCCACCGGCGGCGTCCTCGTCGCCGCGCCGGTGGCCGCGGCGCTCGCCCGGCGGGTCGACCGGGCGTACGTCATGGGCGGCGGGTTCCTCGCCGCGGCGGGCGGCTTCGCCTGGCTCGCCGGGGTCGACCGCGCCACGCCGCTGTGGGTCGTGCTCGTCGGCGGCGGGGTCTACGCCGCCGGGCTCGTCTCCGCGATGACCCTCGCCAACGAACTCGCCCTCGGCGCGGCCCCGCCCGAGCGCGCCGGGTCCGCCGCCGCCGTCCTCGAATCGGGGCAGGAGCTGGGCGGGGCGCTCGGAATGGCGGTCCTCGGGTCGGTGGGCGCCGCCGTCTACAGCGCCGCGATGCCCCCCTCCGCGCCTGCCGCCGCGCGGGAGACGCTGGGGGGTGCGCTCGGGTTTCCCGGGCCTGTGCTGGATGTCGCGCGGAGTGCCTTCGTCGAGGCCATGGGTGGGGCCGCTGTCGCCGCCTCCGTGCTGACGCTTGTCGCGGCCGGGGTGTCGGTTGCCTTGTTGCGGGGGGTGCGTGCTTGACGGTCGTGGGGGCCGTTCCGGGTGCCGGCCCCCACTGCTGTCCGTCGCCTTCAGCTCACCAGGCTTTCCCGCCATGCCTGGTGCAGGCCCGCGTAGCGGCCCTCGTGGGTGATCAGGTCCGACGGCGTGCCGTCCTCGACGATCCGGCCCGCCTCCATCACCAGGACCCGGTCCGCGACCTCCACCGTGGAGAGGCGGTGGGCGATGACCACCGCGGTACGGCCCGCCAGGACCGTGTCCATCGCCCGCTGCACCGCCCGCTCGCCCGGCACGTCGAGCGAGCTGGTCGCCTCGTCCAGGATCAGGACCGCCGGGTCCGCGAGCAGGGCGCGGGCGAAGGCGACGAGTTGGCGCTGTCCCGCCGAGATCCGGCCACCGCGCTTGCGTACGTCCGTGTCGTAGCCGTCCGGGAGGTTCTCGATGAACTCGTGCGCCCCGATGGCCCTGGCCGCCGCCTCGATCTCCTGCCGGCTCGCGTCGGGGTTGCCGATCGCGATGTTCTCCGCGACCGTTCCGGAGAAGAGGAAGGCTTCCTGCGTGACCATGACGACACCCCGGCGGAGTTCCGGGGTGGCCAGGTCGCGGAGGTCCACGCCGTCGAGACGTACGGCCCCGTCCGTGGGGTCGTAGAAGCGGGCCAGGAGCTTCGCCAGGGTCGACTTGCCCGCGCCCGTCGCCCCGACGACCGCCACCGTCTGGCCCGGGGGGATCGTCAGGTCGAAGGCGGGCAGGATCTCGCCGCCCGTCCGGTAGGCGAAGGAGACCTTGTCGAAGGTCACCTCGCGGCCCGGGGTGCCCGAGCGGGCCGGGAGCTCCTTCGGCGCCTTCGTTTCCGGTACGCCCGGTTCCTGGGCCAGCAGGCCCGCGATCTTGGTGAGGGACGCCGCCGCCGACTCGTACGAGTTGAGGAACATGCCCAGGCGGTCGATGGGGTCGTACAGGCGCCGCATGTACAGGACCGCCGCCGCCAGGACGCCCAGTTCGAGGGAGCCCGAGGCCACCCGGTAGGCGCCCCACAGGCACATGCCCGCGACGGCCGTGTTCGCCACCAGGCGCGAGCCGACGACGTAGCGGGCCATCTCCAGGAGCGCGTCGCCGTTCGACCGCTCGTGGCGGTGGTTGAGGGTCGCGAAGTCCTTGTCGTTGACCTCTTCCCGGCGGAACGCCCGGACCGGGCGGATGCCGTTCATCGTCTCCGCGAACTTCACGATCACGCCCGCTATCGCCGTGGAGCGTTCGGCGTAGACCGCCCCCGCCCGCCTCTGGTAGAGGCGTACGAGGAGGTGGAGGGGGAGGAAGGAGGCGATCGCCACCGCTCCGATGCCCAGGTCGAGCCAGAGGAGGATCAGGGAGATCGAGACGAAGGAGAGGACCACGCCGATCAGTTCCTGGAGGCCCTCGGAGAGCAGTTCCTGGAGTGATTCGACGTCCGTGGTCGAGCGGGAGATCAGCCGGCCCGAGGTGTAGCGCTCGTGGAAGTCGACGCTGAGGACCTGGGCGTGGCGGAAGATCCGGCCGCGCAGGTCGAGCAGGACGTCCTGGTTGACGCGGGCCGCGCCACGGACGAAGACGTACTGCAGGGCCCCCGCGAGCGCCGCGCAGAGGAGGTAGCCCAGTGCCACCGCGACGACGGGGCCGTGGTCGCCGGCGCGGAAGGCGGGGACGCCCCGGTCGATGGCGTACGCGACGAGCAGCGGGCCCGCCTGGATCGCTCCCTCCTTGACCAGGATGACCAGTGCGGCGAACGCGACGCGCGCGCGGTGGGTCGAGAGGAGCGAGCGGAGCAGCGCGGCCGTCGCCCCCGGGGGCGACGGCAGGTCGTCGCGGTCGAAGGGGTCGCCGGGCGGCTCGGTGCGGTCGGTCGTGGTGTCCGTCATCGGTCCTCGGTCCCCTTGTCCTCGCCCGACATCAGCCAGGCGTACTCCTCGCTGGTCCGCAGCAGTTCCTGGTGCGTGCCCACGGCCGCGATCCGGCCCCGGGACAGCAGCGCCACCCGGTCGGCCAGCATCACCGTCGACGGGCGGTGTGCCACGACCAGTGCCGTCGTCTCCCGCAGCACCTCCCGGAGGGCCGCCTCGACGCGGGCCTCCGTGTGGACGTCGAGAGCCGAGAGCGGGTCGTCCAGGATCAGGAAGCGGGGACGGCCGACGACCGCGCGGGCGAGGGCGAGGCGCTGCCGCTGGCCGCCGGACAGGCTCAGGCCCTGTTCGCCGACCTGGGTCCCCGTGCCGTCGGGCAGCCGGTCGACGAATCCGTCCGCCTGCGCCACGCCGAGGGCGCGTCGCAGCTCCGGTTCGCCCGCCTCGTGGCCGGCGCCCATCAGGACGTTCTCCCCGACGCTGGCCGAGAACAGCGTCGGCTCCTCGAAGGCCATCGACACCAGGGACCGCAGGCGGTCCCGTTCCATCAGGGCGATGTCCTCGCCGTCCAGCAGGATGCGCCCGGCGGACGCCTCGTGCAGCCTCGGTACGAGCGCGGTCAGGGTGGTCTTGCCGGAGCCCGTGCCGCCGACCAGGGCCAGGGTCTCCCCGGGGCGGATGTGCAGGTCGATCCCGTCCAGGACCGGCGGGGCGTCCTGCGGCGCGTCCGGGTAGCGGAACGACACGCCCTCGAAGCGCACCCCGCCGGGACCCTCCGCAGGGGTGGCCGAGCGGGCGGGCGCGTCCGGTTCCTCGTCGGCGTCCATCACCTCGAAGTACCGTTCCGTCGCGGTCGCCGCCTCCTGGCTCATCGCGAGCAGGAAGCCGATCGACTCCACCGGCCAGCGCAGCGCCATGGCCGTCGACAGGAACGCGACGAGCGTCCCCGCCGACAGGTCGCCGTCCGCGACCTGCACCGTGCCGAGCACCAGGGCCGCGCCGATGGCCAGTTCCGGTACGACGGTGATGACGGCCCAGATCATGGCGAGCAGCCGGGCCTTGGCCAGTTCCGTGCCGCGCAGGGTGCTCGCGAGGTCCCGGAAGGCCAGGGCCTGGCTGCGGTGCCGGCCGAAGCCCTTCACGATCCGGATGCCGAGGACGCTCTCCTCGACGACCGTCGTCAGGTCGCCCACCTGGTCCTGTGCGCGGCGCGCCACCGCCCCGTACCGGCCCTCGAACACCGAGCAGACGATCACCAGGGGGATGACCGGGGTCAGCAGCACCAGGCCGAGCGACCAGTCCTGGGCGAGCAGCAGGACGTAACCCGCGAGGATCGTCACGCCGTTGACCAGGAGGAACGTCAGCGGGAAGGCCAGGAACATGCGGACCAGCATGAGGTCGGTCGTGCCGCGGGAGAGCAGCTGGCCCGACGCCCACCGGTCGTGGAAGGCGATCGGCAGCCGCTGGAGCCTGCCGTACAGGTCCGCCCGCATCCGCGCCTCGACTCCGGCCAGCGGCCGGGCCACCAGCCAGCGCCGGAACCCGAAGAGCACCGCCTCGGTGATCCCGAGCAGCAGCAGGTAGAGGGCTCCGAGCCACACCCCGCCGGGGTCCCGGTCCGCGACGGGACCGTCCACCAGCCACTTCAGGACGAGGGGGATGACGAGGGACAGGCAGGAGGCGACGACGGCGACGAACGCGGCGGTGAACAGGCGCCTCCGCACGGGCCGCACGTACGGCCAGAGACGGAGCAGCGCCCGTACCGCCGAGCGGTCGGGGGCGGCGGCGGGCGCGGGGGGCTCTGGGGCGACAGGTATCTCGGGCATCAGGTGCGACCTTACGGTTCGCCCCTGACGCCTCTCATCCGGTTTTCCGGCCGGCGCGCGGCCTCACTCCCTGACCCGCAGCAGCACCACCGACCGTCCCCCCACCGTGATCGTCTCCCCGCCCCGGTGCTCCGTGCCGGGGGCGGCGGACTGGTCCTCGCGGGCGGTGTCGACGGTCAGTTCGTACGTCTCCGCCCAGGGCGGGCCAGGGAGGCGGAAGTCGAGGGGCTCCGGGCCCGCGTGGAGGACGGCGAGGAAGCTGTCGTCGGTGATCTGCTCGCCGCGCTCGTCCCGGCCCGGTATGTCGCGGCCCGACAGGTAGAGGGCGATGGTGGCCGTCGGGGTGTACCAGTCCCGCTCGGTCATCTCGGTGCCGTCGGCCCCGAACCAGGCCAGGTCCCGCAGCCCGTCGGCGCCCCGGCCGGAGAAGAAGGCCCTGCGGCGCAGTACCGGGTGGCGGTGGCGCAGGTCGAGCAGGCGGCGGGTGAGGGTGAGGAGGTGGGACCTTCCCGGGTCGTCCGGGAGGGTCCAGTCGAGCCAGCCCGTCTCGTTGTCCTGGCAGTACGCGTTGTTGTTGCCGCCCTGGGTGCGACCCATCTCGTCGCCCGCGACGAGCATCGGGACGCCGGTGGAGAGGAGGAGGGTCGTGAGGAGGTTGCGCTGCTGGCGCAGGCGCAGGGCGCTGATCGCCGGGTCGTCGGTCTCGCCCTCCGTCCCGCAGTTCCAGGAGCGGTTGTCGTGGGTGCCGTCCCTGTTGCCCTCGCCGTTGGCCTCGTTGTGCTTGCGCTCGTACGTGACGAGGTCCCGCAGGGTGAAGCCGTCGTGCGCGGTGACGAAGTTGACGGAGGCGTACGGCCGGCGCCCGCCCCAGGCGTACAGGTCGCTGGAGCCGGAGAGCCGGTAGCCGAGGTCCCGCACGTCGGGCAGCGCGCCGCGCCAGAAGTCCCGTACGGCGTCCCGGTAGCGGTCGTTCCACTCGGTCCAGAGCGGCGGGAAGGCGCCGACCTGGTAGCCGCCGTTGCCCACGTCCCACGGTTCGGCGATCAGCTTGACCCGGCGCAGGACCGGGTCCTGGGCGATGACCGCGAGGAAGGGGGAGAGCATGTCGACGTCGTGCATGGAGCGGGCGAGCGCCGCCGCCAGGTCGAAGCGGAAGCCGTCGACGCCCATCTCCGTGACCCAGTAGCGCAGGGAGTCGGTGATGAGCCGCAGCACCTGTGGCTGGACGACGTGCAGGGTGTTGCCGCAGCCCGTGTAGTCGGCGTACCGGCGGGCGTCGGACTGGAGCCGGTAGTAGCCGCGGTTGTCGATGCCCTTCAGGGACAGGGTGGGGCCGAACTCGCCGGCCTCCGCCGTGTGGTTGTAGACGACGTCGAGGATGACCTCGATCCCGGCCGCGTGCAGCGCCCGCACCATCCGTTTGAACTCGCCGACCTGCTGCCCGGTCGTCCCCGAGGAGGAGTAGCCGGCGTGCGGGGCGAAGTAGCCGATGGAGTTGTAGCCCCAGTGGTTGCGCAGGCCGCGCCGGAGGAGGTGGTCCTCGTGCGCGAACTGGTGCACCGGCAGCAGCTCCACCGCCGTCACCCCGAGCCGTACGAGGTGTTCGATCGCCGCCGGATGGGCCAGGCCCGCGTAGGTGCCCCGGAGGTGCTCGGGGATGCCCGGGTGGAGCTGGGTGAAGCCCTTCACGTGCATCTCGTAGATGACCGAGTCCTGCCAGGGCGTCTTGGGTCTGCGGTCGTCGGACCAGTCGTCGTCGTCCTGGACGACGACCCCCTTCGGGACGAACGGCGCGGAGTCCCGCTCGTCGCGGACGGTGTCGGCGACGTGCTGCTGCGGCCAGTCCCTGACGTGCCCGTACACCTCCGGCGGAAGGGCGAAGTCGCCGTCGACGGCCCGCGCGTACGGGTCGAGGAGCAGCTTCGCCGGGTTCCACCGGGCGCCCGTCCACGGGTCCCAGCGACCGTGCACCCGGTAGCCGTACCGCTGTCCCGCCCCGATCCCGGGCACGAAGCCGTGCCAGATCTCATGGGTCAGCTCGGTCAGCGGCAGCCGCCGCTCCGTCCCGTCGGGGTCGAAGAGGCACAGTTCGACGGCCTCCGCCCCTCCCGCCCACAGGGCGAAGTTGGTGCCCGCGATCCCGTCGGGGCCGACCCGGCAGCGGGCGCCCAGGGGTGTCGGGGCGCCTGGCCACACCGGTGGACCGCCCGTCCGCTCCGGGGCATGCTCCGGTACCGCCTCCTGCTCGGCTGTGCTCGCCACCGTTCCGGCCTCCCGCGGCTCGTCGGGCCCGCACGCGGGGGAGCGGCGGCGTCCCGGCCGCCGCTCCCGCGCGTGGTCCTCCTCCTGTTCTGCCCGCACCGGCCCGCTCCCAACATGACCCGTACGCACGTTTCCCCTGGAGGGTGCCCGTCGTTGGGCCGAGCGTGACACTTGTATGGAAGCGGGCGGGGTACGCCCTCGCGGTGGCGGGACTGATGGCGGGCCTCGTGGGCTGCACGGGAGAAGGCGGCGGACGGGGCATCGACGTCTCCCTGCCGGGCAAGGCGAGAGCCCCGGGTGACGTCATCCGGATCAGCCCCGAGGACGGCAGCCGGGGGGTGCCGGCCGAAGGCCCGGTCGAGGTGCGGGTGGACAGCGGGCGGCTCGAACGGGTGACCGTGGTCCAGGTGGAGGACGCCCAGCGGACCCGGGTCGCCGGGGAGATCTCCGCGGACGGGCTGCGCTGGCGGCCCCGGCCGGACACCCGGCTCGCGCTGGCCGCGAAGTACAGCGTGGACGCGGTCGCGCTCGACGCGCACGGGCGCCGCTCCGCCCGGCACACCACCTTCACCACCGTGGTGCCGGAGAGCCGTTTCATCGGCTACTTCAAACCGGAGAATCGTTCCACGGTCGGCACCGGCATGATCGTCTCCTTCGGCTTCAACCGGCCGATCGAGAACCGGGCCGAGGTCGAACGGGCCATCAGGATCACCTCGGAGCCGCCGGTGGAGGTGGTCGGCCACTGGTTCGGCAAGGAGCGGCTCGACTTCCGCCCCGCCGCGTACTGGCAGCCGGGCACCCGCGTCACCGTCGAGCTCGGACTGCGGGACGTCGAGGGGGCGCCCGGCGTGTACGGCATCCAGCGCAAGACGGTCGGCTTCACCGTCGGCCGCTCCCAGGTGTCCCTGGTGGACGCCGCCGCGCACACCATGGAGGTCAGGAGGGACGGCGAGGTCCTGGCCACCCTGCCGATCACGGCCGGGGCGCCGAAGACCACCACGTACAACGGGAAGATGGTCGTCACCGAGCTGTACGACGTGACGCGGATGGACGGGCGCACGGTCGGCTTCGGGGGCGAGTACGACATCAAGGACGTTCCGCACGCGATGCGTCTCACCGAGTCGGGGACCTTCCTGCACGGCAACTACTGGGCCTCGCCCGGAACCTTCGGCTCCGCCAACGTCAGCCACGGTTGCGTCGGACTGCGGGACGAGAAGGGCGGCAGCGCGGACTCGCCCGCGGGCTGGTTCTTCGACCGGACGCTCATCGGCGACGTGGTGGAGGTGGTCAACTCCCGTGACCGGAAGGTGGCTCCCGACAACGGCCTCGGAGGCTGGAACATGGAGTGGGACCGGTGGAAGGCCGGCTCCGCGCTGCACTGACCTCCTGTCCCCCTCGCACCGCCGTGCACGCCCGTCGTCCTAGCAGATCGATCGGGACGGAACGGTGACATTCACGAGGATCTTTCGTGTCCTGCGGTGTGATTATCTAGCGCCGTGTGCGCGAGTGAATGCGCACGGGGGTGGGGCCGTGGCGGTGCCAGGCCGTGTGAGGGGAGACGACCACAGTGAACGGGCAGCCGATATCGGGGACATCGGTAGGGACGACCGGGCGACGCGGCCGACGACGCGGGGGCGTCCGGCTGCAGGCCCTCGCGGCGGGAGCGATGCTCCTGGTGCTCACCGCCTGCGGCGGCGGCGAGACGCCCGCCGGCGGCAACGGGGGACAGGGACCGGCGGCCCAGGGCGGCGGCAAGCAGGACAACGCCGCCTCCCAGGCGGTCGTGACGATCCTTCCGAAGGACGGTGCCGACGCGGTCGCCACCAGCGGGGCCCTCAAGGTCACCGCGGCCCAGGGCAAGCTGACCACGGTCACGGTCGCCGACTCCAAGGGCACCGCGGTCGAGGGCGAGATCGCGGCGGACGGCGCCAGCTGGACGCCCACCGCCCACCTGGCCGCGGCCACGCAGTACAAGGTCCACGCGGTCGCGAAGGACGCCGAGGGCCGTGAGTCGGCGAAGGACACCACCTTCACCACCCTGGTCCCGAAGAACACCTTCATCGGCCACTACACGCCGGAGGACGGTTCGACCGTCGGCGTCGGCATGCCGGTGTCCATCAACTTCACCCGGGGCATCACCGACCCCGAGGCCGTCGAGAAGGCCATCAAGGTGACGGCCGTTCCCGCCGTCGAGATCGAGGGCCACTGGTTCGGCAACGACCGCCTCGACTTCCGCCCGGAGAACTACTGGGCCGCGGGCACCAAGGTGACCGTCGAGCTCAACCTGGACGGCGTCGAGGGCCGCCCGGGCGTCTACGGCAAGCAGAAGAAGAAGGTCTCCTTCACCATCGGCCGCCGTCAGGTCTCCACGGTCGACGCGAGCGCCAAGACGATGAAGGTCGAGCGCGACGGCAAGATCATCAAGACGATCCCGATCACCGCGGGCGCCCCGTCGACGACCACGTACAACGGTCAGATGGTCATCAGCGAGAAGTTCAAGGTGACCCGCATGAACGGGGCCACCGTCGGCTTCGGCGGCGAGTACGACATCAAGGACGTGCCGCACGCGATGCGCCTGTCCCAGTCCGGCACTTTCGTGCACGGCAACTACTGGGCCTCGGCCGGCACCTTCGGCTCCTCCAACGTCAGCCACGGCTGCGTCGGCCTCCAGGACGCGCGGGGCGCGGGCGACAGCTCCATGCCGGCCGCCTGGTTCTACGACCGCTCGATCATCGGCGACGTCGTCGTCGTGAAGAACTCCAAGGACAAGCAGATCAAGCCGGAGAACGGCCTGAACGGCTGGAACATGCCCTGGTCGGAGTGGATCGCGTAGCCGTACGCGACGGAGTGCGGGCCCGGTGCTGTGAGCAACAGCACCGGGCCCCTTCGCGTTAACGGACACTAACCTTCCCTCATGACTGTGAACCTCGAAGTCGCCGAAGGCGTCGGCACGATCCGCCTCGACCGCCCCCCGATGAACGCCCTGGACGTCGCCACCCAGGACCGGCTGCGCGAGCTGGCCCAGGAGGCGACCGACCGCGACGACGTGCGGGCCGTGATCCTGTACGGCGGCGAGAAGGTGTTCGCGGCCGGCGCGGACATCAAGGAGATGCAGGTCATGGACCACGTGGCCATGGTCAAGCGCTCCCGCGCCCTCCAGGACTCCTTCACCGCCGTCGCCCGCATCCCCAAGCCGGTCGTCGCCGCCATCACCGGCTACGCCCTCGGCGGCGGCTGTGAGCTCGCGCTCTGCGCCGACTACCGGATCGCCGCCGACAACGCGAAGCTGGGGCAGCCGGAGATCCTGCTCGGCCTGATCCCGGGTGCGGGCGGCACCCAGCGCCTGTCCCGCCTGGTCGGCCCCTCCAAGGCGAAGGACCTCATCTTCACCGGCCGGATGGTCAGGGCCGACGAGGCCCTGACGCTGGGTCTGGTCGACCGGGTCGTGCCGGCCGCCGAGGTGTACGAGCAGGCGCACGCCTGGGCCGCGAAGCTGGCGCAGGGTCCCGCGGTCGCCCTTCGGGCCGCCAAGGAGGCGATCGACCAGGGTCTGGAGGCCGACATCGACACCGGTCTCGCCATCGAGCGCACCTGGTTCGCGGGTCTGTTCGCTACGGAGGACCGCGAGCGCGGCATGCGCAGCTTCGTCGAGGAGGGCCCGGGGAAGGCGAAGTTCGCCTGACGGATGTTCCAGGGGGCCGATTCCACCGGAACGGCCCCCGCGGACGTCTCCGTGCGGCCATGATGGGGGGCATGGCGGGCCTGGAGGGTAGGGAACAACCGTGGCAGCGCGGCAGCGCCGCCGCAGCGCGGTGGTCACCGGCCGCGGATGACGAACAGGCCGCCGAGGCAGTGGAGTTGTACGGTAATCCGGCGGAGGAGGACGTCCGGCTGCCGTCCCGTCCGGAGTCCGCGTGGCTGGCCCGCAGGCTCACCCATCACGTGGTGCTGCGGCAGTGGGGCCTCGGCCCGCAGATCGCCGAACACGCGGTCCTCCTCGTCTCCGAACTCGTGGGGAACGCGGTCCGGCACACCGGCGCCCGGGTCTTCGCCCTGCGGTTACAGCGGCGGCGCGGCTGGATCCGGATCGAGGTCCGGGACCCCTCGCGCGGACTGCCCTGTCTGATGCCGGTGCACGAGCTCGACGTCAGCGGCCGGGGGCTCTTCCTCGTCGACAAGCTCTCGGACCGCTGGGGCGTGGACCTGGCCCCGCGCGGCAAGACGACCTGGTTCGAGATGCGGGTCGCCGACCGGCCGTGAACGCACGGAAGCCCCCGTGCGCCGTGGTGAGGCAGCTGGGGGCTTCCGTGTGGTGCGCCGTGGACGGGGGGGTGTATCCACGGCTGCTATGTCGACCTGGCCCGGGTCAATGGGGGTCGTGTCTCCGACTATGGCAGACAGGTGGCGTTGCCGCCAAAAGTCCCTAGCGGGGCAATCTTGGATGAAACCGGACAGTTTGATAGTGAATCGTTGGTGACATGGAGCACTCACCTTGCAAACTGTGAATGACTATGCGGTTCATGGCTTGTTTCCCCGGCTCGTCCGCATGGTGGACGCTCCACGAGGCGCCTGTAAACGTCCTGAATTGGCCTAATCGTAATAAATCGGGCATCGACGGCTTTGAATGGCCGGGTGAAGCCGACCGACCGCCGCGGAGCCCTCAGGGCAGGTGCCGCCACCGCCCTCGCGGGAGCCCTCGCCACCGCCTGCGGCACCGGCTCCCCTGCCCCGGGGCCCCGCTCCTCCGGCCCCGTCCCCCGGCGCCCCGCCCCCGCACCCGCCGCCGCCCCCGCCCCGCGGCGCCTCCCCGGACAGCCCGCCGAGATCACCCACGGCCCCCGCGGCCGGCCCCTGGTCGCCCTCACCTTCCACGGCCAGGGCGACCCCGCCCTCGCCCGCACGCTCCTGACCCAGGCGGAGAAGGCCGGCGCCCGCGTCACCGTCCTCGCCGTCGGCAGCTGGCTCGACGCCCACCCCGGCATGGCCCGCCGCGTCCTCGACGGCGGACACGACCTCGGCAACCACACCCAGCACCACACCGACGTCAACGCCATGACCGAGGCCCAGGCCCACGCCGAGATCGAGGCCTGCGCCACCCGGCTGCGCCGCCTCACCGGCTCCATCGGCACCTGGTTCCGGCCCTCCCGCACCCGGCACGCCGCCCCCGCCGTCCTGCGCGCCGCACACCGCGCCGGATACCCGCACGTCCTCTCGTACGACGTCGACTCCCTCGACTTCACCTCGCCAGGCGCCACCGCCGTCGTCCGCAACGTCACCGGCACGGTCCGCGCCGGATCCGTCGTCAGCCTGCACTTCGGCTACCCGGACACCGCCGTCGCCCTGCCCCTCCTCCTCGCCGACCTCGACCGCCGCGGGCTGCGCGCGGTCACCACCACGGAGCTGCTGACCTGATGGCACACCTCTCCCGGCGCACCAGGACCCTCCTCGCCGCCGCCCTCCTCGCCACCCTCACCGCCTGCGGCAGCGGGGACCCCGGCGACGGCGCCGCCCCCGTGAAGAAGGCCGCCGCCCCCGCAGTGCGCAAGCCGGCCCCCGCCCCCGCGGGACTCCCCGGCATGCCGCCCGTCCTCGACCCGAACGACGTCTACGCCGCCGACCGGCCGAACCGGCTCTCCCCCGTCGTCAAGGACTTCCCCTCCCGGGTCTACGTCCCCAACACCAACTCCAACACCGTCTCGGTCATCGACCCGGCCACGTACCAGGTCATCGAGACCATCCCGGTCGGCATCCAGCCCCAGCACGTCGTCCCCTCCTGGGACATGAAGACCCTCTGGGTCAACAACAACCGGGGTCACACCCTCACCCCCATCGACCCCGCCACCGGCGTCGCGGGCAAGCCCGTCGAGGTCCACGACCCGTACAACCTCTACTTCACGCCCAACGGCAAGTACGCCGTCGTGATGGCCTCCCTCGACCGCGAACTCGTCTTCCGCGACCCCCACACCATGGAACGGAAGAAGACCGTCCCGGTCAGCTGCTACGGCGTCAACCACGCCGACTTCTCCGCCGACGGGCGCTACTTCGTCGTCTCCTGCGAGTTCTCCGGCGAACTCCTCAAGGTCGACACCGAGAAGATGGAGGTGATCGGCCAGCAGAGACTGCCCTTCGAGGGCGCCATGCCGCAGGACGTGAAGATCTCCCCCGACGGCAAGACCTTCTACATCGCCGACATGATGGCCCACGGCATGTGGGTCCTCGACGGCGAGAAGTTCACCACCCCGACGCTCCTGCCCACCGGCAAGGGCTGCCACGGCCTCTACATCAGCCGGGACTCGCGCGAGATGTACGTCCCCAACCGCGGAGAGGGCTCCGTCTCCGTCTTCGACTTCGCGAAGAACAAGCTCACCAAGAAGTGGTGGCTGCCGGACGGCGGCTCCCCCGACATGGGCGGCGTCTCCGCCGACGGCAAGGTCCTGTGGCTCTCCGGCCGCTACGACTCCGAGGTGTACGCCATCGACACCACGACCGGAAAGCAGCTGGCCCGCATCCCGGTCGGCGGCGGCCCCCACGGCCTCGCCGTCTACCCCCAGCCCGGCCGGTACTCCCTCGGCCACACCGGCATCTTCCGGTGAGGCCGACCTGCCCTCATGCGCCGGTCGGTCCAAGGCCTGGGTCCGCCGCCGTCACCGGGCCAGCTAATCTGACCACCGTCAGAGAAGTACCGAGAAGGGGCGGAAGCAGTGGCGGACATCGAGTCGGCACGCACGGCATTCAACAAGTTCGACGCGAACGGGGACGGCTTCATCACCGCCGCGGAGTACAAGAGCCTCATGGCGCAGCTGGGCGACTTCAACGTCACCGAGACGGTCGCCGAGGCCCTCATCAAGCAGCGTGACGACAACGGCGACGGCGTCCTGTCCTGGGACGAGTTCTGGGCGCACCTCAGCAAGGCCTGATCCGTCGGCCCCGGCGGGCGGCGCCGGCCTGAGTTGCCGCCCGTCCGGGGCTCGGTGACGATCGTCCGGTGACGCTTCCCGGACCTTTCGGTACCCCGAGCCGTCTGACGGCGGCGGTCCTCGCCGCGGTCGTCGTCAGCGCTGTCGTCGTCCTCGCCCTCCTGGGCACGGGCCTGGCCCAGACGGGCACCGGCGAGCTCCGAATACCCGCTGCGGGCACCACCACGCTGCTGCGGTTCCTCGTCCTCACCGGTCTGGCCGTGCACGTCGGCGAACTCGCCGGCCGCCGTCTCGCCGGGGAGGGGCCACGACCCCGCGCCCTCTCCGTTCCCGCCGCCCTGCTTGCCACGGCCGCCTCCGCCGGGCTCCTGCTGCTCCTCACCGCCGTCAGCGGATTGAGCCCGCCCGTCGCGTACGGGCTCCGCGAGGGACGCCTCCTGCTCGTCACCGCCAACGCCTTCGCCCTCGCCGCCCTGTGCGCCGCCTCCCGGCGCCCGGCCCTCGCCGTCGCGCCGCTCGCCGTCGCGGTCGTCGCCGAGGCGATGCGCGCCCACCCCGAGACGTCCACCCCGGCCCTCGGCATCGGGCTCACCGTCGTCCACCTCACGGGCGCCTCGCTCTGGTTCGGCACGCTCCTGTACGTGCTGCGCACCATGCGGCTGCGGCGCGGCGGGCGCGACGTCCTCGTCCGCTACGCCCGGATGGCCGCCTGCGTGTACGCCGCCCTCGCGGTCACCGGCACCGTCTCCACCCTGCGCAGGCTGCCGCTCGACGCCGTCCTGACCACGGCCTACGGGCGGATCCTGCTGGTCAAGCTGCTGCTGTTCGGGATGGTCAGCCTGCTGGCCCTGGCGGCCAGGAGCCGGATGCTGTCCGGCGGGGACGCCGAGGCCCCGGCACGGATCGAGGTGGCCGTGCTCGCGGTGGTCGTGGTCGTCTCGGTGCTCCTCACGGTCGTCCCGGACCCGCACTGGCTCACGCCCTGACGCGGTCTCCTCAGGAGGACGCGGCGACGGGGACCTCGATCCGGCCGGCGAAGGGAGACCGGGTGTCCGCGCCGAGCCGCTGCTCGTAACGGAGCTGCCGGCCCTCGTGCGGGACGGCGAACCCGAAGGAGGAGCGGTAGGAGGTCATCCGGTGGGTGCGCGCGTCGAGGACGAGGGTCTCCTCCAGGCCCGTCAGGACGATCCGCTCCTCGCCCGCCGTGACCCCGGCCTTCCGCAGCTTGTCCAGGGTGGGCCGGAACTCCCGGGCCGCCTTCGCGACGGCCGGCCGTTCCGTGCGGTCGGAGAGGTGTCCGGCGGAGATCCGGACCCGGAGCCGGATCTCGCCCCCGGTCCTGCTGACCTCGATCCGCTCGCCGCGCCCGGCGTAGTCCGCGAACGAGTCCAGGACGGTCAGCGGGTCCTCCACCTTCGCGGCGATCTCCGGATCGGTCAGCGGTCCCTTGCGCCAGGGCGCACCGGAACCGCCCTCGCGCACGTACCCGGTGCCGTCCACGGCGAACAGCTCCTCGGCCGTCCGCCGGCCCTTGCGCAGGATCGTGCCCTTCTGGTGCAGGGCCCGCGGGCTGTCGGTCCGCTCCACGGCGGCGGAGTACGAGGCGGTGCTCGCGGGCGCGCCGGACTGCGTCAGCGACTCCTCGCCCGTCACGGCGAAGGTCCACCCCGCCTCGGCGCCCATGGCCGCCTCCGCGCGTGCCAGCGGCCCGGCCGGGCCGTCCTCGGTGGCCTTCGGGCTGTCCGGCGTACGGGAGGGCGTGCGGGAGGAAGGCGGGGAGGCCGACGCGCTCCCGGCCGCCGGCTCGGGGGACGGCTCCGTCCCGCAGCCGCTCACCGCCACGAGGACGGCAAGCCCCGCCGCCGCCCACACGCTGGGTATCCGCATCGCTTCTCCGCCTCGTCCGGTGTCCGTGATCATCCGAGGCCGCGGATTGTAGGCCGCGCGAGGCCCACGATCACCTCACGGGACGAAGCGGAACAGAAGCGGCGGCCGCCTCAGCACTCGATGATGTTCACCGCGAGACCGCCGCGCGCGGTCTCCTTGTACTTGACGCTCATGTCCGCGCCGGTCTCCTTCATGGTCTTGATGACCTTGTCGAGGGAGACCAGGTGGCTGCCGTCGCCGCGCATCGACATCTTCGCCGCCGTGACGGCCTTGACCGCCGCCATGCCGTTCCGCTCGATGCACGGGATCTGGACCAGGCCGCCGACCGGGTCGCAGGTCAGGCCCAGGTTGTGCTCCATGCCGATCTCGGCCGCGTTCTCCACCTGCTCGGGCGTGCCGCCGAGGACCTCGGCGAGGGCGCCCGCCGCCATCGAGCAGGCCGAGCCGACCTCGCCCTGGCAGCCGACCTCGGCGCCGGAGATGGAGGCGTTCTCCTTGAAGAGCATGCCGACCGCGCCCGCCGCGAGCATGAAGCGGACGACGCCCTCGTCGTCGGCGCCGGGCACGAAGTTCATGTAGTAGTGCAGGACGGCGGGGATGATGCCGGCCGCGCCGTTCGTCGGGGCGGTGACCACCCGGCCGCCCGCCGCGTTCTCCTCGTTCACTGCCATCGCGTAGAGGGTGATCCACTCCATCGAGTGGGCCGCGGGGTCGCCCTCGGAGCGCAGCTTGCGGGCCGTGTTCGCGGCGCGGCGGCGCACCTTCAGGCCGCCGGGCAGGATGCCCTCGCGGGACATGCCGCGCGAGACGCAGGCCTGCATGACCCGCCAGATCTCCAGGAGGCCCTCGCGGATCTCCTCCTCCGTGCGCCAGGCCTTCTCGTTCTCCAGCATCATCGCGGAGATCGAGAGACCGGTCTCCTTGGCGAGACGCAGCAGCTCGTCGCCCGTGCGGAAGGGGTATTTCAGGACGGTGTCCTCGGGGACGATCGGGTTCTCGCCCTCGACGGCGTCCTCGTCGACGACGAAGCCGCCGCCGACCGAGTAGTACGTCTTCTGCAGGACGAGGGCGCCCTCGGCGTCGTACGCGAAGACCGTCATGCCGTTGGCGTGGTACGGCAGCGCCTTGCGGCGGTGCAGGATCAGGTCCTCGTCGAAGTCGAAGGGGATCTCGTGCGCGCCGAGCAGGTTGATCCGGCCGCTCGCCTTGATCCGCTCGAACTCCTCGTCCGCCGTCTCCACGTTCACCGTGCGGGGCGAGTTGCCCTCCAGGCCGAGGAGCACCGCCTTGGGGGTGCCGTGGCCGTGGCCGGTGGCGCCGAGCGAGCCGTACAGCTCCGCCCGTACCTTCGCGGTGTGGGCGAGCAGGCCCTCGTTCTTCAGCCTGCGGGCGAACATCCGGGCCGCGCGCATCGGGCCCACCGTGTGGGAGCTGGACGGGCCGATGCCGATCGAGAACAGGTCGAAGACCGAGATGGCCACGGGAGGACTCCTTGTGGGGGCTAGACGCCGTTGTCTGCCGGGGTGGTGCAGAACGGAGCAGGAAGATCGGAACGGAGCACGACATGGGGTGGGGCACCGCGCCCACCTTTCAGTGTGCGCGATGCCCCAAACGTTCGTACGAACAAAAGGGTACGAAACTACTTCAGGCCGGGGTACAGCGGGTGCTTGTCGGCGAGAGCCGTCACCCGGGCCTTCAGCGACGCGGCCTTGTCGGCGTCGAAGCCGGGCTTCAGGGTCTCCGCGATGATGTCGCCGACCTCGGTGAAGTCCTCGGCCTGGAAACCGCGGGTGGCGAGCGCCGGCGTACCGATGCGCAGACCCGAGGTGACCATCGGCGGGCGCGGGTCGTTCGGAACGGCGTTCCGGTTGACCGTGATGCCGACCTCGTGGAGACGGTCCTCGGCCTGCTGGCCGTCCAGCTCGCTGTCGCGCAGGTCGACGAGGAGCAGGTGGACGTCGGTGCCGCCGGACAGGACGGAGACACCGTGGGCGGTGACGTCGTCCTGGACCAGGCGCTCGGCGATGATGCGGGCGCCGTCCAGGGTGCGCTGCTGGCGCTCCTTGAACTCCTCCGAGGCCGCGACCTTGAAGGAGACGGCCTTGGCCGCGATCACGTGCTCCAGCGGGCCGCCCTGGAAACCGGGGAAGACCGAGGAGTTCAGCTTCTTCGCGAACTCCTTCTTCGCCAGGATGATGCCGCCGCGGGGGCCGCCGAGCGTCTTGTGCGTGGTGGAGGTCACCACGTCCGCGTACGCGACCGGGTTCGGGTGCAGACCGGCGGCGACCAGGCCGGCGAAGTGGGCCATGTCGACCCACAGCTTGGCCTCGACCTCGTCGGCGATCCGGCGGAACTCGGCGAAGTCCAGCTGGCGCGGGTAGGCGGACCAGCCCGCGATGATCACCTTCGGGCGGTGCTCCTTGGCGAGGCGCTCGACCTCGGCCATGTCGACCAGGCCGGCCTCGTCCACGTGGTACGCGACCACGTTGAACTGCTTGCCCGAGAAGTTCAGGCGCATGCCGTGGGTGAGGTGACCGCCGTGCGCCAGGTCCAGACCCAGGATCGTGTCGCCGGGCTGGGCGATGGCGAAGAGGGCGGCCTGGTTCGCGGAGGCGCCGGAGTGCGGCTGGACGTTGGCGTACTCGGCGCCGAACAGGTCCTTGACCCGGTCGATGGCGATCTGCTCGGCCACGTCGACGTGCTCGCAGCCGCCGTAGTAGCGGCGGCCCGGGTAGCCCTCGGCGTACTTGTTGGTGAGGACGGAGCCCTGGGCCTCCATGACCGCGACCGGAGCGAAGTTCTCCGAGGCGATCATCTCGAGGGTGGACTGCTGACGGCGGAGCTCGGCGTCGACGGCGGCGGCGACGTCCGGGTCCAGCTCGTGGAGAGGGGTGTTCAGAAGCGACATGAATCGATCCCTAGGGGTCTCGGGCCCGGTCTCAGCCGGCGGAGAACGCGGTGTACTCGTCGGCGGAGAGCAGCTCTTCCGGCTCGCCCGCGACACGCACCTTGAACAGCCAGCCACCCTCGAACGGAGCCGAGTTCACCAGGGACGGGTCGTCCACCACGTCCTGGTTGGCGCCGACGACCTCGCCCGTGACGGGGGAGTACAGGTCGCTCACGGACTTCGTCGACTCCAGCTCGCCGCAGGTCTCGCCCGCGGTGACGGTGTCGCCGACGGCGGGGAGCTGGGCGTAGACGACGTCACCGAGCGCGTTGGCCGCGAACTCCGTGATGCCGACCGTCGCGACGCCGTCCTCGGCGGTCGACAGCCACTCGTGCTCCTTGGTGTACCGCAGCTGCTGGGGGTTGCTCATGACCTGATTCTCCTGGATCGGGGGAGTGCTGGTGAACGTGGGTCTCGCGGGATGAGACCCGGGATGAGACGACTGCGTCACTTCTGGCGCTTGTAGAACGGCAGCGCCACGACCTCGTACGGCTCGTGCGTACCGCGGATGTCCACCCCTACACCCTCGGTGCCGGGCGCGGCGTGCGCCGCGTCCACGTAGGCGATGGCGATCGGCTTTCCGAGGGTCGGGGACGGGGCACCGGAGGTCACCTCGCCGATCACCACGCCGTCCTTGACGACGGAGAAGCCGGCGCGCGGGACGCGGCGGCCCTCGGCGATCAGGCCGACGAGCTTGCGCGGCGGGGCGGTCTCGGCGCGCTCGGCGGCGGCCTCCAGGGCCTTGCGGCCGACGAAGTCACCCGGCTTCTCGAACTTCACGACCCGGCCGAGGCCGGCGTCGAAGGGGGTGAGCGCGGTGGTCAGCTCGTGGCCGTACAGCGGCATGCCCGCCTCCAGGCGGAGCGTGTCGCGGCAGGACAGGCCGCAGGGGATCAGGCCGACGCCCTCGCCCGCCTCGGTGAGCGCCTTCCACACGCCCTCGGCGTGCTCGGGCTTCAGGAACAGCTCGAAGCCGTCCTCGCCGGTGTAGCCGGTACGGGCGATCAGCGCGGGCACGCCCGCGACCGTGCCGGGCAGTCCGGCGTAGTACTTGAGCCCGTCCAGGTCGGCGTCGGTGATCGACTTCAGGATGCCGGGGGACTCGGGGCCCTGGACGGCGATCAGGGCGTACGCGTCACGGTCGTCGCGGACCTCGGCGTCGAATCCGCCGGCGCGGGCCACGAGGGCGTCCAGGACGATCTGCGCGTTGGAGGCGTTGGCGACGACCATGTACTCCGTCTCGCCGAGGCGGTAGACGATCAGGTCGTCGAGGATGCCGCCGTCCTCCTGGCAGATCATCGTGTAGCGGGCGCGGCCGTTGCCCACCGTGGAGATGTTGCCGACGAGGGCGAAGTCGAGCAGGTCGACGGCCTGCGGGCCCGTCACCGTGATCTCGCCCATGTGGGACAGGTCGAAGAGACCCGCCTTGGTGCGGACGGCGACGTGCTCGTCGCGCTCGCTCGCGTACCGGAGCGGCATGTCCCAGCCCGCGAAGTCGGTCATGGTCGCGCCCAGCGAACGATGCAGCGCATCGAGGGCGGTCAGACGGGGGGCAGTGCTCATGGGGTGGCTCCCGGATCCCAAGGGCGGTTCGGTGACGAAACACATGACGGGCGAGGACGTCCTCCCCATCTGTCATGGAACCTGAGAGGTTCACCGAGAGCATCTCGTCACACGAGAGACTCGGCTTGCACCTTGGGTGGGGACACGGCAGGGTGTCCCGCTTTTCAGATCTGCCTCATCCACGCGGTACGGGGCCTGAGAGATTCAAGGGAGGGTCTTGCTCCTTCGGCGTCCGGACGCGCTGGGCGGTCCGGAACTCTCCCGCGCGGATTCGAGCGGCCGGTATGCGATTGTGTGGCGACTGTGCGCGCCTGGCGCGGACATCATTGCACGCGAGCCACGCGGGGCACATCGCTTGTGTCTCATTACCGTTTCTTTACACTTTGTGGGCAAGGGTCTCCCAAGGCCCGGCAGGGGGAGAAGCGATGAGGATCCAGCACACCGGCGCGTACGCACCGAGTACCGGCATACCGTCCCAGCGAGCCCGCGCGAGGACCCGCCGGCGCGGCAGACTCCTGCGCGACCTCCGCGAGCGCGGCGGCCGCGGCCCCCGCGCCCTCACCTTCGCGGCCGGCGACCTCGTGGTGATCTCCGGCCTGCCCGGGAGCGGCAAGTCGACCCTCATGAAGCGCGCCGCCGAGGGCACCGGCATCGACTCCCAGGACGCCCGCGAGCGATGGGAGGCCCGGATGCCCCGCCTCCTGCCGTACGCGCTCTACCGCCCCCTGGTCCGGCTCGCGCACTACGCGGGACTGCGCCGCGCCCTGCGCTCCGGCGCCGGCGTGGTCGTGCACGACTGCGGCACCCAGTCCTGGGTGCGCGGCTGGCTCGCCCGCGAGGCCCGGCGGCGCGGCCGTGCCCTGCACCTGGTCCTCCTCGACGTCAGCCCGGACATCGCCCGCGAGGGACAGCGCGCCCGCGGCCGCGGCGTCTCCGCCTACGCCTTCGCCCGGCACCGGCGGGCCGTCGCCCGACTCGTCGGCGCCGCCGAGTCGGGCCGCCTTCCGCACGGCTGCGCCTCCGCCACCCTGCTCGACCGGGACGCGGCGGACACCCTGCGGAGAATCGGCTTCCGGGCGGCCGCCTGACGGGCGCCCGGCTTCCGCACCCTCCCGGTTCCGTACCCTTTTGGCCACGCCGCCCCCGGGGCGGCGTTAGGGTGCTGCCCGGGGCGGCCGGTGCGGCAGGCCGTGCGAGAAGGAGAAACGCGACCGTGGACGTGACGTGGCCGGGCAACGAGCTCGAAGAGGTCCTTGTCGCCTCACTCGGCGACCCCGCGGCCGGCGGCCGGCTGGTCGAGGTGCTCGGGCGCAGCCCGATCTGGGTGCCCCTGCCCAACGGCGGCGGGCCCGACAGCCCCGACCTCGACCTGCCCACCATGGAGATCGACGGCGCGGCCTACGTGCCCGTCTTCAGCTCCGAGCAGCAGTTCCTCGCCTGCGTCGGCAGCCACATGTCCTTCACCGTCGCCCCCGCCCGTGACTTCGCCCGCGGTCTGCCCCCGCAGCTCGGCATCGCGGTGAACCCCGGCGGCACCGTCGGCGTCCCGCTGCCCCCGCCCGCCGTCGCCGAGCTCTGCCGGGTGGGCCGCACCCCGCTCGACGGCCCCGCCAGCGGCGGTCGCGTCCGCCTCTTCGAGCCCGACTGGCAGGACGACCCGGTCGACTTCCTCGCCGCCGCCTCCGCCGAGTTCGAGGCCACCGGCGTGGTGACCACCGCCCGCCGGGCCCTCGCCAGCGTCGAGGGCACCGAACCCGCCCTCTTCATCGGCGTCCAGCTCGCCGGCTGGGACGGCGTCGACCGCAACGCGCCCCTGGACGCCCTCGGCCGCGCCCTCGGCCGCGTCGAGGTCGCCTGGCCGGTCAACCTCATCCTGCTCGACCTGGCGCAGGACCCGGTCGGCGACTGGATGCTGGAGCGGGTGCGCCCCTTCTACCAGCGCGCCGCCGTGTGACAGAGGGCCTGTCTAAGCTGAACTGAATCGGTAGCGGGACGAACGTGGTGAACGAAAGAGGGGCGGGACCAGGGTGAGCGCGTCAGGCACGGCTGCGGCCGGGAGGGTCGAGCACATGCTGCGCCAGGTGGCACCCGGACGCTACGACGCGTACGAGCAGCTGCTGCACGCCCTCGCCGACGGTGAGCTCTGGATGCTGCTCTGGCACGGCTCTCCCGGCTCGCCCGAGGCCCAGTACGGGAACATGGAGGTCGACGGCTTCGGCTACGCGCCCTGCGTCACCTCCGCCCAGGAACTCGCCGCCTCCGGATGGAACCGCGCCCACGAGCTCGTCACCGGCCGCGAGATCGCCCGCGCCCTCTACCCCGACCGCTGGGGCGTATGGCTGAATCCGCACGCCCCCGGCGGCGGTGTCGGCGTCCCCTGGGCCGATCTGCGCCGGATCGCCACCGGCCTCGACCGGATGCCCGCCGGGCCGCTGCGGGTCACCGAGCCCGCCCTGGAGATCCCGCAGTTCTACGCCCTGCTCACGCAGAACGCGCACCGCACCCCGGCCGTCCGGGCGCTGCGCCGCGGCTGGGTGCAGCCCGCGCTCGGCTCCCCGTACCTCGCCATCGGTCTCGATCTGTACGACAGCTCCGCGGCGGCCGTGGACACGGTCCGCGCGATGATGCGCCAGTCGATCGGCGCCGTACCCGAAGGACTGCCCGTCTCGACGGTCGCGCTCTCCGACGCGTACGACCCGGTGGCCCTCTGGCTGCGGGCGAACGGGCGGCCCTTCTACGACCGCGAGGCGCACGCCGGGCGCGGCTCCGCGCCCGCCCCCGGGTACGGCTACCCGCCGCCGGCCCCGTCCGGATACTGAGACGCACCCCTTCCCCCTTCGTGTCCCACCGGCCTCCGGAGTTCCCTCCGGAGGCCGTCGTTCACCCCAATTCATCACGGCGAACGCCCGGTTGAGCGACATGTCCGATTGGGGGGAAGAGGCCCCGAGATGGTCCGCTCAGGTGATCGCGACGTCCGGATAACGGAAGTCGCAGCACCGCATCACGTTTGAGCAAACATTCCCCGTCAGGGCTGGCGGGTGATCGTGAACGCATTGAAGACTCCCCGGAACACCGGGCGTTCGGCTCCTTTCGAGCAGGTGCCCAGCAGGTTGTTCCACCGAGCCGCTACCCGCGGCGGGCAAGGGCCGGCTACCGGCGGCCGAGAGGGGTCCTCACCACGATGACGGCACCACTGCACGAGACGAGTGCGGGCGAGTCGACCGCCACCGTCGTCGCCGCGCCCGACGCACCCGGCACACCGGACAAGTCCGGCGGCTCCGCCAAGGCGATCGAGGGCCGCTCGCCCTGGAAGATCGCCTGGACCCGCCTCAAGCGCGACAAACTGGCCCTCGCGGGCGCCTTCGTCGTTCTCTTCCTCGTCCTGGTCGCGCTCTTCGCCCCGGTCATCGTCGGCCTCCTCGGCCACCCGCCGGACGAGTTCCACGAGGACCAGATCGACCCCCTCTTCGGCACCCCGATCGGCTCCTGGGGCGGTGTCAGCTCCGAGTTCCTCTTCGGCGTCGAGCCCGTCAACGGCCGCGACGTCTTCAGTCGCATCGTCTACGGCACCCGGATCTCGCTGCTCGTCGCCGTCGCGGCGGCGGTCTTCGCCGTCGTCCTCGGCACCGTCCTCGGCATCGTCGCGGGCTACTTCGGCGGCTGGATCGACGCGGCCCTCAGCAGGGTCATGGACGTCATGCTCGCGTTCCCCCAGCTGCTCTTCACGATCGCCCTGGTCTCGGTCCTGCCGAACTCGCTCCTCGGCCTCGACGGCTCAGGCGTCCGCATCGCCGCCCTGATCGTGGTCATCGGCTTCTTCGGCTGGCCGTACGTGGGCCGCATCGTCCGCGGCCAGACCCTCTCGCTGCGCAACCGCGAGTACGTCGAGGCCGCCCAGAGCCTGGGCGCCGGCCGGATCTACATCCTGCGCCGCGAGCTGCTGCCCAACCTGATCGCCCCGATCACGGTCTACGCGACCCTCATGATCCCCACCAACATCCTCACCGAAGCGGCGCTCAGCTTCCTCGGCGCGGGCGTGAAGCCCCCCACCGCATCGTGGGGGCAGATGCTGTCGACGGCCATCACCACCTACGAGGCGGACCCGCTCTTCATGGTGATCCCGGGCCTCGCGATCTTCATCACCGTTCTGGCGTTCAACCTCTTCGGCGACGGCGTGCGTGACGCGCTCGACCCGAAGGGCTCCCGCTGACCGTTCGCCGACACGCAAGACCCGCCCCTGCCGCTGGCGACAGGAGGCCCACCCCAAATCGGCGGACCGCCGTATCGGCCGCCACTACCCGGAGGTTGCGAGACCCATGATGAGCTCTCAGAGGCGCAGAATCGCCGCAGGCGCGCTGCTCGCGGCGGCCACGATGGTCGTCACCACCGCCTGCGGCGGCGGCACCGAGACCGGTGGCGACAAGGGCAAGACCGGCGCGGCCGGCTTCAACGCCGCCGTGAACAAGGTCGCCAACGCCTCCGACAAGAAGGGCGGCGAGCTGAAGTTCATCGGCTCGCAGGACGCGGACTTCTGGGACCCGCAGCGCGGCTACTACGGCTTCATGTGGGACTTCTCCCGCTACTACACGCGCCAGCTGGTCACCTTCAAGGCCGAGCCGGGCGCCGCCTCCACCGAGCTCGTCCCGGACCTCGCCACCGACGCCGGCAAGGTCTCGGCCGACGGCCTCACCTACACCTTCACCCTGAAGGACGGGGTGACCTGGGAGGACGGCAAGCCGATCACCTCCAAGGACATCAAGTACGGCATCGAGCGCATCTGGGCCCAGGACGTCCTCTCCGGCGGCCCGATCTACCTCCAGCAGGTCCTCGACCCCAAGGGCGAGTACAAGGGCCCGTACAAGGACACCTCCGCGGACAAGCTCGGCCTCAAGGCGATCGAGACCCCGGACGACAAGACCATCATCTTCAAGCTGCCGGTCGCCAACGGTGACTTCCTGCAGATGCTGGCCATGCCCGCCGCCTCCCCGGTCCGCCAGGACAAGGACACCAAGGCCAAGTACACCCTGAAGCCGTTCTCGTCCGGCCCGTACAAGTGGGAGTCCTACACTCCCAACAAGTCCCTCAAGCTCGTCCGCAACGACAAGTGGGACGCCAAGACGGACACCGTCCGCAAGGCGCTCCCGGACAAGATCAGCGTCACGTTCACCACGAACGCCGACGACATGGACAACCGCCTGATCGAGGGCGAGTACGACCTCGACCTCAACGCGACGGGCATCGGCTCCGCCGCCCGCCAGAAGGCGCTCCAGCAGCACAAGGGCAACATCGACAACCCGCAGACGGGCTTCATCCGCTACGCGGTCTTCCCGCAGACGGTCATCCCCAACATCGAGTGCCGCAAGGCGATCATCTACGCGGCCGACTCGAAGTCCCTCCAGACCGCCCGCGGCGGCCCGCAGGCCGGTGGCGACATCGCCACCAACATGCTGCCGCCGGCGATCAAGGGCGCCGACCCGAAGGCCGACCCGTACGGCAAGCTCGCCGGCGCGCCGGACCTCGCCAAGGCGAAGGAAGCGCTGAAGAAGTGCGGTAAGCCGAACGGTTTCAAGACCACCATCGCGGTCCGCAACAACAAGAAGATCGAGATCGCGACCGCCGAGTCCCTCCAGCAGTCGCTGAAGGCCGTCGGCATCGACGCCCAGATCGACCAGTTCGACGGCGCCCAGACCTCCGGCATCATCGGTTCGCCGAAGGTCGTCAAGGACAAGGGCTACGGCATCATCATCATGGGCTGGGGCGCCGACTTCCCGACCGGCCAGGGCTTCCTCCAGCCGCTGGTCGACGGCCGCTTCATCCTCCAGAGCGGTAACAACAACTTCTCCGAGCTGAACGACAAGGCCGTCAACGGCCTGTTCGACCAGGCGCTGAAGGAGACCGACCCGGCGAAGGCCGGCGAGCTCTACAAGCAGATCAACACCAAGGTCTCGGAGGCCGCGGTCTACCTGCCCTTCACCCACGAGAAGAACATCATCTGGCGCAGCTCCCGGCTGACCAACGTGTACACGGCGGACGCCTACAACGGCCGCTACGACTACGCGTCGCTCGGCGTCGTCAAGTAATCCGCTCCGTTTCACCGGCGCACCACCCGCCGCCAGGTCCGAAGGGCAGGTGATGGCCGAGGGCGGCGGCCGGGGGACCCGATCGGGTCCCCCGGCCGCCGACCGGCCGACCGCATGCTTGCATACATAGTCCGACGGCTCTTCGCAGTCGTCGCGATGCTGCTCGTCGTCACCCTCGTGACGCTCAGCATCTTCTTCCTCATCCCCAAGATGACCGGCAGTGACCCTGCCGCGATGTTCGTCGGCAAGCAGGCGGATCCGGCTGCCATCGAGGCCGTCCGGCAGAAGCTGGGTCTGGACGAGCCGCTCCTGGTCCAGTTCTGGCACTTCGTCTCCGGCATCTTCGTCGGACGTGACTACACCGGTGGTGGCGACACCATCCACTGCGCGGCGCCCTGCTTCGGCTACTCGTTCCGCAGTGAGCAGGACGTCTGGTCGATGCTGGTCGAGGCCTTCCCCGTCACCCTCTCCATGGTGATCGGTGCCGCCGTGCTGTGGCTGGTCCTGGGTGTCTCCACGGGTGTCGTCTCCGCGCTCAAGCGGGGCACGGTCATCGACCGCGTGGCGATGATCACGGCGCTCTCGGGCGTCTCGCTCCCCATCTTCTTCACCGCCATGCTGGCGATGCTGGTCTTCCGCACCCAACTGGACTGGGTCGACGCCACGTACGTGCCGCTCTCCGAGTCCTTCGGTGGCTGGTTCGGCGGACTGCTGCTGCCCTGGGTGACGCTCGCCTTCCTGTACGCGGCGATGTACGCGCGGCTCACCCGCGCCACCATGCTGGAGGTCCTCGGTGAGGACTACATCCGCACGGCCCGGGCCAAGGGCCTGCCGGAGTCGGTCGTGCTCGGCAAGCACGCCATGCGCTCCACGATGACCCCCATCCTGACCATCTTCGGCATGGACCTCGGCGCCCTCGTCGGCGGCGCGATCCTGACCGAGACCGCGTTCAGCCTCCACGGGCTGGGCGCCCTGGCCATCCGAGGCGTCAACGAGCGCGACCTGCCGCTCATCCTGGCCGTCACGCTCATCACCGCCGCGTGCGTCGTCGTCGCCAACCTCGTGGTGGACCTGCTGTACGCGGTGATCGACCCCCGAGTGAGGCTCGCATGACGGACAAGCTGACGAAGACCGGCGCGGCGGTGGGAGAACCCGTCGCCACCGGGAAGTCCGCCGGGAAGTCAGCCCCCTCGGACGCCTTCCTCGACGTACGCGACCTGAAGATCCACTTCCCGACCGACGACGGTCTGGTCAAGTCGGTCGACGGTCTCAGCTTCCAGCTGGAGAAGGGCAAGACCCTCGGCATCGTGGGCGAGTCCGGCTCCGGCAAGTCGGTCACCTCGCTCGGCATCATGGGCCTGCACACGGTCGGCCAGTACGGCCGGCAGAAGGCGAAGATCTCCGGCGAGATCTGGCTCAACGGCCGCGAGCTGCTCTCGGCCGACCCGGACGAGGTCCGCCGGATGCGCGGCCGCGAGATGGCGATGATCTTCCAGGACCCGCTGTCCGCGATGCACCCGTACTACACGGTCGGCAACCAGATCGTGGAGGCGTACCGCGTCCACAACGACGTCGACAAGAAGACGGCGCGCAGGCGGGCCGTCGAACTCCTCGACCGGGTCGGCATCCCCGAGCCCGCCAAGCGGTTCGACAACTACCCGCACGAGTTCTCCGGCGGCATGCGCCAGCGCGCCATGATCGCCATGTCGCTCGTCAACAACCCGTCGCTGCTCATCGCCGACGAGCCGACGACGGCGCTCGACGTCACGGTCCAGGCCCAGATCCTGGACCTGATGCGGGACCTCCAGAAGGAGTTCGGCTCGGCGGTCGTCATCATCACCCACGACCTCGGCGTCGTCGCCGAGCTCGCCGACGACATCCTCGTCATGTACGGCGGGCGCTGCGTCGAACGCGGACCGGCCGAGTCCGTCTTCTACGAGCCGCAGCACCCCTACACCTGGGGCCTGCTCGGCTCGATGCCGAGGATCGACCGTGAGCAGACCGAGCGGCTCATCCCGGTCAAGGGCAACCCGCCCAGCCTCATCAACATCCCGAGCGGCTGCGCCTTCAACCCCCGCTGCCCGTACGCGGACGTCCCCAAGGGCGGCATCACGCGCACCCAGCGGCCGGAGCTGGCGCCGGCCGGGGACCGCCACTTCTCGGCGTGCCACATGCCGCAGGAGGAGCGGACCCGCATCTGGACCGAAGAGATTGCGCCGAAACTGTGAGCGACAACATGGAACCTCTGCTCAAGGTCACCGGCCTGAAGAAGCACTTCCCGATCAAGAAGGGGCTGCTCCAGCGCCAGACCGGCGCCGTCAAGGCGGTCGACGGGATCGACTTCGAGGTCCTGCCCGGTGAGACCCTCGGCGTCGTCGGCGAGTCCGGCTGCGGCAAGTCCACCATGGGCCGGCTCATCACCCGGCTCCTCGAACCGACCGACGGCCGGGTCGAGTTCCAGGGCAAGGACATCTCCCACCTCGGGGTGTCGGGCATGCGCCCGTTCCGCCGGGACATCCAGATGATCTTCCAGGACCCGTACGGCTCGCTGAACCCGCGCCACACGGTCGGCACGATCGTCTCGGCGCCCTTCAAGCTCCAGGGCGTCGAGCCCGAGGGCGGCGTCAAGAAGGAGGTCCAGCGGCTCCTCGGCCTGGTGGGCCTCAACCCCGAGCACTACAACCGCTACCCGCACGAGTTCTCCGGCGGCCAGCGCCAGCGCATCGGCATCGCCCGCGCGCTGGCGCTGAAGCCGAAGCTGGTCGTCGCGGACGAGCCGGTGTCGGCCCTCGACGTCTCCATCCAGGCGCAGGTGGTCAACCTCCTGGACGACCTCCAGCAGGAGCTCGGCCTCACGTACGTGATCATCGCCCACGACCTGTCGGTCATCCGGCACGTCTCGGACCGCATCGCGGTCATGTACCTGGGCAAGATCGTGGAGCTCGCGGACCGCAAGTCCCTGTACGAGAACCCGATGCACCCGTACACCCGGGCCCTGATGTCCGCGGTTCCGATCCCGGACCCGCGCCGCCGGGGCGCGAAGAGCGACCGCATCCTCCTCACCGGAGACGTGCCGTCCCCGATCGCCCCGCCGCCGGGCTGCCGCTTCCACACCCGCTGCTGGAAGGCCACGGACCTCTGCAAGACCCAGGAGCCGCCGCTCGTGGAACTCCGCCCGGGCCAGCGCGTGGCATGCCACCACCCGGAGAACGCGGAGCTGCTGACGATCCCGGGGGCGAGGGAGTCGGTGGAGATCACGAAGGCGGAGACGAAGCCGGAGGCAAAGGCCGAGGCGGAGGCCAAGGCCGAGGTCGAGACGCCGGCGTCGGCGAACGCGGACGCAGACGCGGACGCGCCGACCGAGGGCGGCGACGCGCCGAAGGCGTAGCGACGCCGCAACGCCCTTGGAGGCCCCCGCCGCCGCACGGCGACGGGGGCCTCCGGCGTGCCCGCCGGGCCGGCGGGGGTTCGGGGGGCGGAGCCCCCGGTCCCGTCAGGGTCCGGGGGCGGTCGGGGGGAGGGGTCCCGGCCCCCACGGGCGCAACCGGCACAATTGGGCGGTGCTCCACGACCTGTTCACCCCCTCCGTCCAACACGCCCTCGATCTCGTCGGCATCTTCGTCTTCGCCATCTCCGGCGCCCTCCTCGCCGTCCGGAAGAACTTCGACGTCTTCGGCATCGCGGTCCTCGCCGAGGTCACCGCCCTCGGCGGCGGTCTCCTGCGCGACCTGATCATCGGCGCCGTACCGCCGGCCGCCTTCACCGATCTCGGCTACTTCGTCATGCCCCTGGTCGCGACGGTCCTCGTCTTCTTCCTCCACCCGGAGGTCGAGCGGACCCAGACCGCCGTCAACGTCTTCGACGCGGCCGGTCTTGGCCTGTTCTGCGTGACCGGTACGACGAAGGCGTACGACTACGGGCTCGGCCTCACCTCCTCCGCCGCCCTGGGGCTCGCGACCGCCGTCGGCGGCGGCGTCCTGCGCGACGTGCTCGCCAACGAGGTGCCCTCGCTGCTGCGCTGGGACCGGGACCTGTACGCGGTCCCGGCGATCGTCGGGGCGGCCATGGTGGTGCTGTTCATCCGGTTCGACGCGCTGAACGCGTTCACCAGTGGCGCCGCCGTCCTGACCGCCTTCCTCCTCCGCCTGCTCGCGATGCGCTACCACTGGCGCGCCCCCCGCGCCTGGAACCGGCGCTCCTCCGCCCGCGAGGAGCCGGAAAAAGCTACCGCTCAGTAGGTAGCTGCGGTACCGTCGAAACCATGAGCACGAGCACCGAGACGAGCCCCGAAGCGAGCTCCGCGCCGGCGGCCGCGACGGACACCACGACGGAGCCCGCGACCGGCCCCGCGCCGAGCGAGTTCGACCGCGACACCGCCGTCACCCTCCGGGAGCCCGGCGTCTACGACGCCGACCTGTCCGCCGGCTGGACGATCATCCACGCGGTCAACGGCGGCTACCTCCTCGCTCTCCTCGGCCGCGCGCTCGGCGAGCACCTCCCGCACCCCGACCCGTTCACGATCTCGGCGCACTACCTCACGCCCTCCGTGCCGGGCCCCGCGGTGATCAGGACGGAGACGGTCCGTACGGGCCGGACACTGTCCACCGGGCAGGCCTCCCTCTTCCAGTACGCCGAGGACGGCACCGAGGTCGAGCGCATCCGGGTCCTCGCCTCGTACGGGGATCTCGACGCCCTCCCCGACGACGTCCGCACCACCGCGACGCCCCCGGCGATGGCCCCGATCGAGAACTGCTTCAGCGCCGCCGACAACCCGGCCCCGAGGATCCCCGGCTCCTCCGCCATCGCCGACCGGCTCGACCTCCGCCTCGACCCGGCCTGCGTCGGCTGGGCGGTCGGAGCACCCTCGGGCAAGGGCGAGATGCGGGCCTGGTTCGGCCTCGCCGACGGCCGCGAGCCCGACGCGCTGACCCTGCTCCTGACGGTCGACGCCCTGCCGCCGACCTCCTTCGAGCTGGGCCTCAAGGGCTGGACCCCCACCGTCGAGCTGACGACCCACGTCCGCTGCCGCCCGGCCCCCGGTCCGCTGCGGGTCTCCATCACCACCCGCAACCTGGCGGGCGGCTTCCTGGAGGAGGACGCGGAGGTCTGGGACAGCGCGGACCGCCTGGTGGCCCAGTCCCGCCAGCTGGCCCGCGCCCCGCGCGACTGATTCGTACGAAGGACGAGGGCCCCGGACACCCGGGGCCCCGACGCGGACGGCACTCCGGGCCCTCCACGGTCAGGCGCCGAGGCGGGCGGCACTCCCGGGCCGCCCCACCGTCCGGAAGTCACTCGGGCGCCCGGGCCGGCCCCCGAAACCGCCCCCGGGCAGCGGCGTAATCAGGCCACCCGCAGGGCCCGCCATCACGGGCTCGTAGAATCGACCCACCATGGCTTACCTCGACCACGCCGCGACCACGCCCATGCTCCCCGAGGCGATCGAGGCGATGACCGCCCACCTCGCCGTCACGGGCAACGCCTCCTCCCTGCACGCCGCCGGACGGCGCGCCCGGCGGACCGTCGAGGAAGGGCGCGAGACGCTCGCCGCCGCGCTCGGCGCGCGGCCGAGCGAGGTCGTCCTCACCTCCGGCGGCACCGAGGCCGACAACCTCGCCGTGAAGGGCCTCTACTGGGCCCGCCGCGACGCCGACCCCCGCCGCACCCGCGTCCTGGCCAGCCCGGTGGAGCACCACGCCGTGCTCGACGCCGTCGACTGGCTCGCCACCCACGAGGGCGCCACCGTCGAGTACCTCCCCGTCGACCGCCACGGCCGCGTCCACCCCGATGCCCTGCGCGAGGCCATCGCCCGGGACCCCGACTCCGTCGCCCTGGCCACCGTCATGTGGGCGAACAACGAGATCGGCACGATCATGCCGGTCCGTGAACTCGCCGATGTCGCCGCCGAGTTCGGCGTCCCCCTGCACGCCGACGCGGTCCAGGCCGTCGGTCAGGTCCCGGTCGACTTCGCCGCCTCAGGGCTCGCCGCGATGACCGTGTCCGGCCACAAGATCGGCGGCCCCTACGGCATCGGCGCCCTGCTCCTGGGCCGCGAGCAGACCCCCGTACCCGTACTGCACGGCGGAGGCCAGGAGCGGCACGTCCGCTCCGGCACCCTCGACGTGCCGGCCGTCGCCGCGTTCGCCGTCGCCGCCCGGCTCGCCGCCGAACGGCGCGAGGAGTTCGCCCGCGAGGTCGGCGCGCTGCGCGACGAGCTCGTCGCCGCCGTCCGCGCGGTCGTCCCCGACGTGATCCTCGGCGGCGACCCGGTCGAGCGGCTCCCCGCCAACGCCCACTTCACCTTCCCCGGCTGCGAGGGCGACTCCCTGCTCCTGCTGCTCGACGCCGCCGGGATCGCCTGCTCCACCGGTTCGGCCTGCACCGCCGGCATCGCCCAGCCGAGCCACGTCCTGCTGGCCACCGGCACCGACCCTGACCTGGCCCGGGGCACCTTGCGCTTCTCCCTCGGCCACACCTCCACCAAGGAGGACGTCGCGGCGGTCGCCGGGGCGATCGGCCCGGCCGTCGAACGGGCCAGGACCGCCGGCCTCACGTGAGCCGCGAGCACGCGGGCGCGTGAGCCCCGTCCAGGGCCCCGGCCCTCACACGCGTGTCTTGGACGCCTCACGCACCAGCTTCATGTAGCGGTCCCAGTCCCAGTGCGGCCCCGGGTCGGTGTGGTCGGTGCCCTCGACCTCCACGTGCCCGATGACGTGCTCCCGGTCCACGGGTATCCCGTGCCGGGCGCATATGTCGGCCGTGAGCCGCGCCGACCCCGCGTACATCGCCGCCGTGAAGTCCTGCGGCCGGTGGACGAAGCCCTCGTGCTCGATGCCGATGCTGCGCTCGTTCATGTCGCGGTTGCCGGCGTGGAAGGCGACGTCGAGCTCGCGGATCATCTGCGCCACATGACCGTCCTTGCGGACGACGTAGTGCGTGGCGGCGCCGTGCCCCGGATTCTTGAAGACCTTCAGGGCCGTCGCGTAACTGCCCTGGACGACATGGATCACGACCCGGTCGATCCGGTAGTCGTCCGGCCGGTCGGCCCGCCGCCAGTTCGCCCGCGCGGCCGAGGTCCACTCGGCCGCCCGGTGGTCGAGCTCGCCCTCGACCCGCTTCTTCTCCATCCCCGGCAGGCGCCACCAGGCGCGCGCCAGCTCGTCCCTGGCCAGTACGGCGGCGCCGATCACCGCCGCACCGCCGCCGAGCAGCACCGCGCGCCGCCCCACCCGCCTGCTGGACCCGTCCGACTGGTCCGCCCCGCTCGACTCGCTCCCCATGCCACCCAGAACGCTTACTACCGCGACTGTGGTTCCCGGCGCCCCGTACCCTGGTAGGGCTATGACTCAGACCCCGCCCCAGCGCCCCCGCACCCAGCCCCTCCGGGTACTCGCCGCCATGTCGGGTGGAGTGGACTCCGCCGTCGCCGCCGCCCGCGCCGCAGAAGCGGGCCACGACGTCACCGGCGTGCACCTCGCCCTCTCCGCGAACCCGCAGTCCTTCAGGACCGGAGCGCGCGGCTGCTGCACGATCGAGGACTCCCGTGACGCGCGCAGGGCCGCCGACGTCATCGGCATCCCCTTCTACGTGTGGGACCTGGCCGAGCGGTTCCGGGAGGACGTCGTCGACGACTTCGTCGCCGAGTACGAGGCCGGCCGCACCCCCAACCCGTGCCTGCGCTGCAACGAGAAGATCAAGTTCGCGGCGCTGCTCGACAAGGCGCTCGCCCTCGGCTTCGACGCGGTCTGCACCGGCCACTACGCGACGGTCGTCCTGAACGAGGACGGCACCCGCGAGCTGCACCGGGCCTCCGACATGGCGAAGGACCAGTCGTACGTCCTCGGCGTGCTCGACGAGAAGCAGCTGGCGCACGCGATGTTCCCGCTGGGCGACACCCTCACCACCAAGGACGAGATCCGGGCCGAGGCCGAGCGTCGCGGGCTCGCGGTCGCGAAGAAGCCCGACAGCCACGACATCTGCTTCATCGCCGACGGTGACACCCAGGGCTTCCTGGCCTCCCGCCTGGGCAAGGCCGAGGGCGACATCGTCGACGAGGCCGGTACCAAGGTCGGCACCCACGAGGGCGCGTACGGCTTCACCATCGGCCAGCGCAAGGGCCTGCGGATCGGGCACCCCGCGGCGGACGGCAAGCCCCGCTACGTCCTCGACATCTCGCCCGTGAACAACACGGTGACGGTCGGCCCCGTCGAGGCCCTGGACGTCACCGGCCTGACGGCGATCAAGCCCCGCTGGTGCGGCACCGCCCCGGAGGGCGAGGGCCGCTACACGGCCCAGCTCCGCGCCCACGGCGGCGAGACCGAGGTGACGGCGTCCCTGACGGACGGCGAACTCACCGTCGCCTTCACCGAGCCGGTGCGGGGCGTGGCCCCCGGCCAGGCGATCGTCCTCTACGACGGCACGCGCGTGGTGGGCTCCGCCACGATCGCGACGACGACCCGCCGCACGGTGGAGCAGGGCGCGACGGCCTAAGCCGCCTCGCTCGTCTCCCGTTCCTCCGCCAGGAACTCCTCCAGGACCGGGGCCAGGACGTGCGGGGCCACCTCGTGCGTCTGGCCCGTCAGGGTGCGGTGGCGGGCCCGGGGGAGGGCGGCCGTCAGGGCACGGGCCGCGCTACGGGACCCCGCCGGGCTCGCGCCCCCGTCGACCACCAGTACGCGCGCGTGGACCCGGGCGAGGTGCCGCGCCGGAACCGTCCCGTCGCCGAGGACGGCATGGTCGTACGCCAGGGTGTGCGCGAGTTCCACGACGCCCGGCCGCAGCTCCGGAGGCACCGCCGAGTCGGCGAGGAACAGGTCGAGCGCCGCGCCCCGCCGCCCCCGGTCGAGCAGCGCCGCCGCCCCGCGGTACCGCGCCGCGGCCTCCGGCGAGTAGGGCGGCTCGTACACCGACACGGGCCCGGCCGAGAGCCCGGCCGCCAGCGCTCCGAGCACCAGGGCGCCCCCCGTCCCCGTCCCGTGCAGGGCCGGCTCGCCGCCCGCCTCCGCGACCACCGCCGCCAGGTCCTCGTACTCCCGTTCCACCGCGTACGGCGCGGTGTCACCGCTCCCGCCGCGGCCCCTCCGGTCGTACGCGAGCACCGAGAAGCGCCGGGCCAGCAGCAGGCCGAGCGGCCGCTCCGCCGTGGCCGTCCCCAGAGCGCCGCTCACCAGGACGAGCGGCGGCCCGTCCCCGTACCTCTCGTACGCGATCGGCGTCCCGTCCAGTGACGTGACCCGTCCCCGGAGCCTGCGCAGCGCGATGTCCACCTCGTTCATGCCAGGGCAGACCCGGCCCGTCACCGGAACTCATCGCCACACACCGGTATTTCCCGAAGAATCTTGGAAGCCGCTGGTCAGGGCCTACGGTGGGGCGATGAACATCTGTGTCTTCCTCTCCGCGGCCGACCTCGACGAGCGCTACACGGCCCCCGCGCGGGAATTCGCCCGCCTCCTCGGCAAGGCCGGCCACACGCTGGTCTGGGGCGGGTCCGACACCGGTCTGATGAAGGTCGTCGCGGACGGTGTGGAGGAGGCCGGCGGCCGGCTCGTCGGCGTCTCCGTCGACTTCCTCGCCCACAAGGCCCGCCCGCAGGCGGACCAGATGGTCATCGCCGGCGACCTGGCCGAGCGCAAGGCGCTGCTCCTCGCGAAGTCCGACGCGATCGTGATCATGGTCGGCGGCACCGGAACCCTCGACGAGGCGACCGAGATCCTGGAACTGAAGAAGCACGGCAAGCACGCGAAGCCGGTGGTCCTGCTGAACACGGCGGGCTTCTACGACGGACTGAAGACCCAGTTCCACCGCATGAACGAGGAGGGCTTCCTGCCGATCCCGCTCACCGACCTCGTCTTCTTCGCGGACGACGCCCCGACGGCACTCGCCCACCTGGAGGAGAACATCGCCTCCCGCTGATGCGAGCATGGCTCCCATGGCTACACATGTGATCACCGGAGCCGGTTCCGGCATCGGCGCGGCCGTCGCGCGCCGCCTCCACGCGCGCGGGGACGAACTCGTGCTCCACGCGCGCGACGCGGGGCGGGCCAAGGAGCTCGCCGCGGAGTTCCCCGGGGCCCGGACGCTCGTGGGGGATCTCGCGGACCCGGACCGGCTCTCCTGGGCGTTCTCGCACCAGACCATGCCCGAGCGGGTGGACAGCCTGCTGCACATCGCGGGCGTCGTCGACCTCGGGCCCATCGGCGACCTCACCCCGAAGACCTGGCACCACCAGCTCAACGTCAACCTGATCGCACCCGCCGAGCTGACCCGGCACCTCCTGCCCCAGCTCCGGGTCTCGCAGGGCCATGTCGTCTTCGTGAACTCGGGCGCCGGGCTCAACGCGCACGCCGAGTGGGGCGCCTACGCCGCCTCCAAGCACGGCCTCAAGGCCCTCGCGGACTCCCTGCGGCACGAGGAGCACGCCAACGGGGTGCGGGTCACCTCGGTCTACCCGGGCCGCACCGCGAGCCCGATGCAGGCGAAGGTGCACCAGCAGGAGGGCAAGGAGTACGACCCGTCGCGATGGATCGACCCGGAGTCGGTCGCCACGGCGATCCTCACGGCGATCGACCTGCCGCGCGACGCCGAGATCAACGACCTCACCGTCCGTCCGGGGCGGTAGACGTGAGCACATCGGACACATCGGACATGAGTGACACGAAGCGATGGGGGCCCGCCACCGGCGTCGGTTCCCTGCCCGGCGGCGACGCCCGCGAGGCCGCGAGGGCGGCCACCGGCTCCTTCGAGGACTTCCCGTTCCTGGCCGAGCTGCCCGCCAGGGGTCCCGGCGCCGACATGATCGGCCGGACGCTCGGGATGCTCGTCGACCTGTACGCGCACCTGGAGCCGAGCGGCTGGCGGATCAGCGACCGGCCCGGCCGGGACACCAGGCGGGCCCGTTCCTGGCTCGGCGAGGACCTGGACGCCCTGGAGGAGTTCACCCAGGGGTACGAGGGTCCGCTCAAGGTGCAGGCCGTGGGCCCGTGGACGCTCGCCGCGGGCCTGGAGCTGCGCGGCGGCGAGTCGGCGCTCGGGGACGCGGGCGCCTGCCGCGACCTGGTCGGCTCGCTCGCCGAGGGACTCCACGGACACCTCGCGGACCTGCGCAAGCGGATCCCCGGGGCCCGGGTCGTGCTCCAGCTCGACGAGCCCTCGCTCACCGCCGTCCTGCGCGGCCACGTCCGTACCGCCAGCGGCTACCGCACCTACCGGGCCGTCGACCGGCAGGTCGTCGAGAGCGCGCTGCGGGAGGTGATCGCGGTCCACGACGGGCCGGTGCTCGTCCACTCCTGCGCACCCGACGTCCCGTTCGCGCTGCTGCGGCGCGCCGGCGTCGCCGGGGTCTCGTTCGACTTCGGGCTCCTCACCGAGCGTGACGACGAGCAGATCGGCGAGGCCGTCGAGTCCGGTACGAAGCTCTTCGCCGGTGTGGTCCCGTCCACCGACACCGCATTGTCGGACCCGGGCGGTAGCGTCATGGGTGTCAGGACGCTGTGGCGCAGGCTGGGGCTGAATCCGGGGACTCTCGCGGAGTCCGTGGTCATCACCCCCACGTGCGGGCTCGCGGGCGCATCGCCCGCCTACGCCCGCGCGGCCCTCGCCCACTGCGCCCGGGCGGCGAGATCGCTCGCGGACAACCCAGAGTGACCGGGTTTCGAGGCACGGGAGGACGGACGAAGGTGGCAGTCGAACAGGGGGCCCTGCCCGCCGAGGCACGGGAGAAGCACGCCGATCTGGCCGAGCGGGTCGAGGAGCACCGCTTCCGGTACTACGTGAAGGACCAGCCGGTCATCAGCGACGGCGAGTTCGACAAGCTCCTGCGCGCCCTGGAGGCGCTGGAGGAGGAGTACCCGGAGCTGCGGACGCCGGACTCGCCGACCCAGAAGGTCGCGGGGCAGTACGAGACGGACTTCACCTCCGTCGAGCACCGGGAGCGCATGCTCTCCCTGGACAACGCCTTCGACGACGAGGAGTTGGCGGCCTGGTCCGAGCGGGTCGCCCGGGACGTCGGCACCCCCGACTTCCACTACCTGTGCGAGCTGAAGGTCGACGGCCTCGCGGTCAATCTCACCTACGAGCACGGGCGGCTGACCCGGGCCGCCACCCGCGGCGACGGCCGCGCCGGCGAGGACATCACGCCCAACGTCCGGACGATCGCAGACATCCCGGACCGGCTGCGCGGGGACCGTGTCCCCGACCTGGTGGAGATCCGCGGCGAGGTCTACTTCCCGATGGAGGCCTTCGAGGGGCTCAACGCCCGCCTGGTGGAGGCCGGCGAGAAGCCCTTCGCCAACCCGCGGAACGCGGCGGCGGGTTCGCTCCGCCAGAAGGACCCCAAGGTCACCGCCTCCCGCCCGCTCCACATGGTCGTGCACGGCATCGGCGCCCGCGAGGGCTTCGACATCTCCCGGCTCTCGGAGACGTACGACCTGCTCCGCGAGTGGGGCCTGCCCACCGCCCGGCACAACAAGGTGGTCGGTTCGCTCGACGAGGTGCGGGAGTTCATCGCGTACTTCGGGGAGAACCGCCACTCGGTGGAGCACGAGATCGACGGGGTCGTCGTCAAGCTCGACGAGATCCCGCTCCAGGGCCGGCTGGGTTCCACCGCGCGCGCCCCGCGCTGGGCCATCGCCTGGAAGTACGCGCCGGAAGAGGTCAACACAAAGCTGATCGACATCAAGGTCGGCGTCGGCAGGACCGGGCGCGTCACCCCGTACGCGCAGGTCGAGCCGGTGACGGTGGCCGGGTCCGAGGTCGAGTTCGCCACCCTCCACAACCAGGAGGTGGTGAAGGCCAAGGGCGTCCTGATCGGCGACACGGTCGTGCTGCGCAAGGCCGGTGACGTCATCCCGGAGATCCTCGGGCCGGTCGCCGACCTGCGGGACGGCAGCGAGCGGGAGTTCGTCATGCCGGCGGAGTGCCCCGAGTGCGGCACCCCGCTGAAGCCGATGAAGGAGGGCGACATCGACCTCCGCTGCCCGAACGCCCGCACCTGCCCGGCCCAGCTGCGCGAGCGGCTCTTCTTCCTCGCCGGGCGCCAGTGCCTGGACATCGAGAACTTCGGCGCGGTGGCCGCCGCCGCCCTGACCCAGCCCCTGGAGCCGGCCGAGCCGCCGCTCTCCGACGAGGGTGACCTCTTCGACCTCACCATCGAGAAGCTGCTGCCGATCAAGGCGTACGTCCTCGACCCGGACAGCGGACTCCCGCGGCGGGACCCGAAGACCGGCGAGGAGAAGATCGTCACGGTCTTCGCCAACCAGAAGGGCGAGCCGAAGAAGAACGCGCTCGCGATGCTGGAGAACATCGCGGCGGCGAAGACCCGGCCGCTCGCCCGGTTCATCAACGGGCTCTCGATCCGCCACGTGGGGCCGGTCGCGGCCGAGGCGCTGGCCCGCGAGTTCCGCTCCCTGGAGCGGATCGAGCAGGCGAGTGAGGAGGAGCTGGCGGCCGTCGACGGGGTCGGCGGGATCATCGCGACCGCGGTGAAGCAGTGGTTCGCCGAGGAGTGGCACCGGGAGATCGTGCGCAAGTGGCGCGCGGCCGGGATCAGCCTGGAGGACGAGGGTGCCGGCGAGGACGAGGGCCCGCGTCCGCTGGAAGGGCTCACGGTCGTGGTGACCGGCACGCTGGAGAACTTCACCAGAGATGGCGCAAAAGAGTCGCTCCAGAGACTCGGAGCGAAGGTGACCGGTTCCGTTTCGAAGAAGACCGCCTTCGTGGTCGTCGGTGAAAACCCTGGTTCGAAGTACGACAAGGCGATGCAGCTGAAGGTTCCGGTTCTGGACGAGGACGGCTTCGCGGTCCTGCTCGAACAAGGGCCCGAGGCCGCCAGGGAAGCCGCGGTCCCGGTCACCGGCTAGGGACCCGAACCTCTCGCGAAGCTCACCCGTTCGGCGCATACCAGATCGTTACGGGTGGGCGGGCCGCATTCGGGCAAGACAGGGAGAGCGCTGCCCGTCGGAGCCCTCGGCGGCCTAGTGTGGTGACCGTGCGTCTCGTCCTGCACGGCCGCGCGAGGGCTCTGCCGGTCGTGGCGTAGGACGACGGCCCCGTGGCACGAGGAACGACCGGCTGAGCCCTCGGCCGGCCGGCGTGCGGCGGACGGCCGGACGACGGACGGCCGCGTGACCGCGGCCCATCGCACACCGACGGCACCGCCGCCTGTGAGAGGGACGGGAATGGAACCGACCGAGAGCGCCGCCCCGGTCGCACGGCCGTACGGCCGTGTGGTCTCCCTGGGCTTCACCTCCCGGCTGCCCGCAGCCGTGGTGGGCATCGCCGCCGTCGTGCTCGTCGCGGGGCTCCAGCGGGCCCTGAGCACCGGCCACGGACTCTTCCCCGCCGGGGTGGTCGGCTGGTCCCTCGCCGTCCTCACCGGCCTGATCGTCGGCCATCTGGTCGCCCTGGGCCGCGACCGCTGGTGGGGCGGCACCGGCTCCGGCGCCGCGCTCACCCTCGCCGTCCTGCTGCTGTACGGCTGGGTCCCCGCGGGACTCGTCTCGCTGACCGTCGTCGCCCTGGTCGGCGCCGCCCGCCGGCACCGCTGGCGCCAGGGCCTGCTGCACGGCGCCGCCGACGTCATCGGAGTCGCGGCCGCCGCCCTCGTCCTCGCCCTCTTCGGAGACGTACCCAGCGTCGAACAGCCCTGGCAGCCCCTCGACTGGACGATCGGGGACCTCCCGGAAGTCGTGCTCGCCGCGGCCACCTATCTCGTGGTGACCCGCCTCCTCCTGTGGTACACGCTCGCCCCCCAGGGCCGCGGACTGCCCACGGTCGCCCGCACCGCCCTCCTCCGGCAGGGCCTCGTCGCCGTCGCCCTCCTCGGCATCACCCCGCTGATCTGCGTCGTCGCCGTCAGCAGACCGGTCCTGCTGCCGCTCTTCGCCGTCCCCCTCATCGCTCTCGACTCCACCCTGTGGATCGCCCGCGCCCGCGCGGAGGAACAGCTGCGCGACCCGCTGACCGGGCTGCCCAACCGCCAGTGGCTCCTGGAGCGGGCCTGGACCGCCCTGGAGGAGGCCGAGGGCCAGGGAGCCCGCGCCGCCCTCGTCCTGATCGACCTCGACCGCTTCCGGTCGGTCAACGACACGCTCGGACACCTCGCGGGCGACCGGCTGCTCCTCCAGATCGCCGACCGGCTGCGCCTCGCCCTGCCACGCGGCGCCGAGGCCGCCCGGCTCGGCGGCGACGAGTTCGCCGTCCTGCTGCCCACCGCCGACTCCACCACCAGCGCCCAGCGCGTCGCCCGCCACCTCGTCGCCGAGCTCTCCTCCCCGCTCGACCTCGACGGGCTCACCCTCGTCCTGGAGGCCAGCGCGGGCGTCGCCGTCTTCCCCGACCACGCCCTCGACGCCGAAGGCCTGCTGCGCCGCGCCGACGTCGCCATGTACCAGGCCAAGCGGGACCGCACCGGCGTCGAGGTCTACGAGTCCAAGCGCGACTCCAACACGCCGGACCGGCTCGGCCTCCTCGGCGACCTGCGCCGCGCCCTCGACGCGGGCGAGGTCGAACTGCACTACCAGCCCAAGGTCCGCTTCGACGGCCAGGTCGCGGGCCTCGAAGCCCTCGTCCGCTGGGTGCACCCCGAGCGCGGAAAGGTCCCGCCCGACGAGTTCATCGCCATCGCCGAGTCCTCGGGACTGATGCCCCACCTCACCGAGTACGTCCTGGAGACCGCCCTCGCCCAGGTCGCCCGCTGGCGCGCCCAGGGGCTCAACGTCCCGGTCGCCGTCAACGTCTCGCCGCGCGACGTGCACACCCCCGGGTTCGCGGGCGCCGTCGCCGCCCGGCTGGCCCGCCACGGCGTCCCGGCCGGAGCGCTCCAGCTGGAGATAACGGAGCACGTGCTCCTGGAGGACCCCCAGCGGGCCGCCGACACGCTCAACGGCCTCACCGGCCACGGCGTCAAGATGTCCCTCGACGACTTCGGCACCGGGTACTCCTCCCTCGTCCATCTGCGCCGGCTCCCCGTCAGCGAACTGAAGATCGACCGCTCCTTCGTCGCCCGGCTGGCCGTCGACACCGAGGACGCCGAGATCGTCCGCTGCACCGTCGACCTCGCCCACTCCCTCGGCCTCCTCGTCGTCGCCGAGGGCGTGGAGGACGACGAGACCTGGGAACGCCTGCGTGACCTGGGCTGCGACGCCGTCCAGGGCTGGCTGGTCGCCGCCGCGATGCCGCCCGTCGAGGCGACCGCCTGGCTGCTCGCCCGCGGCGAGCACGGCTGGCGCCGCCCCGCCGACATCGCCGCCCAGGCCGAACTCGACCAGGCCGCGGGCCGGCTCGACCACCCCTCCGGCCAGGTCGTCCCGTAGGACGGCCCCGCCCGGCACCCGGACGCCGGGCAAACCGTTTCACGGGCAGCGGCACCGGCCCCATAGGATGGGGCCACACCATCAAGCTCACCCCGTGAGGATCCGCATGCCTGGCATCACGCGCGAGGAGGTCGCCCACCTCGCACGGCTGGCGCGTCTGGAGCTGAAGGGCGAAGAACTCGATCACTTCGCCGGCCAGCTCGACGACATCATCGGCGCGGTCGCCCGCGTCTCCGAGGTCGCCGACCAAGACGTACCGCCGACCTCCCACCCGCTGCCGCTGACCAATGTCATGCGCGCGGACGAGGTCCGTCCGTCGCTCACCCCCGAGCAGGCGCTCTCCGGCGCCCCGGCCCAGGAGCAGCAGCGTTTCAAGGTGCCGCAGATCCTGGGGGAGGACTAACAGTCATGACGGACAACATCATCAAGCTCACCGCGGCCGAGATCGCCCGCAGGATCGCCGCAGGCGACCTGACGGCCGTCGAGGTCACCGAGGCACACCTCGCCCGCATCGAGGCCGTCGACGAGAAGGTCCACGCCTTCCTGCACGTCGACCGTGAGGGCGCCCTCGCCCAGGCCCGCGCCGTGGACGAGAAGCGTGCCCGCGGCGAGAAGCTCGGCCCCCTCGCCGGTGTGCCGCTCGCGCTCAAGGACATCTTCACCACCGTCGGCATGCCGACGACCGTGGGCTCGAAGATCCTGGAGGGCTGGATCCCGCCGTACGACGCGACCCTGGTCAAGAACCTCAAGGCCGCCGACGTCGTCATCCTCGGCAAGACCAACATGGACGAGTTCGCGATGGGCTCCTCCACGGAGAACAGCGCGTACGGCCCCACCGGAAACCCCTGGGACCTGACCCGGATCCCCGGCGGCTCCGGCGGCGGCTCCTCCGCCGCGCTCGCCGCGTACGAGGCCCCCCTCGCCATCGGCACGGACACCGGCGGCTCCATCCGCCAGCCCGCCGCCGTCACCGGCACCGTCGGCGTCAAGCCGACCTACGGCGGCGTCTCCCGCTACGGCATGGTGGCCTTCTCGTCCTCCCTCGACCAGGGCGGCCCCTGCGCCCGCACGGTCCTGGACGCGGCCCTCCTCCACGAGGCCATCGCCGGACACGACCCGCTCGACTCGACCTCCATCGACGCCCCGGTCCCGCCGGTCGTCGAGGCGGCCCTGAGCGGCTCCGTCGGCGGCATGCGCGTCGGCGTCGTCAAGCAGTTCCGCGGCGAGGGCTACCAGGCCGGTGTCGTGCAGCGCTTCGACGAGTCCGTCGAGCTGCTCAGGTCGCTGGGCGCCGAGATCGTCGAGCTGGACTGCCCGACCTTCGATCTCGCCCTTTCGGCGTACTACCTGATCGCGCCGTCCGAGTGCTCCTCGAACCTGGCCCGCTTCGACGCCATGCGCTACGGCCTGCGGGTCGGCGACGACGGCACGCGGTCCGCCGAGGACGTCACCGCCCTCACCCGTGAGGCCGGCTTCGGCGACGAGGTCAAGCGCCGCATCATCCTCGGTACGTACGCGCTCAGCTCCGGCTACTACGACGCGTACTACGGCTCGGCCCAGAAGGTCCGCACGCTCATCACCCGCGAGTTCGAGAAGGCCTTCGAGGAGGTGGACGTGATCGTCTCCCCGACGACGCCCACCACCGCCTTCCCGATCGGCGAGCGCGCCGACGACCCGATGGCGATGTACCTCGCGGACCTGTGCACCATCCCGACCAACCTGGCCGGCAACGCCGCCATGTCGCTGCCCTGCGGCCTGGCGCCCGAGGACGGTCTGCCGGTCGGCCTGCAGATCATCGCTCCCGCCATGAAGGACGACCGGCTGTACAAGGTCGGCGCCGCCGTCGAGGCCGCGTTCGTGGAAAAGTGGGGGCATCCGCTGCTTGAGGAGGCTCCGTCGCTGTGAGTGCCATGGCAAAGAAGGCCAAGAACTTCAAGAAGTCGAAGACCGGCGTCTACGTCTCGCTGGCCACCACCGCGTTCGGCGCGGTCAGCGTCGCCAAGCAGGCCAAGATGGCCCGCAACGACGGCGACATGCTGCGGCTCGTCGACGCCGCGGTGTCCGCCGCCGCCATCGTTACCGGCCTGGCGATCCTCTACCGGGAGCTGAAGCGCCTGGGCGACGACGACGTCCTGCTGGGCTGAGAGGGAAAGTCTCACCGTGACTGTCACTGAACTGCTGTCGTACGAAGCGGCGCTTGCCGAGTACGACCCCGTCATGGGCCTGGAGGTCCATGTCGAGCTCGGCACCCGGACGAAGATGTTCTGCGGCTGCTCGACCGAGCTGGGCGCGGAGCCGAACTCGCAGACCTGCCCGACCTGCCTCGGCATGCCCGGCTCGCTGCCGGTCGTCAACGCGATCGGCGTCGAGTCCGCCATCAAGATCGGCCTCGCGCTGCACTGCGAGATCGCCGAGTGGTGCCGCTTCGCCCGGAAGAACTACTTCTATCCGGACATGCCGAAGAACTTCCAGACCTCCCAGTACGACGAGCCGATCGCCTTCAACGGCTACCTGGACGTCCAGCTGGAGGACGGCGAGATCTTCCGCGTGGAGATCGAGCGCGCCCACATGGAGGAGGACACCGGCAAGTCGCTGCACGTCGGCGGCGCGACCGGCCGCATCCACGGCGCCTCGCACTCGCTGCTCGACTACAACCGGGCCGGCATCCCGCTCATCGAGATCGTCACCAAGCCGATCGAGGGCGCGGGCGAGCGGGCCCCCGAGGTCGCCAAGGCGTACGTCGCCGAGCTGCGCGAGCTGATCCGCGCCCTCGGTGTGTCCGACGCGCGCATGGACAAGGGCCAGATGCGCTGCGACGTGAACCTGTCGCTGCGCCCCCACGGCACCAAGACCTTCGGCACCCGTTCGGAGACGAAGAACGTCAACTCGCTCCGTTCGGTGGAGCGTGCGGCGCGCTTCGAGATCCAGCGCCACGCGGCCGTGCTCACCTCCGGTGGCACGATCGTGCAGGAGACCCGTCACTTCCACGAGGACGACGGCTCCACCACCTCCGGCCGCATCAAGGACAACGCCGAGGACTACCGGTACTTCCCGGAGCCCGACCTCGTCCCGGTGGCCCCTGCCCGCGAGTGGATCGAGGAGCTCCGCAAGGGGCTTCCCGAGCTGCCGCGCGTGCGCCGCAACCGGCTGCGCGAGGAGTGGGGCGTGTCCGAGCTGGACATGCAGTCCATCCTCAACGCGGGCGCGGTCGACGCGATCGTCGCCACGATCGAGGCGGGCGCCGACGCGGCCTCGGCCCGCAAGTGGTGGATGGGCGAGCTCGCCCGTAACGCCAACGAGCAGGGCGTCTCCCTCGAGGAGCTGGCGATCACGCCGGCGGACGTGGCCCGGGTCTCGGCCCTGGTCGCCTCCGGCGACCTCAACGACAAGCTGGCCCGTCAGGTCATCGAGGGCGTTCTCGCCGGCGAGGGCACCCCGGACGCGGTCGTCGAGAAGCGCGGTCTGAAGGTCGTCTCCGACGACGGCGCGCTCGGCACGGCGGTCGACGAGGCCATCGCGGGCAACGCGGCCATCGCGGACAAGATCCGCGGCGGCAAGGTCGCGGCGGTCGGCGCCCTGGTCGGCGCGGTCATGAAGGCCACCAGGGGCCAGGCGGACGCGGCGAAGGTCAAGGACCTGATCCTGGAGAAGCTCGGCGTCAGCGAGGGCTGAGCCCGCTTTCCGTCACACGTACGAGGGCGGCCCCCCACCGGAACTCCGGTGGGGGGCCGCCTTTCGTCGCCGTCGTGGGTCACGTAGCTGCCCGGGTTCACACAGAAGTCGAAGTTCTGGTAGCTGAGGTTGTGCGACGAGGTCCCGATGCTGCCCGAAACCCGAGCATCCCCGCGGAGGGGTCCGACCCCGACGCGCGCCGCCTTCGTCGCGAGCGGGTTCACGTCCCTCGACGGACTGCCTGCCGTGGCGGGCCCTGACGGACCGTTCACCACCGCGCCGTCACGGGGTCTTGTCGGCGTCATCCGACCTCACTACCGTCCCTCGCGTACCACCCAATGGCTCGAAGGCGAACCATTGGCCGTCGACTGGAGGTCGGTCTTGCCCCCCGAGAGGTCCCCCGAGAAGTCCCCCGAGAAGTCCCCCGAGAAGTCCCCCGAGATGTCCCGCAGAAGGCTCCTCGCGCTGGGTGGAGGCGCCTTCGGTGTCGCCGCCGCCGGGTCGCTGCTGCCGCCGTCGCTGCAGGCCGCGATGGCCGCGGAGCCCCCGGCCGGGGGGATGCCGGCGGTCCGGCACGTGGTGATCCTGATGCAGGAGAACCGTTCCTTCGACCACTACTTCGGCACCCTCCGCGGCGTCCGCGGATTCGGCGACCGCAATGCGATCGAGCTGCCCTCCGGCACGTCGGTGTTCGAGCAGCCCGCCGCCCTCGACCGGACCGTGCTGCCCTTCCCGATCCGCGGCGCCGCCGAGACCCAGAAGAAGGACCTCCAGTACATCGGGGACCTCGACCACTCCTGGAGCGGCGGCGCCAAGGCCTGGCGCGACGGCTGGATGGACGGCTGGGTCTCGGCGAAGACCGCCGCCACCATGGCGTACTACGACCGGCAGGACCTCCCCCTGCACTACGAGCTGGCCGACACCTTCACCGTCTGCGACGCCTACCACTCGTCCGTCCACACCTCGACGAGCCCCAACCGCAACCACCTCTGGTCCGGCTGGACCGGCTTCGAGGCCGACGGCAGCCGGGCGGTCACGAACGCCGCGTACGCCGAGGGCACCCACCCCGGCTACGGCTGGCCCACCTACGCCGAGCGTCTCGAAGCCGCCGGTCGCAGCTGGAAGACGTACACCGAGTGGGAGAACTTCACCGACAACAACATCGAGTTCTTCACCACCTTCAAGAAGATCGCCCGCAAGGCCCTCGCCGGGACCGGCGGGCACACCTTCATGGAGTCCTTCTACGCCGCCGTCCGCGACACGGGCGACGCCACCGAGCGCGCCCGCCTGCTCGGCCTCCTGGAGGAGGGCGTCGCCACCCTCACCGAGGCCGAGCGCTCCCTCTTCGAGCGCGGACTGCGCCGCGTGGAGAGCGGCACCCTCGCCGACGCCTTCCGCGCCGACGTCGCCGCCGGCACCCTCCCCGAGGTCTCCTACCTCGTTCCCTCGGCGATCGATTCCGAGCACCCCGGTTCCTCCTCGCCGATCGCCTCCGCCACCCTCGTCTACAAGGTGCTCGACGCCCTCGGCGCGCACCCGGACGTGTGGCGTCACACCGTCGTCCTGATCAACTACGACGAGAACGACGGCTTCTTCGACCACGTGCCGCCGCCGGTCCCGCCCGCCGACAACACGGACGAGCGCTGGAAGGGCCGGCCCACCGGCCTCGGCATCCGCGTCCCGCTGCTCGTCGTCTCCCCCTGGTCGGTCGGCGGCTACGTCTGCTCCGAGACCTTCGACCACACCTCGGTGATCCGCTTCCTGGAGAAGCTCACCGGCATCGAGGAGCCCAACATCACCCCCTGGCGCCGGGCCGTCACCGGCGATCTCACCTCCGCCTTCGACTTCAGGCGGGGCCGCCGGCAGCCGCCCGTCGAGCAGCCGGGCCCGATCCCGCCCTTCACCGGCCGCTGGCGGCCGCAGCCCCCGGCCGTGCAGCGGATGCCCGTGCAGGAGCCGGGTGTCCGCCCCGCCCGCCCGCTGCCGTACCAGCCGGACGCCGCCGCGACCACCGGCGACGGCGCGGTGACGGTCGCGCTCAGCAACCGGGGCAGGGCGAGCGCGCACTTCGCCCTCTACCCGTACGCGGGCGAGTTCGCCGTCCCCCAGCACCAGGACGTCAGGGGTACGGGGGAGTGGACCGTCCCCGTTCCGGGTGATCATTACCGCTTCACGATCACCGGCCCCAACGGCTTCCGCCGCGAGTTCGAGGGCCCCGCGACGGGCGGCGCCGAACTGGGCTCCCGCATCGACCATCACGACCGTGACCTGCACCTCACCGTACGGAACACCGGATCGGCCGCCGTCTCCTTCACGGTCAGGCCGCTCGGGTACGTGGACCCCGACGACCTCGGCGACTGGACCCGCACCGTCACCGTGAAGCCCGGGAAGACCCGTACCGTCGTCCACTCGGCCGCCGACGCGCACGGCTGGTACGACGTCGAGGTGACCGCGCCCGGGGGCTTCCGCCGCCGGCTCATGGGGCACATCGAGAACGGTCGCGCCAGCGTCTCCGGCTGAGCGTCCACGGTGACCTTCCGTGCCCGGGGTGCAGGACCTTCGTCCCGATCCCCGGGCACGCCTGTGAGTATCGCCACGAAAGGGGCAAACGATCACGTTTGGCTGCCAGAGTGGGCGCACGTAGTCATGCGTGTCGGTCATGCGTTCTTCTCGGGCTGTTCCCGCGAAAGATCCACGAACCACCCAGGGAGCACGTCCTTTGGCAGCCATCGCACGGTGGTGCATCAAGCACCGCCTCGTCGCCGTCCTCCTGTGGCTCCTCGCCCTCGGCGGGGTCGGCACCACGGCCGTCGTCGCCGGCAGCGCGTACTCCAACGACTACGAGGTCCCCGGCACCGAGTCCGGCCGGGCCACCGCCCTCCTCGACCGCGGCTTCCACGGCCTCGGCGGCGACAGCGACACCATCGTCTGGCACACCGACCAGGGCAGCGTCCGCGCCGACGCCGTCGAGAAGCGCATGAGCGCGATGCTCGACGAGGTCGCCGAACTGCCCGGCATCGCCGCCGTCACCTCCCCGTACGGCGCCGTCCCGGGACAGGTCAGCGAGGACGGCCACACCGCCTACGCCGTCGTCACGTTCCACGAGCAGGCCGACGACATCCCCCAGGCGCAGGCCCAAGCCCTCGTCGACACCGCGAAGGCCGCCGAGGCCGACGGCGTCGCGGTCGAGCTGGGCGGCAGCGCCGTAGCCCTCACCGAGGCCCCCGGCGGGCACATCGCCGAAGTCGTCGGCGTCGCCGTCGCCGCCGTCGTCCTCTTCCTCGCCTTCGGCTCCCTCGCCGCCTCCGCGCTCCCCATCGCGACCGCGCTCGTCAGCGTCGGCATCGCCTACTCCGGGATCGTGCTCCTCGGCCACCTCATGACCGTCGCCGACTTCGCCCCCATGCTCGGCATGCTCGTCGGGCTCGGCGTCGGCATCGACTACGCCCTCTTCATCGTCACCCGGCACCGCAGAGGCCTGAAACGCGGCCTGTCCGTCGCGGAGGCCGCGGAGACGGCCGTCGCCACCACCGGCCGCGCCGTCGTCTTCGCCGGGGCCACCGTCTGCATCGCGCTGCTCGGCATGCTGATCCTGCGGCTCAGCTTCCTCAACGGCGTCGCCATCGCCGCCTCCCTCACCGTCGTCCTCACCGTCGCCGCCTCCGTCACCTTCCTTCCGGCGCTGCTCTCGCTCATCGGCATGCGGGCGCTGTCCCGGCGCGAACGCCGGACGCTCGCCGAACACGGGCCGCAGCCCGAACTGCCCACCGGCTTCGCCGCCCGCTGGTCCGCCTTCGTCGAGCGGCACCCGAAGCTGCTCGGGGTCGTCGCCGTCGTCGTCATGGGCTTCCTTGCCCTGCCGACCCTCTCGCTCCACCTCGGCACCTCCGACCAGGGCAACGGCCCGGCGACCGCGACCACGCGGCAGGCGTACGACCTGATCGCCGACGGCTTCGGGCCCGGCGTCAACGGTCCGCTCACCCTCGTCGCCGGGCTCGACGGCGCCGACGACCGGGTCGCCCTCGACCAGCTGCCCGCCGCGCTCTCCGCCACCCGCGGGGTCGCCTCCGTCTCCCCGGTCACGTACAACAGCTCCGGCGACACCGCCGTCCTCACCGTCGTCCCCGAGTCCTCGCCCCAGTCGAAGGCCACCAGCGAGCTCGTCGACCGGCTCCGCGCGGACGTCCTCCCGCGGGCCGAGGCCGGCACCTCCCTCGACGTGCACGTCGGCGGTGTCACCGCCTCGTACGACGACTTCGCCGAGATCATCATCGGCAAGCTGCCGCTCTTCGTCGGCGTCGTCATCGCCCTCGGCTGTCTGCTGCTCCTGCTCGCCTTCCGCTCGATCGGCATCCCGCTCAAGGCCGCCGCCATGAACGTCTTCGCCGTCGCCGCCGCCTTCGGCGTCGTCGTGGCGATCTTTCAGTGGGGCTGGGGCAGCGAGCTCCTCGGCCTCGGCAGCGCCGGGCCGATCGAACCCTTCCTGCCGGTGATCATGGTCTCCGTCCTCTTCGGACTCTCCATGGACTACCAGGTCTTCCTGGTCAGCCGGATGTACGAGGAGTGGCTGGAGACCGGCGACAACCGGCGCGCGGTACGGGTCGGCCTGGCCGAGACCAGCCGGGTGATCAACTCCGCCGCCGTCATCATGATCTCCGTCTTCCTCGCCTTCGTCCTCTCCGGCGACCGGGTCATCGCGATGTTCGGCATCGCGCTCGCGGCGGCCGTCGCCCTCGACGCGTTCGTGCTGCGCACCCTCCTCGTCCCCGCGCTCATGCACCTGCTCGGCGGGGCGAACTGGTGGCTGCCCCGATGGCTCGACCGTCTGCTCCCCCGGATCAGCATCGAACCGCCCGAGTGCCGCGAGGCGGCCGACGCGCGTGCGAAGATCCCCACGCAGTTCGTGACGGTTCCGGCCGTGGAGGAGAGGATCGAGGATGTTCGCGATATCGCTGGGTGACGACGGCGCGGAGCTGAGGCCCCTGGAGCCCTGGCGGGCCGAGGAGTTCCTGGCGCACATGGATCGGGGACGGGAGTTCATCGGGGAGCACATCGCCCTGCCGGACTTCGTCGCCGACCTGGACTCCGCCCGCTCCTTCCTCCGCTCGTACGCCGAGAAGGCCGCGAGCGACACCGGACGGATCTACGGCATCTGGACCGATGGCACCCTCGTCGGCGGCGTCCTCTTCCGGACGTTCGACGCCACGCACGGCACCGCCGAGGCGGGCTGCTGGCTGGAGCCCACCGCCGCCGGGAAGGGCCTGATCACCCGGGCCTGCCGGGTCATCATCGACTGGGCGATCGAGGAGCGCGGCATCCACCGCGTCGAATGGCACGCCTCCGTGAAGAACGGGGCGAGCATCGCCGTCGCCCGGCGGTTGGGCATGACGCGGGAGGGCGTCCTGCGGGAGAACTACCCGCACCGCGGCACGCGCACGGACACGGAGGTCTGGGCGATCCTGGCCCCCGAGTGGCGGGCGGCGAAGACCGGGGCGGCGTCTTAAGACGGTTCTCATGTGCGCCGCCTAGCGTGCGCCGCATGGACACCAAGACGACGACAGAGAAGACCGGCGAGACCGGCGACAACGCCGAGAGCCCCGAGGGCGCCGGGAGCGCCGGGGCGGACATCGCCGCGAAGACCACCGAGCCGGTCGAGGCGGCTGAGGCCGCGCCCGCCGTGGAGCCGCTGGACGCCGACGCCCTCGGTCCGGCCGACGAGGTCGACAAGGACGACGACGAGGACGACGACGAGGCGCTGTTCCCGGACGAGGCCCCCGCTTCCGCCTCCGCCGGCATCGGCGGCGCCGCAGCGGCCGTGGTGTCCGCCGCCCTCGGCGTCGTCGCGCTCACCGGAACCTGGACCGGCAAGGTCGTCGCCGAGCGCGAGACCCTCATCGGCCAGATCAAGACCTCCGGATCCGGCACGCCGGCCCAGCAGATCTCCGAGATCTACGCCGACGCCTGGCACAGCGTCGCCCTGGTGAACGGTGTCCTGTCGCTCGTCGCCCTGCTCGTGGCCGTCCTGGTGCTCGCCCTTCCCGGGCGCCCCTCCTGGGTCCGCGCGGTCGCCGTCGCGGGCGCCGTCCTGGGCGGCCTCGGCCTGCTCCTGTCGGTCGGTACCTACTTCGACCTCTTCCTGAACCTCCCGACCGCCGGGTCCTGAGACCCCCGGCCTTGATCCCTCGGGCGGTGCCTAAGGCCCCCTGAGGACCGCCTAAGGACCCCCGTACCCCGAACATGCGGCACTCGCCCGATGTGGCCGCACCCCCTGGGAGACGAAAGTCGAGGCATCGCAAGGAGCGATGCCGAGACCGAGACACCAGGAGCACCCGATGTTCGCGTACGAACTCCACCGCATGCACCACGCCGAACTCGTCCGTGAGGCCGCCGCACAGCGTCTGTCCCGCCGGGCCGCCGCCGTCTCCACCGCCCGGGGCCTGCGCCGCCTCGGCCGGCGGAGCGGCGGCCAGGACGCGGAGGGGCGGGTGGGCGACGGCGGGCGCAGCCGCTTCGTCCGGGCCGCGTGACCCCCGTATGAGCGATGGTACGGACGGCTGTGCGATGCTCGGCGCCGTGGAGACCAGGTCAGTCAGCCCCGTGTTCGTCGGCCGAGCCGGCGAACTCACCGCCCTCACCGAGGCGCTCTCCCGCGGAGGCGCGGGAGAGCCCCAGGCGCTGCTCATCGGCGGCGAGGCGGGGGTCGGCAAGACCCGGCTCATCGAGGAGTTCCTCGACACGGCCTGCGACCGGGGCGCCGTCGTCGCGCTCGGCGGCTGCGTCGAACTCGGCGCCGACGGACTGCCCTTCGCGCCCTTCGCCGCCGCGCTGCGCTCGCTGCGCCGTCGACTCCCCGACGAACTCACCGCGGCCGCCGAAGGACAAGAGGGCGAACTCGCCCGCCTGCTGCCCGAACTCGGCGAACCCGGCAGCCACGAACCCTCCGACGAGGACAGCACCGCCCGCCTCTTCGAGCTGACCGTACGGCTCCTGGAACGGCTCGCCACCGACCGTACGATCGTGCTCGTCCTCGAAGACCTGCACTGGGCCGACGCCTCCACCCGCCACCTCCTCACCTACCTCCTCCGCACCCTCCGCCGCGGCCGCATCGTGGTCCTCGCCAGCTACCGCGCCGACGACATCCACCGCCGCCACCCGCTGCGCCCCCTCCTCGCCGAACTCGACCGGCTCCGCACCATCCGCCGCATCGAACTCGCCCGCTTCACCCGTACCGAGGTGCACCGCCAGCTCACCGGCATCCTCGCCGCCGAACCCGACCCCGGCCTCGTCGAGGAGGTCTTCGAACGCTCCGACGGCAACGCCTTCTTCGTCGAGGAACTCGTCGTCTCCCACGAGGCGGGCTGCGCCCCCGGCCAGCTCAGCGACTCCCTGCGCGACCTCCTGCTCGTCCGGGTCGAGACGCTCCCCGAGGACGCCCAGCGGGTCGCCAGGATCGTCGCCGAGGGCGGTTCCACCGTCGAGTACGGTCTGCTCGCCGCCGTCTCCCGGCTCACCGAGGACGAACTCATCGAGGCGCTCCGGGCCTGCGTCGGCGCCAACATCCTGCTCGCCGTCCCCGACGGCGACGGCTACCGCTTCCGCCACTCCCTCGTCCGTGAAGCCGTCAGCGACGACCTGCTGCCCGGCGAACGCTCCCGCCTCAACCGGCGCTACGCCGAAGCACTGGAAGCCGACCCCGGGCTCGTCCGGGCCGACGAACGGGCCACCCGGCTCGCCACCTACTGGTACCACGCGCACGACCCGGCCAAGGCCCTGCCCGCCGTCCTCCGCGCCTCCGTCGCCACCCGCAAGCGCCACGCCTACGCCGAACAACTGCGCCTCCTCGAACGGGCCATGGAGCTCTGGGACGAGGCCCCCGCCGAGATCCGCCGCTCGCTGCGGCCCATGGACTACGCCGAGGCCTACCCGCCCTGCGGCTGCGACCCCGAGACCACCCCGCTCCGGTACCTCGACCTGCTCGCCGAGGCCGCCGTCGCCGCCCGGCTCAGCGGCGACCGCGAACGCGCCCTGAAGATCGGCAAGACGGCGCTCCGCCTCCTCGACGGCGCGGACGAGAACGACCCCCTCCGGGCCGCCTGGTTCTGGACCGAGCGGGCCCGCCTCCAGTCCAACCTCGGCCGGGGCGACGGGTGGGAGGAGATCTCCCGCGCCCAGGAACTCGTCAAGGGCCTGCCGCCGTCCGCCGTCCACGCCGCGGTCCTCGTCGGCGCCGCCGGCTGGGGCATGCTCCGCAACCCCGGACCCGAGGCCCTCACCGCCGCCGAACGCGCCGTCGAATACGCCCGCCACGTCAACGCCGAGTCGATCGAGCTCAACGCACGCCTCACCCTCGGCACCCTCATGACCGCCGCCGGGGACGTCGAGGCGGGCCTCGCCGAGATGCACGACGTACGGGAACGGACCACGGCCCTCGGCCAGTTCACCGAGGCCGCCCGCGCACACATCAACATCGCCTCCTCCCTCGAAGCCCTCGGCCGCTCCCGCGAGGCCGTCGAACTCTCCGACGCCGGAATCCGTCTCGCCCGCACCTACGGACTCGTCGACAGCGTCAGCTGGATCGAGGCCAACCGGGCCGAGTCCCTCCTCTCCCTCGGACACTGGGACGAGACCCAGGAGGCCGCCGAACGGCTCCTCCGCTCGGCGTCCAGCAGCAAGCCCCGCGGCTCGGCCTCCCTCCGCCTCGCCCAGCTCGCCGTCGCCCGCGGCGAACTCGACGCGGCCCGCCGCCACCTCGCCGACGCCCGCGCCGCCTACGGCGCCCGCGACCCGATCCCGCAGTACACCCTGCTCATGGGGCAGATCGAGATCGCCGTGGCCGCCGCGGAGGGCCGCTTCGCCGACGTCAGGACCCGGCTCGGCGCCGTCGAACAGGCCGGCTTCCCGCCGGGCACCCACCGCTACGGCTGGCCGCTCGTCCTCACCGCGGCCACCGCCGAGGCCGACAGCCGGGGACTGCCCGCCGCCGACGAGGGCCGCGCGGAGGCGCTGGACACCATCCGCGCCTGCGTCCGCCGCCTCGCCACCCCGGCCCCCGTCTGGGCCGCCCACGCCCAGCAGGTCTCCGAGGAGATCGCCCGCGCCGAGGGCCGCGAGTCCGCCGCCCGCTGGGCCGAGACCGTCGCCGCCTACGAACCGCTGGAACGCCCCGCCCAGCTGGCCCGCGCCCGCCACCGCCTCGCCGACGCCCTCCTCGTCGAGGGAGGCCACCGCGAGGAGGCCGCGGCCCTGCTCCGCGAGGCCCACGCCACCGCCACCCGGCTCGGCGCCCGCCCGCTCCGCGAGGACGTGGAACTCCTCGCGGCCCGCGCCCGCCTCTCCCTGACGCCCGAGAAGCGGGCCGCGGCACCGGCCGAGGCCGCCGACGACACCTTCGGCCTGACCCCTCGCGAGCAGGACGTGCTGCGCCTGGTCGCGGCCGGCCGCACCAACCGTCAGATCGCCGAGCAGCTGTTCATCTCACCGAAGACGGCGAGCGTCCACGTCTCCAACATCCTCGCCAAGCTGGGCGTCGCCGGGCGCGGCGAGGCCGCCGCCCTGGCCCACCGCCTCCACCTCCTCGACACCACCCTCTGAGCCCTCTGAGCCCTCTAAGCCCACTGAGCCCTCTGGGTCCACTGAGCCCACTGGTTCCGCTGAGTCCATCGGGGCCGGGCGGGGCGCCCGTATCGTCACCCGGCCCGAGGTCAGGTCTATCGGTCCGCGCGAAGGATCGGCGTCGCCCGGATCCTCCCTGGTCAGGGCCTGCCTGCGCAGTTCCTCCTCGGTGTGCCTGCGTCCCGGCGCGAACAGCTCCGCCATCGAGTCGAACACGGTCGCCCGCCTCCTTCAGTTCACCTCCAGCCGGAGGATCCTGTCGTCCCCTGGCCCGGGAGTGCCCCGGGTGTCGGTTTCGCTGGTCACCAGCCAGAGCCGCCCGCCGCCCCCGGCGAGGACCGTGCGCAGGCGTCCGTACTCCTCTGTCAGGAACGCCTCAGGGTTCCCCGACTGTTCCGCGCCGGAGAGCGGGACCCGCCACAGCCGCTCGCCTCTGAGCCCGGCCATCCAGATCGCTCCCTTCGCGTAGGCGATTCCGCTGGGGGAGGCCTCGGAGGTCCGCCACTGCGCCACCGGGTCCACGAACCCCTCCCGCCCGGCCTGCCCCTCGGCCTCCGGCCAGCCGTAGTTCTTGCCGGCCTCGACCAGATTCAGCTCGTCCCAGGTGTTCTGCCCGAACTCCGCCGCCCACAGGCGGCCCTCCGTGTCCCAGGCGATGCCCTGCACATTGCGGTGGCCGTACGAATAGACCACCGAACCGGCGAAGGGATTGCCCGGCGCGGGCCGGCCCTCCGGTGTCATCCGCAGGATCTTCCCGCCGAGCGACTCCCGGTCCTGCGCGAGGCCCGTGCGGCCCGTCTCGCCCGTCCCCGCGTACAGCATCCGGTCCGGCCCGAACGCGATGCGGCCGCCGTTGTGCACGACCCCCTTCGGGATGCCCGTGAGCACCGGCTGCGGCGGACCGAGCCGGTCCCCGTCCCCGTACCGCATGCGCACGATGCGGTTGTCCGACTCCGCCGTCAGATACGCGTACACCCAGCCGTCCCGCACCGCGAGGCCCATGAGGCCGCCCTCGCCGCCCGGAACCACCCCCGGCACCTCGCCGAGCGAGGTCTTCGCCCCGGTCCGCCCGTCCACCCTGGTGATCGTCCGCTCGTCCCGCGAGGAGACGAGGAGGTCCCCGCCGGGCAGCTCCGCCAGCCCCCACGGCGACTTCAGCCCCTCCGTCAGCGTGCCCGACACCGTCGCCCGGCCCCCGGCGGGCGCGGAGGAAGAGGCCGGAGAAGAGGCCGGAGACGAGGCGGAGGACGGGGCGGAGGCCGAAGGGGGCGACGACGTCAGCGGAGCCGTACCCGAGCGGTCCTCGGTGCCTCCCGAGGAGCAGCCCGCCACCAGGATCAGCACGGCGGTGCCCCACAGGGCTTTCACAACAGCAGGACGGCTCATGGCACGGTCCCCCTTCGACGAGTCGAGCTGCATCCCTTCACTCTTGATACACCGCTCGACCCGATCAGGTTCCCGACCGCCCCGGCCCGCCCCCGGTGTCGCCCGCGGGGGCGCCGGGCGGCCTCCCGGCGCCGCCCTCAGTCCCAGGACCCCCGGGGCGCCGGAAGCGCCGCGATCTCCGCCAGGTCCACCGGCGTCAGCCGCAGCCCCGCGGCCCGGGCGTTCTCCAGCACCCACCGCTCCCGCTTCGCCCCCGGCACCGGCACGACGTGCGGCCCCCGGCCGAGCACCCACGCCAGCGCCACCTGCGCCGGCGTGACGTCCGGGCCGTGCCGCGCGGCCACCCGCCGCAGCCCCACCACCAGCGGCTGGTTCGCCGCCATCATCTCGGCCGTGAACCGGGGATGCCGGGCCCGCGGATCGTCCGGCTCGAAGCCGCCGCCCGGGGTCAGCGTCCCGGTGAGGAAACCGTTCCCCAACGGCATCGCCGCCAGGAACCCGACACCCCGCGCCGCGCACCACGGCAGCAGCCGCACCAGCGCCTCCTGCGACCACACCGACAGCTCGGCCTCCACCGCGGCCACCGGGAAGACCTGCTGGACCCGCTCCAGTTGGCGGATCGTTCCCTCATAGCCGTCACGGCTGACGCCCGTAGCGCCCCTGCGGGCCGACCGGGCGCCGACGGCGCACAGCCCGAGGGCCCGCACCTTGCCCGCGGAGACCAGCTCGGCCATCGCGCCCCAGGTCTCCTCGACCGGCACCTCGGGGTCCGCGCGGTGCAGCTGGTACAGGTCGATCACATCGGTCTGGAGCCTCCGGAGCGAGGCGTCGCAGGCCCGACGCACGTATCCCGGCCTGCCGTTGGCGACCACGTGCTGATCGCCGACGAGCAGCCCGCACTTCGTCGAGACGAACGCCTCCGCCCGTCGCTCCTTCAACACCCGCCCCAACAGAAGCTCGTTGGTGAACGGCCCGTACATGTCGGCGGTGTCGAGCAGGCTCACCCCGGCGTCGAGCGCCGCGTGCACCGTCCGCAGCGAGCGGTCCCCCCGCTGTTCCGAACGGCTGTACGCCCAGCTCATCGGCATGCACCCCAGGCCGATCGCACCCACGTCGAGCGCCGTCGCCCCGATAGTCCTGCGCTCCACCTGCCGGTACCCCTCCCTGTGCCGTCCCCCAAAGTAACCAATGGCGCAAAGGATTCTTCGCATAGCCTCCCGGTCATGAGCTTCGAAGACACGACCACCGACGTGTGGCTTCCGATTCCCGCGGGCGAGATCGAAGGACTCCCCGAACCGGGCACGTCGGGCCTGAACTACCGCTTCTGGGACGGCGGACCGGAGTTCCCCGCCGACCCGGCCCGCTGCGCCTTCTACGTCGTCCCGTACATGAAGGGCAGCGAGATCGCCGTCCGGCCGCTGGCCGCGATGACCTCGGTCCGGGCCGTGCAGACGCTGTCCGCGGGCATCGACCACGTCACGCCCGGCATCGGCTCACTGCCCCCGGGCGTCGCCCTCTGCAACGCGAAGGGCGTCCACGAGGCCAGCACCGCCGAGCTCACGCTCGCGCTGATCCTGGCCTCGCTGCGCGGCATCCCCGGCTTCGTGCGCGGCCAGGACGCCGAGGAGTGGCGGGACGGCTTCTACCCGGCCCTCGCCGACAAGTCCGTCCTGATCGTCGGGTACGGGTCGATCGGCGCCGCCATCGAAGACCGGCTCGCGCCCTTCGAGTGCGCGCGGGTAGCGCGCGTCGCACGCTCCGCGCGCACCACAGCGCGCGGTCCCGTCCACGCCCTGACGGAGCTGCCGGCGCTGCTCCCGGAGGCGGACGTGGTCGTGCTCTCCACTCCGCTCACGCCCGCGACCAGGCATCTCGCCGACGCGGGGTTCCTGTCCCGGATGAAGGACGGGGCGCTTCTCGTGAACGTTTCCCGCGGACCGGTCGTGGACACGACGGCGCTGCTCAAGGAGGTCGAGAGCGGCCGGATCACGGCGGCGCTCGACGTCACCGATCCGGAACCGCTGCCGGCCGGGCACCCGTTGTGGCACGCTCCCGGTGTCCTGATCAGTCCCCATGTGGGAGGTTCCACGTCGGCCTTCATGCCGCGTGCGAAGCGGCTGATCGCGGGACAGTTGCGCCGGTTCACGGCGGGCGAGGAACTGGCGAACGTCCTCCTCACCACCGGCTGACCGCGGGCGGCGCGCCGGGGTGGCCGGACGGCGCGCTCGGGCCGCCGGGCAGGGTGTACGGCCGGACGGCCGGGGCCGCGCCTGGGCCGGTCGGGTGAGCGCGCCCCCGACACGCGCCGCGTACAAGCCCCCAGGCCGTCACGGAGAGTACTGCGACCCTGTCCCTGAGTGACCGTCCTGGTGTATCGTCCCGGAGCGGGGGACTGCGTCGAGTACGGGCTGACGCTGGGGAGCGAAGTGACGGGACATCAGATTCCGAGGGGGGCGACGGGTGAGGCACGGCCGGAGGACCGACGATCCGAGGTGGCGACGCCGCCGGCAAGCCTTTCACGCCTCGCCGCGGGTCTCACGCACGCCGTGCCGGACCAGGCCGCGCCCCACCGCGCGCCCCGCGCCGCCGAGCCGCCGGCCACCGAACCGGCCGCCGGGCCGCGCGTCGGGCCACCGGACGAACCCGGACCGGGTGCCGCATCGCCGCTCCCGTACGGGGACGGCGCCGAGGGCCGCGTTGCCGAACCACCGGCCGACAGCGACAGCGACGGCGACGGTGACGGCGGGGCACCCCGCCTCCCTGTCGCTTCCGGCACCCCTGCCCCCGCGCCCCCCGGCGCGTGTGAGGCCTGTGGCGCCGCAGTACCGGAGCCCGTCGCCCCCGGCGCGCGTGAGGCCCGTGGCGCCGCAGTACCGGAGCCCGTCGCCCCCGCTCTGCGGGACCCCGCAGGGCCCCACGACTGCGACGGGCACGCCCCCGGGCGTGCCGACGAGCCGAAGGCGCGCCCGCACGACGTGGCCGGGTGCGGTGGTGCGGCGCCGGAGGGTCCGGTGAGCGCGCCGGGAGTGGTCCTCGAACGCCGCCCCGTCGGCGGCGGAGGCGGCGACTCCGGCCATCCGGACCCCGGGCGCCCCGGCACCGGCGGGATCCTCGCCCAGATCGCCCTCGGACTCGTCTGCGCCGGATACACGACCGGCGCCTCGCTCGGCTGGGGCTCGCCCGGACTCGCGCTCTTCATGGGGGACTTCGGGCTCAGCGCCGCCGCCCTCGCCGCCGCGGTCTCCTGCTTCCTCTACGGCCGCACCCACCGCGGCAGCGCCCGCCCCGCCTGGCTGCTCTTCGCCTTCTCCTCGTTCATGGCCGCCGTGGGCAACGCCATCTGGGGCTGGTACGAGGTCGTGCTGCGCATGGAGGTGCCGGACTCCTCCGTCGCCGACCTCTTCTTCTTACTCTTCGCGCCGCCCGCCATCGTCGGCCTCCTCGTCCTGGCCAAGAAGCCCGTCACCCGGGCCGGCTGGGTCTGCCTCGGTCTCGACGCCTGGCTCATCGGGGGCTCCCTCCTGACGCTCTCCTGGAGCCTCGCCCTCGCCCACACCGCGCACTTCCAGGACGAATCCGTCGCCCAGGCGGCGCTGTCGCTCGCGTACCCGCTGCTCGACATCGTCCTCGTGAGCATGGTCCTGGTCCTGCACTTCCGCCGCTCGCAGGCGAACCGGTCGGCGACCAACACCGCCATCGCCGCCCTCGCCCTGACCGTCCTGTGCGACGCCCTGTTCACCTCGCCGCTGCTCCGCGAGAACTACGCCTCCGGCCAGCTGCTCGACGCGGGCTGGTTCGCCGGCTCCCTGCTGCTCGCCTACGCGCCCTGGGGGGTGCGCCGGCTGCCGGACAGCTCGGCCGCCGAGAGCGCACCGCGGCTCCACAGCCGGCCGGTCGCCGGCTCGCTCGCCGCCCTCACCCCGTACCTCGCCGCCGCGGTCTGCACGCTCGGGATCCTCTACAACGTCGTCGAGGGGCGCAGGGTCGACCGCGTCGTCGTCCTCACCGGCTGCACGGTGGTCCTCGCCCTCGTCGTCCGGCAGGGCATCATGCTCCTCGACAACATCGCCCTCACCCATGAACTGGCTCAGAAGGAGAACCACTTCAGGTCACTCGTGCAGGGATCCAGCGACGTCATCATGATCGCCGCACCGTCCGGGATCCTCCGCTACGTCAGTCCGGCCGCCGCCGGGGTGTACGGACGTGACGCCGAGGAGCTGATCGGCTCCGAGCTGGCCGGCCTGATCCATCCCGAGGACCTCGGCGCCGTCGTCCACGAGGTGCGGCGCTTCCTGGCCGCCTCGCCCGCGGAGGAGCCCACCACCCGGATCGAGTGCCGCTTCCGCTCGGGCCGCGGCGACTGGCTCAACGTCGAGTCCACCGTCAACCGGCACCAGGGCGGCCTGATCTTCAACAGCCGGGACGTCACCGAACGCGTCCGGCTCCAGGCCCAGTTGCAGCACAACGCCGAGCACGACCCGCTCACCGACCTGCCCAACCGGGCGCTCTTCACCCGGCGGGTCCGGCAGGCGCTCGGCGGCCGGCGCGCCACCGACCCCGGCACCGCCGTGCTCTTCATCGACCTCGACGGCTTCAAGGGCGTCAACGACCGGCTCGGCCACCAGGCAGGGGACGACCTCCTCGTCCAGGCCGCGCGCCGCCTCCACGACTCCGTACGGGCCGGGGACACGGCCGCCAGGCTCGGCGGCGACGAGTTCGCCGCCCTCATCCTCGGCGACGGGAGTCGTGACCAGGCCTCCCGCCGGATCCAGGTCCAGGAGATCGCCGACCGGCTCCGGCTCACGCTCTCCCGTCCGTACCGCGTCGACGGGGGCAACGAGGTGCGGGTCGCCGCCTCCATCGGCGTCGCCTTCGCCGAGGCGGGGATAGAGGCCGGCGACCTCCTGCGCAACGCCGACCTCGCCATGTACCGGGCCAAGGCGGCCGGCAAGGACCGCGTCGAGCTCTACGCGCCCCAGATGCAGGCCGAGGTGGTGCGCAGGACGGAGCTGGCCGCCCGGCTGCGCACCGCACTCCACGACGGCGAGTTCGCTCTCCTCCACCAGCCGGTCGTCGACCTCGCCACCGGACGGATCTCCGCCGTCAGCGCCCAGGCGCGCTGGCGCTCGGCCCAGGGCATCCTCTTCACCCCCGCCGAGTACCTCCGCGTCACCGACGACGGCGAGCGCACCGCGGAGCTGGGCAGATGGCTGCTCGAATCGGCTGTGGAGCAGGCCGCCGAGCGGGCGGGAATCGGCCACCATGCGCCGGTGTCCATCCGGCTCCCGGCCGGCCGCCTCCTGGACCGCTCGTTCCCGCTCGGCTCCGTCGAGTCCCTGCTGACCCGGCACGGTCTGCCGTCGGGCTCCCTGATCATCGAGCTGGGCGACAGCGACCCCCGGATCCCGCTCGACGAGCTGGAGCAGCGCCTGGCCACCCTGCGGCGCCTCGGGGTGCGGATCGCCCTCGACGGATTCGGCAGCGGACACGTGGCGATCAACGCCCTGCGGAGGCTTCCCGTCGACATACTGAAGCTCGACCGGGGCCTGGTCGAGGGCGTCGTCGAGTCGGCCCGGCTCCGCAAGATCACCCGTGGGGTGCTCCGTATCGCGGGGGAGCTGGGGATGCAGACCGTCGCCGAAGGAGTCGACGTACCGGAGCAGGTCATCGCGCTGCGGGCGATGGGCTGCGGTCATGCCCAGGGCATGGCCTTCTCGGGCCCGCTCGACGAGTACCGGCTGCGCAGAGCCCTGGTGCGGGACGAGTACCCGCTGCCCGGCACGGTCCCGCTCCGTGTCGGAAACCGTCCCCCGTTCCGCTCAAATACTGAGACGCCTGTCCCACCCACTTGACAGTGGTGAGGCCCGAGAGGGAGGGTCAGTGCCATGCGCACCCGAATTCTCGTACTTGGAAAGCGCGTCGGCTGAAGCAGGGCCCACCGTAGGCCCGGCTTAGAAAGCACCCGACGCGCTCCCCTCGCTTGCCTCACGGCACGAGGGGTTTTTTGTTGCACCGGCTCACCCCCAAGTCGCCGCAAACCCTCGCAAAACACCTCGCAAAAACCCTCTGCTTCGAGAAGAGATGCTGATGACCGAGCAGGCCACCGGGCACCATCCGCAGCCGCGGCCCCGTAACGGCGGGCAGCCCGCCGCCACCGTCGAGCACGTCACGGGTGCGCAGTCCCTCATCCGTTCTCTCGAGGAAGTGGGCGCGGACACCGTCTTCGGCATCCCCGGCGGCGCGATCCTTCCCGCGTACGACCCGATGATGGACTCCAAGCGGGTGCGTCACATCCTGGTCCGTCACGAGCAGGGCGCGGGCCACGCCGCCACGGGTTACGCCCAGGCGACCGGCAAGGTCGGCGTCTGCATGGCGACCTCGGGGCCCGGTGCGACCAACCTCGTCACCCCGATCGCCGACGCGCACATGGACTCCGTCCCGCTCGTCGCGATCACCGGCCAGGTCGCCTCGAAGGCGATCGGCACGGACGCCTTCCAGGAGGCGGACATCTGCGGCATCACCATGCCGATCACCAAGCACAACTTCCTGGTCACCAAGGCCGAGGACATCCCGCGGACGATCGCCGAGGCCTTCCACATCGCCTCCACCGGCCGCCCGGGCCCGGTCCTGGTCGACATCGCCAAGGACGCCCTCCAGGCGAAGACCACCTTCAGCTGGCCGCCGCAGACCGACCTGCCCGGCTACCGCCCGGTGACCAAGCCGCACGCCAAGCAGATCCGCGAGGCCGCCAAGCTGATCAGCGCCGCCAAGCGCCCGGTCCTCTACGTCGGCGGCGGCGTCATCAAGGCCGGCGCCACCGCCGAGCTGAAGATCCTCGCCGAGCTGACCGGCGCCCCGGTCACCACCACCCTGATGGCCCTCGGCTCCTTCCCCGACAGCCACCCGCTGCACGTGGGCATGCCCGGCATGCACGGTGCGGTCACCGCCGTCACCGCGCTGCAGAAGGCCGACCTGATCGTCGCGCTCGGCGCCCGCTTCGACGACCGCGTCACCGGCAAGCTCGACAGCTTCGCCCCGTACGCCAAGATCGTCCACGCGGACATCGACCCGGCCGAGATCGGCAAGAACCGCGCCGCCGACGTCCCGATCGTCGGTGACGCCCGCGAGGTCATCGCCGACCTGGTGCAGGCGGTCCAGGCCGAGCACAGCGAGGGCAACAAGGGCGACTACACCGCCTGGTGGAGCGACCTGAACCGCTGGCGCGAGACCTACCCGCTCGGCTACGACCTGCCGGAGGACGGCAGCCTCTCGCCGCAGCAGGTCATCCAGCGCATCGGGCAGCTCGCCCCCGAGGGCACGATCTTCGCCGCGGGCGTCGGCCAGCACCAGATGTGGGCCGCCCACTTCATCGACTACGAGCAGCCGGCCACCTGGCTGAACTCCGGCGGCGCCGGGACGATGGGGTACGCGGTCCCCGCCGCGATGGGCGCCAAGGCCGGCATGCCGGACCGCACGGTCTGGGCGGTCGACGGCGACGGCTGCTTCCAGATGACCAATCAGGAGCTCACGACCTGCGCCCTGAACAACATCCCGATCAAGGTCGCCATCATCAACAACGGCGCCCTCGGGATGGTCCGCCAGTGGCAGACCCTCTTCTACAACCAGCGCTACTCGAACACCGTCCTGCACTCCGGCCCGGACGACGTCCAGGCGAACAAGGGCACGCGCGTCCCCGACTTCGTCAAGCTGTCCGAGGCCATGGGCTGTGTCGCCCTGCGCTGTGAGGACCCGGCCGACCTGGACAAGGTCATCGCCGAGGCCAACGCCATCAACGACCGTCCGGTCGTCATCGACTTCATCGTCCACGAGGACGCCCAGGTGTGGCCGATGGTCGCCGCCGGCACCTCCAACGACGAGGTCATGGCCGCGCGGGGCGTGCGCCCCGACTTCGGCGACGGCGAAGACGACTGAAGCGCGGAACGAAGCAGAGCGAAAAGGAAGAGACCCAGACCATGTCCACCAAGCACACGCTCTCCGTTCTCGTCGAGAACACGCCCGGCATCCTGGCCCGGATCGCCGCCCTGTTCTCGCGCCGCGGCTTCAACATCGACTCCCTCGCCGTCGGCATCACCGAGCACCCCGACATCTCCCGCATCACCATCGTGGTCAATGTCGAGGACCTGCCCCTCGAGCAGGTGACCAAGCAGCTCAACAAGCTGGTCAACGTCCTGAAGATCGTCGAACTCGAGCCCAGCGCCGCGATCCAGCGCGAGCTCGTCCTGGTGAAGGTCCGCGCCGACAACGAGACCCGCTCCCAGATCGTCGAGATCGTGCAGCTGTTCCGCGCCAAGACCGTGGACGTCTCGCCCGAGGCGGTCACCATCGAGGCCACCGGTTCGAGTGACAAGCTGGACGCGATGCTCAAGATGCTGGAGCAGTTCGGCGTCAAGGAGCTCGTGCAGTCCGGCACGATCGCCATAGGGCGTGGCTCCCGGTCCATCACGGACCGGTCCCTGCGGGCCCTCGACCGCAGCGCCTGACAGTCATCGAAGGTCAACCGCCGGTCCATCCGGCGGTCCGACTGACGAGACCCGAAAACCTTCCTCCCGCTCCCCGCCGTACGGTGGGACGCAACACCAGCACCTCAAGGAGATTCCCAGTGGCCGAGCTGTTCTACGACGACGACGCCGACCTGTCCATCATCCAGGGCCGCAAGGTCGCGGTGATCGGATACGGCAGCCAGGGCCACGCCCACGCGCTGTCGCTCCGTGACTCCGGTGTCGACGTCCGCGTCGGTCTCCAGGAGGGCTCGAAGTCCAAGGCCAAGGCCGAGGAGCAGGGCCTGCGCGTCGTCTCCGTGGCCGAGGCCGCGGCCGAGGCCGACCTCATCATGATCCTGACGCCGGACCCGATCCAGGCCAAGGTCTACGAGGAGTCCATCAAGGACAACCTGAAGGCGGGCGACGCCCTCTTCTTCGGCCACGGCCTGAACGTCCGTTACGGCTTCATCGAGGTCCCCGAGGGCATCGACGTCGCCCTGGTCGCCCCGAAGGGCCCGGGTCACCTGGTCCGCCGTCAGTACGAGGAGGGCCGCGGCGTTCCGTGCATCGCGGCCGTCGAGCAGGACGCGACCGGCAACGCCTTCGCGCTGGCGCTCTCGTACGCCAAGGGCATCGGCGGCACCCGCGCGGGCGTCATCAAGACGACGTTCAAGGAGGAGACCGAGACCGACCTGTTCGGTGAGCAGGCCGTCCTCTGCGGTGGTACCGCGGCGCTGGTCAAGGCGGGCTTCGAGACGCTGACCGAGGCCGGCTACCAGCCGGAGATCGCCTACTTCGAGTGCCTGCACGAGCTGAAGCTCATCGTCGACCTCATGTACGAGGGCGGCCTGGAGAAGATGCGCTGGTCGGTCTCCGAGACCGCCGAGTGGGGCGACTACGTCACCGGCCCGCGGATCATCACGGACGCCACCAAGGCCGAGATGAAGAAGGTCCTCGCGGAGATCCAGGACGGCACCTTCGCCAAGGAGTGGATGGCCGAGTACCACGGCGGTCTGAAGAAGTACAACGAGTACAAGACCCAGGACGAGAACCACCTCCTGGAGACCACCGGCAAGGAGCTGCGCAAGCTCATGAGCTGGGTGAACGACGAGGAGGCGTAAGCCTTCGGGGCGGGGGCCGGACACTGTGTCCGGCCCCTTGCCGCATCGTTGGACACCCCGTCCAACCACGGACGGGTGATCCTTCCAACGAGGCGCATGAAGTGCGCCGACGCACCACTACACTTCTCAACAACATTCGCGTTCAGGCCCACAGCGTCGTGCGCTTTCACGCGGCAAGCCCCCTCCACCGCCTGCGGCCGTCGGGACGGCCGTCCGCACTGGATCTGTGAGGACTCACGTGAGCTCGAAACCTGTCGTACTCATCGCTGAAGAGCTGTCGCCCGCCACCGTCGACGCGCTGGGCCCGGACTTCGAGATCCGGCACTGCAACGGCGCGGACCGCGCCGAGCTGATCCCCGCCATCGCGGACGTGGACGCGATCCTGGTCCGTTCCGCGACCAAGGTCGACGCCGAGGCCCTCGCCGCCGCGAACAAGCTGCGGGTCGTCGCCCGTGCCGGTGTCGGTCTGGACAACGTCGACGTCTCCGCCGCCACCAAGGCCGGCGTCATGGTCGTCAACGCGCCGACGTCGAACATCGTCACCGCCGCCGAGCTCGCGTGCGGTCTGCTCGTCGCCACCGCGCGCAACATCCCGCAGGCCAACACCGCGCTGAAGAACGGCGAGTGGAAGCGCAACAAGTACACGGGCGTCGAGCTGAGCGAGAAGACCCTCGGCGTCGTCGGCCTCGGCCGCATCGGTGTCCTGGTCGCCCAGCGCATGTCGGCCTTCGGCATGAAGATCGTCGCGTACGACCCCTACGTGCAGCCGGCCCGCGCCGCCCAGATGGGCGTGAAGCTCCTCGCCCTGGACGAGCTGCTCGAAGTCGCCGACTTCATCACCGTCCACCTGCCGAAGACCCCGGAGACCCTCGGCCTCATCGGTGACGAGGCGCTGCACAAGGTCAAGCCCTCCGTCCGGATCGTCAACGCCGCTCGTGGCGGGATCGTCGACGAGGAGGCGCTGTACTCGGCGCTCAAGGAGGGCCGGGTCGCCGGCGCCGGCCTCGACGTGTACGCGAAGGAGCCCTGCACGGACTCCCCGCTCTTCGAGCTCGACCAGGTCGTCTGCACCCCGCACCTCGGCGCGTCCACGGACGAGGCCCAGGAGAAGGCCGGCATCGCCGTCGCCCGCTCGGTGCGCCTCGCGCTCGCCGGTGAGCTGGTCCCGGACGCGGTCAACGTCCAGGGCGGTGTCATCGCCGAGGACGTCAAGCCGGGCCTGCCGCTCGCCGAGAAGCTCGGCCGGATCTTCACCGCGCTCGCGGGCGAGGTCGCGGCCCGTCTCGACGTCGAGGTGTACGGCGAGATCACCCAGCACGACGTCAAGGTGCTCGAACTCTCCGCGCTCAAGGGCGTGTTCGAGGACGTGGTCGACGAGACCGTGTCGTACGTCAACGCCCCGCTGTTCGCGCAGGAGCGCGGTGTCGAGGTCCGGCTGACGACGAGCTCCGAGTCGCCCGACCACCGGAACGTCGTCACCGTGCGCGGCACGCTCTCCAGCGGCGAGGAGGTCGCGGTCTCCGGCACGCTGGCCGGTCCGAAGCACCTCCAGAAGATCGTCGCGGTCGGCGACTACGACGTGGACCTGGCGCTCGCCGACCACATGGTCGTGCTGCGCTACGAGGACCGCCCGGGTGTCGTCGGCACCGTCGGCCGGATCCTCGGCGAGGCCGGTCTGAACATCGCCGGCATGCAGGTCTCCCGCGCGGAGGAGGGCGGCGAGGCGCTCGTCGTGCTCACCGTCGACGACACGCTCCCGGCTCCGGTGCTCGCGGAGATCGCCTCGGAGATCGGCGCCACCTCGGCCCGCTCGGTCAACCTGGTCTGACGCACGCCCCTCGTGCCCGGTCGCTAGACGCTCGTCTTACACAAGCGTCTAGTGGCCGGGTACAGTGCTGTCATGGGACACAAGGAAGACCTCCTGGAAGGCGCCAAGCGCTGCCTCCTGGAGAAGGGGTACGGGCGCACCACCGCCCGCGACATCGTCGCCGCTTCGGGCACCAACCTCGCCTCCATCGGCTACCACTACGGCTCCAAGGACGCCCTGCTCCAGCAGGCCTTCCTCGCCCTCACGGAGGAGTGGGGCGAGCGGGTCACGGTCCCGGACGCCGGCGAGGGTGCCGTACGCCCCCCGGCCGATCCGTACGAGCGCTTCCGCGCCATGTGGGCGCAGCTCATCGGTGCCGCCGAGGCCAGCCGCCCGGTCTGGAAGCTCCAGACCGAGGTCGTCACCCGGCTCGACGACGACGAGAAACTGCGCGAGGCCATCAAGGAACCGCAGCGGGAGGGCCGGCTGGGCATCGCCGAGGGCATGCTCGGCATCGACCCGGAGGCGGACCCCGAGAGGGCCCGGGTGGCCGGACTGCTCTGCCAGGCCCTGGCGACCGGCGTGATGATCCAGTGGATGGTCGACCCCGACACGGCACCGAGCGCCGACGACCTCACGGAAGGGCTCAAGGTCCTGATGGGGGAGTAGCGCGCGCGGCTCAGCGCCAGGGGATGTGCCGCCAGGGGCTGCCCTCGTGCTCCGTCAGGACGCGGTGGGCGGCCACGCACTGCTCGTGGAAGTGGCCGTACTCCTCGCCGTCGAAGCGCAGCACCCGCCCCAGCGCGTACCCCGCCGCGTAGTCCTGCCAGGACTCGTAGGCCGACCGGGCGAGCGCGCCCGCGTGGACGATCGCCTGTTCGGCCTCGGGGGGTGCGCAGAAGCGGGCCGAGAGGCCCCAGCGGGCCAGGTTCACCGCCCGTCCGTAGTCGTACGCGATCGTCTTGCGCACCCGTCCCTGCGGGGGCAGCAGCCCGTCGGCGCGGAACCGGGACTCGTAGCGCAGGATGCGGCGCACCAGCTCCTCGATGTGCCGCACGGACGAGGGGCTCGCGCCCAGGTCCTGGGCGTGCCCGGCGGCCGTCTCGCGCCACTCGTCGGCCGAGGGCATCTCGCCCCGCGCCCTGCGCAGCTCCTCGCGGACCTTGAGGGCGAAGTCCGGCTCCGGCGGGCTGTTGCGCCCGTCGAGCAGCGCGTCCAGCTGCTTGCGCCAGCCCGCCCGGTCGGTGACGCCCCAGGCGTCGCGGAGCGATTCGAGCTCGTCGGTGTACCCGGTGAAGACCGAGCCGACGTCGTTCCACGGCACGCCGTTGCGGAACGCCAGATGGGCGCCGCAGGCGAGGCCGAAGGCGAGCGGGCCGAGGAGTGGCCCGTGGCGCAGGGCGGCGAAGCGGTCGTTCGTACCTCGCTCGTTCTCGCTGTACGCGCGCAGCCACCAGGCGCGGTGCTCGGGCGTGGCGGGCAGCAGGAACTGCCCGGGGGTGCCGCCGTTCACGGCGAGGAGCACCCGGGGATCGCTCCACCTGCACTCGGCGGCCCATCGGAGAGTGATCTGGTGGAACACCCAGTCCGGATGCCACGGCGGCAACATCCCGCGGGTGAGGACCTGCCGGACGACGAGCCCCTTCGCCACCTGCTGGGGACGCCAGTAGACCGCGTCGGGTTCGGCGTCCACCTCGGCCCGGGGGGCGCCGATGAACAGCTCGGCCCCGGCGAGGATCCGGATCTGTTCGGCCTCGTCGCCGCGCAGCCCCGCCTCGTGCAGCAGCTGCTCGGTCTCGGAGGGCGGGATCCACGGGGCGGTGTGGGCGTCGGGGCGGTGGCGGGGGCTCATGACCACGGGATGTTCCGGTAGGGGCTCGAAGGGTCCTGGGTGAGGATGCGGTGGATGGCCACGGACTCCTGGTACATCGGCTCGGCGTCGCCCTCGTCGAAGTGGATCAGGCGGGCGAGCAGGTAGCCGAGCGAGAACGCCTCCCAGGAGCCGTACGCCTGCCGGGCGGCGCCGAGGACCGCGAGGACGGACTGCTCGGCCTCCCGCGGGTCGCAGTACCGGGCGCCGAGCGCGAGGCGTACGACGTTCACGGCGCGGCCGTGGTCGAAGGCGGCGAGGGTGTCGACCCGGCCGTCCGGCGGGAGGAGGCCGTCGGCGCGGAACCGCTCCTCGTAGTGCGTGATCCGGCGCAGGAACTCCGCGGCCTCGGCCCGGTCCTCGCCGTAGGGGTCGTCCCGCTCGAAGTTCACGGTGACCATCGAGTCCCACTGCACGGCGGTCGGCGGGTGGCCGAGGCGTGCGGTGAGACGGCGCCGCATCCCCAGGACGGACTCGGGGATCCGGCCGACGAGCCGGGTGTCGATGAGGGTCCGCAGTTTGTCGCGGAAGTCCGCCCGGTGGTACACGCCCCAGGGCCGGCGCAGCCGGGCGATGTCGGTGGGGTAGTCCTCGTACTGGGCGCCGAGTCCGTTCCACACCAGGCCGTTGAGGACGGCGAGGTGCGCGCCGAGCGCGAGGGCGTGTGCGACAGGGCCGTGCAGGTGCTCGCCCGCGTGGGTGAGCAGCCGCAGCCGCGCGGGGCCGCCGCCCCGTCCGGCCGCCTCCTGCCAGGCCCGCCGGTCGGCCGGTCGGGCGGGCAGGGAGACCTCGAACGGGGTCCCCGGGTTGACCGCGAGCCACCACCTGTCGTGCGGCCAGGCCGCGGCGAGCGCGTCGAGGGTGGTCTGCCGGAACACCCAGTCCGCGTGCCACGGCGGCAGCATGCCCTCGGTGAGGACCGGTACGACGGTGCGCCGGGCGGCCTTGTCGCGCTGGGAGGGGAGCGGCGTGGTGAATCCGGGGACGTCGGCGTGCAGCCGGGGGACGAGCACGTACAGGCGGGTGCGCCCGAGGGCGTCGAGGACGGCCGCCCGGTCCCCGCGTGCCCCGGCCTCGTACAGCAGTCGCTCGGTGTACGTCGGTGCGGCCCAAGTCCCCGTGGTCATGGGGCGATCCTAATGAAGGGGCCCGGGCGGTCTCTCAGAGCCGGGCGGACTTCAGGGACATGTGGAGGAGCAGGCGGTCCTCGCCGTCGTCCAGGTCGAGGCCCGTGAGCTGTTCGACCCGGGACAGCCGGTAGTACAGGGTCTGGCGGTGGATGCCGAGGGCCGCCGCCGTGCGGCCGGCCTGGCCCGCGTTGTCGAGGAACGCCTCCGCGGTGCGGGCGAGTTCGGTGTGGGCCGGGGTGAGCAGCGGTGCGACGACGGGGTCGATCTCGGGGTGGTAGAGCGCCGCGAGCAGACGGTACGGGCCGATGCCGGCCCACTCCGCGACGGGACCGAGCTTCGGCTGTGCCGTGGCGGCGCGGGCCGCCGTGTTGGCCTCGCGCCAGGCCGCGGGGAGCTCCGTGAGGCCCCGGCGTGGGGTCGCGATGCCGGCCGGGGCGGCGGCGCGCAGCCGGTGGGCGGCCGTGTGGGCGGGGGAGAGGTCCTCGGCCGTGCGCAGGCGTACGAGGACGGCGAGGGACTCGCCCTCGGGGCCGGACGCTCCCTCGGGGAGGGCGGTGACCGCCGCCGCGCCGGGGACCGCCCGGATCGAGGGCGCCTCGCCCCGCCAGGGAGTCACGCAGACGACGGTGTGCAGACCGTCCGCGCTGGGGCCGAGGGCCGCCCGGAGCGCCGCGACGGCCATGTCGCTCTGCCAGCCGCGCCCGGCGGTCAGGACCGCGGCGAACTCGCGCGAGAGGTCGGCGTCCGCGCGCTCCTCCCCGGCGAGGAGGTCGCCGATCCGGGTGGCGACCTCCATCGCGGCGTCGAGCTGGGCGGGCGTGGGGCCGGGCTCCGCGTCGAGCAGCCAGACGTAACCGAGGACGACGCCCCGGTGGCGTACGGGCAGGCAGAGGCGGTCCCGGAACACCCCGGCGTCGGGGGCGGCCGGGATGCGGACCGGGCCGGTCGCCCGGGTGATGCCGAAGCCCTCGAACCAGGCGCGGACCGCCGGGGTCGACTTCCGGGTCAGGATCGACCGCGTCCTGACCGGGTCCATCGCGGTGTCGTCGTCGCTGTCGTGGGCGCCGAAGGCGATCAGTCCGAAATCGCGGTTCTCCAGCGTCGCCGGGGCGCCGAGCAGCGCCGAGATCTCGTCCACCAGTTCTTGGTAATCGCCTTTCACGGCGCCATTCTCGCACCCCTCTCAGACAAATGTATGAGCCGCTGTCCACGGATGCGTGACAGCTGTAGATGGCGGACGATCGGAGCGATCCATAGGTTTCACGGTGGTTCTTCGTGCTGTTCCCGGTTTCTTACGAAAGAGCGGGTACGGCATCCTTCGTCACCTGTCCTTCTGGAGGTCCCCCGTGCTGGGTCCCGTGATCCTCGCCGCGTCGCGCAGCGACAAGATGCGCCGTTTCGTGTCGGCCGCCCCCGGGACCAAGCAGGTCGTCGCCCGCTTCATCGCCGGTGAGTCGGTCGACGACGTCGTCCCGATCGTCCAGGAGCTGAGCGACCGCGGCCTGGAGGTCACCCTCGACGTCGTCGGTGAGGACATCACCACCGTCGAGCAGTCGTACGCCGCCCGGGACGCCTACCTGGAGCTCGTCGGCCGCCTCAAGGAGCTGGGCCTCGGCGAGCGCGCCGAGATGTCCGTGAAGCTGTCGATGTTCGGCCAGTCCCTCGAGAACGGCCACGAGCTGGCCCTCGCGAACGTCCGGCCCGTCGTGGCGGCCGCCGCCGAGATCGGCACCACCGTCACCCTGGACGCCGAGGACCACACCACCCTCGACTCGATGTTCGCCATCCACGAGGAGCTGCGGAAGGACTTCCCGCAGACCGGCTGCGTCATCCAGGCGTACCTCTTCCGCACCGAGGACGACGCCCGCCGCCTCGCCGCCAACGGCTCCCGCGTCCGGATCGTGAAGGGCGCCTACAAGGAGCCCGCGTCCGTCGCCATCCAGGACAAGCCCGAGATCGACAAGGCGTACGTCCGGATCATGAAGATCCTGATGGACGGCGAGGGCTACCCGATGATCGGCTCCCACGACCCGCGCCTGATCGCCGTCGGCCAGGAGCTTGCCCGCCGTGCCGGGCGCAAGCTGGACGAGTACGAGTTCCAGATGCTGTACGGCATCCGCTCCGAGGAGCAGCACCGCCTCGCCGCCGAGGGTCACCGCATGCGCGTCTACACCGCGTACGGCACCGACTGGTACGGCTACTTCATGCGCCGTCTCGCGGAGAAGCCGGCCAACCTCCTCTTCTTCGTCCGCTCCATCCTCACCAAGGGCTGAGCCCCACCTCTCACAAGGAGTAACGCGAACCATGGACGCTGTCACCCAGGTCCCCGCTCCGGTCAACGAGCCGGTGCACAGCTACGCCCCCGGTTCCCCGGAGCGTGCCCGCCTCGAGGTCAAGCTCAAGGAGCTGGCCGAGAACCCGCGCGAGCTGCCGATGACCATCGGCGGCGTGAAGCGTCTCGGCGGCGGCGAGGAGTTCAAGGTCGTCCAGCCGCACAACCACAAGGCCGTCATCGGCACCTTCCGCGGCGCCACCACCCAGGACGCCCAGGACGCGATCGACGCGGCCCTCGCCGCGGCCCCGGCCTGGCGCGCGATGGCCTTCGACGACCGCGCCGCGATCATCCTGCGCGCCGCCGAGCTGCTGGCGGGACCGTGGCGCGAGACGCTGGCCGCGTCCACCATGCTCGGCCAGTCGAAGACCGCCCAGCAGGCCGAGATCGACACCCCCTGCGAGCTCGTCGACTTCTGGCGCTTCAACGTGGCGTACGCCCGCCAGATCCTGGCCGAGCAGCCCCCGGCCAACTCCCCGGGCGTGTGGAACCGTCTCGACCACCGTCCGCTCGAAGGCTTCGTCTACGCGATCACGCCGTTCAACTTCACGGCCATCGCGGGCAACCTGCCCACCGCCCCCGCCCTCATGGGCAACGTGGTGGTCTGGAAGCCGTCCCCGACGCAGACCCACTCCGCCGTGCTCCTCATGGAGCTCCTGGAGGAGGCAGGCCTGCCGAAGGGCGTCATCAACCTGGTGACCGGCGACGGCATCGCCGTCTCCGAGGTGGCCCTGAACCACCGCGACCTGGCCGGCATCCACTTCACCGGTTCCACCAAGACCTTCCAGCACCTGTGGAAGACGGTCGGCACCAACATCGAGAAGTACCGCTCGTACCCGCGGATCGTGGGCGAGACCGGTGGCAAGGACTTCGTCGTCGCCCACCCGAGCGCCGACCGCGCGATCCTGAAGACCGCGCTGACCCGCGGCTCCTTCGAGTTCCAGGGCCAGAAGTGCTCGGCGTCCTCGCGCGCCTACGTCCCGGCGTCCATCTGGAACGACGGCTTCAAGGAGGAGTTCGCGGCCGAGGTCGACGGCATCACCATGGGTGACGTCACCGACCTGTCGAACTTCATCGGCGCCGTCATCGACGAGCGCTCGTTCGCCAAGAACAAGGCGGCGATCGACCGTGCCGCGGCCGACCCGGCCTGCACGATCATCGCGGGCGGCACGTACGACGACTCGGTGGGCTACTTCGTCCGCCCGACCGTCATCGCCTGCACCGACCCCGAGAACGAGGTCTTCAAGGCCGAGTACTTCGGCCCCATCCTCGCCGTCCACGTGTACGACGACGAGAAGTACGACGAGATGCTGACCCAGATGGAGTCGGTCTCGGACTACGCCCTCACCGGCTCGGTCATCTCCGGCGACCGCGCCGCCGCCGCGTACACGATGGAGAAGCTCCGCTTCGCCGCGGGCAACTTCTACATCAACGACAAGTCGACCGGCGCCGTCGTCGGCCAGCAGCCCTTCGGCGGCGGCCGCGCCTCGGGCACGAACGACAAGGCCGGCGCCCCGCAGAACCTGATGCGCTGGACGCTGACCCGCGCCATCAAGGAGACGCTGGTCCCGCCGACCGAGTACGGCTACCCGCACATGGGCTGACACGCCCGTAGCACCCCTGATCACCGCCCCCCTCCTCGGTCCCCCAACTGAGGACGGGGGCGGTTCTCATTCCCCGGCGCGGCGCTTCAGGAAGTCGCCGATCAGCTCCGCGATCCGCGGGGCGTGGGTCTCCAGGGCGAAGTGGCCGGTCGGGAGGAGGTGGATCTCGGCGTCCGGGAGGTCGCGGCGGAAAGCCTCGGCGCCCGCCGGGACGAAGACCTGGTCGCCCTCGCCCCAGACGGCGAGGAGGGGGACCCGGCTGGTGCGGAAGTACTCCTGGAAGGCGGGGTAGAGCGCGAAGTTGGAGCCGTAGTCGGCGATCAGGCCGAGCTGGATCCCGTCCTGGCCCTCGCGGGCCATCAGGGCGGCGTCGTGGTGCCAGGCGTCGGGGCTGAGGAGCTCGCGGTACTCGGCGGGGACGCCCGTCTCGTACTGCCACCTGATGCCGTCGAGGGAGCGGATGGCGCGGACCGGCTCCTCGGTCTCGGGGGTGCGGTTCTCGATCAGGGCGAGGACCGGGGCCCAGGCCTCGGCGCCGAGGCCCTCGGTGTAGGCGTTGCCGTTCTGGGTGACGATCGCGGTGACGCGCTCGGGGTGGGCGAGTGCGAGGCGGAGGCCGATGGGGGCGCCGTAGTCCTGGATGTAGAGCGCGTACCGGTCGAGGCCGAGCGCCTCGGTGAACTCGGCGGTGAGGGAGGCGAGTGCGGCGAAGGTGTAGTCGAACTCGTCGGCGGAGGGGGCGGCGCTGCGGCCGAAGCCCAGGTGGTCGGGGGCGATCAGCCGGTAGCCCCGGCCGGCGAGCGGCGGGATCAGGTCGCGGAACATGTGCGAGCTGGTGGGGAAGCCGTGCAGGAGCAGGAGCACGGGGGCGTCGGCCGGGCCGGCCTCGCGGTAGGCGATCCGGTGGCCGCGGACGGTGACGGTGCGGTGGCGGGTCGGCAGTACGGACATGTTCTAACCCCTTAAGCGCTGCTCACTGGTTATGAGTCGACCTAACCAGGCTCGTCTGTAACCTGTCAATGACTCTTTAGGGGTTAAGTGGGTGTGGAAGGGTGGGCGCATGACCGTGAGAACCGCGCCCACCCATGAACTCGGGGCCGCCCGGCTCCGCGCCGTACGCGAACTCCTCGACGCCGCCTTCGAGGGCGACTTCGGCGACGACGACTGGGACCACACCCTCGGAGGCGTCCACGCCTGGGTCGAGGACGAGCACGGCATCGCCGCCCATGGCGCCGTCGTGATGCGGCGGGCGCTCCACCGCGGCCGCTCGCACCGCGTCGGATACGTCGAAGGGGTCGCCGTACGGGCCGGTCTCAGGCGGCGGGGGCTCGGCGGGGCGGTCATGGCCGAGCTGGAGCGGGTCATCGACGGGGCGTACGTGTTCGGGGCCCTCGGCGCCACGGACGACGGGGCCGCGCTCTACCGGGCGCGCGGCTGGCACGTCTGGGAGGGGCGCCTCGAAGCGCTCGGACCCGAGGGGCTCGTCCACCTCTCGGAGGAGGAGGGCTTCGTTCTCCTGCGTCCTGCGGCCGGCCGCGAACTGCCGGACCCCGCCGCCCCGCTGGTCTTCGACTGGCGCGACGGCGACGTGATGTGAGAGGGCGTGATGCCGGGGAGCGTCAGCTCTCGCCGCGTCGTCGTGCGGCCTCGCGGTCCCGGTGGACGTGACCCTTGTCCGTCTCCAGCTTCGCCGTGTACGTCGCGCCGATCGCCCAGCCGACGCCGAGCAGCGCGATGGTGTACCCGGGAAGCCCGAGGCCCGTCAGGGACACCCCCACCATGCCGAGCAGGGCCAGCACCCAGATCACCAGCGCCACCTTGCCCCGGGCGCCGAGGAACAGCCACCCGCGCGGGCGGGCGGGCAGCGCCTCCAGGCCCCCTTCGGGGCCGGCGGTCGCGGCCTTCGGGCGCTTGAAGTAGCCGTACATCATCCACTCGCCGCACAGCTCCCAGCCCTCGGGTTCCAGCTCGCCGAGGACCCGCTCGCGGCGCCCGCCCTTGAGGACCTCGCGGCGGTACTCCCAGCGCAGCGCCGCCCCGGGGGCCCGGCGGCAGACGAACCGCCCGATCGCGTCGAGCGACTCCACCTCCCAGCCCTGGTCGCCGTGGACGGCCAGCATCCGCCGGTCGTTGAAGAGGTCGGCCGTCCAGGTCCAGCTCTCCGCCGCCTCGTCCGGCTCGCCCGGCGGCGGCACGAGCCCGCCGAGCTGTGCGGCGAAGGCGGCGACGGGGCCGAACTCCTCCTCGGGGCCCGTCCCGGACTCGGCGAGGTGGGCGCGCAGGTCCTCCACGGTGGCGGCGATCTGCTCGTGCGGCACACCCGAGGCGTGCAGCGTGTCGGTGAGCGCGCTGAAGTAGCGGTCGGAGTCCTCGGTCATGGTGTGTTTCCCCCTGGGTGGAGCGTGGTCTCGACGGCGCGGTGGAAGCGCAGCCAGTCGCGGCTCTCGGTGGCGAGGTGGGTGCGCCCCTGTGTGGTGAGCCGGTAGTAGCGGCGTCCGGGGCCGCGCTCGGCGGCCCGGAACTCGGCCTCCACCAGACCGGCTTCCTCCAGGCGGTTCAGTACGGGGTACAGCGTCCCGCCCTTGATCTCGCCGAGTCCCGCCTCTGCGAGTGCCTTGGCGATCTCGTACCCGTAGCTCTCTCCGTCGGTCAGGCGGGAGAGGACGAGCAGGTCGAGGACTCCCTTGAGCCAGCTGGATCTGCGGTCTGCGGCCATGGACGTATTGCATCACCAGCTAGGTAGGAACGCAAACTAGGTAGGAATATCGTAACGGCGTCCCCCTTCCGGGCCGTCTCAGATAGTAGGAAGTCCGAGTAATTGTGGAGACAGACGCGCGTTCCTGTCCTAGCTTTGTAGGAGCCGAACGTCCCGCTCCATCGAGCGCAGGGCGGACGAGAGCGCGACGCCCCGAGCAGGCAACCCCTGCGGCCGCGCTCCCCGCCCCTTCCGGCGCCTTCGATCACCACTGATCTCGAGGAGTCGATCCCCCATGGCCGCTCAGACCGCCCCCCGCGTCCGCCACTCCGCCCACCGGCCCAGCGACGAGGCCCGCCAGAACGCCGCCGCAGCCCTCCAGCGAGCCCTCGACCGCCGTGACAACGGCGGCTCCACCGGGCACTGAGGCGCACCCCGTCCGACATGGCGGTTCGTCCACATGATGGACGGAACGTGTCAGACGATGGGACGAAGAGTAGGGTGCCGACATGTCTCACAGCATCAATCTCGCAGTCATTCCCGGCGACGGCATCGGCCAGGAGGTCGTGGCCCAGGGCCTCAAGATCCTCTCGGCCGTCCTTCCCCAGGACGTGAAGCTGGAGACCGAGGAGTACGACTTCGGCGCCAAGCGCTACCACGCCACCGGTGAGACCCTCACCGACGCCGACCTCGACTCCCTCAAGAAGCACGACGCCATCCTGCTGGGCGCCATCGGCGACCCGTCGGTGCCCTCCGGCGTCCTGGAGCGCGGCTTCCTCCTGAAGCTCCGCTTCGCCTTCGACCACCACGTGAACCTGCGTCCCTCGAAGCTGCTCCCCGGCGTCGCCACCCCGCTCGCCGGCCAGCCCGAGATCGACTTCGTCGTGGTCCGCGAGGGCACCGAGGGCCCGTACACCGGCAACGGCGGCACCATCCGCAAGGGCACCCCGCACGAGGTCGCCACCGAGGTCTCGGTCAACACCGCCTTCGGCGTCGAGCGGGTCGTCAGGGACGCCTTCGCCCGCGCCCAGGCCCGCCCGCGCAAGAAGCTGACGCTGGTCCACAAGAACAACGTGCTGACCTTCGCCGGCCACCTCTGGACGAACATCTTCAACAGGGTCGCCCAGGAGTTCCCCGAGGTCACCACCGACTACCTGCACGTCGACGCCGCGACGATCTTCCTCGTCACCGACCCGGCCCGCTTCGACGTGATCGTCACCGACAACCTCTTCGGCGACATCATCACCGACCTCGCCGCGGCCGTCTCCGGCGGCATCGGCGTCGCCGCCTCCGGCAACATCAACCCGAGCGGCGAGTTCCCGTCGATGTTCGAGCCGGTCCACGGCTCCGCGCCGGACATCGCGGGCCAGGGCAAGGCCGACCCCACGGCCACCGTCCTCTCCGTCGCCCTCCTGCTGCGCCACCTCGGCTACGAGACCGAGGCCGCCCGGGTCGAGAAGGCCGTCGCGGCCGACCTCACCGAGCGTGGCGACACCGTCCGCACGACGGACGAGATCGGCGACGCGCTCGCCGCGCGAGTAGCGAGCTGACCCGCGCCGACTGACTTCTGACAGCAGCCGCCGGGTCGCAACCTGCGCCCGGCGGCTGTACCTGTGCGGCCGCAGGGTGCCACCATCGAACCCTGGACCGCGTTCACCCGTTTCGTACACCGGTCCCCGCGAGCGATAATCGGACGTGGGGCCGTGGCATACGGGCATGCTCGGACGTCCACACGATCATGGACTTCGGTCGATGAGCGAGGCGGGACGCGGTCCTACACACACAACCGGTGAAGGACACGCACTCATGACGACGCCCACGATCGAGCTCAAGCCCTCCTCCAGCCCGCTGTCCGACGCGGAGCGCGAGGCGATCCTGGTCAACCCCGGATTCGGCCGCCACTTCACCGACCACATGGTCACCATCCGGTGGACCGAGGGCCGTGGCTGGCACGACGGTCAGCTCGTGCCGTACGGCCCGCTGCACCTGGATCCGGCCACGAACGTCCTGCACTACGCGCAGGAGATCTTCGAGGGCCTCAAGGCCTACCGCCGCCCCGACGGCTCGGTCGCCAGCTTCCGCCCGGACGCCAACGCCCGCCGCTTCCAGGCCTCCGCCCACCGCCTGGCCATGCCGGAGCTGCCCGTCGAGACCTTCGTCGCGGCCTGTGACGCCCTCGTCCAGCAGGACAAGGCGTGGGTCCCGGCGCACGGCGGCGAGGCCTCGCTCTACCTGCGCCCGTTCATGATCGCGACCGAGGTGGGCCTCGGTGTCCGCCCGGCCAACGAGTACCTCTTCGTGGTCATCGCCTCCCCGGCCGGCCCGTACTTCCCGGGTGGCGTGAAGCCCGTCTCCATCTGGCTCTCGGAGAACCGCGTCCGCGCCGTCCCCGGCGGCATGGGCGACGCCAAGACCGGCGGCAACTACGCGGCCTCCCTGCTCGCGCAGGCCGAGGCGGCGGCGAAGGGCTGCGACCAGGTCGCCTACCTCGACGCCGTGGAGCACAAGTGGGTCGAGGAGCTCGGCGGCATGAACCTGTACTTCGTGTACGGGAACAAGCTGGTCACCCCCACCCTCACCGGTTCGCTGCTCGCCGGCATCACCCGTGACTCGCTGCTCAGGCTCGCCGCGGACCTCGGCCTGGAGCCGGAGGAGGGCCGCGTCTCCATCGACCAGTGGCAGGCCGACAGCGCGAACGGCACCCTGACCGAGGTCTTCGCCTGTGGCACCGCCGCCGTGATCACCCCGGTCGGCACGGTCAAGTCCGAGCGGGGCGAGTGGCAGCAGTCGGGCGGCGAGCCCGGCGAGGTCACGATGAAGCTGCGCGAGGCGCTGCTCGCCATCCAGACGGGCAAGTCCGAGGACGTCCACGGCTGGATGCACGAGCTGGGTTAGGCCACGCCCTAGTCGCTACTCCGTGGCCGCCAGGGCTTCCGGGGCCGTCGCATCGACGGTCGCGGGAGCCCTGTTCGGCGTCAGTACCGTGTACAGCGCGCCGCCCACGATCCCCGACACCACGAAGCTGCAGTCGATCCCGCCCGTCAGGGCGAGCAGCGGTCCCTCGTAGAGGGGCGTCGACACCGAGGCCAGGCCGGCCGCCGCGCCGATCGCCCAGGAGGCGGTGGCGCGCGGGTGCCAGCCCGCCGAGAACCAGTAGATCCCGCCGCGCGCACGGCGGTTGTAGACCTGGAGCGCCTCCGGGTCGTACGCGCCCCCGCAGCGCACGTGCCCGATCAGGGTGATCACCGCCCACGGGGTGCCGATCGCGGTGAGCAGCAGGACGAACGAGGTCATCGCGGTCTGCGCGTCCGAGGCGAAGTGGCCGAGGAAGACGAAGCCGGTGGCGACCGCCGCGACCACCAGGGTGGCGCGGGCCCGGGTGGCCTTCGGCAGGATGGCGTCCAGGTCGAGACCCATCGAGTACAGCATCAGACCGGCGTTGCCGACGGAGCCCGCGGTGGCCGCGATGAGCAGCGGGACCAGGTACCAAACGGGGGAGGCGGCGACGAGCGGCCCCGCGTAGTCGAGCGATCCGCGTGCGGCGAGCGCCGTGAACGTACCGAAGAGCTGGGGGATCAGGAGGCCGACGACCAGGCCGAGACAGGTGGCCCGCAGGACCGTGCGGGAGCTGTGCCGCTCGGGGGAGACGTACCGGGTGTAGTCGCCGAGCAGGGTGATGAAGGCGACCGGTCCGCTGAGGCCGGCCGCGACGGCGGAGAGCAGCCAGGTCGGCCAGAACGAGCCGAGCAGGTACGGGGTGTCGGGCACCGCCGCCGTCGTGAAGTCACCGGCGTAGGCGACGACTCCGAGGGCGAGGAGCGCGGTCATGCCGAAGGCGAGGGCCTTGCTCAGCTTGAGGAGCAGCCGGTAGCCGTACACCGCGCCGACCACCGTGCAGGCGGCGAGCAGCGCGTACACGACGGCGTGGGTGGCGTCGCCGGTCGGCAGGCCGGTGAGCCGGGCGAGCGTCCCCACCATCACGTCGCCGCCGATCCAGAGGGTCAGCGCGGTGTAGCCGAGCGAGAGCAGCAGTCCGACCACGGAGCCGACGAGCCGGCCCCGGACGCCGAAGAAGGCGCCGGAGGAGGTGGAGAGGTTGGTCGCGGTGCGGAGCGAGACCAGGGCGAGCGGGGCGGTGACGGCCACGCCGAGGAGGGTGCCGGCGACCACGGAGGTGACCGAGGCCCAGAGGCCGAGGCCGAAGGAGACGGGGAGCCAGCCGAAGACGATCACCCCCAGGCAGAGGTTGGAGCCGAGCAGGATCGAGACGAGATCGCGGGGGCCGCTGGTGCGTTCCGCCTCGGGGACGGTGTCGACTCCGCGCTGTTCTATCGGCATGGGGACTCCTGGGGACGGGAGCGGTGGGGGTGGGGGGTGACGGATTTAGAGTGACACTCAATGTGACCTGAGTCCGCTGGCGAGTCAATGCTTGGATCCCTGCGCCTCAACATTTAGAGTGGTGCTCAAACAGGAGGTGTTTCGGACGTGCGACTGACCCCCACGGAACGCGACCGGCTGCTGCTCTTCGGCGCCGCCGAGCTCGCCCGTGCCCGCCGGGCCAGGGGCCTGCGGCTCAATGTCCCCGAGGCGACCGCGCTCATCGCGGACACCGTCTGCGAGGCGGCCCGCGACGGCAAGCGACTCGCCGAGGCGATCGAGGCCGCCCGCTCGGTGCTCGGCCCCGACGACGTCCTCCCCGGCGTCGCCGACGTGGTCACCGAGGTCCACGTCGAAGCCGTCTTCGACGACGGCTCACGGCTCGCGGTCGTCTCCGACCCCATCGGCGGCGGCCTCGGTCCGGCGGCGCCCGGCGCGCTGCTGCCCGGCCCCGGACACCCGGAGACCGAGCCGGCGCTCACCCTCCCGGTACGGAACACGGCCACCGTCCCGGTCAGCGTCACCTCCCACTTCCACTTCTTCGAGGCCAATCCGCGCCTCGACTTCGACCGGGCCGCCGCCTACGGCATGCGGCTCGCCATCCCGGCCGGCGCCTCCTTCCGCTTCGACCCGGGCGGCGAGGCCGACGTGCCGCTCGTACCGATCGGCGGCGCCCGCGTCGCCATCGGCTTCGCGGGCCTGGTCGACGGCCCGCTGGACGCGCCCGGCGCGAAGGAAGAGGCCCTGCGCAGGGCGCGGGCGTGCGGCTACCTGGGTACCGAGAGCGGAGACGACGTCTGATGGACCCGTACGAGTACGCATCCGTGCACGGCCCGCGCGCCGGCGACCGTGTCGTCCTGGGCGACTCCGGGCTCGTCGTCCGGGTCGAGTCGGACTCCCAGCAGCCCGGCGACGAGTTCCTCGCCGGCTTCGGCAAGACCGCCCGCGACGGGCTCCACCTCAAGGCCGCCGCCGTCCGCGAGACCTGCGACGTCGTCATCAGCAACGTCCTGGTGCTCGACGCCGTCCTCGGCATCCGGAAGGTGTCGATCGGCATCCGCGAGGGCCGGATCCACGCCATCGGGCGGGCCGGCAACCCCGACACCCTCGACGGCGTCGACGTCGTCGTCGGCACCGGCACCTCCATCGTCTCCGGCGAGGGCCTCATCGCCACCGCCGGAGCCGTCGACACCCATGTCCACCTGCTCTCCCCCCGGATCATGGAGGCCTCGCTCGCGAGCGGTGTCACCACCGTCATCGGGCAGGAGTTCGGCCCGGTCTGGGGCGTCGGCGTCAACTCGCCCTGGGCCCTGCGGCACGCGTTCAACGCCTTCGACGCCTGGCCGGTCAACATCGGCTTCCTCGCCCGCGGCTCCTCCTCGGACCCGGCGCCGCTGGTCGAGGCGCTCGCCGAGGGCGGCGCGTCCGGCTTCAAGGTCCACGAGGACATGGGCGCCCACACCCGCGCCCTGGACACCGCCCTGCGGGTGGCCGAGGAGCACGACGTGCAGGTCGCCCTGCACAGCGACGGCCTCAACGAGTGCCTGTCCGTGGAGGACACCCTCCGCGTCCTCGACGGGCGCACGATCCACGCCTTCCACATCGAGGGCTGCGGCGGCGGACACGTCCCCAACGTCCTGAAGATGGCGGGCGTGCCGAACGTCATCGGCTCCTCCACCAACCCCACCCTGCCCTTCGGTCGCGACGCGGTCGCCGAGCACTACGGGATGATCGTCTCCGTCCACGACCTGAAGACCGACCTGCCGGGCGACGCCGCCATGGCGCGCGACCGGATCCGGGCCGGGACGATGGGCGCGGAGGACGTCCTGCACGACCTCGGCGCGATCGGGATCACCTCCTCCGACGCGCAGGGGATGGGAAGGGCCGGCGAGACCGTACGCCGGACCTTCGCCATGGCCGGGAAGATGAAGGCCGAGCTGGGCCCCATGGAGGGTGACGGCGCACACGACGACAACGCGCGCGTGCTCCGCTACCTGGCCAAGCTCACCATCAACCCGGCGATCGCCCACGGCCTCGCCCACGAGATCGGCTCGATCGAGGCCGGGAAGCTGGCCGACATCGTGCTGTGGCGGCCCGAGTTCTTCGGCGCCAAGCCGCAGCTGGTGCTCAAGTCCGGCTTCCCCGCGTGGGGAGTCGTGGGCGATCCGAACGCCGCCACCGACACCTGCGAACCGCTCGTCCTCGGGCCGTTGTTCGGCGGGCACGGCGCCACCGCCGCCGACATCTCCGTCGCGTTCGTCGCCCAGGCCGCCGTCGACCTCGGCGCCGACAGGATGCCGACCCGGCGCCGCCGCGTCCCGGTGCGCGGCACGCGCGGGATCGGCCCCGCCGACCTGCTGCTCAACTCCCGGGTCGGAGACGTCCAGGTCGACGACCGCACGGGACTCGTCTCGCTCGACGGCTCCCCGATCCGCTCCGAGGCGGTCGAGTCCGTCTCCCTCAACCGCCTCTACTTCCTCTGACCCCGCTAAGGACCTGTCGATGAGCTACCGCATGCCCGCCGAGTGGATGCCGCACGAGCGCACCTGGATGGCCTGGCCCGGCACCAACCCCACCTTCACCAACGAGGACGAACTCGCCGAGGCCCGCGCCGCCTGGGCGTCGGTGGCCCGCGCCGTACGCCGCTTCGAGCCGGTGACGATGGTGGTCGCCCCCGGCGACGCCGCGTCGGCCGCCGCGCTGCTCGGCCCGGAGATCGAGCTGGTCGAGCGGGACCTCGACGACGCCTGGATGCGGGACATCGGCCCGACGTTCGTCACGAACGGCACCGAACTCGCCGCCGTGGACTGGGTGTTCAACGGCTGGGGCGCCCAGGACTGGGCCCGCTGGGAGCACGACTCCAAGATCGCCCGCCATGTCGCCGACCTCGCGCAGGTCCCCGTACTCGCCTCCTCCCTCGTCAACGAGGGCGGCGCGATCCACGTCGACGGCGAGGGCACCGTCCTGCTCACCGACACCGTGCAGCTCGGCTCGGGCCGCAACCCCGAGTGGACCCGCGAACAGGTCGAGAACGAGATCCACGCCAAGCTCGGCACCACCAAGGCGATCTGGCTCCCCAACGGCCTCACCGGCGACTACGGCCTCTACGGCACCCAGGGCCACGTCGACATCGTCGCCGCCTTCGCCCGCCCCGGCACGGTCCTCGTGCACAGCCAGCAGAACCCGGCCCACCCCGACTACGAGCGGTCGCGGATGTACGTGAACATCCTGCGCGGCCAGACCGACGCCCAGGGCCGCCCCCTGGAGGTCGTCGAGATCCCGGCCCCCACCGTCCTCAAGGACGAGGACGGCGACTGGGTCGACTACTCGTACATCAACCACTACCTGTGCAACGACGGCGTGGTCCTCTGCGCCTTCGACGACCCCCACGACGAACTGGCGGCCGAGATCTTCCGCCGCCTCTTCCCGGAGCGCGAGGTCGTCCTCGTCGACGCCCGGACGATCTTCGCGGGCGGCGGCGGCATCCACTGCATCACCCAGCAGCAGCCGAAGGTCTGAGCCCCCCGGGCATGCGGTAGAACGTACGAGTGAGTCAGAGCAGCAGCCCGCCGCCCCCTCCCCGCCGCCGCAACCAGGCCGCCCCGCCCCGCGAGGAGCTTCTCGCCGCGGCCATGGACACCATCGCCGAGCGCGGGCTCGACGGGCTCACCATGGCCGGGCTCGGGCGGCAGGTCGGGATGAGCAGCGGGCACCTGCTCTACTACTTCCGCACCAAGGACGAGCTGCTGCTCCAGACCCTGGAGTGGAGCGAGGGGCGGCTCGGGGCTGAGCGCAGCGCGCTGCTCTCCCGGCCCGGGAGCGCGCGCGAGCGGCTCGACGGGTACGTCGACGTGTACGTGCCCGACGGGCCGCGTGACCCGCACTGGACCCTCTGGCTGGAGGTCTGGAACCGGTCGCAGAACGCCGACGACGACGCCCGCGCGCGCCAGGCCGCCATCGAGGGGGCCTGGCACCGGGACCTCGTCGCGATCCTCGCCGAGGGCGTCTCGCGGGGCGAGTTCCGGGCGGTCGACCCCGACCGGTTCGCCACCCGGATGCGCGCCCTGCTCGACGGCTTCAGCGTGCACGTCGCCGTGGGTATTCCGGGCACCGGGAGGGAGCAAGTCCTCGGGCACGTACGGGAGTTCATCGATCAGGATCTGGTGTCGCGACCGTAACGCACGTAAGTAGACCTGATCGTTGTGGGCCGCGGCCTTGTTGTCGGCGCGTGATCTCCGGCACGGTTCCGGACCATGGGACGAGATCAGTGGAAGAAGATCTGGGTCGGATCCGCGGGCAACATGGTCGAGTGGTTCGACTGGTTCGTGTACGCGAGCTTCGCCACCTACTTCGCGGGAGCGTTCTTCCCCGAGAGCAACGACACCGCCAGACTCATGAACACCGCCGGCATCTTCGCGGTCGGCTTCTTCATGCGGCCCGTCGGCGGCTGGCTCCTCGGCCGGGTCGGTGACCGCAAGGGTCGCAAGGCGGCCCTCACCCTCACCGTCACCCTGATGTCCGCCTCCGCCCTCCTCATCGCGGTCGCGCCCACCTACGCCGTCGCCGGCTACGGCGGTGCCGCCGTCCTCCTGGTCGCCCGCCTCCTCCAGGGGCTCTCCGTCGGCGGCGAGTACGCCGCCAGCGCCACCTACCTCACCGAGGCCTCGGACCCGAAGCACCGCGGCTTCGCCTCCAGCTTCCAGTACGTGTCGATGACCGCGGGCCAGATCCTGGGCCTCGGCCTGCTGCTCATCCTCCAGCAGGCCCTGTCCACCGAGGCCCTGCACAGCTGGGGCTGGCGCATCCCCTTCGTCATCGGCGCCCTCGGCGCGGCCGTCGTCTTCTACCTCCGCCGCACCATGTTGGAGACCGAGGTGTACGAGGAGAGCGCCGACGCCGGCGTCGCGGGCGACCAGAAGGGCACCCTCAAGGCCCTCTGGGCGCACAGGCGCGAGGCCTTCCTCGTCGTCGCGCTCACCATGGGCGGGACCGTGGCGTACTACACGTACACCACCTACCTCACCAAGTACCTGTCCAACTCCGCCGGGCTCCCCAAGCAGACCGCGACCCTGGTCTCCTTCTGCGCCCTGATCGTCTTCGCCTGCCTCCAGCCGCTGGCCGGGCGCCTCTCCGACCGGATCGGCCGCCGGCCGCTCCTCATCACCTTCGCGGTCGGCTCCACCCTCCTCACCGTGCCGATCATGACGATGCTGAAGCACGCCGGCTCCTTCTGGCCGGCCCTCGGCCTCTCCCTGCTCGCGCTCGTCGTCATCACCGGCTACACCTCCATCAACGCCTGCGTGAAGGCCGAGCTCTTCCCCACCGGCATCCGCGCCCTCGGCGTCGCCCTGCCGTACGCGATCGCCAACGCCCTCTTCGGCGGCACCGCCGAGTACGTGGCCCTCTGGTTCAAGGACGCCGGCATCGAGTCGGGCTTCTTCTGGTACGTGGCGGGCTGCGCGGCCGTCAGCCTGGTCGTCTACCTCACGATGCGGGAGACCCGGGACATCGACCTGGGCCGGGTCGGGACGGGCGAGGCCGCCGTGCCGGGGCAGAAGCGGGATCAGCTGCCCGTATCGTGAGACCGGCGTCCCGCCCGCGTTCCACCTGTGTCAGACTTCCGGCGTGCTTGCTACCACGATGATTATCGGCAGCAGCGCGCCGGTCCGCAGTGGCCACTGAACCGCGGCACGACCCCCGCGGCAGTGGACACCGTGCCTCAGACCCGCGCGCAGACCTCTCGCACCCGCGAGGGGTTTTTTCGTTTTCCGGCCCCACCCATGCCGGAAGCGGACGACGCGTGAGAATGGGGGCAAGTGGATCCAGACCTTCCGGAGCCACATCCGACAGGAGCCATCACAGTCATGACCACGGAGAACGGCGAGAGCTCGCGCCTCGGCGACAGCCACGTCGACGACAGCTTCCATGTCTTCGACACGACGCTGCGCGACGGGGCGCAGCGTGAAGGCATCAACCTCACCGTCGCGGACAAGCTGACCATCGCCCGGCACCTCGACGAGTTCGGTGTGGGCTTCATCGAGGGCGGCTGGCCCGGCGCCAACCCGCGCGACACGGAGTTCTTCGCCCGCGCCACCCAGGAGATCGCGTTCAAGAACGCGCAGCTCGTGGCCTTCGGCGCCACCCGCAGGGCCGGCGGCAAGGCTGCCGAGGACCCGCAGGTCAAGGCCCTCCTGGACTCCGGCGCCCCGGTCGTCACCCTCGTCGCCAAGTCCCACGACCGGCACGTCGAACTGGCCCTGCGCACCACCCTCGACGAGAACCTGGAGATGGTCCGCGACACCGTCGCCCACCTGTGCTCCCAGGGCCGCCGCGTCTTCGTCGACTGCGAGCACTTCTTCGACGGCTACAAGGCCAACCCCGACTACGCCAAGGCCGTCGTCCGCGCCGCGCACGAGGCCGGCGCCGACGTCGTCATCCTCTGCGACACCAACGGCGGCATGCTCCCGGCCCAGGTCCAGGCCGTCGTCGCCACCGTCCTCGCCGACACCGGCGCCCGCCTCGGCATCCACGCCCAGGACGACACCGGCTGCGCCGTCGCCAACACCCTGGCCGCCGTCGACGCCGGCGCCACCCACGTCCAGTGCACCGCCAACGGCTACGGCGAGCGGGTCGGCAACGCCAACCTCTTCCCCGTCGTCGCGGCCCTGGAACTCAAGTACGGCAAGAAGGTGCTGCCCGACGGCGCCCTCGCCGAGATGACCCGGATCTCGCACGCCATCGCCGAGGTCGTCAACCTGACGCCCTCCACCCACCAGCCCTACGTCGGCGTCTCCGCCTTCGCCCACAAGGCCGGACTCCACGCCTCCGCGATCAAGGTCGACCCGGACCTCTACCAGCACATCGACCCCGAGCTGGTCGGCAACACCATGCGGATGCTCGTCTCCGACATGGCCGGACGCGCCTCCATCGAGCTCAAGGGCAAGGAGCTCGGCGTCGACCTGGGCGGCGACCGCGAGCTCATCGCCCGCGTCGTCGAGCGGGTCAAGGAGCGCGAGCTCCAGGGCTACACGTACGAGGCCGCCGACGCCTCCTTCGAGCTCCTCCTGCGCGAGGAGGTGGAGGGCCGGGCCCGCCGCTACTTCCGTACGGAGTCGTGGCGCGCGATCGTCGAGGACCGCCCCGACGGCACCCACGCCAACGAGGCCACCGTGAAGCTCTGGGCCAAGGGCGAGCGGATCGTCGCCACCGCCGAGGGCAACGGCCCGGTCAACGCGCTCGACCTGGCGATGCGGGTGGCCCTGGAGCGGATCTACCCGCAGCTCGCCAAGTTCGAGCTGGTCGACTACAAGGTCCGCATCCTGGAGGGCCGCCACGGCACCGAGTCCACGACCCGTGTCCTGATCACCACCAGCGACGGCAACGGCGAGTGGGCGACGGTCGGCGTCGGCGAGAACGTGATCGCGGCCTCCTGGCAGGCCCTGGAGGACGCCTTCACGTACGGACTCCTCCGGGCCGGGATCGACCCCGCCGAGTAGCCGCCGGTCGCCCCGCCGAGCGTCGCCCCGTCCAGTAGCCGCGCGTCGTACCGACCCTCCGGGGTCGGTACGCCCCAGCATGTCCGGTATGAATGGTCATACGTTCCGTGCGGCGCGGACGGGCATGGCGGCGGCCGTCGCGTCCGGCGCCGTCCTCGCCGGATGCCTCACCGCGACTGCCACAGCCACAGCGACGGAGGCCGTGCCCGCGACCACGTGGCCCCCGGACCCGGTACGCGTCACCGCCGCCCCGGTCACCACGGTGGCCGAGGGGGCCACGGCCCGCGTCCGCCTCACCGTCGAATCCGCCCGCCCGCTGACGCACCCGGTGACGGTCGGCTGGACGACGGCCGCGACCGCCCCCGCCACCGCGGCGGGACCGGGCGGCCGGACGGACGCGTCGACGCGCGCCCCTCGCGCCGGGGCCGCGGCCCCCGGCCGGGACTACCGGGCGGCCTCCGGCACGGTGACCTTCCCCGCCGGAAGCAGACCAGGGGCCGCGCGCACCCTTGAGGTCGCCACCCTTCGCGACCGCGTGCCCGAGGCGGCCGAGGCCGTGCCGGTCACGCTCGACGTCACCGGTGCCACCGCGCCCGAGCGCGCCCCGCTGGTCGTCGTGGACGCGCACGGACTGCCCTACCTCGACCCGGCGCGCCCCGTCCGGGAACGGGTCGCCGACCTCCTCGGGCGGATGACGCTCGCCGAGAAGGCCGGCCAGATGACCCAGGCCGGCCGCAACGCCCTCGCCGCCCACGAGGACATCACCTCCTACGCCCTCGGCTCGGTGATCTACGAGGCCGAGGCCGACGGCTCGCCGGCGCAGACCCCCGAGGCCTGGCGGAAGGTGACGGACACCTACCAGTGGTACGCCCGCGCCACCCGCCTCCAGATCCCGCTGCTCCTGGCCACCGACGCCGTGCACGGCCACTCCTTCGTCAAGGGCGCCACGGTCATGCCCCACAACATCGGGCTCGGCGCCACCCGCGACCCCGCGCTCGTCGAGCGGCTCGCCGCGATCACCGCCGAGGAGACGAGGGCGACCGGGATCGCCTGGAACTTCGCGCCCTGTGTGTGCGTCGTGCGGGATGTGCGCTGGGGCCGTACGTACGAGTCCTTCGGCGAGGACCCGGAGCTCGTGGCGACCATGGCGGTCGCCGTACGGGGCCTCCAGGGCGCCGCCGACGGCCGTGACCTCGCCCGCAACGACAAGGTCCTCGCCACCGCCAAGCACTTCGTCGGGGACGGCGGCACCGCCTACGGCTCCGGTCGCCCCCCGTACGCCATCGACCAGGGCGTCACCCGGATCGACCGGGGCGAGCTGGAGAAGGTGCACATCCCACCCTTCCGGCGGGCGATCGGACTCGGGGCGGGCGCCGTCATGCCCTCGTTCTCCTCGCTCCACCTGACCGGCGAGCGCAGCGGGCCGGTGAAGATGCACGCGTACGGCGAGATGATCAGCGGGCTGCTGAAGAGCGAGCTCGGGTTCCGGGGGATCGTTGTCAGCGACTGGGAGGCCGTCGACCAGATGCCGGGCGACGCGGTCACCGACGTACGTGACGCGGTCAACGCCGGCATCGACATGAACATGGCCCCGCTCACGTACAAGGAGTTCGGCCGGATCGTCGCCGACGAGGTCGCCGTCGGCCGGATCCCCCTCGCCCGGATCGACGACGCGGTCGGCCGCGTGCTGGAGCAGAAGTTCCGCCTCGGCCTCTTCGAGAAGCCGTACGCCGACACCACCCACCTCGCCGGGATCGGCTCCCCCGAACACCGGGCGGCGGCCCGCGAGGCCGTCGCCCGGTCGCAGGTGCTGCTGAAGAACAGCGGGGGCGTGCTGCCGCTGCGCACCGGGCAGCGGCTGTACGTCGCCGGGTCCAACGCGGACGACCTGGCCAACCAGGCAGGTGGCTGGACCGTCGGCTGGCAGGGCGCCGGAGGGCGGGAGATCCAGGGCACCACCGTTCTGGACGGCATCCGGAGGGCGGACCCGCGGGCGCACGTCACCTACTCCGAGGACGCCTCGGCGCCGACCACCGGGCACGACGTGGGCGTGGTCGTCGTCGGCGAGACGCCATACGCGGAAGGGGTCGGTGACGTCGGCGTCAACGGCCACGACCTGGAACTGTCCGCGGACGACAAGAAGGCCGTCGACCGGGTCTGCGCGGCGATGCGGTGCGCGGTCCTGGTCGTCTCCGGACGTCCGCAGCTCGTCGGCGACCGGCTCGCGGGGATCGACGCGCTGGTCGCCTCCTGGCTGCCGGGCAGCGAGGGCGACGGCGTCGCCGACGTGCTCTACGGCCGGCGGGCCTTCACCGGACGCCTCCCGGTGACCTGGCCGAGGTCGGCCCAGCAGCTGCCCCTGAACGCGGGCGACCACGGCTACGACCCGCAGTTCCGCTACGGCTGGGGCCTCACCACCCGGGTCGGCGCGAGTTGACCGCACAACAGTCCGACCGGAAGGTCTTAATATGCCCGATTAGGGGTAATCCAGGTGGTATGAGGACGAGGATTCCGATGCTGTCGGCCGTGGGCGGGCTGCTTCTGCTCCTGCTGATGCTCCTGGCCCTGGCACCCTCCTCGGGCGCCAGGGCCACGGGGATATCCGACGCGGCCGCCGCCCTGAAGCAGGGCCCGGTCTACGTCGACCCGGGCGCCGCCGGCCAGCTGTCGAAGGCCGACGCGGACGCCCTCGCCCAGAAGATCAAGGACGCGGACAAGCCGCTCTTCGTGGCCGTCCTGCCGGCGAGCGCCCAGTTCCCGCCGAACGGCCTCATCGACAACCTGCGCGCCCAGACGGGAGCCGCGGGCCTGTACGCGGTACGCCTCGGTGACCGCTTCGACGCGGGCTCCGACCCCGCCGTGATGTCCCCGGCCGCCGCCCAGAACCTCGCCGCCTCGGTACGTCAGCCCGGCGCCGGCGCGGCCACCGAACTGAACGACTTCGTCGACCAGGCGCTGCCCGCCATGCGCGGCTCCGCCCCCGCCACCTGGGGATCCGTCGACACCGACGAAGGCGTCCCCGTCGCCGGACTCGTCACCCTCGGCGCCGTCGTCGCCGCCGGAGGCGCGAGCGCCTACGCGGTCGTCCGCCGCAACCGGCTCCGCAAGGAGGCCGAGGAGCGGGCCGCGCTCGACAAGCTGCGGGTCGTCGTCGACGAGGACATCACCGCCTTCGGCGAGGAACTCGAACGACTCGACTTCCGTCCCGCCGAGCCCGGAGCCGACGACGCCATGCGCGCCGACTACGAACGCGCCCTCGACGCGTACGACAAGGCCAAGTCCCTGATGGCCTCCGCCGCCCACCCCCACGACGTCCGCGCGGTCACCGAGGCCCTGGACGACGGGCGCTACTCGCTCGCCGTCCTCTCCGCCCGGCGCGAGTCCCGACCGCTCCCCGAGCGCCGCCCGCCCTGCTTCTTCGACCCGCGCCACGGCCCCTCCACCGAGGACCGCGCCTGGACCCCGACCGGTGGCGCCGCCCGCCAGGTCCCGGTCTGCGCCGCCGACGCGGCCCGTCTCGACGACGGCCTCGACCCGATGGCCCGCACGGTCGACGCGGACGGCGTCCGCCGCCCCTACTGGGAGGCGGGCCCGGCGTACGGGCCCTGGGCGGGCGGCTACTACGGCGGCGGCATGCTCCCCGGCCTGCTGATGGGCACCGTCCTCGGCTCCATGCTCGCGACCCCGGCCTACGCCTCCGAGTACGGCGGCGGCGACTTCTCCGGCGGCGACTTCTCCGGTGGTGACTTCGGCGGTGGTGACTTCGGTGGCGGCGACTCGGGCGGCTTCGGCGGCGGGGACTTCGGCGGCGGCGGAGGGTTCGACGGCGGAGGCGGGTTCTAGGGTCTTTCGTTTGGATCATGCCGGGCTCGCGGGCCCTGGCACCGCGCCTCGCCGCGTTGTCGCCCCCGGGCTCAGACCAGCGGCTTCACCGACATCAGCAGATGGCGGTGGGCCGCCGAGGGTCCGTCGGTGAGCAGGGCGCGCTGGCCGGGCCCCAGGAGGTGGAAGTGGACCTTCGGGGTGTCCAGGGCGGTGAGGGCGTCCAGGAGGTACCCCGGATTGAAGGCGACCGTCAGGGTGTCCGGATCCGCGCCCGTGCCGGTGAAGGCGGCCGGGAGTCGCTGGGAGGCCACGTCGTCCTCGTAGCCCGCCTGGAGGTGGAGCGCGGTGGGGGTGAAGGTCAGCTGCACCGGGCTGTCGCCCTCGGCGACGACCGCGACCCGCTTGACGGCCTCGGTCAGCGGGGCCAGGTCGGTGGTCGCGAGGGCGTGCTCGCCGAGGGCGAAGAGCTTGTCGTGGCGGGGGAGCCGCCCGTCGAGCAGTCGGGTGGTGGTGCGCAGCCCGGCGCTCTCGAAGCCGATCGAGCCGCCGTCGAGGGCGAGGCGGGCCGGGCCCGTGCCCGCGAGGGAGCGGGCGATCTCGCTCAGGCGGCGGGCGGGCACGACGACGTCGGCGTCCTGTGGCGCGGGCGCGTCGGCCTCCGGCTTCCACTCCAGGGTGCGGACGGCGTAGCGGTAGCGGTCGGTGGCGGCCAGCGTCATGGTGGTGCCGTCCAGGGCGAGCCGTATCCCGGTCAGGACGGGCAGCGAGTCGTCCCGGCCCGCCGCCACCGCGACCTGGCCGACCGCCGCCGCGAAGGCGTCCCCGTCCACCAGGCCGCGGACCTCGGGGAGCCCGGGCGGGGCCGGGTAGTCGTCGAGCGGCAGCAGGGAGAGGCCGAAGCGGGCGTCCCCGGAGGTCACCGAGAGGCGGGCGCCCTCCACGGCCAGCCCGGTGCGGCCCCGGGGGAGGACCTTGCAGATGTCGAGCAGCCGTCGGCCCAGGACCAGCGCCCGGCCCTCGACGTCCGTGTCGGCCTCGACCTCGACGCGGGCCGAGGCCTCGTGGTCGAGACCGGAGACCCGGAGGCGGCCGTCCGCCGCTTCCAGGAGCAGGCCGCCGAGGACGGGCATGGGGGAGCGGGCCGGCAGGACGCGCGCGGCCCAGGCCACGGCATCGGTCAACACGCCGCTGTCGATGCGGAATTCCATGCCGCCGACGCTAGCGGCCACCACTGACAACGGCGCCGGCCGGCCGTTTCAGGCGTCTTCCGACTCCTTCGCGCACGCATCTTTCTAGCAATGCTAGACAAGGGAGCGCTGCTTGATCTAGCGTTGCTATCACTTCCTAGCGCCGCTAGGTCATTCTCTTCCGGGGGAGACCATGAATCTGCACCGCGCCACCACCGTCCTGTCCGTGCTCCTCGGCCTCGCCTGCCTCTGGTTCGGCATCAGCTTCCTGCTGACCCCCGCCACCGCCGCCGCCGGCTTCGGCATCCCCTCCTGGCCCGAGGGTGACGCCGCCGGATACTTCACGGTCAAGGCGGTCCGCGACCTCGCCGACGGAGCGATCGTCCTCACCCTCCTCGCGCTCGGCAGGCGCCGCACGCTGGCCTGGGTGATGCTCCTCTTCGTCATCGTCCCCTTCGGCGACGCGATCGCCGTCCTCGGTCACGGGGGCGGGTACACCGCCGCGCTCGGCATCCACGCCGCGACCGGCGTGGTGGTCCTCCTCGCGGCCGGACTGCTCTTCGCGACCAGCTCCCGGGGCGACGCCCTCCCGCGCCCGAGCCGGAGCGGACCCGCCCGTACGGGAAGGGAAGCACGTGTCTGATCGTTCTTCTTCTCGAGCCCGACCGCGAAACGATGGGGGAGCAACGCGATGAGTGACGTCCACGGCACGGTGGAGCCCGGATTCGAGTCCGTACGGGAGGAGTTCGCCACCGTGGTGGCGAACGAGGCCCGTGACGGCGGAGCGCAGCTGGCCGTCCATCACCACGGGCGTCTCGTCGTGGACCTCTGGGGCGGCGACGGGGTCGAAGGGGACTCCCTCCTGGGCCTCTACTCGTCCTCGAAGGGTGCCATGGCCCTCGTCACCGCCCTCCTCGTCCAGGAGGGCGCCCTCGACCTGGACCGGAAAGTCGCCTCCTGGTGGCCCGAGTTCGCCGCCGAGGGCAAGGGCGCGCTGACCCTGCGCCAGCTGCTCGCCCACCGTTCCGGCGTGATCGGCGCCGACGGCGGCCTCAGCCCGGCCGAACTCGCCGACGACCGGGCCATCGCCGCGCGGCTCGCCGGGCAGCGCCCCTTCTGGGAGCCGGACACCGGCCACGGCTACCACGCCCTCGTGATCGGTGCCCTGGTCGGCGAGGTCGTCCTGCGGGCCACCGGCCGGACGGTCCAGGACCTGTTCGAGGAGCGGGTCCGTGCCCCGTACGGACTCGACTACTACCTGGGCCTGCCCGAGGAGCTCGAACCGCGCTTCCGTACGGCCCTGCCGATGCTGCCCACCCCCGTCGAGCAGGCGTTCCTTGCGGAGAACCCGATCGCGCCGGACAGCCTCATGGCCATCGCGTTCAACTTCCACGCGGACCCGCCGTTCGACATCGTCGGCTATGCCAACTCCCGTACGGTCCGGGCGCGGTCACCGCTCTCCGGCGGCGGCGTCGGCTCCGCGCGCGGCCTCTCCCGGATGTACGCGGCCGTCGCCGGCGAGCTGGACGGGCGGCCTCCGCTCCTGAAGCCGGACACCCTCGCCGAGGTGGCCCGCGTCCACTCCTCGGGCACCGATCTGGTGACGGGCGCGGAGAACGCCTTCGGTCTCGGCTTCGTCCCCCTCGGCACCAAGTACCCGGCCCTGTCCCCCGCAGCGATCGGCCACAGCGGCGCCCCCGGCTCCCAGGCCTTCGCCGACCCGGCGACCGGCCTCGCGTACAGCTACACCCGCCGCCGCTTCGGCTTCATGGCGGGGCCGGGCGCGGCCGAGAACGACCGTCTGGTCCCGGCCGTCGTCGAGGCGGCGCGCGGCCTCTGAAAAGCGTCCCCGGGAACGCCGAGCGCCCGCCTTCCGCTGTCGCGGAGGGCGGGCGCGCTCGTGTGTCGTCCGGGGTGGAGCCGGGGTCAGGCGGCGTTCTTGATCGCGGAGATGTCGAAGTTCAGCTTGACCTTGTCGCTGACCATCACGCCGCCGGTCTCCAGGGCCGCGTTCCAGGTCAGGCCCCACGCGGAGCGCAGGATCTCGGCGGAGCCCTCGAAGCCGACGCGCTCGTTGCCGTAGACGTCGGTCGCGGTGCCGTTGAACTCCAGGTCGATGGAGAGCGGCTTGGTGACGTCCTTGATGGTCAGGTCGCCGGTGATCCGGTACTTGTCGCCGCCCAGCTGCTCGGCCGTGGTCGAGCGGAAGCTCATCACCGGGAACCGCTCGGCGTCGAAGAAGTCACCGCTGCGCAGGTGGCCGTCGCGGTCGGCGATGCCCGTGTCGATGGAGGCGATCTTGACCTCGATGGAGGCGGCGGACGCGCCCGGGTTCGAGCCGTCCAGGGTCAGCGTGCCCTCGTGCTCGGCGAAGCTGCCGCGCACGTTGGTGACCATGGCGTGACGGACGGTGAAGCCGATGCTGCTGTGGGCCGGGTCGATCGTGTAGTCGCCGGTCAGCGCGGCCAGGGCCGGGTCGACGGGGAGGGTGGCGACGGCGGTGGCGGTGTCGCTGCTCTTGCGGGTGAAGATGCCCATGACGTGCTCCTTGGGGGACGAGTCGGTGCGAGGCGGGGGATCCGCTTCAAGCTTTGTTGAAGCTTCAACGAGAATGACGATAGCTCCATTCCGTTCAAGTTTCAACATCTCGGGAGAGTGTTCACCCAAATGGACGCTGACGCCCTCTGGCGGACGCGCGTAGAACTACGGCACCATCGCTCTGCTCCACCTGCACCGCCGTCCCAACCGTCACGGTCACCCGCAGGAGGCACTCCCCGATGAAGCTCCGCTCCGTCCTCACCGCGCTCGCCCTGGTCCTCGGCGCCCTCTTCGCGCCCGGCGTCGGCGTCCTCACCGCCGCCGGCGACGCCCACGCGGTCACCAAGATCAGCCACGCCACCGCGACCTCGATGTTCCGCAACTCCGGAATCACCTGGTCCTCGTCCGGCGGCTGCTCCGACCGCTACAACTCCACCTGTACGTCCTTCGAGCAGCTCAACCTCGCCACCGCCCAGGGCGCCCAGACCCTCAAGAGCGCCAGCGGCTGCGCCCTCAACATCACCGGCGGCACCGAGACCGGGCACGCGAGCGGCACGTACTCGCACTGGAACGGCTACAAGCTCGACTTCAGCAAGTACACCTGCCTCGGGAACTACATCAAGAACACGTTCACCTACATCGGCGTCCGCGGCGACGGCTCCCCGCAGTGGAAGTCCGGCGCGGGCAACATCTACGCCGACGAGGGCAACCACTGGGACGTGACCTTCTACAACTGCGGCGGCTGCTGACCGCCCGGCCGTCCCCGAAAGAGCCCCCCTCGGTGGTCACTTGGACTAACCGAAGGGGGTTCTTGGACTGGAGGGTCCCGCGCGGCTCGATCTCGTTGACGGTGCCGCCGGGGCGGGGCCAACTAGTGCGCATGTCCCTCCCCCAATCGCGAAGAATCCGTGCGGCCTGCGCGCTCGCCGTCGCCTCATCCGCCGTGTTCGCCCTGGCGGGGCCCGCCCTCGCCGACGGCGCCACGGCCACGGAGGCGACCGCCCTGGAAGCCGCCAGGGTCGCGGACGCCACGACGGCGGACGCCACCCTCAGCGAGGACGCCCCGCTCCTCACCTCCCCGCAGCTCTCCGTCGCCGTCGCCGAGGACTTCCCCCGCGTCCTCTCGTACACCGACCGCGGCACGGGCGCCCGCCTCCTCGGCAGTACGGCCCCGGTCACCCGGATCGTCCTCAACGGCACCTCGCGCGCCGTCCAGACCAAGGGCGCCCCCGTCCTCACGGCCTCCTCCGCCGCGTACACGCTGACCTTCCCCGACCTGCCCGGCGTCGAGATCGACGCGAGCCTGAGCGTCGACGGGCGGACCACCACCTTCCGGGTGACCGCCGTCCGCGACACCGAGAGCTTCCGGGTCGGCACCCTCGACATACCCGGCCACGACCTGGTCTCCGTCGGCTCCTCCGACGCCGGCGCCGCGACCGCCTTCACCCGGCTCGACCCGGACTCCACCCGTACCGCCGACGTCTTCGCCCAGGTCACCGACGCGACCGCCGTCGACGCGAACCCGGTGGGGGCGAGCTACGCGATCGTCAACACCGGCCGGCTCGCCGCCGCCGTCGAGTCCAACTCCAGCTACGACAAGCCCTCCGGCGCGTCCGCCCGCGACGGCGCCCGCTTCTGGCACCAGGCCCGCAGGACCGCGACCGAGACCCGTGTCGGCGTCTGGTCCGGCCAGTGGACCCACCGCGGCGAGGGCGCCCCGAAGCCCGCGAGCGGCGACGCCCTCCCCTGGGCCAAGGTCGTCGTCACCCCCGACGCCAACGCCGACGGCACCACCGACTGGCAGGACGGCGCCGTCGCCTTCCGGGCGATCGGCGTCAAGGCCCCCGGCAGCGACCGGACCCCCGGCCGGGTCGTCGCCCACATCCCGTTCAACTTCGCCTCCCAGGCCACCCACCCCTTCCTGCGCACCCTCGACGACGTCAAGCGGATCTCGCTCTCCACCGACGGACTCGGCCAGTTCGCGCTGCTCAAGGGGTACGGCTCCGAGGGCCACGACTCCGCCCACCCGGACTACGGCGGCAACTACAACAAGCGGGCCGGCGGCCTCGACGACCTCAACGTCCTCCTCAAGGAGGGCAAGAAGTGGGGCGCCGGCTTCGGCGTCCACGTCAACGCCACCGAGGCGTACCCCGAGGCGAAGAACTTCAGCGAGACCCTCGTCGACAGGACCAAGCCCGGCTGGAACTGGCTCAACCAGAGCTACTACATCGACCAGCGCCGCGACATCAACAGCGGCGACCTCGCCCGCCGCTTCCAGCAGCTCCGCGACGAGACCGACCCCAACCTCTCCATGCTCTACATCGACGTCTACTACACCCACGGCTGGATCGCCGACGAGACGATGAGGGCCGTCCAGGAGCAGGGCTGGAACGTCGCCACCGAGTGGTCGGAGAAGTTCGAGCGGGCCTCCCTCTGGTCCCACTGGGCCAACGACCTCGACTACGGCGGCGCCACCAACAAGGGCCTCAACTCGCAGATCATCCGCTTCATCCGCAACGGCGAGAAGGACGTCTGGAACAACCATCCCGTCCTCGGCCAGACCGCCCTCGTCGACTTCGAGGGCTGGACCGGCGAGACCGACTGGAACGACTTCACCGCCAACATCTGGCAGCGGAACCTGCCCGCCAAGTACCTCCAGCAGCAGAAGATCACCCGCTGGAACGGCAACGACCTCACCTTCACGGGCGGCGTCCGCGGCACCGTCGAGAACGGCCGTCGCACCTTCTACGAGAACGGCCGCAAGGTCCTCGACGGCGAGACCTACCTGCTCCCGTGGGCCGGCGGCACCAAGCTCTACCACTACAACAAGACGGGCGGGAAGACGAGTTGGGCCGTGCCCGGCACCGGCTCGTACACCGTCCACAAGCTCACCGACAACGGCCGCACACAGACCGCGACCGTCCGGCCCGTCAACGGCCGCATCACCCTCGACGCCGTCGCGGGACAGCCGTACGTCCTCTACCGCAGCGCCCCCGTCGCCCAGGACCCGCTCTGGGGCCAGGGCACCCCGGTGAAGGACCCCGGCTTCAACGACAGCCGGCTCGGCGCCTGGTCGAAGGCCGGCACCGTCGCCCGTGACACCGACGCCCAGGGCCGCAACAGCGCGAAGCTCACCGGCTCCGCCGCCGCCTCGGTCCACCAGCGGATCACCGGACTCACCCCCGGCGAGCGGTACACGGCCTCCGCCCTGATCGAGGTCCAGGCAGGCGAGACCCGCCCCACCACCCTCACCGCCGGCGGCCGGTCCGTCACCGTCGAACGCTCCGCGCTCCAGGACCGGGTGGCCGCGTCCGACTGGAACGGCACCCGCTTCCAGCGCGCCAAGGTCACCTTCACCGCCCCCGCCGACGGCACCGCCCCGCTGCGGATCGAGGCCGCGAGCGGCAGCGCCGCGACCGTCCGGATCGACGACGTACGGATCGTCGCCAACGCCCCCGCCACCGAGGCGGGGACCCTCGTGCACGAGGACTTCGAGGCCGTCGACCAGGGCTGGGGCCCCTTCCTCAAGGGCGACTCCGGCGGCACGACCGACCCGCGCACCCACATCGCCCAGCTGCACGCCCCGTACACCCAGGCCGGCTGGAACGGGAAGCTGATCGACGACGTCATCGGCGGCGCCGAGTCCCTCAAGTCCCACGACGAGAACAGCGGACTCGTCTACCGCACCGCGCCCTGGACCGTCCCCATGAAGGACGGCCACAGCTACCGCGTGGAGTACGCCTACCAGTCCAGCCACGCGGGCGCCTACGAGTGGGTCACCGGCTACGACCGCGCGAACGGCACCTCCGTGGAGACCCGCCGCACCCCGCTCGGGCAGCAGCGGACCGACGGGCACTTCTCGGAGACCGTCACCGCCGGCTGCGGCGACACCTGGACCGGCCTGCGCAAGCGCGGGGACGCCCCCGACGGCGCCGACTTCGTCCTCGACGCCTTCACCGTCACCGACCTCGGCCCGGCCGCCGAGCGCGCCGCCTGCGGCACCCTCGCCCTCACCGCGCCCGACACCTTGGAGCCCGGCCGCCCGAACCAGGTCACGGCGACCTTCGGCAACGACGAGGCCACCGACGTCACCGGCGCCCGTGCCGTCCTCACCCTCCCCGAGGGCTGGACCGCGGAACCGGCCGCGCCGGTCACCCTCGGCACGGTCGCGGCGGGCGGGAAGGCCACCGCCACCTGGCAGGTCACCCCGCCCGTGGACGCGGCCTACCGGCCGTACCCGCTCGGCGCCTCCCTCACGTACGCCGTCGGGGGAGAGGAGCGCGGGCTCACCGCCGCCACCACCGCCCGCACCCTGCCCCCGCCGCCCACCGCGGACAGTTGGGCCAGCGACCTGGACTGGACCTCCGCCACCAACGGCTGGGGACCCGTCGAACGTGACCTCTCCAACGGCGAGACCGGCACCGGCGACGGCTCCCCGCTGCGCGTCGGGGGAGTGACGTACGCCAAGGGTCTGGGCAGCCACGCCCCCGCGAAGATCCGCTACTACCTGGGCGGGCGCTGCACCTCCTTCACCGCCCAGGTCGGGGTGGACGACGTGCAGACCGCCCGGGGCAGCGTCCAGTTCAGCGTCCTCGCCGACGGCACGGAGAAGGTGAAGTCCCCGGTCCTCAAGGCCACGGACGCGGCCTGGTCGCTCACCGCCGACGTCACCGGCGCCTCCTACGTCGACCTCGTCGTCGGCGACGGCGGCGACGGCAACGGCAACGACCACGCCGACTGGGGCGACGCCCGCTTCCACTGCGGAAGCTGATCGCGCGCGGCCCGGCGGAAAGCGCTTCCGCCGGGCCGCGCCGTGCTCATTGATTGCGTCGGAAACAGGGTGTTACACCAGGCGCCACCGGCCCCACCACTTCCCCTCGGGAGGCTCCTGTGCCCGTCCCCGCCTGGTCCCGCCGCACGTTCCTGATCACCGCGTCCGCGACGGCCGCGGCCCTCGGACTCCCCTCCGCCGCCCATGCGGCGGAGGACGAGTTCGAGGCCCTTCGGCTCCGCTGGCTCGACCTCCAGCTCGGCTCCGGCTTCGACGCCGCCGGCGAGCCCTACGCCTCGCGCCTCGCCGAGACGGGCACGCTCGCGCGTGCCTTCCGCTCCGCCATGGCCCCCGCCACCGGATCCCTCTGGCCCGACGCGCCCTTCGACCCGCCGGCCGGCATCACCCAGAGCTACAACCGCCTGTGGACCATGACCCAGGCGTACGCGCAGCCCGGCACCGGCCTCACCGGCGACCCGGGCCTCCTCTCCGACGTCCTGCGCGGCCTCGACCACCTCTCCGCCGGCGTCTACCGGGCCGGCGCCCCGCGCTACGGCAACTGGTGGGAATGGCAGATAGGCAGCCCGCGCCTCCTCATGGACATCGTGGCCGCGCTCCACCCCCACCTCGGCGCCGAACGGATCGCCGCCGCCTGCGCCGCCGTCGACCACTTCGTCCCCGACTCGGTCCTCACGAACTACACCGGCACCTCCACCGGCGCCAACCGCGTCGACCTGTGCCGCTCGGTCGCCCTGCGCGGAGTCCTCGGCGCGAACCCCGCAAAGATCGCCCTCGCCCGCGACGCCCTCTCGCCCGTCTTCCCGTACGTCACCAAGGGCGACGGCCTCTACGCCGACGGCTCCTTCGTCCAGCACACCTGGGTCGCCTACTCCGGCACCTACGGACAGGTCATGCTCGACGGCCTCGGCAGGCTCTTCTCGCTCCTCGCCGGATCCAGCTGGGCCGTCACCGACCCGAACCGGCAGATCGTCCTCGACAGCGTCGAGAAGGCGTACGCGCCCCTCATCTACGACGGCCTGATGATGGACAGCGTCAACGGCCGTGCCATCAGTCGCGGTTATCTCAGGAACGACGACCGCCGGATCATGCGCTCCGACCACTTCCACGGCCAGGGCGTCATCGCCGCCATCGCCCTCCTCGCGGGCGGCGCCACCCCCGCCGAGCGGGACCGCTGGCACGCGCGCGTGAAGGGCTGGATCGAGCGCGACACCGTCTCCCCGATCCTGTCCGCCCGCCAGTTCGGCGTCGCCGACCTCGCGCGGCTCCACGCCGTGGCCGCCGCGCCCGTCCCGGCCGCCCCCGAACCCACCGGGCACCGGCTCTTCGCCGCCATGGACCGGGCCGTCCACCGCCGCCCCGGCTGGGCCGCCAACATCGCCATGGCCTCGAACCGGATCTCGTACTACGAGTGCGGCAACGGCGAGAACCCGCGCGGCTGGCACACCGGCGCCGGGATGCTCTCCTGGTGGACCCCGGCCCTCGGCGACCAGTACACCGACTGGTTCTGGCCCACCGTCGACCCGTACCGCCTCCCCGGCACCACCGTCTCCACCCGCCGCCTCGCCGACCGGGCCGGCGGCGAATGGGGCGCGCCCAAGCCGGCCGTGCGCTGGGTCGGCGGGGCCACCGACGGCGAGTACGCGGCCGTCGGCCAGCACCTGAAGGGCCTCGGCTCCACCCTGGAGGCCCGCAAGTCCTGGTTCTGCGCGGCGGACGCCGTCATCTGCCTCGGCGCCGGGATCACCGCGACCGACGGCGTGCCCGTCGAGACGGTCGTCGACAACCGGCTCCTGGGGGAGTCGGGCACCCAGGCCTTCACCACCGGTGAGGGCTGGGCCCATCTGGAGGGCCACGGCGGCTGGGTCCTCCCCGGGGGCGCCGACGCCCTGCGCACCCTCCGGGAGGACCGCACCGGCGCCTGGAGCGACATCAACACCACCAGCTCCACCGAGCGCCGCACCCGCCGCTACCAGACCCTGTGGCTGGACCACGGCACGGACCCGGTCGCCGCCTCGTACGCGTACCTCGTGATGCCGGGCGCCTCCCGGCGCACCCTCGCGGCCCGCGCCGCCGACCCCGACTGGCTGCACGTACTCGACAACAGCGCCGACGCCCAGGCGATCGCCGTCCCGTCCCTGGGACTGACCGCCGCGAACCTCTGGCAGGCGGGTACGGTGGGGCCCCTCGCGGTCACCGCGCCGGCGAGCGTCCTCGTGCGGCGCCGCCGCTCCGTGCTCGACCTGAGGGTCTCCGAACCCCTCCGCACCGGACAGCCGCTCGACCTCGTCTGGGACGCGCCGGTCCGCCGGGTGCTCGTCCACGACCCCTCGGTGGAGGTGCTCGCGACCGGGCGTTCGCTGAGGCTGCGGATCACACCCGGTACGGGCGGAGCCACGCACCGTTGCGAGGTGCTCCTCTAGGGTCTCAGCCGCTCTTTGTGAAACCCCTACAAACACGAGGGGTGTCTGGCTGTCGACTTGGGCTGGACGGGTGACGGTTCTGTCCAGCCCCACCAGGATTCGACACGGGAGACTGTACGGAGTGGACGGCGGGGTTTTCTTGTTCGACTTCGTAGGGTCGGAACATGACCGTTGTGGACCAGATCCCGAGCGAGCCCGCTGACGCCCGTGGCCGTGTGGCCGAGCTGCACGTCCTGCGCGAGCAGGCGCTCCGCGGCCCGAGCGAGCGGGCGACCGAGGCCCAGCACGCCAAGGGCAAGCTGACCGCGCGCGAACGCATCGAGCTGCTGCTCGACGCCGGTTCCTTCAGCGAGGTGGAGCAGCTGCGCCGGCACCGCGCCCAGGGCTTCGGCCTCGAGGCGAAGAAGCCGTACACCGACGGTGTGATCACCGGCTGGGGCACGGTCGAGGGCCGGACCGTCTTCGTCTACGCGCACGACTTCCGGATCTTCGGCGGCGCCCTCGGCGAGGCGCACGCCACGAAGATCCACAAGATCATGGACATGGCCATCGCGGCCGGAGCCCCGCTGGTGTCCCTGAACGACGGCGCGGGCGCCCGTATCCAGGAGGGCGTCTCCGCGCTCGCCGGCTACGGCGGCATCTTCCAGCGCAACACGCGCGCCTCCGGCGTCATCCCGCAGATCTCGGTGATGCTCGGCCCGTGCGCCGGCGGCGCCGCCTACTCGCCCGCCCTCACGGACTTCGTGTTCATGGTCCGCGAGACCTCGCAGATGTTCATCACGGGACGACGAGGAGACCTGCATCGCGGAGGTCCGCTACCTCCTGTCGATGCTCCCGCAGAACAACCGCGAGAATCCGCCGACCGTCCCCTCCGAGGACCCGGCGGACCGTCGCTCCGACGTCCTGCTCGACCTCGTGCCGGCCGACGGCAACCGCCCGTACGACATGCACAAGGTCATCGAGGAGCTCGTCGACGACGGCGACTACCTCGAGGTCCACGAGCGCTGGGCCCGCAACATCATCTGCGCCCTCGCCCGTCTCGACGGCCAGGTCGTCGGCATCGTCGCCAACCAGCCGCAGACGCTGGCCGGTGTCCTGGACATCGAGGCCTCCGAGAAGGCCGCGCGCTTCGTGCAGATGTGCGACGCCTTCAACATCCCGATCATCACCCTTCTGGACGTCCCCGGCTTCCTGCCGGGCGTCGACCAGGAGCACGGTGGAATCATCAGGCACGGCGCCAAGCTGCTCTACGCGTACTGCAACGCGACCGTGCCCCGGATCTCCCTGATCCTGCGCAAGGCCTACGGCGGCGCCTACATCGTCATGGACTCCCAGTCCATCGGCGCCGACCTGACGTACGCCTGGCCCACCAACGAAATCGCGGTCATGGGCGCCGAGGGCGCCGCCAACGTGATCTTCCGCAAGCAGATCGCCGAGGCAGAGGACCCCGAGGCCATGCGAGCCCGCATGGTCAAGGAGTACAAGGCCGAGCTGATGCACCCGTACTACGCCGCGGAGCGTGGCCTGGTCGACGACGTCATCGACCCCGCCGAGACCCGCCAGGTGCTCATCAGGTCCCTCGCGATGCTCCGCACCAAGCACGCCGACCTGCCGTCCCGCAAGCACGGCAACCCGCCTCAGTAAGAGGAGTCATCCACGTGAGCATTCCCGCCAATCTTCTCCGCGTCGAGAAGGGCCACGCCGGCCCCGAGGAGCTCGCCGCCATCACCGCGGTGCTGCTCGCCCGCGCGGCCGCCACGCCCGAGCAGACGGACCACCAGGGCAGCACCACGGCCGGCTGGCGCCGCCTGGAGCGCGAGCACGGCTTCCGCGCCCCGCACAGCTGGCGCTGACCGCACGTCGCACCGAAGGCCCCCGCTCCCTCCCGGAGCGGGGGCCTTCGGCGTGCCGGGACCGGCGGGCGGCACGGACGAGGCCCCGCGCACCGTGGGGTGCGCGGGGCCTCTCACTCCGTACCGACGTCTGCGGGGACTAGCGCAGCCGGGCCATGAGGGCGTGCTCGACGAGCGTGATGAGGGCGCTCTTGGCGTCGGCGCGGTGCCGGGCGTCGGTGGTGATGATGGGGGTGTCGGGGCCG
>NZ_JNZP01000017.1 GCF_000725545.1 Streptomyces exfoliatus | reverse complement strand
GGACCGGGCGGCGGTCGACAAGCGGGACCGGGCGGGGGCCACGGGCGGGACCGGGCGGGGGCCACGGGCGGGACCGGGCGGGGGCCACGGGCGGCGCCCGGTGTGACCCGTGTCGCACCGGGTGTGTCGTGATCCCTACAATCCGGGCTCATGAGCCACCACGTCTCCGGAGCCGCCGCACCCCGGCCCGGCCGCCGCCGTCACGCCCCCGCACGCCGCGGCCGGGCAGGCGTCTGGCTGCTCGCCGCAGGAGGCGTCGCGGTCCTCGGCATCGGCGCCGCGCTGCTCGCCGGAGGCGGCGACGGCGGCGGGACGGGCTCCCCCGACGGCGGCGCGAACGACGGGCCGCCCGCGCTGATCCAGGCGGACCCGACCGTCGTCCCCGGCGTCTCCGGCTCCCCGCGGCCCACCGGGGCCGACGGGCGGGAGACCGGCGGGGACGGGGCCGGCGGTACGGACCCCTCCGCCTCCCCGGCGGCGTCGGAACCGGGCGCGTCGACCGAGCCGTCCGGGGCCGGAGACGGTACGACGACCGACCCCGCGGCCGTACCGACGGGAGACGCCTCCGCCGACGGCGGCCAGGAGGACAAGCCGGGACGGGGCCGGGGGCAGACCAAGCGCCCGAGGTAGGACGTGCCTGGTGCCTGGTGCCTGGTGCCTGGTGCCTGGTGCCTGGGCCTGGTGCCTGGGCCTGGGTCTGGTGCCTGAAGCCTGAGTCGCACCGGGCGCCCGAGGACGGGGCCGGGGCGGTGGGCGGCCGCTGGAAACAGGGGTCCCCGGCCGGCCGGGATAGGTTGGCCCGTCATGTGGGTTTTCAGTGGGTCAGGATGCCGGTGGCTGGGTGCGGCCGGTGCTCTCGGCGTCGCCGTGGGCGGCTGGGCCGCCGGGACGCTGCCGGTACGCGGCGGCTGGGGGCTGTGGGAGCCGCGCGGCTCCGCGCTCACCCTGGCCAGCGCCGTCCTCGCGTACCTCGGCCTGACCCTGCTCGTCGCCGCCTGGTGGCGGTACGGCGTCCTCCTCGCCCGGGGCGCCCGGGACGGCGTGCTCGCCACCCTCGCCTGCTGGACCGCGCCGCTGCTCCTCGCCCCGCCCCTGTACAGCGCGGACGTCTACAGCTACATCGCGCAGGGCGCCATGGTCCTCGAAGGGCACGACGTGTACGGCGGCGGGCCCTCCCTCCTCCGCCCCGACCAGCTCGGGGCGGACGCGGCGGCGAGCGTCGGCGGCAACTGGACCGACACCCCCGCACCGTACGGACCCGTCTTCCTGCTCCTCGCCGCCGCGGTGGTCGAGGTGACCGGCGGGGCCGTCGTGCCCGCCGTCCTCGGGATGCGGCTGATCGCCCTGGCCGCGCTCGCCCTCATCGTCTGGGCGGTACGGGGACTCGGCGGCGGTCCCGGCGGCCGTGCGGGCGCGGTCTGGCTGGCCGCCCTCAACCCGCTCCTCCTGATCCACGTCGTCGGCGGCATGCACAACGACGGACTGATGATCGGCCTCGTCCTCGGCGGCGTGCTGCTCGCCACGCGCGGGCGGTGGGTGCTCGGCTGTGTCCTCGTCGGCTTCGCGATGATGATCAAGTCGCCGGCGGCGGTCGCGCTGCTCTTCATCGGCGTGATGATCGCGCGCCGGGACGGCGGCGTACGGGGCCTGGCCAAGGGCCTCGTGCTTCCGGGGGCCGTCGCGGGCGCGGTGGCGGCGGGGGCGACGGTGCTGGCCGGGACCGGGTTCGGGTGGCTGCGGACCCAGAGCGTCGCCGGTTCTATCCACACCGCGCTGTCCGTGACCAGCGATCTCGGCCTCGGCCTCGGGCTGCTCGTCGGCGACGACCCCGACCCCGTGAAGGGCCTCGTGCAGAAGCTCGGACTGCTCGTCGCCCTCGCCCTCATCGTGTGGCTCGCGTGGCGGTCGTGGAAGGGCGCCCTCGACCCGGTCCTCGGACTCGGCCTCTCGCTGGTGGCGCTCGTCGCCCTGTCACCGATGGTGCAGCCCTGGTACCTGCTGTGGGGGACGGCCGTCGTCGCGGCGGTCGCCTGGCGCGGGCGGACCGGACAGGTCCTCGCCGTGCTCTCGGCCGCCCTCGTGTACGAGACGGCGCCCTCGGGCCACACCCCCTGGTACGGCTTCGTCCTCGCGGGCGTCGTCCTCGCCCTCGGTCTCGCATGGCTCCGGCGGGACCCGTGGCCCGTCGCCGTGCCGGCCGCCGAACACCTGTCGCCGCATGACACCGCACGGGTCTCCTGAGAGCCGATAGCCTCCGGCGCATGACGCGTGCCTGGATCCTTCCCGTTCTGCTGCTGCTCTGCGGTGCGCTCGTCGCGGCCGGCCGGGCCGCCGGAGGGAGCCCCGGCACGGCCCTGGGCCTCCTGCTGCTGTTCGTGCTGCTCGCCGCCGCCACCTCGCCCCTGGCCTTCCCGAGGTCGACCGGGGCGGCGGAGGCCCGGCGCCGTGCCGAGGCCGACGGCCGGCCGATCGTCTACTGGCGGCCGGGCTGCGTGTTCTGCCTCCGCCTTCGCCTGCGTCTCGGCGCCCGCGCACGCAGGGCGCACTGGGTCGACATCTGGCGCGACCCGGAGGCGGCGGCGGTGGTACGCGCGGCCACCGGCGGCGACGAGACCGTGCCCACCGTCGTCGTGGCCGGCCGCGCCCACGTCAACCCGGCCCCCGCCTGGCTGCGCGACCAGCTCGCCCGCTAGACGATCCGTTCCGATCAGTCGTTGGTCACAGCGGATCACGGGCGACTTCGACTGCCTCCCGGACGTCCGGGTCCGGGTCGTCGGCGAGGCCGTCAAGGAGTTCGGTGACCCCTGGGGTGGACCAACGGGCGACCGCCCACACCAGGTCCTCCCGCACGCCGGGGTCGGGGTGGGCGGCGAGGCGACTCAACCGGGCGAGCGGGCCGCGCCGACGCATCCCGAACCAGTGCAGTGCCTCCCGCAGCGCGGCCGGGTCCCCGGGGTCACCGGCTTCGACCCGGGCGAGCAGCACTCTCGGGGGTGGCGGCGGACCGTCCAGCGGATGCGGCAACCGCTCGCGCAGGCGCCGCGCGCCGTACCCGCCGCGCACGCGGCACCCGAAACAGGTGCAGGGGCGCACACCGTGCGCGTCCGGCAGGTACCGCCAGCCCGCCACCTGCGGAGCGGCGCGGACCCGGTGCACTTCACGCGGCCGGATCGCCCGGGGGACGAACACCTCCCACCCGCGCGGATCGTCCAGGGCCGCGATCCGCCGCACCGCCTCTGACGCGGAAACGGTGGCCTGGGCCTCCCGCGCACGGTCGGTATAACGTCCGACCAGCACGTCCTGGGCGTCGTCGAGCCGTACGTGGACCGCCACGAGCCCGCCCCGGCTGCCGAAACGGGCCAGCTCGCGCAGCCATTGGTGGGTGAGGGTGTACGACGGCAGGACCGGGAAGCAGTAGACCCCGCGCGCGTTGCCCTGTCCGTGGCCGGCCGCCCGGATCCCCGACCGCCGGATGCGCGGCGCGTTCGCCGCCGAGGTCACGTGCACGAACATCGCCATGACACGGGATGTTAGGCGGCCCGTCCCACGGCATCGGCTGCGCGTACGGATGAGGGCGCCGCGGACGCCAGTACCGGATGCCGGCGCCGAACTGCGGTACGGATGTCAGTACCGGATGGCACCGTTCGGGCATGAGCAGCGCACCTTTCGACTGGTACGAGTTCCTGGGACGGTGGCAGGAGGAGTGGGTTCCGCGCGCGGACGCGGACCCGCAGGAGGATTCGGATGAGGACCCGGGCGCGGGGGTTCTCGCCGGTCCCGGCAGGCCCGGGGCCGGCGAGGCGGCCATCGCCGCGGCCGAGGAGCGGCTGGGGCGACGCCTTCCGCCCTCGTACCGGTCGTTCCTGGCCGCGAGCGACGGGTGGCACGTCGACCAGACGGCCGCCATCTACCGACTCGGGGGCGCCGCGGACATCGACTGGTTCCAGGACCCGTACGGCATGACCGAGCTGTACGAGCCGGATCAGGGCGACGATCCGCGCGAGGAGGACGTCCTGCTGGCCGGAATGTGGCGGCGGGCGCTGCGCCTCGAAACGGACTCCGACATGTCGCACGCCCTTCTCGACCCGGGCGACCGCGACCAGGACGGCGAGTGGGCGCTCTACGTCTACCAGGGCTGGAGCGGTGAAACGCCCGACCGCTACCCCTCGTTCCGCGCGTACATGGAGAGCATGTACCGGCGCTTCCACGCCGACCGGGCGGCGCAACCCGACTTCGTGAACGCGACCACGCGCGCCCAGGACGCCCACGTGGACGAGGCGCACCTGCTGGCCCTGCGCGGACGGTACGAGGAGGCCTTGCCGCTCCTGGAGGAGGCGTTCTCCTTCGGGAGGCCGCGCAGCGCCGTCCTGCTGAACCAGCTCAGGCAGTTGCTCGCTCCGGGCGGCTCCCAGGGCCTCGGCCACCTGGTGGCGGACCCGCTGTACCAGCCGGAGGTCCTGCCCCTGGAGGCCATGGAGCAGGCGAACGGCCGGGGGCGGTCGGGCGCGGACGAGCAGTGGCTGCGGATGATGGCCGCCCGGGGGGCCGCCCCCGAGATCGCCGAGGCCGTACTGGGCGCCGTGCGGGAAGGCACCCACCGGTACGCGCCTCCCGGTCCGTGGGGCCGGGCCGTCGCCGAGGCCCGGGAGGCGGCCCGCTGGGGCGCGACCGACGCCGCGTGGCACGTGCTGCGGGACGCGCTGCCGCTGTGGGAGGCGCCAGGACCCCTGATGGTCGTCCCGCTCGGTCTGCTCGCCGATCCGGTCCTGGGGCCGCTGATCACTCCGGAGCGCGGGCGGGAGATCCTCGCGACACCGCGGGCAGGGGAGACGGGACCCGTTCCCGAGCCGGTGCCCGATCTCGATCCGCCGGGCCTCGCCTGGCTGGCGGGGCCGTTCAGGTACGGGCAGCCGCTCGACGGCTACCGCTGCGTCTGGGTCGAGGGGGTCGACCCCTCCGGCCTGCCCGCCCTGATCGGCGAGGAGGGCGCCGAACTGAGCGCGCCCGTCGATCTGTCGAGGTCTTTCCGGCGTGCGCCCCAGCCGCACGAGCGGGAGGGCGTGGAACTCTGGGAGGACCGGGCCGTCGTCGCCGCCGGTCGCACGGCCGAAGGGTGGGCCTTCGCCTTCGACGGGCCCTCCCTCCGCCACCTGCACGGCCTGTTCCTGTCCCCGGCCGCGGCCGCCTCCCCGTCCGGCCGCGCGGTGGTGGTGTGGTCCGACCCGAGGCGCTCGTCCCCGGACCACCCGGCGGCCTTCCACGTGTCGGTGGCCGAACACGGCCAGGAGCTCTACGCCTTCACCGTGCGGGGTACGGAGATCCAGCGATCCGGCGCGATACCCGAGGCCCTGGACCCCGAACGGCTGTTCCGTCCGCAGGACACCGGCCCGGACAACGAGCGGCGCGCACTGGAGGCCCTGCACGCCGAACTCGGTCTGTCGCTCCCCCGCTTCGCACTGACCCGGGGCAGGCTCCGTACCTTCACGACACGGTCCTGGACCCGGGCACCCCGCGCGGGCGAGAGCTTCGCCTACGCCAGATTCGTGCTGCACCGCCCTGAACGCGGGGGGACGAAGCCCTAGGGGGCGCGGCGGATCGTGCGGCCCGCGAGGGTGTCCGTCCGCCGGCCGTCCTCGATCACGAATCTGCCGTCGACCAGGACGTGCGGGATGCCCACCGGCAGGGTGCGCGGTGCGGCGTACGTCGCGCCCGACGCCACCGTCTCCGGGTCGAAGAGGACCAGGTCCGCCACGAAGCCCTCCCGGATCCGGCCCCGGTCCGGGAGACGGAGGCGGGCCGCCGGGCGGGAGGTGAGGTGGGCGACGCACTCCTCCAGGGAGAGGACGCCGAGCTCGCGCACGTACCGCCCGAGGTACTCGGGGAACGTGCCGTACGCGCGCGGGTGCGGCTTCAGGCCCTGCAGGATGCCGTCCGAGCCGCCCGTGTGCACCCGGTGCCGCATGATCGTCCGGACGTTCTCCTCATGGCCCACGTGCTGGAGGATCGTCGTGCCGAGCCGGTCGTCGAGCAGGAGCCGGCGGGCCGTCGCCCAGCCGTCCAGGCGGCGGCCCGTGAACCCGGCGAGGCCGGGACCGGTCACGCCCGCGATCTCGATCGTGTGCCAGTCCACCGGCACGCCGTGGCAGCCGTCCGAGCCGGTGACTTCGAGGTGGTGGCGGATCCGCTCGGCCGTCTCCTCGTCCCGCAGCCGCGCGAGCACCGCCTCCGGGCCGCCCTCGCTCGCCCAGCTGGGCAGCAGGGCGACCAGGGTCGTACAGCCGGGCGTGTACGGGTACGTGTCGAGGCTGATGTCCGCGCCCGCGTCGAGGGCCCCGTCCAGGAGGGCGAGGAGCTCGGGCGCCCTGCCCTCGTTCACGCCGAAGTTCATCGTGGCGTGGGCGAGGTGGAGGGCGCAGCCCGCGTCGCGGGTGAGCCGCACCATCTCCTCGTACGCCTCAAGGGCTCCCGCCCCGTACGAGCGGTGGTGCGGGCAGTAGTAGCCGCCGTACTCGGCCACCACCCGGCACAGTTCGGTGAGTTCGGCGTCGGGCGCGTACATCCCCGGCGTGTACGTCAGGCCGGACGACATGCCGACCGCGCCCTGCTCAAGGCCCTCGGCGACGAGCCGCCGCATCCGGTCGAGCTCCGCCCCGGTGGCGGCGCGGTCCTCCCAGCCGACGGCCAGCATCCGCACCGTGCCCTGGGGGACCAGGTACGCGGCGTTCACGGCGATGCCCCGGCCGCCGTGCGCGCGGTCCAGGCGGTCCAGGTACTCGCCGACCGTCCGCCAGTCGAAGTCGACGTCCTCGCCGTACCCGTTCCAGCCGGTGATCGCCGTGCGCACCTGCGCGAGCGTGCGGTCGTCGACCGGGGCGTACGACAGGCCGTCCTGGCCCAGGATTTCGAGGGTCACGCCCTGCGCGGCCTTCGCGCTGTGGTCCGGGTCGCGGAGCAGCGCGAGGTCGCTGTGGGCGTGCATGTCGATGAAACCGGGGGAGAGCACGAGGCCCTCAGCGTCCAGGACACGGCGGCCGGTCGGACGCTGACAGCCGGCCGCCGCGCCCTCCTGCACGATCGCGGCGATCCGGCCGTCGGCGACCGCCACGTCGGCCCGGTAGGACGGGCCGCCGGTGCCGTCGACGACCTCGGCGTCGCGGATGACCAGATCCATGGCTCTCTCCCCGGTCCCTCTCAGAAGAAGGTGCGGATGTGGTCGACCACCGTGCCGTCGGCCTCGACGAGCGGGATCAGCTGCCACTTGTCGAAGGACGTGCAGGGGTGCGAGAGACCCATGCCGATCCAGTCGCCGACCTCCAGGTCCGCCTCCGGCGCGGTGGCGAGCCAGGCGTGCTGGTCGGAGAGGCCCGAGACGGTGACGCCCTCCGCCGCGCGGATCTCGCCCGTACGGGCGTCGCGGACCACCTGAGCCTCCGGGAGGTGCAGGTCGTGAGCGGCGTCCCGCTTGCCCGCGTTGGTGAAGGCCTGCTCGGCGGACGGCCGGGAGACGACCTGCGACCACAGCCGGAACGCGGGTCGCAGCGCGCCCTCCTCGGGGATCCGGTTGAAGGGGGTCCTCTCGCGGTACTGGCCGTCGTCGTGCGAGACGTACGCGCCGGAGCGCAGCAGCTTCAGGACGGGCAGAGACAGTTCGGGCGTCTCCTCGAAGACCTCGGCGACCGCGTCGAACCACTCGCTGCCGCCCGCGCTCACGACGATCTCGCCGATCGAGGGGTCGAAGCGGCCTGCCTTGTCGAAGTCCGCCGCGAGCCCCACGAGCCGGTGGAGCCACTCCCGTACCCGCTCGGCGTCGGCACCCGGCATCGTGCCCTCGTACCCGGCGACGCCGACGAGCCGCAGCGTGGCGACGCCCCCGACCGCGTCGGCGACTGCCGCGCACTCCGCCCCGGTCCGTACGCCCGTGCGGCCGTCCGCGCCGGCGGCCAGCTCGACCACGACGTCCACGGGGCGGGCCGCGCCCGCCGCGCGCAGGGCCTCGTCCATCAGCTCGACGCCGCGCACGGAGTCGACGTAACAGAGGAAGCGGAAGTCCGGGTCGGCGTCGAGTTCGGCGGCGAGCCAGCGCAGGGCGGCGGCGTCGACGAGCTCGTTGGCGAGGAAGATCCGCGCGATGCCGTGGGCCCGGTAGACGCGGGCCTGGTGGGGGACGGCGGCGGTGATGCCCCACGCGCCGTGCTCCAGCTGCCGGTCGAAGAGCTGGGGGGCCATCGAGGTCTTGCCGTGCGGGGCGAACGCGAGCCCGTGCCGCTCGGCGTAGGTCTCCAGGAGGCGCAGGTTGTGCTCGACGGACTCGGCGGAGAGGGCGAGGACGGGGGTGGTGTAGCCGCCGGTGAAGAGGTTGCGCCGCTGGGCGGAGAGCTCGCCGACGGTCAGGCCCTCGGCATCCGGGGGCAGACCCTTGAAGCGGTGGTCGACGCGCTCGTCGGTCAGGGCGGGCGTCTCGTTCACCAGCGCGGGCGTCTCGTTCGCCAGGTCGGGCATGAGGCCTCCTCGTCGTGGACGTTGCGGGATGTGCAACGCTCATTGCGCATATTGCTCACGGCTGTCTAACATCCGGGCCGAGGGCCGGTCAATGGACCCGCCCCGCAGCCCCGCAGCAGCCACAGGGAGCCGAGAGTGAGCGGACACGCGCCCCCGGACGTGGTGTGCGTCGGCGAGTCCATGGTCACCTTCCTTCCCGTCCGGCCGGGCCGCCTCGCCGACGTCCCCGCCTTCACCCGCGCGATCGGCGGCGCCGAGTCCAACGTCGCCTGCGCGCTCGCCGCCGCCGGACACCGGGTGAAGTGGGTCGGCCGCGTCGGCCGGGACGGGTTCGGCGACCATCTGGTGGAGACGATCGGCGCGTACGGCGTCGACGTCCGGGCCGTGGACCGCGACCCGGACCGGCCGACGGGGGTCTACTTCCGTACGGCCGACGACAGGGCCACCGGCGCCCACGAGGTCGCCTACTACCGGGCGGGGTCGGCCGCCTCGGCCATGTCGCCCGCCACCGTCCCCTACGATTCCGTCGCCGACGCGCGGATCCTTCACCTCACCGGGATCACGGCCGCCCTGTCCGCGGACTGCCTGGCTCTGATGCGGGACCTCACGGCCCCTCGCCCCGGTCGCCCGCTCGTGTCGTTCGACGTCAACCACCGGCCAGGGCTGTGGCGGGACGGTGTCGGAGCCGCCGGCGTACTGCTCGAACTGGCCCGGCGGGCGGATCTCGTCTTCGTCGGCGCGGACGAGGCGGAGGCGTTGTGGGGGGTGGGCGAGCCGGACACGATCCGGGCGATGCTGCGGGAGCCGGCGGTGCTGGTGGTGAAGAGGGGTGGGGAGGGCGCGGTCGTGTTCGAGCGCCGCGCGGGATCTTTCCCCACCCCGCCCCGTCCCGAACCGGGGGCTCCGCCCCCGGACCCCCGCGCCTCAAACTCCCCCCACGCCCTCGCGGCCGTGGGGGGACCCCCGGGCGGGGCTGAGACTTCCGTCCCCGCCCCCCGCGTCGACGTCGTCGCCCCCGTCGGCGCCGGCGACGCCTTCGCCGCCGGGTTCCTGTCCGCCACCCTCCGCGGACTCGACACGCGGACCCGGCTCCGCCACGGCCACCTCATGGCCGCCGCCGCCCTCACCGTCCCCGCCGACCTGGCCACACCTCCCCGCCGCGCCCACGCCGACCGGCTGGCCGCGCTCGACGAGGCCGCCTGGGGCACACTTCACCTCGGCCCCGGCTGGACGGGGGACGACCAGGAGGTACGTACGCCATGAGCCAGACCGTCGACCGGGCGCTCAGCATCCTGCCGCTGCTCGCCCAGGGCCCCGCCGACCTCGGCCAGGTCGCCGAGCGGCTCGGTGTCCACAAGTCCACGGCCCTGCGCCTGCTGCGCACCCTCCACGAGCACGGGCTCGTCCACCGGCAGCAGGACCAGCGCTACCGCCTCGGCGCCCGGCTCTTCGCCCTCGCGCAGGAGGCCGTCGAGAACCTCGACATCCGCGAGATCGCCCACCCCTACCTCACGGCCCTCAACGAGCGCATCGGTCACACCGTCCACCTCGCCGTGTACGAGGAGGGCGAGGTCCTCTACATCGACAAGGTCGAGAGCCGCTACCCGGTCCGCATGTACTCCCGCATCGGCAAGCCCGTCGCGATCACCGTCGCCGCCGTCGCCAAGCTGCTCCTCGCCGACCTGCCGGAGCCGGAGCGCCGCGCCGTCGCGGGCAAGCTCGACTACCCGCCGTACACGTCCCGTTCGACCCCGAACGCCGCCGCCTTCCTCAAGGAGCTGGCGACCGTACGCGAACAGGGCTGGGCCACCGACCTCGGCGGCCACGAGGAGTCCATCAACTGCGTCGGCGCCCCCATCCGCGGCGCCGACGGGCGCGTCGTCGCCGCCATGTCGGTCTCGGCGCCCAACGTGGTCGTCACCGCCGAGGAACTCCTCTCCCTCCTCCCGCAGGTGCGCGGCACCGCGGACGCCATCAGCCGCGAGTACTCCGGCGAAGCCCCGACGAAGGAAGCCAGCGCATGACCATCGAGAAGATCGCCCTCACCCCTCCCACGCACACCACCCCGCCGGCGAAGTTCTCGCACGGCGTGAAGAAGGGCAACATCCTCCAGGTCGCCGGCCAGGTCGGCTTCCTGCCGGCCGTCGAAGGACAGCCCCCGACGGTCGCGGGCCCGAGCCTGCGCGAGCAGACCCTCCAGACCTTCGCCAACGTCAAGGCGATCCTGGAGGAGGGCGGCGCGAGCTGGGACGACGTCATGATGACGCGCGTCTACCTCACCGACGTGGACCACTTCGCCGAGATGAACGAGATCTACGACCAGTACTTCGAGGAGCAGGGCCTCAAGGCCCCCGCCTCCGCCCGTACGACCGTGTACGTCGGCCTCCCGGCCGGCCTCCTCATCGAGATCGACGCGCTCGCGGTCCTCGGCTGAGAACCGAGGCAGGGCGCCCCGGCGGTGGACCGCCGGGGCGCCCTGTCACGTACGTGTCGTCAGGCCGTGCAGTACTGGGCCTGCTTGCCGATCGAGCGGTACATGCAGTCCGCGTTCTCCAGGAGCTGGAGGACCGCGTCGCGGTTGCGGCTCGTCTCGCGCTCGATGACCTCGTCGGGCGGGTAGAAGCCGCCGCCCGAGGACGACGCCGGGTACATCTCGAACGTGTAGCCGAAGATCCGGTGCACGCCCCAGAGGTAGTCGTCGATCGAGCCGTCCGTGATGTAGAGGTCGCTGGACTGCTCGGGCGTGTAGCCGTTGCTCGCGGCCATCTTCCCGCCGACGGTCGCGAAGGCGTCCCGGTCGTCCTGCGTCATGCCCGGGGCGGTGTTCGCGGTCGTCCAGCCGAAGGGCCAGAGCACCAGCTCGCTGTAGGTGTGGAAGTCGATGGCCGCCGTGATCTGCTGCTTCCCGCCGACCACCCGGCCGCGCACGAAGTCGGAGACGACCTTCACCTCGGGGGCCGACTCGGGGGCCGTGCCCCGGTAGGTCTCCGAGCTCTTGGAACCGGAGGAGCCGCCGCAGCAGCCCCACTTGTAGTTCCAGTTCCGGTTCATGTCCGTGCCGATGTACGACGAACCGGAGTTGGGCTGACGGTTCTTGCGCCAGCTGCGGTACGAGCCGGAGGCGATGTCGTACTCGCCGCCGTCCGGGTTGAGGTCCGGGATGATCCAGATCTCACGGCCGTTCACGGCGTTGGTGACCCTGGAGTCCGTGCCGTAGCCCGCGCCGAGTTCGCGCAGCAGGTAGAGCGCCATCTCGACGGTGAGGTGCTCGCGGGCGTGCTGGTGGTGGGTGAAGAGGACCTCGGGCTCGTTCTCGTCGGCGGTGACGTTGTCGCTGATCTTGATGGCGACGATGTCCCGGCCCTGGTACGACTTCCCGATCACCTGCTTGCGCATGATGGACGGGTAGGCGGCGAGGCGCTGGTCGATCTCCGTGTTCATCTCCGCGTAGTTGTGGTACCTCGCGTCGGCGGAGGGGAAGTCGAGCGCACCGAGGCCGTGGTCGTGGGTGTCGCCCTCGGCCGTGCGGTTCGGCGGGCCGGGGAGGGCGACCGGCTTGTAGCCGAGCGCCTTGAGGTTCTTCAGCTGTTCGGTGTTGGCGCTGACGACGACCGAACGTGCGTCGACCTCGTCGATCGAGACGCCGGTGGCCATGAGCGCGGTGCGGGCGGCCGGGGTGGACGGTCCGGCGACCTCGTACTGCCGGATCACCTCCTCGGCGCCCGCGGCGATGCGGGCGGCGGTCGTCGCCGGGTCGGCCCCGGCGGGTGTGGTGAGGGCGGAGAGGGGCGCCGCGAGGGCGAGCGCCACGAGGGCCGCGAGGGTGGCGGACCTTCTGCCGCGGGTGGGACGTCGCATGTCGTCTCCTGGGTGGGGAGTGTGGGGGTGTGCGACAAACTCGTGCGGGTGTCCGGGGCACATGGTGGGGCCATGTCATGGACCGGTCAAGACGCCGAGTTCGGCCATACTGTCCCCGTGGGGACCCTCATCGGCAGATACGTCATCGAACGCAAGCTAGGCGAAGGCGGTATGGGCACCGTCTATCTGGCCCGATCGCGTGGCGGGCGTGCCGTCGCCGTCAAAGTGGCGCGGCCGGAACTCGCCGCCGATCCCTCCTTCCGCGCCCGCTTCCGTGCCGAGGTCGCCGCCGCCCGGCAGGTCGGCGGTTTCCACACCGCGCAGGTCGTCGACGCCGACCCCGAAGCCGAGGCGCCCTGGCTCGCCACCGCCTACATCCCAGGACCTACCCTCTCGGCGCTCGTCACCGCCCAGGGACCGATGGGCGAGGAGCGGCTGCGCTCGCTCGCGGCCGCGCTCGCCGAGGCCCTGGAGGCCATCCACGCCTGCGGGCTCGTCCACCGCGACCTCAAGCCCGGCAACATCGTCATGGCCTCCGACGGGCCGCGCGTCCTCGACTTCGGCATCGCCCGCGCGGTCGAGTCGACCCGGCTCACCGCCACCGGCACGGCCTTCGGCACCCCTGGCTACCTCGCCCCCGAGCAGGCCCTCGGCGAGGAGGTGACGGGCGCCGCCGACGTCTTCGCCCTGGGCGCCGTACTCGTCGCCGCGGCGGGCGGGCGCCCGTTCGGGGACGGTACGCCGATGGGGCTCATGTACCGCGCGGTGCACGAGGCTCCCGACCTGACGGCGGTCCCGGCAGGGCTGCGCGGCCTGGTGGGGGCGTGCCTGGCGAAGTCCCCGGAGGAGCGCCCGACCCCGGGCGAGATCCTGGACGCCGTGGCGGGCACGTCGCCGCTGCGGGAGGGGGCGGCGCCCACTCTCGTCGTAACGGACGCGGTGCCGGGACCTGTACGGGACGCTGTGCCGGCACCTGTACGGGACGCGGTGCCGGCGCCCGTACGACATGCGCCACCGCTGCCCGCTCTGCCCACCATGCCGGCGGAGCCGCCCCCGCCCGCACCCGCGCTCGTCGCCGCCGACGGGGACTGTGGAGTGATCGCCGACGCCGATGGCATCCGCTTCGAAGTGTTCGACGAGGAGGCCGAGTTCGGCTGGGCGGAGATCGGGTCCGTCGAGTACGAGTCCGCCCGCAGGGGGCGGCAGCTCCGTGTCGTCGTCACGCTGTACGACGGCTCGGCCTACGACTGCGAGGTCAACGGCCGCTCCGCCCTCGTGAAGGAGTGGATCGCCCAGCTCGACCTGGTGCTCCGCCACTGCATGCCGCGCTAGCCGCGGACGCGTGGCCGTGGCCGCGGACTAGCGTGGCGCCGCCGGGAAGGAGAGAGACCGGCGGCGCCACAGTTTCCGTGCGGACGGGCCGTTACGGCAGGTTGTGGACGTGCGGGCCCACCGCGTTCGACCAGGCGTTGCCGGCCGTCGCGTCCCAGTTGGTCGACCAGGTCATCGCGCCGCGCAGCGACGGCCAGGTCTGGGCGGGCTTGAAGGTGCCGCAGCCGGTGCCCTTGGTGAGGCAGTCGAGCGCGTTCTTCACGATCTGCGGGTCGACGTAGCCGCTGCCCGCACCCCGCGTGGAGGCCGGCACGCCCAGGCCGACCTGGGACGGGGCGAGGCCGCCCTGGAGCTGGATGCAGGCGAGCGCGGTGAGGAAGTCCACCGAGCCCTGGCTGTACACCTTACCGTCGCAGCCCAGCATCGAACCGCTGTTGTAGTACTGCATGTTGACCACCGTGAGGATGTCCTTCACGGCGAGCGCGGTCTTGAAGTACTCGGTGCCGGTGTTCTGCATGTCGATGGTCTGCGGGGCCATCGTCAGGACCATGGTGGAGCCCGCCTTGGCGGAGAGCTGGCGGAGCGCCTTGGTCAGGTAGGTGGAGTTGATGCCGTGCTCGAGGTCGATGTCGACGCCGTTGAAGCCGTACTCCTGCATGAGGGCGTACGCGCTGTTCGCGAAGGCGGTGGCGGAGGCGTCACTGTTGATCGTGACGTTCCCCTTCTCGCCGCCGACCGAGATGATGACGGACTTGCCCGCGGCCTTCTTCGCGGCGATGTCGGCCTTGAAGTCGGCGACCGAGGCGTAGCCGACGGCCGGGTCGAGGTTGAAGACGATCTGGCCGGGCGTGGCCGTGGAGTCGGCGAAGGAGACGGCGATGATGTCGTACTGCGACTGCACGTCCCGCAGCTTCTGGACCGTGGCGCCGTTGTTGAAGTTCTGCCAGTAGCCGGTGAGGGCGTGCTTGGGGACGGCCGGGCCGGGGCCCGGGTCGGTGACCTTGGCGGTCCGCGCCGTCACCGCGGTGGACTTCGCGGACTCGCCCGCGGAGTTCGTCGCGGCGACCTGGAACTGGTACGCGGTGTCGGCGGTGAGCCCGGTGACGGTCGTCGACGTGCCCGTCACGGTCTGCGGGTTGGCGCCGTCCCGGTACACCTTGTAGCCGGTGGCGCCGGAGACCGCGCCCCAGCTCAGGGCGACCGAGGACGAGGTGACCGTGCCGGCGGCCAGGCCGGCCGGGGTGGCGGGGACGACCGGGTCGGGGTCCTGGCCGCCGCCCCCGTCGGGCCCGAAGACGCTGACGTCGTCGACGGAGTAGGGGGAGGTGCCGTACCAGCCGTGGGTGTGGATCTGGACGGAGGTCGTGCTCGCCCCGGTGGTGAAGGTCGTCGTGAGCTGCTTCCACGCGGCGCTGTCGGGCGTCCAGGTGGAGACGTCGGTGGTGCCGGTGCCGGTCGCGCCGAGGTAGGCGTACCCGCCCTGGACCCAGGCGCTCAGCGTGTACGTCGAGCCGGGCTTCACGGCCACGGTCTGCACGCACTTGGCGTTGTCGAGTCCGGCGGGGGTGGCCCTGAGGGCCCCGGCCCCGGTGCGGACGGGGGAGGAGACGGCGGCGCCGCTCCCGGCGGAACAGGACCAGTTGGTGAGGCCGTTCTCGAAGCCGGCGTTCTTGGCGACGTTGACGTCGGCAGCCTGCGCGGTGCCGGCTCCGCCGACGAGGACGAGCCCGGAGCCGACGGCGAGCGCGAGGGCTCCGCCGAGCCAGCGGCGTCCGGGCGCTGCGGCCTGGCGGCGGGTGGTGGTGCGGTCCACGTGCATCCTCCGGTGGGGGAGTTGGGGATGTGGAGGTGCCGTACGTCGTCTTCGTCGTACGGAGGGGGCGTACGGGGGTGCGGGGAGTGCGGACGGTGGCCACCGTTGTCGCAACAAGCTGGTCCAGACCAATCGCGTTGTCAAGGCCTCTGGCGGGAAGGGCTGTTCGGACGGGGTGCGGCGGTCCGGGCGAGCCGGGCTCCGGGTCCGAAGAAAAACGCGACAGCTTGGCGGATTGTGTGTTCACCACCCCGGGGGACGTGGATAGGCTGCAGAGACGGCAGCACCCTGCGGTGATGCCGTGAACGCGGTCAGTGATCCGCGGCCTCCCGGGAGCGGGGAGGCCGGAGGGGACGGGGGGTCCGACGTGCCGACAGCGATCGCGGTCACCAGCGCCGACCTGGTGCTGCCGCCGACCGACCCCGGAACCCCGCACGCCGCCGTGCTCCCGGCCCCCGGCACGCAGTCGCTCGACGCCTCCGTCGCCGACATGCAGCAGCTCCTCGCGCGGTACGGGCACGTGGTCGTCGTCTGCCCCACCTCCGCCCCGCCCGCCGTCGAGAACCGACTGCACGCCGTCCGCGCCCTGCTCGAGAGCGACCGGATCGCCCTGGTCCGCACCGACCTGCCACCCCTCGGCGCGGCCGTACTCGTCCGCCAGATGCGGCAGTTGGCCGGCTACGACTTCAGCCCCGGCGTCCTCGCCTCCGCCGCCCGGCTCCTCGCCCACTACATCTACGCCGGCGCCGTCCTCGGCTCCGTCTCCAAGCTCGACCGCGTCCCCGTCAGCCTCGGCTCGCATCTCAAGGGCTGGCTGCCCGGCGCCCACTTCGCCGTACTCGCAGGACCGACACCGCAGATCACCCGCGTCGGGGGCGCCGGTGAAACGCCCCTCGCGGGGCCGGAATTCACCACCGAACTCCTCCTCGCGCGCGGCCAGCTCCAGACCGACTGGCCCACCGCCACCCTCGTACCCCGTTGGCGGATCCAGGGCGCCGTCCAGGAGACCCCGCTGCCCGAGACCTCGCCCGGCTGGTGGGGCACCGGCAAACTCGTCGAGTTCGCCGCGTACCTCCCCGATCCGCCCGTCCTCCACCAGCTGGTCTCCTCCGTACGGCGCGAGACCTGCCACTGGTGCGCGATGGACCTCATCGGCGACCGCTGCGGCTTCTGCGGGGCGCCGCTGAACGCGACCGCGGGCGCACCACCGGACCGGACCACCGGCACCAGCGGCGCGACCGGCCGCGCCCGAGGCCGGGCCAACCAGCTCACGGGCCCGTCCACCCACGCCGACGGCCCGGCCGCCCACCTCACCGGCGCGCCCGCGCAGCTCGTCGGCCAGGACCCCCGCGAACTCGCCCCGGGCGGGCAACCCGACCCCCACGCCCTCGGGAGCGGAGCGCCCGCCGGCCCCCGGGCCCTGGGATCCGGCGGGCACCCCGGCACCCATGCCGCCCACGACCGGCCGTGAGTCCCATGCTCCCGATGCGCCTCATGCTTCCGATGCCCCCACCGCCCCCGGCGACCGGCCGTGACCCGTTCCCGTTGCCGCCCCCGCTGTCCGTGTCCCTCCCGTCCGTACAGACCACGTCTCCGATCGAGGTAGTCCGGCCATGAACTCCCGCCAGCGCCGCGGCGTCATCCTGCTGCTGCTGTCCGTCCTGTGCGCCCTCGGGGCCTTCGCCGGCGTGCTCACCGTCATCAGCGACGTGAACTCCAAGGTCGGCCCGGAGACCACCGCGTACCGGATCAAGGACAAGGTGGCCCCCTACACGGCCCTGAAACCCGGCGACTTCGAGAAGATCTCGATGCCCGAGCGCTGGCTCTCGAAGACCGCCGTCACCGACCTCCGCCAGATCGAGGGCAAGATCGCCGTCACCGAACTCCGTCCCGGCTCCCTCCTCCAGACCGACATGATCGTCGAGCGCCCCGAGCTCCAGCCGGGCCAGCAGGAGATCGCGATCATGATCGACGCGGCCACCGGAGTCGCCGGGAAGATCACCGCCGGCGCCACCGTCAACATCTACGCCACCTTCGAGGGCGAGAAGAAGGACGACCCCTCCCAGTCGCGGATGATCGTGGCCGGCGCCCGCGTCCTCTCCGTCGGCAAGCTCACCCCGATCAGCGACAGCAACGACCGCTCGGGCCGCGCCGCCAACGCCGTCCCGATCAGCTTCGCGCTCTCCACCCTCGACACCCAGCGCGTCGCGTACGCCGAGTCCTTCGCCGAGCACGTACGCCTCGCCCTCGTCGCCCCCACCACCGGCGGCGCCCCGGCCGACCAGCGCGACCGCACCTATACGCTCGACACAGACAAGTGAGGCCGGTATGACCACCAGGATCCTGCCGGCCGTCGGCGACCCCGACGCGGCCCGGGCCGTCACCACCCTCATCGGCCAGCTCCCCGACGCCGAACCCGCCCAGCCGGTCACCGACTCCACCCAGCTCGTCGACACCCTCGCCCGGCTCGCCGCCGCCTCCCTCGACGAACTCCCCGAGGTCGTCCTCGTGCACGAGCGGATCGGGCCCGTCCCCGCGCTCGAACTCGTCCGCGAGGTCGCCCTCCGCTTCCCCGCCGTCGGCGTCGTCCTCATCACCGCCGACGCCAGCCCCGTCCTCTTCTCCGCCGCCATGGACTCCGGCGCCCGCGGACTCGTCACCCTCCCCCTCGGCTACGAGGAACTCGCCAGCCGCGTCCAGGCCGCCGCCCAGTGGTCCGTCGGCGTCCGCCGCCACCTCGGCGGGGGCGCCGAGCAGGTCACAGGGCCCGGCGGCACCGTCGTCACCGTCAGCGGCGCCAAGGGCGGCGTCGGCACCACCGTCACCGCCGTCCACCTCGCCCTCGCGGCCCGCGCCTCCGGACGGACCGTCGCCCTCGTCGACATGGACCTCCAGAGCGGCGACATCGCCTCCTACCTCGACGTCCAGTTCCGGCGCTCCGTCGCCGACCTCGCCTCCATCGCCGACGTCTCGCCCCGCGTCCTCCAGGACGCCGTGTACGTCCACGAGACCGGCCTCTCCCTCCTCCTCGCCCCCGCGGAGGGCGAACGCGGCGAAGAGGTCACCGACCGCGCCGCCCGCCAGATCGTCAGCGCCCTGCGCGGCCGGCACGAGGTCGTCGTCGTCGACTGCGGCTCCCAGCTCAACAGCGCCAACGCCGCCGCCATCGAGATGGCCGACACGGCCCTGCTCGTCGTCACCCCCGACGTCGTCGCCGTCCGGGCCGCCAAGCGGACCGTACGGATGTGGGAACGGCTCCAGGTGCGCAAGGCCGAGGAGACGGTCACCGTCGTCAACCGCCACCACCGCTCCACCGAGATCCAGCCACCCCTCGTCCAGAAGATCACCGCCACCCGGGTCGCGGGCACCGCCGTCCCCGCCCACTTCAAGGAACTCCAGGCCGTCGTCGACGCGGGCCGGCTGCACGAACTCGACGCCAAGTCGACCGTCAAGCAGGCCCTGTGGGCCCTCGCGGGCGAACTGGGACTGGTCGGCGCACCGGCGACCGAAGCCCCAGGAAAGCCCGGAAAGCCAGGAAAGCCCGGAAAGCAGCTGGCCCGCGTCGGTGACCGGGGCTCGCTCGGGCTGCGGCGCCGTACCGGAGGACGCTGAGGAATGCGTACCTACCGGGACGACGACAGGGGACGGGGTGACGGAGGGCAGGTGGCGATCGAGTTCCTCGGCATGGTGCCGGTCATCCTGCTCACCCTCGTCCTGCTCTGGCAGGTCGTCCTGGTGGGGTACACGTACACGCTGGCGGGGAACGCGGCGGACGAGGCGGTACGCGCGTGCGCGGTCGGCGGCGACTACGACGAGGCCGGGAGACGGCACCTCGACGGCGCCTGGGCGGAAGGGGCCCTGGTGACCTGCCCCCCTGGTGACCCCATGGTGACGGCGGTCGTGACCATCCGGGTCCCCGTCCTGGTGCCGGGCGTGGGCGGGCTCTTCGACGTGGAGGGCAAGGCGGGCGCGATATCGGAGGTACCCACCCCATGAGTGCACACGTGCGCACCCCCAAGGGCCGCGACCGGGGCCAGGCCGCCATCGAGTACCTCGGGTTCCTGCCGATCCTGCTGCTCGTCGGCCTCGCGGGGTTCCAGCTCGGCGTCGCCGCGTACGCCGCGCAGCAGGCGGGCACGGCGGCCCGCGCGGGGGCGAGGGCCGCGAGCATGGACGAGAACGAGGACGCGCCCAGCGCAAAGGCCGCCGCCGAGGCCGCGGTGAGCGGCTGGATCAACCCCTCCGTCACGTCGTACGAGGAAGGCGACGCGGCCGTCGTCACCGTCACGGTCGAGATCCCCTCCGTCGTCCCCTTCTGGAACGACTTCGGAACAGTCGAGGAAACCGCCACCATGCCGATGTCACCGGACCAGGAGGAGGGGCCATGAGCCTGCGCGCCCGGATCAACTCCCCCGAGGAGCACGGCGGCAACGCGGCCGGGAGGGAGGACGGCCACCTCGTCGCCGCCTTCCGTGCCAAGCTCCTGGAGGAGATCGACCTCACCGAGATGTCCGCGCTGGCGGCCGCCGAGCGGCGCGCCCGTCTGGAGCGCGTCCTCGGCCACATCATCAGCCGTGAGGGGCCGGTCCTCTCCACCGCCGAACGCTCCCAGCTGATCCGCCGTGTCGTCGACGAGGCCCTCGGACTCGGCGTACTCGAACCGCTCCTCGAAGACGCGTCCATCACCGAGATCATGGTCAACGGCCCCGACCAGATCTTCATCGAGCGCAACGGCCGCGTCGAACTCCTCCCGCTCCGCTTCGCCTCGCACGACCAGCTGATGCAGACCATCGAGCGGATCGTCTCCACCGTCAACCGGCGCGTCGACGAGTCGAACCCGATGGTCGACGCCCGTCTCCCCTCCGGCGAACGCGTCAACGTCATCATCCCGCCGCTGTCCCTCACCGGGGCGACCCTCACCATCCGCCGCTTCCCCCGGGCGTACACGCTCCACGAGATGATCGGCTTCGGCTCCCTCGACGAGCAGATGCTGCTCCTGCTGTCCGGGCTCGTGCAGGCCAAGTTCAACCTGATCGTCTCCGGCGCCACCGGCACCGGGAAGACCACCCTGCTCAACGCCCTCTCCGGTCTCGTCCCCGACGGCGAGCGAATCATCACCATCGAGGACTCGGCGGAACTCCAGCTCCAGCAGTCCCACGTGATCCGTCTGGAGGCCCGCCCGCCCAACATCGAGGGCCGCGGAGCCATCTCCATCCGCGACCTCGTGCGCAACTCACTCCGCATGCGCCCCGACCGGATCATCGTCGGAGAGGTCCGCGGCGGCGAGACCCTCGACATGCTCCAGGCCATGTCGACCGGCCACGACGGCTCCCTCGCCACCGTCCACGCCAACTCCGCCGAGGACGCCCTCATGCGGCTCCAGACCCTCGCCTCCATGTCGGAGGTCAAGGTGCCGTTCGAGGCGCTCCGCGACCAGATCAACAGCGCGGTCGACGTCCTCGTCCAGCTCACCCGGCACCCCGACGGCACCCGCCGCATCACCGAGATCTCCGTCCTCGCCTCCCACGGGCGGGAACGGTTCCTGCTCGCGACGGTCTGCCGCTTCCAGGCGCAGCCGCTCGCCGCAGACGGGCGGGTGTACGGGCAGTTCACGTACCACCCGCTGCCCCGACGGGTCGCCGAACGCCTCTACCTGGCCGGCCAGCCCATCCCGCAGGCCTTCGGCGTGGCCGCCACCGACGCCCACCTGACCACCCGCGAAGCCGACTAGCCGACTCGCCGACCACCAGGAGCAAAGGCGCAATGACCGATCCCGTGTGGCTGACGCTCGGCGTGGCCGTGCTCTGCTGCGTCCTGGGCATCGCCGGAGTCCAGCTGTACGCGAGCGGGGCCCGCCGGCACGCGGCACTCGTCGCCCGGCTCGACGAGTCGGGCGAACCCGAGACCGGGGGCCGCCGCAGGCGCCGCTTCCGGGGCGTCGACCGGCGCGTCCGCAGGACCGCCCTCGGCCGGAAACTGGAGCTGCGGATCGCGGCCACCGGCCTCGACGTGACCCCGGGCGAGTTCACGGTCGCCCTCACGCTGACCGTGGCCGTCCTGTGGATCGTCGGACAGGCAGCCCTGTCCCCGTTCTTCGGCCCGATCTGCGGACTCCTCGGCGTGTGGGTGGCGATGGGCTTCCTCAGCTGGCAGCGCCAGAAGCGCATCGAGAAGTTCATCAACCAGCTCCCCGAGCTGTCGCGCATCCTGGCCAACGCCACCCAGGCCGGACTCGCCCTGCGGATGGCCCTCAGCCTGGCCGCCGACGAGCTGGAGGCCCCGGCCGGGGACGAACTGGAGAAGGTGGCCCAGCAGTTGTCCGTCGGTACGTCGCTCGACGACGCCCTCGGCGAACTCGCCGAACGCCTGCCCTCGCGCGAACTCGTCGTCCTCGTCACCACCCTCGTCCTCGCCAACCGGGCCGGCGGCACCGTCGTCTCCTCCCTGCGGAACCTCACCGAGACCCTGGAGGAACGCAAGGAGACCCGGCGCGAGGTCCGCACCCAGCTCTCCCAGGTGAGCATGACCGCGTACTCCGTGCCGGTCATCGGCGTCGGCTCGCTCCTGCTCATCGACAACATGCAGCCCGGCGCCCTCGACCGGATGACCGGTTCCGCCATCGGACAGTTCGCCGTCGTCGCCGCGTTCGCCCTGTACGTGGTCGGCTTCGTCGCGATCCGCCGCTTCTCGAAGATCGACGTATAGGGACGGGCGCGCCATGGACCTCCTCCTCGCCCTCCTGGCCGGCCTCGCCGTCGCCGGCATCGCCTACGGCCTTCGGCTCTACCGCGCCGACGCCCGGCTCCCCGACGACCTCAAGCTCGCCCTGGAGGTCGGCGCGACCCGCACGGGAGCCGTCGACTCGGCGGTCGACCGCCTGGGCATGCGCTGGTCGCCGGCGGTGCTCCGCCTGATGGGCCCCAAACGCGTCAACGCCGTCCGCCGCCGCATCGACCTCGCCGGGAACCCCGGCGGCCTCACCATCGACCGGTACGGGGCGAGGCGGGCGGTCTACGGCTTCCTGGGCGTCCTGGGCGGCCTGCTGATGCTGTCGCGCGGGTCGTTCCTGGTGGCGCTGTTGCTGTTCGCCTTCGGCGCGTTCTGGACGGAGGTCGGCATCTGGTCGGCGGTCCGCATCCGCAAGGACCAGATCGAACGCACGCTGCCGGACTTCCTGGACGTGCTGGCCGTCGTCGTCTCGGCGGGACTGGGCTTCCGCCAGGCGCTCGAACGGGTGGCGGAGAAGTACGAGGGCCCGTGGTCCGACGAACTCCGCATCACGCTCCGCCAGATGGACATGGGAGTCAGCCGCCGCCAGGCGTTCGACGAACTGCGCCGGCGCAACGACTCGGAGCAGGTGGCCCAGTTCGTCACCGCGCTCCAGCAGGGCGAGGAACTGGGCGCGCCGATCGTCGACACGCTCATCCAGATCGCCAACGACATGCGGCGAACGGACGCGCAGAACGCCCGCCGCAAGGCCGCGAAGGCCGTCCCGAAGGCGACCATGGTGATCACGACGCTGATGGTCCCGGCGACGATGATCCTGCTGGGCGCGGGCCTGTTCCTGGGCACGGGCACCGACTTCGGCTCGGTGACGGGCGACCGGTGACATATTCACGGGAAAGCCCTTCGCGCGCGCAACAGGATGTGCCAGAGTGCGGACTGAGTGTGAGGGAGGTGGAGTGGTGGACCCGACGTCGAACCACCGCCCCCGCCTCCTGGCCGGGCACCAGGCCGACCCGATGAGCCGGGCGCACGGTGCCCGAGCGCAAGCGTCTGAACGCGGAGGGGACCACGATGAACGACGCGATGCTGAAGGCTTTGACCAAGGCCAAGCTCGAACTGACCACCTGGACACGATCGAGGGACCGCGGCCAGACGGCGGTGGAGTACCTGGGGATCATTGTGGTGGTGGTGGCGATCGTGGTGGCGATCACCGGAACGGACATCGGCCAGTCGATCAAGAACGCGATCTCCCAGAAGATCACGGAACTCACCGGCGGGGGTGGCGAGTAGGCGTCTACCTGCGGCCGGATGAGGGGCAGGCCTTCCCTGTCTATATCGCGGTTGTGGCTGGGCTGTTATTCCTCGCCTTTGCTTACTTCGCCGTGGGGCAAGCTGCTTTGACCCGAAACAGCGCCCAGACCGCAGCCGATGCGGCGGCTCTTGCGGCGGCCCAAGACGCCAGGGAGCAACTGCGCGAGGGATGGCTCAAAGTGATCCTCGACCCGAAACAATGGGGCGGGTTCGTTGCGGGTGAGGCGTACATCCACGCCGCTGCCTGTGGCAGCGCGGCTGACTTCGCTTCCCGCAACGGGGCTGTGGTGGTCAGTCCTGGTTGCGAGCCGCTGTCCTCTGAGGGCAGCGGCTTCAGAGTGACCGTACTCACGACGGGTGGAGAGGCGAATGCCGCCAAGGCGTCCGCCGAGGCGGTGATCGAGCCGCGTTGCAGGTTCGACGAGCCTGATCAGCCCCCCACTTCGGAGCCGCCGCCTTCTCCTCCCCCATCAGATGAGCCTGAAGAGGAGGAGCCCGGTCCGATTCTCGGGCTTGAGTGCCACGGGGAGCCGTGGGAAATCGATCCTGAGGATCCCAGGCTTCCCAGCGCCACCGACCTGTTCACTGTCCGACTGTCCGAATGACCTGCGACGAGCAAAGGGAGAGCGGTACATGAGCGTGCGGTACGCATGGAATCGCCGGGGGGCGGTGGCCGTCGTCGCCGTGGCATCGGTGGCACTTTTCGTAGCTGGCTGCGGTGCGGAGGAGAAGCCGAAGGCGGACAAGCCGACTGTGACGACTGCCGCTCCTTCCAAGGAGGAGGCGTCGACGGGGTCGGCGCCAGTGGAGGAACCCCTGGAGACTCTGGCGATTGCCAAGGGCCAAAAGGGCTTGGAACTCAGCATTCACTCGGCAGATCGTGACCAGGGTGGCTTCCTCACCGTCAAGGGGCGCTTGAAGAACACATCCGGATCAGCTGGCATCATCCCCGCGCAAATGAGTGGTGACGAAACCGAGATTGTGAAGCACGGAAACTCCTTGGGTGGTGCCACCCTCGTCGACTCCGTCGCCAAAAAGCGCTACTACGTCCTGCGTGACACCGACGGCCGACCGCTGACGACCTCGGCGCTCGACAGTCTCGGCCCCGGCAAGTCCACCGCCGTCTTCATGCAATTCCCCGCACCCCCCGCCTCCACCACAGAGGTCTCCTTCCAGCTCCCCACCTTCGAACCCGCCACCCTCAAGCTCTCCTGAGGCGACGCCATGACGACGACCTACCGCCGCCTCGCCGCACTCGCCCTCGCCTCCGTCGCGCTCGGGCCCCTCGCCGTGCCCGTGGCGTACGCCGACGATCCGCCGCCCGGGGCGGCGTCCAGTGCGTCTCCGCCGCCCGCCATCGACGCGAACGCGCCCGGGCTCATGCTTCCCGACGGTGCCACCCTCGCTCCCGCCAAGGTTCTCGACATCAAGCAGATCGTCGAGGAGGAGGGCGGGCAGCAGCGCCGGCAGGACACCAACGTGGACGTGACCTTCGCGCTGCAGGCCGAGGTGCTCTTCCCGAAGAACAGCGCCAAGCTCGGGCCCGCCGCCAGTGCCCGTCTCGCCGCCATCGCCGCCGAGATCAACAAGCTGGGGTCCGGTCGTGTCCGGGTCTTCGGGTTCACCGACAACCTCGGGACGTACGAGCACGGGCTCAAGCTGTCCAAGCAGCGCGCCGTCGCCGTGCAGCAGGTGCTCGCGCGGAGCCTCAACCCGTCGACGACGTTCGACATCCGCGGGTACAGCGAGGACTACCCGATCGCCGACAACGGCACCGAGGAAGGCCGGAAGAAGAACCGCCGCGTCGAGATCTCCTTCCCCCGTACCTCCCCCGTCAGCTAGACAGCGACGTCAGCGCCGCCCGGATCGTGCCCGTCATGCGGTCCGGGCGGTGGAAGACCTCGTCCGCCGTGAACCCCAGCACCCGCCGCACCTCCGGGCAGGACTGAAGCGCGTTGAAGCGGGCGACGTCCCGTTCGTGGGCGCCACGGGTGCCGTGGAAGGCGTAGCCCTCGACCTCCACCGCCAGCCCCTCCGCCCGGAAGAGGAAGTCGGGGCGGAGGAGCAGTCGCCCGTCCTCGGTCCGCAGCGTCGGCTGGGACTCCGGGAGCAGCCAGGCGTCCCGTATCCGGAGCCGTGCGACCGTCTCCGCCGGGGAGCCCGACGCCGGCTCGGCCAGCGGCAGCCAGGTCCGGGCGCGGGCCGCTCCCCGCCGGTCGGCGGCGAGTTCGGCGGCGAGTTCCTCGTACCGGACGAGCGGTTCACGTCGTACGCCTGCGACGGCCCGCCGTGCGAGCGCCGAGTCCGCGACCACGACGGCCTCCTCGCGGCTCCCGGCGTCCCGTATGAGGTCGCCGACCGTGCGCGCCGGGGTCGTCGTCCGCAGTCCCCGGCGGATCGTGCGGTCGTGGTCCGTCAAATACCTCGTCGTACGCACCCGTATCCGGTCTCCTCGTGACGAGCCTGTCGGCGGGAGCGCGGTGAATTCCAGCAGGCCGGCCGCCCGGTCGCCCGCTCCCAGTCGTTCGATGCGGTGCAGGGCCGCCGCCGTCCCGTGGCTGCAGACCAGTTCCGGACGCAGCCACTGGAGCGCCGTCGCCCTCACCCGCCAGTCCACCTCTTTTCCCGGGGCCGCCCACGCGCCCCGGCAGATCCACTGCCAGCCGGCCCGGCGCAGGCGCGCCGCCAGCCGGCCCGGCGGGCAGCCCGCCGCGACCGCCCAGACCGTCAGAAGGACCCCGCCCTGGCGAGGATCGCCAACTCGTACATACGGCCAACGATCCACGGAAGAGGGACACTTCGCACCCCCTGTGGAAAACCTCCCGAAAGCTGTCGTCAGGAATGCGCAAAGGTAGGGACAGGTCGGCCGGGGTGGGAGCATTCTGGACAGATGACGACGACGACAACGTCGAGCGAGATGCCGGGCGAGACGCCGGGTGAGATGCCGGACGCGACGCCGAGCGCGACGCCGGGTGAGATGGCGAGCGAGACGCCGAGTGTGCGGTTGGTCAGTGATCTCGTCGCACGGATCCCCGAGTTCCGGGACGTGTACGAGGACCATGTCTTCCGTCAGGGCGTCGTGCAGCCGCACGTGTTCTTCTGGGACGTGGTCCAGGACACCGTCCGCTCCTTCCTCGGCGAGGCCCCGGCCACCGCCGCCGACTGGCGCCGCACGTTGGCGTTCCTGGAGGAGCAGAGCTGTCGCGGGATCCTCGGCATCGACGAGGTCATCGTCACCTCCTTCCTCGGCGACCTGCCCTCCCCCCACGAGCCGGGACACGCCATCGTCCAGCAGCTCGGTCCCGTCATGGCCGCGAAGTTCGTCCGCATAAGGCCCCTCGGCTGACCGTCCGGCGCGCCCCGGGATAATCGGGCGCATGTCCCTGACCAGGCCCGACCGCACCACTCTGCTCGCCCTCGGCGGGTACGCCGTCACCCGGCTCATCGGCCTCGCGGTCCTCGCGATCGCCGCCGCCGTGACCGGCGAGGACGGGCTCCACCGGCTCAAGGGGCGCTGGGACTCCGTCTGGTACGTGCGGATCGCCGAGCACGGCTACGGCTACGAGGTCACGCTGCCGAACGGCGACGTCCACTCCGACCTCGCCTTCTTCCCGCTCTTCCCGGCCCTTGAGCGCGGTCTCTCCGCCGTCCTGCCCGTCGACGCGGCCACCGCCGGGCTGCTCGTCTCCTGGACGGCCGGGCTCGTCGCCGCCTGGGGCATCCACCGCTGCGGCGCGCAGGCGTTCGGGCCCCGGGCCGGTGTCGTGCTCGCCGTTCTCTGGGGCGTGTACCCGACCGCGTTCGTGCAGTCGATGGCGTACACGGAGACGCTGTTCACCGCCCTCGCCGCCTGGTCGTTGTACGCCGTCCTGCGCGGGCGCTGGATCCTGGCCGGTGTCCTGTGCGCCGCCGCCGGGCTCACCCGGCCGACGGCCGCCGCGCTGATCGCGGCCCTCGGGATCACCGCCCTCGTCACGCTCGTACGGGACCGGCGGCTGCCCCTGGGGACGGTGGCCGGGGTCCTGATCGCCCCGCTCGGCTGGCTCGGCTACGTCGTGTACGTCGGCGTCCGCGAGGGCGCTCCCACCGCCTACTTCGATGTCCAGGCGGCCTGGGGCAACTCCATCGACGGGGGCGTCGCCCTCGGCAGGTTCATCCTGGGTCTGCCGTGGCCCGCCGCCCTCGGACTGTGCGCGGCGCTCGCGCTGCTCGGCTGGCTGCTCGCGCTGTGCGTACGGCAGCGGCAGCCGCTTCCGGTGCTCGTCCACACGATCGGCGTCGTCCTCGTCTCGCTGGTCGGCGCCGCCTACTTCGGGTCCCGGCCGCGCCTGATGATGCCGGCGTTCGGGCTGCTGCTCCCGCCCGCCGTGGCCCTCGCGCGGCTGCGGAACCGGGCCCTGGCGCCGGTCCTCGCCGGACTCGCCCTGGCCTCCGCCGCCTACGGGGCCTTCACTCTGCTCGGGTCGGGTCCGCCGTGACGTCCGTGGCGTCCGCGACCTCCACGCGCACGCGTACTCCCGGCCGCAGCCCCCAGCCGGCCATCGCCCCCGCCTCCGCCTCGAGGACGTGCCGGCCGCGCGGCCTGACCATGCCGAGGCGTCCCGGTCTCATCGTCACCACGGACAGGACCCTGAGCCCGCGGTCCAGATAGGCCACGTCGATCGCGAACCGCATGCCGAAGGTGTGCACGCTGTTCGTCCGGACGATCAGCAACGCCCCCGTCACCCCGTCCCGGCCGAGCAACCCCCGCCGCCGCGCCCGGTACGAGGCCGCCACTTCCAGAGGGACCTCCCGTGCGGCCAGCCCCAGCGTTCCCGTCCCGTCCGCCCATTTCCCCATGCGGCAGACCGTAGCGGCCCCCCGCCTCTAGGGTCTCGTCCGTGTACGTCACGACGATCACCCTCGCCGCCCTCTGGGGAGCCGCCGTCGGGCTGCTCGTGCCGCGTGCCGCCTACCGGCTCTCCGTGGCGTCCGAGGAGCCGTGGCGGGACCGCTGCCCCGACGGGCACGTGCTCGTCGGGCCCGCGCGCGGCTGGCTCGGCGGGCCCGGTCGGCGGGACTGCGCCACGACGGCCGCCCCGCTCACCGCGCCCCTGCTCACCGCCCTCGTGTGCGCCGCGCTCGCCGCCGCCACCGGCGGGCCGCGGCCGGAGCTGGCGGTCTGGCTGCTCTGCGCGCCCTTCGCCGTGCTCCTCGCCAGTGTCGACGCGCGCGTGCACCGGCTTCCGGACGGTCTCACCCTGCCGCTCGCCGCCGCCGTCCCGCTGCTCCTGGGGGGCGCCGAGCTCCTCCCGTACGACGCGGGCTCCTGGCTCCACGCGCTGCTCGGCGCGCTCGTCCTCGGCGGCGCCTATCTGGGGCTCTTCCTGATCAACCCGGGCGGTCTCGGCTTCGGCGACGTGAAGCTGGCGGTGCCGCTCGGCGCGGCCCTCGGCTGGTACGGCTGGGGCGTCCTGTTCACCGGGGCCTTCGCGGGATTCCTGCTCGGCGCGGTGTACGGGTTCGGTCTCGTCCTGCTGCGGCGGGCCGGCCGGTCCTCGGCGATCCCCTTCGGGCCGTTCATGCTCGCGGGCGGTCTGCTCGGTCTTCTCCTCGGCGCGTTCACCGCGCTTCCCTGAGGCGTCCCGGGGGCCTGCGCGTCAACGTCGGGCCCTGCCCGGCCGGTCCCTCTTGGGAGGGACGGAACTCCGCCGCCACGCCGGGGCGCAAACCCGCCACACGGCCCCGCATCCCTTGTCCTGACTGGGCTCCGGTGAATTCGCCATGCTTCGGACGGCGTACGTGGCGCGCAACACGAGTATCGAAGGGTTATGGTGGAAACCCCCCCTCGGGCCGGTCCGTATCCCCCCCCACGGACCGGCCCGTTTTTTCTTTCCGGGGCCCCGACGGGGCCCCTTTCCGGGGCCCCGCGGGCCCTCAGGGGCCTCAGCCCCGGCCGGCCCAGATGTTCGTGCCCTGGGTGTCCACGGCGAACGAGTCGATCTCCACCAGCTCCTCCGCGGTCAGCGGCGCACCCGCCAGCGCCCCCACGTTCTCCTCCAGCTGGGCGACGCTGGACGCGCCGATCAGCGCCGAGGTCATCCGCTCGTCCCGCAGGACCCACGACAGCGCCAGCTGCGCCAGGGTCTGCCCGCGCCGCCCCGCGATGTCCGCGAGACCACGGAGCCGCCGCAGCACCTCGTCGGAGAGCAGGTTCGGGTCGAGGGACTTGCCCTGGGTGGCCCGCGAGCCCTCCGGGATGCCCTTCAGGTACTTGTCGGTGAGCAGCCCCTGCGCCAGCGGCACGAAGGAGATGCAGCCCATCCCGGCGTCCTCGAGGGTGTCGAGGAGGCCGTCGTCCTCGGTCCAGCGGTTGATCATCGAGTACGAGGGCTGGTGGATGAGCGCCGGGACGCCCATGTCCTTCAGGATCCGCGCGGCCTCGGCGGTCTGCTCGCTGTTGTACGAGGAGACGCCGACGTACAGCGCCTTGCCCTGCTGGACCGCGGAGGCCAGGGCCCCCATGGTCTCCTCGAGCGGGGTGTGCGGGTCGAAGCGGTGCGAGTAGAAGATGTCGACGTAGTCGAGGCCCATCCGCTTCAGGGAGGCGTCGAGCGAGGACATCAGGTACTTGCGGGAGCCCCACTCGCCGTACGGCCCGGGGTGCATCTCGTAGCCGGCCTTCGTGGAGACGATCAGCTCGTCCCGGTAGGGCGCGAAGTCCTGGGCGAAGAGCTTGCCGAAGTTCAGTTCGGCGGAGCCGGGCGGCGGCCCGTAGTTGTTGGCCAGGTCGAAGTGGGTCACACCGAGGTCGAAGGCACGGCGCAGGATCGCGCGCTGGTTGTCGAGCGCCCGGTCGTCGCCGAAGTTGTGCCAGAGGCCGAGCGAGATCGCCGGGAGCTTGAGGCCGCTGCGGCCCGACCGGCGGTACTCCATGGCGTCGTAGCGGTCCGCGGAGGCGCGGTACACGGGGGAATCAGTCACGTATCTCTGCTTATCACGTACTTGTGACAGTCCCGGGCTGGGAGCCCGTCGCCCGTGCGCAGTAGTGTGGCGGCTTGCGGACCGCCGCTGCATGGCGGACCGCCGGTGCATGGAGGGGTAAGAACAGTGAACCTGCGCGACCTGGTGTACGGGCTCTACGCACGCCGGGTGGAAGGCCGCCTCGACCACGCCCAGGTGCCCAAGCACATCGGGGTCATCCTCGACGGGAACCGCCGCTGGGCCAAGGCGTCCGGGGGGACCCCCGAGCAGGGCCACAAGGCCGGTGCGGACAAGATCCAGGAGCTGCTCGGCTGGTGTGCCGAGACGGACGTCGAGGTCGTCACGCTCTGGATGCTCTCCACGGACAACCTGAACCGGCCCGAGGAGCAGCTCGTGCCGCTGCTCGGCATCATCGAGAACGCGGTGCGCTCGCTCGCCGCCGACGGCCGCTGGCGGGTGAACCACGTCGGCACGATGGACCTGCTGCCGTCCCGTACCCAGTCGGTGCTCAAGGAGGCCGAGCAGGCCACCCACGCCAACACGGGGATACTCGTGAACGTGGCGGTGGGCTACGGCGGCCGGCAGGAGATCGCGGACGCGGTGCGCTCGCTGCTCCTGGAGCACGCGGACCGGGGGACGAGCTTCGAGGAGCTCGCCGAGATCGTGGACGTCGAGCACATCTCCGAGCACCTGTACACGCGCGGGCAGCCCGACCCCGACCTGGTGATCCGTACCAGCGGCGAGCAGCGCCTCTCCGGTTTCATGCTGTGGCAGAGCGCCCACTCCGAGTACTACTTCTGCGAGGTCCACTGGCCGGCCTTCCGCAAGGTCGACTTCCTGCGGGCGCTGCGCGACTACGCCGCACGACACCGGCGTTACGGGACCTAGGGCCTGTCGTCTGGACCATGCCGGGCTCGCGGGGTCCGGCACCGCGCCTCGCCGCGTTGTCGTCGGTTGCCATGGCTCCGCCATGGCGCCCTCCTCCGCCTTGCGATCCACGGCACCAGACCCCGCTCCCTGATCCGGCCTGATCCAAACGACAGGCCCTGGGCCGGGCGCCACGGACCGGCTCGGAACCGATCACCTCGTGTTCATGAACACGTCGTCACATGCCGTGGCATGACGGCCCCTGTTCAGGGGCATACCCCTGGTGAAGTGAGCGGCACGGAGACCGCCACCCGGGAGGCCCCTTGCACCAGGACGACCGTGCGGGACACGTACGGGAGAAGCGGAGGGCCGTGGTTCGGCCCGCGCAGCGCGGCCTGAGCCCGGTCCCATTCCGCAGCGACACCGGTTCCGTCGCACCCCGACCTCACAGGGGTCTTCCGAGGGGGTCTGTCCTTCCGTGGTGACCAGCACGAAGCGCCGCCTTTCCGACCGGCGCACCTATGTTCTCGACACCAGCGTCCTGCTGGCCGACCCCAACGCCTTCTCCCGGTTCGAGGAGCACGAGGTAGTGCTCCCGATCGTCGTGGTGACGGAGCTGGAGGCCAAGCGGCACCACCCCGAACTCGGCTACTTCGCCCGGCAGGCCCTGCGCCTCCTGGACGACTTCCGGGTCCGGTACGGGCGTCTGGACGCCCCGCTCCCCATCGGGGACCTGGGCGGCAGCCTGCGTGTCGAACTCAACCATTCCGACCCCGGTGTACTGCCCGCCGGCTACAGGTTGGGGGACAACGACTCACGGATCCTCGCGGTCGCGCGGAACCTCCAGGCGGAGGGGTACGACGTCACGGTCGTCTCCAAGGACCTCCCGCTGCGCATCAAGGCCTCCTCGGTGGGGCTCCTCGCCGAGGAGTACCGCGCCGAACTGGCCATCACGGACGCCAACGGCTGGACCGGGATGTCCGAGCTGGCGCTCTCCGGCGAGCAGGTGGACCTGCTCTACGACCAGGAGTCGCTGTACGTGCCGGAGGCCGCCGAGCTTCCGGTCCACACGGGCCTGGTGCTCCAGTCCGAGCGGGGCAAGGCGCTCGGCAGGATCACCGCCGAGGGGAACGTACGGCTCGTCCGCGGCGACCGGGAGGCCTTCGGGCTCCGCGGACGCAGCGCCGAGCAGCGGATCGCCCTCGACCTGCTCCTCGACCCGGACGTCGGCATCATCTCCATGGGCGGCCGGGCCGGCACCGGCAAGTCCGCGCTCGCGCTCTGCGCGGGCCTGGAGGCGGTCCTGGAGCGCCGTCAGCACCAGAAGGTGATGGTCTTCCGTCCGCTGTACGCGGTCGGCGGCCAGGAGCTCGGGTACCTGCCGGGCAGCGAGTCCGAGAAGATGAGCCCGTGGGCCCAGGCGGTCTTCGACACACTGTCCTCGGTCGCGAGCCGTGAGGTCATCGAGGAGGTGCTCGGCCGCGGGATGCTGGAGGTCCTGCCGCTCACCCACATCCGCGGGCGTTCGCTGCACGACGCGTTCGTCATCGTGGACGAGGCCCAGTCCCTGGAGCGGAACGTCCTGTTGACCGTTCTGTCCCGTATCGGGGCGAATTCGCGGGTCGTGCTGACCCATGACGTCGCCCAGCGGGACAACCTCCGGGTCGGCCGGTACGACGGAGTCGTCGCCGTGGTCGAGAAACTGAAGGGGCATCCGCTCTTCGCGCACGTGACCCTCACCCGCTCGGAGCGCTCCCCGATCGCCGCGCTGGTGACGGAGATGCTGGAGGACGTTCAGATCTGACCCGATTCACACCCTTCCGTCCGCGTACGGAAGTTGGCGCCGCCCGGCAAAGCCCACGAGCTTAGCCGGGCGGCGCTCTGCTGTCCGCAGGATCGTCCAAAACACCTGCCCCCACCGAGGTGTGAGCTTTCACACGCAACGGAGAATTGCCTTGCGGTGCGGCGGTCCGGCAGAGTCTTGCTTCCGTCAGGCCCCGCATACGGCACCCGTGCACCTTCAGGGCGCACAACCCCCGCACAACTCAACAGCCGTCCGTCGTATGCCGCCCACAGCACCACGGGCCCGTGTCTCCTGTGACCCTGTATGTCGGAGACCAGCGCCAGGGGCACGATTTCGCCCGCGTGGTCACCTGTGCGAGCGATGCTGGAAGGAAACCGTGTGAGCCGGATCTCGGTCCGGGGATTCGCGGTGGCTTCGGCCACTGCGGTCACCACCGTCGGCGCCGTCGTGGGCGTAGCGTCGGGTAACGCCGTTCAGTCCTCGGACGACAACTTCGAGGCCACCGCGGCCGACACCACGCTGCTCGCGGACATTCCCGCGGGCGAGCAGGCCCAGGTACAGGTCTCGTCCCTCTCGGAGCAGGCCGACGTCCAGGCCGCGGCCGCCGACTCGGTCGCGCGGAAGGCCGCCGAGGAATCGGCCCGTCTCCGCGCCGCCAAGGACGCGGAGGCGAAGAAGAAGGCGGCCGACGAGGCCGAGGCCGAGGCGAAGGCCAAGGCCGAGGAGGAGCGCAAGGCGGCGGAGGAAGAGCGCGCCAGCCGTTCCGCGGTCCGCGACGCCTCGTCCTTCTCCACGCAGGGCTCGTACTCCATCGCCGAGGTCAAGGCCATGGCCCGCCAGATGATCCCGGCCTCGCAGTTCCAGTGCTTCAGCACCATCGTGGACCACGAGTCCAGCTGGAACTACCGCGCGGTCAACCCGTCTTCGGGCGCCTACGGTCTCATGCAGGCCCTGCCGGGCTACAAGATGAGCTCGGCCGGCTCGGACTGGCAGACCAACCCCGCGACGCAGATCAAGTGGGGCCTCAGCTACATGAACGACCGCTACGGCAGCCCGTGCGAGGCGTGGACGTTCTGGCAGGCCAACCGCTGGTACTAGTCCGGCGTGCTCAACCTTGGGGAGCCCCTCACCGTCCTACGGTGAGGGGCTGCTTGCGTGTAGGTTCGAAGGGCCCAGGGGCTCGCGGGGGAGCGAGCGGGGACGTGTCAGCGGGGGGATGAGGGAAGAGATGGCGAGAGTGCCAGGGTGGCTGGGCCGGCTGGGCGAGAGCCTCAGCCGCGTGGGTGAACGCCTCGACGCGCGCAGGGCCGAGGCGGAGCGCGAGGATCCGCTCGACCCGCAGGGCGACGACCCGGGGGAACGGCAGGGCGACCGCCCGCAGCCACGTCCGGGCGACAAGAGCACCGGGGACACGTCCACCGGGGACGCGTCCGCGCGCCCCGGCGTCGCACCGGAGACGCCGCCTCCGCTCCCGGAGACGGCCGCCGTCGAGCCGGGCCTTTCCGTCCCCGCGCCCCCCGCCTACGCGCCGGCCGTCGCCGCCCGGCCCGACCCGGTCGCCGCCATCCCGTGGGGCATGCGGGTCGCCGCGGAGGCCAGTTGGCGGCTGCTCGTCTTCGCCGGCACGCTCTGGGTGCTGATGAAGGTGATCAGCTCCGTCCAGCTGGTCGTCCTCGCGTTCGTCGCCGCGCTGCTCGTCACCGCCCTGCTCCAGCCCACCGTGGCCATGCTGCGCAGGAAGGGCCTGCCCCGAGGGCTCGCCACCGCCGTCACGGCCATCTCCGGCTTCGTCGTGATGGGCCTGGTCGGCTGGTTCGTGGTCTGGCAGGTCATGGACAATGTCGACAACCTGTCCGACCAGGTCAGGGACGGCATCGAGGAACTCAAGCGCGCGCTGCTGAACAGCCCCTTCCACGTGACCGAGCAGCAGATCAACGGCATCGCGAAGAACCTCAGCGACTCCATCGGCGCCAACGCCGAACAGATCACCCAGGTCGGACTCCAGGGCGTCACCGTCGTCGTCGAGGCGCTGACCGGCATCCTGCTCGCCATGTTCTCGACGCTCTTCCTGCTCCACGACGGGAAGAAGGTGTGGGAGTGGACGCTCAAGCTGGTCCCCGCCCAGGCCCGGCCGGGCGTCGCCGGCGCCGGTCCGCGCGCCTGGCGCACCCTCACCGCCTATGTGCGGGGCACGGTGCTGGTCGCCCTGATCGACGCGGTCTTCATCGGCCTCGGCCTCTACTTCCTCGACGTGCCGATGGCCGTGCCGCTCGCCGTCTTCATCTTCCTGTTCGCCTTCATCCCGCTGGTCGGCGCGGTGATCTCGGGCGCCCTCGCGGTCGTCGTCGCCCTCGTCACCAACGGCCTCTTCACCGCCCTCATGGTGCTCGTCGTCGTCCTCGCCGTGCAGCAGATCGAGGGCCATGTGCTCCAGCCCTTCATCCTCGGACGCGCGGTGCGGGTCCACCCGCTCGCCGTCGTCCTGGCGGTCGCGGCCGGCGGTCTGACCGCCGGCATCGGCGGCGCCGTCGTCGCGGTCCCGCTGGTCGCCGTATGCAACACGGTGGTCGGCTACCTGCGCGCGTACAGCACGGAACAGGCGCTCCGCAGCACGCCGGAGCCGCGCGGGGCGACCGCCTTCGAAGTGGCCCCGACCCCGGCACCCGGCTCGTCCTCCCCCAAGGGGGACGGCCGGTGATCTCGGAACCAGAGCTGGTGGGCGGCGTCGTGTTCGACGCGCCCGAGGTACTGACGGAGGAGAAGGCAGCCCGGCCGCCCCGTCCGCCCCGGGCCCGGCGCCCCTGGCTGTGGGCGCTGGGCGGCGCGGTGCTGGCGTCGGCGGTGTGGGGCGGCGGGCTCTACGCGTACGAGCGGGGCGAGGAGCCCGGCCCTGACCTGGGTGGGTACAAGAGCGTGAGCGGCCTCTGCCAGTTGGCGGAGCTGCCGGCGCTCAGCGCCGTCCTGGGCGAGCGGAGCGCGGACGGCGAAGGGCCCGTGACGGACGACCCGGCGGTGCTGCGGGTGGCCTGCCCGATACGGTTCGGCCCGCCCGAATCGGGCTACAGCGGCTGGCTCTCGTACACCCTGCACAAGGTGACGGATCCGGGGCCCGAGTTCGACGCACAGGCGAAGTCCGCCGACCTCCACACGCCGATCGACGGTCTCGGCGAGAAGGCCTTCTTCAGCGACCGCGAGGGCGAGGCCGGAGAGCTCATGGTTCTCGACGGCCAGGCCGAGATCGCGCTGGCGGTCTCCCGGGACTACAGCGTCGACGCGGAGGGCAACGAGACGGGGAACACCGAGCCGCTCGACCTTTCCGGCATCGACGTCCCGATGACCCAGGACATGCTGGCGCTCATGGCGGCGCTCAAGAAGTGACCCGCCGGGAACGGCGGAAGGGCCCCGGGGCGCGCTGCCCCGGGGCCCTTCTCGTACGACCGCGGTGACGCCCTACTCGGCGAGGACCGCTTCCGCGTCGAGGGTGACGCCGACCGCCTGGATCACCGCGGCGATCTTCACGGCCTCCTGGATCGTGGCGCGGTCGACACCGGCCTGGCGCAGGACCTGCTCGTGCGAGTCCAGGCACTGGCCGCAGCCGTTGATCGCGGAGACGGCCAGCGACCACAGCTCGAAGTCGACCTTCTCGACGCCCGGGTTGCCGATGACGTTCATCCGCAGACCGGCGCGCATCGTCCCGTACTCGGGGTCCGACAGCAGGTGCCGGGTCCGGTAGAAGACGTTGTTCATCGCCATGATCGCGGCGGCGGACTTGGCCGCCTGGTACGCCTCGGGCTTCAGGTTGGCCTGGGCCTCGGGCTCCAGCTCCTTGAGGACCTTGGGCGAGCGCGAGGCGATCGCGCAGGCGAGGACCGTGCCCCACAGCTGCTGCTGCGGAAGGTCGCTGTTGCCGATGACCGAACCGAGGTTCAGCTTCAGGTCCTTGGCGAAGTCCGGTATGGCGGACTTCAGTTCGTCGAGAGCCATGTCAGATCACGCGTCCTTACTCGCCCGAGAGGAGGGCGGCGGCGTCGAGGGTGCCCTCGCCCTTGTTCCAGTTGCACGGGCACAGCTCGTCGGTCTGCAGGGCGTCGAGCACCCGCAGGACCTCCTTGGGGTTACGGCCGACGGAGCCGGCGGTCACCATGGTGAACTGGATCTCGTTGTTCGGGTCCACGATGAAGACGGCACGCTGGGCGAAGCCGTCCGCGCCGCGGACGCCGCAGTCGCTCATGAGCTCGTGCTTCGAGTCGGCGAGCATCGGGAAGGGCAGGTCACGCAGGTCGGCGTGGTCCTTGCGCCAGGCGTGGTGCACGAACTCGGAGTCGCCGGAGACGCCGAGGATCTGGGCGTCGCGGTCGGCGAACTCGTCGTTCAGCTTGCCGAACGCGGCGATCTCGGTGGGGCAGACGAAGGTGAAGTCCTTCGGCCAGAAGAACACCACACGCCACTTGCCCTCGTAGGACTTGTGATCGATCTGCTCGAACTCCTTGCCGCTCTCCAGCGACACGCAGGCGGTCAGGTCGTAGGTGGGGAACTTGTCACCGACAGTGAGCACGCGCTCTCCTTGCAGGCAGGAAGGGTCCCTTTTGGGGTCTTCCGTGGGGGTTGGACGAGGTCACAGCATGGCACGGAGTGCATTGATCAGTGAAATAGCTAGAGTGGTTCGTGTTGATCGAAGGTGGTTATCAGTGGCATCCCCGTACAGCTCCCCGTACGCCTCCCCGCCCGGCCCGCCGCGCGGCAAGCAGCCGAGCCTCTCGCAGCTCAGGGCCTTCGCGGCGGTCGCCGAGCATCTGCACTTCCGCGACGCGGCGGCGGCCATCGGCATGAGCCAGCCCGCGCTCTCGGGCGCGGTTTCGGCACTCGAAGAGGCACTCGGTGTCCAGCTCCTCGAGCGTACGACCCGGAAGGTGCTGCTCTCGCCCGCCGGGGAGCGGCTCGCGGTGCGCACCCGCGCGGTCCTCGACGCGGTCTCGGAGCTGATGGAGGAGGCGGCGGCGGCCCAGGCCCCCTTCACCGGGGTGCTGCGGCTCGGCGTGATCCCGACCGTCGCCCCGTACCTGCTGCCGACGGTCCTGCGTCTGGTCCACCGGCGCTACCCGGACCTCGACCTCCAGGTCCACGAGGAGCAGACCTCCTCGCTCCTGGAGGGCCTCACGGCCGGGCGGCTCGACCTGCTGCTGCTCGCCGTGCCGCTCGGTGTGCCCGGCGTCACCGAACTCCCGCTGTTCGACGAGGACTTCGTCCTGGTCACCCCGGAGGGGCATCCGCTGGCGGGTCGGGACGACATCCCGCGCGAGGCCCTCAAGGAGCTGCGGCTGCTGCTGCTCGACGAGGGGCACTGCCTGCGCGACCAGGCCCTCGACATCTGCCGGGAGGCCGGGCGTACGGGTGGCGCGGAGGTCACCACCACGGCCGCCGGGCTCGCCACCCTGGTCCAGCTGGTGGCCGGCGGTCTCGGGGTGACGCTGCTGCCGCGGACCGCCGTCACGGTCGAGACCGCCCGCAACACCGCCCTGTGGACCGGGCTCTTCGCCGAACCGGCGCCCTCCCGGCGGATCGCCCTCGCGATGCGGACGGGCGCGGCCCGGCACGCCGAGTTCGGGGAGCTGGCGGAGGAGCTGCGGGGCGCGATGCGGGGACTTCCGGTACGGGTGCTCGGCGCCGGTTCCTGAGACCCGGCCCGGCAGCGCGTACGCCGCCGGGCGCCGGCTCCCGAGACCCCCGGTCCCGGGAAACGACGCCCGCTCCCTCGTACCTCCATGCGAAGGGTCATTCCGTGCGCAGGCCGTCCGCCCGCATCAGCCGCCACAGGGCCGGCATGCTCAGCAGGGTCACCGCCGCGATCAGCGCGAGGCCGATCCCGACGACGGGCAGGAAGGTCCACCAGTCCGCGACCGGCTGCCCGCCCAGGTTCAGCAGGACCACCCCGAGGCCGAGCCCGCCCGCCACGGCGAGGACGAGACCGAGGACGATCGGCACCGCCGTCTGCCAGAGCACCGACCAGCTCAGGGTGGAGCGCCGGGTGCCGAGGGCGACGAGCGAGGACAGCAGCCGCTTGCGCTCCCTGAGCTGCTCCAGGGTCGTCACCAGGAGCGAGGCGGCCACCAGGAGCATCGTCAGGGTGGAGCCGACGAGGATGCCGGTGCGGACGCTGGAGAACGCCGCGTCCCGTTCGGTGTCCTTCAGGGTGCGCACCCAGGACGTCGGGTCGATGGCCTCCGCCGTGTTGCGTACGTGGTCGGCGGCGTCGGGCACCGACGGGTCGAGCCGGACCATGGCCTGCGCGTCGGGCTCGTCGAGCCGGGCCGCGTCGATCGCCGAGGGGGTGGCGAGGATTCCGTACTCGTACATGCCCGTCGGGTCGGGTCGGGAGTCCACGACCCGGGCCGTGGCGGGGATGCGCCACTGCGGCAGCGGGCCGCCCTCGGGGCGGCGCGGCTCGTCCGGGTGCGGATACGGGTCGCGCAGGGCGACCGTCGCGCCGGGCCGTGCGGTCCTGGTGACCCAGCTGTCGTCCGGGTTGCCCTGCGCGCCGTGCGCGAGGAAGACGAAGACGTCGCCGTCGACACAGGAGGGCAGTGTGGCGAACTCCCCGAGGGAGGCGCAGTCGCCGACCCTGATCGAGGCCATCGGGGCGAACTCCTCGCCCGCCTTGAGGGGTCCGGGCCGCCACACCTGCGACTCGACGGTGCCGATCACCGCGCTGACCCCCTCGGTGCGCGCGAGGCGGTCGATCACCGAGCGGGCCTCGGCGGCGGTCCCGGCGTCGGCGCCGATCGCGATCTGGGCCCGGGACACGTCCTGGCCGGTGGTCTGCGTGAAGTCGTTCTCCATGGCCTGGAAGAGCATCTGGAGGGCGATGGCCCCGGTCGCCGCGACGACGATGCCGCTGACCGCGCGGGCCGCGGTGCCGCTGCTCAGCTGGAGCCTGCGGACGGCCAGCTGCCAGGACACGGGGCCCCTGTTCAGCCGCTTCACGCAGGCTTCGACGAACCACGGCAGGAGGGTGGTGAGGCCGATCAGGACGAGCGTGGTGCCGGCCGCGACGCCCACGGTGTCGATGCTCGTCCCGGTCGCCTGGACCTCGCCCATCAGCGGGACGAGCAGGGCCACCCCGGCCGCGAGGAGGAGCAGTCGCCACCACAGCCGGCGGCGGCGCGGCGTCGACGTCCGGACGACCCCGAGCGGTTCGATGGCCACCCCGCGCAGCGCGAAGAGGGTGACCACGACCGAGGCGACCGGCACGGCGACGAGGGCGAGCGCGGCGAGCATGGGCATCGGCACGACGTCGGAGGGGTAGGCGTTGACGTCCCAGATGGTGAACGCCCCCGCGAACTGCCGTGCCACGGCGAAGAGTCCGAGACCCGTCAGAAGGCCGAGCAGCGCGCCCGCGAGCGACTCGCCGGCCGCGACCCGCCGGGTCATGGCGATGTCGGCGCCCACGAGGCGGAGTGCCGCGAGCCGCCGGTCGCGCTGTTCGCCGCCGAAGCGGACGGCGGTCGCGACGAAGACGAGCACGGGAAGCAGCAGGACGACGCAGGCGACGACGACGAGGAGGATCAGGAACGCGTTCAGCGGTTCCTCAGGCACGGACCAGCCGTACCGCGTGCCGCGCCCGTCGAGGTTCTCGGTGTCGAGGAAGTCGACGTGGGCGACGTACCGCAGCTCGGCCGGGCCGATGAGTCCGGCCTGCCCGATCGTCCCGGCCACCTGGTAGGGGAGCCGTTCCCTGAGCAGGGCGCCCTCGGGGGAGTCGAGCAGTTCGCGGAGCGCGGGGGAGACCAGCATCTCGCCGACGGCGGGGAAGGCGGACGCGCCGGGCGGGACCGGGGGCGCGTCGCCCTCGGGGCGCAGCAGCAGTCCGCTGATGACGTCGTCGCGGTAGACGGTGGTCCGGCCGAGGTGGAGGAAGGAGTCGGGCCGGGGGGAGGTGACCTGCTCGCTGCCGTCGACGGCGCGGACCGACTCCCGTACCTCCCGCTGGAAGAGCATGTTCGGCAGCGAGGAGGCGACCAGGAGCAGGGCCACGCCGAAGCCGACGCCGCTCGCGGTCAGCACGGTGCGGAGCAGGCCGGACCGGCCACCGGTGACCGCGAAGCGGGCGCCGAGCGCCAGATCGCGGGCCCAGGCGGCGAGGCTCGTGCCGCGGGAAGGCCCGCTGTCGCCGGCAGGCCCCGTGTCGCCGGGGCGCCTTGTGTCGCTGGGGCGAATCGTCTCGCCGGGAAGCGTCATGCGGCCCACTCCGCGTCCCGTACGGCTCCGTCGCGTACGACGATCTCGCGGTCGGAGTAGGCGGCGACCCGGGCCTCGTGGGTGACGAGGACGACGGCGGCGCCGGTGTCCCGGGAGGCGTCGGTGAGCAGCCGCATGACCCGCTCGCCGTTGAGGGAGTCGAGGGCGCCGGTCGGCTCGTCGGCGAAGATCACCCGGGGGGCGGTGACGAGCGCGCGGGCGACGGCGACGCGCTGCCCCTGGCCGCCGGATATCTCGCCGGGGCGCTTGGCCGCGATGTCCTCGACCTCCAGTCGGGCCATCCAGTCGACGGCCCTGGCCTCGGCGGCCTTCCGCTTCTCGCCGTTGAGGCGGAGCGGCAGGGCGACGTTCTCCACGCAGGTCAGCTCGGGGACGAGCTGGCCGAACTGGAAGACGAAGCCGAAGTCGGTACGGCGCAGGGCGCTGCGTCCGGTGTCGGAGAGCGCGGTGAGTTCGCGCCCGTCGTAGGTGATGGTTCCGGCGTCGGGGCGCACGATTCCGGCCAGGCAGTGCAGGAGGGTCGACTTGCCGGAGCCGGAGGGGCCCATGACGGCGACGACCTCGCCCGCCCGGAGTGAGAAGGAGGCGCCGGCGAGGGCCGGGGTCGGGCCGTAGGCCTTGTCGAGGCCGGTGGCGCCGAGGAGCGGGGCGGTGGTCATCGGCGGATCTCCTCGGCGAGCCGGTCGAGCCGGGCGGCGGTCAGTTCCAGCCAGCGCAGGTCGGCCTCCAGATGGAAGAGGGCGTGGTCGCAGATCAGCTGGTCGGCGAGGTCGCCGTCCTTCTTGCGCCGGGTGAGCTCGCGCATCAGGCGCAGGTGTTCGGCGCGCTGGGTGTCGACGAGCTCGGCGGCGCCGCGCCCGGTCAGGAGGGCCAGGACGACCTTGGTGTAGAGCGTGGACTGGAGGTACGGCTCGGGCTTCTCGGGAGTGGCGAGCCACTGGGCGACATCGGTGACGCCGGCCTCGGTGATCGCGTACCGCTTCCGCTCGGGGCCGCCGCCCGCCTCGATGCCGTCGACGACCACGAGGCCGTTCTTCAGGAGCCGGGACATGGTCGAGTAGACCTGGCCGTAGTGCAGCGGCCGGTCGTGGCCGAACTTCTCGTCGAAGGCGCGCTTGAGGTCGTAGCCGTGGCGCGGGCCGGACTCCAGGAGTCCCAGGAGGGTGTGACCGATGGACATGCCGGTCACTGTACATGGTGTGTATACGCGAGGTGTATAGCCAACGCCGCGACGCCCCGCGAGAAGTGGAACGACTCCTTCACGCAACCATCCGGTCCGCTGGGACGTCGGTTCCTCTGGACATGGGTGCTGATTCTCACGTCCGGAAAAGGCGTGATCGGTTGTCCTATGTCCACATCGGCGGTGTTAGCTGGCTAGCTGAGCCGACCCGCGCGGGGCGGGAGAAGGACCGGCGCGCCGGGACACACGACGAGCGGAGCGACACGACTCATGGGCCGACCGGACAAGAGCAAGGCGAAGAAACGCGGCCTGCGCCGCCTCTTCTCCTGGAAGAAGCTCCTGGGCACGTTCTTCGTGGTCTGCCTGCTCGCCATGGGCGCCCTGTACGTCGTCTACCTCATGGTCCCGGTGCCGACGGCCAACGCCGAGGCGACCATGCAGAGCAACATCTACAAGTACGCCGACGGCAAGGTCCTCGCCAGGACCGGCAAGATAAACCGCGAGATCGTCGGCCTGGAGAAGATCCCCGCGGAGGTCCAGAAGGCCTTCGTCGCCGCCGAGAACAAGAGCTTCTACAAGGACAACGGCGTCGACATCAAGGGCACCACCCGCGCCGTCTGGTCCACCCTCACCGGCAAGGGCAAGCAGGGTGGTTCGACCATCACCCAGCAGTACGTCAAGAACTTCTACCTGAGCCAGGACCAGACGGCGACGCGCAAGCTCAAGGAAATGGTCATCGCCATCAAGGTCGATGAGCAGATGAACAAGAGCGACATCCTCGCCGGCTACATGAACACCAGCTACTACGGGCGCAGCGCCTACGGCATCCAGGCCGCCGCCCGCGCGTACTACGGAGTCGACGCCACCAAGCTCACCACCGCCCAGGGCGCCTACCTCGCCTCGCTGCTCCAGGCGCCCAACCAGTACGACTGGACCTCCGCGAGCCCCACCGGCCGCAAGCTCGTCGAGGAGCGCTGGAACTACGTCCTCGACAACATGGTCGAGGAGGGCTGGCTCGCCGCGGCCGACCGGACGGCCATGAAGTTCCCCGTCCCGCAGAAGCCCAAGCCCGCCCCGGGCATGGAGGGCCAGACCGGCTACATCGTCGAGGCCGCCAACCAGGAGCTGATGCGCCAGGGAGTCAGCGAGGAGGACATCAAGGCCGGCGGCTGGACGATCACCCTCAACATCGACGAGAAGAAGCAGAAGGACCTCGTCAAGGCCGTCGACCGGCAGCTGGAGGCCAAGCTCGACCGCAAGGGCGACAAGAAGGACGCCACCGTCCAGGCCGGCGCCACCTCCGTCGACCCGAAGACCGGCGCGGTCGTCGCGATGTACGGCGGCATCGGCGCCACCGAGCACTGGACGTCCAACGCGACCCGCCGCGACTACCAGCCCGCCTCCACCTTCAAGCCGCTCGTCCTCGCCACCGCGATCGAGAACGGCTCCGTCACCCAGGACGGGCGCAAGATAGGGCTCGGCACCGTCTACGACGGCACCAGCCAGCGCAAGGTCGTGGGCAGTGACATCCCCTTCGCGCCCGAGAACGAGAACGACCGCGACCACGGTCCCGTCACCGTCCAGACGGCCACCAACAAGTCCATCAACTCCGTCTACGCCCAGATGATCGTGGACGTCGGAGAGGCCGAGACCAAGAAGACCGCCCTCGCCCTCGGCATGAAGGACGGACCGGACTTCGGCGAGAGCCCCGCCATGTCCCTCGGCACCATGGGCGCCTCCACCATGGACATGGCCGGGGTGTACGCCACCCTCGACAACCACGGCAAGAAGGTCACCCCGACCCTCGTGAAGGCCGCCGAGCACAGGGACCGCGTCGTCACCCCCGCCAAGGGGATCGGCGGGCAGGTCATCGGCCGCGAGGCCGCCGACACCGTCACCAAGGCCATGCAGGGCGTCGTACAGAGCGGTTCCGGCTTCCGCGCCGCCGGTGACTACGAGGCCGCGGGCAAGACCGGCACCTCCGAGAACAACCGCTCCGCCTGGTTCGTCGGCTACACCCCCGAACTCGTCACCGCCGTCGCCCTCTTCGGCGAGGACGCCAAGGGCAACCAGGTCACCCTCACCGACACCATCGAAGAGGGCCGCGCCAACGGCGGCCGCAGGCCGGCCCAGATCTGGGGCGACTACACCACCAACGCCCTCGGCGGCGGCTCCGACGCCTCCTTCGACCTGGAGACGGACAGCTCGACCCCGGTCGAGCCGGACCCCGAGGCGACCCGGACGACCGAGGCGCCCGAGGAGCCGACCGAGGAGCCGACCACGACGGCCCCGGCCACGACGCCCCCGCCGACCACCACGGCCACCACGCCGCCCGTGCCGACGGAGGACCCGGCCACCACGCCGCCCGAGCCCACGGACGAGCCGACCGCCACCCAGGAGCCGTCCCCGCCGCCGTCGATCGAGCCCCCGGACGTCGGCGGCCCCGACCCCGAGGGCGAGGCCAGCACACGGCCGTCGCGGTAGGGACATGACGGAAGGCCGGACCCCTCAAGGGTCCGGCCTTCAGCGTTGTCGGTCCCGGATCAGGGGGTGGCCAGCTCGAACCAGACCACCTTGCCGCCCGAGAGCCGGGTCGCCCCCCACCGCCTCGCAAGGCGGTTCACCAGGAAGAGACCGCGCCCGCCCTCGTCGGTGTCGCGCGCCCGTCGCTGCCGCGGCAGCTGAGGGGAGTCGTCGCCGACCTCGCAGCGGAGCACGTCCGTCCGCAGCAGCCGCAGCGTCACGGGCCGCTCCGCGTACCGCACGGCGTTCGTCACGACCTCGCTGATCAGCAGCTCCACCGAGTCCGTCAGCTCCTCCAGGTCCCAGCGGGCGAGCGCCCGCCGGGCGAGCCGGCGGGCCCGGCCGGGGGCCGCGTCCTCCGGCTCCAGGAACCAGTACGCCACGTCGCTCGGCGCGATCCCGTCGAAACGGGCCGCGAGCAGCGCGATGTCGTCGTCCCGGTCCCCGGGACCCAGCATGTCGAGGACGTCGTCGCAGAGCGCCTCAAGAGGCGGCGAGTGGTCCGGGCCCGTCAGCTGCGCGGTCGCCGCGAGGCGCTCCCGCAGCTGCTCGATGCCGGTCCACACGTCCCGCAACCGGGACTCCACCAGACCGTCCGTGTAGAGCAGCAGCGTGGCACCCGCGGGCGCGTCCAGCTCGACCGCCTCGAAGTCCACCCCGCCCACCCCGATCGGGGCGCCCGGCGGCACCCGCAGCACCTCGGCCCGGCCGCCCAGGTGGAGCAGTATCGGCGGCGGGTGCCCCGCGTTGGCGATGGTGATCCGGTGCGAGACCGGGTCGTACACCGCGTACATGCAGGTGGCCATGCGGTTCTCGCCGAGCCGCTGCGCCTGCTCGTCCAGGTGGTGCAGGACCTCCTGCGGAGGCAGGTCGAGCCCGGCCAGGGTCTGCGCGGTGGTGCGCAGCTGGCCCATGATCGCCGCCGAGGTCATCGAGTGGCCCATGACGTCGCCGACGACCAGGGCGACCCGGCTGCCGGGCAGCGGGATCGCGTCGTACCAGTCACCGCCCACCCGGGCCGTCTCGGCGGCCGGCAGATAGCGCGAGGCGAGCTTGACGCCGGTCGGCTGCGGCAGCGAGTCCGGCAGCATCGTCCGCTGGAGCTCGTCCGCGATGTACGCCTCGCGCCCGTACAGGACGGCCTTGTCGATGCCGAGCGCCGTGTGCGTGGCCAACTGGGCGGCGACCAGCAGGTCGTTCGGCTCGAAGGCGGCCCGCTCGGGGCGACGCAGGAACACGGCGGCGCCGATCACCCGGCGCCGGCCGCGCAGCGGGGCGAGGACCGCCCGCAGCCCGCCGGGCAGCGGATGCCCGGGACCGAGCAGCTCCGACAGCGCGGTCTTGGCGGCGGCGGAGTCGCCGAACACCGGCCGCACCCCGCGCAGCACCTCGGCGAGCGCACCCCCGGACCGCACCTCGCAGAGTTCGGCCGCGGGGGTCGGGCTCGGATCGGGTACGAGGACGAGCTCCTCGCCCTCCAGTTCGCTTAACCGGAGCCGGTCGGTACGGCGCAGGCGCAGCATGAACGGCGCCACCGGACGCTCGTCGCCCACCGGCAGCGGGTCGCGGAGGTAGACCAGGATCTCGTCGGAGAACGTCGGCACGGTGGCCCGGCACAGGCCGAGCACGATCTCGTCCAGGTCGATGCCGCGCGCGATGCGCCGGGTCGCGGCGCCGACGAACCGCAGCCGCTCGCCCTCGCGGCGCGTGGCGGGGTCCCCGCCCCGGCCGCCGCCCGGGTGCTGGGCGGCCACGGCGACGGCGACGCCGGGGGTGCCGGGGCCGGGGGGCGCCGCGGGCCCGCCGCCCGACGGGGGCGCGTCCGTTCCGAGTCCTGCCGGGCTGCCCGGCTGGGCCGGCACCTCGGCGGGCAGGCCGGCCGCCGCCTCCTGGCGAGGGCGCGCGCGTTCGTGCGACCGGGCAGCCAGGGGCTGCCGGCCTTCGTGGGAGGTGGGATGCTCCGTCACGCGTGGGATTCCGTCCGTCCGGGCCGGTGGTGCGATGCACTCGCTCTTCTCGCCGATGCCGCGCCTTCGGCAGGGATAAACCCCTCGTGTGCGGCGGATGTGGAGGCTCCGCGAGTCATGGCGGCGGCGGGGGTCGGAACACCCGGGCAGACGTCCGGCACTGCTCTCCCCCTCGTCGATGACTTCTGGTCAGGTCCTGTGCTGCGTCCGGTCCTTGACGGCCCGTCCGGTGGGCCTGGCAGGTCGCTCGGTCGGTCTGACGTGCTGTCCGGTCCGCCTCCACCGTGCGGAGGACGATCCTACGTTTGAACCCCGGGGGCGCATCAAGGGTCTCACGGTGCCGTGTGCGCCGGAGTGCGGTCCCAGTCCGCCGGAAGTTCCGGAACCCGCCATGCCGGATCGGGCCGCCAGTCCTCCCAGCCGTCAGCGAACGGCGCCCCCCACGCCTTGATCCGGTCCACCGCCCTGCGCCCCGCGTCGCGCACCCGCGCGGCCTGCTCCGGGCCCATCAGACCGCACCGCTGCGCCTGCGCGAACTCGTCCTCGTCCCGCCACAGCCAACTGCGGTCCGGGTATACGGAGATGTCGAGGAAATGGTCCTCGGAGTCGAAGCCGCCGGACCACCGGACCCGCGGCTCCTCCAGGTTCACGTACCAGCTGCGGAAACGCCAGCCACGCTCCCAGAACAGCCACACCGACCAGGGGTCGCCCGGCCGTGCCAGCTTCAGCACCCCGCTGCCGGCCCACCGCGCGCGCTCCGTCGTGCGCGGGGCGGTGTAACGGGTGGCGAGCGGCTCCTCGTGCACGGGCGTGCCGTCGGCGAGGACGGGGCGCACGCACTCCGTACCGGGGGCCATCCACACCGCGAGCAGCTCGGGGGTGTCCTGCACGACCGTCACCGGCCTGCAGATGTGCACCGCCCCGGTGCCGTTGCCGCGGTAGCGCCAGAGGATGTGCTCCCCCGGCGCCCAGTGTCGAGAGCCGTCCGATCCTGTCATGCGCAGATCTTAGGGGCGCGCTCCCACGTGCGCTGCGGTACGGGTCACGGACGAGTCACCTACCGGCCGGTCACCCCTAGGGCCTGCCCGGCGGATCAGGGTCGGACGGGCCCCAGGGGGTGTCTTGCCGATCAGGCCGGGCTCGCGGGGTCCGGCCTGATCCAGACGAAAGGCCCTAGGGACGTGTCATCCGCAGGACGTCCAGCGCCTCGTCCAGCTGCTCGACCGTGAGGTCGCCGCGCTCGACGTACCCCGAGGCGAGGACCACCTCGCGGATCGTCTTCCGCTCGGCGAGGGACTTCTTCGCGACCTTGGCGGCCTCCTCGTAGCCGATGTACTTGTTCAGCGGGGTGACCACGGACGGCGAGGACTCGGCGTACTCGCGCGCCCGCTCGACGTTGGCGGTGATCCCGTCCACCGTGCGGTCGGCGAGCAGCCGGGACGTGTTGGCGAGCAGCCGTACCGACTCCAGGAGGTTCTTGGCCATCACCGGCAGCATGACGTTGAGCTCGAAGTTCCCGGCCGCGCCCGCCACCGCCACCGTGGTGTCGTTTCCGGTCACCTGCGCGGCGACCATGAGGACCGCCTCGGGGATGACCGGGTTGACCTTGCCCGGCATGATCGACGAGCCGGGCTGGAGGTCGGGGAGGTTGATCTCGGCGAGGCCCGTGCGGGGTCCGCTGGACATCCAGCGCAGATCGTTGGCGATCTTGGTGAGGGAGACCGCGACCGTACGGAGCTGCCCGGACGTCTCCACGAGGGCGTCACGGGCGCCCTGTGCCTCGAAGTGGTCGCGGGCCTCGGTCAGCGGCAGGCCGGTCGCGCGGGCGACCTCCGCGATGACGGCCGCGGAGAAGCCGGCCGGGGTGTTGATGCCGGTGCCCACCGCCGTACCGCCGAGGGGGAGTTCGGCGAGCCGGGGGAGCGCGGCGCGCAGCCGCTCGACGCCGTACCTGATCTGGGCCGCGTAGCCGCCGAACTCCTGGCCGAGGGTGACCGGGGTGGCGTCCATCAGATGCGTACGGCCGGACTTCACGACCGTCGCGAATTCGGCCGATTTTCGCTCCAGGGCGGCGGCCAGATGGTCGAGGGCGGGGATCAGGTCGCGGGTGACGGCGCCGGTGGCCGCGATGTGGATGGAGGAGGGGAAGACGTCGTTGGAGGACTGCGAGGCGTTCACGTGGTCGTTGGGGTGGACCTCGCGGCCCTCCGGGAGCCGTTCGGTGGCGAGGGTGGCGATCACCTCGTTGGTGTTCATGTTGGACGAGGTGCCGGAGCCGGTCTGGAAGACGTCCACCGGGAAGTGCTCGTCCCAGCGTCCCCCGGCGACCTCCTCCGCCGCCGACTCGATGGCCTCCGCGCGGTCCTTCTCGATCACCCCGAGCTCGGCGTTGACCTTGGCGGCGGCGGCCTTGATCCGGGCGAGGGCCTCGATGTGGGCCCGCTCCAGGCGCTGGCCGGAGACCGGGAAGTTCTCCACCGCCCGCTGGGTCTGGGCCCGCCACTTGGCGTGCGCGGGGACCCGCACCTCGCCCATGGAGTCGTGCTCGATCCGGTAGTCCTCGGCTTCGTTCATTTTCCCAACCTCTCGCAACCGCTCGCACCGATCCCGTCGGGGGAGTCCCCCAACCCCCCGAAAAAGATGAGCACTTGTCTTGTTCGATGTATTCCCATCATGCGTACCGACCAGTAAAAACCGTGGGTAACCCCACTTCCAGGAGGCGCAATGACGCGCACCAGGTACAGACTCCGCTGGCCCATCGCCGCCGTCACCGCGGCCGCCGCCGTACTCGGCACGATGACCGCCGCCGCACCCGCCGGAGCCGTCGGCACGGGCACGGGAGCGGTGACCGCATCCGTACCCCTGCCGCCCGAGCTCGAGGCGATCCGGGCCGCCGAGGCCACCAGGATCTACGGCGACCCGGCCGAGCGCCCGCTCGCACAGCGCAAGACCGGCCTGATCTCCCTCGGCGACAGCGAGATCTCCGGCGAGGGCGTCGGCACCTACGAGCCCCCCACCAACGGCCCCACCAACTGGTGCCACCGCTCCCCGGACGCCGCCATCCACCGCACCGGCATCGCCGCGGACCTCACCTTCAACGTCTCCTGTTCCGGTGCCTACAGCGGCAACATCCGGATCGGAGGCTCCAAGCAGTACGCCGACGAGCTCGTCCAGAGCGACAACCTCGCCGTCAAGGCCCGCAACACCCGCATCAAGATGATCCTGCTCGTCTCCGGCGCCAACGACGACCTGCAGTTCGGCCCGGTCATGACCGACTGCGTCCAGCGCTACATCCTCAGCCAGGGCGTCTGTGAACCCAAGTACGCCCCCGGCTGGCAGGCCCGCGTCGACGCGCTCGTCCCCAAGACCGAGCAGGTCGTGCGCGACCTGCGGACCGTGATGCGCGACGCCGGGTACGCCGACGGCGACTACAAGCTCGTCGTGATGGGCTACCCCAGCCCCATCGGCCCCGACTTCCGCGACAACACGAACTTCTCCGGCAAGCTGGCCTGCGGCGGCATGGGCTACGACTCCGACACCGTCTGGGGCCGCAACAGCGCAGTCCCCGCCTTCGAACGCGGCATGCGCAAGGTCGCCGCGAACACCGGAGCCGTCTACCTCGACAACTCGCGGCTCTTCCACGGCCACGAGGTCTGCATGGAGGACACCTGGGCCCGGGGCCTCTACATCGACCTCTCGAAGCCCGGCGGCATCGACGAGAACTCCGTACGCCAGTCCTTCCACCCCAACAGGAGCGGCCACGCCGCCTTCGCCTCCTGCCTCACCCAGCTCTACGACTCCGGCCTCCGCGAGGCGAGCTGCGCCGACGTCGACTCCTCGGGCCGGCCGGCCCTCTTCCCGCTCGCCTGGGACGACGTCTACCGGCCGCTGAAGAACGGCGCGACCGGCAACTGCCTCGACGTGGACGGCGCCCAGAGCGCCAACGGCACCCGCGTGTTCGGCTGGGACTGTCACGGCGGCCGCAACCAGGGCTGGTGGTACGACTCCGCCCGCCGGACGGTGCACACCGAACTCACCCAGGACCGCTGCCTGGACGTGCCCAGCACCTCCTACCCGGCGGGCACGGCCCTCATCGTCTGGAACTGCCACGGCGGCGCCAACCAGAAGTTCGTCCGTGACGGCGCCACGATCAGGCCCGCCGCCGCGACCGGCCTCTGCCTCACCCAGAGCGCGGTGAAGCAGCAGATCCGGCTGCAGAACTGCGACGGCTCGGCGAGCCAGACCTTCGCGTAGCCGTCCCACCGGCAGGAAAGGCCGTGGCCCCCGTCCGGCCAGGACGGGGGCCACGGCCGCGCCCGACGACGGCTCTCGGGGGCACTTCGGGGGCACTTCGGGGCACTTCCGGGGTGCTCAGAGCACCTTGAGCGTCGTACGGGCCAGCTCGTACGCCGGCAGCATCGCCCGGTGCTCGTCGGTGTCGAGCCCGCCGAGGTGCACGATCACCGTCCCCTTGGGGGTCGCGACGGCGAAGGCCCGCTCCTCCTTCGACTCCTCCATCAGCTCGTTGTAGACGGTGTACGACACCTCGGTGAGGGGCGACGCACCGGCCCCGGTCTCCTTGTAGACGACCTTCGAGGTGTGCTCCTCGGCCTTCACGAAGCCTTCGAGGGCGGTCCTGGCGGGCCCCTTCCCGGCTGCCGTCCACACCCGCAGGAAACCGATCTGCCCGGCGGCCCTGGCGTTCACCTCGCAGCGGATGACGGCGGGCCCCTGCCGGGTGAGCGCGGCGAACTCCGGATTCTCGGGGTCCTTGATCGCGTCCGGTTCCCACTGCTCCGCGAGCGCGAAGGAGACCGGCAGCGCACACGCCGTCCCCGGCCCGCCGACCGTCTTTCCCGACGCCGCGGCGACGGCCGGTGCCTTCGTGGTCTCCGGTGCGGCCGTGGCCGGCTCCGCCGAGGGCCGGGAGCCCGGCGTGACCTCGGGCAGCGGCTCGGGAGCGCCGCAGCCGGTCAGCAGCAGCCCCGCCGCCAGCGCGGCGGCGACCGGGGCCAGGGTGGGTATCGGGTGTCTCATGCGCGTCAGAGTAGCTCCGGGCCCGTCACGCACCGGACGGGCGGAGTCGGGGCGGGCGCCGGACAATGTGTAGCGGGCGTGCCTCCGGGGGCGGGAAGGGGGAGCACCCCTGGGGGAGATCCCCGACCAGAGGAGGCAGGACATGTTCCGCAGCTTCAGGAGGATCGGCGCCCTCGGCGCCTGCACGGTCGCGGCCGTCGCCTTCACCGCCGTCGCCCCGGTCTCCGCCGCCCCGGCGGTCCCCCCGCTCTCCGCCGTGTCCCAGGCCGAGGATCTGGAGTTCACCCTCTACGCCAAGGAGGTCCCCGGCGGGCAGGACGAGGAGACCGGCCGGGCGCCCGAAGTCGGGGACTCCTTCGCGTTCGCCGACGACCTGTACCGGACCAAGGGCGGTGAGAAGGTCGGCCGGGACGGCGTGAGCTGCACCGTGGTGCGCACCGGGAGCCCTGGCGACCTGCAGTGCGTCGGCACGTTCGCGCTGACCGGCGGCCCCGGTGGGCAGATCGCCGGCCAGACGCTCCTCTCGGTCGATCCGGCGGACGAGGCGCCCGCCGCCTTCGACATCGCCGTCACCGGCGGGACCGGGGACTTCAAGGACGTGCGCGGCACCATCCGCTCGACTCCGGACGGCGACTACTCACGCCTCGAGTTCCACCTCACCCGCTAGCGGGGCCGGTGCCGGGACGGTTCAGGACAGCTTGCCGCCGTAGTCCGGCAGCTTGAAGGTGCGCTCGGCGTGGCCGCCGACCAGGTCGGTGGTGTTGTTGCCGATGTTCGCGATGATCGTGTAGCCCTTGGCCTCTATCTCCGCGCGCTTCTCCGTCTTGTACGCGCTGACCTCGGCGAACAGGTCGGGCAGGGAGCGCACGTACAGACCGTCGACCGGGTATCCGGCCTGCTTCAGGTTCCAGTCCGTGAGGGAGTGCAGGATGCCCGGTCGCGCGGTGACGAAGAAGACGTCCACCCCGCGCGCGTGGGCGGCGGTGACGATCTCGCGGACGTCCGCGATGGCCGGCGTGGGCAGCTCCCAGAACGGGTGGAAGTCCGTCTCCAGGGAGCTGTTGTCGATGTCGAGGACGATCGCCTGCTTCTCGCGGCCCGCGTTCTCGGAGCGCCGCTCGATGTACGGGCGGGCCTCGGCGACCACGGCGGCCACGTCACGGCGCCAGGTCGCGTAGTCGACGTCCGCGAGGGCGGCGGTGGAGGTGAGGTGGGTGTCCGGGTCGGCGGCGGAGGCCGCGGGCGCGGGACCGACGACGAGGAACGCGCTCAGGGCGAGGACCGCGGAGGCGGTGGCGGTGGTGCTTCGGACGGAGGGCATGGGGGGCTCCCGAGTGGTCGACCGGCTCAGTGGTTGACATGCTCGCGTCCCATACTGGCCAGTAGGCGTCGGGAGGGCTACCGGTCGGTAGCGACTTTCTGAGCGGAGATCGACGAAGCCCCCGTTCCGGAGGGAACAGGGGCTTCACGAAAGGGACTTGGGATCAGCCGAGGCCGGGACCCCGTACCGGGATGTGCGTGAACGTCGGCTCGGGAGCCGGGTTCTGGAAGAAGTCGTTGCCCTTGTCGTCCACGACGATGAACGCCGGGAAGTCCTCGACCTCGATCTTCCAGACCGCCTCCATGCCGAGCTCCTCGTACTCGACGACCTCGACCTTCTTGATGCAGTCCTGCGCGAGCCGGGCCGCCGGGCCGCCGATCGAGCCGAGGTAGAAGCCGCCGTGGCTGCCGCAGGCGTTCGTGACCTGCTGCGAGCGGTTGCCCTTGGCCAGCATGACCTTCGAGCCGCCCGCCGCCTGGAACTGCTCCACGTACGAGTCCATCCGGCCCGCCGTGGTCGGGCCGAAGGAACCGGAGGCGTACCCCTCGGGAGTCTTCGCGGGGCCCGCGTAGTAGACCGGGTGGTCCTTCAGGTACTGCGGCATCTCCTCGCCCGCGTCCAGGCGCTCCTTGATCTTGGCGTGCGCGATGTCGCGCGCCACGACCAGCGGGCCGTTGAGGGAGAGGCGGGTCTTGACCGGGTACTTGGTCAGCTCGGCGAGGATGTCGTCCATCGGCTGGTTCAGGTCGATGGTGACGACGTCGCTCTCCTCGGAGAGGTGCTCGTCGGTCGTCTCCGGGAGGAAGCGCGCCGGGTCGGTCTCCAGCTGCTCCAGGAAGACGCCCTCGGCGGTGATCTTCGCGACGGCCTGCCGGTCGGCCGAGCAGGACACCGCGATCGCGACGGGCAGCGAGGCGCCGTGGCGGGGCAGGCGGACGACGCGGACGTCGTGGCAGAAGTACTTGCCGCCGAACTGCGCGCCGATGCCGATCTTCTGCGTCAGCTCGAAGACCTTCTCCTCCAGCTCCTTGTCGCGGAAGCCGTGGCCGGTCTCGGCCGAGCCCTCGGTGGGCAGCTCGTCCAGGTAGTGCGCGGAGGCGTACTTCGCGGTCTTGAGCGCGAACTCGGCGCTGGTGCCGCCGACGACGATCGCCAGGTGGTACGGCGGGCAGGCCGCCGTGCCGAGCGAACGGATCTTCTCCTCCAGGAACTTCATCATGGAGGCCTCGTTCAGGACCGCCTTGGTCTCCTGGTAGAGGAAGGACTTGTTGGCGGAGCCGCCGCCCTTGGCCATGAAGAGGAACTTGTACGCGCCGCCGTCGGTCGCGTACAGCTCGATCTGCGCGGGCAGGTTCGAGCCGGTGTTCTTCTCCTCCCACATGGTGACCGGGGCCATCTGCGAGTACCGCAGGTTGAGCTTGGTGTACGCGTCGTAGACGCCCTTCGACAGGGCCTCCTCGTCACGGCCGGAGGTCAGCACGTTCTGGCCGCGCTTGCCCATGACGATCGCCGTGCCCGTGTCCTGGCACATGGGCAGGACGCCGGCGGCGGCGATGTTCGCGTTCTTCAGCAGGTCGAGCGCGACGAACTTGTCGTTGCCCGACGCCTCCGGGTCGTCGATGATCCGCCGCAGCTGGGCCAGGTGGGCCGGGCGCAGGAAGTGCTGGATGTCGTGGATCGCCTCGGCGGCCAGGCGGCGCAGCGCCTCCGGCTCGACCTTGAGGAACGTACGGCCGTCGGCCTCGAAGGTGGAGACACCTTCGGAGGTCACCAGGCGGTAGGGCGTGGTGTCCTCTCCCAGGGGGAGCAGATCGGAGTACGCAAACTCTGGCATGGGGGCCATTCCTCACTCGGCAAGACGGCGCACCGCCTCCATTGGCGGTGCGCCTTCCAGCGTAGAACGCGGCCCGTGCGCCGGTCCTGTGAGGTAAGGCTCACTTGGCGCCCCGACCACGCCGGAGTGTCGTGTTCCGCTCGGGCGGCTCCCGGACTCCGTCCACAGGCCCGGCCCCGCCCTCTGGTCGCGATCTATCGCGTTTCGCTAGGCTGGCTCCGTGGACCTCGAAAAGAAGCCCGACTCCGAAGAGCAGCCCCGCCCGCAGCGCTCGGCGCCGCCCGCCGAGACCGCCCCCGCCGAGCCCCTTCTCGCCGACCCGCAGGGCTCGTTGCGCGCGTCCGACGCGGACCGGGACCGGATCGCGGACATCCTCAGGGACGCCCTGGCCGAGGGGCGGCTCGACCCCGAGGAGCACTCGGACCGGATCGACGCGGTGTACCGGGCCAAGACCGTCGGGGAGCTGGAGCCGATCGTCCGCGACCTGCCGGGCGCCAGGACCCGGCACCAGGAGCCCGAGCCGGCCTACGGGTACGGCCCGGACGGCGCCGACGGCCCCGCCGAGAACCTCGTCGCGATCTTCTCCAGCAACACCCGCAGGGGGCGCTGGCGGGTGAGCCGGCGGACGAACGCCTTCGCCCTCTTCGGGAACATCGAGATCGACCTGACCGAGGCGATCTTCGAACAGCGCCTCACCACCATCAACGCCACGTCGATCTTCGGCAACGTGGAGGTGCGGGTCCCGGAGAACATCAGCCTGCGCGGCAGCGGCAGCGGGATCTTCGGCAACTTCGAGGTCGTGACCCTGGAGGGCGTCGACCCGCAGGCCCCCGTCGTCGTCATCAACGGCTACTCGGTCTTCGGGAACGTCGAGGCGCGACCCAAGCGCGGCAAGTGGATCACCGACCTCCAGGACAAGCTGCGCAAGCACCTGGGCCACTGAGGCCGGGGGCGGCGCCGGGGTGGCGCTGGTTACCGGGGTGGTCAGGGTGACCGGAATTCGTCCTCGGGTATCCGCAGTGCGGAACCGGACGGCACGCAGTGCATAGGCGCCCGCACAGCGGGTAGGGCTGGTGCATCGCCGCTCGCTCGCGAAGTCGTCGTCAGGAGTAGACCGTGCTGCAACTGCCGCATCAGCCCCTCCAGGTCGCCGCTGTCCCCCCTCAGCGTGCCCCTGCGCGGGAGGACGAGGCCGGGCCTTGGCACGCGGAGGCGGTGTGCCGCCGGGACGAGGCCGGGCTCTTCTTCGCCCCCTCCAAGGAGCCGACCGCCGCGCGCCTCGCGCGTGAGGCGGCGGCGAAGCGGGTCTGCGGGCGCTGTCCCGTGATGGTCGAGTGCCGGGAGCACGCGCTGCTCCAGCCCGAGCCGTACGGGGTGTGGGGCGGGCTCACCGCGGCGGAGCGCCGCGTCGCCCTCGCCCGGCGCCGGCGGCGCGAGGTGGAGCTGCGGAAGGCGGCCACGACCGAGCGGATCGCCCAGGCGGGCTGAGTCGTCGTTCCGCGGTCCCGGGTCCCGTCCGTACGGGAAGGGGCGCCCCCACCGCACATGGGGGCGCCCCTCTTCGTACCGTCGTCGGACGTCCGGCCGGCGGTTACTTCGCGCGGTCGAAGTCGATCTTGCTGTACGCGCGCAGCTTCGAGAGCCGGTGCGTGGAGTCGATCTGGCGGATCGTGCCGGACTTCGAGCGCATGACGAGCGACTGGGTGGTCGCCGTCTCGGCGCGGTAGCGGACTCCGCGCAGCAGCTCGCCGTCGGTGATGCCGGTCGCGACGAAGAACACGTTGTCGCCGCCGACCAGGTCGTCGGTGGAGAGCACCCGGTCCAGGTCGTGGCCCGCGTCGAGCGCCTTCTGCCGCTCGGCGTCGTCCTTCGGCCACAGCTTGCCCTGGATCACGCCGCCGAGGCACTTGATGGCGCAGGCGGAGATGATGCCCTCGGGGGTGCCGCCGATGCCCATGAGCATGTCGACGCCGGTGCCCTCGCGGACGGCCATGATCGAGCCGGCGACGTCGCCGTCCGAGATGAACTTGATCCGGGCGCCGGTCTCGCGGATCTCCTTGACGATGCCCTCGTGGCGGGGGCGGTCCAGGATGACGACCGTGATGTCCTCGGGCGAGGAGTTCTTCGCCTTGGCGACCCGGCGGATGTTCACCGAGACGGGGGCGTTGATGTCGACGAAGTCGGCGGCCTCGGGGCCGGTGACCAGCTTGTCCATGTAGAAGACCGCGGACGGGTCGAACATGGAGCCGCGGTCGGCGGCGGCCAGGACGGCGATCGCGTTGGGCATGCCCTTGGCGTTGAGCGTGGTGCCGTCGATCGGGTCGACGGCGATGTCGACCTCGGCGCCGGTGCCGTCGCCGACCCGCTCGCCGTTGAAGAGCATGGGGGCTTCGTCCTTCTCGCCCTCGCCGATGACGACCACGCCGTTCATCGAGACGGTGGAGATCAGGGTCCGCATGGCGTTGACCGCCGCGCCGTCCGCGCCGATCTTGTCGCCGCGACCGACCCAGCGTCCGGCGGCCATGGCGGCGGCCTCGGTGACGCGGACCAGCTCCAGGGCGAGGTTGCGGTCGGGAGCCTCGGGGGAGACGACGAGCTCGGGCGGCAGATGATGGTGCTCGGTCATCGGAACGCACCTTTCTGTACGGCGACGGCCGGGAAAAGAGGGTGCTGTGACTCTATCGGTACGTCGACAAAATGAGCAGAGGGGCCCACGTATGAGCACGGCACCATGATGCGACCATGGTGCCGTGGCAGGTATGCGAGGTAGGCAGACGGTACGCGGGATGTTCCAGTCCCTCGGGGTGATCTTGATCGCCGCGGGGGTCATGTATCTCTTCATCCCACACGACGAGAGCGCCGAACCGGTCAAGGCGAAGGACTACCGGGTCGAGCTCCTGACGGCCCAGCGGGCGGCGCCCTACCCGGTGCTGGCCCCCGAGGGTCTGGGTGAGGGGTGGAAGGCGACGGTCGTCTCGTACAAGCGTGACAGTGCCGACGCCTGGCAGCTCGGCTTCCTCTCCCCGGACACGCAGTACGTGGCGATCCACCAGTCGACGGCGGCGCCGGGCACCTATGTGCCGGACGTGACGCAGCGGGCGAAGAACACCGGGAAGACCCAGACGGTGGCCGGCCAGGTCTGGCAGCGCTGGGAGGGCCCGAAGTACGACGCGCTCGTCCGTGTGGACGGCAAGGCGACGACGGTCGTGACCGGCACGGCCTCCTTCGAGCGGCTGGCCGAGATGGCGGGCTCACTGCGATCGAAGAAGGTCTGAGCCGGGCGACCCGGCACATGCGAGAGGCCCCGCACTCCCTGAGTGCGGGGCCTCTCGCATGCCGTCGGGCGTCGCCCTCGGGGCGCCGTCGTGCGGATCAGACGGTGGTGACGACGTCCTCGTAGGCGAGGCGCGGGGAGCGCGGGAACCAGGCGTCCTCGCCCGGCTTGCCGATGTTGACGACCATCAGCGGGGTGTGGTCGTCGTCCAGGAACTCCTTCTGGACACCGTCGAAGTCGAGGCCGGTCATCGGGCCCGCGGCCAGGCCGGCGGCGCGGACGCCCACGATGAAGTACGCGGCCTGGAGGGCGGCGTTCAGCAGCGCGGCGCTCTCGCGGACCGGGCGCTCGGCGAAGAACATGTCCTTGGCCTGCGGGAAGTGCGGCAGCAGGCTCGGGAGCTCCTCGTGGAACTCGTTGTCGGCGGAGAGGATCGCGACGAGCGGGGCCGAGGCGGTCTTGGACTGGTTGCCCTCGGCCATGTGCTTGACCAGGCGCTCACGGGCCTCGGGGGAGCGGACCAGGGTGATGCGCAGCGGGGTCTGGTTGAAGGCGGTGGGGCCGTACTTCACCAGGTCGTAGATCGCCTGGACCTGCTCGTCGGTCACCGGCTCGTCGGTGAACGTGTTGGCGGTGCGGGCCTCACGGAAGAGGAGGTCCTGGGCGGCGGGGTCAAGGGCGAGAGACATGCTGCGTACCTTCCGGACTGCAAAGGGGAGTCGCTCGTACAACGTTCAAGCGATGTCTCGACAGTACGCCCATGATTGATGAAACTTCAACTAATCCATCCGGATAGTGATCCGCTTCACTCGGAGTCTACGGCAGGGCTACTCGTCCCCGCCGCCCGCCTCCGCGGCCTCGGCGGCACGCTCGGCCGCCAGCGAGGCGTCGAGCCGGGCCCGCGCACCCTCGAGCCGGCGCCGGCAGACCTTCGCCAGCTCCTCGCCCCGCTCCCAGAGCGCGAGGGAGTCCTCCAGGGACGTACCGCCCGCCTCGAGGCGCCGGACGACCTCGATCAACTCGTCACGCGCCTGCTCGTACCCGAGCGCGGCCTCGTCCGTACCCGCTCCCGTACCCGTTCCCGCTGCCATGCCGCTCCATCCACCGTGTCCGGTTCTCACTCGAAAACGTCCGGATCTAGATCACCTAGATCACCTAGATCATCATCTCTGTCCGCCGTCGGCTCTCAGACGGGATCGCCCACGCGCCGCACCGCGAACTCGCCCTCCGCGACCCGCGCCCGCAGCTCCTCGCCGTCCGCGACCTCGTCCGGGGAGCGGACCACCGCGCCGTCCGCCCGCTGGAGCACCGCGTACCCCCGCTCCAGCGTCGCCGCGGGCGAGAGCGCCCGGACCCGTGCCCGGGTGTGCGACAGCTCGGAGTCCGCCCGGTCCAGGAGGTGCCCGAGGACGCGCCGGCTCCGGGCGAGGAGCGCGGCCACCTCGTCCGCGCGGACCTCGACCATGCGCTGCGGATGCTCCATGACGGGCCGCGCGAGCGTCTGTGCCAGGCCGCGCTCCTCCCGGTCGAGCAGCCCTCGTACCGTCCGCAGGGCCCGGTCCCGCAGCCCGCGGACCCGCTCCAGCTCCTCGCCCACGTCGGGCACGACCTTCTTGGCCGCGTCCGTCGGCGTCGAGGCGCGCAGGTCGGCCACCAGGTCGAGGAGGGGCGAGTCCGGTTCGTGGCCGATCGCCGACACCACCGGCGTACGGCAGTCGGCGACGGCCCGGACGAGCTGCTCGTCCGAGAAGGGCAGCAGGTCCTCGACGCTGCCGCCGCCACGGGCGACGATGATCACGTCCACGTCGTCGTGCGCGTCGAGCTCCTTGACCGCCTGGACGACCTGCGGAACCGCCTTCACGCCCTGCACCGCGACGTTCCGCACCTCGAAGGCGACGGCGGGCCAGCGGCGCCGCGCGTTCTCCAGGACGTCCCGCTCCGCCGCCGAGGCGCGGCCGCAGACGAGCCCGATCCGGTGCGGCAGGAACGGCAGCGGCTTCTTCCGGTCGAGCGCGAAGAGCCCTTCGGCCGCCAGGGACCGCTTCAACTGCTCCAGGCGGGCGAGCAGCTCGCCGATCCCGACCGGCTTGATCTCCACCGCCCGCAGCGACAGCTGCCCGCGCGGCGCGTACCACTCGGGCTTCGCGTGCACGACGACCCGGGCGCCCTCCGACACGATGTCCGCGACGGCGTCGAAGACCTGGCGGTAGCAGGTGACGCCGATCGAGATGTCGTGGGAGGGGTCCCGCAGCGTCAGGAACACGACCCCGGCGCCGGGGCGCCGGGACAGCTGCGTGATCTGCCCCTCGACCCAGATCGCCCCGAGCCGGTCGATCCACCCCCCGATCAGGCGGGAGACCTCACCGACGGGAAGCGGTGCTTCGGCGGACGTAGTCAGAGCCATGGACCGAGCGTAACCGGGCGGTACGACAACGTCAGGGGCGCGCGGAGGCCGCGCCGCGCGGCGGGCGGCACCCGGTAGGCGCGCGTCGAGCACGAGACGAGCCGCCCGTCTCGCGGCACCGGCAGGCGCGGTACGGCGACGTCAGCGCCCCGCCGGCGTCCGCGTCGCTCCCTGGACGGCCAGGACGACCAGGCCCACGCCCAGCCACACCACGCCCACGAGCTGGGCCTCGGGCGAGGCCTCGACGATGACCGCGATCAGGATCGCCGCCCCCACGACGGGAAGGACGACGTGCTTCAGCCAGTTCGGCTCGCCCTCCGCCCTCCGTACCGCGAACCAGCCCACCACGCTCGCGTGCAGCAGGACGAAGGCCGTCAGCGCGCCGACGTCGACCACCGACACCAGGTGGTCGAGGCCGTCGTCCCGGCGGGCCGCCCACACCGCCGCCACCATCGTGACCGTCGCCGCCACGAGCAGCGCCACCCGCGGCACGCCCGCGTCCGTCCGGGCGAGCGCGTGCGGCAGGCGCCGGTCGCGGCCCATCGCGAACAGCAGCCGGCCGCCGGCCGCCTGCCCCGCGAGCGCCGCGAAGGCCGCGCCGATCGCCTTGGAGACGGCCACGAGGTCGTGCAGCCAGCCGCCGACCGAGACGTCCACGGCGTCGTAGAAGGCGGAGCCCTGCTTTCCGGGATCAGCGGCGAGTTCGGCCGAGGAGACCGGTTCGAGGAGCGCGACCAGCCAGGACTGCGCCACGAAGAGGACGCCCGCCAGGGCCAGGCAGAACAGCACCGCCCGCGCCACCTTCGCCGAGCCGCCCGTGACCTCCTCGGCGAAGGAGGCGATGGCGTCGAAGCCCAGGTAGGAGAGGACGGCCACGGACACCGCGCCCAGCACGGCGGCCAGCGAGAACGAGACGTCGCCGGTGAGCGGCGACCACCAGTCGCGCCGTGCCCCGTCCCGTACGAGCACCACCACGGCGGAGACGACGAAGACCAGCAGGACGACGATCTCCATCGCGAGCACCGCGAAACCGACCCGGGCGGCCGCCCGTACGCCCCAGAGGTTCAGCAGGGTGGTGACGACGACGGCGATCCCGGTCCACACCCACCGGTCCACCTCCGGGACCAGCGCCTCCATCGCGATGCCCGCGAAGAGGTACGCGACGGCGGGGATCAGCAGGTAGTCGAGCATCGCCATCCAGCCCGCGATGAATCCCGGCCCTTCCCCGAGGCCCTTGCGGGCGTACGTGAAGACGGAGCCGGCCTGCGGAGCGACCCGCACCATCTGCGCGTAACTGAAGGCCGTGAACGCCATGGCGACGGTGGCCACGACGTACACGAGTGCGACCGCGCCGCCGGACTTGGCGTCCAGCGTCCCGAAGACCCCGACCGGCGCCATGGGCGCGATGAAGAGCAGCCCGTAGACGACCAGGTCCCGGAACCCTAGATTCCGTCGGAGTCCCGTGTGGTCCTCGCGCCCCGCCACCTGTGATTCCTCGGCCATGGCGACAGTTTCGGCCAAGGCGCCGATCAAACCGCTCACCGACGCGGCCTTACGATGGGACCCATGACTGCGATGCCCGCGCCGACGCCCGAGTCCGCCCCCGCGACGAACCGTCCGAAGCGTGTCCTGCTCGCCGCCCCCCGCGGCTACTGCGCGGGCGTGGACCGTGCCGTGATCGCGGTGGAGAAGGCCCTGGAGCAGTACGGGGCGCCGATCTACGTCCGGCACGAGATCGTCCACAACAAGTACGTCGTCCAGACCCTGGAGCGGAAGGGCGCCATCTTCGTCGACCAGGCGACCGAGGTGCCGCCGGGCAACATCGTGATGTTCTCCGCCCACGGCGTCGCTCCGACCGTCCACGAGGAGGCCCGCCAGGGCCAACTCAAGACGATCGACGCCACCTGCCCGCTCGTCACCAAGGTCCACAAGGAAGCGGTCCGCTTCGCCAACGAGGACTTCGACATCCTCCTCATCGGCCACGAGGGCCACGAGGAGGTCATCGGCACCTCCGGCGAGGCCCCCGACCACATCCAGCTCGTCGACGGCCCGGGCGACGTCGCCAAGATCGAGGTCCGCGACCCGTCCAGGGTCGTCTGGCTCTCCCAGACCACGCTGTCCGTCGACGAGACGATGGAGACGGTCGACGCGCTGAAGGAGAAGTTCCCGCAGCTGATCTCCCCGCCGTCCGACGACATCTGCTACGCCACGCAGAACCGTCAGATCGCGATCAAGGAGCTCGCCGGTCAGGCCGAGCTGGTCATCGTCGTCGGCTCGAAGAACTCCTCGAACTCGATCCGCATGGTCGAGGTCGCCAAGCAGGCCGGCGTCCCCGCCGCGTACCTCGTCGACTTCGCGAGCGAGATCGACGAGGCCTGGCTGGAGGGCGTCACCAGCGTCGGCCTCTCCTCCGGCGCCTCCGTCCCGGACATCCTGGTGCAGGAGGTCCTGGAGTGGCTCTCCGAGCGCGGTTACGCCGACGTGGAGATCGTCAAGACCGCCGACGAGTCGCTCACCTTCTCGCTGCCCAAGGAGCTCCGCAACAAGGACCTGCGGGCCGAGGCGGCGAAGCTCCTCGCGGCCGGGCCGGTCAAGGAGTAACACCGCGCCCCAGCCCTTACCGTGGGGTCCATGAACGTCTTCGGAGTGGACATCGGCGGCTCGGGCATCAAGGGCGCCCCTGTGGACCTGGAGCGCGGCGCGCTCACCGAGGAGCGCCACAAGGTGCTGACCCCGCAGCCCGCCACACCCGACGGTGTGGCGGGCTGTGTCGCGGAGGTGGTGGAGCACTTCGGCTGGACGGGCCCGGTGGGGGTGACCTTCCCCGGCGTGGTCACGGGCTCCACGATCCGTACGGCCGCGAACGTCGACCGGTCCTGGATCGGGGTCGACGCCGGCACGCTCATCGGCGCCCGCCTCGGCGGCCTCCCGGTGACCGTGCTGAACGACGCGGACGCGGCCGGGATCGCCGAGATGACCTTCGGAGCGGGCCGCGGCCGCAAGGGCACCGTGATCCTGCTGACCCTCGGCACCGGCATCGGCTCGGCCGTCTTCGTCGACGGCCGCCTCGTCCCCAACACGGAGCTGGGCCACCTGGAACTCAAGGGCCACGACGCGGAGACCAGGGCGTCGACGAAGGCCAAGGAGGACGAGGACCTCAGCTGGGAACACTGGGCGACGCGCCGCGTGCGGAAGTACCTCGCGCACGTCGAGATGCTGTTCTCGCCCGAGCTGTTCATCATCGGCGGCGGGGTGAGCCGGAAGGCCGACAGGTTCCTGCCGCTGATCGAGGGCATCCGGGCGGAGATCGTCCCGGCGGAACTGCAGAACAACGCGGGCATCGTGGGGGCGGGGATGGCGGCGGCGGGGAGGGCGGGGGCGTGAGGGCGGCGCGTACGTGAGAGGGGCGGGCGACGGCAGCCGGGGCGACGGCAGCCGGTGACCGGACCCGACCGGTTCCGATCAGCCCACGGGACGACGGCGCGGGCCGCTGCCGGCCCCGCCCGCCCCGCCCCGTCCACGGGGCCCCTCACCGGCCGCGCCGGCCGCCGAGGAAGCCGAGGCGGGGGCCGGATCCGGGCCGGGGGCCGTCCGAACGGCGTGACGCCGCCCCATCTCCCGCACCTTCCGTACGCTCGCGATGAGCCCGGCGACGAGGGTGCCGCCGTACAGCCAGCCGGCGTGCACGGCGAGGGCGGTCACGACCGCCATGGCCTGGCCGCCGAGGCCGCCGGAGCCGCCCGCGATGGGCACGACACCGACGGCGAAGGCGATGGGCACGCCGATCGGGGCGGTGACGAGGTCGGCGGTACGGACCCACAGCGCGGTCAGGGCGCTGACCGGCAGGAACAGCAGCCCGTACGCGACGGGGGAGCCGTCGAGCAGCAGCCGGTCGAGGAAGCCGAGCGTCAGCATGACGGCGGAGGCGAAGAGCCCGGCGCCGAGCCCGGTGAGCCGGGGCGAGGGAAGCCGCCGCAGCGCGAGGACGACGGGAGGCACGGGCCGCCCGCCCGCCTTCCCCGTGGGCCCCACGGTCCCGGCCCGCTCGACGCGGGCGCCGCCGGGGAACCGCCGGGCCCTGCCGGTCACGCGGTACACGGCCGCGCCCTCGACGAGCGCGCCGGGCGGCGTCACGGGCGGCGCGACGGGGGTTTGCGGCCGTCGGCGGCCTTGCGGCTGACTTGTCCTGTGCTGCTCCACTCCACCAACGTAGGTCGGGAAGGGGCGGGAACCGGGTCCGGGACACGCCCTTTGGGTGACCTTGCCCCCGAGAACGACCGAAGGTCGGCGTCACTGGCCGGTTCGGGCCGCCCGTAAACTGGGGGATCGGCCCCCCATCCGCACTTCAGGAAGTCGCCACCGTGTCGCTCACGATCGGAATCGTCGGTCTGCCGAATGTCGGCAAGTCGACCCTGTTCAACGCCCTGACCAAGAACGACGTGCTGGCGGCCAACTACCCGTTCGCCACGATCGAGCCCAACGTCGGCGTCGTCGGTGTCCCCGACGCCCGCCTGGCCGTCCTCGCGGGCATCTTCGGGTCCCAGAAGATCCTTCCCGCGACCGTGGACTTCGTCGACATCGCCGGCATCGTGCGCGGCGCCTCGGAGGGCGAGGGCCTCGGCAACAAGTTCCTCGCGAACATCCGCGAGTCGGACGCGATCTGCCAGGTCATCCGCGCCTTCAAGGACGAGAACGTCGTCCACGTCGACGGCAAGGTCTCGCCCAAGGACGACATCGAGACGATCAACACCGAGCTGATCCTCGCCGACCTCCAGTCGATCGAGAAGGCGGAGCCGCGCCTGACGAAGGAGTCCCGCCTCCAGAAGGAGAAGGTCGCGGTCCTCGCGGCCGTCCTGGAGGCGAAGAAGATCCTCGAAGCGGGCGACACGCTCTTCTCGAAGGGCATCGCCAAGGGCACGGAGCAGGGCGACCTCCTCCACGAGCTGCACCTCCTCACCACGAAGCCCTTCCTCTACGTCTTCAACGTCGACGAGGACGAGCTGACGGACGAGGCCTTCAAGGAGGAGCAGCGCGCGCTGGTCGCCCCCGCCGAGGCCATCTTCCTGAACGCGAAGCTGGAGCAGGAGCTCATCGAGCTGGAGGACGACGAGGCCCTCGAGCTCCTCCAGTCCGTCGGCCAGGAGGAGCCGGGCATGGCCACGCTGGGCCGCGTCGGCTTCGCCACCCTGGGCCTCCAGACCTACCTGACGGCAGGCCCGAAGGAAACCCGCGCCTGGACGATCAAGAAGGGCGCCACCGCCCCCGAGGCGGCCGGTGTCATCCACACCGACTTCCAGCGCGGCTTCATCAAGGCGGAGATCATCTCCTTCGCCGACCTGGTCGAATGCGGCTCGGTGGCCGAGGCCCGCGCGAAGGGCAAGGCCCGCATGGAGGGCAAGGAGTACGTCATGCAGGACGGCGACGTGGTGGAGTTCCGCTTCAACGTGTAGCCATGTGCGTACTGTGCGTTACCTGATTGATCGAATGTGCAGTACAGAAGGGGTCGGGCTCTGTCGAGTCCGACCCCTTGCGCATTCCCGTGCTGGCTCGGTGCTGACTTTTCAGCTGCTTCGGGGCGGTGTGAGCCTGTCGAGGTCCAGGCTGATCTCGAAGGGCACGGGGCGCTGGAGGGTGCCGCGGAAGATGCCGGCGGGCGCGTATGCGCCGGTGGGTTCGTCGAGCTCATAGACGTGGACGACGGGTGCCCCGTCCTCATCTTCGATGCACCAGTAGTGCGGGATGCCGGCCTCGGCGTACTTGCGGAGCTTTACGGTGCGATCGCGGTGGGCGGATTCGGGGGAGACGGCCTCGACGACGAGTTTCACGTTCTCCGGGGCGTACCAGGTGCGGTCGGGTTCGTAGGGCAGGTCCGTCAGTAAGAGGTCCGGCTCGGGGCGGTTGCGGGCGTCGAGGCGGATCGTCATCTCCCGTTCGACCTCGAAGCCGGCCGGCGCCTGCGCCATGAGTGTGGTGGTCAGGGCGGTGACGAGGCGGCCGTGCCAGGCACGCTGGGGCGACATCATGAAGACGAGTGCTCCGTCGATGAGCTCGGTGTGGCGGGGCGCCTCGGGGAGGCGGTCCAGGTCCTCCGCGAACCAGCCCTCCGCGCGTGGCGGACGCATCCAGTCGGGCAGTGCGGTCATGGGACAACCCTAGCGATCGTGGCTGTCATGGAGAGGTGTAGTACTGCTCAATCCACGGAGACGTTCCGGCGCGCTCCGGTCGCTTGAGCTGGGCACGGGAAAGAGGGGCGGGGCGTGGGGGGCGGGATGTGCGGGAGGCGGTGGCCGAAGGGGCGCGGTTGTATGCGGCGGCTCAGGTGGTGTGCGGTGATCACGGTAGGGCCGTCGAGGCGGTGCAGGAGGCGCTGAAGCCGCTCCAGGATGAGGCGGTGGCGTGGGAGCTCGATGCCACCCCTGTTGCCCGGCTCCAGCAGGTCACTGAGGGCCGGCTGCGCTTGGAGAGCATCGAGCGGAGCGGACTGAGGACGGTCGGCCGCGTGCTCGAAGCGGGCCCCTACCGCTTGCGGCAGATTCCCGGGATCGGTCAACGGACCGCAGACCAGATCCTCGCGGCCGCCCAGCGCCTGTCCGAGGCCGTGCACGAGGCCGTTGCCGTTCGCATCGATGTGGACCGGCCGGAGCCGCGGACCACCGCACTCGTCATTGCCCTGAACCTCTTGGTGGAGGCGGGTCAGACGGGCGACGGGCGGTCGGCATGGCCGAAGGCCTGTCGCAACGGCTCGGTCCGCTGCTGGCCGACGCCAGACCGGCGGCTGGACGGTTCCGGATGTTCCTTTGCCTGGGTCGACTTCGAGCTGCGCTCCGCCGAGTACTACAGCCTGCTCGCCGAGATCCCCGGTCGGGCGCCGGACGTGGGCGCTGCCCAGGGGTTCCTGCCCGACGAGCTCGCCGAGCGGGTACGGCGCCAGCGCCTCGACGATTCCGGCCTGCGCGTCTCACTGCGCGGGTACCAGGAGTTTCGGTGCGAGGTTCGTCCTCGCTCAACGCAAAGTGGTGCTCGGCGACGAGATGGGGCTCGGTAAGACCATCCAGGCGATCGCGGCGCTGACGCATCTGGCCACCAAGGGACAGAGCCACTTCATGGTCGTCTGTCCGCCGAGCGTCCTGGTGAACTGGGTACGCGAGGTCGAGGCCCGCAGCACGCTGCGGTGCATGCTCCTGCATGGCCCCGACCGCCATGAAGCGTTCGCCGACTGGAAGGGGCGGGGCGGGGTCGGGGTGACCGCCTTCGACGCGCTACGCGGATTCCCCACCCCGGGTGGCGGCGAGGTCGGGATGCTCGTGGTGGACGAGGCGCACTCGGTGAAGAACCCGAAGACGCTGCGGGCCCAGGCGGTCGCCCAGTGGGTGGAGCGCTGTGAGCACGCCCTCTTCATGACCGGCACCCCGATGGAGAACCGGGTCGGGGAGTTCCGCAACCTGATTCGGATGCTCCGTCCCGGCCTTGCCGAATCTCTGAGGGAGAGGGACGCCTCGATGGGCCCGGTCGCCTTCCGTAGGGCCTTGCACCCGTCTATCTACGGCGCAACCAGAGGGATGTACTGGCGGAGCTGCCCACCCTCCCATGCACCGATGAATGGGAGGAGTTGAGCGTCTCCGACGAGGAGGCCTACCGGGAGGCGGTGCGCGCCGGCAACTTCATGGCGATGCGCAGGGCCGCGTACACGCGCCCCGAGAAGTCGGCCAAGCTGGGGCGGCTCGGCGAGATCGTCCGGGAGGCCGGCGAGAACGGGCAGAAGACCGTGGTCTTTTCCTACTTCAAGGACGTGCTGGGCATGGTGGGGGAGGCCCTCGCCGGCGGTGTGCCTGTTCACGGTCCGCTCACCGGTGGAGTCCCGTCCGTGCGACGGCAGCAAGTCGTCGACGACTTTGCGGCGGTGCCCGGGCCCGCGGTACTGCTGGCGCAGATCCAGGCGGGGGGCACCGGCCTCAATATGCAGGCTGCGTCCGTGGTCGTCATCTGCGAACCTCAGATCAAGCCGACCCTTGTAGGAGCGGGGCGTGCGGTGTCCTGTCGTGATTCGGACAGTGCGGGCGGTACGGAGAACTCCACGTCACAGGTGACCCCTCCACCCCACGTATCCTCGACTGTTGGGGAAACGGGGGCGAGGGATCCGGAGGTATGACAGGTGGAGTTCCGGCTGCTCGGCTCCGTCGCGCTGGTGACGGAGGACGGGGACGTAGCCTTGGGGCCCGCCAAGCGGTCCAGCCTGCTCGTCATGCTTCTGCTGCGGCCCAACAGCGCCGTCAACGTCGGTCAGCTGATCGACGCGCTGTGGGAGGAGGAGCCGCCCACCCACGCCAAGACCGTGCTCCAGGGGCACGTCTCGCGGCTGCGGGCGCTGCTCGCCGAGCACGGGGCGGAGGCGTACGGGGTCGAGCTGGCCACCCAGGGCTCGGCGTACGTGCTGCGGATGCCCGAGTCGCTGGTGGACGCGCACCGGTTCGAGGAGCTCGTGGGGCTCGCCCAGGTGCAGCGGCGGCCCGCCGACGCGGTCCGGATGCTGCGGGAGGCACTGTCGTACTGGCAGGGGCCCGCGCTCACCGGAACCGTGCACAGCAGGCCCCTCGAGGCGGCGGCCGGCGGCCTGGAGGAGATGCGGCTCGGCTCGGTGGAGGCGCTGGCCGAGGCGTACGGGGAACTCGGGGAGCACGCGAGAGCCGCCGCCGTCCTCCGTACCGAGGCCGTCGCCCATCCGCTGCGGGAGTCCCTCGCCGCCGCGCTGATGCTGGCCCTCGGCCGTTCGGGCCGCCAGTCGGACGCGATCGACTGGTACCACCGCACCCGGCGGCTGCTCGCCGAGGAGCTGGGCGTCGACCCCGGCGAGACGCTCAGCGAGGCGTACGCGACGCTGCTCCGCTCCGCCGGACCGGTCTCCGTGCCCCGCCCCGCCGTCCCGGCCGCCCAGCTCCCCGCGCCCGAGGGGCTGCCGCGGGCGCCGCGCGGGTTCACCGGGCGCGGCGCCGAACTCGCCGCGCTCGACCGGGCGGTCCTCGGCGGGGACGGTCCCGTCTGTCTCGTCACCGGCCCTGCCGGTGTCGGCAAGACGGCCTTCGCCGTGCACTGGGCGTACGAGCGGCGCGCCGACTACCCCGACGGGCGGATCTTCGCCGATCTGCGCGGCTTCAGCGACACCGCGGCGCCCGAGACCGCCGCCGTACTGCGTGAGTTCCTGCTCGCGCTCGGCGTCGCGCCGCAGCGGATCCCGGAGACCGTCGAGGCGCGCGGCGCGCTGTTCCGTTCGCTGACCTCCGGCCGCCGGCTGCTCGTCGTCCTCGACAACGCCCGCTCCTCCGAGCAGGTCAGGCCGCTGCTGCCCGGCGGCGACCACTGCACCACGCTCGTCACCAGCCGCGACCGGCTCGGCGGCCTCATCGCCTCCGACGCGGCCCGGCCGGTCCCGCTCGGGCACCTCCCGCCGGCCGATTCGGCGGCCCTGCTCACCACCGTCCTCGGCGAGACGCGGGTCGCCGCCGAACCGGCCGCCGCCGCCCGGCTCGCCGGGCTCTGCGACGGACTGCCGCTCGCGCTGCGCGTGACGGCGGCCCGCCTGGCCGAACGGCCGGGGTGGACGCTCGACGCGATGGTCGGCGAACTCGCCGACGAACAGGGCAGGCTCCTGCTGCTCGACGTCGAGGACCGGGGCGTCTCCGCGGCGCTCCGGCTCACCGTGCAGCAGCTGCCCGACTCCGCGGCCCGGCTGTTCCGTGCCATCGGCCTGCACACCGGCTCCGACCTGGACCGGTTCGCGGCGGGCGCGCTCGCCGGGACGTCTCCCACGCAGGCCTCAGTCGACCTGGACCGGCTCGCCGCCGCCCATCTGCTCACCGAGGCGGTGCCCGGCCGCTGGACGCCGCACGACCTGGTGCGCCTGTACGCCCGCCATCTCGCCCCGGACGCCGACCCCGAGGGCCTGCCCCGCCTCCTCGACCACTACCTCTACACCGGCCTCGCCGCCGACGCCGCCGCCGAGCCGGGCTCCCAGCCCTGCTACTCGCTGCCCGCCGACGCCCGGCGGCCCGCCGCCACGCGGGAGTTCGAGGACAGGACGGCGGCCCTCGACTGGTACGTGGCCGAGCGCCCCGCCCTGGAGGGCGCGGTCGCCGCCGCGGCGGCCCTCGGCCTGCACGACCGGGCCTGGCGGCTCGCCCTGGTGCAGTGGCCGCTGATGCTCATGCGGATCGGGGACGGCTGGACGCCCCTCCTGGAGGCCGGGCTCCTCTCGGCCGAGGCCGTGGGCGACTTCGACGCACAGTCGCGGGTGCGCGCGCTGCTCGGCTGGATCCTGCACGAGGAGGGTCGGGACGCCGAGGCGCTCGTCCATCTGGAGAAGGCGCCCGGCCTGGCCGCCCGGGCCGGCGACACGGTCAGCGAGGCCATCGCCTACGTCAACTACGCGGCCGTCCTGGACTCCACAGGGGAGCACGAGCGCGCCGGGCTGCTCATGGTCCACGCGGTGTCGCTCGCCGACCGCACGAACCATCCCTCCACCCAGGCGCTCACCCTCCAGCACCTCGCGGGGCACTGCCTGAAGGCGGAGGACTACGAGGCCGCGCTCGCCCACACGATTCGCGCCGGGGAACTCGTCGCACCGGACGCGGTCGTCGTCCAGGCGCAGCTGCAGATCGTCCGGGGCGAGGCGCTGGCGGGCACCGGTCGCCTTGAGGAGGCCGCTGACCAGCTGGAACGCGCGATCGTGGCGGCCGACGCGGCCGGTTTTCCCGAGGGTTCGGCGCGGGCGGCGGCGCGTCTCTCGCGCCTGTCAGCGGAACGTTAGCGGTACGCAAGCGGGACGGCAGCGCGGAACGGGAAGCTGAACACAGCACCGAGTACGTGCATTGACCAACCGCGGTCACCGCGGATATCGCGCTTCACGGGGGAGAACCACCATGCGTACCCACAAGTCCACCGTCCTGGCCGCCGCCGCCTTCGCCGCCCTCTCGCTCGGGCTGACCGCCTGCGGCGGCGGTGACGCCGGCGCCAAGGACGCGGGGAGCGCGAGCTCCTCGCAGTCGGCGGCAGGCACCACCGGCACCACCACCGGCGGTGGCACGGCCGCGGCCGGCGAGGCGGACCAGACCGGCGCCAAGAGCGGCTCCGGTTCCACGGGCGGCTCCACCGCCACCGGCGGCTCCACCTCCGGAGGCACCGGCACGACCGGCTCCACGGCCGGCGGCTCCACCACCGGCGGCAAGACGTCGGCCACGGCGCCCGCCTGCGCCTACGGCGACGTCAAGGTCACGGCGGCGAAGGCCGACGAGGTCCCGACCGAGCACATCGTCCTCACCGCCACCAACACCTCCAGCCGCTCCTGCACCCTCCTCCAGTACCCGCTGATCGCCTTCGGCCCGATCCAGACCGCCAAGGACGTCCCGGCCGTCGCGAAGAGCAAGCCGGCCGCGCCGGTCGTCCTGAAGCCCGGCGCGCCCGCGTACGCCAACGTGCGCATCGCGCTCGGCGGCGCCCACGAGGACAACAAGGTGGTGCGGGAGTTCAACGTGAACCTCTTCGCCGCCGGCGGCCCGGCCGAGGGCAGCATCGTCGTCAAGGCGCCCGCGGGCGGCCTCGCGGTCGACGAGGCCGTCGCGAAGACGGGCTACTGGACGTACGAGCTCCGCAACGGCGCCGACGAGTTCTAGTCCGCAGCAAGAGCACTCCACGGCCGGTTCCTCGGCATCCGGCCGCCCTCGGTCTCCCGTGCCCCCTGCCCCCGGACCCCCTGCCCCCGGCCCTCGGTCCGGCGCCGGGGGCCCGGGGGCCGGTCCGTGGTGCGACGCGCCCGAATCGGCGCCCGTCAGCACCGCCTGATTGACTGTCAGGCGGCCCGACAGCTGACGCAACGGAGTTCTCCATGTCCTACCCCGAGCCTCGCTACCACGGCGAGACCGGTGAGATCAGCGCCTCCTTCCGGCCCGCCGGAGCGCCCGCCGACCTCACCGCGCAGAACGGGACCGAGACGCGCTATCTGGCCACCACCGCCTCCACGGGCGGTGAGTTCGGGCTCTACCGCGTCGACATGACCCCGAAGGCGGGCGGACCCGCCACGCACTTCCACCGGGGGATCTCGGAGACCTTCTTCGTCCTCGACGGGACCCTCCGGCTCTACGACGGGGACCGCTGGATCGACGCGACCAAGGGCGACTTCCTGTACGTGCCGACCGGCGGGCTGCACGCGTTCCGCAACGACTCCGACGAGCCGACCTCGTTCCTGATCCTCTTCGCGCCGGGGGCGCCCCGCGAGGAGTACTTCGAGAAGGTCTCGACGGTCGCGACGATGGCGGACGAGGAACGCACCGCCTTCTTCGTGAAGCACGACACCTACTGGACGGACTGAGTGCCCCTTCAGAGACCGCGGTCCCTGAAGGGCGGCGCCGGCTCTTCGTAACGCCACAATGAATTCACACGTGACGCAAGTGGCGGGAGGGGAACCGGCGCACTCGCGCATTCCGGGGCGCACGGGTCGTCGCGGCGAGGACAACGCCAGGTGAGCGCGTCCGTGGGCGACTCGACCCGGCATCGGTGGCCCGGGTGGGCGGCCATGACGATCAGCATGTCGGCTGTGTGGCGCGGTTGTTGCGGCTGCGGCGTGACTCTTGTGCGATTCCTATGGATCCGCCAATCTTTCGCTCGGCAGCCGGATGTTCGAGACGGTGCGGACACCTCGTGTCCTCCTTGTCATGTCCCTGCCATTCCCCCACAGCAGCGCACCACCAATGAGGAGGACCCCTCACATGTCAGTGATGCGTGACTCACGCCGCCGAGTCGCCACCGCAGCGGCCATAGCCGTCGCCGCCCTCGCCCTCGGCTCCCTCTCCACCCTCCCGGCCGTCGCCTCACCGGCCGCCGCGGAGGGTGTCATCGAGAACGCCGGAGCCGAAGGCACCATCGCGGGCAGCTACATCGTCACCCTCGACGAGTCGGCCCAGGCCGAGACCGCCGAGGGCCGCGCCGTGGCTTCCAAGTTCGGCGCGAAGATCAAGAGAACGTACACCTCGGCCATCAACGGCTACTCCGTCGAGCTCTCCGAGGCGCAGGCGCGGAAGCTGGCGGCCGACCCGGCCGTCAAGTCCGTCGTCCAGAACCGTGTCTTCACGATCGACGCCACGCAGCCCTCGCCGCCGTCCTGGGGCCTGGACCGGATCGACCAGAAGGCCCTTCCGCTGAACCAGAGCTACACCTACCCGGACACCGCCGGTTCGGGCGTCACGGCGTACATCATCGACACCGGTGTGCGCATCTCCCACACCGACTTCGGCGGCCGCGCCTTCAACGGCTTCGACGCCGTCGACAACGACAACGTCGCGCAGGACGGCAACGGCCACGGCACCCACGTCGCCGGCACCGTCGCGGGCACGGCGTACGGTGTCGCCAAGAAGGCCAAGATCGTCGGCGTCCGCGTGCTCGACAACAACGGCTCCGGCACCACCGCCGGCGTCGTCGCGGGCATCGACTGGGTGACCCGGAACGCCGTCAAGCCGGCCGTCGCCAACATGAGCCTCGGCGGAGGCGTCGACTCCACCCTCGACGCGGCCGTCCGCAACTCCATCGCGTCCGGCGTCACGTACGCCGTCGCCGCCGGCAACAGCAACGCCAACGCGTCGAACTACTCCCCGGCAAGGGTGACCGAGGCGCTCACGGTCGGCTCCACGACCAGCTCCGACGCCCGCTCCAGCTTCTCCAACTACGGCACCGTCGTGGACATCTTCGCCCCGGGTTCGTCCATCACCTCGGCGTGGAACACCGGCGACTCCGCCACCAACTCGATCTCCGGTACGTCGATGGCGTCCCCGCACGTCGCCGGCGCGGCCGCGCTGTACCTCGGGAACAACCCGACGTCCACCCCGGCCCAGGTGGGCACCGCGCTGGTGAACGCCGCCACGCCCAACGTGGTGACCAACCCGGGCACCGGCTCCCCGAACCGCCTGCTGTACGTCGGTGACGGCACCACCACCCCGCCGCCCACCGGCCCGAAGTTCGAGAACACCGGTGACTACGCCATCGCCGACAACGCGACCGTCGAGTCCCCGGTCACCGTCAGCGGCGTCGCGGGCAACGCTCCCTCCACCCTCCAGGTGCCGGTGAACATCGTCCACACCTACATCGGTGACCTCCAGGTCCAGCTGATCGCCCCCGACGGCTCGGCGTACACGCTGAAGGCCTTCGGGACCGGCGGCAGCGCGGACAACATCAACACCGCGTACTCGGTGAACGCCTCCTCGGAGGTCGCCAACGGCACGTGGAAGCTGCGGGTCACGGACAACGCGTCCATCGACACGGGCAAGATCGACTCCTGGGGCCTGCAGTTCTGAGGCCGCTGGTGAGTGACTGACGACGGAGGGGCGGTCGCCTGCGGGCGGCCGCCCCTTCCGTCCGCCGCCACCGAGCACGCCCGTTCCTTCCGTCCGCCGCCACCGTCCTACGGTTCCTTCCGTCCGCCGCCGAGTCCTGTCGCCCCTTCCTGTCGGCGGCCCTTCCGTCCGCCCCGCCCGACCGTCCTGTCCGGCCCTCCACGTACGATGCGCGCTCGATCGTTTGTTCGCGCCGCCCGCCCCGAAACAGGAGCCCGTACCCGTGGAGCCGACCCAGCCGCCCCCGCCGCCGCCGTCACCTCAGGGGGGCCCGCAGCAGGGAGGATGGCCCGCCCCAGGCCCGTACACCTCCCCAGGGATGCCGTACGCGGCCGGCCCCTACGGCGGCGGCCCCGGCATGCCCGGCATCGGCCCCTACGGCATGCCCCGGCGCACCACCAACGGCCTCGCCATCGGCTCCCTCGTCTCCGGCATCGTCTGCTGTCTGCCGCCCCTCGGCCTCGTCCTCGGGCTCCTGGCCCTCCCGCAGATCCGGAAGCGGGACCAGTCGGGCAAGGGACTGGCCATCGCGGGCATCGCCCTCTCCGCCGTCAGCTGTCTGCTGCTCGTCGTCGGCCTCGTCACCGGAGGCTTCAACTCGGTCTGGAGCGGCTTCAAGGAGGGCATGGACGAGGCGTCCCGCTCGAAGTCGCCGCTCGCGCTGCGGACCGGCCAGTGCTTCAACGACGACGGCACGTCGGAGGAGTACACGGAGGAGGTCGAGATCGTCGACTGCGACCGGCCGCACGACGGCGAGGTCACCGGCGGCTTCAAGGTCACCGGCTTCGACAAGTGGCCCGGCGAGAAGGCGATCGACAAGATCGCGGTGGAGCGCTGCGAGCCCCTCAACGCCGCCTACGCCATGGACACCTGGGCCGTCCCCGAGCACGTCTGGCTCTACTACTACCTGCCGAGCAAGGAGAGCTGGCGCCTCGGCGACCGCTTGGTCACCTGCACCCTCGCCACCGAGGAGGAGCCCTTCAGCGGCTCGCTGCGCTCCGACGCCGGCAGCCTGAACGGCGACCAGGAGCACTTCCTGAAGACCGTCAACCCGATCGAGACGGCCATGTACCGGGAGCCGGAGGAGGATCCGGACGAGGACTTCACCGGCAACAAGGCGTGGGCGGGGGAGATGCTCGCCGCGATCGACGCGGCCCGCGCGGGACTCGGACGGCACTCCTGGACCGGGGCCTCCACGGCTCCGGTCGCGGAACTCCGCAAGGACCTCGACGCGGCCTCGAAGGCATGGGGCAAGCTCGCCAAGGCGTCCGACGCGGACGCCTACTGGGAGGCGTACGACGCGGCCTGGGAGGTCCTGCCCGACGGCGCGGACGCACGGGCCGCGCTCGGCCTGACGGACACCCCGCCGGAGGGCGGCGGCGAGGGCACCACGGCCTGAGCCGAGTCGAGCCGGGGTACGCGCGCGTGCGGGTGGATACGTGAACGGGGCCGGGCTCCCTCGGGAGGCCCGGCCCCGTCGCGTGCGGACCTGTGCGGTGGTCCGGGGAGCGGCGGCCCGTGACCGACCGCCGCTCCCGGCCCACCGCGGGCGGCGGGGCCGGTCCGCGGTTCAGGGGCCCGGCCGCCGCGGGGGCGGCCGGGGAAGGGCAGGCGCCGGAACGTCGGCGCCGAGGATGCCGGCGCCGGGTGTCAGCGCCGGGTGAGGCCCCGGTCGATGGCGGTGATCAGCTCGCCGTCCGGGGTGTCCCCGTCGAGCGACCAGACCATCGCGCCGCCGAGCCCGTGCTGCCGGACGTAGGACGCCTTGGTGCGCAGCACGGCCGGGTCGTCGTACGTCCACAGGGTGGTGCCGTCGAAGAGCCAGGCGTGGCCGTTCCGATGGCCCCGGTGCAGCGTGTACGTCCCCGATTCGGCCAGCTTCTTCAGGAACTTGTAGTCCTCGGATCCGGCCGCCCAGGTCGCCGGGGCGGGGCCGGTCGCCGGCTGACCGAGGCCGTCGCCGCCGCCGGTGACGCCCGTCCAGCCCTGGCCGTAGAACGGCATGCCCACCACGAGCTTGTGGGCGGGGGCGCCGCGCCGGAGCCAGGCCTTGACGGTCTGGTCGACGCTGAAGTCGTTCTTGGCGAAGAGCGCGGACTGCTGGGCGGTCGTCTTCTCGCCGGAGACGTGGAAGTCGTACCCCTGGAGGTTCACGAAGTCGAAGTACCGCATGAGGGCGGGGACTTCGAAGCCCGCGTCGATCTTGGCGGGCGCGGTGGGCACGTACGCGCTGAGCTCGTAGTGCCTGCGCTGCGGCAGTGAGCCTCCGTAGGCGTCGAGCTGGGTGCGGAACTCCCGTACGAGCTTGGTGAAGTTGGGCTTGTCCTCGGGGCGGACGACGTTGCCCGGGGCGCCGTCCGAACCCGGCCACTCCCAGTCCAGGTCGATGCCGTCGAAGACGCCGGCGGCCGCTCCCGCGCCGCCGCGGGTGCCGTCGACGGGCAGGTCGCCCTTGATGTACGTGTCGACGCAGGAGGCGACGAGGGCCTTGCGGCCCGCGTCCGTGCGTACGGCGTCGGAGAAGTGGGCCGAGCCGCTCCAGCCGCCCAGTGAGATCATGACCTTGAGGCCGGGGTTCTTCGCCTTGAGCTCGCGCAGCTCGTTGAAGCTTCCGGCCAGCCGCTGGTCGGCGGTGTCGCCGACGCCGTCCACCGAGGCCGCGGCGTCGACGGGGCGCACGTAGTCGGCCCAGGGGTCGGAGCCGGGGGCGTTGCCCATGAGGCACTTGCCGTCAGGGCCGATCACGCCGAAGGCGTAGTTGATGTGGCTGAGTTTGGCGGCGGTGCCACTCGTATCCAGATCCTTTACCTGGAAGTCGCGTCCGTAGACGCCCCATTGGGTGAAGTAGCCGATGCGCTTCAGCTCGGGCCTGTGCCCGGCGGACTGATGCGCTCCCGCTGTGGGGGTCAGGGTGGCGAGGAGGCCGAGAGCGGCGGCGGTGGCCGCGGCGAAGGTCAGCTTGGTCATGGCTCTGGGACGCATGGGCTCGTTCCTGTGCGAGGCGGGATGGCGCGTGCGGTGGGAGCGTGCGGAGGGTGTGTACGGAGAGGTGGGAACGAAAGGGCGGGAGCGAAGGGGCGGGAGCGAAGGGTGCGTGCGGGGCGTGCTGGCAGGAACGTATTGGTATGGACCAATGCGGGTCAAGGGTTCGAACGTCACCTACCGGGGGTGACCGTGGGTAGCAAGGTTTGCCGGTGATGCGTCATCACATCGAGTGAAACTTTGGCCCATGCTTGCGGATCGCGACCCTCGGTCGTCAGTCTGTAGCTGTAAGTCAACCTGAGGGGAGTGTCCAGTGACGTTCGGTGAGCAGCCCGCCTATCTGCGCGTGGCGAGCGATCTGCGGGAGAAGATCGCCAACGGCTCGCTTCCGCCGCATACCCGCCTCCCCTCGCAGGCGCGCATCCGCGAGGAGTACGGGGTGTCGGACACCGTCGCGCTGGAGGCCCGCAAGGTGCTCATGGCCGAGGGGCTCGTGGAGGGGCGCTCGGGTTCGGGCACCTATGTGCGGGAGCGCCCGGTGCCGCGCCGGATCGCCCGCTCCGGCTACCGCCCCGCGTCCGGCGCGAGCCCCTTCCGGCAGGAGCAGGCGGCTGACGGGGCCCGCGGCACCTGGGAGTCGGGCAGCGAGCAGGAGCCGGCGAGCGCCGAGGTCGCCGAGCGGCTCGGCATCGAGCCGGGGGAGCGGGTGATGCGCACGCGGTACGTCTACCGGGACGGGGGCGAGCCCATGATGGTCGCCACCTCCTGGGAGCCGCTCGCCGTCACCGGCCGGACGCCCGTGATGCTGCCCGAGGAGGGCCCGCTGGGCGGCTGCGGGGTCGTCGAGCGGATGGCCGCCATCGACGTGGTCGTGGACAACGTGGTGGAGGAGGTCGGGGCCCGGCCGGGACTGGCCGAGGAGCTCTTGGCGCTCGGCGGGGTGCCGGGGCATGTGGTGATGGTGGTGGAGCGGACGTACTACGCCTCGGGGCGGGCAGTGGAGACGGCGGACGTCGTCGTCCCCGCCGACCGCTACCGGCTCTCGTACCACCTGCCCGTGCGGTGAACCGCCGGTGCGGGGAGCCGTCGGCGGAGGTTCAGGTGACCGCCCCCGCCCGGTGACCACACCCCCGCCCGGTCAGCGAACGTCGTCGTCCGGGCGGTGTCATCGCGAGTTAACGGGGTGTCAACTCGCGTAACCGGCCGGCAATCGCCCGTCGTCGGCGACCGTCACGACCGGCCCCTAATTTCCTCGTCCGTACCCGCGATCCGGTCGGACGACAGGAACCCTCATGACGGACACCGTCACCACCCCCACCTCGGAGCCCGGCGCGGTGGCGCCGCCTCCCGGTCCCCGCCGCAGCTACGCCAAGCTGGCCGCCGACGAGAGCCGCGAGGACTACTCGCTGCGCTACGCCCCCCACTCCTTCCGGCGCTGGTCGCCCGCGACCGTGGCCGGAACAGCCCTCGGCGGCATCGCCTACCTCGCCGACTTCGCGATCGGCGCCTCGATCGTCTTCACCTACGGCTTCGGCAGCGGACTCGCCTCGATCCTCACGGCCGCCACGCTCATCTTCCTCACCGGGATACCCATCGCCCGGGCGTGCGCCACGTACGGCCTGGACATGGACCTGATCACCCGCGGCGCCGGCTTCGGCTACTTCGGCTCGACCCTCACCTCCCTCATCTACGCCTCCTTCACCTTCATCTTCTTCGCGCTCGAAGGCTCGATCATGGCCCAGGCCATGCACCAGGCGGTGGGCCTGCCGGTCGAGATCGGCTATCTGATCACCACCCTGATCGTCATCCCGATCGTCTTCCGCGGCATGGGCGCCCTGGCCAAGGTCCAGGCCTGGACCCAGCCGATCTGGATCGTCGGCATGGTGCTGCCCTTCGTCGTCCTGGCCTTCGAGGCCCCCGACGCCTGGGGCGCCTTCGCCTCCTTCGGCGGTACGGAGGGCGCCGGGGCGGGCTTCTCGTGGATCGGGTTCGGCCTCGGCACGGGCGTCGCGCTCTCCCTGATCGCCCAGATCGGCGAGCAGGCCGACTACCTGCGCTTCATGCCCGCGAAGACGGAGACGAACAAGCGCCGGTGGAACCTGGCCGTGCTCGCCGCCGGACCCGGATGGGTCGTGATCGGGGCCGCCAAGCAGCTCGGCGGCGCCTTCCTCGCCTTCGTCGCCCTGGAGGCCGTCGGCAAGACGCACGCCCTCGAACCGATCGCCCCTCAGATCGAGGCCCTCAAGCCCTGGCTCGGGACGTTCGCCCTGCCCGCCGCCGCGCTCTTCGTGATCGTCTCCCAGGTCAAGATCAACGTCACCAACGCCTACAGCGGCTCGCTGTCCTGGTCGAACTTCTTCTCCCGCGTCACCCACCGGCACCCCGGGCGCGTCTGGTACATCTTCCTCAACCTCGCCATCGCGCTGACGCTGATGGAGATGAACATGTTCGCGGCCCTGAACAAGCTGCTCGGCTTCTACTCCAACGTCGGCATCGCCTGGATCGCGGCGGTCGCCGCCGACCTGGTCATCAACAAGCGGGCCGGCTGGAGCCCCCCGTACATCGAGTTCAAGCGGGCCTATCTGTACGCCGTGAACCCGGCCGGCTTCGGCGCCATGGTCATCGCCTCGGTCGTCTCGATCCTCGCGTTCTTCGGCCTCTTCGGCACGTACGCCCAGGCCTTCTCCACCTTCATCGCGGCCGGTCTCGCCGTCGTCCTCTGCCCCCTGATCGCCTGGGCGACCAAGGGCCGTTACTACCTGGCCCGTCCCAACACGGTGAACGGCCCGGGGGCGGCGGCCGTCGACGAGCGGTCGACCCACCTCTGTGCCGAGTGCGAGACGGCCTACGAGCTGCCCGACATCGCCGACTGCCCGGTGCGGTCCGGCCCCGTCTGCTCCCTCTGCTGCTCGCTCGACGCGACGTGCGGGGACGTCTGCCGCAAGGGCCCCCAGAGCGCGGGCGCTCCCGTCCTCATGCCGGTGCCGACCGTGCCCACGGCGGCCACCGCGGCGGCTCCCGCCGGGACTCAGGGGACGGCTCCCGGGGTGTGACCTTCGGCCTCCCTCCGTCGGTTCCCGGCCGATCCGTATCTCTTTGTGCAATTGCGTATCCGCTGTGTGAAGGTCAGGCGTAAGCTCGGGCATATGCGGATTGCGGTTTCCCGGAGATCCTTGACGGTGCCCGGACCGGCGGAGGGAGAAGCCTGATGGCCGACAGTGGTCCCGTCCTCGTCTGGGTCGTCATTCGGCAGGACGACAACGGCAACCGCTACCGGGTGGGCCGGTACGCGACGAAGGACGAAGCGCAGAGGATCGCGGACAGTCTCGACGACCGCGGCCACAAGCAGCTCTACTCGGTCGAGTACATCGGCAGCCCCGCCCTCTGAGCCGCTCGGCCCCCGGCGCCAGGATGCGTCGGGGGTCTCGTGCGCCGGTACATCCTGGCGACGGCCGCGCACTGCAGCGCCATGGACGCCGCCATGGCCAGGCAGACGCCGGGCAGCCCCGAGCCCGACAGGCCGTACGCGAGGGCCAGTTGAAGCCCCACCCCGCACGTGGTGATCCGCGCGAGGGCGCCGCTGCCGCCGCTGCCTTCGAACACGCCGCCCAGCGTGATGAAGCAGGCGAGCATCACCAGGTACGGCCCCAGGCATCGCAGGTAGACCGTGCCCGCCTCGGCCACCGCGCCCTCGCCGCCGAACGCCCGCATGATCCACGGCCCGGCGGCGAGCAGCGTCAGCGCGGCCGTGAGCCCCAGTGCCCCGGCGAGGAGCAGTGCCTGCCGTCCGATCGCCCATCGCTCGTCGCGTCCGGAGCCGAGGAGATGGGCGGTGCGGATCGAGGCGGCCTGCCGTACCGCGTAGAAGCTCATGGTCGCGACGTACATCGCCTTGGTCGCGATCCCGTAGGCGGCGACTTCCGCGACGCCGATCCGGGCGACGACGGCCACCAGGGCGAGTGCGCCGGTCATCCGCACGACGAAATCGGCCGACATGGGGACCCCCGTTGCCGCGACCCTGCGGGCATCGGCACTCGACGACCCGCCCCCGTTCAGGGCCGCCCCGGCCGCCTGACGGAGGACGGCGTCGCGGCGCAGTGCCATGAGACCGCAGACGAGGGCGACCGTCCGGCCCAGCACCGTGGCGATCGCGGCCCCGCGGACCCCGAGGCCCAGCCCGAGGATGAACAGGGGATCCAGTACGAGGATCAGCCCGTTGGCGAGCAGGGCGAGCCTCATCGGGGTACGGGTGTCGCCCGCGCCTTTGAGGATGCCGTCGATGACGTTGGTCGCGAAGAACACCGCGATTCCCGGCAGCGCGATCGAGAGGTAGCCGGTGGCCAGGAGTGCCGAGCCGTCCTCGCCGCCACCGAGCACGAGTCGGGCGAGCGGCTCACGGCACAGGAACCCGCCCACGGCGACGACGGGTGTGACGATCGCCCACAGAGCCCAGCCGCCGCGCACGGCGGAGCGCATCGCCGCCGGATCCTCCGCGCCCCTGGCCCGCGCGACCAGGACGGTCGTGCCGGAGCCGGCGACGAGGATGACGCCGAGCAGCAGGTTCTCCAGGCTGGTGGCGGCGGCCACCGCGGCCACGGCCGCCCCGCCGAGCCTCGCCACCCAGACCATGTTGATGATCCCGGCCGTGACGCCCGCGAGCAGTTCGAAGTAGACCGGATACGCCAGCGACACCAGCGTGCGCCGGTGGTCTGTCGCCTCCACGCCCCCGGACTTCGCGCCCCCTGACTTCATGGGCCCTGGCTTCATGACGCGCGCCCCCTCTTTTCGCTGTACCTCGAATCGAGGTGCAGCGAAAAGAGGTAGCATGACTGCACGGGGCCGGCAAACATCCGGACAGGTGCGGGAAGGCGGTCGGCGCGTGCTGGAGCTGTCGATTCTGGGTTTCCTCCACGAGGAGCCCTTGCACGGCTACGAGCTGAAGGCCCGCATCCAGGGCCTCAGTGGCCACATCCGCCCAGTCAGTGACGGCGCGCTCTACCCGGCCATCACCCGACTGGTGAAGGCGGGTCTGATCGAGCAGCGCACCGAGCCGGGCAGCGGGGCGGCACCCCGGCGGATCCTGTCCCTCACCGACGCGGGCCGCGCCGACCTGCATGCCCGGCTCCGGCACCCCAAGGACGTCGAAATCACCGACGGCCAGCGCTTCTTCACGGTGCTCTCGTTCCTGCGGCACCTCCCCGACCGGGCGGAGCAGGCCGCGGTCCTCCGCCGCCGGCAGGCCTTCCTCGACACTCCGGCGAGCTTCTTCTACCGCGACGGCGAGCCGGTGCGGGCTGAGCAGGCACCGGACCTCTTCCGCCAGGGCATGCTGCGCATCGCCCGCGCCACCGGCACCGAGGAGAAGAAGTGGCTGGCCGAGGCGATCGGAAGCCTGGAGGGCTGACGGAGGTCGTCTCGCTAGGGTCCTGCCTGACGAGGGTTCCGGACGGCGAAGGCGGAGTGATGACGATTCTGATCGACACGGTGGCGTGGGTGCGGGTGGAGAACGGCAGGATCCTCTGCGCCAGGCCCCGGGGGAAGGACGTCTTCTACATCCCCGGCGGCAAGCGGGAGGGCGCGGAGACCGACCTGGAGACCCTGCTCCGTGAGATCAAGGAGGAGCTGACCGTGCTCCTCGACCCGGACAGCGCGGTGCACGTCGGTACGTACGAGGCCGAGGTGCCCGATCTGCCCGGCGGCGCCGTGGTGCGCATGAGCTGCTACACCGCCGACTATCACGGGACGTTGGCGGTGAGCGCCGAGATCGAGGAGATGGCCTGGTTCTCGTACGCGGACCGCCCCTCGGTCCCACCGGTCGACCAGCTGCTCTTCGACGACCTCAAGGCCGCCGGCCAACTGGCGTGAGCGTGCGTCGGGCCGGGGTCTCCTCTCGGCTCACCGGAGCGCGCGGCGGCGTCTCTCTACGCCGTTCGTGCCACCGTGCGCCCGCTGCTGCGCCCAGCGCGATATCACGCCCCATTTATCGGGTATGTCCTGATTGACTCGTTGAAAGAGGACGTGTGCCTTCCTGCTGACGTACGGCTGGGGAAGTGATCGGGTGTGATCGACACCGACGGCTACCGCGCCGAGTGGAACTTCCCGGCGGAGGCGAACGCCGTGCGCACGGCCCGCCATGCCGTGCGCGAGACCCTGCGGGCCTGGGAACTCGACGCGGCCCTCGGCGATGTGACCGTCCTGCTGGTCAGCGAGCTGGTGACCAACTCCCTGCGGTACGCCTCCGGCCCGATCGGCGTCCGGCTGGTCCGCCCGCGCCTGGACGACGCCGACCCGGCACACCCGCCCGCCCTGCTCGTGGAGGTTTCCGATCCGCTTCCGGATCCGCCGACCGAACGCGCCCCCGGACCCGACGACGAAGGCGGCCGAGGCCTCGGTCTCGTGGCCTGTTCCGCGCGACGCTGGGGGACCCGCAAGGGAAGGACCGGCAAAACCGTATGGTTCGAGCTGGCTCTGCCTGGTGAGTAAACAGGGAGGGACAACGATCACGGACACTCGGCACGAGGCGAACGAGACCACCCTGTGATCGTGAACGTCGTGCCGTCGGGGCCCGCTGTATTGAATACTTCGGGCATGGCCGGTCCGGTGCGGTGAGCTGGAGGGGACGGTCGCGTGAGCGAGATACCTGAGACGGCGAGTGGCGGCGTCATGTGGCAGAGCAGCCCGCCCGGCTCCATCTATGACTACATCCGGGTGGCCTCCTTCTCGATCGGGCCCGACGGCCTCGTCGAGCAGTGGAGCCGACGGGCCGTGGACCTCTTCGGGGTCACCGCCGAGGAGGCCAGGGGCAAGGACCCCGTGGAGGCCTTCATGCCCGCCGACCTGCGCGAGCGCGGCCACCGGCGGGTCAGGGAGATCCTCGACGGCAAGGAGTGGACAGGCCTCGTCCCCTTCCGGATGCCCGGCGACGACCGGCCCCACGGCATCGCCGAGATGTACGTCATGCCCAGCGAGACCCAGTCCGGGGAACGGGCCGCGCTCTGCATAGTCGTCGACGTCCGCGCCCTCCGCCGTATCGAGACCGACCTCGCCGCCTCCCAGGCGATATTCGGCCAATCCCCCTTCGGCTTTCTCCTCTTCGGCACCGACCTCACCGTGAAGCGGGCCAACCGCCGCTTCGCCACCGTCTTCGGCGGCTCCGCCGAGGACCACCGCGGCCGGACCGTCCACGACTACCTCAACCGGTCCGAGGCCGACCGGATGACCGCCGCCCTCCGCAGCGTCCTGGAGACGGGCGAGGCCGTCACCGACTTCGAGATCGTCGGCGCCGCCCCCGGAGCCAGGGACCGCCGCCACTGGTCCATCAACCTCTACCGGGTGCACAGCGGATCCGGCCGCCCCATCGGCGTGGCCGGGCTCGGCATCGACGTCACCCGCCGCCACAACGCGGCCAGGGAAGCGGCCAGCGCCCGCCGCAACCTGGCCCTCCTCAACGAGGCCGGCGCCCGCATCGGCAACTCCCTCGACCTGGAGGCCACCGCCCGCGAACTGCTCGACGTCGCCGTCCCCGGCTTCTGTGACCTGGCCTCCGTCGACCTCTACCAGGGCCTGCTGACCGGCGACGAGGCACCGCCAGGCCGGTGGGGAAGCTCCCACGACGTCGGCTACGGGGCCGGCAGCGCCGAACTCCGCAGGGTCGCCGTCGCCAGCGCCGTCTCCGACACCCCCCTCAGAACCGACGGACGGCACGACCAGGACCGCGGCTGTTGCGGACCCGAACCCATCGAGGTCGGCGCCGTCCACCGCTACCCCTTCAACTCGCCGTGCGCGGGCGCCCTGCGCACCAGCCGCCTCCGGACCGTGCCGGGCGCCGACGGCGACATCGTCCAGTCCACCCTGGTCGTCCCGATGGTCGCCCACGACATCGTCGTCGGCCTCGTCCAGTTCTCCCGCACCAAGGGCAGCGAACCCTTCGGGGAGCGCGACCGGGCCCTCGCCGTCGAACTCGCCGCCCGCGCCGCCGTCTGCATCGACAACGCGCGCCTCTACCGCCGCGAGCACGAGCGCGCCCTGATCCTCCAGCGCAGCCTGCTCCCGCCCGGCGACCCCGAGGCGGCCGGGCTCGACATCGCCTGCCGCTACCTCCCCGGTACCACCGCCACCGAGGTCGGCGGGGACTGGTTCGACGTCATCGAACTCCCCGGCCACCGCACCGCCCTCGTCATCGGGGACGTCATGGGCCGGGGCCTGCGCGCCGCCGTCGCCATGGGCGAACTCCGCACCGCCGTCCGCACCCTCGCCCAGCTCGACCTGGAACCGGCCGAGGTCCTCTCCCACCTCGACGAGATCGCCCGCGGCCTCGGCGCGCCCATCGGCGCCCAGCAGTCCCGCACCCACAAGTCCCGCGGCCCCGAACTCTCCGAGGTCTACCTCGCCACCTGCGTCTACGCCGTCTACGACCCGGTCACCCGCCGCTGCACCTTCGCCAACGCCGGGCACCTCCCGCCGGTGCTCGTCGAACCCGGCGAGGCGGCCAGGCTGCTCGACGTACCCCCCGGGATGCCGCTCGGCGTCGGCGGCGAGCCCTTCGAGGAGGTCGAGGTCGAACTGCCGGAAGGCGCCCTCCTCGCCCTCTACACCGACGGGCTCGTCGAATCCCGCGACCACCCCCTCGACGAGGGCCTGAGCGCCTTCCGGCGCGCCCTCACCGACCCCGCCCGCCCCCTGGAGGACGTCTGCGACCGGGTCCTCAACACCTTGGAGACCGGACACGGCGAGGACGACATCGCCCTCCTCATGGCCAGGATCCAGGGCCTGCCCACCGAGGCGGTCGGCGACTGGCGGCTCCCCAGGGAACCCCGGTCGGTCGGCAGGGCGCGGGAACTCGCCCGCACCCAGCTCAAGGCCTGGGACCTCGAACCCCTCGTCGACACCGTCGAACTCCTCGTCAGCGAGCTCGTCACCAACGCGCTGCGCTACGGCGAGGGAGAGATCCGGCTGCGGCTGCTCCGCGACCGCACCCTCGTCTGCGAGGTCTGGGACGCCGGTCTGGTCCAGCCGCGGCGCCGCCGCGCCAAGGACACCGACGAGGGCGGGCGCGGCCTCCAGCTGGTGGGACTGCTCAGCTCCTCCTGGGGCTCGCGGCGCACCCCGCGCGGCAAGACCGTCTGGTTCGAACTGGCCCTGCCGGACGGCGAAGGCGCGGGGGAACCCACCGTGGAACAACTCCTCAGCATGTTCTGACCGCCGCCGCACCCGGCCGGCCGCACGGCGCAGCCACGTACCGATCAGCCCTTGAGCGCGGCCAGCCGGGCCTCGATCTCGGCGCTGTCGCCCAGCGCGTCCAGCTGCTCGAACTGGGCGTCCAGCGAAGAGGCGGCGAGCTCCTGCTTGCCCATCGCCCGCGCCTCCTCCCGGCGCACCTTGTCCTCGAAGCGGCTCAGCTCGCTGGTCGGGTCGAGGAGGTCGATGCTCTTCACCGCGTCCATCATCGTGTTCTGAGCCTGGGCCGACCGGGCGCGGGCCACCAGCTCGTCGCGCTTCGCCTGCAACTCGCCGAGCTTGGCCTTCATCTGGTCCAGGCCCGTCCTGAGCTTCGACACCACCTCGGTCTGCGCGGCGATCGTCGGCTCCGCCGTCCTCGCCTCCTTCTCCGACTGGAGCTGGCGGCCCAGCGCCACCTTCGCCAGGTTGTCGAAGCGGTCCGCCTCCGCCGTCCGCCCGCCGCCCCGCAGCTCGTCGGCCTTCCGGCTGGCGGCGAGCGCCTTGCCGCCCCACTCCTTCGCCGCCGTCACGTCCTCCTGATGGTCCTGCTCCATCAGCCGGAGATTGCCGATGGTCGAGGCCACCGCCTCCTCCGCCTCCGCGATGTTGTTCGAGTAGTCGCGGATCAGCTGGTCCAGCATCTTCTGCGGATCCTCCGCCTGGTCCAGCAGCGCGTTGATGTTGGCCTTCGCCAGCTGGGTCACGCGGCCGAGAACGGTCTGCTTGGTCATCGCTCTTCTCCTTGGGTTCCTCGAGAGGGAAAGACGAGGGCAGGACACGGCTCGCGCCGCCCTCAGAAACGGCCGCCGCCGCCCAGCCGGCCGCGCGTGCCGCTGCCGCCGAAGCTGCCGGGCCCGCCGCCGAAGCCTCCGCCCCCGAACCCCCCGCCCGAACCCCCACCGAACCCCCCACGTCCGCCTCCCCTTCCCCCGCCGAACAGTCCGCCGAGGATGATGCCGCCGAGCACGGCCCCGCCGAGCCCGCCGCCACCGCTTCCTCCTACTCCTGATACACCGCCCAGGCCGTTCGGGTTCCCATAGGTCCGGACGTCCTGCTCGGCCAGGTCCTGGGCGCGCCGCGCGAGCACGTCCGCCTGCTGGGCCTCCGCGAGGGCGGCCTGCGGGTCGCCGGCGTCACCGAGGCCACGCGCCTTCTCCCAGCGGCGCTGCGCCTCGGCAAGGCGCGTACGGGCCTCGCTGCCCACGGCGCCCCGATGGGTGGTGATGTAGTCCGAGGCCGCCCCGATCGCCGAGCGGGCCGTCAGCATCACCTGATCGAGGAGCGCGCGGGCGCGCCGGCTGCCCGATTCGCGCTCCCGCGCGCCCTCCAGGGCCTCGTCGAGCGCCGCGTCGGCCTCCTCGACCCGGCGCAGGGCGTCGAGCGGGTCGTACCGCCCGGTGTCCACGACGCGCCGCACCTCCGCGACCACCGACTCGGCGCGGGCGATCCGGCCCTGGAGATCGGCCGTGGACACCCCTTCGGCCGTCCCCTTCAACAGGCCCCGGGCGTCCGCGAGGTCCGCGTCCGTCTCCGTCAGGGCGCCCGGCAGCCTGCCCACCGCCTCGGCCAGCTCCTGCGCCCGCCGGTCCACGGCCTCGATCAGCCGGGCCGCCTGGTCCACGGCGCCCTCGGCCGCCCGGATGTGCACGGCGGCCCCGCCGTTGTCACCGGCGTCGATCTGCTGACGGGCCTGGTTGACATGGGTCGTCGCGAACACGAGCCGGTCCTTGGCCTGTTCGGCGGCGCTCGCGACGGGCGCGGCGGCCGTCTCCGCGTACCGCTCCCGCATCGCCGTGAGCGCCGCCTCGGCCGTGCCCGTCCGCCCGGTCTGCTCACGGAAGGCGGCCTCGACCGCGTCCAGCGCCTCGGGCGCGCTCCGCTCCAGGGCCCGGAGCCGGTCGAAGTCCTCGCTCTCCGCGTCGAGGCGGGCGTTCGCCTCCCCGCAGCGCCGCAGGATCTCCTCCAGCATGGACCGGCGGGTCGAGTCGTCCTCGGGAAAGGCGTCGTCGAGCTTCTGCCGCAGCCGGAACGAGGCCGTCAGCTGCTCCCCGGCGAAGGTGACCGCCTCGGTGAAGGGACGTACCGCCTCCTCGCCGAACTGGGCGGAGGCGAAACCCAGTTCCTCCTGACTGGTGCGGACGGCGTCGTCGGTGGCGACCAGCGTCCTGCGGGCCTCGCCGTCGAGCTCGTCGAGGGACGGCGGCGCGGGCTCCTTCGGGGCGCCCCAGCCCTGACCGCCCTGTGGCGTGGTGCGGGTCTCCGTCCGCCGGCGCCGCTTGACGTACGCGTACGCCCCCACGGCCCCTGCGCCGCCGACGAGGACCAGCGGCAGGAGCAGGTCGGCCCCCGAGGTCCCCTCGTCGGCCGCGCCGCCCGGGTCGGTCGGCCCCGGTGTGATGGTCGGAGCGGGGACGGGCTGTCCCGCGAGGACGGCCGCGTACCCGTCGGCGGCACCGATGGCGGCCCCCGCCCAGTCGTTCTGCCGCAGCGCCGGTTCGATCGCGGTCCGCGACACCTCGTCGAGCTGGCCCTGCGTGAAGCGCGAGCCGGGGTCGGCGGAGTAGCCGTACTGGCGGTCGTGGGTGGCGACGGCGAGCAGGACGTCGTCCGTCCCGAGGCCGTTGCGCTCCGCCGTGGCGTCGGCCCAGGTCTGCCCCGAGCGGCCGGAGAAGTCCCGTACGTAGACGACGAAGAGCTGGACGCGCCGGTCGTCGTAGAGCCGGTCGAGGGCCTGGACCACGGAGGGGCGCCGGTCGCCGAGGGCGCCCACGCGGTCGGTGATCTGGCCGTCCCGGGACAGGACGAGGGGGTCGTCGGCGTGGGCACCGTGAACGGCGGGCACGAGGAGCCACCACGCCGCCACCAGTACCGCGAGAAGGGCTCGGGTGGCTTTTCGTGTCACAAAGGGGAGGTTATGTCCGCGTATGTCACCCCGCGACCGGACGACTGGAGGGCTGGACCGGCAAACGTCCGGGCGGCCGGCCGGACGGACATCCGGACGAGCGGAGGCCGGCCGTCCGTACGGAAACCATTCTGCACAGCCCGGCGTCACTGTCAGTAGCCGCCGCTACGGTGTGAGGCGGTGGTACCAGTGACACGACGGCTCTTGGGGGACTCGGGTGAGTGGACGGCTGAGGAGTATGTGGCGAAGGGGGCGCTGGTTCGTGCTCGGGCTCGTCCTCGTCCTCGTGGTGCCCCCGCTGTTCGGCGCGCTCGCCCTGCGCGTCAGTTACGCGGGCGACCTCAGGGAGGACGCCCGGACGCGGGGCAAGGACGCCATCTGGCTCGGACACGCGTGGGTCGACGGGCGGCGCAAGGACGCCGACCTCGCCGCGTTCGCCGAGCGGATCAAGGGCACGGGCATACGCGACCTGTACGTCCACGCCGGACCCCTGGAGCACGACGGCACCCTGCCCGCCGCCCGGTACCCCCGTGCGAAGTGGCTCATCGACGCGGTGCACCGCACGATGCCCGGGATACGCGTGCAGGCGTGGCTCGGCGACATTCTGGCCACCGAGGGGCCCGACGGACTCCACCTGGAGAAGGCCGGGTCCCGGGCCGCCGTGGTCACCTCGGCCCGGCAGATCCTGGACGCCGGCTTCGACGGGGTCCACTTCGACCTGGAGCCGCTGCTGTCCGACGACGCCCACTACCTCTCCCTCCTCGACGACCTCGGGAAGCTGACCCGGTCGCGGACGGCGCTGCTCTCGGTCGCCGCCCACCAGATCGACCCGCTGCCCGGCCTCCACTCGGTGAACGGCGCGGTCAGCGGCAGCGAGAAGTGGTGGTCGCAGGAGTTCTTCGGCCAGGTGGCCCGGCGCGTCGACCAGATCGCCGTCATGTCGTACGACACCTGGATGCCGCTGGAGAGCCTCTACGGCGGATACGTCGCCCAGCAGACCAGCCTCGCCCTCGAAGTCACCCCCGAGTCGACCGACCTGCTGATGGGCCTCCCCTTCTTCCACGAGGACGACCTCGGTCACCACGACAACGCGGAGACCGTCGACGCGGCCGTCAGGGGCACCAGACTCGGCCTCGGGCGCACCGACCCCGGCCGTCAGCGCTTCGGCGTCGCGCTCTACGTCGACTTCGCCGCGAAGGAGGGCGACTGGGCGGCCTACCGTGCGGGCTGGCACTGACGCCGCCGAGCCGGTGGTGCAGGATGGGGCGCATGGCCCGGGGAGGCCGTGGCCGAGGGGGGAGCACGTCATGACCAGCCGTCTGCTGATGCCGGTCCGCGCCGATCGAACCCGCGGGGGAGCGGTCCCGGAGGCTCCCGCGGCCGCCGAGGTCGCCGGGTCCACCCGGCCCACCGCGATCCTGGACCTCGGTGACCCCCTGGTCCGCGCCCTCACGGCGCGGGTGCGGAGCGAGTCCGAGGCGCGGGGAGCGGTCACGGACCGCGCCCGGCTCCAGGTGGCCCACGGGATCATCGCCGCGACGGTACGGCCGGTGTACTCCGTGGAGGACCTGCGCCGGGTGTCGCGGACGCTACGGCTCGGCCGTGGCTCCTGCAGCCAGCGGATGGCGGCCCTGGAGGCGGTCGCCCGGTCGCTCGGCGTGCCGACCAGGGTGCGGGGCCTGCTCGTCGACGGTCACTTCTGGTACCCGCGCTTCCCGAAGCTGCGCCGGTTCGTGCCCGAGGAGGTAGTCCTGGCCTGGCCCGAGTTCCGGCTCGACGGCACCTGGGTGCCCATCGCCGAGCTGTTCACCGGTCAGGCCCCGCCCGAGCAGGGCGGCGGCTCCGGCGGAGGTTTCACCAACTCCGGCCCCGAGACGCTCTTCGAGGCCGTCGCCCGGACCGGCGTCGACTGGGACGCCCCGGCCGCCTGCGCCGGCACCGCGCCCTGCGACCTGTCCGCCCACCTCCGCACGGACCTCGGCCGCTTCACCTCGCGCGACGAGCTGTTCGCCCGGCACGGCCAGACCCTGTGCCTCCCCGCCCGCACTCTGGCCCTCCTCCGCCTTGCGAGGCGTTCCCTGGGCCCTGCGGGCCTGGGGAGACCCCATGCACCAGACCCCGCTCCCTGATCCGGCCTGATCCAAACGAAAAACCCTAGGCCTTCCGCCGCCTGATGGTGTTGCCGAGCCACACGAGCGGGTCGTACTTCCGGTCCACGACCCGCTCCTTCATCGGGATCAGCGCGTTGTCCGTGATGCGGATGGACTCCGGGCACACCTCCGTACAGCACTTGGTGATGTTGCAGTAGCCGAGCCCGTGCTCCTCCTGCGCCGTCCGCCGCCGGTCGGTGCCGGCCTCCTCCGCCGCGTCCAGCGGGTGCATGTCGAGCTCCGCGATCCGCATGAGGAAGCGGGGCCCCGCGAAGGCCTCCTTGTTCTCCTCGTGGTCGCGGACGACATGGCAGGTGTCCTGGCACAGGAAGCACTCGATGCACTTCCTGAACTCCTGCGAGCGCTCGACGTCCTCCTGCCGCATCCGGTACTCGCCAGGACCGAGCCCGGCCGGCGGTACGAAGGCCGGGATCTCCCGCGCCTTCGCGTAGTTGAAGGAGACGTCCGTGACCAGGTCGCGGACGACGGGGAAGGCGCGCATCGGCGTCACGGTGATCACCTCGTCCCGTGCGAACACCGACATCCTGGTCATGCAGAGCAGTCGCGGCCGGCCGTTGATCTCGGCCGAGCACGACCCGCACTTGCCCGCCTTGCAGTTCCAGCGCACCGCGAGGTCCGGTGTCTGGGTGGCCTGCAGGCGGTGCACGACGTCGAGGACGACCTCCCCGTCGTGCACCTCCACCGTGTAGTCGGTCAGCTCGCCGCCGTCGGCGTCGCCCCGCCAGATCCGGAAGCTCGCGTCGTACGTACTCATGCGCCAAGGCCCCCTTCCAGTTCGTCCTCGGCGAGGTACTTGGCCAGCTCCTCCTGCTCGAAGAGCGCGAGCAGGTCGGACCGGATCGGCTCCGTGAGGGTCCGTTCGAGCGCGATCCCGCCCCCGTCCGACGTCCGGCACAGCAGGTTCACCGGCCGCCAGGCGCGGTCCATCGCCGGGTAGTCCTCGCGGGTGTGCCCGCCCCGGGACTCGGTGCGTTCCAGGGCGGCGCGGGCCACGCACTCGCCGACGAGCAGCATGTTCCGCAGGTCCAGGGCCAGGTGCCAGCCGGGGTTGAACTGCCGGTGGCCCTCGACCGAGATCCGGCGGGCCCGCGCGCGCAGGGCGGCGATCCGTTCCAGGGCCTCGGCCATCTCGCCCTCCCGCCGGATGATCCCGACGAGGTCGTTCATCGTCTGCTGGAGCTCCTGGTGGAGCGTGTACGGGTTCTCGGGAGCGTGCCCGTCGGGCCCGGCGAACGGAGCCAGTGCCTCCGCCGCCGCGGCCTCGACGTCCGCCGCCTCGACACGCGCGGCCACGACCCTGCCGGAGGCGCCCGACATCGCGTACCGCGCCGCGTGCAGACCGGCCCGCCGTCCGAAGACCAGCAGGTCGGAGAGGGAGTTCCCGCCGAGCCGGTTGGAGCCGTGCATGCCGCCGGCGACCTCTCCCGCGGCGAAGAGCCCCGGCACGCCGACCGTCGCCGCCGTCTCCGAGTCGACGGCGACCCCGCCCATCACGTAGTGGCAGGTCGGCCCGACCTCCATCGCCTCCGCCGTGATGTCGACGTCGGCCAGCTCCTTGAACTGGTGGTACATCGAGGGCAGCCGGCGCCGGATCGCGTCGGCCGGCATCCGGGTCGACACGTCCAGGAACACCCCGCCGTGCGGAGAGCCGCGTCCCGCCTTCACCTCGGAGTTGATGGCCCGGGCCACCTCGTCGCGCGGCAGCAGTTCGGGCGGGCGCCGGTTGTGGTCGGGGTCCTCGTACCAGCGGTCGCCCTCCTCCTCCGTCTCCGCGTACTTCTCCTTGAAGACGTCGGGGACGTAGTCGAACATGAAGCGCCGGCCGTCGGAGTTCCGCAGCACCCCGCCGTCGCCGCGGACGGACTCGGTGACGAGGATGCCCTTCACCGACGGCGGCCAGACCATGCCGGTCGGGTGGAACTGCACGAACTCCATGTTGACCAGGGGCGCGCCGGCGAGCAGCGCGAGCGCGTGCCCGTCGCCCGTGTACTCCCACGAGTTGGACGTCACCTTGAAGGACTTGCCGATGCCGCCGGTCGCGAGGACGACGGAGGGCGCTTCCAGGACGAGGAAGCGGCCGGTCTCCCGTTCGTAGCAGAACACCCCGGCGACCTTCCCGTCGGCGTCCTTCAGGACCCGGGTGACGGTGAACTCCTGGAAGACCTTCAGGCGCGACTCGTGGTCGCCGGTCTCGCGGTGGTCCTCCTGCTGGAGTCCCACGGTCTTCTGCTGGAGGGTGCGGAGCAGTTCGAGGCCTGTCCTGTCGCCGACGTGGGCGAGCCTCGGGTACTCGTGGCCGCCGAAGTTGCGCTGGGAGATCCGGCCGTCCGGTGTGCGGTCGAAGAGCGCGCCCCAGGTCTCCAGCTCCCAGACCCGCTCGGGTGCCTCCTGGGCGTGCAGCTCGGCCATCCGCCACTGGTTGAGGAACTTGCCGCCGCGCATGGTGTCGCGGAAGTGGGTCTTCCAGTCGTCCTGCGGGTGGACGTTGGCCATGGAGGCGGCGATGCCGCCCTCGGCCATCACGGTGTGCGCCTTGCCGAACAGGGACTTGCAGATGACGGCCGTACGGGCGCCCGCACGGCGTGCCTCGATCGCGGCGCGCAGTCCCGCGCCGCCCGCGCCGACCACGACCACGTCCCACTGCTCTCGCTCGACGTGCGTCATCTCAGAAGAACCTCGGGTCGTCGAAGGTGCCGGTGGCGAGCAGGTACACGTACAGGTCGCAGAGGGCGACGCTGATGAGGGAGGACCAGGCGAGCAGCATGTGGCGGGCGTTCAGCCGGCCCGTCCAGGTCCACAGCCGGTAGCGGACGGGATGCTTCGAGAAGTGCCGCAGACGGCCGCCGACGATGTGCCGACAGGAGTGGCAGGAGAGGGTGTACGCCCAGATGAGAGCGATGTTGACGAGGAAGAGGAGCGTCCCGAGCCCGGCGTGGCCCCATGCGTAGTCGGCGTTCCGGAAGGTGAGCACGGTGTCGTACGTGAGGATTCCGGCCACCGGAAGGGCCGCGTAGAAGAAGTACCGGTGGAGGTTCTGCAGGATCAGCGGGAGGCGGGTCTCGCCGGTGTACGTCCGGTGGGGCTCGGCGACCGCGCAGGCCGGGGGAGACGCCCAGAAGCCGCGGTAGTACGCCTTCCGGTAGTAGTAGCAGGTCAGCCGGAAGCCCAGGGGGAAGACGAGGATCAGCAGGGCGGGGGAGAGCCCCCACCAGCTGCCGAAGACCTCCCAGTTCGGGCCGCCGCGCATGGGGACGCAGTTCTCCGCCAGACAGGGCGAGTAGAACGGCGAGACGTAGGGCGCCGCGTAGTAGTCGGCGTTGGCGAACGCCCGCCAGGTCGAGTACGCGACGAAGGCGAGCAGTCCGGCGGCGGTGGCGGCGGGGGAGAGCCACCAGCGGTCGGTGCGCAGATGGCGGGCGGCGATGGAGGCGCGCCCCGCGGAGCGCACCCCCGTCGCGGCCCCGGGGGGTTCCGTACCTGTGGCCAACAGGGCCTCCTCGGCTCTACGGCTCTACGGCTCTAGGCCCCAAGCAGTCCCGGCCCCAAGCTCTCCGGGCCCCAACGGGCCTCTACACGTCTCTACGGCGCGTGGCGGTCGCGTGCTCCCAGTCCCTCGTCGTCGGTGTCCGTCCACAGCCCGGAGTCGTACGGGGCGTCGGGGATGGTCACCAGACCCTCGGCGCGGGCCTCGGACGAGGACGGCGACGGGGGCGCGCCCGGCTCGCCTCCGACCCGGCGTTCCAGCTCTTCGACCGTGTGTTCCAGGTCTTGCAGGCGGCGCTTGACGGCCGCCAGGTCGTCCTGAACGGACATGGTTGCCCTCACTTCCACGAGCGCGGGTCACACGCGAGTGTCGCGCGTCACATCCCGCTTGTGAAGCCGTGTGTACGTGATTCCACCCGTCCGGAGCGCCCCGGTCTCCGGCGGTTTGGGCCGCACGGGTGGTGTTTTCCGGACGTGCCGCCGTGTCGTCGTGGCCGGATCCGCTTCGTCCTTTTCAGTGTATGAGCAATAGGTGTGATCATCTCCAAATGGAATGAATCTGGACGAAGGGGTACAAGTCATGTCCCAGATCGGCGCCCCTCGCGGGAGGACATGCTCCAGGAGCCCCCGCTCCCGCACGCTCCGCTCCGTCGCCACCCTCACCAGCGCCGTCCTCGCCGTCACCGTCCTCGCCGGGTGCAGCTCTGGCGACGACGCCGGCGAGGCCCCGGCCGCGGCCGCGGACAACGCGCCCACCGCGCGCGACCAGGTCGCCGACGGAGGCACCGTGCGCTGGGCCGTCGACGCGCTGCCCACCACCTTCAACACCTTCCAGGCCGACGCCGACGGCACCACCTCCCGCGTCGCCGGGGCCGTACTCCCCTCCCTCTACACGCTCGACGAGCGCGGCAGGCCCCGGATGAACCCCGACTACCTGGAGTCCGCGCAGGTCGTCGAGACGGAGCCCAAGCAGGTCGTCCTCTACAAGCTGCACCAGCAGGCGGTGTGGAGCGACGGACGCGAGATCGGCGCGCCCGACTTCGTGGCCCAGTGGCGGGCGCTGAGCGGCCGCGACACGGCGTACTGGACCGCCCGCAACTCCGGCTACGAGCGGATCGAGAAGATCGAGCGGGGGAAGAACGACCTGGAGGTACGGGTCACCTTCTCCAAGCCCTACGCCGACTGGCAGTCCCTCTTCACCCCGCTCTACCCGAAGCAGGTGATGGGCTCCCCGGGCTCCTTCAACGACGGAGCCCGCACCACCCTCAAGGCCACCGCAGGACCGTTCCTGCTGAAGGGGGTCGACCGCAAGAACGGCAACGTGACCCTCACCCGCAACCCCCGCTGGTGGGGCGCGCCCGTCAAGCTCGACAGCCTCGTGCTCAAGGCCGTCCCTCGGGCCGACCGGGCGGACGCCCTCGCCGCGGGCACCCTCGACCTGGCCGAGATCGACCGGTCCACCGCCGAGCGGATCGCCCTCGCGCTCCGCGACGCCCGCGCCGGACGCGGTGGCGCGCAGGCGGCCCTCGCCCACGGCCCCGGATCCGCGATCACCCCCTCCAAGGCGCTGTGGTCCTGGGCCCTCGCCCACGGCTCCGACGAGGAGAAGGCGGAGGAGGTCCAGGCCGCCCGCAAGGAGAACCAGCAGGCCATCGCCGCCTACGCGAGCGCGCAGGACACCCTGGCGACGTACGTGGTCCGCAAGTCCCTGGAGCCCGCCTACACCCAGCTCTCGCTGAACGGCGAGTCCGGGCCGCTCGCGGACGAGCGGGTACGGCGCGCGGTGGCCCGTGCCATCAACCGCCAGGAGTTGGCCGAATCCGTACTCAAGCCGCTCGGCCTCCCCGCGAGCCCCCCCGGCAGCCACCTGGCCCTCGCCGGCCAGGCGGCGTACGCGGACAGCAGTGACGCCCTCGGCGACCAGGACACCAAGGAGGCGCGGGCGCTCCTCGCCGACGCCGGCTGGGTCCCGGGCGGGGCGGTACGGAAGCCCGCGGGCACCAAGGCGGGCAGCGAGGCCGAGAAGAAGGCGGGCGAGAAGGACGCCAAGAAGGAGACGGGCGAGAAGACGGGCGAGAAGACGGGCGAGAAGACGGGCGAGAAGGACGCCGATAAGGAGGACGCCAAGAAGAAGGACGCCGACGCCGCCTCCGACGAAGGCCTCTACATCGTCGGGGACGACAAGCCGGGCGAGCGCCGTGCCGCCCCCGCCCCCGTCATCGGCGCCGGCGGCCCCGAGAGCGGCACCCACGTCCTCGCCCCGGCCCCCGCCGCCGCCCGCCAGAGCGCCGCCCTCCTGGCCCGCGCCGAGGCACTCGACACCGGTACGGGCTCCGGCGCCCGCGCCGCCCACCCGGCCGCCAGGACCGACAAGGGCGTCGCCGGGGCCTACGCCCCGCGCGGCACCGCCGCCCCCGCGACCGTGCCCGAGGCCACCAAGGCCCTCGGAAAGGACGGCAAGCCGCTCAGCCTCCGCTTCGTCCTGCCGTCGGGACCCGGCTCCGAGTCGCTGCGGGCGGTCGGCGACCGGATCGTCCGGATGCTCGACGCGGTCGGCATCCGCACCGAGGTCACCAAGGTCTCCGACGACAGCTTCTTCAAGGACCACGTGGCCTCGGGCGACTACGACCTGGCCCTCTACTCCTGGCCCGCCTCCGCCTTCCCCGCGACGGACGCCCGGCCGATCTTCGCCAAGCCCGAGCCGGCCTCGGACGGCTCCCTGCTCGTCGAGCAGAACTACTCGCGGGTCGGCACCGACCGCATCGACCAGCTCTTCGACCAGGCGGCGGGCACGCTCGACGAGGAGGAGGCCCGCGAACTCGTGCGTCAGGCCGACGCACGGATCTGGGCCGCCGCCGGCTCCATCCCCCTCTACCAGCGGCCCCAGCTCGTCGCCGCGAAGGCCGATCTGGTGAACGCCGGCGCCTGGGGTCTCGCCGGACCCCGTTACCAGGACATCGGTTTCAAGAAGACCGAAACGACCAAGGGTACCGAGCGAAACCGCTGAAACCACAGGTCACAAGCTCAGAAGCTGCTCAATTTCCTTGCCCGCCGGTGATCCCGGCGGGCAGGATCGCGTCGGCCCCTTGACCCGGCCGCACGACCTCCCCACACCCCCTGCGCATCCCGCCCGACCTTCTCGGATCTTGGCCGGGGAAGCCCCTTGCGCGGCAGCCCCGTACCATAGGACATAGCCGTGGCGCGTCCGCCCGGTGGGCGTACGAGGAACTGACGCCGCATCCCACGATCCGAGAGAAGCGCAAGCACCCATGCCCACGCGCCACGACATCCGTAACGTCGCCATCGTCGCCCACGTCGACCACGGCAAGACGACCATCGTCGACGCCATGCTCAAGCAGGCCGGTGCCTTCGCCGCCCACCAGCAGCTCGACGACCGCATGATGGACTCGAACGACCTGGAGCGTGAGAAGGGCATCACGATCCTCGCCAAGAACACGGCGGTGAAGTATCACCCCAAGGACGGCGGGGCCCCGATCACGATCAACATCATCGACACCCCCGGCCACGCCGACTTCGGTGGCGAGGTCGAGCGCGGTCTGTCGATGGTGGACGCGGTCGTCCTCCTCGTGGACGCCTCCGAGGGTCCGCTCCCGCAGACCCGCTTCGTGCTGCGCAAGGCGCTCCAGCAGCGCAAGCCGGTCATCCTCTGCATCAACAAGACGGACCGCCCGGACTCCCGGATCGACGAGGTCGTCAACGAGACCTACGACCTCTTCCTCGACCTGGACGCGGACGAGGACCAGATCGAGTTCCCGATCGTCTACGCCTGCGGCCGTGACGGCATCGCCTCGCTGACCAAGCCGGAGAACGGCACGGTCCCCGCGGACAGCGACAGCCTGGAGCCGTTCTTCGCCACCATCCTGGAGCACGTCCCGGCCCCGGTGTACGACGAGGAGGCCCCCCTCCAGGCCCACGTCACCAACCTGGACGCCGACAACTTCCTCGGCCGCATCGCGCTGCTCCGCGTCGAGCAGGGCGAGCTGCGCAAGGGCCAGACGGTCGCGTGGATCAAGCGTGACGGCACGATCTCCAACGTCCGCATCACCGAGCTGATGATGACCGAGGCGCTCACCCGCAAGCCCGCCGAGGTCGCGGGCCCCGGTGACATCTGCGCCGTCGCCGGTATCCCCGACATCATGATCGGCGAGACCCTGGCCGACCCGGAGAACCCGATCGCGCTGCCGCTGATCACGGTCGACCAGCCGGCCATCTCCATGACCATCGGTACGAACACCTCGCCGCTCGTCGGCCGCGGTGGCACCGGCAAGGGCGCGGACGCCAAGTCCGCGGTCAAGCAGCGCAAGGTCACCGCCCGCCAGGTCAAGGACCGTCTGGACCGCGAGCTGATCGGTAACGTCTCGCTCCGCGTCCTCGACACCGAGCGTCCCGACGCCTGGGAGGTCCAGGGCCGTGGTGAGCTGGCGCTCGCCATCCTGGTCGAGCAGATGCGCCGCGAGGGCTTCGAGCTCACCATCGGCAAGCCGCAGGTCGTCACGAAGCTCGTCGACGGCAAGGTGCACGAGCCCGTCGAGCGTCTGACGGTCGACGTGCCCGAGGAGCACATGGGCGCGGTCACGCAGCTCATGGGCGTCCGCAAGGGCCGCATGGACAACATGTCGAACCACGGCTCCGGCTGGGTCCGCATGGAGTTCGTCGTTCCGTCCCGTGGCCTCATCGGCTTCCGTACGGAGTTCCTCACCAACACCCGCGGTACGGGTATCGCCCACTCGATCCACGAGGGCCACGAGCCGTGGTTCGGCACGCTGACGACCCGTAACAACGGTTCGCTGGTCGCCGACCGCGCCGGCGCCGTCACCGCCTTCGCGATGACGAACCTCCAGGAGCGCGGCGTCCTGTTCACCGACCCCGGCACCGAGGTGTACGAGGGCATGATCGTCGGCGAGAACTCGCGCTCCGACGACATGGACGTGAACATCACCAAGGAGAAGAAGCTCACCAACATGCGCTCCGCCTCCGCCGACTCCTTCGAGGCGATCGTCCCGCCGCGGAAGCTGTCCCTGGAGCAGTCGCTGGAGTTCTGCCGCGACGACGAGTGCGTCGAGGTCACCCCGGAGGCCGTGCGTATCCGCAAGGTCATCCTGGACCAGAACGCGCGTGGTCGCGCGTCCTCCCGCGCCAAGAACGGCTGACCCGGCCGATCGGCCGACGCCGAACGCCCGGCCGGATTCCTCCGGCCGGGCGTTCGGCGTTCTGCGTTCGGCGGGGCGTCCCCCGCCTTGTGGTGCTCCCCCGCTACGCAGCTCCCCCTGCTACGCGGCTTCCCCCGACGCCCGGGTGGTCAGCCCGGACGTTCGGTACGGCTCAGGTCAGCAGTAGCGCTTGGCGTACGCGGCGAGGCTGCCGGCCGGGACGCTGGTGCCGCACTTGAGGCCGCCCTCGGTGGCCACGGTGAAGCTGACGGCCTTGCCGTAGTTGCCGGTGTTCACCCAGCGGGTGCCGCGGTCGCAGCGGAACTGGGTGTAGTAGCCCTGGGTCTTGACGGTGCCCGCGTACAGGACGTACTTGCCGCGGGAGGACAGCCGGTGGGTGATGGACTCGGCCGTGGTCTTGGTCTTCGAGCCCTCGGCCTTCAGCTCCACGCCGACCTTTCCGCTGAGGCTGGCCAGCGCGACGCTGCCGCTGACCTCGACGCCCGCGGTGGCGGTGACGGAAGCCGTGATGGTGGTGACGGACGAAGCGCTGACGGTCTTGGTCACGATGCCGCCGGTGTAGTGCTCGATCGCCTTGCGGTGGGTGACGACCGGAGCCTTGCTGACGGTGGACCAGGTGTACTTCTGCGTCCCCGGGCTGCACATCATCTCGGCGGCCTGGGCGTTGCCGGCCGGCAGCAGGGCCAGCGTGGCGGCGGACAGACAGGTGGTGACAAGGCCTGCCGTGAACTTGTTACGCATGGTGTTCCCCTCGTGTGGTGCCGCTCGGTCGAAGCGGCGGTGCGACCCGTGGTCAGCGGGTCGGAGGGGAGTCTTGCGGCTCGCCGGAGACATAGGACACAGTTTTGAGCAACTTCTGAGGTTGACGGGCCCGTTGGGCCGGTCGGTGCGACCCGCCGAGGGGCGCGAGAAGCCGGGATCGGATGCCCGGCCGAGTCAAACCGATTTCACGGCGAGGCGTCCGTATTCCGAACGTTGCTCTCCGGTACGTGTGTTAACAGTCCGTTTCGGGCGTGTCTGTCTGTGATTGGTTTGTCCGGATTTTGACCCCTAGCGCCTTGGTGATGTTGTCAAAACGAGACCGCTTAAGTGTGGTTTACAGCCCGGGCGTACTTAATAGTTGGCTCCATTGAGCTCGGGTCAATGGGTCACGCACTGTGGGGAGTGCCGACTCACGAGCACACTCGGGGCGCTGGAGTCCTGGGCCGTCAGGGGTGTCGGCCGTCTCCAGGAGCCCCTCTCGTAGTGACAAGTGGACTCATGAGGAGGAACCCATGCGCGGTGCCAAGAGCGCCAAGTGGGTATCGGGCGCGATCGTCGTCGCCCTGGCAGTAACCGCCTGTGGTGGCGGCACGGACAAGGAAGAGGGGGGCAAGGGCAAGGCCGGCGGCGAAGTAAGCGTCGGCATCTCCGAGCCGAAGCGCCTCGTTCCGCAGACGACGACCGAGTCCGAGGGCTCGCAGGTGCTGGACGCGCTGTTCCGTCCGCTCGTCAGCTACGACGCCAAGAACCAGCCGGTCGAGGACGCTGCCGAGTCGATCACGTCGACCGACAACCTGCTCTGGACCGTGAAGATCAAGCCGGGCCAGAAGTTCCACGACGGCACCCCGGTGACCGCCAAGAGCTACGTCCAGGGCTGGAACTGGGGCGCCTACGGCCCGAACGCGGCCGACGGCAACTACTTCTTCGCCACCATCGAGGGCTACGACGCCCTCAACCCGGCGGACCCGGACGGCGAGGAGGGCCCGAAGAAGGCCCCCGAGCCCTCCGCCAAGGAGATGTCGGGCCTCAAGGTCGTCGACGACACCACCTTCACGGTCAAGCTGGCGAAGCCCTTCGCCGACTACAAGACCGTCCTCGGCTACACGGTGTTCTACCCGCTGCCGGACGCTGCCATCGCCAACATCAAGGCGTACGAGCAGGCTCCGATCGGCCAGGGCGCCTTCAAGATCGAGGGCAAGTGGGACCACAACAAGTCGATCAAGGTCGTCAAGAACCCTGACTACACGGGCACGAACAAGCCCCTCGTGGACTCGGTGACGTACAAGATCTACCAGAAGCAGGAGACGATGTATAAGGACGTCGTCGCCGGCGCCCTGGACGTCATCCCGCAGGTCCCGAGCTCCGAGCTCGCGAACGCCCCGAAGCAGTTCGGTGAGCGCTTCAAGTCCTCCCCGGCCTCGACCTTCCAGTTCGTGTCGTTCCCGACGTACGACAAGAAGTACTCGAAGCCCGAGGTCCGCAAGGCGATCTCGATGGCCATCGACCGCGAAGAGATCACCAAGGTGATCCTCAACGACTCGCAGACCCCGGCGCGTTCCTTCGTGTCCCCGGTCGTCGGCGGCTACCGCGACAACACCTGCGGTGACTCCTGCAAGTTCGACCCGGCCGCTGCCAAGGCCCTTCTCGCGAAGGCCGGCGGCGTCGAGGGCAACAAGATCAACATCGGCTACAACGGCGATGGTGCTCACAAGGAGTGGGTCGAGGCGACCTGCAACCAGATCAAGAAGAACCTCGGCGTCGACTGCGTCGGCACTCCCGTGCCGCAGTTCGCCGAGCTGCTGAAGCAGGTCGAGCAGAAGAAGTTCTCCGGCATGTTCCGCATGGGCTGGATCATGGACTACCCGTCCATGGAGAACTACCTGGGCCCGCTGTTCACCACCGGTGGTTCCTCGAACTACTACGGCTACAGCAACAAGAAGTTCGACAAGCTGGTCGAGGACGGCCGCGCGGCGAAGTCGTCCGAGGAAGCCATCAAGCTGTGGCAGCAGGCCGAGGACATCCTCGTCCAGGACATGCCGGTGATCCCGCTCCGCTTCGGTAAGAACGTCTTCGCGCACAGCAAGAAGGTCGCGAACGTCGAGATGGACCTCTTCAACCGGGTCGACGTCACCAAGATCTCCAAGGCCTAACGGCCTCAGGCATCTGACCCACATTTAAGAGTCGAGAACGGCGGCGGGGGCCGGCAACACCAGCCCCCGCCGCTTCTCGCGAGGAGGATCCATGGGCCGGTTCGTCATCCGACGAATCCTTCAGATGGTGCCCGTCTTCATCGGCACCACGTTGATCGTCTATTTTCTCGTCACGCAGATGGGTGGCGACCCCATCCAGAACCTGTACGGCGAGAAGCCCGTACCCGACAACATCAGAGCGACGCTCACCGCTCAGTACCACCTGGACGACCCGTTCTTCGTCCGGTACTGGTACTACTTCACGGGTCTGCTCCAGGGCGACTTCGGTGAGTCCATCAACCAAGGCCGGCCCATCGTCGAGCTCCTGGCCGAGGCCTGGCCCGAGACGCTGAAGGTCGCCGGTGTGGCCTTCACCTTCGAGCTCATCATCGGCGTCATCGCCGGTGTGCTCGCCGGTATGCGCCGCGGCAGCTTCATCGACAACCTGGTGCTCGTCTCCACCCTGTTCGTCATCGCCGTCCCGATCTTCGTGCTCGGTAACGTCAGCCAGACCTTCCTCGGGCAGGAATGGGGACTGTTCCCCGTCTCCAGTACCGATGACGGATTCATCAGCTACGTGCTGCCGGGTCTGGTGCTCGGTTCGGTCTCGCTCGCCTACATCGCGCGTCTGGCACGGGCATCGGTCGCGGAGAACCTCCGCGCCGACTACATCCGTACCGCGAAGGCCAAGGGCCTGCCGAAGAGCCGGGTCATCGGCATCCACGTACTGCGCAACTCGCTGATCCCGGTCGTCACCTACCTGGGCGCCGACCTCGGCTCCCTCATGGGCGGCGCGATCGTCACCGAGGGCATCTTCAACATCCCCGGCGTGGGCTACCAGCTGTTCACCTCGCTGAACGTGGAGGACGGTCCGGCGGTCGTCGGGTTCGTCAGCCTGCTGGTGCTCGTCTACCTGATCTCCGCGCTGGTCGTGGACATGCTGTACGCCGTGCTTGACCCGAGGATTCGCTATGAGTGACACGACCCAGAAGACCGACACGGCCGTCGAGGACCCCGTCGGCCCCATCGCGCCTGCCCCGGCCCCGGACAAGCAGGACAAGACCCGCAGTCTCGCGCAGGACGCCTTCCGGGACCTGGTCCGCAACCCGATGTTCATCGTCTCGGCGGTCCTCATCTTCGGCATCGTGTCGATCGCCGCCTTCCCGGGCCTCTTCACCAGTGTCGACCCGCTCGCGTGCGACCTGAAGCACTCGATGGAGGGCCCCAGCGGCAGCGCCTGGTTCGGCTACAACTTCCAGGGCTGCGACGTCTATTCGCAGACCATCCACGGCACCCGCAACTCGGTGATCGTGGGTGTGCTGACGACCATCTTCTCCCTGGTCATCGGCGGCCTCGTCGGTGTGCTCGGCGGCTTCTTCGGCAAGTGGACGGACGCCCTCCTCTCGTTCGTCACCAACGTCTTCTTCGGGCTGCCGCTGCTGCTCGCCGCGATCGTCATCCTGAACAACTTCCGTGACGACAAGGGCATGCGCAACGCCGGCGTGATGGCCGTGGTCCTCACGCTGACCGTGGTCGGCTGGATGTCCATGGCCCGCGTCATGCGCGGCGCCGTCATGCAGGTCAAGCAGGCCGACTACGTGGCCGCCGCTCGCTCGCTCGGTGCCTCCACCTCGCGGATGATGTTCCGTCACGTGCTGCCGAACTCCATCACCCCGCTGATCGTGGTCGCCACGATCTCGCTCGGTGCGGTCATCGGTGCGGAAGCGACCCTGAGCTTCCTCGGTATCGGCATCAGGCCCCCGGCCATCTCCTGGGGCGTGATGATCTCCGAGGCCCAGCAGCGCATCTCGTCGGGTCTGCACCCGCTGCTGTTCCCGTCCGGAATGCTCACTATCACGGTGCTCGCCTTCATCATGCTCGGCGATGCGGTCCGTGACGCCTTCGACCCGAAGCTGCGCTGAGAGTAAGGACGAACGCAGTGACCACCATCGACAAGACCGCGAGCGTTCCCGCGCCGCGCGACGGCGCGACCCACGACGGTCCGCTCCTCGACGTGCGCGACCTGCACGTGGAGTTCCGCACCCGTGAGGGCGTCGCAAAGGCCGTGAACGGTGTCTCGTACTCCGTGAACGCCGGCGAGACCCTCGCCGTCCTCGGCGAGTCCGGTTCCGGCAAGTCCGTGACCGCGCAGGCCATCATGGGCATCCTCGACACCCCGCCCGGGTTCGTGACCAAGGGAGAGATCGTCTTCCGTGGTCAGGACATGCTCAAGATGTCCGAGGAAGAGCACCGCAAGGTGCGTGGCAGCAAGATCGCCATGATCTTCCAGGACGCGCTGTCCTCGCTCAACCCCGTGCTCAGCGTCGGCTACCAGCTCGGCGAGATGTTCCGGGTGCACCAGGGCCTCTCCAAGAAGGAGGCCAAGGTCAAGGCGATCGAGCTGATGGACCGGGTGAAGATCCCGGCCGCCGCGGCTCGCGTCAACGACTACCCGCACCAGTTCTCCGGCGGTATGCGCCAGCGCATCATGATCGCGATGGCGCTCGCCCTGGAGCCAGACCTGATCATCGCGGACGAGCCCACCACGGCGCTCGACGTGACGGTCCAGGCCCAGGTGATGGACCTCCTCGCGGAGCTCCAGCGCGAGTACAACATGGGTCTGATCCTCATCACCCACGACCTCGGCGTCGTCGCCGACGTCGCGGACAAGATCGCCGTGATGTACGCGGGACGGATCGTCGAGCAGGCGCCGGTGCACGAGATCTACAAGCGCCCGGCCCACCCCTACACCAAGGGTCTCCTCGCCTCGATCCCGCGCCTGGACCAGAAGGGCCAGGAGCTGTACGCGATCAAGGGTCTGCCGCCCAACCTGCTGAAGATCCCGTCCGGTTGCGCCTTCAACCCGCGCTGCCCGAAGGCGGACGACGTCTGCCGTACGGACGTGCCGGCGCTCGTGCCGGTGACCGAGCAGGACGGCACGGACCTTCCGGGCCGTGGCAGCGCCTGCCACTTCTGGAAGGAGACGATCCATGGCTGACCTCAGCAAGAACGACGAGGCCGTGGCGGCGTCCGAGGCGGAGGCCGTAGCCGCCATCGAGGCTCCGGTCGAGCGTGGCGAGCCGATCCTCCAGGTCCGCGACCTGAAGAAGCACTTCCCGCTGACGCAGGGCATCCTCTTCAAGCGCCAGGTCGGCGCGGTCAAGGCCGTGGACGGGGTCTCCTTCGACCTCTACCAGGGCGAGACCCTCGGCATCGTGGGCGAGTCCGGCTGTGGCAAGTCCACGGTCGCCAAGCTCCTGATGAACCTGGAGCGGGCCACCGCCGGCGAGGTCTTCTACAAGGGCCAGGACATCACCAAGCTGTCCGGGCGCGCGCTGAAGGCCGTCCGCCGCAACATCCAGATGGTGTTCCAGGACCCGTACACCTCGCTCAACCCGCGGATGACGGTCGGCGACATCATCGGTGAGCCCTTCGACATCCACCCCGAGGTGGCCCCGAAGGGTGACCGGCGCCGCAAGGTGCAGGAGCTGCTCGACGTCGTCGGTCTGAACCCCGAGTACATCAACCGCTACCCGCACCAGTTCTCCGGCGGTCAGCGCCAGCGCATCGGCATCGCCCGCGGCCTCGCGCTCAACCCGGAGATCATCATCTGCGACGAGCCGGTCTCGGCCCTGGACGTCTCCGTCCAGGCGCAGGTCATCAACCTGATGGAGAAGCTCCAGGACGAGTACAACCTGTCCTACCTCTTCATCGCGCACGACCTGTCGATCGTCCGGCACATCTCGGACCGGGTCGGCGTCATGTACCTCGGCAAGATGGCCGAGATCGGTACGGACGAGCAGATCTACGAGCACCCGACGCACCCCTACACGCAGGCGCTGCTCTCCGCGGTGCCGGTGCCGGACCCGGAGGCCCGCGCGCACCGCGAGCGGATCATCCTCACCGGTGACGTCCCCTCGCCGGCGAACCCGCCGTCGGGCTGCAGCTTCCGCACCCGGTGCTGGAAGGCGCAGGACAAGTGCGCCGAGGAGATCCCGCTCCTCGCGATCCCCGAGCCCTTCCAGGGCAAGGACACCCCGGCGGCTCACTTCTCGGCGTGCCACTTCGCCGAGGAGAAGAACGTCGTGGCGGCGCACTGACGCGCCGGACACCTGACACACCGAAGGGCGCCCCGGTCCAGTACGGACCGGGGCGCCCTTCGGCGTACGGCCGCCGGAGTCGCCCGCCCATGGGGCGTCAGTCATCCGGGTGCAGTAAAAGTGCAGCACCGTCAATATCGGGTGATATTGGGGCCTAAGTCATACTTAGGACATTCGGGAGGCACTCCATGCGCGGAGCCACGCACGCCAAGTGGGCCGCACTGGCCACCGCAGTCGCCCTCGCGGCGACCGCCTGCGGTGGCGGCGACGACAGCGGCGGCGGAGGTGCCGACGGCATCGTGAGTTCCTCGTGGGGCGACCCGCAGAACCCGCTGGAACCCGCCAACACCAACGAGGTCCAGGGTGGCAAGGTCCTCTCCATGATCTTCCGCGGGCTCAAGCAGTACGACCCGAAGACCGGCGAGGCGAAGGACATGCTCGCCGAGAAGATCGAGACCACCGACTCGACCAACTTCACCATCACGGTCAAGGACGGCTGGACCTTCTCCAACGGCGAGAAGGTCACCGCCCAGTCGTTCGTCGACGCCTGGAACTACGGCGCCCACCTGAAGAACAACCAGAAGAACGCCTACTTCTTCGGCCAGATCGAGGGCTACGACCAGGTCCACCCCGAGAAGGGCGAGCCCACCGCCGAGACCATGTCCGGCCTCAAGGTCACCGGCCCGCAGACCTTCACGGTGAAGCTGACCCAGAAGTTCTCCACCTGGCCCGTCACCTTGGGATACGCGGCCTTCGCACCGCTGCCGAAGGCGTTCTTCGACGACCACGCAGGCTGGCTCTCGAAGCCCGTCGGCAACGGCCCGTACACCGTCGACTCGTACTCCAAGGGCTCCCAGATGGCCCTCAAGCGCTGGGACGCCTACCCCGGCACCGACAAGGCGCAGAACGGCGGCGTGACCCTCAAGGTCTACACCGACAACAACACCGCCTACACCGACCTGACGGCCGGAAACCTCGACCTCGTCGACGACGTCCCCGCCTCCCAGCTCAAGAACGTCGAGGCCGACCTCGGCGACCGCTACATCAACGTCCCCGCCGGCATCATCCAGACCCTGTCCTTCCCCTTCTACGACCCGGCCTGGAACAAGCCCGGACAGGAGAAGCTCCGCCAGGGCCTCTCCCGGGCCATCGACCGCGCCCAGATCACCGAGACGATCTTCCAGAAGACCCGCACCCCCGCGGTCGACTGGACCTCCCCCGTCCTCGGCGAGGAGGGCGGCTACAAGGACATCTGCGGCGACCTGTGCAAGTACGACGCGGCCGAGGCGAAGAAGCTCGTCGCGGAGGGCGGCGGCATCCCCGGCGGCACCATGAAGATCTCGTACAACGCCGACACCGGCTCCCACAAGGAATGGGTCGACGCGGTCTGCAACTCCATCAACCGCGCCCTCGGCAACGACCAGGCCTGCGTCGGCAACCCCATCGGCACCTTCGCCGACTACCGCAACCAGGTCACCACGCAGAAGCTGAAGGGCCCCTTCCGCGCCGGCTGGCAGATGGACTACCCGCTCATCCAGAACTTCCTGCAGCCGCTCTACTACACCAACGCCTCGTCCAACGACGGCAAGTACACCGACCCCGAGTTCGACAAGCTCGTCGACCAGGCCAACGCCGAGTCGGACACCGCGAAGGCCGTCGGACTCTTCCAGCAGGCCGAGGAAGTCCTCCGCGACGACATGGGCGCCATCCCGCTCTGGTACCAGAACGGCAGCGCCGGCTACTCGGACCGGGTCACCAACGTCTCCCTGAACCCCTTCAGCGTCCCGGTCTACGACCAGATCAAGGTCAACTGACGCCGTAGCAGGTCGGAGGCGTACGGCCCGGCCCGCGGACCCCCCGCGCCGGGCCGTACGCCTTCCCGGCACCCTCCACCCGGAGCCAACCCCCGGAGCCCCCCATGGGTCGTTATGTGATCCGGCGACTGCTGCAGATGATCCCGGTCTTCTTCGGCGCCACGCTGCTTATCTTCCTGATGGTGAACGTGATGGGCGATCCCATCGCCGGACTGTGCGGCGACCGCCAGTGCGACCCGGCGACGGCGGCCCAGCTCGAGAAGGAGTTCGGCCTCGACAAGCCCGTCTGGCAGCAATACCTGACCTACATGGGCAACGTCTTCACCGGCGACTTCGGCACGGCCTTCAACGGCCAGGAGGTCACCGAGCTGATGGCGAGCGCCTTCCCGGTCACCATCCGGCTCACCATCGTCGCCATCTTCTTCGAGATCGTCATCGGCATCAGCCTCGGCGTCCTCACCGGCCTCAAGCGCGGCCGGCCCGTCGACACCACCGTGCTGCTGCTGACCCTGGTCGTCATCTCCGTGCCGACCTTCGTCACCGGCCTGCTGCTCCAGCTCCTCCTCGGCGTGAAGTGGGGCTGGATCAAACCGGCCGTCTCCACCGACGCGGACTTCGGCGAGCTGATCGTCCCCGGGCTCGTCCTCGCCTCGGTTTCCCTCGCGTACGTCACCCGGCTCACCCGGACCTCCATCGCCGAGAACAAACGAGCCGACTACGTCCGCACCGCCGTCGCCAAGGGCCTGCCCCGCCGCCGGGTCATCACCCGCCACCTGCTGCGCAACAGCCTCATCCCCGTGGTGACCTTCATCGGCACCGACATCGGCGCATTGATGGGCGGAGCGATCGTCACCGAACGGATCTTCAACATCCACGGCGTCGGCTACCAGCTCTACCAGGGCATCCTGCGCCAGAACACCCAGACCGTGGTCGGTTTCGTGACCGTCCTCGTCCTGGTCTTCCTGGTGGCGAACCTGCTCGTCGACCTCCTGTACGCCGTCCTTGACCCGAGGATCCGCTATGCCTGAGCAGCCTCAGCCGTTCGACGACGGCCGCGCGATCAACCACACCGGTGCCGGAGGCGGGACCGACCTCGCGATGGACGAGGGCGAGAGCCTGGAGAAGACGCCGGGCGGCCCGGAAGGCACCGGCCCCGACAGGAAGCCCCGCTCCCTGTGGTCCGACGCCTGGCACGACCTCCGCCGGAACCCGATCTTCATCATCTCCGGGCTGATCATCGTCTTCCTGGTGATCATCTCCATCTGGCCCCAGCTCATCGCCAGCGGCAACCCGCTCGACTGCGACCTGTCCAAGGCCCAGGAGGGCTCTCAGCCCGGCCACCCCTTCGGCTTCAACGGCCAGGGCTGCGACGTCTACACCCGTACGGTCTACGGAGCCAGGGCCTCCGTCCAGGTCGGCCTCTTCGCCACCCTCGGCGTCACCCTCCTCGGCTCCGTCCTCGGCGGCCTCGCCGGCTTCTACGGCGGCGCCTGGGACGGCTTCCTCTCCCGCATCACCGACGTCTTCTTCGCCATCCCCGTCATCCTCGGCGGCCTCGTCCTGCTCTCCGTCGTCAGCAACAACAGCGTCTGGCCCGTCATCGGCTTCATGGTGCTCCTCGGCTGGCCGCAGCTCTCCCGCATCGCCCGCGGCTCCGTCATCACCGTCAAGCAGAACGACTACGTGCAGGCCGCCCGCGCGCTCGGCGCCTCCAACTCGCGCATGATGCTCCGGCACATCACGCCCAACGCGCTCGCGCCCGTCATCGTCGTCGCGACCATCGCCCTCGGCACGTACATCTCGCTGGAGGCCACGCTCTCCTTCCTCGGCGTCGGCCTCAAGCCCCCCACCGTCTCCTGGGGCATCGACATCTCCTCGGCCGCCCCCTACGTGCGCAACGCCCCGCAGATGCTGCTCTGGCCCTCCGGCGCGCTCGCCATCACCGTGCTCGCCTTCATCATGCTCGGCGACGCCGTCCGCGACGCCCTCGACCCCAAGCTGAGGTAGGGACCCATGCTGCTCGAAGTGCGCGACCTGCACGTGGAGTTCCACACCCGCGAGGGCGTCGCCAAGGCGGTCAACGGCGTCGACTACTCCGTCGACGCGGGGGAGACCCTCGCCGTCCTCGGCGAGTCGGGATCCGGCAAGTCCGTCACCGCCCAGGCCGTCATGGGCATCCTCGACGTCCCCCCGGGCAAGATCACCCAGGGCGAGATCCTCTTCCAGGGCCAGGACCTCCTGAAGCTCAAGGAGGAGGACCGGCGCAAGGTCCGCGGCGCCAAGATGGCGATGATCTTCCAGGACGCCCTGTCCTCCCTCAACCCCGTCCTCAGCGTCGGCGACCAGCTCGGCGAGATGTTCCAGGTCCACAAGGGGATGTCGCGCAAGGACTCCAAGGCCAAGGCCGTCGAGCTGATGGACCGGGTCCGCATCCCCGCCGCCAAGGAACGCGTCGGCCAGTACCCCCACCAGTTCTCCGGCGGCATGCGCCAGCGCATCATGATCGCGATGGCGCTCGCCCTCGAACCCGAGCTGATCATCGCCGACGAGCCCACCACCGCCCTCGACGTCACCGTCCAGGCCCAGGTCATGGACCTGCTCGCCGAGCTCCAGCGCGAACTCCACATGGGCCTCATCCTCATCACCCACGACCTCGGCGTCGTCGCCGACGTCGCCGACAAGATCGCCGTCATGTACGCGGGCCGGATCGTCGAACGCGCCCCCGTCCACGAGATCTACAAGGCCCCCGCCCACCCCTACACCAAGGGCCTCCTCGAATCGATCCCGCGCCTGGACCAGAAGGGCCAGGAGCTGTACGCGATCAAGGGACTGCCGCCCAACCTGCTCAACATCCCGCCAGGCTGCGCCTTCAACCCGCGCTGCCCCCTGGCCCGGGACCGCTGCCGCACCGAGGTACCCCCTTTGTACGAGGTGACCGAGTCCCCGGTGCCGCGCTCCAGCGCCTGCCACTTCTGGAAGGAGTGCCTCCATGGCTGAGGCCATCCTCGAAGTCCGGGACCTGCACAAGCACTACCCCCTCACGCAGGGCATCGTCTTCAAGAAGCAGGTCGGCGCCGTCAGGGCCGTCGACGGCGTCGACTTCGACCTCGCCGCCGGAGAGACCCTCGGCATCGTCGGCGAATCCGGCTGCGGCAAGTCGACCGTCGCGAAGATGCTGGTCAACCTGGAACGGCCGACGTCCGGCTCGATCCGCTACAAGGGCGAGGACATCAGCAAGCTCTCCCCGCGCGCGCTCAAGGCCGTCCGCCGCAACATCCAGATGGTGTTCCAGGACCCGTACACCTCGCTCAACCCGCGCATGACCGTCGGCGACATCATCGGCGAGCCGTACGAGATCCACCCCGAGGTCGCGCCCAAGGGCTCCCGCCGGCAGAAGGTCCAGGACCTCCTGGACGTCGTCGGCCTCAACCCCGAGTACATCAACCGCTACCCGCACCAGTTCTCCGGCGGCCAGCGCCAGCGCATCGGCATCGCCCGCGGCCTCGCCCTCCAGCCCGAGATCATCGTCGCCGACGAACCGGTGTCGGCGCTCGACGTCTCCGTCCAGGCCCAGGTCGTCAACCTCCTCGACAACCTCCAGACCGAGTTCTCCCTGTCGTACGTGTTCATCGCCCACGACCTGTCGATCGTGCGGCACATCTCCGACCGGGTCGGCGTCATGTACCTCGGCCGGATCGTCGAGATCGGCACCGACGCCCAGATCTACGACCACCCCACCCACCCCTACACGCAGGCGCTGCTCTCCGCGGTCCCCGTCCCCGACCCCGAGGCGCGGGCCCACCGCGAACGCATCATCCTCACCGGCGACGTCCCCTCGCCGGCCAACATCCCCTCCGGCTGCCGCTTCCGCACCCGCTGCTGGAAGGCCCAGGAACGCTGCACCCTGGAAGTCCCGCTCCTCGCCGTACCGGCGGTCTTCCGCCTCACCGACAGCCCGGCGAAGCACGACTCGGCCTGCCACTTCGCCGAGGAGAAGCAGGTGGTCCCGCCGGAGCCGGGTGCCGACGGATCCAACGGCTCCGACGGCTCTGGCGGATCCAAAATCCTTTAACCCACAGGCAACTCGGCGGAATCGGATCCGATATACGGACACCCCAGACTCGACAACGTACGGCCGTGCGGGTGCCGTAAGCCGGCCGGAGCGTCATGGCGCCCCGGCCGGCTGCTCCCCGTCACACCCGGGACACCACCCGACCCACCCGGGATCCGCGGAACCGCTTGTTTCGGTCGTTGGCAACCGTGAGTATCGGAACCGTGACTGTGACACGACCGGCACGACTCACAGGCGCCGCGCTCTGCGCCGCGCTCGCCCTCATCGCCGCCGTGTGGATCCTCAAGGACCTCGCCGTGCTCGGTTCACCCGCCGACCTCGCGTGGTACTGGGCGGGGGACCACCACTTCCTCATCCGCGGTCGCTCCGCCACCTCCCTCGTCGACCCGGTGCTCCTCGCCGTCTCCGCGGCCGCCGCCGTCGCCGCCCTCCGCTCACGCCACGCCGCCTCCGCGCTCGCCGCGACCGGCACCGTCACCCTCGCCCTGCGGCTCCCCGGACTCTGGGCGCCCGGCACCGGCGCCCTCGTCACCGCGCTCCTCGCCCTCGCCCTCGCCGTGGGCCTGATCGTCACCGCCGCCGCCGGCCGACGCCCCGTCACCGCCTCCTACGAACAGCCGGCCACCCGCCCCCGTACCGGCCCCGCCGTCGCCGCCGGAGCGCTCCTCGCCGTCTCCGCGCTCCTCGTGGTCCTGTGGGAGCTGTACTGGGCCACCGAACTGCCCCTGGAGATCACCGTCGACCGGTTCACCGGCGGCCGGTCCGTCATCAAGGCGGCCCTCGCGCCCCCGCCCGGCTGGCTCTCCCTCGTCCTCCTCGCCCTCTACGGCACGGCCGCCGTCGCCGCCCTCGCACGCGCCCGCCACAGCCGCGCCTTCGCGCTGCTCGCCGGGGTGTTCCTCGCGGCCGGCGGCCTCGCCGAGGTCGCCAGGACGGCCAGGTACGAACTCGTCGGCCGCCTCGGAGACCTCCCGACCGCCGACCTGCTCGCCGTCCTCGACGCGTACGTCGGACTGCTCGCCGGCCTCGCCGTACTCGCCCTTCTCGCCGGGCGCGGCGCCCCCGCCGCCGCGCCCGCCCCCTACCCGCCGGCCGCCATGCCGCCCCCGGCCCCGCCCTACCCGCCGCCGCCCGGCTGGTAGCTCAGCCTTCCTGGCGCAGCCCCAGGGACCGCCGCAGGAAGTCCACCTGCAACAGGAGCAGGTTCTCCGCCACCTGCTCCTGCGGTGTCATGTGGGTGACCCCGGTCAGCGGCAGCACCTCGTGCGGCCGGCCCGCCGCGAGGAGCGCGGAGGACAGCCGCAGCGCGTGCGCGACCACCACGTTGTCGTCCGCGAGACCGTGGACGATCATCATCGGCCGCACCGGGACCTCCGGCCCGGACAGACCGTCGTCGGTGAGCAGCGAGTGCGCCGCGTACACCTCCGGATCGTCCTGCGGAGTGCCGAGGTACCGCTCCGTGTAGTGGGTGTCGTACAGCCGCCAGTCCGTCACCGGCGCCCCCACGACGGCCGCGTGGAACACGTCGGGCCGCTGGAGCACCGCCCGCGCCGCCAGATACCCGCCGTACGACCAGCCGCGGATCGCCACGCGCTCCAGATCGAGCGGGAAGCGCCCGGCGAGGCCCTGGAGCGCCTCCACCTGGTCGTCCAGGGTGGGCGAGAAGTCCCGCGCGATCGCCTTCTCCCAGGCGGGGGAGCGGCCCGGCGTGCCCCGCCCGTCCGCCACGACCACCGCGAAGCCCTGGTCGGCGAACCACTGGGACGTCAGATGCGCGTTGTGCGCGGCGACCACCCGCGGCCCGTGCGGACCGCCGTACGGATCCATCAGGACCGGCAGCGGCCCGTCGCCCTCCTCGTACCCGGAGGGCAGCAGCACCGCGCACGGGATCCGCCGGGCTCCCGACTCCGTGAGCCGCACGCGGGCGCCGATCACCGGTTCCATCGCGTACGAGCCCACCACCGCGACCCGCTTGCCGTCCCGCAGCACCCGCGCCACGCTCCCCGGCGCCTCCGGCCGCGCCGACACGAGCACGGTCACCGCCCCGGTCCGCACCGCGCCGTGTACCCCGACGCCCTCCGACAGCCGCTCCACGCCCCGGCCGGTCACCCGGTACACATGGATCTCGCCGGTATCCATGGCAGCCGCGCCCTCACCCGCGGAGGCCGACACGAGGACGTCGTCGGACCCGATGTCCAGCACCGCCCGGACGTGCAGGTCGGCGCCGGTCAGGACCTCGTCCCCCACGGACAGGGCGCGGGCCCCGGTCTCGTCCGAGACCCGCACGAGCCGCCCGTCCGGAGCCCACGCCGGCACCCCGGACAGCAGCTCCAGCCACACCGGATCGCTCTCCGCCCGTACGGTCGTCGTCTCCCCGCTCTCCGGGTCCACCGCCAGGTACAACTGCTCACGCTGGTCCCGCGCCTGTACGAGGAGCAGCGGTGCCCCGGCCGCCGACCAGTGGACCCGCGCCAGGTACGGGTACCGCTCCCGGTCCCACCGCACCTCCGTACGGGACCCGTCGAGGCCCAGGACGAACAGCCCGACCTCCGCGTTTGCCGTACCGGCCGCCGGGTACGCCACCGACTGCGGCTCCCGGTCCGGGTGCGCCGGGTCGGCGATCCACCAGCGCCGTACCGCCCGGTCGTCGGCCCGCGCGACGAGCAGCCGGTCCGAGTCGGGGGACCACCAGAAACCCCGGTCCCTGGACATCTCCTCCGAGGCGATGAATTCGGCCAATCCGTAGGTGACATGACCGTCCTCAGGAACGGCCAGCTCCCGGTCGCCCGAACCATCCGCCGCCACCACCCGCAGCGCGCCCTCCGCCACGTACGCCACCAGGCGACCGTCCGGCGAAGGCCGGGGGTCGATCACCGGGCCGGGCACCGGCAGCTCCCGCGCCGTCCCCGCCCTCAGCTCCGCCGCGAACAGCCGCCCCGACAGGGCGAAGGCCGCCAACTCCACGGCCCCGTCCACCGCGTACGCCACCACGCCGCCCGAGCCCTCCCGGCTCCGCTCACGGCGGGCCCGCTCCTGGGGCGAGAGCTCCTCCTCGGCGCCCGCGAGCAGCACCTCGGGGTCGGCCGCCACCCGCTCCACGGGGGCGCCGCCGTCCCTAGGCAGGTCGAGGACCCAGAGCCGGTGCGAACGGTCCGTCCCCGAAGCGGACCTGACGAACACGACGCGCTCCCCGTCGGGGGAGATCGAGAAGGCACGCGGGACCCCCAGGGTGAACCGCTGGGTCCTGGCGTGCTGGCGGGGGAAGGAGAGCCCGGCCGAGGGTGTGGCCGGCTGCTGCGAAGGCAAGGTCATGCGGCTGAAACTAGCGCTGTGCGCCCCCCTCGTGCCTCCGTCCGCCGATCGATGTCGTCGCACGGATAGTTATGATCCGTAGCGCTAGGTGGGTATGCATCCGATCGGCATGCCCTCTGGCACATGCTGATCGACCGAACCGCTCGAATATCCGACCAAGAAGTGTGGAGGTGAACCGCCGTGGCACTCTCGATCTCCGTGGTGGTGCTGCTGGCGATCGTCGTCTTCCTTCTCATCCGGAAATCCGGACTGAAGGCCGGACACGCGGCGGTCTGCGCCCTCCTGGGCTTCTATCTGGCGAGCTCGTCCATCGCCCCGTCCATCAGCACCCTCACCACGAACGTGGCGAACATGGTCGGCGGTCTCAAGTTCTGAGCCCGGTCCTCTGAGGTGTCCTGCCCCCTGGGCGGGGCACGTACCGACCTGCGACCCGGTCCGACCTCGTAGGGTGGGGACATGTCCGATCTCCCCGCCCGCCGTCTGCTGCTCGTGCACGCGCACCCGGACGACGAGTCGATCAACAACGGCGCCACCATGGCCAGGTACGCGGCCGAAGGCGCCCTCGTCACCCTGGTCACCTGCACGCTCGGCGAGGAGGGCGAGGTCATCCCGCCCGGCCTCGCCCACCTGGCTCCCGACCGGGAGGACCGGCTCGGCCCGCATCGCGTACGCGAACTCGCCGCCGCGATGATCGCGCTCGGTGTCACCGACCACCGCTTCCTCGGCGGCCCCGGGCGCTTCCGCGACTCCGGAATGATGGGCGCCGAACAGAACAAGCGCGACAACGCCTTCTGGAACACCGACGTCGACACCGCGGCCCCCCACCTCGTCGAGGTGATCAGGGAGACCCGCCCGCAGGTCCTCGTCACCTACGACCCCGACGGCGGCTACGGCCACCCGGACCACATCCAGGCCCACCGGGTCGCCATGCGCGCCGCCGAGCTCGCCGCCGACCCGGACTACCGCCCCGACCTCGGCCCCGCCCACCGGATCGCCAAGATCTACTGGAACCGCGTCCCGCGCCCCGTCGCCGCAGCCGCCTTCGCCCGGCTGCACGCCGAAGGCTCCCCCTTCCCCGCCGTCGCCGCGATCGACGACGTCCCCGGCGTCGTCGACGAGGACCGGATCACCGCCCAGATCGAGGCGAGCCCCGAGCACGCCGCCCGCAAGAGCGCGGCGATGGCCGCACACGTCACCCAAGTCGCCGTCGCCGGCCCGTTCTTCGCGCTCTCCAACGACCTGGGGCAGCCGATCTTCACCACCGAGTACTACGAGTTGGCGCACGGCACCCCCGGCGCTCCCGCGGGCGAACGCGAGACCGACCTCTTCGCGGGGGTGACCGCGTGAACACCTCCACCCCCGGCACGTTCACCGTCTCACGCAACGCCCGTTATGCCTGGTACGCGGGCCTCGCCGTCCTCGGCGTGCTCGTCGGCACCGCGGGCGCCCTCGTCCAAGCCGCCTGGCTTCCCGGCGGCTTGATCCTCGCGCTGCTCGCGACCGGTGCCCTCTTCTACGGCGGACTGCGCGCGACGGGCACCCAGGTCGGCGTCGCCGCCGGCGGAGGCGGCTGGCTCCTCGCCGTCATCCTGCTCAGCCTCGGACGCCCCGAGGGCGACGGGGTGTTCGGCGGAGGCGTCGGCGAGCTGCTCTTCCTCTTCGGAGGCATGGCGCTCGCTGTGATGTGCACCACGCTCTCCCGGCTGCCGCGACCTGCCCCGTGAACAGGAGGACTTGAGTCCGGGGACGCCCTGACTTGGGCCGGAATGACCGTCGTCCTTCACCCAGGGGTCGGGTATATGACGGCGGCGGCCAGTATGGTGGTGCGCGCCGCCGAACCGCCCGGGTTACACGAGCATCAGCAAGAGCGGGCGGTGGAGCCAACCGGGAGATCCTGCTTTGAGTCGTGAAACTGGTCGAGAGACTGACAGTTCGTCCTCCGGCGCCCAGGGGCGCGGTGGAGCCGCGTACCCGTCGGGTACACCGCCGTACGGATCCCGCCAGTATCCGTCGCTCCACCCCTCGCAGGACGCGCCGGAGGAGACCGCCGTGCCCGCGCCGCCGGAGGAGCCCAAGACCGAGACGACCCTGACGACCCGGATCCGGATCAACATCCCGGGTTCGCGGCCGATTCCGCCGGTCGTCGTCCGCAAGACGGTCAACGAGACGTCCGCGCCGGAACCGGCTGCCGCCGTGGAGCCCGAGCCGGAGCCCGAGCCGGTGGCGGCGGCCCCGGAGCCGCCGCAGGCCGAACAGGCGCCGAAGGGGAAGGAGACCAGCGACTGGTTCGCCCCGCGCAAGGCGGGGTCCCCGGGCCCGGCCCCCGCGCCCGCGCTGCCGTCGGCACCCGCTCCGACCCCGAAGCCCGCCCCGGCCCTCGCCGGACCGGACGCCCAGGGCACCGGCTTCGCCGGCTCGGCGACCTCCGGCGTCCCGACGGTCGGCAACACCCCGTCGAGCCGCCCGGTCACGGCGTCCCAGTCCACCCCCGGCAACCCGTTGTACGACAGCGGCACCCCGGCGGCGGGAACGCCGAGGTACGACGGCACGCCCGCGGGCGGTACGCCGATGTACGACGGGCCCCAGGGGTACGACGGCGCCCAGGGCGCCGGAGCCCCCCGCTACGACGGCACCCCCGCCGCCGGAACCCCCCTGTACACCGGCACGCCGCCCACCGGCACGCCCGCGTACCGGGGCCCGGGCGCGCCGACCGGCCCCACCACGGGCCCGGTCACCGGCACCGCCAACCTGGGCGGCCCCGGACCCGTGGCCGGCCAGGGCCAGAGGCCGGGCCGAGGTCAGGGACCGAGGCCCGGGCAGGGACAGCGGCCCGGCCAGGGCCAGGGTGCGGGCTCCCCGTTCCCCGGCGGCGCCCCCCGCATGTCCGACGACACCGCGATCCTCACCCCCCAGGCCCCGGCGCCGGCCTCCGGCCCCGGAGCGCCCCACGGCAACGGCCACGTCTCCGGTGACACCCTCACCAGCGGCATCCCCGTCGTCCCGCCGAAGGCGGCCCGCCCCGACCTCACCCCGCGCATCGAGGAGCAGGCGACCCCGGCCGCCGCGCCCGCACCGCGCCCGGCACCGGCGCCCAGCCGCGCCCCGGCGAAGAAGGGCCGCTCCAAGCTGGTCCTCGTCGCCGCCGGCGTCTTCGGCCTCGCAGGCGTCGCCTACGGCGCCGGACTCCTCCTCAATCACTCCGACGTCCCCAAGGGCACCACGGTGCTCGGCGTGGACATCGGCGGCGGTACGAAGGAAGAGGCCGTCAACAAGCTGGAGCGCGCCCTGGGCAAGCGCGCCGACACCCCGCTCCAGCTCAGCCTGGGCGGCCAGAAGGTCCAGCTGGCCCCGGAGAAGGCGGGCCTGGCACTCGACAGCCAGGAGACCGTCCGCGCCGCCGCAGGCAGTGACTACAACCCCGTCTCGGTCATCGGCTCGCTCTTCGGCGGCGAGCGGGTCGCCAAGCCGGTCTTCCCGGTCGACGAGGAGAAGCTCGCCGTCGCCCTGCGCGACCTCGCCGGCAACTCCGCCTCGGCCACCGACGGCACCATCCTGTTCGCCCCGAACAAGGTGACCGCCGTCGAGGGCAAGCCAGGCAAGGGCCTCGACCTCCAGCGCTCGATGATCTCCGTGAAGGACGCCTTCCGCGCCCAGGTGGAGACCGGCCAGAACAAGCTGGTCGAACTGCCGGTCACCACCCGCCAGCCCAGCATCACCAAGGCCGAGCTGGACCGGGCGATGAAGGAGTTCGCCACCCCCGCCATGTCCGACCTGATCCGGATCTACGCGGGCGGCAAGTACATCGACTTCGGCCCGGCCCGGTCGCTGCCGCAGATCCTCTCCATGAAGGCCGTCGACGGCCGCCTGGTCGAGGTCTACGACAAGAAGGCGATCGACCGACTCCTCGACGGCGCCTTCGACGGAATCATGATCACCAAGGGCGACGGCACCAAGCACGAGGTCTCGGCCGACGACGTGGCCTACGTGATGCGCGACGCGCTGCGCGGCAAGACCAAGGCGGAGCGCACGAAGACCATCGACCTCAGCGGCGAGGGCTGACAGCCCCCGCCCCCGGCTCCGAGCCCCCGCCCCCTCCCGGGACGGGGGCTCGCCCGTATCGAGGGCACGCGCGCGGTGATCACCACGCGCCCCCGTACCGCTCCTTCCTCGCCCGCAGCCAGGCCTGCATCTCCCGGGTCTCGGCGGGGGAGGCGGCCCGCAGGTCGTCGGCCCGGATCGTCGCCACGAAGCGCGTGAACCGCACCCGCCGCTGTTCACCGTCCACACCGATGACCTTGCCGGGCCCGTAGACGTCGGTCCCGGTATGGGCGACGAAGCTGCCCGTGCCGTGAGGGACTGCCATGGCGCACCTTTCGCTCTGTGTGTCGTACCGCTCACACAGTGCCGTGCCTCCGGCCGTCCCGGAGAGGGAGGCGCGCGCGACGGGCAGCCGTCAGTAGTGGGAGACGAGGACGGCCGAGAGGGCGAGGGCGCCGGGGAGGGCCTGGGCGAAGAGGATGCGGCGGTTGGCGGTGGCGGCACCGTAGACGCCGGCGATGACGACGCAGGACAGGAAGAAGACGCGGACGCGGAACCCGGTCGGGTCGTCGGCGATCAGACCCCAGACCAGCCCGGCGGCGAGGAAGCCGTTGTAGAGGCCCTGGTTGGCGGCCATGGAGGCGGTGTCGCGGGCCATCGTGGCGTCGAAGCCGGAGAAGCGACGACCGGTCGACTTCTGCCACAGGAACATCTCCATCACCATGATGTAGGCGTGGAGCAGGGCGACGAGGGCGACGAGGATGTCGGCGGTCAGCGGCATGGCCGCATTCTGCCGCCGGACGGGCGGGGCCCGGCCCGCGACGCGTCCGTGCGGACGACAACTCCGCCTTGCCGGCGGCAAGGGGCCCTCAGGAGAGGCGTTCCGGGCGATGGCGGCGGCCACGTGCCGACCCACCCGGAACGACGCCCCCGTGGTCCGCTTCAATCGGGCCCATGACCCACTCACTCGGCTCCGTCTCCGCGCCCTCCGGAGTGCTGGTCCTCGCCATGCGGGGCGGTATGACCTGCGGGGCCCTGTCCGACGTGCCCGCCGACGTCGACCCGCGCGAGGCGCGGGCCGCCGCCGCCCGTATGGTGACGCAGCTGGTCAGGCAGTTCCACGAGACAGATGTCGACGTGGTGTGGGAACCGCCCCACGACGACCGTTCCTGGACCGCGCGGGTACGGGTCCTGGGAGACGCCGAAAAGGAGTCGCGGCTCTGACCGGCCGCCCCCTAAGATCGTCCGCAAGGGCGGGGTCGTAGCACAGAGGTAATGCGCCGCGATGGCATCTCGGAGGACGCCGGTTCGAATCCGGTCGCCCCGCCCCCTTCACGTGCCGGACCGGCGCGGGCCCGTCAGTTCAGGCGCGCCCGTGCCGCCTGGGCCCTTCGGCGGATCGTCGTCGCCGACTCCGGGTCCACCGCGTCCATCACGCGCGCGTACGCCTCCATCTCCGCCGCCCCCTTCACGAACTCCCCGCGCTGTACGAGCAGCTCGGCGCGCTCGTAGCGGAGCCTGGCCGGGTGGGAGGGGAGCAGCAGGGAGAGTTCCACCGCCCACAGGGCCACGTCGGAGCGTTCCGGGCGGGGGGCGGCCCAGGCGCGGATGTTGTTGAGGACCCGCAGCACGATCGCGCCGGGCTCGGCGGGCCGGAGCATCGAGCGGTCGAGCGCCTCGCCCGTCGCGCTGGTCACCAGGAGCTCGGCGTCGGCGCCCGTCATGGCGCGTCCGCCGGCGAAGGGGTCGGCGAGGTTCAGGTCGGCCGGGTCGCCGAAGCCGACGACGAAGTGGCCGGGCAGCCCGAGGCCGTACACGGGGGCGCCGGCCCGGCGTGCGACCTCCATCCAGACGACGGACAGCAGGATGGGCAGGCCCCTGCGGCGTCGGAGCACCTCGTGGAGGAGGGAGGACTCCAGGCGCTGGTAGTCGGCGGGGACGCCCTCGAAGCCCTCGTGGCGGCCGAGCAGCGCGGCGAGCTCGCCGCTCCAGTCGCCGGTGATCCGGGTCGCGTACGGGAGGAGTCCGGCGAGGCGGTCGAGTTCGATCTCGGCCGCGTCGAGGTCGTGCCGGGTGACGGTGGGGTCGGCCACCGCCCCGATGAGGAGGCAGAGCCGTGCGAGGTCGGGCCGCTCGGACCGGGCCTCCTCCGCGAACTCCCGCCGCCAGTCGACCCGCTCCCCCTCCCCGGCGCCGTCTTCCGGCCCGTCCGGTGGTGGTACGTCCTCCGTCACGCCTCGACCCATCGGTAGTGGTGGTAGTGGTGGTGGGGCGCGAACCCCATGCCGTCGTACAGCGCCCGGGCGCCGTCGTTGTCGGTCTCCACCTGGAGCCAGGCCGCCGACGCGCCCTCGTCGAGTGCCTGCCGGGCGAGCGCCGTCATGACGGAGGTCGCCAGGCCCCGGCGCCGCTGGTCGGGGGCGACCTCGACGGCCATGAAGCCCGCCCAGCGCCCGTCGACCACGCAGCGCCCGATCGCCGCCGGTATCTCTCCCGTGCCCGCCACGGACGCGAACCACACACTCGGTCCCGAGGTGAGGACGGAGCGCACGCCCGGGCCCGGTTCCCCGAAGCGCTGGTAGCGGCGCAGCCAGGTCTCGTCGAGGGTGCGCGTGAGGCGTACGGCGGAGACGTCGGCGTCGAGGTCGGCTATCGGGGCGAGCGCCGCGATGCGGACCTCCGCGGAGACCTCGCGCCGCCAGCCGTGCCGGTCGAGTTCGGCGCACAGCAGTTCCTGGGTGCCTTCGGCGCCGGTGGCTGTCTGCACGTACGCGGGGAGCTTCCGGGCCGCGTACCACGCGCGCGCGTGCGTCAGGGCGTCGGCGACCGGGAGTCCGGGATCGCCGAGCGGGAGCACGGAGTTGGCGCGGCGGGTGAACCCGTCGGAGGCCCGCAGGGTCCATTCGCCGAGGGCCTCGCTCTCGACGGGCTGCCACGCGCGCGCGGTGGCGCGCGCCAGCTCGGGGAACGTGGCCGAGGGGCCGCGCCTCCGGGCGGGCGCGGCCGGTACGACCTTTCCGGCGACGAGTGCGGATTCCGGGATGCGGACGCTGTCACCGCTCTTTCGTGTGATCAGCAGCACAGCGTCGTCCCATGATGTGAGAACTCCGACCGAGTCGGTGAACTTCTCACTCGTAGCCGAGTCCGTCACGTACCGAACGGAGACACGTTTTCCCACGTCAGCGCCGGTGATTCGGACCTCAAGACGCCCTCCGCCGATGAATTCCACAGCTTCTCCGCCCCTCCTGTTCGGATCGCCCCCAAGAACGGAGATACTAGGTGCGGGCATCGACGACGCCGCGCTCCCGCGCAGACCAGCCCTATCGAGGAGGAACGACAGCGTGACCTACGTCATCGCGCAGCCTTGTGTCGACGTGAAGGACAAGGCGTGCATCGAGGAGTGCCCCGTCGACTGCATCTACGAGGGCAAGCGGTCCTTGTACATCCACCCGGACGAATGCGTCGACTGCGGGGCCTGTGAGCCGGTCTGCCCGGTGGAGGCGATCTTCTACGAGGACGACACCCCGGAGGAGTGGAAGGACTACTACAAGGCGAACGTCGAGTTCTTCGACGACCTCGGTTCGCCCGGTGGTGCCTCCAAGCTCGGTGAGATCGAGCGTGACCACCCCTTCATCGCCGCCCTGCCGCCGCAGAACGGCTGATTGAACGACCGCATCCGGTCCCGTACGGCCTCCGCCGCCGTACGGGACCGAGGCGTTTTCCCGTACGTACAGGAAGTGAGAGCCAACCCGTGAGCGCAGTCTCCTCGCGCCTGCCCGTCTTTCCCTGGGACAAGCTGGAGCCGTACAAGAAGACGGCCCTGGCGCACCCGGACGGAATCGTGGACCTCTCGGTCGGCACGCCCGTCGACCCGGTCCCCGCGCTGATCCAGGAGGCCCTGGTCGCGGCGGCGGACTCTCCGGGCTATCCGACGGTGTGGGGCACGAAGGAGCTGCGGGACGCGCTCACCGGCTGGTGCGGGCGGCGTCTCGGCGCGGTGGACTTCGCGCACGAGAACGTGCTGCCGGTGGTCGGCTCCAAGGAGCTGGTGGCCTGGCTGCCGACGCAGCTGGGTCTCGGTGCGGGCGACGTGGTCGCCTACCCGCGGCTCGCCTACCCGACGTACGAGGTCGGCGCGCGGCTCTGCGGCGCGACACCCGTCGTCTACGACGACCCGACGGAGCTGGACCCGGCCGGGCTCAGGCTCCTCTGGCTCAACTCGCCGTCCAACCCGACCGGCAAGGTCCTCGCCAAGGAGGAGCTGACCCGGATCGTGGCCTGGGCGCGCGAGCACGGCGTGCTCGTCTTCTCCGACGAGTGCTACCTGGAGCTGGGCTGGGAGGCCGACCCGGTGTCGGTCCTGCACCCGGACGTCTGCGGCGGCTCGTACGAGGGCATCGTCGCCGTCCACTCGCTGTCCAAGCGTTCCAATCTGGCCGGCTACCGGGCCGCCTTCATCGCGGGCGACGCGGCCGTGCTCGGCGAGCTGCTGCAGATCCGCAAGCACGGCGGCATGATGACCGCCGCGCCCGTCCAGGCGGCGACGGTGGCGGCGCTCGGCGACGACGCGCACGTGGCCGAGCAGCGCGGGCGGTACGCGGCCCGGCGGGCGGCCCTGCGGGCGGCCCTGGAGGCGCACGGCTTCCGGATCGAGCACAGCGAGGCGAGCCTGTACCTGTGGGCGACGCGCGACGAGCCGTGCTGGGAGACCGTGGCGTACCTCGCGGAGAAGGGCGTCCTGGTGGCGCCGGGCGACTTCTACGGCGAGGCGGGGGATCGATTCGTGCGGGTGGCGTTCACGGCGACGGACGAGCGGGTCGAGGCGGCGGTCAAGCGCCTCGGCTGATCGCGCGCCCACGGCATGGGAGAGGGCCCGGGGAGCAGGTGCTCCCCGGGCCCTCTGTCGTTCCCGTGCGGGGTCAGCCGCCGAGGGGCAGGCCGCCGAGCGTCTGGCCGGCGGGCAGGCTGCCGAGCCCGCCGCCCAGGGCACCGCCGGTCGGGCCCTCGGCGCTCTCGGTCGCGGCGCCGGCGGTCTTGCCGACGACCTCGCCCGCGCTGCCGGCGGTCTCGCCGGCGACCTGCTGGGCGGCCGGGGTGGCGGTCTTGCCCGCCGCGCCGACGGTCTTGCCGGCGGCGGGGACGGCCGTGCCGACGGCCTGGCTGCCGGTGGCACCGACGACGCCGGTGGCGGTCTGCGAGGCGCTGTCGACGGCGGTGCCCGCACCGGCGGCGTCCAGGGCGGTGACGCCGCCGAGGGCGCCGGTCGGCGCGAGGTTGTGGTCCAGGGCGCTCGCGGAGCCGGCCGCACCGACCACGGGGGCTGCTCCGGCCGCGATGAGGAGGGCGGCGCGGGCGATCCGACGGGTCAGGGGGAGGGACATGGTGCTCCTTCGACGAGGTGCGAGGTGTTCGTTCGGACGCAGTGACAACCGGCCCCGGGGCGGGTGAGGTTGCGGAGGTCGAAGGTAAAGAGTTGGTAATGCGTCGTATTGTCAGGTGGGGAGGAAAACGGACGAACGTGTCATTACGTGGAGGGTTGCCGAACCGTCACTTCCCTTGTCGCGCAAGGGGATGGGGCGGGTGGGGCGCGGTGGGTGAAAAGCGGCTCGGAGGGGTGGTGAATTCCCCGGACGAGAACCGGGGCCGTGCCACGACCGAGTGAACGACCGCACGCGTGCACGCCCGCCGTACGAGCCACCGCATGCCTGTACCGGCCACCCCGCGAGTCGCCGTACGAGCCGCCCCGGCCGCCGCCGCGCGCCCGCCCCGGCCGCCGCCGTTCGGCCGCCGCGCGAGTCGCCCGGCTGCCGCCGTCGCTAGCGCGCGAGCCGTACGCGGACGGTGTCGCCGTCGCCGGCGAGCGCGCCCGAGGCCTTCGTCCAGCCGCCGGCGGCCTCGCCGGCCCGCCACACCTTGCCGTCGTACACGACCTCCGTGATGCGCAGCGCGTCCGCCCGCGCCACCGCCCACTGTGCGAGCTCCCAGCCGTGCCGCTCGTCCGCCCCGGCGCCACGCGCCGTCCCGGACCCCGTCCGCACCGGCACCGCGAGGACCGGCGGCTCCGCCGCCGACCGGCCCGCGCTCGGACCGCTCGTCACCGTCGTCGGCGCCGCCTTCTCGCCGAAGGCCCGTACCAGCTCCGCGCGCACCCGCGCGGGGTCGCCCGGCCGGCCCTCCACCTCGTTCGCCGTACAGGTCAGTGCCGCCGGGGCCCGGCCCGTCAGCGCGGCCGACAGGAGCGTGGCGTCCGGCTCGTGCTTCGCGTACGCCTGCGGGAAACCGCTCTTCTGCACCTTCTGCGCGGCCACCGTCAGCGGCAGCCGCGAATACCCCGGGACCTTCTCCAGGCCCGCGTAGAACTTCCCCGCCGAGTACACCGGGTCCATGATCTGCTCCGGCGTCCCCCAGCCCATCGACGGCCGCTGCTGGAACAGGCCGAGCGAGTCGCGGTCGCCGTGCTCGATGTTCCGCAGCGCCGACTCCTGGAGCGCCGTCGCGAGCGCGATCGTCACCGCGCGCTCCGGCAGGCCCCTGGTCGTCCCCACGGCGGAGATCGTCGCCGCGTTGGACGCCTGCTCCGGAGTGAACTCGTACCGGTTCTCGCCACTGCCCACACTGCACCGGGGGGTGCCCTTGCTCCCTGTCATCTGGTGGACGGCCACGTACGCGGCGAGGCCGAGGAGCACGGCGAAGGCGGCCGCGGAGCGGGCGAGGCGGCCGCGACGGGCGGGGCGGATGGGCTCGGACACGGGGCCCACCGTACTGGAGGCCGAGTTAGGGTCGGCATATGGCTGACATCACTCCGCTCGACGCGCCCCTCGACCTGTCCCAGGACGGGGCGGCGCTCACCGCCGCCCTCGTCGACTTCCCGTCCGTCAGCGGGACCGAGAAGCCGCTCGCGGACGTGATCGAGCAGGCTCTGCGCACGCTGCCGCACCTCACCGTCGACCGGTACGGCAACAACGTCGTCGCCCGTTCCCACCTCGGTCACGGCGAGCGCGTCGTCCTCGCCGGCCACATCGACACCGTGCCGATCGCGGACAACGTGCCCTCGCGACTCGACGAGAACGGCATCCTGTGGGGCTGCGGCACCTCCGACATGAAGTCCGGGGTCGCCGTCCAGCTGCGGATCGCCGCCACCGTCCCCCGGCCCAACCGCGACCTCACCTTCGTCTTCTACGACAACGAGGAGGTCGCCGCCGACCTCAACGGCCTCGGGAAGATCGCCGCCGCGCACCCCGACTGGCTGGAAGGCGACTTCGCCGTCCTCCTCGAACCGTCCGACGCCCAGGTCGAGGGCGGCTGTCAGGGCACCCTGCGCGTCATCCTGCACACGGCCGGTGAGCGGGCCCACTCCGCGCGCTCCTGGATGGGTTCCAACGCCATCCACGCCGCCGCCCCGATCCTCGCCCGCCTCGCCGCCTACGAGCCGCGCAAGCCGGTCATCGACGGCCTGGAGTACCACGAGGGCCTCAACGCCGTCGCGATCGAGGGCGGCGTCGCCACCAACGTCATCCCCGACGCCTGCACCGTCACCGTGAACTTCCGCTACGCCCCCGACCGCTCCCCGGCCGAGGCCCTGGCGTACGTCCGCGAGTTCTTCGACGGCTGCGACATCGCCGAGTTCGTCGTCGACGACGAGAGCCCCGGCGCGCTGCCCGGCCTCTCCCACCCGGCCGCCGAGGCGTTCATGAAGGCCGTCGGGGGCAGCGCCCAGCCCAAGTTCGGCTGGACCGACGTGGCCCGCTTCAGCGCCCTCGGCGTGCCCGCCGTGAACTACGGCCCCGGCGACCCGATCTACGCCCACAAGCGCGACGAGCACGTTCCCGTCGACCGGATCCACCACTGCGAGGCACGACTCCGCGACTGGCTGACTGCCTGACTTCCGTAATTTCGCGTTTCGTCACCTCTGTCGTCCTAGGCTGACCGGACCAGAAGATCAGTTGGCGGCCGGCAACGGGCCGCCGATCGGCGGAGGGAGCAGGCCATGGGCATTCCCGAGGGAATGGCGAAGCCCGAGGAGCAGCGACTCGGTCCGGTGCTCAGGCGGCGGGATCAGGTCCAGCCGGGCACGACGGACCAGCGGCTGCTCGACACCGAGGGCGACTCGGAGTGGGTGCACACCGACCCCTGGCGGGTCATGCGCATCCAGTCCGAGTTCGTCGAGGGCTTCGGGGCGCTCGCCGAACTGCCGAGCGCGATCAGCGTCTTCGGCTCGGCCCGCACGAAGCCGGACTCGCCCGAGTACGAGGCGGGCGTACGGATCGGCCGGGCGCTCGTGGAGGCCGGCTTCGCGGTCATCACCGGCGGCGGGCCCGGCGCCATGGAGGCGGCCAACAAGGGGGCCAGGGAGGCCAAGGGCATCTCGGTGGGCCTCGGCATCGAGCTCCCCTTCGAGCAGGGGCTCAACCCGCACGTCGACATCGGCGTGAACTTCCGCTACTTCTTCGTCCGCAAGACGATGTTCGTGAAGTACGCGCAGGGCTTCGTCGTCCTGCCCGGCGGCCTCGGCACCCTCGACGAGCTCTTCGAGGCGCTGACCCTGGTCCAGACGCGCAAGGTCACCCGCTTCCCGATCGTCCTCTTCGGCACGGAGTACTGGAAGGGCCTCGTCGACTGGCTCCGCGACTCCGTCGTCGCGGGCGGCAAGGCCTCCGAGCGGGACCTGCTCCTCTTCCACGTCACGGACGACGTGGAGGAGGCGGTGACGCTGGTGACGAAGGAGACCGGCAAGTAGTCCGGTCTCCGGGGGCGCCGGATCCGGCGCCCCCGTGGGCCGTGCCAGGGCCTACGCGAGCCCGCGCCTGGCGACGGCCGGCGGCCGGTGCCCGGCGATCGACGCCACCATGTCGAGCACCTGCTTCGTCTCCGCGACCTCGTGCACGCGGTACACCTGCGCCCCGAGCCACGCCGAGACCGCCGTCGTGGCGAGCGTGCCGAGCACCCGCTCCTTCACCGGCCGGTCGAGCGTCTCCCCGACGAAGTCCTTGTTCGACAGGGACACGAGCACCGGCCACCCCGTCTCCGCCATCTCCCCGAGCCGCCGCGTCGCCTCCAGGCTGTGCCGGGTGTTCTTCCCGAAGTCGTGCCCCGGGTCGATCATGATCCCGTCCCGCCGCACGCCGAGGGCGACCGCCCGCTCCGCGAGCCCCACCGTGACCCTCAGGATGTCGGCCATCACGTCCTCGTACGCGACCCGGTGCGGCCGGGTCCGCGGTTCGGCGCCGCCCGCGTGCGTGCACACGAGCCCCGCGCCGTACTTCGCGGCGACCTCGGCGAGCGCGGGGTCGACCCCGCCCCACGCGTCGTTCAGGACGTCCGCCCCGGCCTCGCAGACCGCCGCGCCGACGTCCGCCCGCCAGGTGTCGACGCTGATGACCACGTCGGGGTGGCGCCTGCGCACCTCCGCCACGAAGCCGACCGTGCGCCGCGCCTCCTCCTCGGCCGTCACCTCCTCGCCGGGGCCCGCCTTCACCCCGCCGATGTCGATGATCGCCGCGCCCTCGGCCACGGCCTGCTCGACCCGGGCGAGCGCAGGCTCGTCCCGGAAGGTCGCGCCCTGGTCGTAGAAGGAGTCCGGGGTCCGGTTCACGATCGCCATGATCACCGGCTCGTGCGGCCCGAATTCACGCCGTCCCAAGCGCAGCATCCCTTTTGTCCTCCCTCGTGTCCGTTCGCCTGCGACCCTAGCTGTCGGTGGCGCATGGCACGATCGGCACGGGACGATTTCCACTCCGGGGAGAGGCACGCAGGTGTTCTGGTTTCTGCTCATCACCATGGTCGTGGTCGTGGCCGCGGTCACCCTGGCCGTGGTCGGCGGCGGCGACAGCGAGGTGCTGCCCGAGGTGGCGCCCGAGCAGCTCGTCGACCCCCTCCCGGCCGCCCGCCCGGTCGACCGCGCCGACGTCGAGGCACTCCGCCTCCCCGTCGCGGTCCGCGGCTACCGGATGGCGGACGTCGACGACGTGCTGGTCCGGCTCGGCGCCGAACTCGCCGAGCGGGACGCGCGGATCGCCGAACTGGAGGACGCGCTCGCGGGAGCGTCCGCCGGTGACGGAGAGGACGACCGGGCGTGACGGCGGGCGAGGCGGTTCCGGGCCCGGACGGGCGGCTGCGCTGTCCCTGGGGGCTCTCGGCCGAGGACTACGTGGCGTACCACGACGAGGAGTGGGGCCGCCCGGTCCACGGCGACGACGCGCTGTTCGAGCGGCTCTGCCTGGAGGCCTTCCAGTCGGGCCTCTCCTGGATCACGATCCTGCGCCGCCGCGAGGGCTTCCGGCGCGCCTTCGACGGCTTCGCGATCGCCTCCGTGGCGAAGTTCGGGGACGCGGACCGCGAGCGGCTCCTCGTCGACGAGGGCATCATCCGCAACCGCGCCAAGATCGACGCGACCCTCGCCAACGCGAAGCTGCTCGCCACCTGGTCCCCGGGCGAACTCGACTCGCTGATCTGGTCGTACGCCCCTGATCCCGCGCGCCGCCCGGTCCCGCGCACGGTCGCCGAGGTCCCGGCGGTCACGGACGAGTCCACGGCCCTCTCGAAGGCCCTCAAGAAGCGAGGCCTGCGCTTCATCGGCCCCACCACGGCCTACGCGCTGATGCAGGCGTGCGGTCTCGTCGACGACCATGTGGCGGGGTGTGTGGCCCGGGGCGGAAAGTGACCCCGGGCCGTCGTTCCCTGCCGGGTCAGAAGAGGTGGACCCGGTCGGCCGGGTCGTACATCGTGGTGTAGACGGGGCCGCCGATGCCGCCACGGCCGTTGCCCGGATAGACGTGCAGATCCCAGAAGTTGATGGTCCGCATGAGGTCGGCCTTGCCGTCGCCGGTGACGTCGCCGACGGAGAGGACCGGCTCGTTGGACGGCCAGGCGTACGGCAGCTTCGTGCGGGCGCCGAACGTGCCCGAGCCGTTGCCCGGGTAGAGCCAGAGTCCGCGTGAACCGTCCCGCGCGACCAGGTCCGACCGGCCGTCGCCGGTCATGTCGCCCGGCGCCACGAGCCGGGTCATCGTGTTCCAGCCGCCGCCGACCCTCTTGCGGGCGCCGAACCAGCCATGGCCGTTGCCCGGGTACGTCCACAGGACACCGGCGGTGTCACGGGCGACCATGTCGCGGCGGCCGTCACCGGTGATGTCACCGACGGCCTTGATCTCCTTCATGGTGTTCCAGCCGCCGCCGATCTTGACGCGGGGCTTGAACCAGCCCTTGCCGTTGCCGGGGTAGAACCAGAGCACGCCGGAGCGGTCGCGGGCGAAGACGTCCTCGTTGCGGTCGCCGTCGTAGTCGCCGTGCCGGACGATCTGGGTCATGCCGTTCCATCCGCCGCCTATCAGCACGCCCTTGGGGGAGACGTCCCACTGGGCGCTGTAGCCGTGGAGGTACCACAGCCGGCCGTCGTCGGCCCGCTCGATGAGGTCGGGCCGGAGGTCGTTGTTCAGGTCACCGAACTGCGCGGCGGCGGGCAGGCCGGTGGGTCGCTTCTCCTGCGGCGCCCAGGTCATCCACGGAACGCCCTGGGTCGCCTCGTAGCTGGTGGTGGCCACGCGGATGGAGCTGATCTTGTTGTCGAGCTGGCCCATCACGGAGCCGTCGAAGCTGATCGCGCCGTTGTGCGGGTCCGAGTGCAGGGAGTCGCTCCCGCCGAACCCGGCGTCGCTCCAGAGGACCGCGTACAGGCTGGAGTTGTTCACGACGGAGGAGATCGTGTTGTTCCACGTCCCGAGCGTGGACTGACTGGACGAGATGATCTTCATCTCGCCCTTGAAGTCGCGGTACTGGAAGACGCACAGGCGGCCCGAGGGGCAGCGTCCGGAGTCGGCTGCCGCAGGGGGAGCGGCGGTCATCAGAGTCGCCAGGGAGGCCGCTGTGGTCACGGCGGCGGCCAGGGCGCGACGGCCCCGGTTGCTGCGGATCATGGATCGGAATCCGTTCACGAAGAGGGTCAGAAGGCGTAGTGCGTGGTCCGGATCGAGGCGAGGGTCCACGGGGCGCGGAGGTGCCCGTCCCCGGTGCCGTTGTAGACGCGGAGGCGGTTCCGGTCCCTCGTGTCGGGGTCCGGGGTGTGCGCGACGATGTCGGCCTTGCCGTCACCGTTGACATCTCCGATGCCGGCCAGTTCCCCCAGGGAGTTCCAGCCACCGGTGCCGATGATCGTGCGCGCGCCGAACCAGCCGCGCCCGTTGCCCGGGTAGAGCCAGAGCCTGCCGGCCGTGTCGCGGGCGACGAGGTCGGCCCTGCCGTCCGTGTTCATGTCTCCGGCGCCGACGAGCTCGTTGATCGCCTTCCAGCCGCCGCCGACCATCTTGCGGGCACCGAACCAGCCGCGCCCGTTGCCCGGGTACGTCCACAGGACGCCGTCGCCGTCGGAGGCGAGCAGGTCGCCCTTGCCGTCCCCGGTCAGGTCTCCGACGGCGGCCAGGTCGCGCATGGTGTTCCAGCCGCCGCCGATCTTGACGCGGGGCTTGAACAGGCCCCGGCCGGTTCCGGGGTAGCGCCAGAGGACGCCGGAGCGGTCGCGGGCGAAGACGTCCTCGTTGCCGTCGCCGTCGTAATCCCCGTGCCGGACCAGCTTGGTCATGGTGCTCCAGTCGCCGCCGACGAGCTGGGGGTTGCTCCCGCTGGTGTAGTCGTGGGACACCCACAGCTGGCTGACCATGTTGCGGGTGACCACGTCGGCGAAGCCGTCACCGTTGAGGTCGCCGAAGTCGCCCGTCGCGGGCAGCGTCGCGGGACGGCGGTTGACGAGGTCGTACATGCCCGGGTAGCGGCCCTCGGTCCCGCAGAAATCGTCGGCGTCGGGGCCGATGTCGACGGAGCTGACCGCCCGGTCCAGCTCGGGGTGGGCGCTCTCGTCGAAGGACTCCGAGAAGTAGGAGTGCGTGGCGCCCTCCGGGTCGAGGCCCGGCTTCGGGTGGAGGCAGATCGCGTCGCTGTATCCGGGCAGCTTGACGACGTACGAGCGGATGCGGTTGTCCCAGGAGCCGAGTGCCGGCATCGGCTTCCGGATCACGATCATGTCGCCCTGGTGCAGCGGCTGGCTGAAGCCGCACACGGCGTTGTCGGGACACCGGTCCCAGCCGTCGGAGGCCCGTGCCGGCGAGGACAGGGCGGTGGCGGACAGGCCCAGGGCCACACCCGTCGTGAGCGCGCCGCGAAGAAGGCGCGCGGAAGGGTCGGGACGCACGGAACCCCCCAGGTGAATGTGCGTACGAAATGGTGAGCGGATCCTATAGACGCGCCCACCAGTCGTACGAGCGGGTTCCCGTCCCGGCTCAGCGGCCCAGGTACTTCGGCTTCTCCTTGGCGATGAAGGCGCGTACCGCGATCGTGTGGTCCTCCGACGAGCCCGCCAGGGTCTGGAGCTCGTCCTCCTTGTCCAGGGCCTCGGCGAGCGAGTGGTCGGCGCCGTAGGCGAGGGACTCCTTCACGGCCGCGTACGCCACGGTCGGGCCCTCGGCGAGGGTCCTGGCCACCTTCTCGGCCTCGGCGGCCAGGTCGGCGGCCGGGACGAGACGGTTCACGATGCCGAGCTCGTACGCCTCCTGGGCGCTGACCGAGCGCGGGAAGAGCAGCAGGTCGGACGCCCGACTGGCGCCGATGAGCCGGGGCAGCGTCCAGGACACGCCCGAGTCGGCGGTGAGCGCGACGCCCGCGAAGGAGGTGTTGAACGAGGCCGTGTCGGCGACCACCCGGTAGTCCGCCGCGAGCGCGAAGCCGAAGCCGGCCCCCGCCGCGACGCCGTTCACGCCGGCCACCACGGGCTTCCGCATGCCCGCGAGCGCCTTGGTGATCGGGTTGTAGTGGTCGCGGACCGTGTTCATGGTCACGCTCGTGCCGTTCTCCTGGTCCGCCATGAGCAGACCCACGTGTTCCTTCAGGTCCTGGCCGACGCAGAACGCCCGCTCGCCCGCCGCGGTGAGCAGCACCGCCCGTACGGCGGGGTCGGCGGCGGCCGTCTCGACCGCGTCCCGGAGGGCGACCTTCGCGGCCACGTTCATGGCGTTCATGGCCTCGGGCCGGTTGAGCGTGATGGTGGCGAGTCCGTCGCTCACTTCGTACAGGACCGTGTCGGCCATCGGGTTCCCTTCGCCTCTTCGCGTGGTGGACAAGGCCAGCATGGCGGAGATCACCCGCACCGCCCATGTGAGCTGCGTCAAAGATTCTGGGGACCCGGCCGGACGCCGAGCGGCGAAGTATCGCAGGCTGATCGCCGAAATGTGTGGTTTTGAGAGAGCGCGTTGCGCAAGCGATGCCATTCGATGTTGGTCATCGGGTCCTGCCATGCGGGATAATGACCTGGAAGCAATGTGTTCGAAGCCGGTGACCGTGCTCCACATCACGGAGCTGCCCGGCCGACAAAGAGCTGGTTTCAGGAAGGGGAACAAGCATGGCGGCCATGAAGCCGCGGACGGGTGACGGCCCGCTCGAGGTGACCAAGGAGGGGCGGGGCATCGTCATGCGCGTTCCGCTCGAAGGCGGCGGTCGGCTTGTCGTCGAGCTGACCCCGGACGAGGCGGCGGCGCTGGGCGACGCCCTGAAGAAGGTCGTCGGCTGACCCGACTCTCCACGATTTCCCACCGCTGCCCCGGTACGGCCCGCCCGTACCGGGGCAGCGGTGCGTCCGGGGTGCGGACCGGGTGGAAGGTGCGTCAGCCGCGGCGGACGGCGCAGAGCAGGCCGTCGCCCACCGGCAGCAGCGAGGGGACGAACTCCTGGCTCTCCCGCACCGCGCGCAGCAGCTCGCGGACCCGCTGGACCTCCGCGGGCTGGGCCCCCGAGTCGACCGTGCGGCCGTCCGCGAAGACGCCTTCGAAGCAGACGAGACCCCCGGGCCGCAGCAGGCGCAACGATTCAGCGAGGTAGTCCAGGTACTCCAGGCGGTCGCCGTCGCAGAAGACGAGGTCGTACCCGCCGTCCGCGAGACGCGGCAGGACGTCCAGGGCGCGGCCGGGGATGAACCTGGCCCGGTTGCCGGCGAAGCCCGCCGCCCGGAACGCCGTCTTGGCGAACTGCTGCCGCTCCGGCTGGAGGTCCACCGTCGTCAGGACGCCGTCCGGCCGCATCCCGAGCAGCAGGTAGATGCCCGACACGCCCGTGCCGGTTCCGATCTCGGCCACCGCCTTGGCGTCCGCCGTCGCGGCGAGCAGGCGCAGCGCCCCACCGGTGCCCGGAGACACCGAGGGCAGCCCTGCCTCCCTGGCCCGCTCGCGGGCCCAGCGCAGAGCATCGTCCTCGGCGACAAAGGCGTCGGCGAACGACCAGCTCGTCTGCCGGTTGGCGGTAATGGCCCTCTCCTGTCCCCGTAGTTGACGCAACGGTGACTGTATCCGCTGTCAGCGGGAACCCGCAGATGGGACCGTGCGTTCAGCAGGGGTAGGGCGCGACAGGGGACAGCCGGGCGGCCGGGTCCCAAATTCGCGTAAAGATTCTTATCCGGAGCTAACGGGCGAGGTGGCTATGGTAGGGGCTCCACTGGACACCACCAGAGCCGACAGGGGAGGTGCGGCTGCGCCTGTGGATCGGGGAGGAGTGCTTCGGCGTCTTCTCAGGTCGGCGGGTGAGCCGAAATCCGTGACCGACACCGCTGACCGTTTCCGCACCACCGACTCCGCTCCCACCACCGCGACCTTCGCATCGGATGCGGAATCGCAGGCGTGGACTCCGCCCACATGGGAGGAGATCGTCAGCACGCACAGTGGTCGGGTCTACCGTCTCGCCTACCGCCTCACGGGCAATCAGCACGACGCCGAGGACCTCACCCAGGAGGTCTTCGTCCGCGTCTTCCGCTCGCTGTCGACGTACACGCCGGGCACCTTCGAGGGCTGGCTGCACCGCATCACCACCAACCTCTTCCTCGACATGGTCCGTCGCAAGCAGCGCATCCGCTTCGACGCGCTCGCCGACGACGCGGCCGAGCGGCTGCCCAGCCGCGAGCCCTCGCCGCAGCAGGTCTTCAACGACACGCACTTCGACGCCGACGTGCAGCAGGCCCTCGACACCCTCGCGCCGGAGTTCCGGGCGGCCGTCGTCCTCTGCGACATCGAAGGACTGTCGTACGAGGAGATCGCCGCGACCCTCGGCGTGAAGCTCGGCACCGTCCGCAGCCGCATCCACCGCGGCCGCTCCCACCTGCGCAAGGCGCTCAAGCACCGCTCGCCCGAGGCACGGGCGGAGCGTGCCCTGGCCTCCGTCGGATGGGAGGCAGGGACAGCGTGAGCCTCACTCGCCCTTCGTCACCGACCCCCGCGGAACAGCATCTCGGGGACCGGCTGGCCGCGCTCGTCGACGGCGAACTCGGTCACGACGCCCGTGAGCGGGTCCTCGCCCACCTCGCGACCTGCGCCCGCTGCAAGGCGGAGGCCGACGCGCAGCGCACCCTCAAGAGCGTCTTCGCCTCCGCGGCGCCCCCGCCGCCCTCCGAGGGCTTTCTCGCCCGGCTCCAGGGCCTCCCCGGGGGTCCCGGCGAACCGGGAGCCCCCGGCGGACCGCGCAGCCCCCTGGAGCAGTTGCTCGGCGCGGGCGGAGTGAAGTCCGACGGCTTCGCCACGGCCGCCGTCGTCACCCCTGAGCCCCCACGCACCGGCTTCCGCATCCACGAGGTCGGTGACCGCGCGTCGGGACCATCCGGGCGCGGGCGGCGCTTCGCCTTCGCGGCGGCGAGCGCGGTGTCGTTCGCGGCCATCGCCCTCGGCGGCACCCTGCCCCTTGACGCCTCGGTGAACGCGAGCGGACGCGGCGGCCAGGGCGCGGGCACCGCGGTGACCCCGCTCCGTGCCACCGCGACAGGACCCGGCGGCGGCACACCCGTCACCAGGGGCGCCCGGTCCGGCGACCGCTCGGGCGCCCAGTCCGTGGACGCCGCACAGGTGTCTCCCACCGCTCCGCTGTCTCCTGTCGCCCCGGCGGCGGCCGGGACTCCGGGCACCGCCCCCATGGGCGCGTTCCACCCGGACGTGGTGAGCCTCCACAGGCGCGCCCCGCAGCCGCTGTCGGCCCTCTCGCCGTTCATACGACCGACGAGTCCGGTCCTTCAGCTCGCCCTCGCCCCGGGGCCCAGCCCGGCGCCGAGCCCGGCGGCGACGCCGCTCGGCTCCCCCCGCTGAGCCGCGACCTGGTTGAATCCAGGGACAGGGGCGCCCGACCCAGGGGCGCGGACGGGTCAGCGGGTTGCGGGGAGAGCATGAACAACGGGAAGCCGAACTGGTGGAGCCGGCCTTCGAGCGCACCGGAGGCCGCACGGATACCCTCGCCGCCGCCGGCCGACGGAGACGGCGACTTTCCGCTGCCCGCGCCGCAGCCGCCGACCGGAAGCCCGGTGGGCGGCCCGGCGGACGCGTCGGATGCCCCGGTCGCCCCGCCGGTGACGGATGTGACGGATGTGACGGATGTGGCGGGCGAGGCGGGCTCCTCGGCCCCGCCCGCCGCCGCCGAGGCCGCCGACATCCCCGGGCCCGCCCCCGCGCCCCCCGTGCTGCTCACCAAGTCCGATCCTCCCGCACCGGCGCCCGAGGCCCCGACGGCAGGGGCTCCGGCGCCCGAGGCCGCCTCGGGCGCGCAGCCCGCGCCCCAGCCTCTGCACGCCCCCGACGAGTACCGGACGCCGCCCTACGGGGAGCCCGGACCCTGGGCGCCCGCCCCGCCCGTACAGCGCCCGCCGGCGCCCGTACCGCCACAGCAGGCCCACATGCCCCCCGTACCGCCGCAGCCCTATCCGCAGCCGCACCCGCAGCCCCAGCCCCAGCCCCACAACGTCGGCATGCCGCCGCAGGCCGCCGGCGCGCCCTGGACGCAGTACGACCCCTGGGGGGCCGACGGCGCCGGGCTTCCGCCCGTGCCCGCCAAGAAGAAGAAGTCCCGCAAGGGGCTCGCCGTCGCGGGAGCGCTCGTGTTCGCGCTCGTCACCGGAGTCATCGGCGGCGGGGTCGGCGCGTACGTCGAGCGCAACGGCGGCATCAGCACCGTCGAGCTGCCGCAGGCGGACGCCGGGGACACCGGACGGGCGCCCGACAGCGTGGCCGGGATCGCGGCCAGCGCCCTGCCCGGCGTGGTCACCCTGCACGTCAAGGGCGGCGGCTCGTCCGGCACCGGCACCGGCTTCGTGCTGGACACCAAGGGCCACATCCTCACCAACAACCACGTCGTCGACGCGGCCGAGTCCTCCGGGGACATCTCGGTGACCTTCTCCAGCGGCGAGACCGCCCGCGCCAAGCTCGTCGGCAAGGACAGCGGCTACGACCTGGCCGTCGTCCAGGTCACCGGCGTCTCCGGCCTCAAGCCGCTGCCGCTCGGCAACTCCGACAACGTCCGCGTCGGTGATCCCGTCGTCGCCATCGGCGCCCCCTTCGACCTCTCCAACACGGTCACCTCCGGCATCATCAGCGCCAAGGAGCGCCCGATCACGGCGGGCGGCGAGAAGGGCGACGGCAGCGACATCAGCTACGTCGACGCCCTGCAGACCGACGCGCCCATCAACCCCGGAAACTCCGGTGGCCCACTTCTCGACTCCAAGGCCCGGGTCGTCGGCATCAACAGCGCGATCCGCGCGGCCGGCGGCGGGTCCGGCGAGGGCGAGGGCGGCGGCGGACAGGCCGGTTCCATCGGTCTCGGTTTCGCCATACCGATCAACCAGGGCAAGCGCGTCGCCGAGGAGCTCATCAACACCGGCAAGGCCACCCACCCCGTCATCGGTGTGAGCCTCGACATGCAGTTCAACGGCGACGGCGCCCGTGTGGGAGAGAAGGGCAAGGACGGTTCCGCCGCCGTCACGCCCGGCGGCCCTGCGGCCAAGGCGGGCCTCCGACCCGGCGACGTCATCACCAAGGTGGACGGCCAGCGGGTGCACAACGGCGAGGAACTGATCGTGAAGATCCGCGCCCACCGCCCCGGCGACCGGCTGGAACTCACCCTGACCCGTGACGGCAAAGAACTGACGAAGACGCTGACGCTCGGGTCCTCGCAGGGCACCTGAGTGCCATGCGGCGGACACCGGAAGGTACCCGTCCGGCGGTTTCGGCGGGTACCGTGGACCGGGCCCTTGACCGGCATGAAGGAGCTACTAGGTGTTCAGCGACATAGGCGCACTCGAGCTGGTGACGCTCGTGGTCCTCGCCGTGCTCGTCTTCGGGCCGGACAAGCTCCCGAAGGTCATCCAGGACGTCTCGCGCTTCATCCGGAAGGTCCGTGACTTCTCCGACAGCGCCAAGGCGGACATCCGCAGCGAGCTGGGCCCGGAGTTCAAGGACTTCGAGTTCGAGGACCTCAACCCCAAGACGTTCCTGCGCAAGCAGCTGGACCAGAACGAGGACCTCAAGGAGCTGCGCGGCAGCTTCGACCTCAAGAAGGAGATGAACGACGTCGCCGACGCGGTGCACGGCCGCGAGCCGCAGCCCTCGGCCGTCAACGGCGCCGTGGTCAACGGCTCCCCGCCGAACGGTCTCCCGGCGACCGGTTCCGCCGCCGGCGGCACCCCGGACCTGCTGAAGAAGCAGGACAAGTCAGACACCCCCGAGCGTCCGCCGTACGACTCCGACGCGACCTGACGACGGGCTGTCACCGACCCGATGCGTCGCGGTGGCTATCCTCGCCTGTGTTGACGGAACGAGGAGGCGGCCTAGATGGAGACCACGAGTCGGGTGGAGGGCGTACCCACGGCCCGGCGGACCGCCGAGGGGTATCTGCGCGCGCCCTTCGCCTGGTACGGCCTCGACGAGGCGTTCACCGGGCCCCGCTGGCTGATGCAGGTCGGTACGGCGGCGGACGGCAGCGTGCAGCACGGGTCGACCGGGCACGGTGACGCGCCGTCCATAAAGTCGGACGCGAGCGCCGCGGAGAAGGAGCGGTTCGCGGTCGTGGTGACGGTCGCGGCGAGCCCGGTACGCCGGACCGGTGACGGGACCGGCGTCCTCGACGCCACCACCGTCTCCTCCGCCGCCTGGCTGGCCGGCTCGGGGCTGCTCGTCCACACCTGGCCCGCCTCGCTCGACCACGCGACGCGCGACAACTGGCTGGACCAGCAGACCGAGACGGCCTTCGAGCTGGCCGACGACCTCGAAGGACCCGAGTGGTCGACGCTGTCGCTGCCGGTGGACGGCGTGCCGATGCCGTTCCACTACCGGGAGTCCGAGTTCGGCTGGGTCCTCGCCGGATCCGCGACGGGCGTCCACCTGGGTGCGTACGGGCGTGGGATGAGCGCGTACGGGCTCGGGTTCTCGCAGATCAAGGATCTCGACGCGTACGCCTGACGGCATGACAAAGGGCGCCCCCGCGGGGGCGCCCTCGGTTCGTCAGCGCGAAACTCAGAACTTGTTGCGGGGCGTGATGCCCAGGCTCATGCCCGAGAGGCCGCGCGCGCGGCCGCCCAGCTTGCCGGCGATCGCGCGGAGGGCCGCGCCCGCCGGGGAGTCCGGGTCGGACAGGACGACCGGCTTGCCCTCGTCGCCGCCCTCGCGGAGCCGTACGTCGATCGGGATCGAGCCGAGGACCGGGACCGTCGCGCCCGTGGTCCGGGTGAGGCCGTCCGCGACCCGCTGGCCGCCGCCCGTGCCGAACACGTCGACCATCTCGTCGCAGTGCGGACACGGCAGGCCCGCCATGTTCTCGACGACGCCGACGATCTTCTGGTGGGTCTGGACGGCGATCGAACCGGCCCGCTCGGCGACCTCCGCCGCCGCCTGCTGCGGAGTGGTGACGACCAGGATCTCCGCGTTGGGGACGAGCTGCGCGACCGAGATCGCGATGTCGCCCGTGCCCGGCGGCAGGTCGAGCAGGAGGACGTCCAGGTCGCCCCAGTACACGTCCGCGAGGAACTGCTGGAGCGCGCGGTGCAGCATCGGGCCGCGCCACACCACCGGGGCGTTGCCCGGCGTGAACATGCCGATGGAGATGACCTTCACGCCGTGCGCGGACGGCGGCATGATCATGTTCTCGACCTGGGTCGGACGCCCGTCCGCCCCCAGCATCCGCGGCACGCTGTGACCGTAGATGTCGGCGTCGACGACACCGACCTTCAGCCCGTCGGCGGCCATCGCCGCGGCCAGGTTCACGGTCACGGAGGACTTGCCGACACCGCCCTTGCCGGAGGCCACCGCGTACACCCGGGTCAGCGACCCGGGCTTCGCGAACGGCACCTCGCGCTCGGCGCTCGTGCCGCGCAGCGCCGCCGCCAGCTCCTTGCGCTGCTCGTCGCTCATCACGTCGAGCGAGACGTCGACGCCGGTGACGCCCTCGACCCCGGAGACGGCGTCCGTCACGCGCTGCGTGATGGTGTCCCGCATCGGGCACCCGGAGACGGTCAGGTAGACCGTGACGGCGACCCTGCCGTCCGGTTCGATCTCCACCGACTTGACCATGCCGAGCTCAGTGATCGGTTTGTTGATCTCGGGGTCGTTCACCGTCGCCAGTGCTTCACGCACCGCGTCTTCCATAGCCATACCGACGATGGTACGGCGCCGACCACCGGCCCATGAAAGGCCTGTCAACGGTCGGGTACGTCACTTCCGTGGCTGTCGCCCGACGGGAATAGATCCCGGCGCTCCTCGAGCTCCCTGATGAGGTCCTGGAGCTCCGAGCGGATCCAGTCGCGCGTGGCGACCTCGCCGAGGCCCATCCGGAGCGCCGCGATCTCCCGGGTCAGGTACTCGGTGTCGGCGATCGACCGCTCGTTCTGCTTCCGGTCCTGTTCGAGATTGACCCGGTCCCGGTCGTCCTGCCGGTTCTGGGCGAGCAGGATCAGCGGCGCCGCGTACGAGGCCTGGAGGGACAGCGCGAGCGTCAGGAAGATGAACGGGTACTCGTCGAACTTCAGCGATCCCGGCGCGAAGATGTTCCACAGGACCCAGACGATGATCGTCAGCGTCATCCAGACGAGGAACCGGCCCGTCCCCAGGAAGCGGGCGATCCGCTCCGAGAGACGCCCGAAGGCCTCGGGGTCGTACTCCGGAAGGAACCGGGCCCGCCGCTCGCGCGGCAGGTCGAGCCGGATGCGGGGAACCGTCCGCTCGCGCTCCCGTTCGCGCTCCCGGTCCTGCGTCCGCTCAGCCGCCATGCCCCGCCCCCTCCTCGTGGAACTCGGTCTCCCGCCAGTCCTCCGGCAGCAGATGGTCGAGCACGTCGTCGACGGTGACCGCGCCGAGGAGCGAACCGCTCTCGTCCACGACCGGCGCCGCGACCATGTTGTACGCGGCGAGATAGCTGGTGACGGCGGGTAGCGGGGTGTCCGGGCCGAGCGGCGGCAGATCGCTGTCGACGAGCGAGCTGACCAGCGTGAACGGCGGGTCCCGGAGCAGCCGCTGGAAGTGCACCATCCCCAGGTACTTGCCCGTCGGCGTCTCGTCCGGCGGCCGGCACACGTAGACCTGCGCGGCGAGCGCCGGGGACAGGTCCTGCTGCCGCACCCGGGCGAGCGCGTCCGCGACCGTGGCGTCCGGTCGCAGCACGATCGGCTCGGTCGTCATCAGACCGCCCGCCGTGCGCTCCTCGTACGCCAGGAGCCGGCGCACGTCGGCCGCGTCGTCCGGCTGCATCAGGGTGAGGAGCCGCTCCTGGTCCTCCTCGGGGAGCTCGGACAGCAGGTCGGCCGCGTCGTCGGGGTCCATCGCCTCCAGGACGTCGGCCGCGCGCTCCTCCTTCAGCTTGCCGAGGATCTCGATCTGGTCGTCCTCCGGCAGCTCCTCGAGGACGTCGGCGAGCCGGTCGTCGTCGAGCGCGGCGGCCACCTCGGCGCGCCGCTTGGGGGAGAGGTGGTGCAGCGCGTTGGCGAGGTCGGCGGGGCGCAGCTTCTCGAAGGTGGCGAGGAGGCTCTCGGCGCCCTGCCCGTGCTCTTCGAGGGAGAAGCCGGTGACGGCGGACCACTCGACGGTCAGCGTCTCGCCCCTGCGGCTCAGCACCCCGCCCTTCCCCTTGCGGACGAAGACCTTGTCGATCTCCCAGTCGCGGCGGGCGGGCAGCTGCCGGATGGAGACGTCGAGGACGGTGACCTCCTCGCCCTCCTGCCCGCCGGGGCCCACCAGCCGGACCCGGCGGTCGAGGAGTTCGCCGAGGACGAGCCGCTCGGTGGGGCGCTGCTCGAAGCGGCGCATGTTGACGACGCCGGTGGTGATGACCTGTCCGGACTCGACGCCGGTGATCCGGGTCATCGGGACGAACACCCGGCGGCGGCTGAGGACCTCCACGACCATGCCGAGCAGCCGCGGCGGCCTGCGTCCGACGCGCAGCATCGCCACCAGGTCGCTGACGCGGCCGACCTGGTCGCCCACGGGGTCGAAGACGGGGACTCCCGCGAGGTGGGAGACGAAGATCCGGGGGGCGCCTGCCGCCATGCCACGCGCCTCCTCGGTGCCGCACGATTCGAGCCGATGCGGATCGACGCGGGTCCCCGTGGGTCGACGAGAGTCGACCCGGGCCCACGATGATCAGCAGGGCATTGCCTGGTTCAGGCTAGCTCGTGCCGTTCCGGCCCGCCCTGGCAGCACCTCCGTACGGCTGCCGCAGGATCGGTCTCGCGGCCCGGGTACGCTGCGGTCTGCCGTTCCCCCCCAGCTGTTCCCCCCTCCATCGGCTCCGGCACCGGACCCGGTCGTTCCGCCGGGCCGGGAGCGCGGTAGTCTCCCCGGCCCCGGCAGGTCCGTACGGACCTGCGGCCCGTCGGCTCCCCCCCACGACACGAGAGGCAGCGCAGATGACCGTTCGTACCCCGTCATCGCGTATCCGCAGGGCGGTCACGCCCCTGGCGCTCTGCGCCGGACTGGCGGTGGGACTCACGGCCTGCGCGGCCGATCCCGACGAGGGGACCAACGGGGTCGGGAGGCTCTCGGCGCCCGAGATCGAGGGCAAGGCGCGCTCCGCCGCGAACACGGCGAGGGCGGTACGGCTCGCCGGAACCCTGGTCAGCAAGGGCGACACGTTCAAGCTGAACATGCGCCTCAAGCAGGACGGCGCCACGGGTTCGGTGACGACGAAGAACAGCACCTTCGAGCTGCTGCGGGTCGGCGACGCGCTCTACCTGAAGGCCGACGCGGGCTTCTGGAGCCATGAGGCCCAGGGCGACGACACGCCGACGGACGCGGACACCGAAGCCGCCGACAAGCTCGACGACAAGTACGTGAAGGTGCCGCAGGGCGATCCCTCGTACAAGCAGCTCCGCGGCTTCACCGACATGGACCTGCTCCTCGACGGGCTGATCGGCCTGCACGGAGACAAGGTCAAGGGCGACCGGGACCAGATCGGCGGGATCCGTACGATCAAGGTCAAGGGCGGCCAGGGCGGCGACGGCGGCACCCTCGACGTGGCCCTTGAGGGCACCCCCTACCCGCTGCAGTTCGCGCGGGGCGGGGGAGCGGGCATCGTGGTGCTCTCCGAGTGGAACAAGGACTTCCCGCTCGCCGCGCCGTCGAAGGAGGAGACCCTCGACTACGGCAAGCAGCTGCCCCGGACGTGAAGTCCCGGCGCGGGCTAACGCCTGCGGCGCTTGAGCAGCAGCTTCGGGAGCCCGGACGGCACCGGGTCCCGGGTCGTGGCCCCGGAGGGCAGCGGTACGGCGGCCAGGGAGCCGTCAGGCAGCTCGGTGGTCGCCTCGCGCGGGTCGAGCCGCAGGACGCGGCATTCGCGCGCCCAGCGGCCCGTCATGGCCTCGCCGTCGGGCGCGTTGAGCCGCTTGCCCTTCAGCTCGGCGACCGCCGCGTCCCACTCCTCGGTGCCGGGGGGCAGTTCGCGTACGGCGGCCGTCCAGGCGACGAGCCGGCCGCCCTTGTCCTTGCTGCGGACCGTCACCTCGGCCGTACCGCCGTCCACCAGGCCGGGCAGCGGCTGCTCGCCGGGGCCGTCGCCGACGACGCACGCGGCGTCGTCGTGCCAGACGTGCCAGAGCGCGCGGGCGGGGCCGGTGCCGCGCACCCAGACGAGGCCGGACTTCTTGGTGGCCTCCTCGACGAGGAAGAGCTCTTCGGTCATGGCCCGAAGCCTAACGGCAGCCTTCCGGAGGCTGCCGTTCTACAGCCAGCCGTTGCGCTTGAGGGTGCGGTGGATGGTGAAGCAGATGACCACGATGCCGGTCAGCACCATCGGGTAGCCGTACTTCCAGTGCAGCTCGGGCATGTGGTCGAAGTTCATGCCGTAGACGCCGCAGACCGCCGTGGGGACGGCGACGATCGCCGCCCACGAGGTGATCTTGCGCATGTCCTCGTTCTGCGCGACGGTCGCCTGCGCGAGGTTGGCCTGGAGGATCGAGTTGAGGAGCTCGTCGAAGCCGACGACCTGCTCCTGGACGCGGGCGAGGTGGTCGGCGACGTCGCGGAAGTACTTCTGGATGTCGGGGTCGACGAGCCGCATGGGCCGCTCGCTGAGCAGCTGCATGGGGCGGAGCAGCGGCGTGACGGCGCGCTTGAACTCCAGCACCTCGCGCTTGAGCTGGTAGATCCGGCCGGTGTCGGCACCCCGGGTGGAGCCCTTCGCGGCCGGCGAGAAGACGTCGATCTCCAGCTGGTCGATGTCGAGTTCGACGGCGTCGGCGACCGCGATGTAGCCGTCGACGACGTGGTCGGCGATGGCGTGCAGCACGGCCGAGGGGCCTTTGGCGAGCAGTTCCGGCTCGCTCTGGAGGCGGTGCCGGAGGTTGCGCAGGGAGCCCTGGCCGCCGTGCCGGACGGTGATGACGAAGTCGGGGCCGGTGAAGCACATGACCTCGCCGGTCTCCACGACCTCGCTGGTCGCGGTGAGTTCGGCGTGCTCGACGTAGTGGATGGTCTTGAAGACGGTGAAGAGGGTGTCGTCGTACCGCTCCAGCTTGGGCCGCTGGTGGGCGTGGACGGCGTCCTCGACGGCGAGCGGGTGCAACCCGAACTCGGCGGCGATACCGGCGAATTCGGCTTCGGTGGGCTCGTGCAGGCCGATCCAGGCGAAGCCGCCGCTCTCCCGCACCTGGCGCATCGCGCCCCGGGGCGTGAGGCATTCGCTGTCGTCGACGCGGCGCCCGTCGCGGTAGACGGCGCAGTCGACCACGGCGCTGGAGGCCGAGTGGTCGCGGGTGGGGTCGTACGAGGTGTAGGTGGTGGGGGTCTTGCGCAGGGGGTGCCGCAGGCTCGGGCGGACGGCTGCGCGCAGGTCACGGATCATCGACATGGGCATGCTCCTTCACGGAGAGGCCGCCGGCGAGCGTGGAACAGCCCGGAATGGGGACGTGGAGCTACGTCGTCCACAAAGCGGGCGGCACCGAGAGGTCGCGGTGACGGCGTTCGCTACAGACAGGCAAAGGCGAGATGCTCTTCCGTCGTGCGAGATGCCGGGGAGAGGGGTCCGTCCGGAGGAGGACCGGAATCACCGGAGAGTCGTACGCACCGGGCTGGGGTGCGGGGCGGAAGAGCGACTGGTACTGCCCGACCGACTTCGGTCCATCGCAGCCCCACCTCCTCCGGCCGGTCCCTCGTGAGGGATGACGTGTGACGAGTAGTCAGGAGTTCGGGACTCCCGACCAGCGGCCAAGACTATCAGCCGACAGAGGGTCAATCCCTTCCTTTGCCCGTTCCATACGCGCTTTATGCTCGACTCATGGGACAAGTTCTTGCTCTGGTCGAGGCCCGGTTGCGTACGGCGCTCGGTGAACCGGACGCGCGGGCCGCGGTGACGTTTCTCGGCACGGACCGGATCGAGGTACTCCGCTTCATCGACGGAGATCTCGTGCGGTACGCGACGCTCGGTATGTCGGCCCAGCCGATGGCCGACCCGACCGCCGCGCTCGCCGACCCGGTGAAGGGCCCGCGCGCCGAGCTCGTCCTGACGGTACGGGCCGGACTCGCCGACACCGACAAGGTGCTGCGCCCGCTCGCCGTCCTCGCCTCCACCCCTCAGGTCGAGGGCGTCATCGTCGCCCCCGGCGCCTCGCTCGACGTCGGCGAGCCGCTCTGGCCGGGCGCCGCGTTCAGCTCGGTGCTCGTCGCCGAGTCCGGCGGCCTGGTCGAGGACCTGGAACTCGACGAGCCCATGGACCCGGTGCGTTTCCTGCCGCTGCTCCCGATGACCTCGAACGAGGCCGCGTGGAAGCGGGTGCACGGGGCCCAGGCACTGGAGGAGCGCTGGCTGGCGAAGGGCACCGACCTGCGCGATCCGCTGCGCCGGTCCGTGGACCTGGACTGAGCGCCGGGCCGCCGCGCGGGCACGCGTGTCCGGGCCGGGCACGGATCCGCCCGGCGACCCAGGGTGAACGGCACGGGCCGGACGGGTGATCGTCCGTGGTCGTCCTTGACGCCGGGCCCTGGGGGTAGGACCGTTGAGCCCTATGAGGGGCGAACCCAGTTGTCCGAAGTGTGGTGGCCGGGTCAGGGCGCCCGGGCTGTTCGCCGACTCCTGGCAGTGCGACGTGCACGGCGCGGTGCACCCGCTCCAGCCCGTGATCCCGCCCAGTGTCGAGGCTCTCGGCGTCGTCGTGCACCGGTCCCAGGTGCCGGTGTGGATGCCGTGGCCCCTGCCCGTCGGCTGGCTCTTCACCGGAGTGGCGTACGCCGGTGACGACCGCAGCGGAGGCCGGGCGACCGCCGTGGCCTGCTCGGGACCGGGACCGCTCGGCGGAATCGGGGAGCTGCTGCTGATCGCGGAGGAGCTCGGAGTCGGCCTAGGCGCGCGGTACGCCGGCATCGACGGCCCCGATCCGGGTCCCGGCATGGCGATCGACAGGCCCCCGCAGACGAAGGTGCTCGCCGCCGGGCGACCCACCCCGCTCTGGCACGTCAACGGCACGCCCCACGACCGCGCGGTCTTCGCGGGGGAGGCGCGCGGCCTCTGGCTGTGGGCGATCGTCTGGCCCGAGCAGTCCGGCCTCCTGATGTACGACGAGCTGGTCCTGACGGACCTGAGGGACGCCGGCGCCGAGGTCGAACTGCTGCCGTGCGGGGCGCTGACACCGAGGCTGCTCGGTTAGACCTGTCTTCGGGACGAGGCCGGATGAGGCCGGATCGGGTCGTGACGTTCCGTACGGGCGTGTTCGATTCGCCCGTTATGCTGGAGCGTCCCCTCGTCCGTGCCGAGTTCCTGGAGTCCGCGTCGTGCGCATCGATCTGCACACCCACTCCACGGCGTCCGACGGTACGGACTCCCCGGCCGAACTCGTACGGAACGCCGCGGCCGCCGGACTCGACGTCGTCGCCCTCACGGACCACGACACCACCCGCGGCCACGCCGAGGCGATCGAGGCGTTGCCCGAGGGACTGACCCTCGTCACCGGCGCCGAGCTGTCCTGCCGGATCGACGGCATCGGCCTGCACATGCTCGCCTACCTCTTCGACCCCCTGGAGCCAGCGCTCCTCGCCGAGCGCGAGCTCGTCAGGGACGACCGGGTGCCGCGCGCGCGGACCATGGTCGGCAAGCTCCAGGAGCTCGGCGTCCCCGTCACCTGGGAGCAGGTCGCACGGATCGCGGGCGACGGTTCCGTGGGCCGCCCGCACATCGCGGAGGCCCTCGTCGAGCTCGGCGTCGTCCCCGACGTGTCGGGGGCGTTCACCCCCGAGTGGCTCGCCGACGGCGGCCGGGCGTACGCCGAGAAGCACGAACTGGACCCGGTCGACGCGATCCGCTTGGTCAAGGCGGCCGGCGGCGTCACCGTCTTCGCGCACCCGCTCGCCGTCAAGCGCGGCCAGGTACTGCCCGAGGCCTCGATAGCCCGGCTCGCCGAGGCCGGGCTCGACGGCATCGAGGTCGACCACATGGACCACGACGAGGCGACGCGCGCACGGCTGCGCGGGCTCGCGAAGGAGCTCGGTCTGCTGGCCACGGGCTCCAGCGACTACCACGGCAGCCGCAAGACCTGCCGCCTCGGCGAGTACACGACGGACCCCGAGATCTACGGCGAGATCACCCGCCGCGCCGCCGGGGCCTTCCCCGTGCCCGGCGCGGGGGGAATCACCGTCTAGGGCCCGGTCCGAAGGACAGGCCTGATCGCGGGGGACCTCCGTACGGTCCCGGGTCGGCCCCGTCCGGTCCGGGCCGGACTCTCATCGGTCCCGGGTCGGACTCTCTCCGTCCGTTCCCCGCCGTCCCACCGCTCCGGTGGCAGGCCGTCGTGCCCGCCGCCCCCGTGCGACGTGCGCCCGCCCACCCGCGTATCCCTCGCGTCGCCGCGTCCGGCTCCTGCCGTACGGCGGCGCTCACCTGCCCTCCCGGCGGAATCCCACATTCCGGCGGCGTGGGCGACACCCCACCGTTCCACCTCTCCGGCAAGGCACCCCACCGTGTTCGACGTCGCCGTCTTCGGCTCGCTGTTCCTGACCCTCTTCGTCATCATGGATCCCCCCGGGATCACCCCGATCTTCCTCGCCCTCACCTCCGGCCGCCCGGCCAAGGTGCAGCGCCGGATGGCCTGGCAGGCCGTCGCCGTGGCCTTCGGCGTCATCACCGTCTTCGGCATCCTCGGCCAGCAGATCCTCGACTACCTGCACGTCTCCGTCCCCGCGCTGATGATCGCGGGCGGTCTTCTGCTGCTGCTCATCGCCCTCGACCTGCTCACCGGCAAGACCGACGAACCGAAGCAGACCAAGGACGTGAACGTCGCCCTCGTACCGCTCGGCATGCCGCTGCTCGCCGGTCCCGGCGCGATCGTCTCGGTCATCCTCGCCGTGCAGAACGCCGACGGCGCCGCCGCGCAGGTCTCCGTCTGGGCCGCCATCGTCGCGATGCACGTCGTGCTCTGGCTGACCATGCGGTACTCGCTGGTGATCATCCGGGTCATCAAGGACGGCGGCGTGGTCCTGGTGACCCGGCTCGCGGGCATGATGCTCTCCGCCATCGCGGTGCAGCAGATCATCAACGGCGTCACCCAGGTGATCCAGAACGCCTGACCGGCTCCCGTCCGACACCCCGGACGCCACTGCGCCCCCGTACGGATTCCGCTGCTGCGGAGTCCGTGCGGGGGCGCGGTGCGTGGTGTGGACCTGGCGTGTTACGAGGCCGAGGTCTCGGCGGGGCGGATCCAGATGCGCTGGCCGATCGATGCGGCCTGCTGCACGATCCGGTTGACGGAGGCGGCGTCCACGACGGTCCGGTCGACGGGCGTGCCGTCGATGTCGTCGAGTCGCAGGATTTCGAAGCGCACAGGCTTCTCCCTTCGTCTGAGTTGATCCTCCTGATGGAGAACTGCGTTACGTAGGGGTACAACGAGGTGCCCCCTACAAACATTCCTTACGCTAAAGAAAATTTTTGGATTGCTAACTACTACCGGGTAGGAGGATGTGGCGGCGGGCCCCCGAGGAGCGGACAATGAGGCCCGTATGAACGACGCAGACACCACCCAGGTGACCGAGACCGACGCCCGCCTTCGCGCACTCGACGCGCGCGTGGAGCGCACCAATGAGCTCCTCCAGCGGATGCTGGCCGAGGTCGCCAAGACGCCCTCCACCCACGCCATCTTCGTCGACGCAGGTTACGTCCATGCTGCGGCCGGGTTGCTGGTGGTGGGAACCGAGGACCGGCGCTCCTTCGACCTCGACGCCGAGGGCCTCATCGAGGCCTTCATCGACAAGGCCCGCACGATCTTCGCCGACAGCAGACTGCTCCGCGTCTACTGGTACGACGGCGCCAGGCGCCGCATCCACACCCCCGAGCAGCAGGCCATCGCCGAGCTCCCCGACGTCAAGGTCCGCCTCGGCAACCTCAACGCCAACAACCAGCAGAAGGGCGTCGACTCCCTCATCCGCACGGACCTGGAGTCCCTCGCCCGCCACCGCGCCATCAGCGACGCCGCCCTCGTCGGCGGCGACGAGGACCTCGTCTCGGCCGTCGAGGCGGCCCAGGGCTACGGCGCCCGCGTCCACCTCTGGGGCATCGAGGCCGCCGAAGGACGCAACCAGGCCGAGGCGCTCCTCTGGGAGGTCGACAGCCAGCGCACCTTTGAGCTGGAATTCTGCCGCCCGTACGTCACCCGCCGCCCCGTCACCACGTACGAGAACGAGGGCGAGCCGCCGCCCTCCCGCGAGGAGGTGCGCTTCGTGGGCGCCCAGATCGCGGCGACCTGGCTCGCCGAGCGGGGCCGGGACCGGCTCGCCGAACTCCTCCCGAGCGCGCCCTACCTTCCGGGACCCGTCGACCAGGACCTGCTCGTCGAGGCGGAACGCCTGCTCAGCCGCTCCCTGCGCGGCCACGCCTCACTCAGGCGTTCCCTGCGGGACGGCTTCTGGCAGCACCTCAAGGCGCAGTTCTGACCTCGTGGCCCACGGCCCCGACGGTGGCCGCCCGTTCCCAGAACGCGGTGAGCCGGTCGGCCAGCTCCCGCGCGTGCGACACGTTGGGGGAGTGGCCGGCGCCCGCCACCACCGTGTGGTGCGCGCCGGTGCGGGCCGCCGCCGCGGCCAGTTCCGCGACGGGCCAGACCATCTCGTCCGCCCCGTAGGCGATGTGCAGCGGTGTCCGAAGCGCGAGCAGCTCGTCCGTACCGTCCCGGCGGTCGAGCAACAGCCGCCCCGCGCCCGACAGTTGAGCGATGCGGGTGCGCATCCAGCGCCGTTCGAGGAAGCCCGCGAGCTGCGGGGCGTCGTCCGTGTCCGGCTCCTCGCCCCGGCTGTCCAGCCAGCACATCGCCTGCCACACCCGCTCCTTCGGCAGCAGCGCGAGCGAGCCGCGCAGCAGCCGCACCCGGATCCGCTGCGGCCTCGCGACCCGGCCGGGCCCCGAGGAGAGCAGGGTGAGGGAGAGGAAGGCGGCCGGCGCGACCGACGCGGCCTCACGGGCCACCAGGCCGCCGAAGGAGTGGCCCAGCAGGTGGACGGGTCCGTCGCCGAGAGCCGAGGCCTGTGCCACCGCGTCGAGAGCGAGCGCCCTGCGGCGGTACGCGGCCCGGCCGCGGGAGCCCCGGGACTCGTACTGGCCCCGCCCGTCGACGGCCACGGCCCGGTACCCGGCCTCGCTCAACGGACCGAGAAGCGCCAGGAAGTCCTCCTTGCTGCCGGTGTACCCGGGCAGCAGCAGCACCGTCCCGCGCCGCTCACCCAGCGGCTCCGTGTCGAGCGAGGCGAAGTCGCCCCGCGCGGTCACCAGCGGACGGGCGCGGGTGCGGGGCGGCAGGACGAGGGACCGGGGCTTGCTCATATCTGGACTGTAACCGGAGGCGGCCCCGCCGGGGCGGTCGGTGGAACGCCACTGCGGCCCGGCCCCTGGGGAGGGGCCGGGCCGCAGCGGTGAGACGGACGGGATCAGCTCTCGGGCTGAGCCGCCGCCTTCTTGGTGGTGCGACGGCGCGGGGCCTTCGGGGCCTCGGCCGTGGCGGTCTCGGCGGTCTCGACAGCCGTGGCGACCGGCTCGGCGGCCTTCTTCGTCGTACGGCGACGCGTCGGCTTCTTCGGCGCGTCCGCCGCATCCGGCGTCTTCGGCTCGGAGGCGTCGGGCGCCTCGGCGACGACCGTCTTCTTGGCCGCCCGGCGACGGGGAGCCTTCGGGGCCTCCTCGACGACCGGCGCGGTCTCGGCGACCGGCTCCGCGACGGCCTTCTTGGCCGTACGGCGACGGGGAGCCTTCTTGGGCTCCTCGACCGGGGCCTCGGCGGCGGGGGCCTCGACGACCGGGGCCTCGACGACCGGGGCCGTAGCGGCCTCGACCACCGGAGCGGACGGAGCCACGGCGAGCGGCTCCGCGACGATCACCATCTCGGCGGCCTGGGCGGAGCCGGCCGGCGAACCGGCGGCCTTGCGGACCACGCGACGACGGGCGGGCTTCTTCGGCTCCTCCTCGACGACCGGCGCGGGCGCGGCCTCGACGACCAGCGTTCCGACGGCCTCGGTGGCGCCGGCCGGCGAACCGGCGGCCTTGCGCACCACACGACGGCGGCGCGGCGCGGGAACCTCGGCCGTGACCTCGGCGGTGGGCGCGACGACCTCCGCGACGGGCGCGACGGTCTCGGTCACCACCGGAGCCGCGACAGCGGTTTCGGCGGGTGCCACGACCGGCTCGGAGACGGCCTTCTTGGCCGTACGGCGACGGGGAGCCTTCTTCGGCTCCTCGACCGGGGCCTCGACGACCGGGGCCGGAGCGGCCTCGGCCACCGGAGCGGCCGCGGCGGCGCGCAGGGCGGCGGCCGCGGTCTCGACCGTCTGGAACGAACCCGTGTCCTCGACCGGCCGGGCCACGCGGGGCCGGCGGCGGCGCGGGGCCGGGGCCGACTCCTGGGCCACGGGGGCCGGGGCGGCGGGGGTGGCCCTCACGGCCTCCGGACGGGCGGCGGGACGGCCACGACGTCGGGGAGCCTTCGGCTCGGCCGCCGGGGTCTCGGCGACGGGGGCGGCCGGGGCGGTCTCCACGAACGAGGCGACCGTGGCGACGGGAGTGACCGGAGCGGTCCTGGCCTGCGCGACCGCGGCGACGGGAGCCGCCTTGACCGCCTGGGCGACCGGAGCGGCCTGGGCCGCCGGAGCCGCCTGGGCGACCGGGATGCCCGCCGGCGCGGAGCCGGGGGCGCCGACGCGGGTGCGACGGCGACGGCGCGGGGTGCGCGGGCCGGACTCGGCCGGGGCCTCGTCCGTCACCGTCTCGACGGCGGGGGCGGCCGACACCGGGGCGTCGGACTCGCCGCCACGGGTGCGCCGGCGCTGACGCGGGGTCCGCGTCCGCTCCGGGCGCTCCTCGGTGCGCTCGGGCCTGTCGGACTTCGGGCCACGCGCACGGCGTCCGCCGGGCTCGCCCAGGTCCTCGAGCTCCTCCGCGCCCAGACCGGCGCGGGTGCGCTCGGCGCGGGGCAGGACGCCCTTGGTGCCCGCGGGGATGTCCAGCTCCTCGAACAGGTGCGGAGAGCTGGAGTACGTCTCGACCGGGTCGTGGAAGTCGAGGCCGAGCGCCTTGTTGATGAGCTGCCAGCGCGGGATGTCGTCCCAGTCGACCAGCGTCACGGCCGTGCCCTTGTTGCCCGCGCGGCCGGTGCGGCCCACGCGGTGGAGGAACGTCTTCTCGTCCTCGGGCGACTGGTAGTTGATGACGTGGGTGACGCCCTCGACGTCGATGCCTCGCGCGGCGACGTCGGTGCAGACGAGCACGTCGACCTTGCCGTTGCGGAAGGCGCGCAGCGCCTGCTCACGGGCGCCCTGGCCGAGGTCGCCGTGGACGGCGCCGGAGGCGAAGCCGCGACGCTCCAGCTGCTCGGCGATGTCGGCCGCCGTGCGCTTGGTGCGGCAGAAGATCATCGCGAGCCCGCGGCCGTTGGCCTGCAGGATGCGGGAGACCATCTCCGGCTTGTCCATGTTGTGCGCGCGGAAGACGTGCTGCTTGATGTTCGCGACGGTCACGCCCTCGCCGTCGGGCGAGGTGGCGCGGATGTGCGTCGGCTGCGACATGTAACGGCGGGCCAGGCCGATGACCGCGCCCGGCATGGTGGCCGAGAACAGCATCGTCTGACGCTTCGCCGGAAGCATGTTCATGATCTTCTCGACGTCGGGCAGGAAGCCCAGGTCGAGCATCTCGTCGGCCTCGTCCAGGACGAGGACCTTGACGTGGGAGAGGTCGAGCTTGCGCTGGCCCGCCAGGTCGAGCAGGCGGCCGGGGGTGCCGACGACGACGTCGACGCCCTTCTTCAGCGCCTCGACCTGGGGCTCGTACGCCCGGCCGCCGTAGATGGCGAGCACACGCACGTTCCGCACCTTGCCGGCGGTCAGGAGGTCGTTGGTGACCTGCTGGCACAGCTCGCGGGTGGGGACGACGACGAGCGCCTGCGGGGCGTCGGTCAGCTGCTCGGGCTTGGCCCGGCCGGCCTCGACGTCCATGGGGACGGTCACGCGCTCCAGGATCGGCAGACCGAAACCGAGGGTCTTGCCGGTGCCGGTCTTGGCCTGGCCGATGACGTCGGTGCCGGTGAGGGCGACCGGAAGGGTCATCTCCTGGATGGGGAAGGGGTTGACGATGCCGACGGCCTCAAGGGCCTCGGCCGTCTCGGGAAGGATTCCGAGGTCTCGGAAAGTCGTAGTCAGGGTGCTGCCTCTTCTGTGAGACGCGGTGCGAGGCGAACGAAGGGGGTCGTACCGTGCCGTGGACACTTCCGGTGGGATCGTGGAGATCACTGCCGGGTGGCACGGGACCACTGCCGTCGCTCGAGCGTCGTACCGCTGAGGGTGACCCTTCCGCGGGTCCGCCGGAAGGGCTGTCGGGCCGGAGCCGATCGGGCCACCGACCGGGCATCCTCATTCATGAGTCGGCCCGCTGAACACGTCCGAACGTGCGAAAGCATGTCCGCATACTCAGCAGGCGCTTTATCACTGTACCCCGGAATCGCGCATGTGTGTTGGGAGAAATGGCGATGAGGGCACGGTCACACTGGCTGACCAGCGCCTTCCGCGGAGGCCGAGCGGGCTATTGTGCGGTCCATGGAGACGCCTGACAACGCCACGCCCACCGGGATCGCCGCCAAGGACTGGGCGGCGGCATCCGCCGAGCCGCAGTACCGCGCCGCCGTGATCGACCTCCTCGGCGCCCTCGCCTACGGGGAGCTCGCGGCCTTCGAGCGGCTCGCCGAGGACGCCAAGCTGGCGCCGACCCTCGCGGACAAGGCGGAGCTGGCGAAGATGGCCTCGGCCGAGTTCCACCACTTCGAGCGGCTGCGGGACCGCCTCGCCGCCGTGGACGCCGAGCCGACCGCGGCCATGGAGCCGTTCGCCAAGGCGCTCGACGACTTCCACCGCCTGACCGCGCCCTCGGACTGGCTGGAGGGTCTGGTCAAGGCGTACGTCGGCGACTCGATCGCCAGTGACTTCTACCGGGAGGTGGCGGCCCGGCTCGACTCGGACACCCGCGGGCTCGTCGTCTCCGTGCTCGACGACACCGGCCACGGCAACTTCGCCGTGGAGAAGGTGCGCGCGGCGATCGACGCGGACCCGCGTGTCGGTGGTCGGCTCGCGCTGTGGGCGCGCCGGCTGATGGGCGAGGCGCTCTCGCAGGCCCAGCGTGTGGTCGCCGAGCGCGACGCGCTCTCGACCATGCTGGTCGGCGGCGTGGCGGACGGCTTCGACCTCGCGGAGGTCGGCCGGATGTTCTCCCGGATCACCGAGGCGCACACCAAGCGGATGGCCGCGCTGGGCCTGGCCGCGTAACGACGCCGGATGGTGCGGAGGGGCGGGCCGCGCCCCTCACACCGCCGCTGATCGGCGCAGCCGGCGGGTCGCCGGGCGGATCAGCAGCGACAGCAGGACGGCCGCCACCGCCACCGCGCCGATCAGGGTGGCGAGGAAGTGGCCGGGCCCCAGTGCCCCGTGGGTGACGAGCGCGCCGAACACCCCGCCGAGCGTGCCGGTGGCGAGGACTCTGCCCCGGACGGGGAGGCGGTCGGCGAGCCGCTGCACGGCGACCCAGGCCAGGGCGAAACCGAGCAGGGCGGAACCGAGGGCTTCCAGCAACAAGGGATCACCTCGCGGGTGCTGCGGGGCGGGTGGTGCGGTCGGGAACCTCCTACCCCAGCGGGCCGGAACGCAATCCTCCTGTACGTCCTGACGTGGCCGAACGGGCATCGGTGCTCCTGGGGGACAGGAGCCGTTCCGGGCACGCGAAAGGCCCGGCGGACCATGACGGTCCACCGGGCCTCTCCCGTAGATCCTGGGCTCAGAGCGCGCCGAAACCCACGCGGCGCACGGCGGGCTCGCCGAGCTCCACGTACGCGATCTTCTCGGCCGGAATGAGGATCTTGCGGCCCTTCTCGTCCGAAAGGCTGAGCAGCTGCGCCTTGCCGGCCAGTGCGTCGGCGACGGCGCGCTCCACCTCCTCGGCGGACTGCCCGCTCTCCAGAACGATCTCCCGGGGTGCGTGCTGCACGCCGATCTTGACCTCCACGGCTATGTCCCTCCGAACGGTCAGCGTTGCGCGATTCCTTGCGCCGTACGCTGCACACATTAGCCCGGTGAGGGGACGCGTACGGCTCAGTCGGCGCACGCCAGGAGCGAACAGCCCACGGGAATGTTCAGTGACCCTCGGCGCTCAGCTGTCCGTCCACCGGGTGCAGCGGGAAGCCCGCGATGCCGCGCCAGGCGAGCGAGGTGAGGAGGCCGACCGCCGTGTCGCGGGGGATCGCGGACTCACTGGACAGCCAGTAGCGGGCGACGACCTGGGAGACGCCGCCGAGGCCCACGGCGAGCAGCATCGACTCGTCCTTGGACAGGCCGGTGTCCTCGGCGATGACGTCCGAGATCGCCTCGGCGCACTGAAGGCTCACCCGGTCCACGCGCTCGCGTACGGCCGGTTCGTTCGTCAGATCGGACTCGAAGACCAGCCGGAAGGCGCCGCCCTCGTCCTCCACGTACGCGAAGTAGGCGTCCATCGTGGCCGCGACCCGCAGCTTGTTGTCGGTGGTGGAGGCCAGCGCCGTGCGGACCGCCAGGAGGAGGGACTCGCAGTGCTGGTCGAGCAGGGCCAGGTAGAGCTCCAGCTTCCCGGGGAAGTGCTGGTAGAGCACCGGCTTGCTGACGCCCGCCCGCTCGGCGATGTCGTCCATCGCGGCGGAGTGGTAACCCTGGGCGACGAAGACCTCCTGGGCCGCGCCGAGGAGCTGGTTCCGTCGGGCACGTCGCGGCAGGCGCGTGCCCCGAGGGCGTGCTGCCTCTGTCTGCTCGATGGCGCTCACGCGGCCTCCCAAAAATCGATCCATGCGCGCTGTCGCACGCGCCGCCATCGTACTTTTGGGTAACCCGGCTGTGCGCGGTGCGAACGCAGAATTTCACGGACCGGACGCCCGGGTCGACAGTCGATTCAATATTAAACCGAACAAACCGGCGAGAATATCGGGGAGAGCCGTCCGCTCAGCGGTAGTCGTCCTCGTCCAGGGTCACCACCCGCGCCTGTTCGGACGAGTCGGCCTCGTTCGCCGAGTCGCGCTCGACATGGGTGAGCGGCTCGTCCTCCCGCTGCTGCAGTTCGGTGTGCTGCTCGGCGGCGTCGGCCTCCGGGGTCTCCTCGTCCAGCACGACGTCCTCTTCTTCCTCGGTGAACGTGTCCGGCTCGGTCGGATCGACGGTCATGCGGTTCCTTCCGGCGGGTGCGGGCCCTCCCTACGAGCCTAGGAGCACTCGCGCCCCGCCGCACACGCACCTGTGACCGCACCCACACGTCTGCGCGCGTGATCGTCTCGTAATATTGCGGCCATGTCGTCGACCGAGCTGCCGGAAACCCGGACCGCCGCCGCACCAGCCGCGCCGCGCACCACCCGCGCCGTACGGGTCGCCGACGGCGAGGAGCTCCGCTCCGTGTCGCTGCCCGGACTGACCCTCACCGTGCGCGCCCGGCCGGGCGCCGGGGCCGCTCTGCCGCCCGCGCTGTACGTCCACGGCCTCGGCGGCTCCTCCCAGAACTGGTCCACCCTGATGCCGCTGCTCGCGGACGTCGTCGACGGCGAGGCGGTCGACCTGCCGGGCTTCGGCGACTCGCCGCCGCCCGACGACGGCAACTACTCGGTCACCGGCCACGCCCGCGCCGTCATCCGGCTCCTGGACTCCACGGGACGCGGCCCGGTCCACCTCTTCGGCAACTCGCTCGGCGGCGCCGTCGCCACCCGCGTCGCCGCGGTCCGGCCGGACCTGGTCCGCACCCTCACCCTCGTCTCGCCGGCCCTGCCCGACCTGCGCGCCCAGCGCACGGCCTGGCCCACCGCGCTGCTCGCGGTCCCCGGCGTCGCCTCCTTCTTCGCGAGGCTCACCAAGGACTGGTCGGCCGAGCAGCGGGTCCGCGGCGTTCTCTCGCTCTGTTACGGAGACCCGGGCCGGGTCACCGACGAGGGCTTCCGGCACGCCGTCGAGGAGATGGAACGGCGCCTGGAGCTCCCGTACTTCTGGGACGCCATGGCCCGCTCCTCGCGCGGCATCGTCGACGCGTACACGCTCGGAGGCCAGCACGGGCTTTGGCGGCAGGCGGAACGGGTCCTCGCGCCGACGCTCCTCGTGTACGGCGGACGCGACCAGCTCGTCTCGTACCGGACGGCCCGCAAGGCGGCCGCGGCCTTCCGCGCCTCGCGCCTCCTGACCCTTCCCGAGGCGGGACACGTGGCGATGATGGAGTACCCCGAGACGGTCGCCCAGGCCGCCCGGGACCTGATCGTCGATCACGGCGGGAGCTGATCCGGGCCGTGGGACGACATAGTCGCAAGGGCGCCGCGCCCTCGGTGTCCGACACCGGTCAACAGCAACAGCAACAGCAACAGCAGCAGCAGCAGCAACAGGCGGCGGCCGGACAGGCGCAGGCGGCGCCCGGGTCGCAGGGGCCGCCCGCCGGACGCGCGTCCGGGACGGGCCGCCGCCGCAGGACCGGGGACGGCGGGGGCCAGGACACGGCCGGAATTCCGGTGTACGGGACTCCGGCGCACGGCACTCCGGCGTACGGGAGCCAGCCGTACGGGACACCCGCGCACGGCGTCCCCGGGTACGGCGCCCCGGCGCGGGGCAACCCGGCTCAGGGCGCCCCCGCGCCCTCGTACGGGGCCTTCGACACCCCGGCGCACGGCACCCCCGGCACTCCCGCCTACGGGACTCCCGTACGGGGCGGGCATCCGCAGCACGACGAGGGGACCGCTCCCCGGCCCCGGCCGTACGCGCCACGGCACGGCTCCCCGCGTACCGGCGAACCCGAACAGGGCGCTCCGCAGGCGCCGTTCATCCCGGGACCCCGCCGGGAGGACATCGCCGAGGCCGAGGTCCCGGCGAGCCGTGGCGGCCTCGGCCGCACCCTCACCGGTGTCGCGGCGGCCGCCGTCGCCACCGTCCTCGCCGTCGTCGTCGCCGGACAGGTCGCCGACCCGGAGAGGGCCCCGAGCGCCACCCGGGCCGCCGAGCAGCCCGGCGGACGGCCCGCGGACGACACCTCCGCCTCCCGCTCCGACGAGCGGGTCACCCCGACGAGTCCGGCGCCCGTCGTCACTCCCGCGCCGACGTACGAACAGCTGATCACCCGACAGTTCCCGATCGACCCGAAGCTCAAGGGGTCCGGCGACTTCGAGGCCGTGCCGGGCTTCCAGAAGGCGCCCGGCAAGGGGCGCGTGGTCCGCTATCGGATCGACATCGAGAAGGGTCTCGGGCTCGACCACGCGCTCTTCGCCGACACCGTGTTCAAGACCCTCAACGACCCGCGCAGCTGGGCCGGTCGGGGTGCGATGACCTTCGAGCGCATCTCCAGCGGGGATCCCGAGTTCGTCCTGACGCTCGCCAGTCCCGGCACCACCGGCGTCTGGTGCAGGAAGTCCGGGCTCGACACCACGATCGACAACGTGTCCTGCGACTCGGCCTCCACGGACCGGGTGATGATCAACGCCTTCCGCTGGGCGCAGGGATCCGAGACCTTCGGCCCCAAGGCGATGCGCGCCTACCGTCAGATGCTCATCAACCACGAGGTCGGCCACCGGCTCGGCCACGGTCACGTGATCTGCGGTACGCCCGGCGCGCTCGCCCCCGTGATGCAGCAGCAGACCAAGTCCCTGGACATCGACGGCATCAAGTGCCGCCCCAACCCCTGGGTGTATCCGGGCGGTTGAGGTCTCGTATCGACCCGGGGGCAGGCCCTCGCCTGACTCTGCGTGACCACTCTGGCGCTTAGCGCGACGGAACGCGACCGGGTCGGGAAAGTTACGAGCATTCACCCCTTCCAGTGGTGCGACGGACAACCGTCCGTCGCGCCACCGCCCTCTCCGCTTACGTTCGTCCCGCTGCGAGTCGCCGGGCCAACGGTGGCCGGCGTCAAGGGAGATCGGGGGTGCACTCGTGCGGATCGGACTGCTCACGGAGGGTGGCTACCCGTACGCCGTCGGTGACTCCGGGATCTGGTGCGAGCGGCTCGTACACGGACTCGGACAGCACCGGTTCGACCTGTACGCGCTCGGCGGGTCCGGCAGCCCGGCGGCGCTCCCCGCGAACGCCCGCGTCGCACGGGTCGCGGGCCCCGGCAGCCCCGACACGGCCCCGGCCGGCAGGACGCTCCTGGAGCGGGCCGGCTGCGGCGACCACCGCGCCGCCCGCCGCGCGTACGGCCGCCGCGAGCGGCGCCGCTTCATCGACGCCTTCCACCAGCTGGCGACCGGCCTCTGCACGGAGGACGAGGACGGGTCCGGGCCCTCCGCGGGCGGCGCCACGGCCGGGCTCCGGGGCCCGGCCGCCTTCGCCGCGGGGCTCTACGCGCTCGCCGACCTCGCCCGTGAGCGCGGCGGCCTGTCCGGGGCGCTCCGCTCCGACGACGCCGTGCGCACCCTCGAAGCCGCCTGCCGCGCGCCCGGCGCCCGCCGGGGCGCCGCCGCCGCGGGGCTCCCCGACCACCTCGCCTTCGTCGAGCACCTGGAGCGCGCCCTGCGCCCCCTCTCCCTCGACTGGTACGAGGACGACGCGCTCGGCGCCGTCGACCTCTGCCACGCCGCCGCCGGAGGCACCACCGCCCTCCCCGGCCTGCTGGCCAAACGCTTCTTCGGGACCCCCCTGCTCGTCACCGAGTACGGCGTGCAGCTCCGCTCCCACTACCTCTCGGCCGCCGGTGCCGACCGCTCAGGGCCACTGCGCACCCTGCTCGCCGCCCTCCACGGCCGGCTCGCCGGCGAGGTCTACCGGCAGGCGGAGCTCCTCACCCCCGGCAACGCCCACGCCCGCCGCTGGCAGGAGAAGTGCGGCGCCGACCGGACCCGGATCCGCACCGTCCACCCCGGCATGCCGGCCGACCGCTTCGCCGAGGTCGGCGAGGACGAGGAGAGCGGCGACCCCGCCACCCTGGTCTGGGTCGGCCGCGTCGAGCCCGCCAAGGACCTCATCGCCCTGCTGCACGCCTTCGCCGAGATCCGGGCATGCCGGCCCGACGCCCGGCTGAGGATCGTCGCCGTACCCGTACGGGACCAGGGATCAGGCGCGTACCTCGCGCACTGCAAGGGGCTCGCCGCCCAGCTCTTCCCCGACGAGGCGACCGGGGCGCACGCCGTCGGCGAGAACCCGGTCACCTTCGAGGAACTCGGCGGCCCCGAGGCGCCCACCCTGGAGGACGTCTACGCCTCCGGCGCGCTCGTCGTCCTGTCCAGCGTCGTCGAGGGCTTCCCCGCGAGCCTCGTCGAGGCGATGTTCTGCGCACGGGCCACCGTCTCCACCGATGTCGGCGCGGTCGTCGAGATCATCGGCGGCACCGGCCTCGTCGTCCCGCCGCGCAACCCCCGGGCGCTCGCCGACGCCTGCCTGGCACTGCTCCGCGACCCCGAACGCCGCTACCGCCTGGGCGCCGCCGCCCGCGCCCGCGCGCTCGAACTCTTCACCGTCGAACAGAACCTCGCCGCGTTCCGCGGCATCTACCTGGAGCTCCTCTCCCACGCGCCGGTGCGCCACCGATCGGGCGACGGCGTGCCCTTCGCCCACCCCGCCGAGGCGCACGTCCCGGGCAGCTGGGCGCAGAAGGCCGTGGCCGCGGGGACGGGAGCCCCCGATGCCTGAAGGAGGCACCCCCATGCGCGGCTCCGCCGCCCCGACGAGCCCCGGAGCCTGGGACGCCCGTTCCGAAGCCCTGCTCGGCGCCCCCGCCCTGACCCCGCACGCCGACGGAAGCCTCGAACCGCGCCCCACGGAGGAGACCGTCGACGCCCCGTCGGCCGGGATAGCACCCGCTCCCTCGGTGACCCCCGCCCCGGCCCCGTCCGCGGCGCCTTCCCCGGCCTCCCGCACCGCTCCCGCCGCTGCCGCCTCCCGCGCCCGGCGCGGGAACGCCGACCCCGTCAAGGTGCTCATGCACCGGCACCAGGAACTCTGCGCGCGTGCCGTCGACCCGCTGGAGATCGCCGCCGGGCTCGAAGCCCAGGGCTTCACCGACCGGACCGCGGCCCGGTTCCGCCACCGGGACGTCTTCTCGCTCGCCGAGGAGCTCTACGCGCGCGTGCCCCGGGGAATCGAGTCCGCCCCACCCACCGTGCCGGCGGCGCCCCGTTCGGACGCCTGGGTCCTCGCCGTCCTCACCCCGGGCGCCGCCGCCGCGCTCACCGGCATCGGGCTGGCCGTCACCCACGGCCCCCTCCGGCTCGCCGTCGGCGCGGCGGGGGCGCTGCTCCTCGCCGGCGCCCTCCTGTTCGCCGTCCGGCGCGGACCCCTCCGCGCCCCCGACGGCGCGGCCCCGCCCGCCGTCCGCGTCTGGACCCTGTGGCTCCTGGCGTACGCGGTCGCCGGCGACGGACTCCTCGCGCAGGTCCTCAGCGGCGGCCCCGACGGCCCCTGGGACCTCGCCCCAGGACCGCTCCTCGGCCTCGCGCTCGCCGTCGCGCCCGCCGCCTGGTGCGCCCAGCTCTTCGCGAACCGGGCGCGCCGCAGGATCGCCGACAGCCGGGGGCTCGCCGACTTCGCCGCCGGCGTCCGGCCGCTGCTCCTCGGCACCGTGACCCTGCAACTCCTCGCCCTCACCGTCCTGCTCGGGCTCACCGGGTTCAGCTCCGGGGCCCTGGCCCTCGGCGCGCTCCTGCTGTTCGCCCGGCTCCTCACCGTCCACGGCTTCCCCGAGACGGCCGCCGCCGCCCTCGCCGCCGCCAGTGCCGCGGAGGCCCTCGCCCTCGCGAGCGTCTTCGCCGCCCGCGTCCCCGCCCCCGGCTTCGACGCGCTCGCCGCACCGGTGCGCGCCGTCGTCGACACCTGGGGCCCCGGGGCCGTACCCACCCTCGTCTGCGGCGCCGCCGCGCTCGGCCTGCTGGCCCACGCGACCGGCTCCCTCGTCCGGGCCTCGGCCCACACCCCGTGAATGTCCCGCGCCCCCGCGGAGCCGACGCCGCGGGCGCGCCCCGTCACCTCTGTCATCACCCCGCAAGGAGACCCGAGACCATGACCCCGCAACCTCCAGCACCGGCCGGTCGGCACGAAGGGGCCGCACGATGAGGGTGCTGCTGCTCGGAGCCAACGGCTTCATCGGCCGATTCGTCGCCGACCGACTGCTCGCCGACCCGGCCGTCCACCTCACCGCGCTCGGCCGGGGCGACGACGCCGACGTGCGCTTCGACCTCGCGTCCGGCAGCCCCGGCGCGCTGACCCGCTTCCTCGACGCCGTCCACCCCGGAGTCGTCGTCAACTGCGCGGGCGCCACCCGCGGCGGCGCCCGGGACCTGACCCGGCACAACACCGTCGCCGTCGCCACCGTCTGCGAGGCCCTGCGCCGCAGCGGCTGCGGCGCCCGGCTCGTCCAGGTCGGCTGCGCCTCGGAGTACGGGCCCAGCCAGCCCGGCTCCTCCACCGCCGAGGACGCCGTGCCCCGCCCCGGCGGCCCGTACGGGGTGTCGAAGTTGGCGGCGACCGAACTCGTCCTCGGTTCCGGCCTCGACGCCGTGGTGCTCCGGGTGTTCTCGCCCGTGGGACCCGGCACGCCCGCCGGCTCGCCGCTCGGCCGGCTCGCCGAGGCGATGCGCCGGGCCATGCAGGCCGGGGACGGTGAGCTGAAGCTCAGCGGCCTCGGGGTGCAGCGGGACTTCGTCGACGTGCGGGACGTGGCCCGGGCCGTCCACGCGGCCTCGCTGTCCGCCGCGCAGGGCGTCGTCAACATCGGCACCGGCCGCGCGATCCGGCTCCGGGACGCCGCCGCGGTCCTGGCGAGGGTCGCGGGCTACGCCGGCAACCTGCACGAGCTGGACGCCCCGCACGGCATGTCCCAGCGCCCCATGATCGGCGCCCCCCGTACCGAGGGGACCATCGCCGACCAGCTGGCCTCCGCGCCCTACCCGTACCCCGACGGCTGCGGCCCCTGGCAGCAGGCCGACGTCCGCACCGCCCGCGACCGGCTCGGCTGGCGGCCCCGGATCAACCTGGAGGAGTCGCTCGCGGACATCTGGATGGAGGCGGCGTGTCGCATCTGACGACGAGCACCGCCACCGGGGCGGTCCAGGCCCTCGGGGTGGGCGTGCCCGGCTACGCCCACCCGCTGCTCGCCCCGGTCGAGTGGGGCGAGCTGACCCGCCCCGGGACCCCGCTCCACTGGGCGGTGCTCAACGTGGCCGAGGGGCCGGGCAGCCGCCCGGACCCGCACTGCCTGGAGGCGGCGGGGAAGCTCCGTAACGCCGGGGTCCGGGTCCTCGGGCACCTGGACGCGGCCCACGGCTCCCGACCCTTCGGGGAGCTGGTCTCGGAGGCCCACCGCTTCCTCGACTGGTACAAGGTGGACGGCTACTACCTGGACCGCGCCCCCGCCGACCGGGCCGACCTGGCCGGGACGCGGCGGGTCACCGCGACCCTGGAGGCGGTCCTCGGCGGCGAGGCGCACCTCGTCCTCGGCCACGGCACCCATCCCCATCCGGGATACGCCGAGGTCGCCGACCAGCTGGTGACCTTCTCCGGCGCCTGGGCGGACTACCGCTGGTCGCAGGTGGCGGAGTGGACGGCCGAGTACACGGAGTCGAAGTTCGTCCATCTCGTGCACGGGGTCCCGCGGACCCACCTCGAAGAAGCGCTCCGGATCGCCCGCTGGCAGGGGGCCGGGACGATCTTCTTCACGGACCGCCCGGGGGGCCGGGGACAAAGCGCGCCATTCCACTCGCTGCCCGGCTACTGGGACGAAATCGTCTCGCGGATCGGACCGGGTGTCTCGGAATGAGGAGGGGCGTGGCAGTGTTACGGGGAGAACAACCGTACTGACATACCGACAACCGGAGTCCCCGTGTCGCTGCCACCCCTGGTCGAGCCGGCTGCCGAGCTCACCGTAGACGAGGTCCGCAGGTACTCCCGCCACCTGATCATCCCGGACGTCGGGATGGACGGGCAGAAGCGGCTGAAGAACGCCAAGGTGCTGTGTGTCGGCGCCGGTGGCCTCGGCTCGCCGGCGCTGATGTACCTGGCCGCCGCCGGCGTGGGCACGCTCGGCATCGTGGAGTTCGACGAGGTCGACGAGTCGAACCTCCAGCGCCAGATCATCCACAGCCAGGCCGACATCGGCCGCTCCAAGGCCGCCTCGGCGCGCGACAGCGTGCTCGGCATCAACCCGTACGTGAACGTGATCCTTCACGAGGAGCGGCTCGAAGCCGAGAACGTGATGGAGATCTTCGGTCAGTACGACCTGATCGTCGACGGCACGGACAACTTCGCCACCCGTTACCTGGTGAACGACGCCTGCGTGCTGCTGAACAAGCCGTACGTCTGGGGCTCGATCTACCGCTTCGACGGCCAGGCGTCGGTCTTCTGGTCCGAGTACGGCCCCTGCTACCGCTGCCTCTACCCGGAGCCGCCGCCGCCGGGCATGGTCCCGTCCTGCGCCGAGGGCGGCGTCCTCGGCGTGCTGTGCGCGTCCATCGGCTCCATCCAGGTCACCGAGGCCATCAAGGTCCTCGCCGGCGTGGGCGACCCGCTGGTCGGCCGCCTGATGATCTACGACGCCCTGGAGATGCAGTACCGCCAGGTCAAGGTCCGCAAGGACCCCGACTGCGCGGTCTGCGGCGACAACCCGACCGTCACCGAGCTCATCGACTACGAGGCCTTCTGCGGCGTCGTGTCCGAGGAGGCCCAGGAGGCGGCGCTCGGCTCCACGATCACTCCGAAGCAGCTCAAGGAGTGGATCGACGAGGGCGAGAACATCGACATCATCGATGTCCGCGAGGTCAACGAGTACGAGATCGTCTCGATCCCCGGCGCGCGCCTGATCCCGAAGGGCGAGTTCCTGATGGGCACGGCCCTCCAGGACCTTCCGCAGGACAAGCGGATCGTCCTGCACTGCAAGACGGGTGTCCGCAGTGCGGAAGTCCTCGCCGTGCTCAAGTCCGCGGGCTTCGCGGACGCGGTGCACGTCGGCGGCGGCGTGATCGGCTGGGTCCACCAGATCGAGCCCGAGAAGCCGGTCTACTAGGCGACACACGGCGACACACGGAAGGCCCCGGACCTCCTCGCGAGGTCCGGGGCCTTCCGCGTGTCCCTCAGCAGGTCGTGCCGTACGCGGGGACCTTCCCGTCCAGGAGGTACGCGTCGACCGTCCGCGTCACGCACTTCGAGGTGCCGTAGGCACCGTGGCCCTCGCCCTTGTTGGTGACGAGGACGCCGACGCCGTCCCCGAGCTCCTTCGCCATCTTCACCGCGCCCTCGTACGGGGTGGCCGGGTCGCCCGTGGTGCCCACGACCAGGATCGGGGCCGCGCCGGGGGCGCTCGCCTCCGGGGTGGCCCGCTCGCCCTTCACCGGCCAGTCCCAGCACCAGCCCGCCGTGTCCCAGGCGAGGAACGCGCCGAACACGGGGGAGAGCGCGCGGAACTCGGGCACGAGCGCCTTCGCCTGGGCGGCGGTCGGCCGGGCGTTGGAGTCGGCACAGGAGATGGCCCGCTGGGAGTGCGACTGGGTCGAGTAGTGGCCGTTCGCGTCGCGGTCGTTGTAGTAGTCGGCGAGTTCGAGCAGGGCGTCCCCGCTACCGCGCTCCGCCTCCTCCAGCGCCTCCGTCAGGAGGGGCCAGTTGGCCTGGCCGTACAGCGTGACCGCTATCCCCGTGAGCGCCAGGCCCTCGGTGAGCCGCCGTTCGCCGACGGCCAGCGGCTCCCGGTCCAGCTTCGTCAGCAGGCGGGTGATCCGCTCGTTGCCCGCCTTCGGGTCCTGGCCGGTGCTCTTCAGGTAGTTGTCCAGGGCCCGCTGGAAGCCGATCGTCTGGTGGCGGGCGTGCCCGACGGAGTCGGCGGTCGGGTCGACGACCGCGTCGAGGACGAGCCGGCCCACGCTCGACGGGAACAGGTGGGCGTACGTGCCGCCGAGCTGTGTCCCGTACGAGATGCCGAAGTAGTTCAGCTTCTCGTCCCCGAGGACCTGCCGGATCAGGTCCAGGTCCCTGGCGGTGGCCGTGGTCGTGGTGTGGGGGAGGAGCGGGCCGGAGCGGCGGGCGCAGCCGGCCCCGAAGGCGGCGCCGTCCTTGAGGTACGCGGCCTCCTCGGCGGCCGAGTCGGGGGTGAGGTCGACGGTGGTCTCGGCGGCGGCCTGCTCGGCGTCGCTCCGGCAGACGACGCCCGCGCTGCGGCCCACTCCCCGCGGGTCGAAGCCGACCAGGTCGTAGCGCTCGCCCGGCTTCCGGTACTCGTCCTCCAGCTGCGGCAGCATCGCCACGCCCGAGGCGCCGGGGCCGCCGAAGTTGAAGAGGAGCGAGCCGACGCGGCCACGCTCGTCGGTGGCCTGCTTGCGGATCAGTGCGACCGGCAGCGTGGCGCCCTCGGGCTTCGCGTAGTCCACCGGGACGGTCACCGTGGCGCACCGCCACTTCGCACCCGGCGCCTCGCCGCCCTCCGGGGCCTCGCAGGTCTTCCAGTCGGGGCGCTGGCCGGTGAGGGCGCCGGGGAGCGCGGGGGCGGCGGGCGCGGTGCCGGTGGCGGTGTCGGTGGCCGACGGCTTGGCGTCGCCGGTCGGCGGGGCCGACGTGGCGCCGGTGCCGCCGTCCGTGCTCGTACAGCCCGAGACCAGGACCCCGGTCACGGCCAGCACCGTCATGCGTACACGTATGGACATGCGTTCCCCCTGGATCCCGGCAAGGCGGCCATCCTAGGCGGGGCGGGCGGACTACTTGCAGACCGTCCCGGAGGCCGGGACCTTGCCGTCCAGGAGGTAGGCGTCGACCGCCTTCTTCACGCATGCGCTGCCGCTGTTGTAGGCGCCGTGGCCCTCGCCCTCGTACGTCAGCTCCACGCCGACGCCCTCGCCGAGCGCCTTCACCATCGACCGGGCGCCCTCGTACGGCGTCGCCGGGTCCCCGGTGTTTCCGACGACCAGGATCGGCGCGGAACCGGGCGCGGACACGTCCGGGTGCTCCCAGGTGCCCGCCACCGGCCACTGCGAGCAGCTGGAGAGGGCCCAGCCCATGAAGTCGCCGAAGACGGGGGAGGCCTCCCGGAACTCGCCGAGCCGCTCCTTCGCCTGGCCGAGGGTGTAGCGCTCCTTGAAGTCCACGCAGTTGATGGCGGCGTTGGCGGCCTGGATGTTGCTGTAGGAGCCGTTCTGGCCGCGCCCGTTCATCGAGTCGGAGAGGGTGAGGAGCAGCGCCCCGTCGCCGCCGTCGGCCGCGTCGAGCCCCTGCTCCAGATAGGTCCAGTACTCCTTGGAGTACAGGGCCTGCGCGATGCCGTTGGTGGCCTGCGTCTGGGTCAGCTTCCGGTCTCCGATGCCCGCGATCGGTTCCTTGTCGAGGGCGGCGAGCAGCTCCGTGACGAAGGACTCGATCTCGGCGACGCTCGTGCCGGGCAGGGTGCACTCGTCGCCCCGGTCCACACAGTCCTGGGCGAAGTTGTCCAGGGCGAGCTGGAAGCCCTTCGCCTGACCGAGCGCGCCCTCCTCGACTCCCGCGTCCGGGTCGACGACGGCGTCGAAGACGGCCCTGCCGACGTTCTTCGGGAAGAGATGGGCGTAGACCCCGCCGAGTTCGGTGCCGTACGAGATGCCGAAGTAGTGGAGCTTCGTGTCCCCGAGGACCTGGCGCATCAGGTCCATGTCCCGGGCGGCGTTCTCGGTGCCGACGTGCGGCAGGGCCCGGCCGGCGTCCTTCTCGCAGCCGGCCGCGTACTTCTTCTGCGCCTCGGAGAGCGTCCGTTCCTCGGTCTCGTCGTCGGGCGTGAAGTCCAGGGCGTAGTACGCGTCGAGCTCCTTGTCGGTGGCGCACTCGACGGGGTCGCTGCGCCCGACCCCGCGCGGGTCGAAGGAGACCAGGTCGTAGCGCCCGCGCAGGGTCTCGTAGTCCTTGGCGAAGCCGGGAAGCCCGGTGACGCCGGAGCCGCCGGGCCCGCCGAAGTTGAAGACGAGCGAACCGATCCGCCGGTCCTTGTCACGGGCCCGGGCCCGGATCAGCGCCAGCTCGATCGTCTCGCCCTCCGGCACCGCCCAGTCGAGCGGCGTCTGGAGGAAGGAGCACTCCCAGGCGGTGCCGCCGGGGAGCGGCGAGGGCGGCTCGCCGCCGCCCTCGGCGGCGGACGGCGCCGGGCACGGGGCCCAGGCGAGTTTCTGCGCCGCGAGCGCCGGGAGTCCGGCCGAGCCGCTCGGCTTCGTCGGATCCGCCGCGTCGTCGCCCCCGCCCGAGCACCCGGCGGCGAGCAGCACGGTGGTGGCGGTCAGCAGAGCGGCGCGCTGGGCGGCGGAGATCGGCATGAACCCATCGTGGGCCGCCGCCCCCGCGGCCGCGCGGGACGGAGGTCCATGCGGGTGGCCGGGCACCGGTGGAGCCCCGGAGCCGGACTACCGGGCTCGGCGGGTGGCCCGGAGCCGGACTACCGGGCTCGGGGGGTGGCCCGGAGCCGGACTGCCGGGCTCGGGGGTGGCCCGGAGCCGGACTACCGGGCTCGGCCGGTCACAGTGCCTCGCGCTTCGTCAGCCAGTTGAAGCAGAGCCAGCCCGGCAGCACCGGGATCCACAGGGTGAGCAGGCGGTACAGCAGGACGGCCGGTGTGGCGACCTCCAGCGGCAGGCCCACCGCGACCAGACCGAATGTCAGCGCGCCCTCGACCGCGCCGACACCGCCCGGCGTCGGCGCCGCCGAGCCGAGCGCGTTGCCCGCGAGGAAGACGACCGCGACGCTCGCGTAGCTGATCGTCTGGTTGCCGTTGCTGAAGGCCCGGATCGAGGCGTCCAGACAGAGGACGAACACACCGGTGAGGAGCAGCATCCCGCCGATGCCGGTGAGCAGCTTCATCGGCCGCTGGAGCACGTCCAGCATGCGCGGCACCACACCGGCGAACAGCGACCGCAGCCGGGTCGACACGAACTTGCGCATGAACGGGATCGCCGTGACCACCAGGACGAGCACCGCGACCGTCAGGAGACCGGCGATGACCGTCCTCGACGGGGTGAAGGACTGCGACTTCTCCGTCCCCGTCAGATAGCCGAAGGAGAGCAGGAGCAGGATGTGCGCCCCGAGACCGAAGAGCTGCGAGGCGCCGACGCTCGCCACGGCGAGCCCCGGCCGCACGCCCGCGCGCTGGAGGAAGCGGGTGTTCAGGGCGACACCGCCGACCGCCGCGGGGGCCACGATCTTCACGAACGAGCCGGCGACCTGCGCCACCACCGTCCGCCAGAACCCGACCCGCTCCGGCACGAAGCCGAGCAGGCTCATCGCCGCCGCCACATAGCTGATGGCCGAGAACAGCACCGCCGCCGCCACCCACCGCCAGTCCGCCTGACTGATCGTCGACAGCGGGGTGCGGGCGATCTGCGAGAGCAGGAAGTACGCGGCGACCGCGCCGGCGATCAGGCTGACCAGGGTCCTCGGCTTGATCCGTTCGAGCCGGACGGGCTCCACCGGGGCCTGCGGGCGGATGAGCAGGACCTGCTGCCGGATCTGGGCGAGCAGGTCCTCCTCGCGGGCCTCGTCGAGGGCGGTGTCCAGGGCTCGCTTCTCGGCCTTCTTGTCCGCCTTCTTCTCGGCCTTGGTCTCGGCGCGTACGAGCGTCGGGTCCGCGGCGATCTCCGCCCCGTGGCCCTTGGCCAGCTCCCGTTCGTGCTTGGCCGCCTCCGACGCGGCGAGCACGGCCTCCCGCTCGCGGGCCGACCGCTCCCGAGCCCGTTTCCGCAGCGTCGCGCGCGTGGAGCGGCTCAGCGCGATGGGCTGGAGCAGCGGCAGACAGTCGGCGACGGTGTCCGGGCCGAGCACGTCGACGGCCGCGGCGACCGCCCGCTCGGCCCCGACCCGCAGGCCCAGGGTGGTGAGCAGCTGGGCGATGTCCATCCGCAGGATCAGATCGCCCGCGGCGATCTCGCCGCCCCGCAGGTCGGTGAGGATCACCCTGCCGGAACGATCCACCAGAATCGCGTCGCCGGTGAGCCTGCGGTGCGCGATCCGGCGCGACTGGAGCGCCCGCATCTGCCGGAAGGCGCTGCGGACCAGCTCGTCGGTGATCTCGTGGTCGTCCAGCGAGTCCAGGCTCCGGCCGCCGATGTGCTCGTACACCAGCATCACGGCGTCCGGGCCGAGCTCCGAGGTGGCGATCAGCTTCGGCGCGTTCGCCCCGGCGGCGATCGCCGCGTACGCGAGGAGCGCCTCCTGTTCCAGGGCCTGGCGCAGCGAGACGATCGAACGGCGGGTGGTGATCGTCCGCAGGGTGAGCCTGCGCCACGCGCGGTAGAAGAAGCCGTGCGCCTGCTGTTCCCGGTCGACGACGGTGACGTCGAGCGGCGGTCCCTCCTCCAGGGTCACGATGTAGCGGCGGCCCCGGTCGCCGCTGTCCGCCGCGTCGGGCACGCCCTCGGCGCGCAGCGCCGTCACCGGCCGGAAGCCGACCCGGCGCAGGCCGGCGAGGAGGGTCTGCCCGGTGGGCCGGACGTTGGGGGAGCCGACCGCGTACAGCGTGCCGTACGCCACCGTCCAGCCGATCAGGACGGTCAGGATGATCGAGAGCGCGGTGGTGTAGCCGGCCACCAGCATCGTGAAGGCGTCGAGCAGCAGCACCGCCCAGAGCGAGACCCGCCAGCGCGGCCTGCGGGCCATGCCGACGGCGGTCATGTACGCGATCACCGGGGCCAGGTAGTTGTGCACCGGGTCGGTGAGCCCGCCGCCGGACTGCGCCTGGGTCAGCGCGTCCTGGATCGTGCCGGGCGCGGCCTGGGCGACCCAGAGGTCGGTGGCGAGGGTGACGCCGTGCGCGAGGACGGCGGCGAGGACGCCGTCGGCGATGCGCAGGCCGTCCCGTTTGATCAGGCGCTCGATGGCGAAGGCCACGGGGACGAGCAGGACGGCGATGGAGGAGACGAGTCCGGCGATCTTGACGAAGACATCGGGTGCGCCGACGGCGCCCTTGTTGATGTCCTCCTCGAGGCCCGAGGTCGTCGCGTGGGCGAACGCGGCGACGGCGATGACCAGGGCGATGGCGAGGATACCGGCGAGCAGCCGCATGAGGTCGGAGGGCCGGTGCACGCGGGCGGCGAGCAGTGGTTCGTCACCGGAGACGCGCTCGGGCACGTCGGCCTTGCCCTCCTCGGGAGGCTGCGTCTCCTGCCCCATCACCATGTCCGTCTCTGCATGCGCGCCGCGTCGTTCTCGTTCTCGTTCTTGTTCGTCTGTTTGTTCTTGTCTGTGCGTTTGTTCTTGTACTTGTCGCTCTTGATCTCGTATCACCAGTCACCGCCCGCACGATGGTGGCATGAAGAGCCGCCGCGCGGAGGCATCAGGGCCATGTCGGTGGGGTGAGGCACGATGGGGCGGATGAGCATGGAGGAGCCTGTGGGGGAGACCGGAGAACTGCCCGAGTACGCGGAGCGGGTGCTCGACGTCGCCGACGGGATCCCGCCCGGCCGGGTGATGACCTACGGCGACGTCGCCGAGTGGCTGGGCGAGGGCGGGCCGCGTCAGGTCGGCCGCGTGATGGCCCTGTACGGCGGGACGGCGCCCTGGTGGCGGGTGGTCCGCGCGGACGGCACGCTGCTGCCGGGACACGAGCTGAGGGCCCTCGGCCATTACCGCGAGGAGGGCACCCCGCTGCGCGAGGCCGGCCGCGCCGCCGAGGGGCACGTACCGCGGATCGACATGCGGCGGGCCCGCTGGGACGGAACTCACACCTGAGGGAGCCGGCCGGGGTGGGACCGGCCGGACACGGCGGATACGGCTCCGCCCGGGGCGTGTACGGCTCCGCCCGGAGGGTGGAACGGGGCCCGGAGTACGGCTCGGCGACGGGCCGATTCGCGTAACGTCGACGTTCGCGTCCTCCGCGACGGCGGGCCGGCGCGCTCGCCTGCCGGCCGCGGCGGACGGCCGCCTCACCCGCACCACCACTCCCACCAGGACCGGCGACCCACGTGAGTACCTCCTCCACCACCCGGCGTACGCCGCCGCACCAGGGACAGCCGTACCCCGGTCCGGGACGGCAGCGGACCCCGGGCGCGTACCGACTGGTGCGTACCACGCCGGCCCCGATGGATCCCCCTCACCTGGACGCAGCCCAACGGGAAGTGGTTGACCACACCGGCGGACCGCTTCTCGTCCTCGCCGGACCCGGCACCGGCAAGACCACCACCCTGGTCGAGTCCGTCGCCGCCCGCATGGAGAACGGCGCCGACCCCGAACGCCTCCTCGTCCTCACCTTCAGCCGCAAGGCCGCCGTCGAACTCCGCGACCGCATGGCCGCCCGGCTCGGCGGCCGCCGACCGCCCCAGGCCACCACCTTCCACTCGTACTGCTACGCCCTGATCCGCGCCCACCAGGACGCCGAACTCTTCGCCGAACCCCTGCGGCTCCTCTCAGGGCCCGAGCAGGACCTCGCCGTACGCGAGCTGCTCGCCGGCCACGTCGACCTGGAGAAGAGCGGCCTCGGGAGCATCCGCTGGCCCGACGAACTGCGCGCCTGCCTCACCACCCGCGGCTTCGCCGACGAGGTACGGGCCGTGCTCGCGCGCTCCCGTGAGCTGGGCCTCGGACCCGACGCGCTCGCCCGGTTCGCCGACCGCGTCGGCCGCCCCGACTGGAAGGCCGCGGCCGGTTTCCTCGCCGAGTACCTCGACGTCCTCGACCTCCAGGGCGTCCTCGACTACACCGAACTCGTCCACCGGGCCGTCCTCCTCGCCGAGGACATCAGCCTGCCCGCGTACGACGCGGTGTTCGTCGACGAGTACCAGGACACCGACCCGGCGCAGGTCCGGCTCCTCCACGCGCTCGCGGGCGGCGGACGCCGCACCGTGGTCGCCTTCGGCGACCCCGACCAGTCCATCTACGCCTTCCGCGGCGCCGACGTGAACGGCATCCTCGACTTCCCCTCCTCCTTCGGCGGCGCCGACGTACGCGTCCTGCGCACCGCGCGCCGCTCCGGAGCCGGCCTGCTCGCGGCGACCCGGCTGCTCGCCCAGCGGATGCCGATGCCCCGGCTCCCCGCCGACAAGGTCCGCGCCCACCGCGACCTCACGGCGGCGAGGGACGGCGGCGGGGCGGAGGCGTACACCTACCCGACGGCCTCCGCGGAGGCCGAGAACATCGCCGACCTGCTGCGCCGCGCCCATCTGGAGGACGGCGTCCCCTGGCAGGACATGGCCGTCCTCACCCGCGCCGCAGCGTCCCTCCCCTCCCTCCGCCGCGCCCTCACCTCGGCGGGCGTCCCGGTGGAGACCGACGCGGCGGACACCCCGCTCCGCCACGAACCGGCGGTGGCACCCCTGCTCCTCGCCCTGCGGGCGGTGGCGGGTGCGGGGCCGGACCGTGCCTCGGCATCGGACCCGGCTGTGGCCGATCCCGCGCCTCCGTCGGACCACGTTGTGGGCGAGTCCGCGCTCCCTTCGGACCCCGCACCCACCGAGCCCGAGCCCGACGCGACCGACTGGCTCCCCGTGGAGACCGCGCTCGAACTGCTCGCCTCCCCCCTCGCGGGCGTGGACCCGGCCGACCTCCGCCGCCTGGGCCGCGCGCTCAGGGACGAGGAACGCGCCGCCGGCAACAAGGTCCCGCCCCCCTCCGACGTCCTCCTCGCCCGCGCCCTCGCGGAGCCGACGCGCCTCGTCGCGCACGACCCCGCGTACACCCGCGGCGCGAAGCGGCTCGGCGACCTCCTCCGGGAGACCCGGGCACTGCTCGCGGCCGGCGGCACCGCCGAAGAGGCCCTCTGGGTCCTCTGGAACGGCACCCCCTGGCCCGGCCGACTGGAGCGCGCCGCCCTGCGCGGCGGCCCCGCCGGCCGTAACGCCGACCGCGACCTCGACGCCGTCTGCGCCCTCTTCGAGACCGCGGCCCGCGCCGAGGAACGCGTCGGCGGCCGCGGCGTCCTCAACTTCCTCGAAGAACTCGACGCCCAGGACATCGCCGCCGACACCCTCACCCGCCGCCACACCCGCCCCGACGCCGTCCGCCTGATGACCGCCCACCGCTCCAAGGGCCTCGAATGGAGCCTCGTCGTCGTCGCCGGCGTCCAGGAGGGCCTCTGGCCCGACCTGCGCCGCCGCGGCTCCCTCCTCGAAGCCGACCGGATCGGCCGGGACGGACTCGCCGAGCCCCTCACCCCCGGCGCCCTCCTCGCCGAGGAACGCCGGCTCTTCTACGTGGCCGCCACCCGCGCCCGCGACCGGCTCGTCGTCACCGCGGTGAAGGCCGCCGCCGAGGACGGCGACCAGCCCTCCCGGTTCCTCACCGAACTGGGCGCCGAACCGAAGGACGTCCCCGGCCGCCCCCGCCGCCCCCTCGCCGTCTCCGCCCTGGTCGCCGAACTGCGCGCCACCACCGTCGACCCGGCCGCCTCGCCCGCGCTCAGGGACGCGGCCGCCCAGCGCCTCGCCGAACTCGCCGCGCTCACCGACGAGGACGGTCAGCCGATGGTCCCCGCCGCGCACCCGGACCGCTGGTGGGGCCTGTTCGAGCCGACGCACAGCACGGTGCCGCTGCGCGACCGCGACCTGCCCGTCGCCCTGTCGCCGAGCGCCCTGGAGAACCTGGTCACCACCTGCTCCCTCCAGTGGTTCCTGGGCCGCGAGGTCAAGGCCGCCGCCCCCGCCACCGCCGCCCAGGGCTTCGGCAACGTCGTCCACGTCCTCGCCGACGAGGTCGCCTCCGGCCGTACGCCCGCCGACCTCGACGTCCTCATGGCCCGCCTCGACTCCGTCTGGGACGCCCTCGCCTTCGACGCCCCCTGGAAGTCGGCCCAGGAGAAGCAGCACGCGCGCGTGGCCCTTGAACGCTTCCTGAGCTGGCACGTCATGGACCGGGGCGGCCGCACCCCCGCCGCCTCGGAACACGGCTTCGACGTGACCCTGGAGGCGGGCGAGTACGAGGTCCGCATCCGGGGCTCGATGGACCGCGTCGAGACGGACGAGCACGGCCGCGCCTACGTCGTCGACTTCAAGACCGGCAAGTCGGCCCCCACTCGCGACGAGGTCGCCCACCACCCGCAGCTCGCCGTCTACCAGCTCGCGGTACGGGAGGGCGCCCTCGACGAGGTCTTCGACGGCCACCGGCCGGAGCCGGGCGGCGCCGAACTCGTCCAGCTGCGGCAGCCCGCACCCCAGAAGGAGGGCGGCGACGCCCTCCCGAAGGTCCAGGCGCAGGAGCCGCTCGCGGGGGAGTGGGTCGGCGACCTGCTCGCCACCGCGGCCGGCCGGGTCCTCGACGAGCGCTTCTCCCCGACCACCGGCCAGCACTGCGCGAACTGTGCCTTCCGGGCCTCGTGCAGCGCCCAGCCGGAGGGCCGCCAGGTCGTCGACTGACCTCGCCGTCCGCCCTCTGCCGCTGTCTCTTCCCTCGCCTGTGGGGAGCGTCTTGTGGGGAGCGTCACGTCCTGTTCGTACATCCTTTGCACGCCCTGCGCGGTCACTCTCTCCGCGTCGCCTTTACAAGGGCGACGTGAAGACAAGCTGTGAAAGACGCTGAGGGAGTACGCGCATGAGGGCCAACAGGAAGCTCTGGGCAGTGGCGACGGTCTGCGTGGCCGTGGTCGCCGGTGTCACGGGCTGTTCCAAGGGTGACGACAAGCCCGCCGACCCCTTCACGGGCCTCACCGCGGACGCCATCGCGGACAAGGCCGTCAACACCACGAAGGCGGCCACCGCGCTTCGTATGAACGGCACCGGCAAGTCCGACGGTGACGAGCTGACGGTCGACTTCTCCGTCGACGACAAGGGCAACTGCAAGGGCACGATGCAGGCTCCCAAGGGCGGCAAGGCCGAACTCATCGGCACCGGCGGCGTCAGCTACATGAAGGGCGACGACACCTTCTGGCGCTCCAGCGGCGGCGAGGACGGCGCCTCGGCGGACGAGTCCGGCGCCATGGCCGAGATGCTCAAGGGCCGCTGGCTGAAGATGCCCGCCGACGCCGGCTCGGACAGCCCCTCCGCCTTCTGCGACCTCAAGACCATCGTCAAGGACATGGACGAGGACACGCCGCGCAAGGGCATGACCCGCGGCGCCGACGCCGATGTCGACGGCAAGCCCGCCGTGACCCTGACGAAGAAGGGCGAGAAGGGCGAGACCACCACCTTCTACGTCGCCAAGGACGCGGCCAAGCCGTACATCCTGCGCGTCGTGGAGACCGGCGGCGAGGAGCCCGGCACGACCACCCTGAGCGACTTCGACAAGCCGGTCACCGCCACGGCCCCGCCGGCCGACCAGACCGTCGACATGGAGGAGCTGATGAAGGGCGCCTCCTGACGTCCTTCCCCACACCCTTCCCCCGGCAGGAGTAGCGGTCACGCGCGCGTGGGGCGACCCTGGTGAGAGCCTCGGGGAATCCGCGAGGAGGCTCGCATGGCGCCCCATTCCGATCGAAAGCTCCTGGCCGCCGCCGCAGTCGTCTGCGCGGCCGTCGTCGCGGGTCCCGCGCCGGCGGCGGCGTGGGCGGCGCCCGCGGGCCCTCCGGCCGGCGTCGGCCAGGCCGCGCCGGCCGCGATGGCCGTGGCCGCGCACGCCTCGGCGGCCGTGGCCCCGTCCCCGGATCCCTTCGCCGGCCTCAGCGCCGACGAGATCGGCGACAAGGCCGTCACCGCGACCCGCTCGGCGACCTCGCTCCGTATGACGGGCCGCATCGTCACCGACGGGCAGCCGCTCGACATCGACTTCGCCGTCAACGACCGCTCCGAGTGCACAGGCCTCATGAAGATCAAGGGCGGCACCGCCGAACTCCGCCGCCTCGACGCGATCACCTACATGAAGGGCGACGAGGCCTTCTGGCGCACCTCCATGACCTCCCAGGGGATGTCCGAGGCACAGATCGACACCACGATCGAGCTGGTCAAGGGCCGCTGGCTGAAGATCGCTCCCGGGCAGCCGGGCAGCGGCGACCTCGGCGGCGTCTGCGACCTGAAGGAACTCCTCGCCGACCTCGACAAGGACAAGGACAAGGACAAGGACAAGGACAAGGCGGAGCGCGAAGGGCTGACCAGGGGCCCCGACGCCGAGGTCGACGGCACCCCCGTCGCGACCCTGGTGAAGAAGAAGGACGGCGGTGAGACCACCACGGTGTCCGTCGCCCAGGAGGGCAAGCCGTACATCCTGAAGATGGTCAAGACGGGCGGCGACGAACCCGGCTCGATGACGCTCTCCGACTACGACAAGCCCGTCGACGTGGTCGTCCCGCCCGCCGACGAGACGGTCGACCTCTCCAAGCTGCAGAGGGGCACGCCCGCGTGAGCCCACGTGAGGTGCGCCACCGGGCAGACCGGGCGGGACGGGACTGTCGGTGGTCCGCGTTAGCCTCTTTGAGGTGACCGCACGCATCACCGACCCCGAGCAGCTCAAGGAGCTCCTCGGCATCCCCTTCACCCCGGAGCAGACGGCCTGCATCACCGCGCCGCTCGCCCCGCAGGTCGTCGTGGCCGGAGCCGGCTCCGGCAAGACGACGGTGATGGCCGCCCGGGTGGTCTGGCTGGTCGGCACCGGCCAGGTGGCCCCCGAGCAGGTCCTCGGTCTCACCTTCACCAACAAGGCCGCGGGAGAACTCGCCGAGCGCGTCCGCACCGCCCTCGTCCGCGCCGGAGTCACCGATCCCGACGTCATCGACCCGGACGACCCCCCGGGCGAGCCCCGCATCTCCACGTACCACGCGTTCGCCGGCCAGCTCCTCACCGACCACGGCCTCCGCATCGGCCTCGAACCCACCTCCCGGCTGCTCGCCGACGCCACCCGCTACCAGCTCGCCGCCCGCGTCCTGCGCGAGGCCCCCGGCCCGTACCCGGCCCTCACCCGGTCCTTCCCGACCCTCATCACCGACCTGCTCGCCCTCGACGCCGAGCTCGCCGAACACCTCGTACGGCCCGAGAGCCTCCTCGCGTACGACTCCGAGCTGCTCACCGGCCTCGCCGACGCCAAGCTCAGCAACGCCGAACTGCGCAAGATCCCCGAGGCCGCCGCCGCCCGGCGGGAACTCCTCGACCTCGTCGTCCGCTACCGGTCCGCCAAGCGCTCCCGCGACCTGCTCGACTTCGGCGACCAGATCGCCCGCTCCGCCGAGCTGGCCACCACCCGGCCCGAGGTCGGCGAGATCCTCCGCGAGGAGTTCCGGGTCGTCCTCCTCGACGAGTACCAGGACACGTCCGTCGCCCAGCGGCTGCTGCTCTCCGGCCTCTTCGGCCAGCGCACCTCCGGCACCAGCGACGTCACCGGCACCGGCCACGCCGTGACCGCCGTCGGCGACCCCTGCCAGGCCATCTACGGCTGGCGCGGCGCCTCCGTCGCCAACCTGGACGACTTCCCCGAGCACTTCCCGCACGCGGACGGCAGCCCCGCGAGCCGCTACTCCCTCTCCGAGAACCGGCGCAGCGGCGGCCGCCTCCTCGACCTCGCCAACGGCCTCGCCGCCCCCCTGCGCGCCATGCACGCGGGCGTGGAGGCGCTGCGCCCCGCGCCCGGCGCCGAGAACGACGGCAGCGTCCGCATCGCGCTCCTCCCCACCCACGCGGAGGAGATCGACTGGCTCGCCGACTCCCTCGCCCACCTCGTCCGCACCGGACGCGAGCCCGGCGAGATCGCCGTCCTGTGCCGTACCGCGACCGACTTCCCCGCCATCCACGCCGCCCTCGTCGCCCGCGACGTGCCCGTCGAGGTCGTCGGCCTCTCCGGCCTCCTCCACCTGCCCGAGATCGCCGACCTCGTCGCCGTCTGCGAGGTCCTCCAGGACCCCGGGGCCAACGCCTCCCTCGTCCGGCTCCTCACCGGCCCGCGCTGGCGGATCGGCCCCCGGGACCTCGCCCTCCTCGGGCGCCGGGCCCGGCTCCTGGTCCACCGGGGCGGCGAGGAACCCGACCCCGAGCAGCGGCTCGCCGCCGCCGTCGAAGGCGTCGACCCGGCCGAGGTCGTCTCCCTCGCCGACGCCCTGGACACCTTCCTCGACTCCGGCGGCGCGGCCGACGACGGCCTGGCGTTCTCCGCCGGCGCCCGGGTCCGCTTCGCGCGCCTCGCCGCCGAACTGCGCGCCCTGCGCGGCTCCCTCGCCGACCCCCTCATGGACGTCCTGCACCGGGTGCTCACGGCGACCGGCCTCGAAGTCGAGCTGTCCGCCTCCCCGCACGCGCTCGCCGCCCGCCGCCGGGAGACCCTCGGCCACTTCCTCGACATCGCCGCCGGCTTCGCCTCCCTCGACGGCGAGGCCAGCCTGCTCGCCTTCCTCGGCTTCCTGCGCACGGCCGTCCAGTTCGAGAAGGGCCTCGACAACGCCCTCCCGGGCGGCGAGAACACCGTCAAGGTCCTCACCGCCCACAAGTCCAAGGGCCTGGAATGGGACGTCGTCGCCGTCCCCGGCCTCGTCACCGGCCAGTTCCCCAGTACGCGCGCGCGTGAGTCGTGGACCTCCCAGCCGCAGGTGCTCCCGCACGACCTCCGCGGCGACGCGGACACCCTGCCGACGATCGACACGTGGAACGCCAAGTCCCTCACCGCCTTCAAGAACGAGATGCGGGACCACCAGCACACCGAGGAGCTCCGCCTCGGCTACGTCACCTTCACCCGCCCCCGCTCCCTCCTGCTCGGCTCCGCCCACTGGTGGGGCCCCACCCAGAAGAAGCCCCGCGGCCCCTCCGACTTCATGCAGGCGCTGTACGAGCACTGCGCGGCCGGCCACGGCGACATCGAGGCCTGGACGGAGGAACCGGAGAAGGACGCGGAGAACCCATCGCTGACGGACCGGGACGGGGATCTGGCGTGGCCGCTGCCGCTGGACGCGGACTCGTTGCGGAGGCGTCGGGACGCGGCGGAGGCCGTGAAGACCAGGCTGTGGGCACTCGTCCCGCAGGGCGGAACCGCCACCGGCACGGCGCCCGCCCCCCAGGACCCGCACCCGGAGGACCCCTGGCCGGAAGAGGAGGAACCCGTCTGGGACGAGGACGAGGAGGCCCTCCCGGAGGACACCCACGCGGACGCGGTCCCGGCCCCCCGCGAGGAGGCCCATCCGCTCACCCCCGAGGACGCGCGCGCCATCGCCTCCTGGGACCGCGACCTCACCGCCCTCACCACAGAACTCCGCCGTGCCCGCGCCACCACCCGCGACGTCCTGCTCCCCGCCTACCTCTCCGCCTCCCAGGTGCTGCGCCTCGCGGCCGACCCCGACGGCTTCGCCCAGGAGCTGGCCAGGCCCATGCCCAAGGCGCCACAGCCGGCCGCCCGCCGGGGCACCCGGTTCCACGCGTGGGTGGAGTCCCGTTTCGAGGAGCTGCCTCTGCCGTTCCTCGGCCCCGAGGAGCTGCCCGGCGGCGAGGACTTCGCGGGCGAGCCCGAGATCCTCGACGAGCGGGACCTCGACGAGCTCAAGGAGGCCTTCGCCCGTACCGCGTACGCCCACCGCACCCCGTACCGCGTCGAGGTCCCCGTGCACCTCACGCTCGGCGGCCGGGTCGTGCGGGGCCGCATCGACGCCGTCTACCGGGACCCGGACTCCGGCGCGTACGAGATCGTCGACTGGAAGACCAGCAGGGTGCGCACCGCCGACCCCCTCCAGCTCGCGATCTACCGGCTCGCCTGGGCCGAGCAGCACGGCCTCGCGCCCGAGGACGTGGCCGCCGCCTTCGTCTACGTCCGTACGGGTGAGGTGGCCAGGCCCGCCCGCCTGCCCGGCCGGGCCGAGCTCGAAGCCATCCTGCTTGGCGGAGCACCCCCGGACGCCGGATAGGCTCGGAGGCATGAGCGAGACCCCGGACAGCGCCGTCCACGCCGTACGCACGTACATCGACCAGCACCGCGCCGCCTTCCTCGGCGACCTGGCCGAGTGGCTGCGCATTCCCTCCGTGTCCGCCCAGCCGGACCGGGCGGGGGACGTACGGCGCAGCGCCGAGTGGCTCGCCGCCAAGCTCACGGCGACCGGGTTCACCACCGTCGAGGTCTGGGAGACCGACGGCGCCCCGGCGGTCTTCGCCGAGTGGCCCTCCGACGACCCCGACGCCCCGACCGTCCTCGTCTACGGCCACCACGACGTGCAGCCCGCGGACCGCGAGGACGGCTGGCACACGGACCCCTTCGAGCCGACCGTGGTCGACGGCCGGATGTACGCGCGCGGGGCTGCCGACGACAAGGGCCAGGTGTTCTTCCACACCCTCGGCGTCCGCGCCCACCTCGCCGCCACCGGCCGCACGGCGCCCGCCGTCCACCTCAAGCTGATCGTCGAGGGCGAGGAGGAGTCGGGGTCCCCGCACTTCCGCGCCCTGGTCGAGGCGCACGCCGAGCGGCTCGCCGCCGACGCCGTGATCGTCTCCGACACCGGCATGTGGTCTGAGACCACACCCACCGTCTGCACCGGCATGCGCGGGGTCGCCGACTGCGAGATCGAGCTGTACGGCCCCGACCAGGACATCCACTCCGGCTCCTTCGGCGGCGCCGTCCCGAACCCGGCCACCGTCGCCGGCCGGATCGTCGCCGCGCTCCACGACGAGCACGAGCGGGTGGCGATCCCCGGGTTCTACGACGGAGTGACGGAACTCACCGACGCCGAGCGCGCCCTCGTCGCCGAGCTGCCCTTCGACGAGGAGGCCTGGCTGCGTACGGCCACGTCGCACGGCACGCTCGGCGAGGCCGGCTTCACCACCCTGGAGCGGGTCTGGGCCCGCCCCACGGCCGAGGTCAACGGCATCGGCGGCGGCTACCAGGGCCCCGGAGGCAAGACGATCGTCCCCGCCTCCGCCCAGCTCAAGCTGTCGTTCCGCCTCGTCGCGGGCCAGGACCCGTACAAGATCGAACTCGCGGTACGGGACTGGCTCGCCGGACTCGTCCCGGCCGGCGTCCGGTACGGGATCGTCTTCGGCGCCCCGACCCGTCCCTGCCTCACCCCGTTGGACCACCCCGCCCTCAAGGCGGTCGCCGGCGCCATGAGCCGGGCCTTCGACGGCGCCAAGGTCCGCTACACCCGCGAGGGCGGCTCGGGCCCGGCCGCCGACCTCCAGGACGTCCTGGAGGCACCCGTCCTGTTCCTCGGCATCTCCGTACCGTCCGACGGCTGGCACGCCCCCAACGAGAAGATCGAGCTCGATCTCCTCATGAAGGGCGTAGAGACGACCGCCCACCTGTGGGGCGACCTGCCCGCCGCCCTAGGGCGTGTCTGACCGGCCCTGGCCGCCGAGCGCCGAACCCACACACCGATCCGGGGGAGTTGGAAAGCACCTGTGAGCACCCTGAAGAACGCGCCGGACCTGAAGAACGCGCCGGCGGACCGCCCGATCTCGCTCACCGCCCCGAGCGGCATCGACCGCGCCGCGCACCACCGCCTCGACGAGGCGTGGCTCGCGGCAGCCTGGAGCCACCCCACGACCCGTGTCTTCGTGGTCTCGGGCGGCCAGGTGCTGATCGACGACACCCCCGACGGCCGGACCGAACTGGTCATGACCCCGGCGTTCGAGGCCCCGGTCACCGAGACCCACCGCTACTTCCTGGGCACCGACGCCGAAGGCGTCTCGTACTTCGCGCTCCAGAAGGACTCCCTGCCGGGCCGCATGGACCAGTCCGCCCGCCCGGCCGGCCTCCGCGAGGCGGGCCTGCTGCTCTCGGACCGCGACGCGGGCCTCATGGTGCACGCGGTGGCCCTGGAGAACTGGCAGCGCCTCCACCGCTTCTGCTCGCGCTGCGGCGAGCGCACGGTGATCGCGGCGGCCGGCCACATCCGCCGTTGCCAGGCCTGCGGCGCCGAGCACTACCCCCGCACCGACCCGGCCGTGATCATGGCGGTCACGGACGAGCAGGACCGCATCCTCCTGGGCCGCCAGGTCCACTGGCCGGAGGGCCGCTTCTCGACCCTCGCCGGCTTCGTCGAGCCCGGCGAGTCCATCGAGCAGTCCGTCGTCCGCGAGGTCTTCGAGGAGGCAGGCGTCACGGTCGGCGAGGTCGAGTACATCGCCAGCCAGCCCTGGCCGTTCCCGTCCAGCCTCATGCTGGGCTTCTTCGCCCGCGCGACCTCCTCGGAGATCACCGTGGACGGCGAGGAGATCCAGGAGGCCCGCTGGTTCTCCCGCGACGACATGACCGCCGCCTTCGAGTCCGGCGAGGTCCTCCCCCCGTACGGCATCTCGATCGCCTCCCGCCTGATCGAACGCTGGTACGGCAAGCCCCTGCCGAAGCCGGGCGACGCGGTCTGACCCGGACACGACGAAACCCCCGGCCGTGTGGTCGGGGGTTTCGTCGTGTCCGGGTCCGGCTCAGACGCCGACCTTCTGCTTGACCTGCGCGAGGCTCGGGTTCGTCAGCGTCGAGCCGTCCGGGAAGAGGACGGTCGGGACGGTCTGGTTGCCGCCGTTGGCCTTCTCGACGAACGCCGCCGAATCCGGGTCCTGCTCGATGTTGATCTCCGTGTACGCGATGCCCTCGCGGTCCATCTGGCTCTTCAGCCGACGGCAGTAGCCGCACCACGTGGTGCTGTACATCGTCACAGTGCCCTGCATGGCGAGGCGCTCCTCTTCGTTCGCTGACGGGTGCCGAGAAGAAGAACGTACGCCCCGACCGGGCCATTCCCGGAATTCGTATGACCGGCGGCACGTGCCTGTGGACAACGCTCGGCACCGATCGCGCGCGACCTGGCAGCATTGGGGGGTGACAGCAGCAACGCACTCCACTCTCTTCCCGCAGGTCCCGGAGACGGCCGACGCGGTGCTCGACGGGCTCGACCCGGAGCAGCGCGAGGTCGCCCTGGCCCTGAACGGCCCGGTGTGCGTGCTGGCGGGAGCCGGCACGGGCAAGACGCGGGCCATCACCCACCGGATCGCGTACGGGGTGCGGGCGGGCATACTCCAGCCCGCCAGTGTGCTGGCCGTCACCTTCACCAACCGCGCCGCGGGCGAGATGCGCGGCCGGCTCCGCGAGCTCGGCGCGGGCGGCGTGCAGGCCCGTACGTTCCACTCCGCGGCCCTCCGCCAGCTTCAGTTCTTCTGGCCGAAAGCAGTCGGTGGCGATCTGCCGCGGCTCCTGGAGCGGAAGGTCCAGCTGGTTGCCGAGGCCGCGGCCCGCTGCCGCATCCGGCTCGACCGGAACGAGCTCAGGGACGTCACAGGGGAGATCGAGTGGGCCAAGGTCACCCAGACCGTCCCCGCCGACTACCCGGCCGTCGTCGCCAAGTCCGTCAGGGACGCCCCCCGGGACCCGGCGGAGATTGGCCAGATCTATGCCATGTACGAGCAGCTGAAGCGCGACCGCTCGGTGATCGACTTCGAGGACGTGCTGCTGCTCACCGTCGGCATCCTCCAGGACCGGCACGACATCGCCGACCAGATCCGCCGCCAGTACCAGCACTTCGTGGTGGACGAGTACCAGGACGTCTCGCCGCTCCAGCAGCGGTTGCTCGACCTGTGGCTCGGCGACCGCGACAACCTCTGCGTCGTCGGTGACGCCAGCCAGACCATCTACTCCTTCACCGGCGCCACCCCCGACCACCTGCTGAACTTCCGCACCCGGCACCCGGGCGCCACGGTCGTCAAGCTCGTCCGCGACTACCGCTCCACCCCACAGGTCGTCCACCTCGCCAACGGACTGCTCGGTCAGGCCCGCGGCCGGGCCGCCGAGCACCGCCTGGAACTGATCTCCCAGCGCGACCCGGGCCCCGATCCCGTCTACACGGAGTACGCCGACGAGCCGACAGAGGCCGAGGGCACCGCCCGCCGCATCAGGGACCTCATCGCCGCCGGCGTCCCGGCCGGCGAGATCGCCGTCCTCTACCGGATCAACGCCCAGTCCGAGGTCTACGAGCAGGCCCTCGCCGACGCCGGAGTGCCGTACCAGCTCCGCGGCGCCGAGCGCTTCTTCGAGCGCCAGGAGGTACGGGAGGCGGGCATCGCGCTGCGCGGCGCCGCCCGCGCCGGGGGCAACGACTCCCTCCTCGACGACGTCGAGGACCTGCCCGCGCAGGTCAGGGCCGTCCTGTCCACCAAGGGCTGGACCGGTCAGCCGCCCACCGGCTCCGGCTCCGTCCGCGACCGCTGGGAGTCCCTCGCCGCCCTCGTCCGGCTCGCCGAGGACTTCGCCCGCGCCAAGCCCGGCGCCACCCTCTCCGACCTGGTCGCGGAACTGGACGAGCGCGCCGCCGCCCAGCACGCCCCGACCGTCCAGGGCGTCACCCTCGCGTCGCTGCACGCGGCCAAGGGCCTCGAATGGGACGCCGTCTTCCTGGTCGGCCTCACCGAGGGCATGATGCCCATCACCTACGCCAAGACCGACGAACAGGTCGAGGAGGAGCGGCGCCTGCTGTACGTCGGCGTCACCCGCGCCCGGCTCCACCTCACGCTCTCGTGGGCGCTCTCCCGCTCCCCGGGCGGCCGGGCCTCCCGGCGCCCCAGCCACTTCCTCAAGGGACTGCGGCCCGGCTCGGGAACGCTCGGCGCCACGGGCTCCGGCGGTTACGGCTCCGCTTCCTTCGAGCGCGGCGGCGGGGCGGGCCGGCGCAAGCCGCGCGGCCCCGTCCTGTGCCGGGTCTGCGGGGCGACCCTCACCGAGGCGGGCGCGATGAAGCTGATGCGCTGCGAGGACTGTCCGTCGGACATGGACGAGGCGCTGTACGAGCGGCTCCGCGACTGGCGCTCGGATCAGGCCAGGGAGCTCGGCCAGCCGGCCTATTGCGTGTTCACCGACAAGACGCTCATGGCCATCGCCGAGCGCGTCCCCTCCACCGGTGGGGAGCTCTCGTCGATCTCCGGGGTCGGTGCCCGCAAGCTGGACCGCTTCGGGGACGAGGTCCTGGCCATCTGCGCAGGTGGGGTGGGTGGGGCGGGAGACGAGGAGAGCTGAGGAAAACTCGTCGGAAAAATAGTTTGCGCACGCCCCGTCAAGCCCCATAGGTTCTTAACCACGGACACGGCGGCTTCTTCGAAGCCCTGTCTTCGTGCTGTACTTGTCCAATAGAACATGAGGGTCCGGCTCGCACCCGAGCCCTCCGAGACGCCGAGAGGAGGCGATTGAAGTGATCAGCTACACCATCCAGACCAGCACCGCCAGCTTCGTCAGCACCGCCAAAATGACCGATCGCTCCGTCGTCTCCGCCTGCACCCTCGGCCTTTCCGCCTCGGCGTTCATTGGCACCGGTCTGCCTGTCGCCGGCCTGCCCGTCACCGGCCTTCCCGTCTCCGGACTCTCCGGTCTCGGCATGGCCGCCATCGAGCGCCGCGACGAGCGACCGACCAAGGCACTGGAAGCAGTAGCAGCAGGCAAGGCCTCGGCCTATGGCTTTGCGGCGGCCAGTGCCGGCAACCAGCAGACGACGAAGCACCACCACACGATGTGGGCCTTCCGTGGGCTCGAACCCTGGAGTGATCCAGTCTGATCCGTGATCAGACCGGCGCCTTCAGGGCCGCGGAACCCCACCCGGGATCCGCGGCCCTTCTGTTTGTCCCCGAACGGGGACGACGGCGTGAAGGCGCCTCGGGACAGATACCACCCGGTACCAGCCGAAACCCCGGTCAACAGGCCGGAACGACCAGACGAGGAAAGACCACCGTGCAACTCGAAGCGCACGCCCCGTCCGTACCGCCTTCCGATTCGATCCCCCTGCCCGGCCTCACGGAGGACCCCGCTTTGACCCCCGTCACCCCCCTCACCGCGCTCACCGCGCTGGACGACGCCATCGAGAACCTCGGCGTCCCCGTCCCCTGTCGCGCCTACGACCCGGAGGTCTTCTTCGCGGAGTCCCCGGCCGACGTCGAGTACGCGAAGTCCCTCTGCCAGACCTGCCCCCTCGTGGCGGCCTGTCTGGCCGGCGCCAAGGAGCGCCGCGAGCCCTGGGGCGTCTGGGGTGGCGAGCTCTTCGTCCAGGGCGTGGTCGTCGCCCGCAAGCGGCCCCGCGGCCGCCCGCGCAAGAACCCGGTCGCCGCATGAGCGCCACCGGAACCATCGACCGCCCCCTCACGCACGATCCCCAGAAGCAGGCCCCGATGACCTCTTCCGCAAGCGAGCCCGTCGGCTTCGCGACCCCAGTCTTCTCCCCGTCGGCCGCGCCCACCGCGCGTCAGAACAGGACCCGTGAAATGCAACTCATCCCAGAAGCCCTCGCCCGTGCGCATATGGACCAGCGACGGCATGAGGCCGAGGCGGAACGCCAGGCCCTGCGCCTGGTCGCCGCCCGGCGCATGCAGCGCCGCGCCGAGCGCGTCTCGCTGCGTGCCCGCCGCGCGCTGGCCATGGCCGTCATGCACTAGGCAGTGACCTCGCGCCCTCAGGGGCGCCGTCGCGGGGGCCGGTCCGTCAGGACCGGCCCCCGCGGTGCGTTGTCGGGGTCGCGGGGCCTTGTCGGGTTATCGTCACGAAGATGAACGACGCCCGTACCCCCGAGGGACCCCTCGCCTGCGCGCGCTGCGGCAAGACCGCCGACACCCTGCCGTTGACCTGGACCTGTTCGGTGGAGAACGGCAGGCGCAGCTACTTCTGCGAGGACTGCGCCCGCGCCAACATCCGCTCGATCGAGGGCCGTCTCGACTCCTCCTGGTGGTGACGCCCCAGACGTCGGGGCACACGCCCCGGACGTCCGGTCACACGCCACCGGACGTTTCGTCACGCGTCCGGGGCGTCGGGTCACGCGTCCTGGGTGTCCGGTGACACCTCTTCGGCGTCGGCGGGAGCCGCGAAGCCCGGCAGCCACTCCTCCAGTTCGGCCCGCAGCCGTACCGTCGCGTTGAGCTGGCACAGCACCCCGATGGTGCTCAGCGTCACCCGGTGTATCAGCAGGTACGAAGGCGGCAGATTGAGCTGCTTGCCCAACTGGTGGGCGGGGGAGCGGGGATCGGCGATCCGGGCCGCCTGGGCGCGCATCCAGCCGCGGGTGAAGACGAAGGCCTCCGCCTCGGCCGGCTCGATGATCGGCAGCAGGTACTCCAGGACCGTGTCCGGGGCGAGCGCGACGGACTCCTTCACGAAGCCTTCGCCGCGCAGCAGTTCGTAGACGGTGTCGGCCTCACCGGTGAGCGCCATCCGCAGACAGGTGCCGATGGTCTCCGGCAGCCCGCCCGGAAGCCGGTCCACGGTGCCGAAGTCGAGCACCCCGAGACGCCACGACTCCGGCCCCCCGTCCTCGTCGGTGCCCGGAAGCAGCCGGAAGTTGCCCGGGTGCGGATCGGCGTGCAGCAGACCGGTCCGCGCCGGGCCGGAGAAGAGGAACCGGGCGAGGAGCTGGCCCGCCCGGTCCCGCTGCGCCTCCGTGCCGTCCGCGATGACCTCCGCGAGCGGGATGCCGTCCATCCACTCGGTCACGAGGATCTGATCCGACTGGTGCACCACCGCCGGGACCACCACGCCCGGGTCGTCCGCGAACTCCTCCGCGTGCCTCTGCTGCGACGCCGCCTCCAGGGCGTAGTCCAGCTCCTCGGAGACCCGGTCCCGCATCTCGGCGATCAGCGGCTTGATGTCCATCCCCGGGATCAGCGGCCCGAGCAGCCGGGCGAAGCGGCTCAGCTGCGCCAGGTCGGAGAGCAGTGCCTCCCCGGCGCCGGGGTACTGCACCTTCACCGCGACCTCGCGCCCGTCGTGCCACACGGCCCGGTGCACCTGCCCGATCGAGGCCGCCGCGGCCGGCTTGTCCTCGAACTCCAGGAACAGCGCGCGCCACTCGGCACCGAGCCGCTCCTCCAGGACCGCGTGCACCGTCCGTGTCGGCATCGGCGGCGCGGCGTCCTGAAGCTTCGTCAGCGCCGCCCGGTACGGTCCCGCCACCTCCTCGGGAAGGGCCGACTCGAAGACGGACAGCGCCTGCCCGAACTTCATGGCCCCGCCCTTGAGCTCGCCGAGCACCTTGAACAGCTGCTCGGCCGTGCGCTGCTGGAGCTCGCGGGCGACCAGCTCCGCCGATCTGCCGCCGATCCGCTTGCCCAGGCCCCAGGTGGCCCGGCCCGCGAAGCCCAAGGGCAACGCGGCCAACTTCGCGGTCCGGGTGACCGCCTTCCGGGGAAGATCAGACATACGCCCCTCCAAATCCCAGACTGCCGTGCCGCGCAAGGCCGTTACCCCGCCATTGTGTCCTGCGCCCCTCGGGCTGCCGAGACGCGTACCCCCTCTACGTCGTTCGCCGCCCCGCAGGGACAGTCCGGGTGAGGTCTCAGAAGCTCCGCCCGCCACTCCAGTCGCGGCAGTGACGCCGTCCAGCGGGTGCCCGTGCTCGCCGGGAGATCCCCGTCCAGAAAGGCCAGCGCGTGGGCCGCCGCGAGACCCGCCACCGCCGTCGCGAGCCCCAGGTCGCAGGCGGGCAGCGGATGCGCGGCGCCGGAGCGCCACTGGGCGAGCAGCCGGGGCGAGACGGGCTCCCGGTCGGTCCGCGCCTCCTGGAGACACCGCGCGCAGGCGGTGCCGCCCGGCAGGACGAGCGGTCCTACGGTGCCCGTCGCCTCCAGGACCCCGGCGTACAGGTGCGGGGTGCCGGTGCCGATCCACCGCTCGGCCGGGAGCGGATCGGGGACGTACGCGCCGAGACCGTCGCGCGGTGTCACCACGACGAGTGACAGGCCGGCCCCGCCGGATCCCTCACCCGGCCGGCGCCGGTCGTCCGCCGCGGGACCGCTCGACGCGCCCGGTCCGCCGCGTCCGCTCCGCCACCTCCCGACCAGGCGTCGGGCCGCTGTCGCCCGTCTCTCGCCGACGGCCTCGGAGGGAAGGCCGCCCGGGGCGGTCTCCCAGGGCTCGACCCGGCCCGAGTCCACCACGTCGACCCCGCCGACTCCCGCCGCCGAGAGGAGCGCCGCCACCGTCGCCCCCACCCGTCCCGCGCCGCGGACCTGGACGCGCAGGGCCCGCCGGGCCGCCAGGGTCCGTACCGCCCGCTCCGGTTCGGGGTGGACGACGGAGAGGGAGGCCAGATCGGCACGGAGCGGGTCGAGGGCCGGGTCCGTGACGCCTGCTTTCGGGCCCGGCCTGCCGGGCCTTCCGGTCGTGGCGTCGGCGAGCAGGCCGGCCGACTCGAGGCGTTCGAGGAGTGCGTCGAGTCGGCCCTCGGGCATGCCCAGCGCCCGCGCCTCGGCGCGCAGCAGTTCGGTCCCGCGGGTGCCGTTGAGCAGCCCGAGCAGCGTGCCCGTCCGCTGGTCCACGGGGTCGAGGACCACCGCGTGCGCGGGAGTGACGCCGAACTGGACGCAGCGCAGACTCCGCCAGGCGCGCCGCAGCGCCGGTTTCACCATCGGATGCATTTCCCTGGCCCCCGCCCTCGTCCTGTCCCGCACGGATGTATCGGAACGTCGTGATCGCCAACGTCATCGCGTCATGATCGACAACGCCTCTTTCGTCGTCCCGGGGTGAGAATGCCCCGTCGCCGTGACGGCCGCCGAAAGTTGTCCACAGGCGAGGCAATTAGTCATTCGAATGGTGCGGGACGGGGGCGGATCGTTCCCGAAACCACTCTTGGGGCGGGACTTCCCCCACCGCCGGCGGGTAACGTCGGAGCCGTGCCCGCCGACCCACAGCGCAGTGTGACCGACTCCCCGCACCGAGGTGCGGGGACGAACGCGGTCGAGGTCCGCAGAAGCGCACGACGGAGCAGAACCGTCTCGGCCTACCGCGAGGGCGACCGGACCATCGTGCTCATCCCGGCCCGGATGTCCGAGACCGAGGAGCGCCGCTGGGTCGGCGTCATGCTCGACAAGCTCGCCGCCCAGGAGAGCCGCGGCGTCCTCGGGGACCGCGAGCTGACCGAGCGGGCGCTGCGCCTGTCCGAGCAGTACTTCGACGGCCGGGCCCGCCCCCGCTCCGTGCGCTGGGTCACCAACCAGAACACCCGCTGGGGCTCCTGCACCCCCTCCGAGGGCAGCATCCGTCTCTCCCACCGGCTTCAGGGGATGCCCGAGTACGTCGTCGACTACGTCCTGCTGCACGAGCTGGCGCACCTCCTCGTCCCCGGGCACGGGCCGGGATTCTGGCGGCTCCTGGAGGCGTATCCACGGACCGAGCGGGCCCGCGGCTACCTGGAGGGTGTGGTCGCCGCCGCGCGCCTGCCGCACCTCCCGGCCGCTCGCGAGGAGTGACAGCGCCAGTACGCGCACGTGAGCGGGTTTCCCGATTCCGTACCGAAAACGACCTGCCCTGTCTCAATGTCGCACTCAGCGGTTAGCCTGGCGCGAGCAATCGCCATTCGGGATGGGGGACGGTCGTTACGCATGGCCAGGGAATTCCAACGCGGCCACAAGGCCAAGATCAGTGATCTCACCGCGGGAACCGATCTGTACGTGGGCGTGCAGATCTCGGCGCCCGGGCTGACCTTCGACATCAGCTGTTTCGGACTCGACGCGGAAGAGCGGCTCTCCGACGACCGCTACTTCGTCTTCTTCAACCAGCCGAAGACTCCCGAGGAGTCCGTGCAGCTGCTCGGGGCCCAGTCCGGTGACACCGAGTCGTTCCGCGTCACCCTCGACCGCATCCCCGCCAACATCCACAAGCTGTCGTTCACCGCGACGATCGACGGCGCCGGCCAGATGTCCCAGATCGGCCCCGGTCACCTGCGGATCGTGGCGGGTGGCGAGGAGGTCGCCCGGTACGCCTTCACCGGCTCGGAGTTCAGCACCGAGCGCGCGGTGATGCTCGGCGACTTCTACCTCAAGGACGTCTGGCGGTTCGCCGCCGTCGGCCAGGGCTTCGACGGAGGCCTCGACGCGCTCCTGCGGAACTTCGGCGGAGAGGTCGCCGAAGAGGAGCCGGCCGTGCAGCAGCAGGCCGCCGCCCCCGGCTTCGCGCCTCCGCCGCAGGCGGCGACGCCTCCGGCCTTCGGCGCGCCCGCCGCGCCGGCGCCCGCTTTCGGCGCACCCCAGGCACCCGCGCCCGCTTTCGGCGCGCCGCAGGCGCCCACTCCGCCGCCCGCGCCCGCCCAGCCGGTGCACGCCACGCCCACGATGGTGGCGCCGGTGGCGCCCGCGCCGGTCCCGCCGCCCGCGCCGGCTCCCGCCCCCTACGGGCAGCAGCCGCCGCAGCAGCCCCAGTACGGGCCGGTCCCGGGTCAGTACCCGGGCCAGGGCCAGCCGCCGCAGGCCCCCTACGGTCAGGCCCCCGCCCCGTACGGGCAGGCCGCCCCCGCCCCGTACGGGCAGCAGCCGCCATACGGCCAGCAGCCCGGCGTCCCGCAAGGCGTCCCTCAGGGCGTGCCGGCGACCGGAGCGGGGCTCGCCGCCGCGCTCGCCCCGTACAAGGAGACCGCCACCGGCGCCCGCTGGACCCCGCAGAACCAGCAGCTCATGCGGGTCGACCTGGCCATGGGCGGCACCCCCGTCCTCGCCCGGCAGGGCTCCATGGTCATGTACCAGGGCAAGGTCGACTTCTCCCACAAGGGAGCCGGCTTCACCGGCCGGATCGTCGGCAACGCCACCGGCCAGGAGATGCAGCTGATGCGCTGCACGGGCCGCGGACAGCTCTTCCTCGCCGAGGAGGGTGCCCACCTGCACCCGATCGAGCTCCAGGGCGACGGCATCTGCGTCTCCGCCGAGAGCGTCCTCGCGTTCGACGAGTCCCTCCAGTACGAGGTGCGGCGCATCGAGGGCCACGGCATCCCCGGCGGAGCCCTCTTCACCATGCAGTTCCAGGGCACCGGCACCATCGTCGTCAAGACGCACGGCGTCCCCGTCGTCCTGCCCGTCACCCCGACGACCTTCGCCGACTGCAACGCCGTCGTCGCGTGGTCGTCCGCGTCCCAGGTCATCCTCTCCAGCCAGGTGAGGCTCCGGCGCAACGCCTACCCGGGTCACAGCGGGGAGACCGTGAACCTCCAGTTCCGGGGAGCCCCCGGCAACTTCATCGTCGTCCAGCCCTACGAGGTCTGAGGGAGCCCGAAGTCATGAACCAGCAACTCGCGGGCTACGCCCCGACCCCCGTCGCGGCCCGGATGGAGAACCACGGCCGCACCATGCTCAAGGTGGCCATGGCCTCCGGCCAGGACCTGTACGCCCGGACCGGCTCGATGGTCTCCTACGAGGGCTACATCACCTACGAGCCCAACCCGCCCGCCGCCCGCCAGGTCGCCCAGCAGTGGGCCACCGGCGAGGGCGCGCCGATCATGAAGTGCTCGGGCGACGGGCTGCTCTACCTGGCCGACTACGGCGCCGACGTCGTCGTGATCAACCTCCAGAACGACTCGATCTCCGTCAACGGCACCAACCTGCTCGCCTTCGACGCCCACCTCCAGTGGGGCGTCGAGCGGGTCAAGGGGCTCGCCAAGTTCGCCGGACAGGGCCTGTTCAACGTGGAGATCGCCGGTACCGGCTGGGTCGCGCTCACCTCGCGCGGCACGCCGATCGTCGTCGACTGCGGCCGCGGCGACGACGAGACCTACGTCGACCCCGACGCCCTCGTCGCCTGGTCCCCGGCGCTCAAGGTCAAGGGCAAGCGCAGCTTCAAGGCCTCGTCCCTCATCGGGCGGGGCAGCGGCGAGGCGTTCCAGATGGCCTTCTCAGGCCAGGGAATCGTCGTCGTACAGCCGAGCGAGGACAGCACCGACCGCCTGCGGATCCGGGGCTGAGGGGGAGCGAGAACACACCATGCAGAGCCCGCTTTTCAACCACGCCGAACAGCAGAGCCAGGAGCGGTACGTCATCCAGAACCCGCAGCTCCTGCGGGTCAGCCTCACCGGGCAGGACGACATCCTCGCCCGTAAGGGCGCCATGGTCGCGTACCAGGGGCTCGTCGACTTCGACGGCGAGTACAAGACCCCGAGCCAGCGCCGGGCCCAGGCCCGCACCGGTGAGGGCCTCGACCTGATGCGCTGCTCCGGCCAGGGCACGGTCTACTTCGCCAACCTCGCCCAGTACGTCCACGTCGTGGACGTCGAGCAGGAGGGCCTGACCGTCGACAGCGCCTACGTCCTGGCGCTCGACTCGACCCTCAACACCGAGGTCATCGCCGTCGACAGCCAGTACGGCATCTCCGGCTCCGGCAAGTACCAGCTCAACATCTCCGGCCGCGGCAAGGTCGCCCTGATGACCTCGGGTCAGCCGCTGATGATGCAGGTCACGCCCGAGAAGTACGTCAGTGTCGACGCGGACGCGATCGTCGCCTGGTCCACCGGGCTGCGCGTCCAGATGCAGGCGCAGACGCACAACTCCAGCATCCGCAGCCGCCGCGGCAACACGGGCGAGGGCTGGGAGCTCAGCTTCCTGGGCCAGGGCTTCGCCCTCGTCCAGCCCAGCGAGGTCATGCCCCCGCAGAACGCGGCGATCGGACAGGGCGTCGCCGCCCAGTTCGGCGCGGGACAACACGGCTCCCACGCCCAGAACCAGAACAACGCCTGGAACTGAGCACGGGACACACGTGAGGGGCGGTCGCCACGGCGACCGCCCCTTCCGCATGCCCCGTCGGCGCGGGCGACCCGCTACAGACGGTCGAGCGTGTTCTCCAGGAGACGGACCACCGACGTGTCCGCCACGCCCGCCACCTCCTCGTACGCGAACCAGCGCAGGTCCAGCGACTCCTCGCTGATCTCCGCCACCGCGCCGGCCGGCGCGAGCGCCGCGTACTGGACGTCCAGGTGCCAGTGGCACGGCGCCGGAATCGGATGCCGGTCGAGCCGCACCGGACCGCCCGGCAGCAGGGTCAGACCCGCGATCCCCGACTCCTCCGTCGCCTCGCGCAGCGCGGCCGCCTCCACCGTCACGTCGTCCGGCTCGCAGTGGCCGCCCATCTGCAGCCACATGCCCAGCTTCTTGTGCAGAGTGAGGAGCACCCGACCCCGCGAAGGGTCGACGACCAGCGCGCTGCTGGTCAGATGACCGGCACCGCACGGCTTGTACATGCCGTCGGGATGGGCGTCCAGATGGTCCAGATAGACCTGCCGGAGCTCCTCCTGGCCCCCGTACTCCTTCAGTACGAGGACCGCGTCGTCGTGCAGGCTCACTCCTTGCCTTCCCCGTCCTCCGGGGCGTCGCCCCTCGCCGCGTCGCCGAGCATCTTGTCCAGCTCGGTGAAGTCGAGGTGCTCGCGGTGCACGAAGCCGTCCGGGTCGTCCAGGTCGGTCGCCGTCGGCAGCATGTCGGGGTGCTCCCACAGGGCGTCCCGGCCGTCCACCCCGCGCGCGTCGGTCAGCGACGCCCACAGGCGCGCCGCGTCCCGCAGCCGCCGCGGACGCAGCTCCAGACCGATCAGGGTCGCGAAGGTCTGCTCGGCGGGACCGCCCGACGCCCGGCGCCGGCGCAGCGTCTCGCGCAGCGCGTCCGCCGAGGTCAACCGGGACTTCGCGGCCTCGTGGACCACCGCGTCCACCCAGCCCTCGACGAGCGCGAGCGCCGTCTCCAGACGGGCCAGGGCCGCCTTCTGCGCCGGCGTGTCCTCCGGCTGGAACATGCCCTGCTGGAGCGCCTCCTGAAGCTGCTCCGGACGCGACGGGTCGAGCTGGCCGACCGCCTCCTCCAGCTTCGAGGTGTCGACGGTGATCCCGCGCGCGTACCCCTCGACCGCGCCGAACAGGTGCGCGCGCAGCCACGGCACGTGTGCGAAGAGCCGCTGGTGCGCGGCCTCGCGCAGGGCCAGGTAGAGCCGCACCTCGTCGGAGGGCACGCCCAGGTCCTTGCCGAAGGCCTCGATGTTCAGCGGAAGCAGCGCGGCGCGGTTGGCGGGGCCGAGCGGGAGACCCACGTCGGTCGAGCCGACGACCTCACCGGCGAGCGCGCCGACGGCCTGCCCGATCTGCTGGCCGAACATGGCGCCACCCATGGAGCGCATCATGCCGATCAGCGGGCCGGCCATGGCCTGCATCTCCTCCGGCAGGACGTCGCCCATCGCCGCGCCGACCCGCTCGGCGACCGGGTCCACGAGCTGCTGCCACGCGGGCAGCGTCGCCTCGACCCACTCCGCGCGGCTCCACGCCACCGCCGTGTTCGCCCCGGAGGGCAGCGACGTGACCTGGTCGAGCCACAGGTCGGCGAGGCGCACGGCCTCCTCGACCGCGGACTTCTCGGCAGGGCCCACGCTGGCGTCCTTGGTGCCGTCGGCGGTGCCCTGGGCCACCACCTGGCGCGCGATCTGCTTGGCCATGTCCCAGTTCACGGGACCGCCCTCGTAGCTCAGCATCTGGCCGAGCTGCTGGAAGGCCGCACCGAGATCGTTGGGGTTCAGCGAGCCGAACATGGCCGCGAACGGGTTGTCCGCGCCGCCCGGGCCGCCCATGCCGGGCAGTCCGCCGAAGCCGAACGGGTTCGCCCCGAACGGGTTGCCGCCCTGGCCGCCGGACCCCTGGCCACCTCCGGCGGGGTCCTTCTTCTTGCCCTCGTCGCCGTTGTCCGGCTCCTCCGGCGGAAGGCCGAATCCGAATGGGGTGTCACTCACAGGTTTCCTCGGCTCGTAGGGCCGCCGGCCTCCTGCCGACGGCGACTGCCCGACCAGGGCCCGTCCAGACAAGCCCCGCACACCACCAGCGTAGGTGGTGTCCCGCCGATCGGACCGGGCTCGCGACCGGTCCGATCGGCGGGACACCATCTGACACCCGGGCCCGGAAACGGGCTCGGTGCTCCGCAAGGCCCTGCCCTGCGGCAGGATGGACGCCACCTGGTCCGTACGCGTCATGCGCGTACGTACTGAAGACAACCGCTGGAGACGCCCGGTGAGTTCCCCAGATCCTCAGGTTCGCGGAGCGCGAAACCACTCAACCCGGTCCGCCGTGCGCGGCCCCGTCGTCGCGGTCACCGGCGCCGCTTCCGGCGTCGGTGACCTGCTGACCAGGCGCCTCGCCGCCTCCGACGAGGTCAAGAAGGTCGTCGCCATCGACGAGCGCAGGGGCGACGTCGCCGAGGCGCAGTGGCACGTCCTCGACGTGCGCGACCCGGCCATCGCCGAGAAGCTGCGCGGCGCGGACGTCGTCGTGCACCTCGCCGTCGATCTCGACCTGGAGACCGACCCCGCCGCGCGAACGGCCTACAACGTGCGCGGCACGCAGACCGTGCTGACCGCCGCCGCGGCGGCCGGCGTCCACCGGGTGGTGCTGTGCACCTCCGCGATGGTCTACGGCGCCCTGCCCGACAACGACATCCCGCTCTCCGAGGACGCCGAGCTCAAGGCCACGGCGGAGGCCACCGGCGTGGGCGACATGCTGGAGATCGAGCGCCTCGGCCGCCGGGCACCCCGAGCGCACCCCGGACTCAACGTCACCGTCGTCCGTCCGGCCGTCCTCGTCGGCGGTACGGACACGGCGCTGACCCGCTACTTCGAGTCGCCCCGGCTCCTCGTCGTCGCCGGATCCCGGCCGACCTGGCAGTTCTGCCACGTCGAGGACCTGGTCAGTGCCCTGGAGTACGCGGCCCTCGAGAAGGTCGACGGGGAGTTCGCCGTCGGCTGCGAGGGCTGGCTGGAGCAGGAGGAGGTCGAGGAGCTCTCCGGGATCCGGCGCATGGAGCTGCCCTCCGCCGTCGCCCTCGGCGCGGCGGCCCGCCTCCACCGCATCGGCCTCACCCCGTCCCCGGCCGGCGATCTCGCCTACACCATGCACCCCTGGGTGGTGAGCGTCGGACGGCTGCACGACGCCGGCTGGCGGCCGAAGTGGACGAACGAGGAGGTCCTCACGGCGCTCCTGGAGGAGGTCGAGGGCCGTCACACGGTCGCCGGCCGCCGACTGGGCCGCAAGGACGCCACGGCGGCCGGTGCGGCCGGTGCGACGGTGGCGCTGCTCGGCACGGCGGCGCTCGTCCGGCAGATGCGGAAGCGGCGCGGGATCTGACCGGCGCCGGAGCCCGGTCGGACTGAACCCGCCGGGCCGTACCCGCCGGGCCGGGCTGTCGCGCGACGGTCTGTAGGACCCTCCTACCGACGCCGCCGTCCACCGGTCGAAACCGCTATTCCGGGATCCCGCGCGCGTGCGGCACGATGGGTCCATGGCACCGACGTTTGACCACCCCGGCGAGCAGGCCGCGGCCGACCCGATCAAGCTCCTCGCGATCCGGGAGACCCCGCTCTCCCTCGACGAGGTCTTCCGGGCGGTCGGCGACGACGCCTCCGGCGGGACGACGCTCTTCGTGGGCACCGTGCGCAACCACGACGGCGGCGCGGACGTGGAGGCCCTGGGCTACTCCTGCCACCCCACGGCGGAGGCGGAGCTTCGCCGGGTGGCGGAGAAGGTCGTCGCGGACTACCCGGTCCGCGCGCTGGCCGCCGTCCACCGTGTGGGCGACCTGCGGGTGGGCGACATCGCGGTGGTCGTCGCCGTGTCGTGCCCGCACCGCGGCGAGGCCTTCGAGGCCTGCCGCAAGCTCATCGACGACCTCAAGCACGAGGTCCCCATCTGGAAGCACCAGACCTTCTCCGACGGCACCGAGGAGTGGGTGGGGGCCTGCTAGCGGCAACCCCGGCAGGCAAGGCGGCGCGCCGACACCGTGTAGCCGACCGCCCGATTTGCGTAACCGGCCCCCAGGCGCGAGCGTTGGCATCACAGATGACACAGTTCGCTGATCAACTCACTGGGGATGGGAGGTCGGGATGGCAGCGCTGGCCTGGTTGCTGATTCCGCTTTTCGCAGTCGTCGGCGCGGCGATATGGGGAAGCTGGGCATCGAGGAACAAGACCATAGGCGACGTGGCCGAACTCGCGGGCTACGCACGCTTCCGGGACGCGATGGAGCGTTCCCACACCACGACCCCCCATGCCGCCCGCGCGGACCTCGAACCGGCCGCAGCCGCCGGTGTCACCACCTCGCCGTCGAGCTGACTCCGGCCGCCCCGTACGGACCGCCCCAGGGGTGCACTCACAGGCGAGTCCCGTACTGTCGTTCCATGCCACGCCGCACCGCGACGATGCTCGCCTCCACCCTGGTGTTGATCTGTCTGCTCATCGCAGGCGTCCTGATCCCGGTGCCGTACGCGGAGATGAGTCCCGGCCCCACGGTCAACACCCTCGGTGAGGCCAGGGGAGAGCCCGTCCTCTCGATCTCCGGACGCAAGACCTACCCGACCGACGGTCACCTCAACATGACGACCGTCCGTGTCACCAGCGCGGACTACAGGATGAACGCCGTCGAGGCCGTCTACGGCTGGCTGGCCCACGACAACGTCGTGGTGCCGCACGACACGCTCTACCCGGACGGCAAGACCGAGGAGCAGTCGAGCCAGGAGAACGCCGAGGAGTTCAGCCAGTCCCAGGAGAGCGCCAAGGTGGCCGCCCTCGGGGAGCTGGGGATCCCGGTGGTGGCGCGGGTCGTCGTCGGCACGGTGATCAAGGGCTCGCCGTCCGAGGGCAAGCTGCACGCCGGTGACGTGATCAAGGCGGTCGACGGCGTGCCGATCGCCGCCCAGGACGAGGTCGCCAAGCAGGTCACGAAGCGCAAGCCCGGCCAGGACGTCGTGTTCACGGTCGTCCCCGCCAAGGAGGCCGCCGCGGCCGAGAAGGCGCGCAAGGAGCCGACCGTCACCCGGAAGGTGGTCATCACGACCACCACGTCCGAGGAGGGCGACCGGGCCGTCGTCGGCATCAAGGCCGGCACCGACCACGTCTTCCCCTTCACGATCGACATCAACCTGGCCGACGTCGGCGGCCCCAGCGCCGGCCTGATGTTCGCCCTCGGCATCGTCGACAAGCTCACCCCGGACAGCCTCACCGGCGGCCGGTTCGTCGCCGGGACGGGAACCATCGACGACGCGGGCAAGGTCGGCCCGATCGGCGGGATCCAGATGAAGCTGGTCGGCGCGCGCGACGCCGGCGCGGAGTACTTCCTCACCCCGGCCGACAACTGCGCGACCGCCGCCTCCGACATCCCCGAGGGGCTCACCCTCGTCAAGGTCGACACCATCGACGACGCCACGAAGTCCCTGGAGAAGCTCCGCAAGGGCGACACGAAGTCCCTGCCGAGCTGCTCGAAGAGCTGAGCGGCGGATACGCCGAAGGGGCGCCCGGTCGACGGACCGGGCGCCCCTTTCCGTGCCGCCGCGGCTCAGGACTCGAAGGTCGCCGCCAGTGCCTCGGCGAGGCCGGGCACCAGGTCGGGGCCCGTGAGGACCTCCGTCGCGGTGTCCTTCTCGCGCAGCCGGATCGCCGCCTCGCGCGCACCGTTGCGGAGCACCGCCACGGTCATCCGCACCTCCTGGCGGTCCGGGTGGGCGGCCACCCACTTGGCGAGCTGCTTCTCGCCGAGGCCTTGCGGGACCTGCGTCTCGGCCGAGGGGGGCAGCATGAGCCGCTCCACGGTCATGGCGCAGCCGGCCACGGTGTCGGGCCAGGCGACCGTGCCGAGGAACTCGTCGAGGGGCTTTCCGCGCGGCAGCTTGTCCTGCTCGATCGGGGTGTAGGTGGTGGCGTCGTCACCCAGGCCCAGCTGGGAGGCGAGGGCGGGTGCCTTGGCGCGCAGGCGTGCGGTGTCGACGAGGGCGAAGAGACGGGCCGGCTGGTCCCAGCCGAGGCCCGCCGCGTACTCGTCGATCTCGAGCACCGCGCGGGTGAGGGGGCTCGCGGCCATCGCCGGGCCGGAGGGGGAAACGTTGGACATGACCAACATCCTGCCTCCTCCACCCCGGAACACGGGAACTAGGTAAAGCCTCAGTAAGTTGCATCAGTGGGCTCTACGATCGCGGGGCCTGCTTTCAGACGCATCAACATCGAGGGGCGCACGTTGGCTTTCCAGATGCCGGACCGCGGCGGTAGCCCGTCCGGGCCAAGGATGAGGGTCGGCCGGCCGTCCCGGCGGGCCCGTACCTTGCTCATGACTCTCGGGGTGCTGGCCGTTCTGGCCATGGCGTTCGTGATGTTCGCCGGGTTCTGGACGGACTGGCTCTGGTACCGCTCGGTCGAGTACTCGTCCGTGTTCACCACCACGCTGTGGACCAAGATCGGCCTCTTCGCGGTCTTCGGCCTGCTGATGGGGCTCGCCGTCGGCCTGAACATCTGGCTGGCGTACCGGCTGCGGCCGCCGCTCAGCGCGATGTCCCTCGAGCAGCAGAGCCTCGACCGGTACCGGATGGGCCTCGCCCCGTTCAAGAAGTGGGTGCTGCTCGCGGTCACCGCCCTCGTGGCGCTGATCGCCGGCGCCTCCGCCTCGGGACAGTGGCGTACGTGGCTCATGTGGGTCAACGGCGTGAAGTTCGGCCAGAAGGACCCGCAGTTCGGGCTCGACGTGTCGTTCTACGCCTTCGACCTGCCCTGGTACCGCTTCCTGCTCGGCTTCGGCTTCGCCGCCGCCGTGCTGTCGCTGATCGCCGCCGCGCTCACGCACTACCTGTACGGCGGGCTGCGGATCACCAGCCCGGGCGCGCGTGCCACCGCGGCCGCCACCGGCCACCTCTCGGTGCTGCTCGGCGTCTTCGTGTCGCTGAAGGCCGTGGCGTACTGGCTCGACCGGTACGGCCTGGCCGTGAAGTCCAGCGACTTCAAGGCGACCGGCAACTGGACGGGTCTGCGGTACGTCGACGCCAACGCGTACCTGCCGGCGAAGACCATCCTGTTCTGCATCGCCGCGATCTGCGCCGTGCTGTTCTTCGCGACGCTCTGGCGCCGCACCTGGCAGCTGCCGGTGATCGGCTTCGGCCTGATGGTGCTCTCCGCGATCCTGATCGGCGGCCTGTACCCGGCCATCGTGCAGAAGTTCCAGGTCCAGCCGAACGAGCAGGCCAAGGAAGCGCCGTACATCCAGAAGAACATCGACGCGACCCGTAAGGCGTACGCGATCGACGGGACGAAGCCCGAGAACTACTCGGGCAAGTCGACGGTGAAGGCCAAGGACCAGCTGCGGTCGGACGCCGACTCGGCGGCCAGCTACCGCGTCCTCGACCCGAACATCGTGTCGCCGACGTTCCAGCAGCTGGAGCAGAAGCGGAAGTACTACCAGTTCCCGATGACCCTGGACGTGGACCGCTACCAGGGCAAGGACACCGTCGTCGGTCTGCGTGAGCTCAACATCAAGGGCATCCCGAAGCGCAACTGGATCAACGACCACTTCACGTACACCCACGGCTACGGCGCCATCATGGCCTCGGGTACCCAGACCGACGCCAACGGCTCCCCGGTCTTCACCGAGGCCGGCCTGCCGACCACGGGGACGCTCGGCACGTACCAGCAGCGGATCTACTACGGCGAGAAGACCGACCAGTACTCGATCGTGGGCGGCCCGCAGAAGGAGCTGGACTACGAGGAGAACGGCGAGAAGACCACCAGCTACAAGGAGAAGAGCGGCGTAAGCCTCTCCAGCACCTTCAACCGCGCGGCGTACGCGGTGGCCTTCAGCGAGCCGCAGATCCTCTACTCGGGGGCCATCGGCGAGGGCTCGCGGATCCTCTACAACCGCACCCCGAAGGAGCGCGTCGAGGCGGTCGCGCCCTGGCTGACCATCGACGGCGACGCCTACCCGGCGGTCGTCGAGGGCCGGATCCAGTGGATCATCGACGCCTACACGACGACCAACGGCTACCCGTACGCCTCGCGCACCACGCTCGGCGACACCACGGCCGACTCGCTGACCGTCGGCAACCAGCAGCGCGCGGTCGTCGCCCAGCAGAACCAGGTCAACTACATCCGCAACTCGGTGAAGGCCACCGTCGACGCCTACGACGGCAAGGTGACCCTCTACCAGTGGGACACCCAGGACCCGGTCCTGAAGACCTGGATGAAGGCGTTCCCGGACACCGTCAAGCCGAAGTCCGAGATCAAGGCCGACCTGATGGAGCACCTGCGGTACCCGCAGGACATGTTCAAGGTCCAGCGCGAGCTGCTGACCCGCTATCACGTCACCGACCCCGCCCAGTTCTACAGCGGCTCGGACGCCTGGCAGGTGCCGGACGACCCGACCAACAAGGACGGCAACGCGGTCCCGCCGTACTACCTGAGCATGAAGATGCCCGGGGACACGGCGCAGCGCTTCTCGCTGACGACGACGTTCACGCCGAACGGGCGGCCCAACCTGGGCGGCTTCATGGCGGTCGACGCCGACGCCACCAGCAAGGAGTACGGCCGGCTGAGGCTGCTGCGGGTCACCGAGGACGTCCCGGGACCGGCGCAGGTGCAGAGCAAGCTCAACGGTCTGCCGTCGGTGGCCACCTTCGTCCGGGACATGAAGGGCGCCGACTCGGACATCCAGTACGGCAACCTGCTGACCGTCCCGCTCGACGGCGGCTTCCTGTACGTGGAGCCCGTGTACGCCCAGGGACGCAACGCGCTCTACCCGCTCCTGAAGAAGGTGGCCGTGTCGTACGTGGACGCGGACCAGCCGGACGGTGACACGACCAAGGACACCACGGTGTTCGAGGACAACCTCACCGAGGCGCTCAACGCGGTCTTCGGGGTCGACGCACCGACCACACCGCCGCCCACCTCGCCCACGACCCCGCCGGGCACCACCGAGCCGCCGGTCACGAACGACGCCGCGCTCAAGAAGGCCATCGCCGACGCCCAGAAGGCGTACGACGCGGGCGAGGCGGCTCTGGCGAAGGGCGACTGGACCGCGTACGGCAAGGCCCAGGAGGACCTGCAGGCGGCACTCGAGCGGGCCGCCGAGGCCGGAGCGAAGCTCAAGACGACCGGATCAAGCGGCTGACCTGAGGTTTTCCACCCTGCGTCCGTGATACTGTTGGTTCACCGACGCGGGGTGGAGCAGCTCGGTAGCTCGCTGGGCTCATAACCCAGAGGTCGCAGGTTCAAATCCTGTCCCCGCTACTCAGAGGACGAGGGCCCGGATCCATAAGGATCCGGGCCCTCGTCGTGTGTCGGCGTGCGGAGGGGGCCCGAAGAGCGGTAGGGAGGGGGCGAGTTGGCGTGAGTCGTGTTTGACTTGTCTCTCTGTGGGCATGTCGACAAAACGCTGAGTGACCTCACTGGCTGCGGTATACCAGGTGTGCTCGGGTTGCGGGTGGTGCGACGATGGTATTTATGGGGGACAGGGCAACTCTGTTGGAGACAGGGCGGTTTGTGCAGCGGCACGCCAGGAACGCCGCGGACGAGATCATCGAGGCAGTAGGGGCCGTCGATACGGCCGTCGACACCACCGCCGAGACCGATGCCGACACCGAGAACGAGACCGAGACCGAGGCCCGTCACCGGCGCGCCGCCGAGCGCGGCGACCTCGCCGCGATGAGCGCCCTCGGTGCTCTGCTGCTGCGCCGCGGCGACCTCGACGGCGCCGAGCCCTACCTGCGCGGCGCCACCGCCGAGGGCGACCGGGCCGCCGCCAACAACCTCGGTGTCCTGCTGCACCAGCGCGGATACGCGGAAGAGGCCGCCGGCTGGTGGCGGGTCGCCGCCGTCGCGGGCTCCGCGCCCGCCGCCCACGCGCTCGGCCGCCACCACCGCGAGCGCGGCGACGAGCCGGCCGCCGAGTACTGGCTGCGCCAGGCCGCCGAGCAGGGCCACGCCCTCGGCGCGTACGCCCTCGCCGACCTCCTGGAGCACCGCAGCGACGTCGGCGCCGAGCGTTGGCTGCGCGCCGCCGCCGAACAGGGCCACCGCGAGGCCGCCTACCGGCTCGCCCTCGCCCTGGAGCGCCGCGCCACCGAGACGACCCGCGGCCCGCACGAGACCGGCACCCGGCTGCGGGCGTCCGGTACCGGCGCGATCGTGCCCTCCGGCGCGACCGCCACGGCCGGAGCGGCCGCGCCGGGACCCGCCGCCGGTGAGCCCGGCGGGGCACCCGCAGAGGCCGAGCAGTGGTTCCGGCAGGCCGCCGCGCGCGGCCACCGGCGGGCCGCGCTGCACCTCGGCGCGATCCTGGAGCACCGCGGCGAGCTCAAGGAGGCCGGCCGCTGGTACCTCAGCTCCGCCAAGGAGGGCGAGGCCAAGGCCGCCTGCGCGCTCGGCTTCCTGCTTCGCGACGCGGGCGACGAGGAGAGCGCCGCCGTGTGGTGGCTGCGCGCCGCCCAGGACGGCGACGGCAACGCCGCCAACGCCCTGGGCGCGCTCCACGCGGCCCGGGGCGAGCAGCAGACCGCGGAGCGCTGGTACAGGGCCGCCATGGACGCGGGCGACGTGAACGGCGCGTACAACCTGGGTCTGCTCTGTGCCGCGCAGGACCGCATCCCGCAGGCCGAGCAGTGGTACCGCCGCGCCGCCTACGCGGGCCACCGCGAGGCCGCCAACGCGCTCGCGGTGCTGCTCCTCCAGGCGGGCGACGCCAACGGCGCCGAGCCCTGGTTCTCCAAGGCCGCCGAGGCGGGCAGCGTGGACGCCGCCTTCAACCTGGGCATCCTCCACGCCGGCCGCGACGACGACCGTACGGCCCTCGTCTGGTACGAGCGGGCCGCCGCCGCCGGGCACACCGAGGCCGCCCTCCAGGTCGGCATCGCCGCCCTGCGCGACGGCGACGAGCGGACCGCCGAGCGGCACCTGCGCTGCGCGGCCGGCGGCGGCAGCGCCGAGGCCGCCTTCCGGCTCGCCTCGGTGCTCGACGCGCGTCGCCCCGACCCCGGCCCCGCCGTCCTCGGCGCGCCCAGGGAGGAGAAGACCGAGTGCGAGGAGTGGTACGAGCGGGCCGCCCAGCAGGGGCACCGGCGCGCCCAGGTGCGGGTCGGCATGCTGGCCGCCGGGCGCGGCGACCTGGCGGAGGCCGACCGCTGGTACCGCGAGGCGGCGGAGGCGGGCAGCCGCAACGGCGCCTTCAACCTCGGGCTGCTCCTCGCCCGTGAGGGCAGCGAGCGCGAGGCCGCCCTGTGGTGGACCCGGGCCGCCCGGGCCGGCCACGGCCGGGCCGCGCTCCGGCTCGCGCTGCTCGCGGCGCGCCGCGGGGAACTGACGGAGGGGCGGCGCTGGTGCGCCCGCGCGGTGGAGCTGGGCCCCGCGGAGGTCGCCGAGCGGGCGGCGCGACTGAGCGAGGCGCTGCACCAGGAGCTCACCGCGTAAGGGATTTGCGCTGGTCGGGGGCGGTCCCGTAGAGTCGGGTCTACCGACGCGGGGTGGAGCAGCTCGGTAGCTCGCTGGGCTCATAACCCAGAGGTCGCAGGTTCAAATCCTGTCCCCGCTACTCAGTAGCGACGAAGGCCCGGATCCAGTCACTGGATCCGGGCCTTCGTCGTGTGTCATGGCCTGGGACCGAAGGATGCCCCCACCGGAGCGGGGGCATTCTTCGTGCGGTCGTGTCAGGCCGTACTGGCGCAGCTCGGGCAGATGCCCCGGTACGTGACCTCGACGTTCGAGATCGTGAAGCCGAAGCGCTCGGTGTCCGGCAGGTCCGCCAGCGGGTCGCCGCCCGGGTGGACGTCACGGATCGCGCCGCAGCGTCCGCAGACCAGGTGCTGGTGCGGGCGGTGGGCGTTGGGGTCGTACCGCTTGGCGCGGCCGTCGGTCGCGACCTCGATGACCTCACCGAGGGTGACCATCTCGCCCAGTGTGTTGTAGACGGTCGCGCGCGAGATCTCCGGCAGCCGCGTCACGGCCGCCGCGTGGACCTCGTCGGCGGTCAGGTGTACATGGTCCCCGTCGAGGACCTCGGCGACGACACGCCGCTGCGCGGTCATTCGCCAGCCGCGTCCGCGCAGTCGTTCCAACAGGTCACTCATGGGCGCCAGCTTAACAGTCGGGGTGTCGTGATCCGAAGAGGTGTGGTTTTAGAAGCCTGCTTGACTTGGACAATGTCCATTGTAGGATCGAGTACGGCACCGGCCGGAGCCCCACGAGGGCGCGGCCGGCGGACAGGACTCGCGAATGACGCAGGAGGCGCACGTGACGCAGGGACCGCTCACCACGGAGGCCGGAGCGCCGGTCGCCGACAACCAGAACAGCGAGACGGCGGGCGTCGGCGGTCCGGTCCTCGTGCAGGACCAGCTCCTCCTGGAGAAGCTCGCCCACTTCAACCGTGAGCGCATCCCGGAGCGCGTGGTCCACGCGCGCGGTGCGGGCGCCTATGGCACCTTCACGCTCACCCGTGACGTCTCGCGGTGGACGCGGGCCGCGTTCCTCTCCGAGGTCGGCAAGGAGACCGAGACCTTCCTGCGCTTCTCCACCGTCGCGGGGAACCTCGGCGCGGCCGACGCCGTGCGCGACCCGCGCGGCTGGGCGCTGAAGTTCTACACCGAAGAGGGCAACTACGACCTCGTCGGCAACAACACCCCGGTGTTCTTCATCAAGGACGCCATCAAGTTCCCGGACTTCATCCACACCCAGAAGCGCGACCCGTACTCGGGTTCGCAGGAGGCCGACAACGTCTGGGACTTCTGGGGTCTCTCCCCGGAGTCGACCCACCAGGTGACCTGGCTCTTCGGCGACCGCGGCATCCCCGCCTCGTACCGCCACATGGACGGCTTCGGCTCCCACACCTACCAGTGGAACAACGAGGCCGGCGAGGTCTTCTGGGTCAAGTACCACTTCAAGACCGACCAGGGCATCAAGAACCTCACCCAGGACGAGGCCAACCGGCTCGCCGGCGAGGACCCCGACTCGCACCAGCGGGACCTGCGCGAGGCCATCGAGCGCGGCGACTTCCCGACCTGGACCGTGCAGGTCCAGATCATGCCCGCGGCCGACGCGGCGAACTACCGCTTCAACCCGTTCGACCTCACCAAGGTGTGGCCGCACGGGGACTACCCGCCGATCGAGATCGGCAGGCTGGAGCTCAACCGCAACCCGGAGAACATCTTCGCCGAGGTCGAGCAGTCGATCTTCAGCCCGGCGCACTTCGTGCCCGGCATCGGACCGTCCCCGGACAAGATGCTCCAGGGTCGGCTCTTCGCCTACGGCGACGCACACCGCTACCGCGTCGGCGTCAACGCCGACCACCTGCCGGTGAACCGTCCGCACGCCACCGAGGCGCGCACCCACTCCCGTGACGGCCTCCTGTACGACGGCCGCCACAAGGGCGCGAAGAACTACGAGCCGAACAGCTTCGGCGGCCCGCGCCAGACGGACCGGCCGCTGTGGCAGTCGACGCCCGTCACCGGCGGCACCGGCGACCACGCCGCCCCGGTCCACGCCGAGGACGACGACTTCGTGCAGGCGGGCAACCTCTACCGCCTGATGTCGGAGGACGAGAAGGACCGTCTGATCGGGAACCTGGCCGGCTTCATCGCCAAGGTCTCGCGTGACGACATCGCCGAGCGGGCGATCGGCAACTTCCGCCAGGCGGATGGTGACTTCGGCAAGCGGCTGGAGGCCGCGGTCCAGGCCCTCCGCGGCTGACGACGCTTGCCGTAGAGGAGGCGGGCCGGATTTCCGTACGGATTCCGGCCCGCTTCCGCGTACGGGGGCGTCTCAGCCGGCGACGCTGTGCACCGGGATCCAGCAGCGGATGATGTCGCGTACGGAGACGATGCCGACGGGGCCCCGGTCGTCGAGGACGACGAGGTGGCGGAAGCCGCCATGGGTCATGGCCTCGGCCGCCTTCGCCAGGGTCCAGGTGGGAGCGGCGAAGACGACGTCGCGGGTGGTGTGGGACCCCGCGGTCTCGCAGTCGGGGTCCTGGTCCCTGGCGAGGGAGTTGAGGATGTCGCGCTCGGTGAGGATGCCGAGGCCGCCGGCGTCGGTGTCGAGGACGACGGCCGCGCCGACGCGGCGCGCCGACATCAGCCGGGCCGCCTGCCGGAGGGTGTGGGCGGGGCCGATGGTGAGGACCACGGTGCTCATGGCGTCACGGACGAGCATGGGCGGAGCCACCTCCTTGGTGAATTCTTCAAAGAGAAGGGATTCACAAGTTCACAAGTGGGGGGACTCTCAGAGTGGCACCGGGCGTGGGACCCGACAAGGGGGCGCGCAAGGCGCCTATGGGGGAGTGATGGGGGCGCTCAGCCCTCCGCGTTCTCCTGGTTGAGGTAGCTCAGCAGCTCACCGTGGAGCAGACCGTTCGACGCCGCCGCGTTCCCGCTGTGCGGTCCGTGCCGGCCGTCGAGACCCGTGTACGTACCGCCCGCCTCCTGCACCACGACCGCCACCGCCGCCATGTCCCACAGCGACAGCTCCGGCTCCGCGCAGATGTCCACCGAGCCCTCCGCGACCATCATGTACGGCCAGAAGTCGCCGTACGCCCTGGTCCGCCAGCACGCGCGCGTGAGGTCCAGGAAACCCTCCAGGCGGCCCTGCTCCTCCCAGCCGCTCAGCGAGGAGTACGCGAAGGAGGCGTCCTCGAGGGACGCCACCTTCGACACCCCGATCCGGCTCGCCGAGGCCAGGCTGCGCCCGGTGTACGCCCCCAGGCCCTTCGCCGCCCACCAGCGGCGGCCGAGCGCCGGGGCCGACACCACGCCCACCACCGGCTGGAACCCGGTGTCCCCGGCCTCCATCAGCGCGATCAGGGTCGCCCAGACGGGCACCCCGCGCACGTAGTTCTTCGTACCGTCGATCGGGTCGATCACCCAGCGGCGGGGGCCCGAGCCCTCCACGCCGTACTCCTCGCCCAGGATCGCGTCACGCGGCCTGGCCCGCTGGAGCTGCCCCCGGATCAGTTCCTCCGCGGCCTTGTCGGCCTCGCTCACCGGAGTCATGTCAGGCTTCGTCTCGACCTTCAGGTCGAGCGCCTGGAAACGGTCCATGGTGGCCGCGTCGGCGGCATCCGCGAGGACATGGGCGAGACGCAGATCATCGTGGTAATCGGCCATGGTCGGCACTCTATCCCCGTGTGATCCCCGAACGGAGAACCGCCCACGGGCACCCTTGACAGGGTGCGGGCGGCTGCCGACGCTGGGCGGAGAACCGTTCCCTCCCGGAGGTGGCGATGGCGCCCGCCCGCGAGGCCCTGCTCGACGCCGCGCTCGCCGCGCTGGAGCACCGGCCCTGGTCCGCCGTGCGGATGGCCGACCTCGCCGCGACCGCCCGGGTCTCCCGCCAGACCCTCTACAACGAGTTCGGCACCAAGGAGGGGCTCGCCCGCGCCCTCGTGCGTCGGGAGGCCGACACCTACCTCCAGGGCGTACGACGGCTGCTCGCCGCCCCCGCACCGCCCGAGCGGAACCTGGTCGCCGTCGCCGAGTGGACCGTGGCCAGGGCCGCCACCCGCCCCGTGCTGCGGGCCCTGCTCACCGGCGCCTGGGACGCACGGCTGCCGGCGCCCCGGCCCGCCAGGTCCGGCGCACGCCCCGCGGCCGTCCCCGCCCAGCGCCTCGCCGACGAGGGGCCGCCCGCGCCGGGCGAGCTGGTGGCGGCGACCGCGGCCTGCGCCGGCGAGCGGTGGGCGGCGGGCTGCGAGGTGGCCGTCCGGCTCGCGCTCAGCCACGTCGTGGCGCCCGCCGTCCCGTACGACCGGGCGGTGGGGACGGCCGGTCAGTGCGAGGAGCCGGAGAGCTGGAGTCCGATGACCCCGAGGATCACCAGCGTGATCGAGACGATCTTGAGCGTGGAGACCAGGTCGCCGAGGAAGACCATGCCGTAGATCGCCGTCCCCGCCGCACCGATCCCGGTCCACACCGCGTACGCAGGGCCCACGTCGAGCTTGCGCAGCGCGAGCGTGAGGAGGCCGAAGCTTCCCATGGCGAAGATCGCGAAGGCGATCGTCGGCCACAGCCGGGTGAATCCGTGCGAGAGCTTCAGACAGACCGCGAAGCCCGTCTCCAGGAAACCTGCGACCACCACCAGCAGCCACGCCATCGTCAGTGCCTCCCACGCCGTCGGTGACTGCTTCGTCGGACTTGGTGTGATTATGCACTTACCTGGAGCGGTCGGCCCTAAACGCGGACGGCTCAGTCGCCCTCGCGTCGTTCCCGGGTCGCCAGAAGCCGTCGCAGCGACACCAGGCGCGCCGGGTCGGCGTGTCCGTCCGCCACCCACGCGTCGAGCGCGCAGTCCTGCTCGTCGTGGCTGCAGGCGCGGGGGCAGTTCTCCGTACCCGGTACGAGGTCGGGGAAGGCCAGGATCACCCGGGACGGGTCGACGTGGTGCAGACCGAAGGAGCGCACGCCCGGCGTGTCGATGACCCAGCCGCCCTCCTTGTCGTCGAGCGGCAGGGCGAGAGCCGAGGTGGTGGTGTGCCGTCCGCGGCCGGTGACCGCGTTGACCACACCGGTGCTCCGCCGCCGGTCCGGCGGCACCAGGGCGTTGACCAGGGTCGTCTTGCCGACGCCCGAGTGCCCCACGAACGCGGTGGTCCGCCCCTTGAGGTGCTCGTGGACCCGCTCGGCCGCGACCCCGTCGACGAACTCGTCGCGCGTGGTCACCACGTACGGCACACCGAGTGCGCCGTACATCTCCAGGAGCGAGTCCGGCGACGCCAGGTCCGACTTGGTGAGGACGAGCAGCGGGGTGAGCCCGCCGTCGTACGCGGCGACCAGGCAGCGGTCGATCAGCCGGGGACGCGGCTCGGGGTCGGCGAGCGCGGTGACGATCGCGAGCTGGTCGGCGTTGGCGACCACCACGCGCTCGTACGGGTCGTCGTCGTCGGCCGTGCGGCGCAGCACCGAGGTGCGCGGGCTGATCCGTACGATCCGGGCCAGCGTGTCCTTCTCGCCGGACAGGTCTCCGACGATCGAGACCCGGTCGCCGACCACGGCGGCCTTGCGGCCCAGCTCGCGCGCCTTCATCGCCGTGATGACCAGGTCGTCGACCAGACAGGTGAGCCGGCCGCGGTCGACGGTGAGGACCATGCCCTCGACGGCGTCCTCGTGCTTCGGGCGGATGGTCGTACGGGGACGGGTGCCCTTGCGGTTGGGCCGCTGGCGGATGTCGTCCTCGTCGGTGTTCTTGCCGTAACGCCGCATGGTTCAGACCCCGAGCATTTCGGTCCACATCGTCGGGAAGTCCGGCAAGGTCTTCGCCGTCGTCGCCACGTCCTCGATCTCGACGCCCTCGACCGCGAGGCCGATGATCGCGCCCGCCGTCGCCATGCGGTGGTCGTGGTACGTGTGGAAGACGCCGCCGTGCAGCGGGCGCGGGCGGATGTGGAGACCGTCCTCCGTCTCGGTGACGTCGCCGCCCAGCTCGTTGATCTCCTTGGTGAGCGCCGCCAGCCGGTCCGTCTCGTGCAGCCGCAGATGGGCGACCCCGCGCAGGGTGGACGGGGAGTCGGCGAGCGCCGCTACCGCCGCGATGCCCGGCGTCAGCTCGCCGACCTCGCCGAGGTCCACGTCGATGCCGTGGATCCGGCCCGTACCGGTGAAGGTCAGCCCCGCCTCGGTCAGCTCGCAGGAGCCACCCATCTCGGTGAAGATCTCCCGCAGCGCGTCACCGGGTTGGGTGGTCCGCTCGGGCCAGTCCGGGACCGTCACCCGGCCGCCGGTCACCAGGGCGGCCGCCAGGAACGGCTGCGCGTTCGACAGGTCCGGCTCGACCACGAGGTCCCGGCCGCGCAGCGCCGAGGGCGCCACCCGCCACACGTCCGGCGCACCGCCGTGTTCCGGCTCGTCGACCTGCGCGCCGACCGCGCGCAGCATGTCGACGGTCATCCGGATGTGCGGCAGCGAGGGCAGCCGCGTGCCCACGTGCCGTACCTCGACGCCCTGGTTGAAGCGGGCCCCGGACAGCAGCAGGGCGCTCACGAACTGGGAGGACGAGGAGGCGTCGATCTCGACCGTGCCGCCGTCGAGGCCACCGGCGCCGTGCACCGTCATGGGCAGCGCGCCCCGGCCCTCGTCGTCGATGCGGGCGCCGAGCGCGCGCAGGGCGTCGATCACGCCGTGCAGCGGGCGCTCGTGGGAGCGGGGGTCGCCGTCGAAGCGCACCGGGCCGTCGGCGAGCGCCGTGACCGGGGGCAGGAAGCGCATGACCGTACCGGCGTTGCCGACGTCGACGGTCGCGCCGCCGTGCAGCGGGGAGGGGATGATCCGCCAGGCCTCGCCGGAACCGTCGGGGCCGACGCCCTCCTCGATCTTCACGCCGAGGGTACGGAGCGCCTCGGCCATCAGGAGGGTGTCCCGGGAGCGCAGCGGGCGGCGCAGCCAGCCGGGCTCGGAGGCCAGCGCGGCGAGCACCAGGGCGCGGTTCGTGACCGACTTCGATCCGGGCACGGTGACGGTCGCGTCGACGGCGCCGCGGGCGTACGGGGCGGGCCAGAGGTCGGTGGGCGGGTCGGTGTGCGCGGAAGCAGCTGCGGTCATGGAACTCACTGTACGGGGGAGTCAGAAGCCGAGGAGCCAGCGCCCGCCGCCGATCAGGGACGAGATCGCGACCGCGTGGAAGAAGAACAGCCACACGCCCGCGGGCACATGGGTGAGCCTCGCCAGCTGGTCGGCGTCCGAGTCGGGGGTGCCGCCGTGTCGCCGCTTCGCCTGGAGCTCGAAGGCCGGGCGGACGCCGCCGAGCAGCAGGAACCAGACGACCGCGTAGGCGAAGACCGACTGGACCTCGGGAGCGGTCAGCCAGGAGACGAGGAGGAAGGCGGCGCCCGTCAGGACGACGGTGAGGACCCCGTACGCGTTGCGGACCATCACCAGCATGGCGAGCAGCAGGGCGGTCGCGGCCCACAGCAGCAGGGTGACCCGGTGGGTGCCGAGCAGGGCGGCGCCGCCGAGGCCGAGCAGGGGGGCCGCGGGGTAGCCGGCGGCCAGGGTGAGGACCACGCCGAGGCCGGTCGGGCGGCCCCGGCTCACGGTCAGTCCGCTGGTGTCCGAGTGCAGCCGGATGGCTTGGAGGCGCCGGCCGGTGGCGAGGGCGATCAGGCCGTGGCCGCCCTCGTGGGCGATGGTGATCGCGTTGCGGGCCAGGAGCCAGAGGCGGCGGGGCACGGTGACGGCGAGGGCCGCGACGCCGGTGGCGATCACCAGCCATTCGGCCGGGGCGTCCTGCGGACCGAAGAGGTCCATCGAGAGGTCCATCGTTCGGGCCGCTCCTCGGGGGTCGGGGATCGTGGCAGTCTGGCACGTATGTGCGGACGGTATGCAGCGAGCCGGCGGCCCGAGGACCTCGTCGACGTCTTCGGTGTCGAGAAGTGGGCGGAGCCGGAGGAGCCTCTGGCCCCCGACTGGAACGTGGCCCCCACCAAAGAGGTCTGGGCCGTTCTGGAGCGTCCTCTGAAAGACGCGGAATCCCCGCGGCCGGTTCGCCAGCTGCGCACGTTGAAGTGGGGCCTCGTCCCGTCCTGGGCGAAGTCGCCGGAGGGCGCCGCCCGGATGATCAACGCGCGCGCGGAGACCCTGGACGAGAAGCCCTCCTTCAAGAAGGCCTTCGCCGCCCGCCGCTGCATCCTGCCCGCCGACGGCTACTACGAATGGGTCACCGGGGCGGGGGAGCGCGAACTGGAGGTGGAGGGGAAGAAGAAGCGGCCCCGCAAGCAGCCCTACTTCGTGACCCCCGCCGACGGCTCGGTCTTCGCGATGGCCGGGCTCTACGAGTTCTGGCGCGACCGGACCCTGCCGGCGGAGCACCCCTCGGCGTGGTGGGTGACCTGCTCGGTGATCACCACCGAGGCGGAGACCGGGCCGCTGGGCGTGGCCCCGGCCGAGGGCCCGCACTCGCTCGCCGACATCCACCCCCGGATGCCGCTGATGCTCACCGAGGACCGCTGGGACGCCTGGCTCGACCCGGCGCGCACCGACCCGGAGGAACTGCGCGGGCTGCTCGCCGCGCCGCCCGGAGGACTCATGCGGGCCTATCCGGTGGCCACAGCGGTCAGCAACGTCCGGAACAACGGACCCGAACTTGTCGAGGAACTGGCGGGACCGGAGATCGCCACGCTGTTCTGACGGCTCGGGTGCGCGCGTCTCCGACGCACGCGTTTCGGGTGCCTGCGGGGCAGGATGGGCCTGTGACCGACGTGACACAGTACGAGACCGTTCCCACCGACGCCGGTGAGGCCCGCGTTGCCTGGTGCGAGGCGGACGAACCGCGGGCCGTACTCGCCCTCGGCCACGGAGCCGGCGGCGGCGTCGAGGCCCGCGACCTCCAGGCCCTGGCCGGCGCGCTGCCCGCGCACGGCGTGACCGTCGCCCTCGTCGAGCAGCCCTGGCGGGTCGCCGGCAAGAAGGTCGCGCCCGCGCCGAAGACCCTCGACACCGGGTGGCGCGGCCTCTGGCCCGCCCTCGCACGGCCCGGCCTCCCGGTGATCGCGGGCGGCCGCAGCGCAGGTGCCCGGGTCGCCTGCCGGACCGGCCGTGACCTGGGCGCATTCGCCGTCCTCGCCCTGAGCTTCCCGCTGCACCCGCCGGGCAGGCCCGAGAAGTCCCGCGCCGAGGAACTCCTCGGCACCGGGCTCCCGACCCTCGTCGTCCAGGGCGGCAACGACCCCTTCGGGCGGCCGGAGGAGTTCCCGGAAGGCCCGTACGAGCTCGTCGGGATCCCGTACGGGGACCACGGCTTCGCCCTGCCCAAACGCGCGCCCCTCGGCCAGGACGAGGCCCTCGCCGCCCTCGTGGACGGCGTCGTCCGGTGGATCACCGCCCTGCGCTGATCTCCGCCGCCGCACCGGGAATGTGGAGCGGGGGACCACTGTTGTTGCGTGCGTCGGTGTGAGACCAAGGAAGAGGGAGTCCGTCGCATGGGTTCGACCATCTGCCCGGAGCGTGCGCAGGCCGCTGACCTCGACTGGACAGTGCTGGCCGCACCCAAGGGTGCCCCGATTCGGGCGGCGGGCGGAGCGGTTCCTCGTCTATCCTCCGAAACGAGCGGGTCCGCCCTCGGGCTCGCCGCCGCGCTGGAGGAGGTGGGTCCGGTCACTGGGACCGACACAGGGACCGACGACGGCCCCGAGGAGACGACCGAGGAGCGCAACGCGCGCTTCGAGCGGGACGCCCTCGGATTCCTCGACCAGATGTACTCGGCCGCGCTGCGCATGACGCGCAACCCCGCGGACGCGGAGGACCTGGTGCAGGAGACCTACGCCAAGGCGTACGGATCCTTCCACCAGTTCCGCGAGGGGACGAACCTCAAGGCGTGGATGTACCGCATCCTCACGAACACCTTCATCAACTCGTACCGCAAGAAGCAGCGTGAGCCCCAGCGCAGCGCCGCCGAGGAGATCGAGGACTGGCAGCTCGCCCGCGCCGAGTCGCACATGTCGACCGGTCTGCGCTCCGCCGAGTCCCAGGCGCTCGACCACCTCCCGGACTCCGACGTGAAGGAAGCGCTCCAGGCGATTCCCGAGGAGTTCCGCATCGCCGTCTATCTCGCCGATGTCGAGGGCTTTGCGTACAAGGAGATCGCGGACATCATGGGGACACCCATCGGTACGGTGATGTCCCGGCTGCACCGGGGCCGCCGCCAGCTGCGCGGCATGCTCGAGGACTACGCCCGCGACCGCGGGCTGGTACCCGCGGGCGCCGGAGAGTCGTCGAACGATCTGAAAGGCTCGGGCTCATGAGCTGCGGAGAGCCGCACGAGACGGATTGCTCAGAGGTCCTGGATCATCTCTACGAGTTCCTCGACAACGAGATGCCCGACAGTGACTGCACCAAGTTCGAGGTGCACTTCGAGGAGTGCTCCCCGTGCCTGGAGAAGTACGGGCTCGAACAGGCGGTGAAGAAGCTCGTCAAGCGCTGCTGCGGCAGTGACGACGTGCCCACCGACCTGCGGGCCAAGGTGATGGGCCGGATCGACCTGATCCGCTCGGGGCACCTGGTGCCCGAGCAGGAGGTCACGGCGATCCTCCCGACGACGCCGGCTCCGGCGCCGCAGGAGTAGACACCGGGAACCCGGAAGCGGGAACGGAGGCCGTCGCGGCACGACACGCGACGGCCTCCTTCGTCCATCAGCTCGTATCACCCGATGGTGCGAACCTGCGCCACAGCGCCGCCCCCGGCAGCCCAACTCGCTAGCGTGACAGGCGTGATGGGCGTGAAGGTCATTCCGCGAGCGGCCCGCGTGTACATCGGCTGCGCCCTGCTCGGCGCCGGGGCCTGCGCCCTGCCCGCGCTGCGCCCCGGCGCGGCCACCCCCTGGAGCACGGTCGCGCTCCTCGCCGCCCTGTACGCGCTCTGCGAGCTGCCCGCCCGCTGCCGGCTCCTCGGCCGCGCCCTCGGCGGCTCCGTCCCCATGGGCACCGGCTCCTTCTTCCCCGTCCTCCTCGCCGCCGCCCTGCTCCTGCCGCCCTCCGCCGCCGCGCTCACCGCCCTGCCCGGCAGCCTCCTCGCCCGCGTCGACGAACCCCCCGCCGCACCCCGCCGCGCCTGGCGGGCCGCCGCCACGGCCCTCGCCGTCTGGGCCGCCGCCCGCGCCGCCGGGGCCCTCGGCAGCGCCGAAGCCCTCGGACACGGCCCCGACGTCCCCGACTTCCCCTACGCCCTGCTCCCCGCCGGCGCGGCCGCCCTCACCTTCTGCCTCGTCCTGACCGCCCTCGACGGCGGCATCAGGGCCGCCGCCGACGGACTGCCCCCACGGGCCGCCTGGCGCGGCCTCCTCGGCCGCGCGCTCGCCCCGCACGCCGTGCACGGGCTCGCCGGCCTGATGATGGCCGTCCTCTGGCGCAGCACCCACGGCCCGGTCTCGGCGCTCTTCGTGCTCCTCCCGATGTACATCTCCTGCTGGGTCTTCGCCCAGTACCACCGGGAAAGGGCCGCCCACCAGGCCACCATCCGCGCCCTCGTCCAGGCCGTCGACATCAAGGACCGGTACACCCGCGGCCACAGCGAACGCGTCGGACACGCCTCCGTCCTGATCGCCCGTGAGCTGGGCATGCCCGAGGACCGCCTCGACGTCGTACGGTTCGCCGGCATCCTCCACGACGTCGGCAAACTGGGCGTCCCCACCCGCGTCCTCCGCAAGGACGGGCCCCTCACCCCCGAGGAACGCCGGATCATCGAACTGCACCCGGAGTACGGCCACGAGATGGTCCGGGGCATCGGCTTCCTCGGCGACGCGCGGGCCGCGATCCTCCACCACCACGAACGCATGGACGGCAGCGGATACCCGTACGGCCTGCACGGCGACGAGATCCCCGAAGTCGCCCGGGTCGTCGCCGTCGCCGACGCCTTCGACGCGATGACCTCCACCCGCTCCTACAGCCGGGCCCGCCCCGTGCCGACCGCCGTCGCCGAACTGGAGCGGTGCGCGGGCACCCACTTCGACCCCCGGATGGTGGCCGCCCTCGTCAGCGCCCTCGACCGGCACGGCTGGCAGCCCGCCGTCACCGCCGACACCGCCGAGGACCCGGCCCCGTCGGCCGAGCACGTTCCCCCGCCCCGCGAACCCCTGCCCGCCCAACCGAAGGAACACGCGTGAGGCCCGGCGCCGCCACCGTCGGCGCCGTCCACGGCGCCGCACTGCTCCTCAGCCTCGCCGGCCTCGGCGCCACCCTCTGGTACGGCGTCGCCGAACCCGGCAACGCCCTCGCCTTCGGCACCCTCGTGGCCCTCGGCGAACTCGCCCGCTGGGGCGCCTCCCCGGACGAGAGGGAACCGGCACCGCTCGCCGCCGCCGGAGCCCTCGCCTACGCCCTGCTCGGAACGAGCGGAGGCGCCGCCACCACCCACGGCGTCCTCCAGATCGTCGCCGTCGTCGTCGCCGCGGGGCTCGCCGGGATCGTCCCCCACATCGCCCGGGGCCGCGGACCCGGCCGCGACCACCTCGCCCGCCGCGTCCTCACCGTCGGCTTCGCCGCGCTCTGCTTCCAGCCCCTCTACAACTCCGGCATCCTCGTCGAGCACCTCGGCCAGGGCCCGCCGTACGCCCTCTTCCTGCTGCTCCTGCTCGTCCTCACCGCCCTCTGCGACGCGGTCCTCGCCGCCCTCCTGCTCCGCGCCCGCACCGGGTTCCCGTACGGCCCCCTCCTGCGCGACGAACTCCGCGCCCTCCTCGGCATCGGCTCCGCCGTCTGCGCCACCGGCACCGTCATGGCGCTCGGCGTGGCCGCCGCCGGACTCTGGGCCCTGCCCGTGCTCGCCGTACCGCTCCTCCTCACCCAGGTCTCCTTCCGGCGGTACGCCGCCGTGCGCACCGTCAACCGGCAGACCATCGCCTCCCTCGCGCGTGCCACCGAGATCGCCGGCTGCACCCCGCCCGGCCACGCCCGCAGGGTCGCGGCCATCAGCGCGGCCGTCGGGCGCGAGCTGGGCCTCTCCGGGGCCGAGCTGACCGTCCTGGAACACGCGGCGCTCATGCACGACATCGGACAGCTCTCCCTCGTCGACCCGGTCGCGGGCGGCGCCACCGCCCTCCTCCCGTGCGGCGAGCAGCGCCGGATCGCCCTCCTGGGCGGCGAGGTCGTCCGCAGGACGGGCGTCCCCGAGGCCGTCGCCCTCGTCGTCGAGCGGCAGGCCGACCCGTACCGTGACCAGCCGCTGTCCGCCCGGATCGTCCGGGCCGTGAACGCCTACGACGACCTCGCGGGCGGCGAGGGCCCGGTCGCCGCCCTCGACGCCCTGGAGCGGCTCCGGCTGGCCACCGCCCGCGACTTTCACCCGGATGTCGTCGAATGCCTGGCCAGGGTCCTGGCGCGACGGGGAACCGCTGGGGTGACCTCGGCCCCCACGGGGTAACCCATGGGTAATGAGCGCGCGTCCGACCGGGCATGGTTGGATGCGAACAAGAGGGTGAAGCGACCGGCAGGCGGGAATCGTGAAGATCTTCGGGAAGGTACGGCATCGGCCCTCCGCCTCGTGGCGGCAGGCCACCGACCGCGCGTTCACGCTGATCGGCGACGGCCGGTACGAGGACGCGGGCGCGCTCCTCACGCGCGCGGCGGACCTGGAACCCTGGCTCTCGGAGTCCTGGTTCAACCTGGCGCTGCTGCACAAGTTCCGGCACGACTGGGAGCAGGCGCGGGCCGCCGGGCTCCGCGCGGTCGCGCTGCTCGACAAGGAGACCGGCGCCCCCGACTGGTGGAACGTCGGCATCGCCGCCACCGCCCTCCAGGACTGGCCCCTGGCCCGCCGCGCCTGGCAGGCGTACGGCCTCAAGGTCCCCGGCGCCGCCGCGGGCACCGGCGAGCCCGCCGGGATGGAGCTGGGCAGCGCCGCCGTCCGCCTCTCGCCCGAGGGCGAGGCCGAGGTCGTGTGGGGCCGCAGGCTCGACCCGGCCCGGATCGAGGTCCTCTCCATCCCGCTGCCGTCCTCCGGACGGCGCTGGGGCGAGGTCGTCCTCCACGACGGGGTGCCGAACGGCGAGCGGACCACCACCGCAGGCCCCTCCTACCCGGTCTTCGACGAGATCGAGCTGTGGGCGCCCTCACCCGTACCCACCTGGGTCGTCCTCCTGGAGGCCGCCACCGAGGCCGACCGGGACGCCCTGGAGCAGCTCGCCGCGGAGGCGGGCTTCGCCGCCGAGGACTGGTCGTCCTCCGTGCGGCTGCTCTGCCGTGCCTGCTCCGAGTCGACCATGCCCAGTGCCGAGGGCGAGGGCGAGCACTCCGACCCGCACGACCACAGCGAGCCGGGACACCCCGGGCCGCTCGGCCACCGCTCGCCCGGCGAGCTGTGGGTGCCGGAGCGGGAGTGCGGCCTCGCGGCCCCGGCCGGCCTGGTGCGCGGACTCCTCGACGGCTGGGTGGCGGACAGCCCGGACAGCCGTGAGTGGCGCGATCTGGAAGAGGTCTGCTGACCACTGCCCGTAGGCTGTACGGGATCGTTTACTGGGGTTCCGAGGAAGGCACGCGCCGGACATGACGCAGCAGGACACTGACGAGCAGCTCAACGACGGAAACGACGGATTCGTCGTGGACACGGAGGACTGCGAGGCGCGCGAGCTCGCGTACCGCGAGCGTGGCACGGCCCGCCCGATCACCGTCGTCGGCAACCCCGTGCTCCACCGGGAGTGCAAGGACGTCACCGAGTTCGACGACAAGCTCGCGTCCCTCATCGACGACATGTTCGCCAGCCAGAAGGCCGCCGAGGGCGTGGGCCTGGCCGCCAACCAGATCGGCGTGGACCTGAAGGTCTTCGTCTACGACTGCCCCGACGACGAGGGCGTCCGGCACACGGGCGTCGTGGTCAACCCGGTCCTCCAGGAGCTTCCGGCCGACCGGCGCGTCCTCGACGAGTCCAACGAGGGCTGCCTCTCCGTTCCGACCGCGTACGCCGAGCTGGCCCGCCCCGACTACGCGGAGGTCCACGGCCAGGACGCCCAGGGCAACCCGATCAAGGTGCGTGGCACCGGCTACTTCGCCCGCTGCCTCCAGCACGAGACGGACCACCTGTACGGCTACCTGTACATCGACCGCCTCTCCAAGCGCGACCGCAAGGACGCCCTGCGCCAGATGGAAGAGGGCACCCCGAGGTACGAGGTCGTCCCGAACGCCTGACCCCGCCCGCACGCTTGACCCGCCCGACGAGAAGGGCCCCGCACTCCAGGAGTGCGGGGCCCTTCTCGTGTCCGTACGGGTCAGAAGTCCTCGTCCAGGTCCACCGAGCCCTCGACCGCCACCTGGTAGGCGGACGGGCGGCGCTCGAAGAAGTTCGTGAGCTCCTGGACGCCCTGGAGCTCCATGAACGCGAACGGGTTCTCCGAGCCGTACACCGGGGGGAAACCGAGGCGCTGGAGGCGCTGGTCGGCGACGCACTGGAGGTACTCGCGCATCGACTCGGTGTTCATGCCGGGCAGGCCGTCGCCGCACAGGTCGCGGCCGAACTGCAGCTCCGCCTCGACGGCTTCCCGCAGCATGTCGGTGACCTGCTGCTGGAGCGCGTCGTCGAAGAGCTCCGGCTCCTCCTTGCGGACGGTGTCCACGACCTCGAAGGCGAAGTTCATGTGCATCGTCTCGTCACGGAACACCCAGTTGGTGCCGGTCGCGAGACCGTGCAGCAGACCGCGGGACCGGAACCAGTACACGTACGCGAAGGCGCCGTAGAAGAACAGGCCCTCGATGCACGCGGCGAAGCAGATCAGGTTCAGCAGGAAGCGGCGGCGGTCGGCGGCCGTCTCCAGCTTCTCGATCTTCTCGACCGAGTCCATCCACTTGAAGCAGAACTGCGCCTTCTCGCGGATGGACGGGATCTCCTCGACCGCGTCGAACGCGGCGGCGCGGTCGGCCGGGTCGGGCAGGTACGTGTCGAGCAGCGTCAGATAGAACTGGACGTGCACGGCCTCCTCGAACAGCTGGCGCGACAGGTACAGGCGCGCCTCCGGGGAGTTGATGTGCTTGTACAGCGTCAGGACCAGGTTGTTCGAGACGATCGAGTCGCCCGTCGCGAAGAACGCGACCAGGCGGCCGATCATGTGCTGCTCACCCGGCGTGAGCTTGGCGAGGTCGGCGACGTCCGAGTGGAGGTCGACCTCCTCCACGGTCCAGGTGTTCTTGATGGCGTCCCGGTAGCGCTCGTAGAAGTCCGGGTAACGCATCGGACGCAGGGTCAGCTCGAAGCCCGGGTCGAGGAGGTTCTTGTTGTCGCTGGTGCTCATTACTGGCAGGCCTCGCAGGACTCGGGGTTTTCGAGGGAGCAGGCGAGGGCGTCCGCGTCGGGGGTCGCCTGCTGTACGGGAATGGTGGCGGCGGCCGTCGACGCCTGCGCGGCGCGGGCGATCCGGGTCGCCGGGCGGGAACGCAGGTAGTACGTCGTCTTCAGACCCTGCTTCCAGGCGTACGCGTACATCGACGACAGCTTGCCGATCGTCGGCGTCTCCAGGAACAGGTTCAGCGACTGCGACTGGTCCAGGAACGGCGTACGGGCGGCGGCCATGTCGATCAGACCGCGCTGCGGGATCTCCCACGCCGTGCGGTACAGCTCGCGCACCTCGGCCGGGACCCAGGTGAAGCCGGCCACGGAGCCGTTGGCGTCGCGCAGCGCGTCACGGGTCTGCGCGTCCCACACGCCGAGCCGCTTCAGCTCGTCGACCAGGTAGGAGTTGACCTGGAGGAACTCGCCGGACAGCGTCTCGCGCTTGAACAGGTTGGAGACCTGCGGCTCGATGCACTCGTAGACGCCCGCGATCGAGGCGATCGTCGCCGTCGGCGCGATGGCGAGGAGCAGGGAGTTGCGCATGCCGGTCGACGCGATGCGGGCGCGCAGCGCCGCCCACCGCTCCGGCCAGTTCAGCTCGACGTCGTAGTGGTCGGGGTGCAGGACACCACGGGCCGTACGGGTCTTGTCCCAGGCCGGCAGCGGGCCGCTGCGCTCGGCGAGGTCGGCGGAGGCCTCGTAGGCCGCCAGCATGATGCGCTCGGCGATCTTCGTCGACAGGGCGCGGGCCTCCGCCGAGTCGAACGGCAGCTTCAGCTGGAAGAAGACGTCCTGGAGGCCCATGGCGCCCAGGCCGACCGGCCGCCAGCGGGCGTTGGAGCGGCCCGCCTGCTCGGTCGGGTAGAAGTTGATGTCGACGACCCGGTCGAGGAAGGTGACGGCCGTGCTGACGGTGGCGTCGAGGCGCTCCCAGTCGATGTCCTGGGTCGAGGCGTCCACGAACGAGCCCAGGTTGACCGAGCCCAGGTTGCAGACGGCCGTCTCGCCGTCGTTCGTCACCTCGATGATCTCGGTGCAGAGGTTCGAGGAGTGGACGACGGTGCCGGGCTCGGCGGTCTGGTTGGCCGTCCGGTTCGAGGCGTCCTTGAAGGTCATCCAGCCGTTGCCGGTCTGGGCCAGGGTCCGCATCATCCGGCCGTACAGGTCACGGGCCGGCATGCTCTTGCGGGCCAGGCCCTTCGCCTCGGCGGCGCGGTAGGCGGCGTCGAACTCCTCGCCCCACAGGTCGACGAGCTCGGGCACGTCCGCGGGGGAGAACAGCGACCAGTCGGCGTCCGCGTTGACCCGGCGCATGAACTCGTCCGGGATCCAGTGCGCCAGGTTCAGGTTGTGCGTACGGCGCTGGTCCTCGCCCGTGTTGTCGCGGAGCTCCAGGAACTCCTCGATGTCCGCGTGCCAGGTCTCCAGGTAGACGGCGGCGGCGCCCTTGCGGCGCCCGCCCTGGTTCACGGCGGCGACGGAGGCGTCGAGGGTCTTCAGGAACGGCACGATGCCGTTGGAGTGCCCGTTGGTGCCGCGGATCAGCGAGCCGCGGGCGCGGATGCGGGAGTACGAGAGACCGATGCCGCCCGCGTGCTTCGAGAGGCGCGCCACCTGGTGGTAGCGGTCGTAGATGGAGTCCAGCTCGTCCTGCGGGGAGTCGAGCAGGTAGCAGGAGGACATCTGCGGGTGGCGGGTGCCGGAGTTGAAGAGCGTGGGGGAGGAGGGGAGGTAGTCCAGACGGCTCATCAGGCCGTACAGGGCGACCACCTCGTCGAGCGCGCGGACGCTCTCGTCCTCGGCCAGGCCGCAGGCGACGCGCAGCATGAAGTGCTGCGGCGTCTCGATGACCTTGCGGGTGATCGGGTGGCGCAGCAGGTAGCGCGAGTAGAGGGTGCGCAGACCGAAGTAGCCGAAGCGGTCGTCGCCCGCCGGGTCGATCGTCGCGTCGAGCCGGGCCGCGTGCAGGGCGACGAACTCGGCGGTGCGGTCGGCGATCAGGCCCTCGCGGTGACCGGTGGCGACGGAGGCGGAGAAGGAGACCGCGCCCTGGCCGGCCGCCTCGTCGGCGATGGTGACCGTCAGGAGCCGGGCGGCGAGCCGGGAGTACGCGGGGTCCTCGGCGATCAGGCCGGCGGCCGCCTCGGTGGCCAGCTCGCGCAGCTCCGCCTCGTCCGACGCGGCGCTGCGGCCGCGGAGCGCGGCGGCGGCGACCTTGCCGGGGTCGGTGTCGGGGAGATCGGCGGTGAGGTCGGTCAGGGTCCGCAGCAGTACGGTCCCGGGGCCGTCGCTCTCGACCGCGGAAACCTCGGCGGAAGCCGGATCGGCGGGCGCGATGGTCACGTGGGGGCTCTCCCTCGCTCGGCTCGGGGCCGCGGCGGGGGAAGGCGGGCAGGCGGGCATCCGTAACGCCGGACGCGACGCTTCCACCGGCCCACTCCGCGAGGCCCGGACGTCAGTGGCACCCGGAACGGACGGACCGGGTGCGCTGTCGGCAGGTCCTCGGACTCACGTCGTACGAAAATCGTCGTATCCGTACGAAGCACACCGTTGCGGGACAGTTCCGGATTCGCGCCGGATTCCCCTGCGTCGACAGCGAGGTCGAGCATACATGTGGGGGGCACCGCTCTTGGCACCCCCCACATGTTGTGTCGCCCGGCGGCTCAGAACTCCAGGGCGTAGGTCCTCAGCGTGTGGTCGGGGATGGGGTCCCAGTCGCGGTGCGGGGTGCGGACGAAGCCGAGGCGCTCGTATATCCGGTGCGCCGAGACCATCTTCGCGTCCGTGGAGAGCACGAGGCGCGCGCACCCGGGGAGGGCCCGTGCGCGCTCCACGCAGGCCCGTACGAGGGCTTCTCCGACGCCCCTGCCGCGGGCGTCGGGGGTGACCGCGAGCATTCGGAACTCGGCCTCGCCGGCGACCGCGATGTCCGCCCAGGGGGTGCCCCCGGTGGCGAAGGTCACCCCGCCGATGAGGTGCCCGTCGGCCTCCTCGGCGACGAGCACCTCGGCCTCGCGCGCCCGGCGTGCCGTGTCCCTGAGCACCTCCAGATAGAAGTCCTCCGCCCCGTACTTCAGCAGCCCGTCGTTCAGATAGGTCCCTGCGGTCAGCTCGCCGAGCGCCTCGTACTCCTCGGGCCGTACCGCCCTGATCGTGAAGTCCATGAGGGCAGTGTGCCTCCGACCGGCCGCCGGCTCCCAGAACGGCGAAGGCCGTCCTGCCCCCGGAGGGAGGCGGGACGGCCTTCGTGAGGTCGTGAGCGGGCGGTCAGTGGGTGTCGGCGCCGAGCTTCGGCATCTCGGTCTGCACGCCCTTGTCGCCGGCGTCCGCCGTGTAGTCCGAAGGGGAGGTCTCGTCGACGCCCTCGGGGGCCTTGACGGCCTTGAGGACGAAGGTGAGGACGACGGTGACGACGAGGTTCAGGACGAAGGCGGTGAGACCGATGTAGCCGATCTCGCCGATGCCCGGGATCTCGGTGGAGTGGCCGCCGAAGTGCTTCTGGGTCGGGCTGGCGACGCCGTACGCGGCGACCGTGCCGTAGATCATGCCGACGGCCCAGCCGGCGAGCAGCGCCCAGCGGTGCATCCAGCGGGTGAACAGGCCGCCGACGAGGGCGGGGAAGGTCTGCAGGATCCAGATGCCGCCGAGCAGCTGGAAGTTGATCGCTACCGTCTTGTCCATGGTGAGGACGAAGGCGAGCGCGCCGACCTTCACGAGGAGCGAGACCAGCTTGGAGACCTTCGTCTCCTGCGCCGGGGTGGCGTCCTTCTTGATGAAGTCCTTGTAGATGTTGCGGGTGAAGAGGTTGGCCGCGGCGATCGACATGATCGCGGCGGGCACGAGCGCGCCGATGCCGATCGCGGCGAACGCGACGCCCGCGAACCAGTCGGGGAACATCGTCTCGAAGAGCTGCGGGATGGCGAGCTGTCCGTTCTTCACCTGGATCCCGGCGGCGATCGCCATGAAGCCGAGCAGCGCGAGCAGGCCCAGCATCAGCGAGTACAGCGGCAGGATCGTGGTGTTGCGGCGGATGACCTCACGGCTCCGGGACGACAGGGTCGCCGTGATGGAGTGCGGGTACATGAACAGCGCGAGCGCCGAGCCCAGCGCGAGCGTCGCGTACGTCCACTGGCCGGCGTCACCGGGCACGAGCGAGCCGCGCGGCTTTCCGGTCGCCTCGTTGGTCTGCGCGTACGCCTCGCCCGCCTTGGCGAAGATCTCGTCGAAGCCGCCCAGCTTGATCGGGATGTAGATGATCGCCACCGCGATGACGATGTAGATCAGGGTGTCCTTGACGAAGGCGATGAGCGCGGGGGCGCGCAGACCCGAGGAGTACGTGTACGCCGCGAGGACGCCGAAGGCGATGAGCAGCGGCAGGTCCTTGATGAACCAGTGGGTGTCCTCGCCGCCGCCGACGCCCATCACGTCCAGGACGGCCTGGATGCCGACGAGCTGGAGCGCGATGTACGGCATGGTGGCGAGGATGCCGGTGACCGCCACCGCGAGGGAGAGGCCCTTGGAGCCGAAGCGGCCGCGCACGAAGTCCGAGGTGGTGACGTAGCCGTGCTTGTGCGAGACCGACCAGAGGCGCGGCAGGAAGGTGAAGATCAGCGGGTAGACCAGGATCGTGTACGGCACGGCGAAGAAGCCGGCCGCGCCCGCCGTGTAGATGAGCGCCGGGACGGCGACGAAGGTGTACGCGGTGTAGAGGTCGCCGCCGAGCAGGAACCAGGTCACCCAGGTGCCGAACGACCGGCCGCCCAGGCCCCATTCGTCGAGGCTGTTCTCGTTCTCGGCCCTGCGCCAGCGCGAGGCGAGGAAGCCCATGACCGTGACGGCCAGGAAGAAGAAGATGAAGACGGCGAGTGCGACGCCGTTCACGCCGTCCTTCATCGCGCGTCACCTCCCTTGCGGGCGCGCTGGTCCAGCTGCCACAGCTTGTACGCGACCATGGTGAGCGCGGTGGAGATCAGCACCCAGAGCATCTGGTACCAGTAGAAGAACGGAATGCCCGCGAAGAGCGGCTCGGTCTTCGCGTAGGAGCTCACCCAGAGCATCGCCACGAACGGCGCGAACAGGCAGAGTGCGATAACCACCCGCAGGGGCGTGATGGTCCCTTGATTCCCTTGTTTCCCTTGTGTCACTTCTGGCATCGTGCCTCGTCCCCTCGCTGATCACCTTGGTAATGGTGGGGAAATCTAGGGGACGCCTCAGCTCCACGGAACCCCCGTCCGTATAACGGATGTGATTGCCCCACGGAAGTTCCGGACATGCGAAACAAGGGGGTCGCCGAATTTCCGGCGACCCCCTTGTTCGGTGTGCGGATCCGCTCAGCCGTTGGGGCGCTTCAGGCGCGCCACGAACTTGTACCGGTCGCCGCGGTAGACGGACCGCACCCACTCCACCGGCTCGCCCTGGCCGTCGAGGGAGTGGCGGGAGAGCATCAGCATCGGCAGGCCCACGTCCGTACCGAGCAGTCCGGCCTCGCGCGGGGTGGCGAGGGAGGTCTCGATGGTCTCCTCGGCCTCGGCGAGGTGCACGTCGTAGACCTCGGCGAGCGCGGTGTACAGCGAGGTGTACTTGACCAGCGACCGGCGCAGCGCGGGGAAGCGCTTCGCCGACAGATGGGTGGTCTCGATCGCCATCGGCTCGCCGCTCGCGAGCCGCAGGCGCTCGATGCGGAGCACCCGGCCGCCGGTGGAGATGTCGAGCAGTCCGGCGAGCGTGTCGTCGGCGGTGACGTAACCGATGTCGAGGAGTTGCGAAGTCGGTTCGAGGCCCTGGGCGCGCATGTCCTCCGTGTAGGAGGTGAGTTGCAGGGCCTGGGAGACCTTGGGCTTGGCCACGAAGGTGCCCTTGCCCTGGATGCGCTCCAGGCGGCCCTCGACGACCAGCTCCTGGAGGGCCTGGCGCACGGTGGTGCGCGAGGTGTCGAACTCGGCGGCGAGAGTGCGCTCGGGCGGGACCGGCGTGCCGGGCGGCAGGGTGTCCGTCATGTCGAGCAAATGCCGCTTCAGTCGGTAGTACTTGGGCACGCGCGCGGTGCGGGTGGGTGTCCCACCCTCCGTCTCCGTGCTGCCCGCGTCCGTGGCCATGGCCTGCCTTCCCGACTCCTGTGCTGCTGCCGTCACCGGCTCCTCCGTCTGTCGCGGCTCACATGGTGGCACGGACCGGTCACGGGTCGTCGCCCTCCCTCAGGTGTCGGTCCGATAACGGACCCGACTGCCCTTCTTATACACCCTTGACACCCCTAAAGGTCTAGGCCAAGCTCCGGGTACTGGTCTAAACCATTAAAGACCAGGTCCCAGCCCCACGAGCACTACCTGACGTATGTCTTCGCGCGGTGGGCAGGGGTTGCAGGCATCCCTGAGGAGGGTGGCGTGAAGCGCAAGCTCATCGCGGCGATCGGCGTCGCAGGCATGATGGTCTCTATCGCTGCGTGCGGTTCGGACAGTGACAAGGGCAAGGACGGCGGCAAGGCGTCCGCCGGCGGCGACAAGACCCTGACCGTCTGGGTCATGGACGGTTCCGCTCCGGACGCGTGGATGGCCGAGGTGAACAAGGCCTTCGAGGCCAAGCACCCGGGCGTCAAGGTCAAGGTCGAGAAGCAGATCTGGAACGGCATCCAGGAGAAGGTCACCACCGCCCTCTCCGAGGACACCCCGCCGGACGTCCTGGAGCTTGGCAACACCCAGACCGCCGGCTACGCGGTCACCGGCGGTCTCGCCGACCTGACGGGCGACAAGGCCACGCTCGGCTACGACGCCTGGAACAAGGGCATGGTCGCCTCCAACGAGCTGGACGGCAAGCTCTACTCCGCCCCGTGGTACGCCGCCAACCGCGTCGTCGTCTACGACAAGGCGGCCTACAAGAAGGCCGGCGTCACCCCGCCGAAGACCCGCGCCGAGTGGATCGAGGGCCTGAAGAAGCTCAAGGCCTCCGACCCCAAGAGCCAGGCGATCTACCTGCCCGGCCAGAGCTGGTACGTCCTCGCGGGTCTCATCTGGGACGAGGGCAGCGACCTCGCGGTCAAGGACGGCGACAAGTGGAAGGGCAACCTGTCCTCCCCCGAGGCCGCCGCCGCCATGAACTTCTACAAGGAGCTGGCGTCCTACTCGACCGCTCCCAAGGACAAGGACGAGGCGACCCCGCAGCAGTCCACCGACGTCGTCCCCAAGGGCGGCGTGGCGTCCTGGATCGGTCTCGGCTGGGAGGCCGGCGGCGCGATCGACGCCATGAAGAAGGCCGGCAAGACCGCCGACTTCGGCTACTTCCCGATCCCGGGCAAGACCGCCGACAAGCCCGGCTCCGTCTTCCTCGGCGGCTCGAACCTCGCCATCGCCGAGCGCTCCCAGAACAAGGAGCTCGCGAAGGAGTGGCTGGCCCTCGCCGCCGGCAAGGACTTCATGACGAAGTACGCCGCCGCCACCGAGGGTGCGCTGCTTCCGAACACCGACGCCGCGCAGTTCAAGCCCGCCGCCGGCTCCTTCGCCGAGGCCATGGCCCTCTCCTCCGCCTCCGGCAAGGTCACCCCGGTGACCCCGGGCTGGGCGAACGTCGAGACCGCCCCGAACCCGATCAAGGACTACATGACCAAGGTCCTCAAGGGTGAGGACGCCAAGGCGGCCGGCGAGGCGGCCGACAAGGTCATCAACGAGCGCATCAACCAGCAGTAACCCGTAGCCCGGTGGTGCGGCCGGTATCGCACCGGCCGCACCACCGGGCGTTGTGCAGTGATGCAGTGATCAGCGGCCCGCTCCCCCGGGCCGCGCCCCGGTGGGCGCGGGAGCCCCAGAACCGCGAGGAATAAGACCATGACCGTGGACTCCCAGGGGACGGCGACCGCCGATCCTCAGGACGCGCCCGGAAGGGCGGCAGGAAAGTCCCAGACTCCGCCACCTTCTTCGGGCCCGAAGGAAGTCCTTCAGCCTCCACGCGGCAGACGCTCCCTGCCCAGCGGGCTGCTGCCGTACCTGCTCGTCGCGCCGGCCCTGCTGTCGATGGCGGCGCTCCTGCTCTACCCGCTGATCCGCAATGTGATCCTCTCCTTCCAGCAGCTCAACCGGAAGGAGTTCATCACCCGCGAGACGGTGTGGACCGGCTTCGACAACTACACCGAGCTCCTCGGCGACTCGCACTTCTGGACCGTCGTCGTCCGAAGCGTCGTCTTCACGGCCGTCAACGTCGCCCTCATCATGGCGATCGGCACCGGCATCGGACTGCTCCTGAACCGGCTCGGCAAGAAGATGCGCCTGGTCCTCTCGCTGTCCCTGATGTTCGCCTGGGCCATGCCGATCGTCGCCTCCGTCACGGTCTTCCGCTGGCTCTTCGACGAGCAGTTCGGCGTCGCCAACTGGGTGATGCGCACGCTCGGCTTCTCCGGCTACGAGCAGCACAACTGGTTCGAGACCGGCTTCTCCACCCTGGTCATCATCCTGCTCCTGCTCGTCTGGGGCTCCGTCCCCTTCGTCGCCCTCAACATGTACGCCGGCCTGACCACCGTCGGGACCGAGCTGTACGAGGCCGCCAAGATGGACGGCGCCAGCGGCTGGCGGACCTTCTGGGCCGTGGTCTTCCCGAACCTGAAGTCCTTCTTCATGATCACGACCTTCCTGGAGATCATCTGGATCTTCAAGGCGTTCGCCCAGGTCTACGCCATGAACCAGGGCGGCCCCGACCGCGGTTCCGAGACCCTCCCGGTCTACGCCTACATCGAGGGCGTCGGCCAGTTCCACTACGGTGTCGCCGCCGCCATCTCCATCCTGACGATCGTGATGCTCATCGCGGTCATGTCCTTCTACTTCCGCCTGATCCTGAAGCAGGAGGAGGAGCTGTGAGCGCCACCACCCAGACTCCGCAGAAACTGCGCACCAGGAAGCCGCTCACGGTCGGCACTGTCGCCAAGAACGTCAGCGCCCTCGTGCTCGCGGTGGTGTTCGTCTTCCCCGTCTACTGGATGTTCTCGTCCTCGCTGAAGCCGCAGCACGAGATCATGACGAAGGACCCCGTCTTCGTCTTCACGCCGACGCTGGAGAACTACACGACGGCGACCGGTGTCGACCTCTTCTGGACGTACGTCACCAACAGCCTCATGGTCACCATCGGGGCCGTGCTGCTCGCCCTCCTCGTCGCCCTGGCCGCGAGCTTCGCCATCGCCCGGATGAGGTTCAAGGGCCGCAAGGGCATCGTCCTCATCGTGATGCTGGCGCAGATGGCCCCCTGGGAGGTCATGGTCATCGCGATGTACATGATCTCCCGTGAGAACGACATGCTGAACAGCATTCCGATGCTCACGCTCGTCTACTTCGTCATGGTCCTCCCGTTCACGATCTGGACCCTGCGCGGCTTCATCGCCGCCGTCCCGGTCGAGCTGGAGGAGGCCGCGCAGATCGACGGCTGCACCCGCGGCCAGGCCTTCCGCAAGGTGATCTTCCCGCTCCTGGCCCCCGGCCTGATGTCGACCTCGCTCTTCGGCTTCATCACGGCCTGGAACGAGTTCGCCATGATCCTCATGCTGAACAAGGACAAGGAGTCGCAGACCCTGACGCTCTGGCTGACCCAGTTCCAGACCGCGTTCGGCAGCGACTGGGGCGCCACCATGGCCGCCTCCACGCTCTTCGCACTTCCCGTGCTCGTCGTCTTCCTCTTCCTCCAGCGCAAGGCCGTCGGCGGCATGACCGCCGGCGCGGTGAAGGGATAAGGGCCCCATGACCACACTCGTACACGGCACGGACACCCTGACCCGTGACGCGCTCACCGTGCTCCAGCCCGGCTTCGTCGGCACCACCGCCCCCGACTGGCTGCTCCGCCGCATCGGCGAGGGCCTGTCCTCCGTCGGACTGTTCGGCCGGAACATCGTCAGCCCCGAGCAGCTCACGGCGCTCACCGCGCAGCTGCGGGCCGAGCGGGACGACGTCCTCGTCGCCATCGACGAGGAGGGCGGGGACGTCACCCGCCTGGAGGTCAAGCAGGGCTCGTCGTTCCCCGGCAACTACGCGCTCGGCAGCGTGGACGACGTCGAACTCACCCGGGCCGTGGCCCGCGAGCTCGGCCGCCGGCTCGCCCGGTGCGGGGTCGACCTCAACTGGGCGCCCTCGGCGGACGTCAACTCCAACGCCGAGAACCCGGTCATCGGCGTCCGGTCCTTCGGGCCGGACCCGGACCTAGTCGCCCGGCACACCGTGGCGTACGTCGACGGCCTCCAGGGAGTCGGGGTCGCGGCCTGCACGAAGCACTTCCCCGGACACGGCGACACGAACGTGGACTCCCACGACGCGCTGCCCCGGATCGATGTGGACCTCGCCACACTGCACGCCCGTGAGCTGGTACCTTTCCGCGCCGCCGTCGCCGCGGGTACCAAAGCGGTCATGAGCGCGCATATTCTGCTCTCCGCGCTCGACCCGCACCGCCCGGCCACCCTGAGCCCGCAGATCCTCACCGGTCTGCTCCGCCAGGAACTGGGCTTCGAGGGGCTGATCGTCACCGACGGCATGGAGATGCAGGCCGTCGCGGCGACGTACGGCATCGAGCGCGGATCCGTCCTCGCCATCGCCGCGGGCGCCGACGCCATCTGCGTCGGCGGCGGGCTGTGCGACGAGGGCACCGTACTGCGGCTGCGCGACGCGCTCGTGAACGCGGTACGGACCGGTGAACTGCCCGAGGAGCGGCTGGCCGACGCCGCGGCGCGCGTGCGCGCCCTGGCGGCCTGGACCCAGTCGCACCGGGCGAGGGGCGGGGCTGAGACGGTGCCGGGCGCGGCAGTGCAGGAGGGGACCGCGCCCGGCGCCGACATCGGACTCGTCGCCGCCCGCCGGGCCCTCACGGTGACCCGGGGGGAGCGGCCGTACACGCCGATGACCAGCGCTCCCTACGTGGCCTCCTTCACGCCCGTCGCCAACTTCGCGGTCGGCGACGAGACCCCCTGGGGCATCGCCGCCGAACTCGGGCGACTGCTGCCCGGCACGGAGACCGGCTCCTACGCCGATTCCTCCGTGGACGCGGTCCTCGCCGCCGCGGGGGACCGGCGGATCGTGGCGGTGGTACGCGACGCCCACCGGCACCCGTGGATGACGGAGGCCCTGGACAGCCTCGTCGCGGCCCGCCCGGACACCGTGGTGGTCGAGATGGGCCTCAACGAGGCCGAGCCCCGTGGGGCCCTGCACATCGCCACCCACGGCGCTGCCCGCGTCTGCGGCCGCGCGGCCGCGGAGGCCGTGGTCGGTACCGCTTCCTGAGGGACTCCCGTACGCGAAGGGGCCCGGCACCTGGATCGAGGTGCCGGGCCCCTTCCTGTACGGGGGAGTGCGCACGGGGGTGCGTGCGGGTCTAGATCCCCTGCCAGGCGGGCTTGTTCGCGAAGGTGTGGCGGAAGTAGTCCGCGAGCTTCAGCTTGGAGGCGGCGGCCTCGTCCACCACGACCGTGGCGTGCGGGTGCAGCTGGAGCGCGGAGGCCGGCACGAGCGCCGCGACGGGGCCCTCGACGGTCTGCGCCACGGCCTCGGCCTTGCCCTCGCCGGTGGCGAGCAGCACCAGGTGGCGGGCCTCCAGGATGGTGCCGATGCCCTGG
>NZ_JNZP01000016.1 GCF_000725545.1 Streptomyces exfoliatus | reverse complement strand
CCGAGGTAGCCGCGGGCCAGCTGGGTGCCGGCGAGGTAGAGCTCGCCGGGGACGCCCGGGGGAACCGGGGCCAGCGCCGCGTCCAGCACGTACGCGGCGACGTTCTCCAGAGGCCGGCCGATCGCCGGGGTCTCGTCCCCGCGCATCCGGCAGAACACCGCGTCGATGGTGGTCTCGGTGGGGCCGTAGAAGTTGTACGCGTGGACGCCCGGTTCGGCGGCGAGCCGCTGCCACAAGGCCTCGCTGACGGCCTCGCCGCCCAGCATGAGCAACCGGGGCCGGTGGCCCTCGGCGGGCAGGAGGTTCTCGGCGAGCAGCTGCGGCAGATAGGACGGAGTGATGTCGAGGAAGTCGATCCGCTCCCGGCCCACGTACCCGACGAGTGCCGCGGGATCACGGCGCACTTCGTCGCTCAGCAGATGCATCTCGTGTCCGGCCACCATCCACAGCAGCGGCTCCAGCGCGGTGTCGAAGGTGAGCGCGGGCACCAGCGCCGCCCGGAAGCGGCGGCCGCCGAGTGCGGCCACCTCGGGCCCGATGAACTGGTGGTGGTGGGCATGGAAGAGGCCGGTGAGATTCCTGTCCTCGATGACGACGGCCTTCGGCAGACCTGTCGACCCCGAGGTGTAGACGAGGTACGCCGGGTGCGCCGGATCTGCGGGGGCGAGCCGCTCACCGTCCCGCACATCGTCCGCCGGGATGGCGCTGTGGGCGTCGCCGTGGCCGTCCAGCAGGGTGCGGACCTCGGGGGTGTCGACCACCAGGGTGGGCACCCCCGCGGGGAGCAGGCCGGCCAGGTCCTCGGTGGTCAGCGTGCAGACCGGGCGGGCGTCGCCGTAGATGTGGGCGAGCCGCTCGGCCGGCTGGTCGGTCAGTACCGGTACGTAGGCGCCACCCGTCTTGAGCACCGCGAGCAGACCGACGATGAGATCGGTCGTCCGCGGCAGGGCCAGTACCACGTACCGCTCCGGGCCCACGCCGCGCTCGATCAGCAGCCTGGCCAGCCGGTTCGCGCGGACGTTGAGCCCCGCGAAGTCCAGCCGCCCGTCCTCGGCGACCAGCGCGGTCTCCCGTGGGACCGCCGCGGCACGCGCCTCGAACAGGTCGGTGAATCGCTGCGACGGCACCGGACGAACGGAGCCGCTCCACTCCTCCACGACCCGGTGACGCTCGCCCTCGACGAACAGGTCGGAGCCGGAGACCGGCCGGTCCGGGTCCTCGAGGACAGCCTCGAAAAGCCGTTCCAAGCGGTCCATCATCGTGGCGACGGTGCTGCGGTCGAACAGGTCGGAGCTGTACTCGACGAAGCACTTCAGCCCGGCGGCGGCGCCCTCGGCGTCCCGCTGCTCGCTGATGCCGAAGGACAGGTCGAACTTGGTCCCGTCGGTGTCCACGTCCTCATCGGTCAGGGTCACACCCGGCAGTTCCAGCTTGACCTCGGGGGTGTTCTGGAACGCCAGCATGACCTGGAACAGCGGGTGCCAGGACAGCGAGCGCCGCGGGTTGAGTTCCTCGATCAGCTGCTCGAACGGCATGTCCTGGTTGGCGAACGCCTTCAGGTCCGTGCGCCGGACCCGGCGCAGCAGCTCACGGAAGCTGGGCTCGCCCGAGGTGTCGACGCGCAGGACCAGTGGGTTGACGAAGTAGCCGACGAGATCGTCGAGCACGGCGTCGGCGCGGCCCGCCACAGGTGTGCCCAGGCTGATGTCCGTGGTACCGGACAGCTGTGTCAGCATCGCGGTGATGCCCGCCTGGAGCACCATGAACAGGCTGACCCGGTTCGCCCGGGCCAGACCCAGCATGGCCTCGTGCAGGTGGGCCGGAATGTCGTGCCGGACGATTCCGCCCTCGTACGACATCACGGCTGGACGCGGCCGGTCGGTGGGCAGCGGCAGATGGTCGGGCAACTCGTGCAGCGCCTCGCGCCAGAAGCGCAACTGCCGGCCCCCGACGCTGTCCGGGTCGGAGAGGTCGCCGAGCCGCTCGTACTGGCCGAGGGCGAACTCGGCGTACTGCAGCGGCAGCGGTTCCCACACGGGTGCCTCGCCGCGGGCGCGCGCCAGGTAGGAGCTGGTCATGTCCCGGGCCAGCGGGGCCATCGAGGAGCCGTCGCCCGCGATGTGGTGGAGCACGAGGATCAGTACGTGCTCCTCGGGTGCCACCTCGAAGAGGTGGGTGATCAGCGGGGGTTCGGCCGACAGGTCGAACGGGTAGCGCGCGACCTCGGCCAGCTCCTGCGGCAGCCGGTCCTCCGTGGTGCGGGAGAACACCAGCCGGGGCGCTGCCTCCTCGGTGCTCAGAATGTGCTGGTAGGGCACTCCCTCCCGGTCGGGGAAGAGCGTCCGAAGGCTCTCGTGGCGCTCCGTCACATCGACGAGGGCCGCCTGCAGCGCCGTGCGGTCGAGCCGGCCGGAGAGCCGGATCGCGGACGGCATGTTGTACGCCGGGGTCGCGCCCTGCAGTTTCCCGTGGAACCAGAGCGCCGCCTGGGCGAAGGAGAGCGGGATCTCCGCAGGGCGGGCGTCACCGGAGACGGCCGCCGAACCTTCGTCAGCGGCCGGGGGGCCCGCGGCTTCGGCCGCCGCCATCGTGAGGCGTATCCGCTCGGCGAGCCGTGCGACCGTGGGCAGTTCGAAGACGTCGCCGGGCGACATGGGCAGCCCCAGGCGCTGGCACTCGGCGGAGATCTGCACGATCAGCAGGGAGTCCCCGCCGAGTTCGAAGAGGTTGTCGTCCAGGCCGATGTCCGGGATGCCGAGCAGCCGGCTCCAGACCTCGGCGATCCGCTGTTCGATCTCGTCACGGGGAGCACCGCCTGCGGCGGCGCGCGGCGAACCGTCCGCCTTCGCCGTCGAGCGGGCGGCCGGACGCGGCCGGTCCCACTGGTCGGCCCGCGGGCTGACCACCAGATGCGGCAAGTGCTGGTTCGCGAGCACCCGCTCGAGGGCGTGCAGCCCCTCCTCGGTCGGGATGCCACCCTCCTCCGGCTCCGCCTGGCGCTGGGCGCCGCTGGGCGCCGGACGCAGTACGAACCCCTCGATGGTGACGGCGGGCGCCCCGTCCGCACCGGCCAGCACCAGGTCGACGACCAGGGTGTCCTGGGGGCCGTCGCCCTCGCGCTGGAAGGTGACGACGCGCAGCTCGGCCGGCAGATCCCGGTGCACCACCAGGCTGCGGTACGCCACCGGCAGGTGGGTGCCGGTCCGCGCGACGACCGCGCCCGTGGCCACGTCCAGCAGCGCCGGGTGCAGCGGATGCACCGCCAGATCGTCGTGGAACTCCTCGGGAAGCGCGAGGGACAGGAAGCCGTTGCGCTCGCTCTGCCGCGCCTCGCGCAGACTCTCCCAGCGGGGACCGGTGCTCAGCCCGACGCCGCCGCGCGCGTCGCCGGCCGCCAGCGGCACGGGGGCGCCGCACGCTTCCTGCGCCTCTGCCAGGGCGACCGGCTGCGGGGCCGGGCCCGCGAACGCCGTCACGAATCCCTGGGCGTGCGGTCGACCCGACGACTGCGAGGAGGTGACCGACCAGTCGTAGCCGGCCTCACGAGGACGCAGCGCGACCGTGATCTCCGGACGCTCGCCGGACGGGACGCGCACGGGCTGCGAGAACACGACGTCGCGCAGCTCGGCCTGCCCGGCACCCGGGGTCAGCCGGAACGCGGCGGTCGCCAGGTCGAGAAGCGCGGTACCGGGAAGGACCGGCTCGCCGCCGAGGCGGTGCTCGTCCGACAGCCACTCGGTGTGTGCGCCGTGCCGGACCCGAAGCTCCAGATACGGCTCCGCGCCGGCGGCGCCGCCGGCGCGTCGCAGATCGAACAGCGGGTGGTCGAGGGGCTCGCCGCCGGTCCAGGCGGAGGCGCTGCTCCGGACCGCCATGCCCACCTCGGACCAGCGGTCCCAGCCGACCGAGACCACGGTGTCCGCGGTGTGGGCGAAGCTGTCGAGGAAGGCGTTGGCGGCCGCGTAGTCGACTTGTCCGGGGGCGCCGACCATGGCCATGGCGGAGGAGAAGAGCACGAAGAAGTCGGGCGCGTCGTCCTCGGTGAGCCGGTGCAGCACGACCGTGCCGCGCACCTTGGGTTCGAGGACCCGGGCGATCTCCTGGGCCGTACGCAGTGAGACGACACCGCCGCCGGGCACACCGGCCGCGTGCACCACGCCGTCGATCCCGCCGTGCGCGGCCCGTACGCGGGCCAGTGCCGCGCCGAGGGCCCCCTCGTCGGCGACATCGGCTTCGACGACGTAGACCGCGGCGCCGCCCGCGGCCAGGGTGGCGAACCAGTCCGACAGTTCCGGCGCGGCGGTGGCGGTCGCGGACTCCGCGGTGCGGATCACGGTCCAGTGGGGCCCGTCGGGGACGGCCCGCCGGGTGACCAGGACGACGGTGCACGCGGTGGTTCCGGCGACGCACCACTCGGCGACCGCGCGGCCGATGCCGCCCAGCCCACCGGTGACGAGATACGTTCCGCCGTCGCGGAGCACCGGGGAGGCCGGGGCCGGAGCCAGTTCCGGCCGGGCCGTCGAGGACGTCCAGCGGCCGCGGCCGCGCAGCGCGACCAACGGCTCGGGAAGCTCCCAGGCGGACTCGGCGTACAGCTCGGCGAGCACCGCGTCGGCGGTCCTCGCCAGCCGGGCCGGGGTACGGGCCGGGCAGTCGACGTCGACGGCGCGGACCGCGAAGAGCGGGGTCTCCAGCGGAATGACCCGCACCGGGCCGAGGACCGCCGCGGAGTGCGGAGTACGCGGCGGCTGCCCGCCGACGGCGTGGGCGGCATCGGTCACGAACAGCATCCGCACCGGCGCGCCGGGGAAGGCCTCGCCGAGGGCGCGGGCCAGGAAGACGGGGACGGTGACGGCCGCGGCGGCGGCGTCGCCGACCGCGTTCGGCGCGGCATCGGCGAGCGCCGGGTCGTCCATCGCCCAGCAGCCGAGCACGACGTCCGGTGCGCTCCCGCGCTCGGCGAGGTCGGTGGCCAGCGCCTCGAACGCCTCCCGGTCGTCAGGGCGCAGCAGGTAGCCCTCGGGGGAGGCGCCGAGCGTGCCCGGCGCGCGCGCGGCGTCCGCGGCACGGGCCACGATCACCCGGGAACCGGCTTCGGCGAGCCGCCCGGCCAGTTCCGTGCCGAGGCCCGAGGCGTCGGCCAGTACCAGGACGGTGCCCAGCGGGCGGGGTGCGGCGGCAGGCGGGGCGGAGCGGTTCCACTGGGTGGCGCGGAACCAGCCGTCCACACCGGCGGGCCGGTCGATGCCCGGGGCCCGGGTGGGCAGGCCGCGGGCCGGTGTGGTGGGCTCGAACCAGTGCCGGTCGGGCTCGAACGGGTAGGTCGGCAGGGGGATCCGGCGCAGCCCGGCGCGGTCGCCGAGCACCGACCAGTCGATCTCGGCCCCCTGCTCCCAGAGGGCGGCGAGGGCGGCCAGCCGCTGCGGCGGGCGGCCCGGCTCCTCGCGGGTGAGGCCTGCCGGCACCTGGCGGCCCGGCCCGAGGGTCCGGCGGGCCGCCGAGGTGAGGGCGGCCCCCGGTCCGACCTCCAGCACGGGTACGGATCCCGGGCACTGGGCCAGCGCGTCGGCGAAGCGCACGGCTTCGCGCATCTGGCGGCTCCAGTACGCGGGGGAGCAGGCCTCCTGTGCCGTCAGCCAGGTGCCCGTGACCGTAGAGACCACGGGCAGCGCGGGTGCGTGCATCGGCACGCCGGCGGCCAGCGCGGTGAACTCGCCGAGGATCGCGTCCACATGGCGGGAGTGGAAGGCGTGCCGGGTGGCGAGCAGGCGGGTCGCCACGCCCGAGGCGGCGAGCCGCTCGCGCAGCTCCGCCACGGCCTCCGGGGTGCCGGCCACGACACAGCGGTCGGGCGCGTTGACGGCGCTCAGGTCCAGGCCGTCCGGGCCGGGACCGTCGCCGATCAGGGCGCGGACCTCGGACTCCGGCAGCGGCACCGCGAGCATCGAGCCCGCGGGCAGCCGGCCCATGAGCCGGCCGCGCGCCGCGACCAGGCGTGCCGCGTCCGCCAGCGAGAAGATCCCGGCCAGGCAGGCCGCGGTGAACTCGCCGACGCTGTGCCCGACCAGGGCCGCCGGGCGTACGCCCACGGCCGCCCACCAGGACGCCAGCGCGTACTCGACGGCGAACAGCGCGGGCTGTGCCACCTCGGTGCGTTCGAACAGGTCCGGGTGCCCGGGGTCGAGCAGCAGCTCGCGCAGCGGTGCGTCGGTCCAGGGGCGCAGCGCCTCCAGGGCGCGGTCGAGCTCGGCGCGGAACACCGGCTCGGCGCGGTACGGCTCCGCGGCCATGCCCGGGAACCCTGCGCCCTGGCCCGGGAAGACGTACACGGCACCGGTTCCGGAGCCGGCGGCCGCCGTGCCCTCGGTGGGCACGGCGAACGCGGCCGCGGCGCCGGCGGTGTCCGTGGCGAGCACAGCCCGCCGCCACTCGAACTCGCGCCGGCCGGTCTGCAGGGAGTGCGCCGCGTCACCGAGACGCACCGGTGTCCCATGGGTCAGTGCGCCGGCCAGGGCGGTGGTGCTTCGCTCCAGCGCGGCCGGGGTACGTGCCGACACGGGGAGCAGCTGCCAGCGAGCCTCGCCCTGCCCGCCGGCGTCCGCGGCGGACGGGGTGGCCGGGCGCGGCGGTTCCTGGAGGACGAGGTGGGCGTTGGTGCCGCCGATGCCGAACGAGCTGACGCCCGCCAGCATCGCCCCCTCGGGGCCGGACCACGGCTCGGCCTCGGTCAGCACCCGGAACCGGGTGCCGTCCAGACCGTGCCCCGGGTGCGGCCGGCTGAAGTGCACGGTGGGCAGCAGGGTGCGGTGCTGAAGGGTCAGCACGGTCTTGATCAGACCGGCCATGCCCGCGGCGGTGTCCAGATGTCCGACGTTCGACTTGACCGCGCCCAGAGCGCAGCGGCTCTCCGGCGCGTCCGCGAAGACCTTGCGCAGCGCTGCCAGTTCGATCTGGTCGCCGAGTGCGGTGCCGGTGCCGTGCGCCTCCAGGTAGGCCAGCTCCTCGGGGCCCACCCCGGCCACGGCCTGGGCCGCGGTGATGACCCGGACCTGACCGCTGGTGCTCGGAGCGGTGAAACCGACCTTGTGGTTGCCGTCGTTGTTGACGGCGGAGCCGCGCAGGACCGCGCGGATGGTGTCGCCGTCCTCGATGGCGTCCGCCAACCGCTTGAGCACGACCGCGCCGACACCGCTGCCGAACACCGTCCCGGTGGCTTCCGCGTCGAAGGGCCGGCAGTGGCCGTCCGCCGAGAGAATGCCGCCCTCGCTGTGTAGATAGCCCAGCCCCTGGGAGACACCCACCGACACGGCACCGGCCAGGGCGACATCGCACTCGCCGCTCAGCAGGGCCTCGGCGGCCAGATGAACCGCGACGAGCGCGGAGGAGCACGCGGTCTGGACGTTGAGGCTGGGGCCGGTCAGCCCCAGCCGGTAGGAGACCTGCGTGGCCAGGTAGTCCTTGTCGCTGCCCGCCAGCCACTGCACGTCGGCGCGGTCGCCGAGTTCGGCCGCGTACGGCAGCAGCTGGTGGGTGAGGTACGAGTTGAAACCGGAGGCGGCATAGACCCCGATGTCGCCCTCGGTCCGGTCGGGGCGCTGACCCGCGTCCTCCAGGGCGGAGACCGCGCACTGCAGGAACAGCCGGTGCTGGGGGTCCATCAGCTCGGCCTCACGCGGCGTGATGCCGAAGAACGCCGCGTCGAATCGGTCGGTGTCCTCCAGCACGCCGCCGGAGGCGACGAAGCGGGGGTCGGCGAGCCGCTCCGGCGGCACTCCGAGGGCGGCCAGCTCCTCAGGGGTCCGGAAGGCCAGGCTCTCCCGCCCGGCCAGCAGGTTCGACCAGAACTCCGCGCTGTCCGCCGCGCCGGGAAAGCGGCAGGCCAGGCCCGTGACGGCCACCGCGTCCGGGATGTCGGCAGGTGCGGGCTCGGTGTCTGTGGTCAGCCGGTCGGTCATCGCCATCTCTACTCTGTCCGTGTTCATGCGGTGGTGCCCCTGCCGGATCCGCCGGCGCGCCGGGCGGATCGCCGTCGTTCGTGGTGCTGCGCCCGGGTAGGCGCTGCCTCGGCCGTGGAAGGCTGGGGCGTGGGTGCCGGTGCGGGGTGCGGCGCGGATGCCGCCGGTACGGACGGGCTCCCGGCGGCAGCCGGGTCCGGCTCGTCGAGCAGCTCGGCCAGCAGCCGGATCGTCGGGCGCTCGAAGAGTTCGAGCACGGGGATCTCCCGGCCGAACAGCTCCCCGATCCGCCGCTGGACCTGCACCATGTGGATGGAGTTGGCACCCAGTTCGAAGAAGTTGACGTCGAGGCCGATGCTCTCGCCGCCCAGCACCTCCTGCCACAACCGGACCAGGTGTCCGGTCGAACCGCTGCCGGCCGCCGCCATGGCGATCGGTGCGGGAGCGGCCGGGGGAGAGGTCACCGGCGTCGCCGGAGCAGTGACCGCGCCGGCGGCGGGTGCGGACGCGGCGGCCCGTCGCGCCAGCGCCTTGCGGTCCACCTTGCCGTTGGAGCTGAGCGGAAGCGCGTCGATGGCGCGGATGTGCCGCGGCACCATGTAGACCGGCAGCCGCTCGGCCAGAGCGGTGCGCAGCTGCTCCTCCCGGCCCGCGCCCGAGGCCGGGGCCCCGGCGACCGGCCCGCCGATCACACTGTGCAGCACCGACTGCCCGTCCTCCAGGTGCAGCGCGGCCCGCAGCGGCTCCGCGTACACGTCGCCGACGGGTCGCAGCGCCAGCCCGCAGTCGGCCGCCCGCTGACGCAGGAGCTGTGCCATCGCGCCCGCCTCCAGCAGCATGAAGCGGTCGGCCAGTTCGCCGTACACGGGTGCGATGGCCGAGCTTCGGGAGACCAGGTAGATCGCGAACGCGGCGTCCTGTGCCAGCTCGTGGTTGGTGGGCCCGAACAGCTCCGGCGCGTACCCCACGTCCTGCCGCAGCGCCACCAGAGCGGGCGCCGCCGGATCGAAGTAGTACGTCCCGGCAGGCATGCCGGCCACGCCGCCGGGGGCGACGTGCACATAGACCTGCACCGGGTAGAGCCCGCCGGCCGAACCGTAGCCGTACTTCGGCACCGCGGCCTCGTCCTGACGCGCCAGGACGGTCAGCAGTGCGTGCAGCGCGTCGGCCGGGGCCGGAAGCCGGCCGAACGCGTCCGCGTTCCCCCGCAGGGCCGCGGCCGCCCGCAGCGCCGCGCTGTCGGCGGGCGCGGTGAACGGCAACACCTCCCGGCCGGCCAGGTCGTCGCGCCGCCCCGGCTGCCGCATCCGCACCTCCAGATGCTTCAGCCGTTCGGCGTCGAAACGGGGCGCGCCCACCGCAGCCGCACCGGACGCGTCTTCCGCGACCACGTACGCCACCAGCTGCGCGGCGGTGCCGGAGCCCTCGACCAGGGCGGCAGCCTCCCGGATCCCGTCGGTGCGCACCAGAGCGGCCTCGATCTCGCCGAGTTCGATGCGCATGCCGCGCACCTTCACCTGAGAGTCCTCACGGCCCAGGAACTCCAGCGTGCCGTCCGGCATCAGCCGGGCCAGATCGCCGGTCCGGTACAGCCGTTCGCCGGTCACCGGGTGGGCGGGGAACGCCCGCTCGGTCAGCTCGGGCGCCTGGTGGTAGCCGAGCGCCAGGCCGATGCCTCCGATGTACAGCTGACCGGGCACTCCGACCGGGCAGGGCAGGAACGCCTGGTCGAACACGTACATCGACTGGTTCCGCATGGGACGGCCGTAGGGAATGCTCGGCCGCTCCGGATCGACGGTCTCCACCGGGTGCAGCACCGACCAGATCGAGGCCTCGGTCGCCCCGCCCAGGCTGATCACCCGGGTCTTGGGGCTGAGCTCGTGGATCTGCCCGGGCATGCCGACCGGGATCCAGTCGCCGCTGAGCATGACCAGCCGCAGGGACTCCAGCCGGACCGCGGCGTTGCCCAGCGCGTGCGCCAGGAGCATCTCCATCAGCGCGGGCACCGAGTTCCAGACGGTCACTCCGTGCTCCGCCACCGTCCGCGACCAGCGGACCGGATCGCGGTCCTCGTCGTCGCCCGGCATCACCAGGGTGGCACCCGCGGCGAAGGTGCCGAACAGGTCGTACACCGAGAGGTCGAAGCCGAGGGCCGAGATGCCGAACACCCGGTCCTCGGAGCCGACGTGAAACCGCTCGTTGATGTCCGTGACCGTGTTGAGCGCACCCCGGTGATCGATGACGACGCCCTTGGGGTCGCCCGTCGAACCGGAGGTGTAGATCACGTACGCCATGTCGGCCGCGGTGGCCGCGGACACCGCCTCGGGTGCCCCGTCGGCGTGGGGCGCAGCCGGGTCGAACACGATCCGCACCACGTCGGAGGGCACCTTCGCGGCGGCGTCACCGTCCGGCAGGACCACCGTCGCGACCGCGCGCGCATGGCGCAGGGTGTGCGCGATCCGGGCCGCCGGCAGCTTGGCGTCCAGCGGCAGGTACGCGGCCCCCGCGCGCAGCACGCCCAACACCGCGGCGGCCTGTTCCCAGCCCCGGCCCATCAGGACGCCGACCAGGTCGTTCGGCCCCGCGCCCGTCGCCCGCACGGCACGCGCGACGGATGCGGAGGCCCGCTCCAGTTCGGCGTACGTGACGGTGCCGGTGGCGGAGACCACGGCAGGCCAGTCGGGCCGGGCGCTCGCCTGGGCGAGGAACGGCTCGTGCAGCAGACCGGCGGGCACCGGGCCCGCGGTGGCGTTCAGTGCCCGGTAGGCCTCCTGCTGCCAGGCCGGGAGCACGCTGCGGCGCTCGTCGGTCCAGCACGCGTCCTCGTCGGCGAGGGCACGCAGCAGCCCGGTGTACGCCGCGAACATGTCGTCCAGCATCCCCGTCGGGAACAGCGCCTCCACGGCGTCCCACGTCAGCCGGAGTCTGCCGGCGTCCTCGGAGATCTGGTGGTCCAGCCACACCTGCGGGGTCTGGGTGATCGTGTGGGCCACTTCGGCGCCCAGCTCACGCAGCGCGGTGCTGCCGCCGTCGTCGCCGGCCCCGAGCTCGCTGGTGAAGACCACCGGCATCGCCGCGTCCGACACCCCGCGCCGCTGCATCAGCTCGCGGGCGACCCGTACACCGCTCACCAGGCGGTGCTCCAGGTCCTCCCACAGCCGTTCCTGCACCCGTCGGGCGCGCTCGGCGAAGGCTCCGTGACAGCCCCCGTCCACCTCGAACAGGCTGAGGTCGGTGAAGTCGCCGACCAGAGCGGACAGATCCGCGTGGTCGCCTATCCGGTTGAACAGCGTGAGGTTGAGGGTGAAGCGGTCGTCGGCCGACCACGTCCCCAGGACCTGGGCGTACGCGGTCAGTGCCACGGCGGACGGGGTGATCCGCTCCTTCGCGGCGCGGACCTTGATCCGGTCCCAGACGTCGGCGGGCAGGTACTCCTCGCGGCGGCCGAACCGGGTCTCGGAGAGCGATTCGGGCTGGGTGCGCAGCGGCAGTCGCGGCGCCGGCGGCAGCGTTTCCAGCCGCTCCTGCCAGTAGGCCAGGTCACGCTGGTACGCGTCGCCCTGTCGCCGCTGCTGGTCGGCCATCACGTAGTCGCGGAAGGTCAGCTCCAGCGGACGCGGCGTCAGCTTCCCCTGGTACACGGCGAGAAGTTCGCCGAGCAGGATCCGCACACTGCCGCCGTCGGCGATCAGGGTGTCGATGCTCAGGTGCAGCCGGTCACGGCCGCCGCCGAGGCGGCTCGCCCGCAGATCGAACAGTGGCCAGACGTCCGAGGGCAACACCTGGTGGGACATGGCGTCCCGGAGCTCCGCCAGCCTGCCGGCCTGCGACGCGGCGTCCAGAGTCCCCAGTTCCACGACGTCGATGCGGTAGTCGGGTACGGACTCCAGGACGCGCTGGGTGCCGTCCGCACCGATCACCAGGCGCAGCGCGTCATGGCGGTGCACCAGCGCGCGCCAGGCGTCCTGGAGCCGGTCGAGGTCCACGTCGGTGACGTCGAGTTCGACGTACAGGTGGCAGGAGACGTCCCCGCCCACCGCCCCACTGCGGCCGATCCAGTAGGCGCGCTGCACGTCGGTGAGCGGGAACGGCTCGTGCCGCGTGGCCGGATCGGGCCGCAGGGCCACGGCTGACGGCTCGTCGCCGGGCGCGGCCGCGGAGCGCAGCTCCTCGACCGTGGTGGCGAGGCTGGCCACCGTGGGCGAAGTGAAGAAGACGCGCAGGGGAAGCCGCACCGCCAGGTCCTGCCGGATCCGCGCGAGCACCTGCGTGGCGAGCAACGAGTGGCCGCCGAGCTCGAAGAAGTCGTCGTGCAGGCCGACCCGGTCGACCTCCAGCGCGACGCGCCAGATCTCGGCGATCGCCCGCTCGACGGCGGTGACCGGTGCTTCGTACGCACGGCCCGTCACGGTGGTGCCCGGCGCGGGCAGCGCGGCGCGGTCCACCTTGCCGTTGCTGGTCAGCGGGAACGCGTCGAGCAGGACGAAGCGGGACGGTACGAGAAACGCGGGCAACCGCTCGGAGAGGGCCGAGCGCAGCGCGCCCGGGTCCACGGCCGGACCGGCCGGGACCACGTAGGCGGTCAGGGCGGCCCGTTCGGTGCCCAGGCCATGGGCCGTCACGACCGCCTGGCGGACCGCCGGCAGGGCCGCGAGCGCGTACTCGACCTCGCCGGTCTCCACCCGGAAGCCGCGGATCTTCACCTGGTGGTCGTTGCGGGACAGATATTCCAGCCGGCCGTCCCGCACGGTGCGCACGATGTCGCCGGTGCGGTAGAGCCGGGCCTCGGGGCCCCCGGCGAACGTGTCCGGGACGAAACGCTCGGCGGTCAGTTCCGGGCGGTCGAGGTAGCCCTCGGCCACGCCCGCTCCGCCGATGTGGAGTTCACCGGGAACCCCGGCCGGAACCCGCCGCCCGTGCCCGTCGAGAACGTACACCGAGGTGTTGGCGAGCGGCTTGCCGATCAGGACCGGAGCGCCGCCGGGAGCGACCGCGCAGCTGGTCGACCACACGGTCGTCTCGGTCGGTCCGTACATGTTGCGGATGTCCGCGCCCAGTCGCTCGTGCAGGCGCCGCGCCAGCAGGCGGTCCAGCGGCTCGCCGCCCAGCAGCAGCATCCGCAGACCCCGCAGGGACTCGGCGTCCGGCTCGTCCAGGAGGGTGCGGGCCAGCGACGGCGTGCACTGCAGATGGGTCACACCGTGGCGGCGGACCAACGCGGTGAGGGAGTCGGCGACCGGGGCAGGGGCGACCGCGGACGTCGTACGGGGGGCCGCAGTGGCCCGGCGGAGCGCGTCCAGCCGGGGCAGCGCAGCGAGCACGGCATCGGTGTCCACACCGAAGTCGACCAGGCAGGCGAGCTCGTCCACGCCGATCGCCGTCAGCCGCTCCACCAGGGGCAGGCAGTCGTCGGCGGTGCCGATGAGCGAGCCGTCCCGCATGTAGCGGGCGCACGCGTGGTCGAGCAGCGCCTCCAGGTCCTCGGGCGTGAAGTCCGCGGAGCGGACGTCCATGCCGAGACCGCGGGCCATGTTCTCGATCAGGCCGAGCGAGGAACGCAGGTACGCGCGGAACGGCTCCCAGGCGCGGGCCCGGACGTCCGCCGCGTCGGCCCCCACGTACGTGTGCAGCATCAGCGTCACATGGGGCTCACCCGCGTGACCCGCCGCGCGCCAGGCGTCCCGGTACGTGGTGATCCGCTCGGCGAGGTCTTCGACGCTCTGTCCGAGCAGGTGGGTGAGCAGTCGTGCACCGATCTCCCCGGCGCGCCGACACGTCTCCGGATTGCCTGAGGAGGTCAGCCAGAAAGGCAGTTCGGGCTGGACCGGACGGGGCAGCACGGCGATCTCCGCCGGCCGGCCGCCGGGCGCCTCGAAGGTGACCCGCTCGCCGCGCCACAGCCGGCGCACCTCGTCGATGCCGCTCAGCAGCAGTTCGTTGCGCCGCTCGTAGGCGTCGTTGGCCAGCACGAAGTCATCGACGTGCCAGCCGGAGGCGAAGGACAGACCGACCCGGCCGCCCGAGAGGTTGTCGACGACGGACCATTCCTCGGCGACCCGGATGGAGTGGTGCAGCGGCATGACGACGCTCCCCGCGCGGATCCCGAGCCGCGAGGTGCTGTTCGCGATGGCGCCGGCGAGTACCGAGGGGGCGGGGAAGGGGCCGCCGAAGGCGTGGAAGTGCCGCTCGGGCATCCAGACCGCGGCGAAGTCATGGGTGTCGGCGAAGGCGGCACCCTCCATCAGCAGCCGGTACTGCTCGGGCCCGGGGCCCGACTCCGGCTGCGCGCTGGAGAAGTAGAACAGGCTGAACTCGGGGGCCGACGCGGCCTCGGCGGCGAACCTCACTGCCGGAGCCGATGCCACCGCGGGCAGGGCTGCCGACTCGGGGTCCTGGCTCAGCACGACCCGGTGGCCGCGGCTGAGCGTCCACAGCAGCTCCACCACGGAGATGTCGAACGAGACGCTGGTGACGGCGAGCCAGCTCACCGGCTCCTCGGCCCCGACGACCGAGTCCATCGCGACCAGGAAGTTGTCCAGGTTCCTCCGCCGCACCACGACACCCTTGGGCGTACCGGTGGATCCGGACGTGTAGATGACGTACGCCGGGGAATCGGGCGAGGCGGCGTCCGCGGTGGCGCGTCCGAGGCCGACCGGCTCGGTCCCTGGGCCGGCATCGAGGTCGAGCAGCGCGGCGTCCGCCGGGGCCGCGGCCCGGGAGGCCTCGTGCACCACGACCAGCACGGGCCGTGCGTCCCGCACCATGTGTGTGAGCCGGGCCGCCGGATAAGAGGGGTCCATCGGTAGATAGGCCGCGCCGCTGCGCAGCACGGCGAGCATGGACACCACCAGGTCGGTGCCGCGCCGCAGGCACAGGCCGACCAGGGTGCCCGGTCCGGCGCCGGCCGCGCGCAGCCGCGCCGCCAGCGCCGAGACCCGGGAGTCCAGCTGCCCGTAGTCGAGCTCCTCCGCCCCGCAGACCAGCGCGGGGGCGTCGGGGCGCCGATGTACCTGACGGTCGAAGCCCGCCAACACTCCGTCCTCGGGCGTGACGGCCGTGGTGGTGTCGTTGGACAGGTCCAGCGCGGCCGTCTCGGCGGGCGAGAGGGCCAGCAGCGCGGACAGCGGGAGGTCCGGCTCCGCGGTGGCCCGCCGGAGTATCCGGGTGAGGGTCGCGCACCATTCCAGCGCGGTCCGCTCGTCGAACAGGTCGCGGCTGAACTCGCAGACGCCCCGCGTGAGCTCGCCGTCCCGGGACAGTTCGACGGCGAGATCCCCGCGGCAGACCCCGTTGTCGAGGTCGACGACCTCCATGGAGACGCCGGGCAGGCCCAGTTCGCGTTCGGGCACGTTCCGGTAGCCGAACTGCACCTGGTAGAGCGGGGCGTAGCTGAGGTCCCGCTCCGGGCGCAGTTCCTGCACCAGGCGCTCGAACGGCACCTGCTGGTGTGCGAGGGCACCGAGCACCGTCTCGCGGACCCGGCCGAGGAGACCGGCGAAGGACGGGTCGCCGGACAGGTCCGAGCGGATCACCAGGCTGTTCACGAACATGCCGACCATGGACTCCGACTCGGCGGGGGTCCTGCCGGCCGTCGGCACGCCGACCACCACGTCCTCCTGGCCCGAGTGGCGCATCAGCAACGCCTGCCAGCCGGCCAGGGTCACCATGAACGGCGTGGCCTGCGCCTCCTTCGCCAGCGCGTCGACCGCGGCGGTCGTCTGCGCATCCAGGGTGAAATGGACGCGGCCGCCCTGGTAGCTGGGCACGGCGGGCCGGGGCCGGTCGGTGGCGAGGGCCAGCAGATGAGGGGCCCCCTCCAGCTGCCCGCGCCAGTACGCCAGGGGCGTGGCCAGGGCCTCGTCGGTCAGCTCCCGGCGCTGCCACGTCGCCCAGTCCGCGTACTGGGCGGCGAGCGGTGCGGGGCGGGCCGCGCCGGACAGCGCGGCCGCGTAGTGTGCCCGCAGGTCGTCGATGAGGACGGACCTCGACCAGGCGTCACCCACCAGGTGATGGTTGGTGATCACGAGCAGGGCCCGGTCGGGGGCCGAGCGCAGGAGCAGAGCACGGAACAGCGGGCCCTCCGCCAGATCGAACGGGCGCGCCGCCTCCGCCTCCGCCGCGGCCTGCTCGGCGGCGGGGTCGGCGGGCAGGTCCAGGACGCGCAGGGCGAAGCCGGCATCGTCCAGGACCCGCTGGACGGGACCGTCCTCGCCCAGGGCGACGACGGTCCGCAGCGCTTCGTGCCGCTCCACCAGGCCGTCCAGCGCCTGCTGGAGCGCGGCGACATCGAGCGTTCCGCTCAGCCGCAGCGCCGCGTACTCGTTGAAGACCGCGAGCCCGGGGTTCAGCTGCTCCAGGAACCAAAGGCGTTCCTGCCCGAAGGAGAGCGGCGCCGGCACGGACCGGTCGCGGCCCGCCAGCGGCGACCGGGCAGCCGCGTGCCGGGCCGGCCCACCGCCACGGATCCGCTGCTCGAAACGGGCGCGCTGCTCGGGTGTCAGCCTGGCGAGCCTGCTGTCCCGTCCTTCGGAAGTCCGGTCGGGGCCCGGAACCGCTGCGTCACTCATGGCTCTCCAGTTCAGCGATGATGCACTCCTCGATCTCCACGGCGAGATCCGCGATCCGGCCGCCCTCGAAGAAGACGCGGGCGGGGATCTGCACGTCGAACTCCGCCCGCAGGCGGGCGACCATCTGTGCGGCGAGCAGCGAGTGGCCGCCCAGTTCGAGGAAGTCGTCGTACACGCCCACCTGCTCCAGGCCGAGCATCTGGCAGTAGATCTCGGCCAGCCGCTCCTCCGTCCCGGTGCGGGGTGCGGTGTACAGGTTGGTCAGGTCGGGGCGGGGCGCCGCCGCGGCGGTGGTGTCGGCGGGGGTCCGCCGGCCGGGGGCCGACAGGGCTCCGGCGGCGGTGAGCCCGGTGCCGGCCCGCGCGATCACGGCTTGCCCGGGGCGGCCGTCGAGCAGCGCGGCGAAGGCTCGGGCACCCTGCTCGGGGGTGAGAGCACCGGCCAGCATGGACTGCTGGAACTCCCGCAGGTCCTCGGGGACCTCGGCGGTACTGGCCATGCCGACCTCGGCCCACATGTCCCAGTTGACCGACAGGGTGAACCGCGTGCCGTCGAGGTGCTCGGCGGCCGCGAAGGCGTCCAGTGCGGCGTTGGCCGCCGTGTAGTCGGCCTGGCCGTACGTCGGGACCAGCGAGGCGAGGGAGGAGCACAGCACCAGGAAGTCGGCCTCGTCGGGGCGCAGTTCGGCGAGCAGGTTGCGCACGCCCGCCGTCTTCGGTGCCAGGACCGCGCGCATCTCGTCGTCCGTACGCCGCTCGACGGAACCGCCGCCGGCGACACCGGCCGCGTGGACCACGCCGTCGATCCGGCCGAACCGCTTCCTGACCCGGTCGAGGGCGGCGGCCAGCGAAGCCCGGTCGACCACGTCGGCCTGTTCGGTGTGCACCTCGGCTCCGGTGCCGCGCAGCCGGGCCAGCGCCTCTGCTTCGCCCGGGGTGAGCGCGTCCTCCGAACGGCGGCCGAGCAGGACGGTCCGCGCCGAGCAGGCACGGGCCAGGTAGCCCGCCAGGGTCACCCCGATACCGCCCAGACCACCGGTGATCACGTACGTGCCATGCTCGCGCAGGAGCGTGGGCCGTCCGGCCGACATCTCCAGCGGAACGTCGCGCAGCACGCGGACCAGTGTCCGGTCGCCGCGCACCGCGGCTGTCCGGCCCTGGGAGCCCAGCAGCGCCCGGATGACGGCCGCCGCGCTCTCCGCGCCGAGCTCCGCCGTCGGGGCCTTGCCCGGCAGATCGACGTGAGTGCAGTGCAGGGCGCGGTACTCCTCGGGCAGCACCATCGCGGCGCCGCCGAGGAGCGCGGCCCGCCAGTCGACGTCCTCGCCCTCCGCCACGGCGAACGCCCCGGCGGTCAGCACACCGAGCCGGACGTCGTTGAGCACGCTCTCGGACATCGCCCGGACGAGTTGGACCAGTCCGAAGTACGCGCCGTCCTCTCCGCCGTCCTCCCCGCCAACGCCCCCGTAACCCCAGCCGTACAGGACGGCCGTAGGGGTGCGGACCAGGCCCCGCAGGTCGGTGAAGAGCCGGCTGTGGTGCTCGGGGTCCGCCGGGTCCATCTCGTAGACCCCGCGGCGCACGCGCCGGTACTCCGTGCCGGGCAGCACGCACGTGACGATCTGGCCGCGCGCCGTCAGCAGATCCACCACGGGCTGGGCGCGCTGCTCGGCGTCGAGCAGCACCAGCCAGGTGTAGCGGCGGCCGCCGAACGGGTCCTCGTCCGCGGGAAGTCCGGCATCCTGCCAGTCGACACGGGCGTGGAAGACGTCCGCCGCGGCGCGTCCGACGTCCCCCACGGGCTTGGCGGGGGCAGGGGCAGGTTCCGGGGCGGTGCTCCCCGCCCACGGGGCCTGGCCGGCCGGCTCGATCCAGTGGCGCGCCCGCTCGAAGGGGTAACCGGGCAGCTCGGCACCGGGCACGCCCTGGCCCGTGTCGCCCCAGGCGACCGGGACGCCCTGCGCCCACAGACTCCCCAGGCACAGCAGGGCGCTCGGCACCTCGCTGGTCTCGGTGCGGCCGCGGCTGGGCATCATCGGCAGGGCGAGCCGGGGACGCGCGTCCTCGCGGCCCGCGGCCACCAGGTCGGTCAGCACGCTGCCGGGGCCGGCCTCCACGAGCACGAGCTGCTCGTCCAGGGCGGACAAGGTGCGCACCCCGTCGTGGAAGCGGACGGGCGAGAGCATCTGGCGGACCCAGTAGGCCGGATCGGTTGCCTGATCGGGGGTGATCCAGTCACCGGTGAGGTTGGACAGGAACGGCAGCCGCGGCGCGTGCAGCCGTACGCCTTCGAGCTCTGCCGCGAACCGCTGCGCGGCCGGCTCGCACAGACGGCTGTGGAAGGCACGCTCCACCGGCAGCGCCAGTGCGCGCACCCCGCGGCCGGCCAGTCCCTCGGCGGCCTTCGCGACGAGCTCGGCCGGGCCGGACAGCACGGCGGCCCGTGGGCCGTTGAGAGCGGCGAGGTCGATGCCGTACTCGGCGGCCGCGGCCAGCGCCTCCGTCTCGTCCAGGGGCACGGCGAGCATCGCGCCCGGCGCCAGTTCCTCCATGAGGAGGCCGCGCGCCGCCACCAGGGCCACGGCGTCCCTGAGTTCGAAGACCCCGGAGAGGCAGGCCGCGGTGAACTCGCCCAGGCTGTGCCCCAGCAGGGCTGCCGGGCGCACCCCGCGGTGCTCCAGCAGCCGGGCCAGCGCGTAGCTGACCGAGAAGACCGTCGGCTGGGTCACCGAGGTACGGCGCAGCTCCTCGGGCGAGCCGTCGCGCAGGAGGCTGAGCAGGCCCTGGCCGAGACGTGGTGCGAGCAGGAGCGCGCATTCGTCCAGAGCGGCGCGGAAGGCGGGTTCGGACTCGTACAGGCCCAGGGCCATGCCCGCGAACTGGGCCCCCTGGCCTGGCAGCAGGAAGGCGACGGGAGCGGGGCCGAGGTCAGCCCTGCCGCGGACCGAGTCCCGGGCGGTGCCGGACCGCAGGGCGCGGCCGGCTGCCGCGGTGCCGTCCGCGACGACGACCCGGCGGTGGCCCAGTTCCCGGCGCCCGGAGCGCAGGGTGCGGGCGACCGCGGCGAGCGGGCGCTCGGGGTGGGCGTCGAGATCGTCGGCCAGCCGTGCGGCGAGCGCGTCGAGCGCCGTCGCCGTACGGGCGGACAGCGGCAGGGCCACCGGCATGCGGTCAACGGTCGCCAGGGCGGGCCGCGGGGCGGCCGGGGCCTGCTCCAGCACCAGGTGGGCATTGGTGCCGCCGATGCCGAAGGCGCTCACGGCGGCCCGTCGCGGGCCCTCCTGCACGGGCCAGACGGAGAGCTCGCCGGGTACGAAGAACGGACCGTCGGCCAGTCCGAGGGCGGAGTTCGTCTCGGTCGCGTGCAGGCTGGCGGGAATCCGCCCGGCCCGCAGCGTCAGGATGGTCTTGATCAGACCCGTGACGCCGGCCGCCACGTCCAGGTGCCCCACATTGGCCTTGACGGAACCCAGCGCACAGCGGGCACGTGCCCCGTCGGTGCCGTACGCGGCGGTCAGCGCGGCCACCTCGATCGGGTCGCCGATCGGGGTGCCCGTGCCGTGCGCCTCCACATAGCCGACCGACTCCGGGGCGACGCCGGACAGCGCCAGCGCCTCGCGGATCACCGCTGTCTGGCCCTCGACACCGGGAGCCGTGTAACCGGCCTTGGCGGCACCGTCGTTGTTGACCGCCGAGCCAAGGATGACCGCATGCACCCGGTCGCCGTCGGCCAGCGCGTCGGCGAGCCGCTTGAGGACGACCACACCGGCGCCGTTGCCGAACACGGTGCCGTTCGCGTCGGCGCCGAAGGGGCGGCAGTGTCCGTCGGCCGACTCGATGCCACCGTCGGCGGGCAGGTATCCGGCCCGGTGCGGCACGGTCACCGTCACACCGCCGGCCAGGGCGAGATCGGACTCCTCGCTCAGCAGGCTCTGCACCGCCATGTGCACCGCGACCAGCGAGGTGGAACAGGCCGTCTGCACCGTCACCGCCGGCCCGCGCAGATTGAGCTTGTACGCGACCCGGGTCGCGAGCTGGTCCACCTGGTTGCCCTGGAAGAGCATCGGCAGGCCGTACGTCGCCTGGAGGTCCGTGCGGGGCAGCAGGTTGTGGATGAGGTAACTGCTCAGCAGCGACCCCGCGAACACCGACACCGGACCCGTGGCCCGGTCGGGGTCGCATCCGGCGTCCTCCAGCGCGGACCAGGCGCACTCCAGGAAGATCCGCTGCTGGGGGTCGATGAGGGCCGCCTCGGCCGGGCTGTAGCCGAACAGCTGGGCGTCGAAGCCTTCGATGTCCTCCAGCACACCCTTGGCGGGCACGTAGCCGGGCGCGGACAGCAGTGCCTCCGGCACCCCGGCCGCCCGCAGCTCGTCCGGGGAGAAGCGACTGATCGCCTCCGTCCCCGAAGCCAGCAGCTCCCACAGGTCCGCCACCGAATCGGCGCCGGGGAACCGCCCGGCCATGCCGACGACAGCGATCCGGCCGGCGGTGTCGTCCGTGTCGTCCCGGTCAGTCGGGATCTGCTCTTGGTGCAAGGTGTACTCCGTCAAGATGTGGTGAGAGTCGGTGCGCCGGGCCTCAGACGGCCATGAGGTACTGCTGGAAGCGCGGCATGAGGATGCTCAGCGCCTTGATCTCCACGTCGGTCAGCTCCGGGTGCCAGACGTCCCACAACAGGACCGCGCGCTGCTCGGTGCCCCGGTTCCACGCCTCGTGGATGAAGCTGTCGTCGAAGAGGATGACCTTGCCCTCCTGCCAGGTGCGCTCGTCCTCGGCGACCTTGATGGAGCACGCCGGCGGCACCACGAGCGGCAGGTGCGTGGTGAGGAGCAGGTTCACCCCGCCCGTGTGCGGGGTGATGTGCACGCCGGGGTTGAGGATCGTGAACATGCCGTCGCGCGGGCCGTGCGGCGTCTTCTCCAGCGCTTCCACCGTCACCGGACAACGGTCACGGGCCTCGGCGCGCCACTCGCCGTTGCGGTAAAGCTGGTAGGTGTCCCAGCCCTGCCAGCCGAGCTCCTTGGTGTACATGTCCTCGTACGGGGCGAACCTCGCCTGCTCCTCGCGCAGCGCCCGGAATTCCGTGCGGATCTGCGGGAACGCCTCCTCCATCGTGGCGACCCAGCTCAGAGTGGCGGTGTCGTGCCAGGGCAGGGCGCTGATCCCGGGGAAGAAGAGCCGGGTCGGCTCCTGCTCGTCGTGCAGGTACTGAGGGGCGCTGCGCCCGGTCAGGATGGCCAGGCACTCCTCGACGCGCTCCAGCCCCGTCGAACCGAGGAGCCCCTCCAGCTCCTGCATCACCAGGTCGGTGTCCATCGCGCTCATGCCGTTTCTCTCCTACGCGTCCGTGACTGAACTTCTTGGTCTGCCTGTGCTGCTGTGCGGTGTCGGTGTCCGCCGGTGTGCGGTCAGCCCGCGTCCCGCGCCGCCCGCCGGGCCCGGGCCCGGCCGTTCAGCGCGGCCCGCCGCCGGTCGCTCCGCTGCTGCGCGGCCTCCGGCACCCCCACCGTGTCCGTGACCTCCAGCGCACCGAGGGCGGCGGCGAACTCGGCGATGGTGGGCCGGGCGAAGACGTCCACCAGCCGCACCGGTCGGCCCAGTCGCCGGGTGAGTTCGATCTGCAGCTTGGCCGCGAGCATCGAGTCACCCCCGGCCTCGAAGAAGTTGACGTGCCGGCCGATCGCCTCGGTCCCGAGAAGCTCCCGCCAGGCGTCGGCGATCGTCTGCTCCGGGCCCGACAGCGCGGGGGCGCCTCCCGTGAGGTCCGCTTCGGGTGCCTCGGGCAGCGGCAGCCGGGCACGGTCCCGCTTGTTGGTCCGGGTGCGGGGCAGGGCCTCCAACAGCCGCACGCTCTCCGGCACCGCGGCGGCGGGTAGCCGCTCCGCGAGATGGGTGCGCAGCGCCGACGCGGTCACGCCTTCGGCGGCCACCGCGTATGCCGTCAGCCGCTGCGTTCCGCCGATCCGGTGGACGGCCGCGGCCGCCTCACGCACCTGCGGGTGCGCCTCGAGCACGGCCTCGATCTCCTCCAGTTCGACCCGGTTCCCGCGGATCTTGATCTGGCTGCCCAGCCGTCCGGCGAACGCGAGTCCGCCCTCGGGCAGCAGTCGGCCCAGGTCGCCGGTGCGGTACAACGTGGCGCCGGGCTCCCGCGGATCCGGTACGTACGCCGCGCGGGACTCCTCGGGCCTGCGGTGGTAGCCGCCGGCCAGGAACTCGCTGCGCAGATGGATCTCGCCGGTGACCCCCACCGGGCAGGTCCGTCCCTTGGAGTCGAGGACCACCGCGGAGCGGCCCGGGATCGGCTTGCCGATGGGCACCGAGGCGGCGAACTCCTCGCCCGGCAGCAGCTCCCGGTGCGTGGCCAGTACGCACTCCGTCGGCCCGTACAGGTTGTGGATCCGCGGCCGGACCGGCCTGTGCGCCCAGTCATGGGCCAGCGCCACGGGCAGCACCTCGCCGGCCAGTAGCAGGTGCTCCAGGTCCGGCAGGTCCGCACCCTGGGCCTCCAGGACCTCGGCGACGAGCTGGAAGAAGGCCGGGACCAGCTGGATCTGGGTGATCCGCTCCTCGCGGAGCCACCGCGCCATCTCCACCGGGTCCCGCCGTACCCCGTCCGGCGGTACGCACAGCGTGGCCCCCGAGCAGAGCGCGGCGAACACCTCCGTATAGGCGGCGTCGTAGGTGAACGGAGCCCACTGGGCGATCCGGCTGCCGGAGCGGGCACCGAACTCCCGGCGCTGCCAGTCGGCGAACTGGGCCAGAGTGGCCTGTGGCAGGGCGATGCCCTTGGGCAGGCCCGTGGAGCCCGACGTGTAGACGAGACAGAGCGGATCGTCGGCCGTGGCGCCCGGGACCATGCCCGAGTCCGCTGTCGTACGCTCCGGCGCCGTCTCCTCCCCGGCGGACGGCAGCGCCGGATCCAGGAACTCCAGGGGGAAGCCCCCGAACCGTGCCGCGTCCCGGTCCAGCAGCGTGGGGTGGCCGGCGACCACGTCCTGGGCCGCCAGGACGCACAGGGGCTCGGCATCGGTCAGCACGGTGTGCAGCCGGAGGCTGGGATCGGACCCGTCCAGGACGGCGAAGGCCGCACCGGTCTTGGCGATGCCCAGGATGGCGGCGGTCTGGACGATGCCGGTGGGCAGCAGCACCGAGACGAAGCGTCCCGGGCCCGCGCCCAGCCCGCGCAGCCGGGCCGCGATCCGGTCGCTCCACCCGTCGAGCGCCCCGTAGCCGATCTCCTCGGCTCCGTGCCGGACGGCCACCGCCCCGGGAGCGGCCGCGGCTTGACGGCGGAACACCTCGTGGACGGGGACGGGGTGGTCGGCCCGGCCCGGGCCGCTCACCACCGGTCCGGCGACCGCCTCCGACAGGTCCAGGCCGTCCAGCGACGCCCCGGGCTCCGCGAGCGCGGCCCGCAGCACCAGGTGGAAGTGGTCAGCGAACCGTCCCGCCTGGCCCCGGCTGAACCGGGTGCTCGCATACTCCAGCTCCCCTTCCAGCGCCAGGGGGCCATCGGTCAGCGAGAGCGTCAGGTCGTACTTGGCGGTCCGGGTGCCGGTCGGCGCAAGCGTGCCCAGCACGCCACCCGGACCGGCCGCGGCCACGGGGGTGTTCTGGAAGACGAGCATCGCCTGGGCCAGCGGCGGCCGGGCCGGGTCCCGGGGGAGTTCCAGCGCCGAGACCAGCCGGTCGAAGGGGACGAGCGGATGATCCAGGTCCGCCGCCAGTGAGCGGCCCGTGCGCGTGACCAGCTCGGTGAAGGACGGCGATCCCGACAGGTCGATCCGCACCGGCAGGGTGTTGGTGAAACAGCCCACCACCTGGTCGAGTTCGGCCGGCCCGCGGCCCGCCACCGGCACGCCGACCACCACGTCGTCGGTGTCCGCGTAACGGCCCAGCAGTGCGGCGAACGCGGCGAGCAGGACGGTGAACGGCGTCGTGCGTGCGGCCGACGCGGTCTCACGCAGCCGGGCCGCGAGCTCCTGCGGCAGCCGGACCGGCAGCGCGGCTCCCTCCGTGGCCCGTGCGGCGGGCCGGCCGAGGTCGGCGGGCAGCTCCAGGACACCCGAGTGACCCGCCAGACGTTCGGTCCAGTACGCGAGGTGCTCGGCGCGTGACGCCTGCGCGGAGGGCCCGGCCTGGTCGGCCGCGTACTCCCGGAAACCGGCGGGCAGCGGTTCGGGCGCCGCGGTGCCGTACCGCCGGGCCGAGTAGAAGGCAGCCAGATCGCCGACCGCGATGCTGATCGACCAGCCGTCCACCGCGATGTGGTGGGCGGTGACCAGCAGCGTGGCCCCGTCCGCGGCGGTCCGCACCAGGGTGGCGCGCAGCAGCGGTCCGGTGGCCAGGTCGAAGGGGCGTACCGCCTCGGCCTCGGCCAGCTGTGCGAGCGAGCGCGCGTCGGCACCCTCCGCTCCGCGCAGATCGACCACGTCGAGGGGGACGGGCGCGGCGGGTTCGTACACCATCACGGGGGTGCCGTCGCGCAGTTCGCACCGTGCGGACAGGACCTGGTGCCGGTCCACCAGATCGGCGAGCGCCGCGGTGAGTGCCGCCTCGTCGGGCGCGTCCGGCAGGGTGAGCCGGGCCGCCAGGTTGTAGGCGGCGCTGTCCTCGTCCAACCGGTGCAGCAGCCACAGCTGGCGCTGCTGGTCGGTGAGCGGCACCACCGGTCCTGCGGTGCCGTAGCGCACCTGCGGCGGCGCCGGCGGCGGAGTCCCGGAGTCCTGGGCCGCCAGCGTCCGCAGCACCGGGTCCGCGTAGAACTCGGCGAGCGTGGGCGCGGAGCCCAGGTCCGAGGCGAGCCGGGCGAGCAGCCGGGTGGCGGAGATGGAGTTGCCGCCCGCGGCCAGGAAGTCGTCGTCGAGGCCCACCGATGCGACGGGCAGGGCGAGTACGTCGGCCCAGACGGCGGCGATCCGCTGCTCCGCGGCGGTGACCGGCGCCGATCGCCCGGCCGTGGACGCGCCCACCTCACCGGCGGCCCGGGCCAGCGCCGGCCGGTCGACCTTGCCGCTGGTGTTCAGCGGCAGCTCGGGCAGGCACACGAAGGCCGAGGGGATGGCGGCGGCGGGCAGCCGGGCAGCGAGATGGCGCCGCAGCTCGGCGGGGTCGATGCCGCCGCCGTCACGGGTCCCGGCGGGTGGCCGTGCCGCCGCGGTGACGAAGGCGACCAGCCGCGGACCTGGCTGGTGCTCGCGGTCCATGACGACGACCGCCTGGCCCACCGACGGGTGGTCACCGAGGTACTGCTCCGTCTCGCCGAGCTCGACGCGGTGACCGAGGATCTTGACCTGCTGGTCGGCCCGCCCGACCACACAGATCCGCCCGTCGGGCAGGTGTCGCGCCAGGTCCCCGGTCCGGTAGACGGTGCCGCCCGTCGGGTCCACGGGGTCCGGGCCGAAGGCCGAGGACGTGAGGTCCGGCCGCCGCCAGTAGCCGGCCGTCACCCCGGCGCCGCCGATGACCAGCTCGCCCGTGGCGCCGCGCGGGACGGGACGGCCGTCCCGGTCCAGGACGTAGCAGACGGTGCGGGCCACCGGGCGTCCCACCGTGACCTGCTCCCCGGGCAGGATCCGGGCGACGGTCGACCAGATGGTCGTCTCGGTCGGCCCGTAGAGGTTCCACACCTCGTCGGTCAGTTCGAGCAGCCGCTCGGCGAGGTTCTGGGGCAGTGCCTCGCCGCCGCTGAGCGCCCGCAGCCCGGGTAGGCCCGGCCAGCCGCCGCTCACCAGTGCCGTCCACAGGGACGGCGTGGCCTGCATCACGGTGGCCCCGCTCGTGCGCAGCAGCGCGCCCAGGGCATCGGTGTCGCGCACCGACTCGCGCGGGGCCACCACGACCTGCCCACCCGCTGTCAGCGGGGCGAAGAGTTCGAGCACCGAGATGTCGAAGGACAGCGAGGTCACCGCGACCAGGACGTCCTCGGGTCCGATGCCCGGTTGCAGGGTGACGCTGTGCAGGAGGTTGGCGACGCAGCTGTGCGGCACGGCCACGCCCTTGGGGGTGCCCGTGGAGCCCGAGGTGTACATCAGATAGGCGATGCCGTCGGGAGCCGCCCCCGGCGGACCGGCGGTCGCCGCAGGCGCCGCGTCGGCGGCCAGCAGCGCCGCGAGGGAGACCGTGGGGACGCCCCAGGCCTCGTCGGCGGGGTCGTCGGTGACGAGCAGGCAGGCTCCGCTGTCGTGCAGCATATGGGCGGCCCGCTCTGTGGGCAGCCCCTCGTCGAGCGGCACGAAGGCCGCGCCGGCACGCCAGATGCCCAGCAGCAGGGGGACCAGGTGGGCGGTGCGGCGCACCCGTACGGCGATCCGCTCGTCCGCCACGGCGCCGAGCGCGTCGGCGATGCGGTCCGCGCAGGTGTCGAGGGCCGTGTAGTCGAGAACGGTCGCGCCCTGCCGCACGGCGGGCGCTCCGCCGTCGACCGCGGCCCGAAGGCGCACGGCCTCGTCGACGGTGCCCCAGGGGGTGGTCGCCGCGTCGTCGGAGTTGAAGCCGGTCAGGACGCGCCGCCTCTGCCGCGCGGTCATCACCGGGAGTTCGGCGAGCGGGCGGTCCGGCTCCTCGGCAGCGGCGCCGACAAGGCACAGCAGCGCGTCGGCGAACTCTGCCGCGCTCTGCGCACCGAACAGGCCGGTGCGGTACTCGAGGTCGAGCTCCAGCTCGCCGGAGGGCCGTGGCCGCAGGAAGAGCGACATGTCGTACTTGGCCGTGCCGCTGTGCGAGAGCGCGGGCACCGTCTCCAGCCCGGGCAGCTCAAGGGCAGTCGTCGGGCCGCTGTGGAAGGCGTACATCACCTGGAAGAGCGGGCCCCGGCCCGGGCCGGACGCGCGGCCGAGGTCGGTGACGACGGTGTCGAACGGGGTGTCGCGGTGGGCCAGATCGGCCTTCAGCGCCAGCCGGGTCCGCTGCAGGGCGGCCCGGAAGGTCGGCTCGCCGGAGAGATCGGCGCGGTGGGCCATGACATTGAGCAGGGGGCCGATCACCGAGGAGAGCCGGGGCAGGTTGCGGGTGGCCACCGGCATGCCCACGATCAGGTCGTCCTGGCCGGTGAACCGCTGCACCACCGCGCAGAACGCGGTCAGCAGCACGGTGGGCAGGGTGGCCCTCTCACCGCGACCCAGCGCGGACAGCCGCGTCACGAGGTCGGGGGGCAGAGAGACGCGGTGGACGGCACCGGATACGTCGGTGCGGTCCGCCCGGGGCTGGTCCGTGGGGAGCGCGAGTACGGGCAGCTCCCCGCCGAGACGCTCGCGCCAGTGGTCCAGGCCGCCGCGGGTGGCGTCCCCGGCACGCTGCCAGACGGCGTAGTCACCGAAGTCGACCTCCGCGACGGCGTTCCTGGCCTCGCTCTCGTCCGCGCTCCCGGAGCCGGTGGTCCGCACGGTGTAGCGGTCGGCGAGGGCTTCCAGGAAGACCCCGAACGCCCAGGCGTCCACCACGATGTGGTGGGCCACGAACATCAGCAGGTGCTCCGCCTCGCCGAGCCGGAAGAGGTGGGTGCGCAGCAGCGGAGGACTGCCGAGGTCGAAGGGGACGGCGGCGGCCTCGGCCATCCGCCCGGCCAGCCGCTCGGGCCGCTCGCCCCGGGGCAGCGCGGACAGGTCCTCCAGCACGACGGTCGAGCCGACCCGCTCGGCGAAGTGCTGCCAGGGCATGCCCGACTCGTCCGCCGCCACGGAGCAGCGCATCACCTCGTGCCGGACGGCCAGGTCGGCCAGGGCCTGCTCCAGCGCGGCGACGTCCAGCGGACCCGTCAGCCGGAAGGCGGCGGTCTCGTTGTGCAGCGCGGTGCCCGGACGTACCTGCTCCGCCCGCCAGATCGCGGCCTGGGCGTGGCTGAGCGGGGCGCGGTCGCGCGCGGACCGCCGGGTGAACGGCTGGGGGCGGCTCATGCCGAGGCCTCCATCGGGAGCTGGGTGCCGCCGCCGGTACGGGCGTCCTCGATCACCGTCGCGAGTCCCGCGACGGTCGGGTCGAGGAGGAAGGAGCGCAGCGTGACCTCGACGCCGAACCGGGTGCGCAGGGCGTCCAACAGCCGGGCCATCGCCAGGGAGGTGCCGCCGAGCAGGGAGAAGTCGTCCAGGCGGCCCACGGAGGTGAGGTGGAGCAGTTCGGCCCAGAGAGCCGCGATCTCACGCTCCAGCGGGGTGCCGGGCGCGTCCTCCTCCGCCGTCGAACGGGCGGCTGCCAGCAGGGGCAAGGCCCGCCGGTCCACCTTGCCGCTCAGTGTGCGGGGGATCTCCGACAGCCGGACGACGACGGACGGAAGGTGGCCCGACGGCAGACGCAGCGCCGCGTGCGCGCGCAGCTCCTCGTCACTGGTGGCGTCGGTGGTCACCACGTACGCGCCGAGCACCGTGGTGTCCTCGTGGTCGGCCGTCACCACGCAGGCGTCGTGGACGGCCGGGTGGTCACGCAGGGCCTCTTCGACCGCGCCCAGCTCGATCCGCACGCCGGAGACCTTGACCTGCTGGTCGCGGCGGCCGAGCAGCACCAAGGTGCCGTCGTCGCCGATCCGGCCGAGGTCGCCGGTCCGGTAGCGGTGGGGGAGCCGGAAGCCGCCCTCGTCCGTGCCGAGGTAGCCGGCCAGGGGGAACGGCACCTCGATCTCGATCTCGCCGATGGCGTCGGTCGCGGGGGCGCCGGCGACCAGGACCCGGACCGTGACCCCGGGCATGGCCCGGCCGACCGGCACGGTCTCCGCGACGGCGTCGGCGGCGTCCAGCCGCCGGAACACCTTCGTCATCGTGGTCTCGGACGGCCCGTAGAGGTTGACGAGTTCCTTCGTGTCGCCGAACAGCCCCCGCCACCACGCGACATCGGAGGCACGCACCGGCTCACCGGCGAGGAGGGCCACCCGCAGGTCCGGCAGCGATCCGGCAGCGGCTCCGGCCGTGCGCAGGGTGCGGAAGACCGTGGGCACGCAGTGCAGCACCTCGACACGCTGCTCGGCGAGCCAGCGTACGAGCGCATCGCCGACCGGCAGCTCGGGCGTGGGGGCCACGCAGACGGTGCCGCCCGCGCACAGGGGGACCAGGGCGTCGCGCAGGAAGGCGTCGAACCCGGGCGAGGTCAGCAGGGAGACGCGGGTGCCCGCACCGATCGAGAACTCCGAGGTCTCCCAGTCGACGAAGTGGGCGACGGCCGCCAGACTGCCCCGGATGCCCTTGGGCCGGCCGGTGGTGCCGGACGTGAAGTAGACGTACCCGGCGTCGGCGCGGGCCGCGGGCTCCAGATGCGGCGCCACCCAGGCGACGGGGGCGCAGGCGTCCGCGCGCAGCACGGGCACGCCCCGCACTCCGGCGGCGGCCAGCGCCGCCGCGCCCGGCGCGTCCGCGAGAACGGCGCCGGGGCGCAGGTCCTCGACGATGGCGGCCCAGCGGGCAGCGGGTTGGCGCACGTCGACGGGGGCCACCGTCTGCCCGGCGAGCGCACAGGCGAGCAGGCCCACGAGGGCCTGGACCGGGTCGGCGCAGACCACCAGCACGGGACCGTCCGTGGCGGATCCGGACAGCGCCCGGTGCACGCCCGCCACCTGGTCGGCCAGCTCCCGGTGAGTCAGGTCGCCGTCGGGTGCCGACACCGCACAGGCATCACCCCGCCGCGTGATGTGATCGTGCCATCGGGCGAGGAGGGTCTCGTGGCTCACAGCACTCCGTTCCTGATCCGCTCGGCGGCGATCGTCAAGGGGTCGATGGAGGGAAAGTCGCCTGCCAGGCCGGCGGCGGCGATCTCCCTGGTCACCAGATGCAGTTCGGTGCACGCCGCGACGAACGCGGAGACGCCGTAGCGGGGCAGGGTTTCCCGCAGGAAGTCGATCCCTTGGCGGGGATCGGCTCCGCGCTTGATCCGGTAGACGAGTTCGTGCAGGGCCCGTTGGTCGTCGACGGCCAGCGGAACCAGTCGGTCCGCCACGGCTCGGCGGCGGGGATGAGAGGTGAAGATGCCGGCCTGAGCGGTGCCGCTCGTACACAGCAGCAGATGCGGCTCGAACGCGCGCTCCAGCTCGTCGAAGACGATGTCGACGAGGGAGGCGCACCGGGCGGCAAGCTCCGGGGGCAGGGCCTCGATCACGTGGTGGGCGGTGAGGCAGGCGATCACGATGCGGTGGGCACCGGCCGCCTCGAGTCCGCGCACCGCCCGCTCCACGGCATCGCGCAGCGGGCCCAGACCGTTGCCGCCGATCGCGTCGGTCCGGTCCACCACGGCCGGGTCCGACCACAGCAGGACGCGCGGTGCGTCCTGCTCGACGGCCCAGGAGCCCTGCTCGTAGACGGTGTGCAGCAGCTCGGTGGAGGCCAGTGGGCCCATGCCCCCCACCACGCCGACCAGTTGCCGCGAGACGGTACTCAGCCCAGACACGGCAGCTCGAACTCCTCGACGAACAGGGCGAACGTGGCGATGACCATCAGGTAGTCGGTGTCCAGGTGTGCGTGCACCCGGTGCCGGCCCTCGCGCTGGCGGCGGGCCAGTTCGCTCACCGCCGCGGGGTTGAAGTACCCCTGACGGCGAACGGTGGACGGCGCGATCAGCTCCTCGAACCAGTCCGCGCCCGCGGCCAGAAGGTGGGAGCTGGTTTGTGCCCGGAATCCGTACTTGGGGCGGGAGAGGATCTCCGCGGGCACCAACCCGGCGGCCGCTCGGCGCAGTACCGCCTTCTCCTGGGCCCCGTACAGCATCAGCTCCGGGGGCACCGTGGTGGCGAAGTCCACGACGTCGCGGGCGAGGAACGGGAAGCGCAGCTCGACGCCGTGGGCGAGAGCCATCCTGTCACCGTGGTCCCCGAGCAGGTGGTCGGCGAGCCGGAGATGGAAGTCGAGGTACGAACGCTGGTGGAGCGGGTGGCGCCCGATGAGCCGCTCCGGGTCGACCAGGCGCTGGCCGGTGACCGAAAAACTGTCGAGGCTGTCCGAAAGATCGTCCGAATACAGCTCGCGCCGGAACTCCTGCGCGGCTATGTGATCGTTCTCGTAGAACAGCTGTGTTCCCCACATTCGCAGAGACGCCTCGCGCTCCAGGTGGGCATCGAGTCCTCGGGTCCGGCTGCCGGAAAGTCCGGCGGCGTCGAACCGGTATCCCGGGTACCCGCCGAAAAGCTCGTCGGCACCCTCACCGCTCAGCACCGCACGGGTGTCCGAATTCCGAACGGTCCGGGACAGCAGGAGAGAACACACGTTGTACGACTCGCGCACCGGACACTCCGCATGGCGCACCATTGTGTGGAGCCAGTCGGCAAGTTCACTGTCGCGAACGGGCACTTCGTGGTGTGCCGTGCCCAACTTCCCCGCGACGAGCCGCTGCGCCTCACCCTCGTCGAAATCCCGGTCGGGGAAGACCGCCGAAAAACTAGGCCAGGCGTGGCCGGGACGGGCCCGGGCCATCAGGGCACCGATCATGCTGGAGTCCAGCCCGCCGCTGAGGTACATGCCGACCGGCACGTCGGCGAGCAGCCTGCTCTCCACCGCCGACTCCAGCAGTCCGGCGGCGCGCTCGGCGTGCGCCTCCAAGGCGTCGTCGGCCGCCTGGCCTTCCAGCCGCGGGGCCGCATCGGCTTGCTGCGGGTAGTCGAGATCCCAGTAGCGCTCGGTGCGGATCCCCGATCGGTCGGCGATCAGCCGCTCACCGGGACGCAGGGAGTGGATGCCCGCGAACATCGTGCGCGGGCTGACGAGTCCGGGCAGGGAGAGGATCTGGTCGAGTCCCCGCAGGTCGACCCGGCGGGCTACCGAAGGGTGGCGCAGAATCGCCTTCACCTCGGAGCCGAAGATCAGTTCGTCGCCGACGACCGTGTAGAAGAGCGGCACGATGCCCGCGTGGTCGCGGGCGAGCAGCAGCCGGTCGGCCACCGAGTCGTACAGCGCGAAGCCGAACTGGCCGTCGAGATGAGCCGTCAGCTCGGTGCCGTACTCGCGGTAGAGCGGGATCAGCACCTCGGTGTCGCAGGTGGTGCGGAACCGGTGTCCGCGTCCGGCCAGGGAGCTCCTGATCTCGCGATGGTTGAAGATCTCGCCATTGCAGACCGAGACGATTTCCCCGTCCGGAGACAAATAGGGCTGGTTACCGTTCGTCAGGTCATTGAAAGCGAGTCTACGGAAACCCAGGGCAACGCTTCCCAAGGAAATTGATCCAGCGTCATCAGGGCCTCGATGAATAAGTTCGGCTGCCATGTCGCGGGCAATGGAACTGCGCTCCGCGGTAGATACGCCAACCGAAAATACTCCAGCTATGCCACACACTTAGAAAGCACTCCAGCGGGCCATGCACATGATTTTTGAGACACCTCTGACATGGTCAGAAATGCTGATACGGCAAAGCAAAGAACCCGATCCCCCCGAGGTGCTCCACGCCCTGTCGGTCGTTCGGGCGGATCGCGTCGCGGACCTCCGATGCGACAGCTCGGGCTGACCGTACGTGTGCCAGGAGCCGAGGTCAACCCACATTTTGTTGGAAGTTGAGCCGATCGGCGGTCGGCCCAGGGGCTCCCCGTGGTGGGGCTCGGCAGTGGCGCCGAGCGGGTTCCCAGGGCCCTTCATAGAGGGCTGGAGCGGTCGGGACGGCCGGCTTGACGGGGAGAGGGGTTGACGCATTTGGGATGGTGGGGAAAGGTAATTGCGACGGCCGGGCTGTGGGTTCGTCCGGGGTGGGCCAAGGGGGGAGACTTGGGCGTCTCCCAGTGAGTTGTCTCCCGAAAGCCTCAAGGAGACCGAACCCTGAACCAGTCCTCTGCTGTGAGCATCCCGCAGCGTTTCCCGGTGAATTGGCACATCCCATGCCCAAACGGACGTGGCGACCATCAGCAGTGTTCAGCTGCGCACTTCGAAGGCATTTCAGGCGACCGTGCCGGGTGTGGACCTGCGCGGCGGAGGGCCGTACGGCCCTCCGCCGCCGGTGCTCCCGGTCTGCGGGACGCCGAGACCAGGGCGGTATTCAGTCATGATCGGAAACCTCGGCGACGTCCGGCCGGAGCACACGCGCTGGGTCCCCTGGAACCGGCCGGCGAACGGCCCGGCGCAGGCCGGGCGCATCCGCGTCTACTGCCTCCCGCACGCCGGCGGGGCCGCCAACGCCTACCTTCCATGGGCCAGATCCTCCGACCAACCCGACCTGGACTGGGTGCCGGTGGAGATCCCGGGCCGCGGCAGCAGACTGCGGGAGGAGCCGCTCTCCTCCATGGACGAACTCGCCGGCGCCCTCGTCGACGCGCTGTTCCGGCAGCCGTCGCCCGATCCGTTCGTCCTGCTCGGCCACAGTATGGGTGCCTACGTGGCGCACGCAGTCGTCCGGCGGCTTGAGGCCGAGGGCTTGACGCTGCCGCTCTGCCTCGTGGTCTCCGGCGCTCGGGCGCCGGGTTCCCCCACGGAGCGCTCCCTGCACACGCTGCCCGACGTCGAACTCATCGAGGCCCTGGTCGAGCTCGGCGGCACCTCGGAAGAGGTGCTGCGACACGAGGAACTCATGCACCTCATGCTTCCCGTGATCCGTGCTGATCTGACTCTGCTCGCCCGGCACCACGAGACGTCGCGTACCGGCCCCGCTCCGTCTGCCGCGCTGCCCTGTCCGATGCTGGCGCTCGGCGGCACCGAGGACAAGCTGGCCGCCCCGCAGTGGATCAGCGGCTGGCAGGCCACGACCACCGGACGGTTCCGGCAACGGATCTTCGAGGGTGACCACTTCTTCCTGCACGAGAGCCATCGCGAGGTCACCGAGGAGATCGCCGCCTACGTGCGCACCCTCGTCAACGGCTGACCCCCCGTCCGTCTCGGCCGCCCACCGTCCGGTACCGCCCGGCGGCGGCCCGCACCCGTACCGCATCCGGAGAAGCAGTTGTCCCACCGCACGCTCTACGAATGGTTCGAACAGACCGCCGCGTCGCACCCGGACCGGCCGGCCCTCGACCTGCCGGGCCGGGCACCGGTCGGCTACCGGGAACTGCAGCGGGCGGCAGAGCGGAGCGCGGCCCGGATCCTGGCCGCCTGCGGGCAGTCTCCCGCCCGCGTCGGGCTCCTCGCGGAGCGCACCGCCGCGGCGTACGCCGGATACCTGGCCGTCCTGCGGCTGGGCGCCACCGTGATACCGCTCAACCCGGCGAACCCGGCAGCGCGCAATGTCCGGATCTGCACCCTGGGCGGAGTCTCCGTCGTCCTCGTGGACGGTGCGGACAGCCCGGCCGCGACGGCCTTCGCGGCCGCAACCGAGCTGGTGATCGTGGATCTCGCGGCGGCGGACCCGGAAGGCGGAACGGACGGCGAGCACGGCCCGGACAGTGGCTCCGACCCGACCCTTCCCGCTCACCATCCGGACACCGACGCCATCGCGTACCTGATGTTCACCTCCGGGTCCACGGGCCGCCCCAAGGGGGTCCCGGTGCGTCACCGCAACATCGTCCCCGCGCTCGAGCACCACATCGCACGCTGTGAACTGGGCCCCGGTTCCAGGGTCTCGCACACGTACGGACTGACCTTCGACCCGTCCGTCTTCGACCTCTTCGGCGCCTGGGGCGCCGGCGGGACACTGGTCGTGCCCGGCCGGAAAGACCTGTACCGGCCGGTCGACTACATCGTCGACCGGGGCATCACCCACTGGGACTCGGTGCCGTCATTGATCTCGGTGGCGAGGGAACTCGGACACCTCCCGCCCGGCCGGGCCACCGGACTGCGCCACAGCGTCTTCGGCGGCGAAGCCGTGACGGCACGTCACTGCGAGATCTGGCGGGAGGTCGCCCCGCACAGCACGCTTCACAACCAGTACGGCCCCACCGAACTCGCCGTCACCTGCGCCACCCACGCCCTGCCCGCCCACCGCGCGCACTGGACCGTCGCGGCCAACGGCACCGTTCCGATCGGCCCGATCCATCCGCATCTGGAATCCCTGATCGTCGACGAGGAGGGGCGGCCCGCCACCGAAGGCGAGTTGTGCGTGCGTGGCCCCCAGCGGTTCGACGGCTACCTCGACCCCGCCGACAACACCGGTCGGTTCCTGCGGACGGCCGATGACGGCCGCGCGCTGCCCCTCACCGGTCCCGCGGAACCGGTCGCGGCCACGGACTGGTACCGCACCGGCGACCGGGTGAGGGCGGAGGCAGGGCAGTTGCTGCACCTGGGCCGCATCGACGAACAAGTGAAGATCCTCGGCAACCGGGTGGAACTCGGCGAGGTCGAGGCAGCCCTGCGTGAACTGCCGGGCGTGGAGGCCGCTGCCGTGATCCCCGTATCAGCGGGCACAGCCGTCCAGTTGACCGCCTTCTACTCCGGTACCCCCACTCCGGCCACGGAGCTCGTACGCCTCCTGCGCGGTTCACTGCCCCGGTACATGGTCCCGCAGCGCGTCCACCACGTGGCCGCGCTCCCCCTGAACGCCAACGGCAAGACCGACCGCACGGAGCTGGCGGCCCGGGCTGCTGCGTCCAGCACCGCGTCATCCGGCTGACCGCGAACGAGCCCCACACCGCCGACCGCCGGATCCCGGGCGCCCGAACCTGCGGGGGCTTCTGGCGGTTTCCCGATCCCGAAGGTCCGAAGAGAGGAACCGCAGCAATGGCAGACATCCCCGACGAGCGGGCGGTCGCGGAGATCTGGTCCACCGTCCTGGGGCTACCCAAGGTCTCGGCGCAGGACAACTTCTTCGACCTCGGCGGGAACTCCATTCTTGCCGCGCGGGTCAGCGCACGGTTCGCCCAGTGCTTCGGGGTGGACTCGATCGACGGTCTCGAAGCCATCTTCGACGCGGACGACCTGGCCCACACGGTCGCCCTCCTGCGCGCGGCCGCGCTCTGAACCGGAAAGGCGAGCAAGTGAACCAAGCTGCTGTGCGCATCAGAGGAGCAGTGAAACGCTACGGCGAGGTCACGGCGGTGGACGGCCTGGACCTGGAGGTCGCCCAGGGGACCTTCCTGGGGCTCCTCGGCCCCAACGGGGCGGGCAAGTCCACCACGATGCGCATGCTGACCGGCCAGACGCGCGCCGACAGCGGCGAGGTCGAGGTCCTGGGCTGCAGGCTGCCCGACCAGTCGCGTACCGCCCGGGCCCTGACGGGCGTGGTGCCGCAGCACGACAACCTCGACGAGGAGCTGACTGTACGTCAAAACCTTGAGGTGTTCGCCAGGTTCGCCCAACTGCCCGCAAACCGCCGCAGCCGGGCCATCGACCGGGCCCTTGCCGCCACCCGCCTCACCGACCGGGCCAGGCACACCACCGACGGCCTGTCCGGCGGCATGCGGCGGCGTCTGCTGCTCGCCCGCGGCATCATCAACGACCCCCGACTGCTCCTCCTGGACGAGCCCACCGTCGGCCTCGACCCGCAGGTCCGCCAGGAGATATGGGACGTGATCGGCGACATGCGCTCCACGGGGACCACCGTGGTGATGACGACCCACTACATCGAAGAGGCGGAGCGCCTCGTCGACGAGGTGGCGGTCGTCCATGCCGGCAAGGTCGTCACCCGCGGCGCGCCCGCCGCCCTGCTGCGCGAGCACGCGGGCGAACAGGCCGCGGAGTTCGAAGGAACGCCCCAGCGCCGCGCCGAGGTGGAAGCCATCGCGGCGCAGGCCGGACTGCCGAGCCGGCGCACCGGTCTCTCGGTCTCCGTGCTTCGCGCCGAGACGATGCCGGCCGGCGTGCGGGAGCTTCTGGGCACCCCGGACATCCTGCGTCGCACCACCCTGGAAGACGTGTTCGTCCTCCTCACCGGAGAACTGTTCCAGTGAGCGGAGCGCACCCCACGGAGAAAGCCCTCATGAGTCAGACTGCCTCGCCTCCGTCCGCCCCGCCGGCCGAGGAGGCGCCCCCACGGCTCGCCGCCGCCTGGCTGCTCCCGGCCCTGAGCGCCGTGTGGCACCGCGAACTGCTGCTCTTCCGCCGGTACTGGCTGGCCACCACCTTCGGTTCGCTCGTCGAGCCGCTGATCTACATGGCCGGTTTCGGCCTCGGCTTCGGTGCACTGATCGATGCCGTCGACGGCCACTCGTACCTCGAGTTCATCGGCACGGGCATGGTCGTGACCTCAGTGCTCTTCTCCTCCGCCTTCGCCGGCATGTTCGAGAGCTACAATCGGCGCCGCTACCAGAAGATCTACGACGCCATCCTGAGCCAGCCCGTCGACGTCGGCGAACTGGTCACCGCGGAGGCGAGCTGGATCGCGGTCAAGTCGGCGGTGTACGGCTGCGCCCCGCTCGCGGTCACCATGGCCGTCGGCCTGCCATGGACACCGCAAATCCTGCTCGTGCCGCTGATCTCCATGGTGAGCGGTTTCGCGTTCGGTGTCTTCGGCATGTGGGTCTCGTGCCTGGTGCCGGCCATGGACTGGCTGCGGCTGGTCGTCTCCGGCGTGCTCACCCCGCTGGTGATGGCCGCCGGCGTGTTCTTCCCACTGGGCTCGCTGCCGGGCTGGCTGTCCGCCGTGGGTCTGTTCAACCCCATCCAGCACTGCGCCGAACTGATCCGGCACGCGGCCTTCGGATCCCTGGGCGCCGCCGACCTCGGGCACACCGCCGCCCTCCTGGTCTTCGGCGCGCTCTCCTGGCTGCTCGCGATCCGCGGCATGAACCGCCGGCTGATCGACTGATCGACTGACCGCCCCGCCCCCTGTATGGCAGTAGATCCCGTCCGTCCCTGGAGTGACCACGATGACCAATCCCTTCGACGATGCCGAGGCCCGCTTCCTGGCCGTCGCCAACGAGCAGGGCCAGCACTCGCTGTGGCCCAGCCGCAACGAAGTGCCGGCCGGATGGCGGGTCGTGCATCCCGAGGACACCCGTGAGGCCTGCCTGGCATACATCAGGGAGAGCTGGAGCGACATCCGTCCCGTCGGCGCGACCCCGCCCACGGCCCGATGACGCAGATGACGACGCGGACCGTGCCCGGAACGGTCAGGCCCTGGGTGTCCGGCTACCGGATCCTGCTCGCGCTGTCCGCGTACGCCGCCGTCGGATGGGACATCAGTCACCAGCTCCTGCTCTCCGGGGTCGACCCGGTCGACGCGCTGAGCTATTTCACGATGCTCACCAATCTGTTCGGCGCAACCGTTCTGCTCTGGTGCGCGCTCCCGGTGGGGAGCCTCCGCCGGGACCGGTTCCGTGGTGCGGCCGTCGTCTATCTCGTCGTCACCGGAGTGGTGTTCGCGACGCTGATGGGCGGCGGCCAAGGGCTGGAGCACGTCAACCCGTGGAGCAATGCCGTGTTGCACCAGATCATGCCCGTGGCGCTTCTGCTGGACTGGTTGATCAACCCGCCCGCCGAGCGCATCCCCGCTCGGCGGGCTCTGTGGTGGCTGGCCTTTCCCGTGCTCTACGTGGCCTGGACCCTCGTGCGCGGGCAGCTCGTGGACTGGTACCCCTATCTGTTCCTGGACCCGCGGGGACCCGACGGATTCGCACCCGTGGTGCAGAACATCGCGGGCATGACCGTGGCCGTGACAGTCCTCATCATGGCCGTTTCCTGGATCGGGAATCTGCGCCGTACCGCGTCCTACAAGACCTCTTCAGGGAGTTGAAGCGTCCGTGTCGGAGAAACTCATCCGTCAGGCGGTGGCCAACAACGCCGCATGGTGCGAGGAAATGTGCCGTGCCCACGGTGTGCCCGGGGCTTTTGCCGAAGGTTCCTGGGTGAATCTGCGGCATGCGGTCCCCTACTATCCGCATCTGGTGACGGTCGAACCCGGCGTCTCGCCGGAAAGCGCCCTCGGCCTCCTGTCCGCCGAAACCACCCGAGCCGAAGGGCTGTTCGCGGTGAAGGACAGTTTCGCCGACCTCGATCTTTCGGCCGGCGGCTTCAGCGTGCTCTTCGAAGCGGAGTGGATCCACCGGCCGGGTTCGGCCGCTGCCCCCGAAGTCCCGTCGGCACAGGTGTGGCGGCGCCTCACCACCCCGGCCGAGCTCGCCGCCTGGGAGCGCTCCTGGGCGGATTCGGACGACGCGGAAGGGGCGTTCCCGGAGAGCCTGCTCGACGCACCGGTGATGTTCCTCGGCGGATTCTCGGCGGCACGGCTGGTCGCTGGAGCGGTGGCGAATTCCAGTGGCGAGGTCGTCGGTCTGTCGAACGTCTTCGGACCGGCCGAGGAAACCTCCGCGACGTGGGCGGGTGCCCTCTCCTGCCTCGTCCGGGAAGCACCGGGCGTCGACGTGGTCGGGTACGAGCGCGGGGATGCGCTGGCCGCCGCCCTGGAACACGGCTGCTCTCCTCTGGGGAAGCTCCGCGTATGGCTGCAGAAAGCCGCCGGAGAATGACTTCCGTTTATTACGCATCAAACGACCGACCGACGACGAAGGGGACGACAGCGTGAGACCAGAGAAAGGTGACGAGATGGGGCGTTCACGCAGGGCCGTGAGATTCACCATCAGATACCTGAGTTATCCCTTCCTGATGGTGGTGACGCTCGGAGCGGCCATATGCCTGGTCGACACGTCGTTCCCGCAGTTGCTCATCGTTCCGATGGTCACCGTCTTCGCCTCGGTCTATGTGGCCGTCCTCGAACGGGTGCAGCCGTTCTACGAAAGCTGGAACCGGTCCCGGAAGGACGTGGTGACCGATGCGACCTCCAGCCTCGTCGCCCTCCTCGTGGTGTCCCGGCTGATCGAACCGCTCTTCCTGTCCGGACTGTTCGCGGCCGCCGTCTACCTTTCCCAGGAGCTGGACCACAGCCTGTGGCCGACGGGCTGGCACCCGGCGGCCCAGGCGGTGCTCGCACTGTTCGTCGGTGAGTTCTTCTACTACTGGATGCACCGCTGGGTGCACGGGTCGAAGGCCGCCTGGCGGTTCCACGCCGTACACCACAGTTCGGAGCGCCTGTACTGGCTGAATTCGGCCCGCTTCCACCCCGTCGACTTCTTCCTCGACGACATCGCGATCGTCTTCCCCCTCACGCTCACCGGCTGGACGCTGGACAGCCTCTCCGGCTTGATCATCCTCCTGACGTTCTACAACTGCCACGGCGTCACCATGCACTCGAACATGGACGTCCGCCTGGGCCCGCTGAACTACCTCGTCCCCGGCCCCGAGACCCACCGCTGGCACCACTCGAGGAACCTCTCGGAGGCGAACAGCAACTTCGGCGGCAAGGTCGTCGTGTGGGACCTGCTCTTCGGTACCTTCTACAAGCCGAGCGACCGCAGGCCCCCGGAGGAGATCGGCCTCGCCGACAACGTGAAGATGCCGGACTCGTACCTGGGCCTGCTGATAGCGCCGTTCCGCTATTCGAAGCTCCCCTCGCGGTCCGCGCCGGAACAGACGGAGCCGACGCAGCCCGCGCCGGCGCCAACGCTGTAGCACCAGGAGGAGCCGCTTCCTGCGCAACGGCTGGGGCAGAGGCATGGCGTCCGCCCCAGCCGGTCGGCACTGTTGCGATCCACCGTGTGACTGCGGTGCCGGCCGGGACACCGCGACGCTCGATCGCCCGGAACGAGTGGTGATGCGCCGGCCACTGTGGCAGGAGCCGGTCAGGTCGGTGTCGCCGGACGGTACGGGGCAGACCGCGCGGACCGCGAGGTTGTCGCCTTCCAGAATCCGTAGTGGCTTTCCGGAGCCAGGCCGCAGAGCCGGAGGGTGGCGTCGGCATGGACACACGACGTGCCGACCTTCCCCCGGGTCGCCGGCGGCTACCGCGTCCGGCGCGAGTCCGACCGCATGCTCGTCGGCCTGGCCGGGACCGTGGAGGAGGCATACGAGTCGCCGGGGCCGCACGCTGTGGGCCGATGCCCTGCGACCTGGTCGGACAGTTCCCATGCCTTCCAGGCGTTGTACGGCTCCTGATTCCCGCGTCGGCTCCGGCGCAGGTGTCACGGGTCCCGGTGCCCGCCGGGTGGGGCTGCCCGGCTCTCGGCGGTGCCGGGTGGACCTGGTGAGGGCTCGCCCGCCGCGAGGTGCTCCAGGACCTCCGCCAGTTCCTCGCAGGCGCGGCGCACCGACCGGCGGGTCGCACGCTGCTCGGTGATGACGGAGGCGAGAAGCAGGGCGGTCAGGGCGGCGGAACCGTTGAACGCCTGGAGCTTTGCCATGATCTCGACGTCCGTCAGGTGGAGGAACGCGCCCCGCCCGGCGGTCGCCTCGAAGGTGGTGAGCACGGAGGCGAAGAGCGCGCACAGCATGCTTCCGGCGAGCTGGAAGCGGAGCGCTGCCCAGATCAGCAGGGGGAAGACGAGGAAGAGCATGCTCATCGGGCTGAGCACGGCCATGGGCATGAGGACCAGGGTCGTCAGCCCCAGAAAGGCCGCCTCCTTCCAGCGCCGTACCCGGAACCGTCCGGCCGGCCCCGCGAGGACGAGCAGGAGCGGGGCGACGAGGAGCACCCCCATCGTGTCGCCCACCCACCAGGCCAGCCAGATGGGCCAGAACTCGCTCTTGTCCAGGGAGCCCTTCGCCACCTGTAGTCCGACCCCCAAGGTCGCGCTGATCAGCATGGCGCCGAACCCGCCGAGGAAGACCAGGGAGAGTCCGTCCCGCAGCCGCGCCATGTCGAGCCGGAAGCCGGCCCGTCTCAGCAGCAGGAAGGCGCAGAGCGGCGCGACGGTGTTGCTCACCACGGTGACCACTGTGGTGGGCCCCGGAGCGGTGAGGGAAGCGATGACGAGGAAGGAGCCGAGGGCGATCCCAGGCCAGACCCGCGCGCCGAACAGCAGCAGGGCGGCGACGGCGACGCCGGTGGGCGGCCAGATGGGGGTGACCACCACGCCGTCGACGACGAGGCGGCCCATCAGGCCGAGTCGTGCGGCCGCGTAGTAGCAAACCGTCACGGCCAGCGACATCAGAGCCGCCTCCGTAGAGGGCCGGAACTGCCGAGTATCCAACACGTCAGCCATCAGACACCGGCCGGGCCGCCACGACCGGTCAAGGCCCCCTGCGTGTCGGGCGCCGCCGTACGGCACGGGCCCGGGGCGGTCCGAGGACCGACCCGTCCCGAGGTGAGCCCCCTCCCCTCACACCTCGGCCGCCGACCGGGCCGGACCGCCGTCATGGCCGACGACCAGGACGGCCGCGTCGTCCTCGTGCCCCACCGTGGCCGCCAGCTTCATGACGGCGGTGGCGAGCGCGTCGACGTCCAGCCCGGCGACGGCGGTGATCCCGGCGAGCCGCGTCACCCGGTCCAGACCCTCGTCGACGTGGAGCGAGGGCCCCTCCACCACCCCGTCGGTCAGGAGGACGAAGACACCGTCGGCGGTGAGCCGGTGGCGCGTGGCCGGGTAGTCGACGCCGCGGAGCACACCGAGCGGAGGCCCGCCCTCGCTGTCGTCGATACCGGAGCGGCCGTCGGTGGTGGCCCAGATGTAGGGGATGTGACCGGCCCGGGCGCACTCCAGGGTGCCGGCAGCGGGGTCGAGCCGCAGGAAGGTGCAGGTGGCGAAGAGGTCGGCGCCCAGCGAGATCAGCAGGTCGTTGGTGCGACCGAGCAGCTCTCCCGGGTCTCCGGTGACGGAGGCCAGCGCGCGCAGTGCCACGCGGACCTGTCCCATGAAGGCGGCGGCCTCGATGTTGTGCCCCTGCACGTCACCGATGGACATGCCGATCTGCCCGCCGGGCAGGGAGAAGGCGTCGTACCAGTCACCGCCGACGTTGAGCCCGTGGTTGGCGGGCTCATAGCGGACGGCCAGCCGGGCGCCCGGAAGACTGGGCAGGTCCGAGGGCAGCATGTCGCGCTGCAGGGCCACGGCGAGCTCGACACGGGAACGCTGCGTCTCGGCCAGCTCCCGCGCCCTGGCGGTCAGCGACCCGAGCCGGACCAGAAGGTCCTCGCTGCTGTCGGCCGGCCGTCTGCGGAACATCGATCACTCCGACGTCACGACAATCCTCGCATCAGTCCGTCCCGTCTCCAGCACGCGGGACCACAGGGGACCACCTCGGTACGAACAGGTCCTTCCCCACTCTGCCCGGAGGGGACGGCGTCCGCATCTCATCGGCGGAGAACGCGGCGGATCCCACCGGGGCCACCCCCCGCCGCCGGAAACGACAGCGGGTCGGCGAGATCGAAGACATCGCCCCACCCCTGACCTCCGTCCGGACCGGGCAGGCCGGCGCCGCGCGACTCGCCGGGCGGTCACCCGCCGCACCCGGCGCCCGGTGCCTGCCTGACCTGGCGGCAAGGCACCGGGAGGCCCCGAGGTAGCCGGATCGTCGCGCTTGTATGTAATGGGACACCTCCTGCAGCTGATGAACCGAACGCCCTCCCCGCCCGGCACCGTGCGCGGCCGGAGGACCAGATCAAGCGCCAGTGCGTCCCGCGCCGTGGCCGGCCCGAGGACGTTGCGGCCCTGGTGGCGTTCCTCGTGGGCCCCTCCGCCTCGTTCATCACGGGGAGTCCGTTCACGTCGACGGCGGCTGGCTGCTCCACTGAGACCGTCAACAAGCAAGGAGACGAACCGAAATGATCGAACGAGTCCGCGCCGTCCTCGTCACCGCCGACGACACGATGCTGGTCATCCGCCGCACCAGGCCCGGCATCCCCGAGTACTGGGTCCTGCCCGGCGGCGGTGTCGAGCCCAGCGACGAGTCCAGGGAGGCCGCCCTCCACCGGGAGATCCACGAGGAGATCGCGGGAAAGGCCGACATCATCCGCCTCCTCCACACGATGGAGGCCGACGACGAGCGCCAGCTCTTCTACCTCGCCCGCATCGCGACCTGGTCCTTCGACGACCGCACCGGCCCCGAGTTCAGCGCCGAGGGCCGCGGCGAGTACGCGCTGGAGGAGGTCCCGCTGACCTTGGAGGGGCTCGACGGCATCGACCTCAAGCCCGAGGAGATCGCCCACGTGCTGAGGGGAGCCATCGGCGCCGGGAGCATTGGAGCCGGGGTACCGCTCTGAGCCTGCCGGCAGATCCACATCCCGTCGGGGCCGGCTCCGAGGCGAGCGGCCCCGACAGCGATCCCCGGTCCTACGGGGGCTTCTCGTCCTTCCCCGGCGGCAACCGCAGGGCGAAGACGGAGCCGTCGGCGTGGACGGAGACGGGACCGCCCCAGTGCTTGTCGAAGGTGAGCCGGGGGCGGGTGCCGCGGCCGGCGTGGACGACGGCGCGGTACTCCTCGACGTCGCCCCTGGCGAGGAGACGGAAGAGTGCCTGGTCCACGCCGGAGAACGCCTCGACGCGAGGACCGTTCAGGCGGAAGACGTGGTCGGTGCCGACGTACTCGGTCCCCAGGAGCGTGTGGGCAGCGTCCTGCACACTCGTGCTGGCCGCGTGTTCGAGGCCGGTGAAGCGTTTGTGACCCTGCCGCTCGGTGAGGTGGCGGGCGGTGGCGTGGCCGGAGCCCGCGGTGGTGTGGGCCAGAGACTCCTGGAACCAGGCGAAGTCCTTCGGCTGCACGTGGCAGCCCCGCACCGGATCGGGAGCCACCAGGCCCTTGGCCGGCGGGTGGATGTCCGGCATCACGTTCGCCTGCGTCGGAGACGCGTTCAGCTTCGGCTCCCGGCCCTCCGCCGGGGACAACCGGCCGCCGCTGCCCGGCGCCTCAAGGGCGTGGACGGCCATCGTGCCCCCGTCCGTCGGGATCTCCGTGCTGAACAGCAGGGCCGGGGTCTCGTTCCACGCACCGATGTGGACCGCTTCGGTGTGGACGGAGGCGGAGGCCAGCTGGTCGGCGGAGGCAGCGGAGTTGCCGTGGTTTCCCTTGCAGGCGAGGGGGAGACGCGGGACGCCTCGCCCGGCTGCCAGACCTCGGCGAAGTAGTGGGGCCGGTAGCGGTACTTCACCTTCTCGCCCCTGTCCCGGCTGGTGAGGGCCCAGCCCGCGCGCAACGCCGTGTCGGCGGGGACGATCGTCACCGAGTGGCCGGGGAAACGGCGGCGCAGGAGGTGCTCGGCGAGGGTGAGCGCGAAGCCGATGCCGAGCTCGCCGGACTGCAGCGACGTGTAGTGGTCCGCGATGCGATGGCCCTCGTCGGTGAGACCGAGGAAGGAGTCTCCGCCGCCGGCCAGGGCCTGGGTGTACTTGAGCGCACCCCAGTGCTCCGCCAGTCCCCGGCCCGCTCCACGCCATGACAGGGAGGTGGCCCGCGCGAGTGTGGAGCACGTCCCAGACGGTCACGCCGAACTGCTTGGGCAGCTCCGTGCGCTGGATCGGGACGAGGGCGGGCGCACGCAAGGGCGCAGCGGCGCGTGACCTTGGCTTCGGCCCGGGCGGGCCGGCGTCGGTGCCTCGGCCCCGCCTCGCTCGCGAGTTCCGCGCTGCCGAGGGGCCTCGGGCGGGCGGCAACCAGAGAGCCGACTTCCGGAGCGGTCGAGCGTCGACCGGTTGATGGCCAAAGGGGCCGTGTTCCGTGAGCCAGAGCGAGGTCAGTGCCGACAGGTCGGAGGTGCGTGGGCGCACGTCATCCGTGTGTGCAGAGGGGCCTCCCGCATGTCTGATGGCTCATCAGGTAAGTCGGCAACCGGGCAGCATGAGTCCCCGCGCGTTCCGGGACGGTCGTCCCAACAGGCGCCGATGCGAAGGGAAAGCCCAGGTGGGAAGCCGTCTAGCCCCACCGGAGCGATGTTCCTCACAAACATCGGACGGGGGTGTCGGTGTAAGGTCGAGAACGCCCTTGACCTGCACGAAGCAGGCAGGGAGCCGTCTTAGAGGAGTCCACAGTGCTGCGCACTCTGTTCAAGTCCAAGATCCACCGGGCGACCGTGACCCAGGCGGACCTGCACTACGTCGGTTCCGTCACCATCGACGCGGACCTGATGGAGGCGGCCGACCTCCTCCCCGGTGAGCTGGTGCACATCGTCGACATCGACAACGGGGCCCGCCTGGAGACCTACGTCATCGAGGGCGAGCGCGGTTCCGGGGTCATCGGGATCAACGGCGCCGCCGCCCACCTCGTGCACCCCGGCGACCTCGTGATCCTCATCAGCTACGCGCAGGTCGAGGACGCCGAGGCCCGGACGCTGGTTCCGCGCGTCGTGCACGTCGACGGCGACAACCGCATCGTGGAGCTGGGGAGCGACGCGTCGGCGCCCGTTCCCGGCAGTGACACGGTGCGCGGCCCGCACGCGGTGCCCGCGCAGATCTGAACCGTCCGGACCGAGGGAGACGTACCGCATGGCCGAGCTGAAGATCCGCGACGACCGGACGAACGGACGCCTCGAGGCGTTCGAGGACGACACCTTCGTCGGTGTCGTCGTCTACTTCGTCCTGGACGCCGAGCCCCACGCCCTCGTGGCGGTGCACACGATCGTCGAGGAGGGCCACGAGGGCAAGGGGATCGCCGGAGCGCTCGTGCGCGAGTTCTACACGATCGCCGCGGGCGAGGGCGTTCCCGTCGTACCGCTCTGCCCCTACGCCGCCAAGTGGGCCGAGCGTCACCCCGACGAGGCCCCGGTCCCCGCGGCCGACGTGGTCCGCGCGGCGAAGCTCCAGCTCAAGGCCACCCCCGACCTGTGGTGACCACGGGCACGGCCGGCACCCTCGCCCTGCTGCACACCTCACCGGTCCACGTCCCCGTCTTCGACGGGTTGCGGGACCGGCACCACCCCGGGCTCGTCCTGCGCCACCTCGTCGACGAGGAGCTGCTCGTACGGGCCCGGGAAGCGGGCCCCGACGCGGTCGCCGGGGCCGTGGCCGCCGCCCTCGCGGCGGCTGTCGCGGGCGGCGCCGACGCCGTGCTCTGCACCTGCTCCACGATCGGCGGGGTCGCCGAGCGGCAGGCCGGCCCCCTCGGCGTGCCCGTGCTCCGCGTGGACCGGCCCATGGCCGCCGAGGCCGCCCGCTTCCGCCGCATCGTCGTGGTGGCCGCCCTCCACTCCACCCTGGAGCCCACCGTCGCCCTCATCGCCGAGGAGTCCGGACCGGACACCTCCGTCGTCAGCACCGCCGTGGTCGAGGGCGCCTGGGAGCGGTTCGAGGCGGGGGACCGGGACGGATACCTCGACGCCGTGGCGGCGGCCGTCGACGCGGCGCCCCCCGCGGACGGCAGCGTCGTCGTGCTCGCCCAGGCGTCCATGGCGGACGCCGTCGAGCGGATGACCACCCGGCGGCCCGTCCTCGCGAGCCCCCGCCCCGGGCTCGCGGCGGCCGCCGGCGCCGTGGCCGCGGCCCGTGCCGCCAAGGCCGGCGCCTGACCCCGAAGGGCGGGATCCGCCGGGCGTGACAGGGTTTGCCGGGTCACCCTGGGATAGGAGGGACCCGTCGACCGAAAGGCCCGTCATGACGCATCCGTATCCCGATCCGCTGCCGCCCTCGCCCATTCCGCCGCCGGTGCCGACACCGCCGCCGGTCCCCCCGCCGAACCCGGTACCGGTACCCCCGGACCCCGAACCCGGCCCGGCGCCGCAGCCCGGCGGACCCGTACCGGAACCCGAGCCTCAGCCCCAGCCGGGCCCCGCCGGCCGCCGTCCCGCGTCAACGCAGAGGTGACGGAAGGACGTTGAGCTTTCGCGAATCCCTTGTCACGGAGCGTGCGCCACCCCTAACTTGGACGGCTGTCGCTGTGTTCAAGGGGGGCCCATGGCCGTACGCGGACGTCACCGTCGCCACCAGCCGAGCCGGATCAACCGTGCCTCGCTGACCGTCACCGCGGGAGGCGCCGGAATGGCGCTGCCGCTGATCGGCGCCGGCACCGTGCAGGCCGCCTCGCTCGACGTCTGGGAGAAGGTCGCGGCCTGCGAGTCGACCTCCCACTGGAGCATCAACACGGGCAACGGCTACTTCGGCGGCCTCCAGTTCAGTCAGTCCACCTGGGAGCGGTACGGCGGCACGCACTACGCGCCGCGCGCCGACCTGGCGTCCAAGGACCAGCAGATCGCCATCGCCGAACGCGTCCTCAAGGGCCAGGGGCCCGGCGCCTGGCCGTCCTGTGGCCCCCGCGCGGGCCTCGCCCGAGGCGGCGACGCGCCGGACATCGCCCCCGGCGGTACGGCGGCCAAGGCGCCGGCAGGCGGGAACGCGGTCAGACCCGCCTCCCTGCCGGGACAGCGCGCCCTGCCCGCACAGCCGGCCAGGGACGCGAGCCCGACCTCCGTGCCCACGGTCCGCGAGATGTACACGGTGACACCCGGCGACTCCCTGTCGAAGATCGCCCGCGAGGAGCACGTCCAGGGCGGCTGGAAGCGGATCTACGACGCGAACCGGTCCGTCGTCGGCACCGACCCCGACCTCATCCACCCCGGCCAGCGGCTCACCCTGCGCATCGCCGCGCCCAAGCAGCCGAAGAAGGCCGCGCCGGCGGCCACGCCCCCGCCGAAGGCCGCGTCCCCGAAGACGTCCCCGGCGAAGACACCCCCGGCGAAGACGTCCCCTCCCAGGACGCCCACCGCCACCGCGCCTCCCGCGAAGCCCCCCACCAGGCCCGCGCCGGGACAGACGACGAAGCCCAGCAGCAAGCCGATCGCCAAACCCACTACCAAGCCCAGCGCCAAGCCGAGCACCAGGCCCAGCTCCGGAACGACCAGCAAGCCGAGCACCAAGCCCCGCACGAAACCCGTGTCCCAGACGCGGCCCCCCGCCGCGGACAAGGAGGAGTACTCGGCCCCCGTCTCCGCGGGCATCGGCACCCGCTACGGCACCCGCGGCTCCTCCTGGTCCAGCGGCTACCACACGGGCGTCGACTTCCCCGTGCCCACCGGCACGTCGGTGAAGGCCGTGGCCGCCGGCCGGATCGTGTCCTCCGGATGGGGCGGCGCGTACGGCTACCAGATCGTGCTCCGCCACGACGACGGCCGCTTCAGCCAGTACGCGCACCTCTCCGCGCTCACCGTCCGCGAGGGGCAGCGGGTGCAGGCCGGGCAGCGCATCGGGCGCTCAGGATCGACCGGCAACAGCTCGGGACCGCACCTCCACTTCGAGGTTCGGACGGGACCCGGGTACGGCTCCGACATCGACCCCCTGGCCTACCTCAGGGCCCGCGGAGTCACCCTCTGACCCGGACGTCGAGGGTGCCCCGGCCGGCACCGTCATCCGGTCGAGCGTGAGCTGGATCAGTCCGCCCGCGGCCACCGCCCCGCAGATCAGCGCGGCGACGGTGCCCGCGGCGCCGTAGCGGAAGCTCTCGCCGAACAGGGTCAGGCCGACGGCGGCGGCCACCACCGGGTTGACCACGGTCACCGTCGCCAGCGGGGCGGCGAGGCCGGCGCCCCGGTAGGAGGCCTGGGAGAGGAGCAGCCCCGTCACGGCCAGGGCCGAGAGCACGAGCAGACCGGTCCACTCCGCGAGCGGGGCCTCGGGCGTCCACTCCTCGGCCACCGACTTCGTGAACACCGAGGCGATACCGAAGGAGACCCCCGCCGCGGCGGCGAGGACGACACTGCGCAGCGCGGACCTGCCTATGAGGTGCGCCGCGGTGAACAGGCCGGCCACCACGCCGAGGACGCAGACGGTCAGCAGCCAACGGGCGCCGTCGGCCAGCGACCGGGGCTCGGCGCCGTCGGCGAGGCTGAGCAGTCCCGCCAGGCCCACCGTGGCCATCAGCGCGCCGCGCCAGGCCCGCCGTCCGGCCCTGCGGCCGACGAAGAGGGCCGCCATCGGGAGCGCGAAGACGATGGTGAGGGCGCCCAGCGGCTGGACCAGGCTGAGGGGGCCGTACGCCAGGGCCGCGACGTGCAGGGCGGCGCCGAGGCCGTTGAGCAGGACGGACACCCACCAGACCGGATTGCGCAGGGGTGCGTAGCGCGGACCGGCGGCGGAGGCCGCGACCCGCTCCTGCACGATCGCCGCGGCCGCGTAGGCGACCGCCGACACCAGGGCCAGGAGGACGGACAGCAGGAGGGGGCTCATACCTTCCACGATCTCTCTTCCCGGCCGATCGCGTCGTCGTCCCAGGGGACGTCTTCACGGGTACCGCCGTCGCAGTATGCGGCCGTCGCGTACGCCTGGAGACGTACGCCCGCGCAGGTCAGAACGGATGTAAAGGGTCCTTTTCGAGCCGTCGGGGGAGTCGTGAAAGGGAGCTAACGTGGGCGGAAAAATCGACGGCCTGCCACGACCAGAGAGGACGCGCGCGTGGATCTCGTGGACCCCGGTGAGAGCGAATCGCCGGGCGGATTCTTCGCCCTGCGCACCACGGTGCCGGAGACCGGCGGCGCACACCGCCCGCTCGCGCGGCTGTACGCGGGGGAGGACGGCCCCCTGCACGCGCGCGTGGACCGGGTCACCGCCCGGCTCGGTGCCCCCGAGCGGCGCGTCGGCGCCTCCGTCGCCCACCTCGGGCTCGCGGCCCGGCTCTGGTCGACCGCCCTCGGCCCCGCCGCGCTGCACGGCCGCTTCCCCGACCTCGACCCCGGCGAGCTGTACTGGGACGGGGCGCTGTCCGCGCCCGACGACCTGTGGTGGGCCGGCCGCGTGACCCGCCCGGCCACCGTGGACCAGCTCCGCGCGGCCGTCCAGGAGGCCCACCTCGTCCCGCTGCATGCCGCGCTGCGCCGCGACGGACGGATCTCCCCGCGCCTGCTGTGGGGCAACGCGGGCTCGGCTCTCGCCGGAGCCCTGCGCGAGCTGACCCGCTGGGCCCGCGCCCACGGCCGCCCGGAGGCGGCCGAACGGGGCGCCGTCCTGGTCTCCGGGCTCCTCGACCACCCGGACCTCGCCGGTACGGTCCGCGGCCCCCGGCTGCGCCGTACCAGTTGCTGTCTCTACTACCGCTGCCCCGGCGCGGGGCTGTGCGGCGACTGTGTCTTCGACCACGCCCCCCGAACGGGTTTGGATGCGCGGCCGTCCGCTCCGTAAAGTTGGGCTTTTGAAAGCCGAAGAGCGGCGACGTACGAGCGAACGAGGAACCCGAAGGCCATGACGGTGACCGAAGAAAACCAGGACTACGGGCCGGGCGTCGACCCCGATCGCCTGGCCGTCTGCCTCAGCGTCCTCGACGAGCTCGACAAGCTGGACGTCGACCACCCGGACGCGATCCGCGTCCGGCGCGCCACCGCCGGGATCTACCGGACCGTGAAGCAGCGCCGCCGCCAGGAGCGCCGGGCCGCCAAGACCGCCAACGACAAGGCGGTCACCGAGGCGACCGCCACCGGCTCCGCGCAGCGCATCGACGACGAGACCGAGGGAATCCTCCCGTCCTCCGTCACCGAGGAGGGCCGGATCGCCGGGATACTCCAGCGTCCGCGCTCCTGCTACGTGTGCAAGACGCGGTTCGTCGAGGTCGACTACTTCTACCACCAGCTCTGCCAGCAGTGCGCCGCCCTGAACCGGGCCAAGCGCGAGGCCCGCGCCGACCTGGCCGGCAAGCGGGCCCTGCTGACCGGCGGCCGGGCCAAGATCGGCATGTACATCGCGCTGCGGCTGCTGCGCGACGGCGCCCACACCACCATCACCACCCGTTTCCCCAAGGACGCCGTCCGCCGCTTCAAGGCGATGGAGGACTCCGCGGACTGGATCCACCGCCTGGAGGTCGTCGGCATCGACCTGCGCGACCCGGCCCAGGCCGTGGCCCTCGCCGACCGGATGGCCGAGAACGGGCCGCTGGACATCCTCATCAACAACGCGACGCAGACCGTGCGCCGGCTGCCGTCCGCGTACGCCGCGCTGGTCGAGGGCGAGAACGCCGCGCTGCCGGCCGGGGACCTTCCCGAGCGGCACGTCATCGGCGCCTTCAACTCCGGCGCCGTCGCCGAGCTCGGATCGTCGTCCGCGCTGCCCGCCGGAGTGAGCGGCCTCGACGCACAGCAGGTCGCCGACCTCGCCCTGGTCGCGGGGAACGCCAGCATCGCCCGGCACCTCGACGGCACCGCCATCGACGCGGGCGGCCTGCTGCCGGACGTCGTCGACAGCAACACCTGGGTGCAGAGCATCGAGCAGATCTCCCCGGTCGAGCTGCTCGAGACCCAGCTGTGCAACTACACGGCGCCGTTCATCCTGATCAGCAAGTTGCGGCCGGCGATGGCGGAGGCCGCGAAGAAGGCGTCCAGCGGGCGTTCCTACGTCGTCAACGTCTCCGCGATGGAAGGCGTCTTCAGTCGCGGCTACAAGGGTGCCGGCCACCCGAACACCAACGCGGCGAAGGCCGCGATGAACATGGTCACGCGGACCAGCGGCCAGGAGATGTTCGAGACCGACGGCATCCTCATGACCTCCGTCGACACCGGCTGGATCACCGACGAGCGTCCGCACTTCGACAAGCTGCGCCTCGCCGAGGCCGGCTTCCACGCCCCGCTCGACCTGGTCGACGGCGCGGCTCGGGTGTACGACCCGATCGTGCGCGGCGAGGAGGGCGTGGACCTGTACGGCTGCTTCCTGAAGGACTACGCCCCCGCCAACTGGTAGAACCCCGGACCCGGCAGTCAGTTCCGGGCCGACCCGACAAGAGCGCCCCACCGGCCCGGTGGGGCGCTCTTCCGGCTTCTTTCACCCGATCGCGTCACACTTCCGAGCCCGGTAGAGCGCGGGCGCGCTCATTTGGTTACTCTGATGGCCACGGTCGGCCACCGAAGACACACACCGTCTTCACGGCCGATCCGGGATTGGCCTGCCACCAAGGCCGCGCTCCCGCCCGATGAACGGCGCCACCGCGACCGACCGGCACCAGTCCCACAGGTACGCGACACAGAGGAGTGCGCGGTGACACCCGAACTGACGAAGCAGAAACCGCAGCCGGCCGAACGCAAGGACCGGCAGCGCAAGAACGGCGAGCTGGGGAGCCTGGAAGTCTGGGCCCACGCGGCCCCGATCCGGCTCGCGGGCTACGAGGACGACCTCGCGGAGCCCCACATCCTGCCCGGCATCGACTGATCCCTCGCTTCACACCCCGGTGCCCCCGGCCGTTCGCGGCCGGGGGCACCGGGGCGTTCAGCGCGGTCCCTGCGCGGGTTCCCGCAGCCGGGTCGGCGGCAGGTACTCCCGGATCAGGGTCCGGTGCCACCAGGCCCCGGTGGCGCGGAGTTCGCGCCAGGTCGTGTACCGGTAGCGGTACAGCCGGGCGCGGACGAGGGTGGGCGGCTTGTCCGGGAACGGGTTGTGGGCGAGCAGCTTCAGGGTGTCCCGGTCGCCGTCGAGCAGCCGCTCGACGAACGGGCCGAACCACGCGCGCGCGTACCCGGGGCTGAGCGCCGCGAACCACATCAGCCAGTCGAGCCGCAGATGGTACGGGGCGAACTGGCGGGGCGTCCTGCGTGGATCCCCGGGCTTGCCCTTGAAGCCGTACTCGCGCCACACCGTTCCCGCGTGCGGCACCGGGTCCTCGGTGCCCTCGACGATGATCTCGTCCCTGATCCGGCCGACCGTGCCGAACGCCCCGTACGTGTTGACCAGGTGGAACGGGTCGTACGAGCGGTTCATGGCCTGGTGTCGGGAGAGCAGGTTGCGCGCGGGGCGGTAGCTCCGTACCAGGACGAACGCGGTCACCGCGACGACCAGGGCCACGTACCAGAGCGGCGGATCGGGCTGCGGATGGTCGCCGGTGAGCGGGGAGGCGTCCACGGCGGAGACGGCGATCACGATGGTGATCCAGTTCAGCCAGGCGAAGTTCCCCGAGAGCACCAGCCACAGCTGCGTGGCGATCATCAGACCGGCCGCGATCGTGGCGACCGGCTGCGGGGCGAACAGCAGGAACGGCACGACCAGCTGGACGACGTGGTTGGCCGCGGCCTCCACCCGGTGCAGCGGGCGGGGGAGGTGGTGGAAGAACCAGCTGAGAGGGCCGGGCATCGGCTGGGTCTCGTGATGGTGGTAGAGGCAGGTCAGGTTCCGCCAGCAGGGATCGCCGCGGATCTTGATGAGCCCGGCGCCGAACTCGACCCGGAAGAGCAGCCAGATCAGCAGGTACAGGATGAGGATCGGCGGTCCCGTGTCGTCGTTGCCGAGGAAGACCGCCAGGAAGCCGGTCTCCAGGAGCAGCGACTCCCAGCCGAAGGAATACCAGGTCTGGCCCACGTTCACGATCGACAGGTACATCCCCCAGAGCAGCAGCCACAGCAGCATCGACACCGGCAGCGGCACCGCGTCCCCGGCGCCCGCCACCATCGCGAGGGCGAGCGCGGCGCCGGCCCAGGCCACGGTCGCGAAGAGGCGGTCGGAGTAGTGCCAGTGGAAGAGCGAGGGGGTGTGGCGGGGCCGGGTCACGCGCACGTACTCCGGTACGGGGAGCATGCCGCGCTCCCCGATCAGCGCCCGGAACTGGAGCGCCGCGGAGAGGAACGCGACGCAGTAGAGCCCGGCGAGCCCCCGCTGGAAGACGATCCGGCTCAGCCAGTGGTCGGGTGCGGTGAACCACTCCATCGCTTCCAGTATCGGCCCCCGTCCCCCCGCTCACTCACTGACGAGGCGCCGCAGGGCCCGGCCCAGGTGACCGGCGTACGCCCGCTGGAGCAGGGGGATCAGGGGGCCGCCGAGCCGGGTGTACCAGGCGGCGGGGCGGCTGAACGCGGTGACCGTGAACCGGACGGTGCCGTCGGGGTCCAGGTCGACGATGAAGGACTCCTCGCCGCACTCGGGATGCCCGGTGAGGGTGCCGTACGCGAAGCCGGTGCGCTGTTCCTCGTACGCCGTCCAGATCACCGAGCAGGGGACGCCGAGCCTGAGCGGCCCGATGCCCGCCGACACCTCGACGGTGACGCCGGGCTCCGCGCGGCCGGCGTCGGCGAGGACGCCCGCCCCGGTGGCGCGGTGCATCCGCCAGGTGGTGACGGCGGCGCCCGCGGCCTCGAAGTCGGCGCGGCCGTGACCGACGGCCGTGGTGTGCCGGAGGTGGTGGTAGCCCTCGGGGAGGTGTGCCGGGGTGCGGGTGGCGCCGACCTCGGGGTAGGTGAGGGCGGGGCGCGGGCGCTCGCGCCGGGACAGGCTGCTCGTCAGACGGGTCATGCCGGAAGCTCCGTTCGGGGGTGGGCCGCGGGGTCGGGAGTCGGTGCGGAGGTCGCGGGAGTCGGCCTGGGGGCCGGAGTGGGGGCCGCGGCGCGGTCCGACGCGAGGCGGCGGCGGGCGAGCAGCGCGCAGACGGTGAAGCCGAGGGCGTTGCCCAGGCCATGTGTCGCGGCCGTCCAGGTGAGGTCGAGGTGGGGGAGTCCGGTCGCCTCGCCGAGTGCCCAGCTCAGGGCGAGGAGCATGGTGACGAAGAGGACGAGGGCCGAGACGGCGAGCAGGCCGCGGGTGACGCGGTCGGCCGTCGCGGCACGGCGCTCGCGCAGGGTCAGGACGGCGACCGCCGTCATGCCGGCCGTCAGGACGACGGCCCCGGCGAGTTCGGCCCAGTCGTCGACGAAGTAGCCGAGCAGGACGAGCGCGGTGCCGGCCGGGACGCTGAGCGCGGCGAAGCGGGCGGCGGGGGCGTCGTGGACGCGGCAGAGGAGTCCGGCGACCAGGGCGGCGGCGAAGCCCGCGAAGTGGAAGTGCGGCACGGTCAGGGCCAGGATGTCCAGGTCGAAGCCGAGGAGCGGGTACGAGGCCCGTTCGGCGACGAGCGCGACACCGGCGACGGAGGGCGCGGCCAGGGCGGTGAGCACGGCCACCTCGCCCGGCCGGAGCGAGCGGGTGAGGAACAGCCGGGCGGGCGCCTGCAGCGCGAGGGCCAGCGTGGCGAGGGCGTACACGGCGGCGAGCGTGGTCGAGAGTCCCGAGCGGGGCAGCCAGAGGGAGAGCGCCCCGGGGGCGGCGAACAGCGGCCAGGCGCGGCGGAGCCGGTCCCACCCGGGCGGCCGGGGGCCGTCGAGGAGCGCGAGGCCCGTGGGCACCACCCAGAACATGCCGATCGTGACGACCGATCCCACCAGGACCGACAGTGCGGTCATGTGCCACCATCCCCGATTGAACGCGTTCAACTCACGGGATGGAGCCTAGGGGCTTTCTTGAACGTGTTCAAGCGCGGGGGTGGCTACGCGGGACCCGGTCGGCCGCCCTCCGCTTGCGGCGCCCCCCGGGCTGCGACAGACATGAGGGACTGGCCGGAACCGGGCGCCGTGGCCCGGGGGAGAGAAAGCGGGAGAACCAGGTGCGCTCAGCCCCCAGCCGGACGCGGCGGACTTCCACCGCTCCCCACGCGACCCCACGCCGTGCGACCTCCACCGCCCCCCGCGCGATTCCGCGCGGTGCGACCCGCTCCGCGCTCGCGGCGTTCGCCGCCTCCCTGCTGCTCGCGGGCTGCTCGTCGGCCTGGGAGGGGTCGCGTGGCGGCGCCCAGCCTGCCGCGGCCGACGCCCAGGACATCCTTCTGCAGCCGTTCGCGGCCCAGGGCCCCGACCCCTTCACCGAATCCACCGCCCGCACGACCGGGCCGCCGACCCGGAAGCGCGAGCCCGACCCCGCCGCCGAGCACGCCCGCGAGGTCACCGGCTCCGCCCCCGGCCTGTACGGCGGCACGCGCGCGGAGGGCAGCTGCGACGTCGACCAACAGGTCTCCTTCCTCGCCGCCGACCAGGACAGGACACGGGCCTTCGCCGAGGCCGCCGGCATCCCCGAGACCAACGTCGCCGACTGGCTGCGCGGGCTGACCCCGGTCGTCCTGCGCGCGGACGTACGGGTTACCAACCACGGCTACCGCGAGGGCCGGGCCAACGCCTTCCAGTCCGTCCTCCAAACCGGTACGGCGGTCCTCGTCGACCAGTACGGCTCCCCCCGCGTCCGCTGCGCCTGCGGCAACCCGCTCCGCACGCCGGTCGCGACCACGGACGGCGTCCACCAGGGCGACCCCTGGGACGACTTCGACCCCGACCGGGTGATCGTCGTCCGGCCGACCACCACGGTCGTCACCAGCCTGGTCATCGTGAACGCCGCGGACCGCAGCTGGATCGAACGGCTCACCGGGAGCGACGGCGACAAGGACCGCAAGCCCGCCGTGGAACCGGACTGCGACCCGGACGAATGCGCCCTGACCGACGCCGGCACGCCCGACCCCAGCGCCCCCGACCGGCCCGCGTCCCCGGATCCCGCCTCCCCCGACACGGGCTCACGGGTCCCGTCGCCCCCCGTCCCCTCGGTGCCGGAGAGCCCCGTCAGCCCCGACGCCTCCGCAACCGGCGGCACGGACACCGGACCCACCCCTACGGACCCCGGCCCGGACGCCGATCCCGACCCGTACCCGAACCCCGACGACCCGTACGCGGAGCCGGACCCCGAGACGGAGCCGTACCCGGACCCGTACGCCGACCCGTACGCCGATCCGAGTACGGAGCCCTTCCCCGACCCCTTCGGCGACCCGAACGCCGAGCCGCCGGGCGAGCAGCCCCCCGTCCCGGACGGCGAGCTGCCGGACGAGGAGCTCTTCCCGGCCGGACCGGTCCCGGAACAGCCGGAGACCTTCGAAGGGTGAAACGGATCTTCATGGTGCGCACGGGCGGGGCTGCGCCTAGCGTGGCCCCATGAACGCGGGCAGCGGGGGCGGTGGCGGGGAGGCGGCCGAGCGGCTCCGCGGCGCGCCGGAGGGGCGGGACGCGGGCGCCGGGATCCTGGCCGACTACGGATCCGCCTTCCGGATGGGCGGCTTCGACTGGGACCTCGTCGCCGGCACGATGGTCATGGACGACGCCGCCCTCGAAGTCTTCGACATGGACCGCGCGGAGTACGACGGCCGCCCCGAGTCCCTCGGCTCACGGGTCCTGCCGGACGAGGGCCGCCGCCTCGACACCCTCGTCGCCCAGGCCCTCAAGGAGGGCAGCGAGCAGTACGGCGCGTACTTCCGCATCCGCCGCCGCGACGGCCGGCACCAGTGGACCCACACCCAGGGCATCGTCCACCGCGACGACGCGGGCCGCCCGGTGCGGATCGTCGGCGTCCTGCGCGACGCCACCCACGAGCTCACCGAGTCCGCCGCCCGGCTCGGCCTCGACGAAGGTCGGCGCAAGCGGGCCGGCGTCGTCGAGGGCACCACGGCGGCCCTCGCGTACGCGCGGACCGTGCAGGACGTCATCGACCTGCTCAACGACTCCCACGCGCTCGAACACTTCGGCGCCGCCAGCCTCGTCATGGGCCTCCTCGAAGCCGGCCGCATCCATCTCGTCGCGGAGGGCCCGGACGGCGCGTTCGTGCCGGGCACCCGTTTCACCCGGGTGGACGAGCCGTACCCGATGAGCGAGGTGATCCGCACCCTGCGCCCGCGGTTCATCGACTCGGCCCGTGACTTCGCCGACTCCTTCCCGGTCCTCTGGCCGCACATCAGCGGGCTCGGCATCACCGCCGCCGCCTACCTGCCGCTCATCGCCCAGGCCCGGCCCATCGGTGCCCTCGGCCTGCTCTACAGCGACAAGACCGGATTCAGCGAGGACGAGCGGACCCTGCTCGTCGCCCTCGGCAGCAGCATCGCCCAGAGCCTCCAGCGGGCCATGCTCTACGAGCAGGAGCACGACCTCGCAGAGGGGCTCCAGCAGGCCATGCTGCCGCGCCGGATCCCCGACGTGCCCGGCGCCCAGACCGCCGTGCGCTACCGCTCGGCCCGACTCGGCCGGGACATCGGCGGCGACTGGTACGACATCATCCCGCTGCCCGGAGGACGGGTCGGCGCGGTCATCGGCGACGTACAGGGGCACGACACCCACGCGGCGGCCGTCATGGGCCAGCTGCGGATCGTGCTGCGCGCGTACGCCGCCGAGGGCCACACCCCGGCCACGGTGATGGCCCGCGCCTCCGTCTTCCTGCACGAGCTGGACACCGAGCGCTTCGCGACCTGCACCTACGCGGAGGTCGACCTCGCCACCGGGGTCGTCCAGGTGGTACGGGCCGGCCACGTCGACCCGCTGCTCAGGGAGGCCGACGGCCGCAGCCGCAGACTGCCGGTGGAGGGCGGGCTGCCGCTCGGCCTCTCCGCGGAGTTCGGCCGGCTCGACTACCCGGTGACCACCATGGAGCTGGACCCAGGACAGACCCTGATGCTCTACACCGACGGTCTGGTCGAGAAGCCCGGCGCCGACCTCGACGAGGGCCTCCAGTGGCTCTCCGCCCTCGTCCGGCGCGGACCCGCCGACCTCCAGGAGCTCGCCGACCTTCTGTGCGACGTCGTCGCCGACCGCGGTGGCGAGGACGACGTCGCGATCCTGCTGCTGCGCCGCCAGGGCGCGGCCGCCGCCCAGGGGGCCGGCCGGTTCCGGCAGCACGTGGCCCAGAACGACCCGGAGGCGCTGAGCTCGGCCCGGCACATGATCAGGGCGGCCGTACGGGCCTGGGGGGCCGGGGAACGCGCGGACGAGATCGAGCTGGTCGCCGACGAACTGATGACCAACGCGCTGATGCACACGGACGGCGGCGCGATCGTGACCCTGCGGGTCCTCGGCGGGGCCGAACGGCGGCTTCGGGTGGAGGTGGAGGACCGGTCCAGCGCCCTGCCCCGGCGCCGGGAGGCGGGGGAGGCGGGCGTCTCCGGACGGGGTCTCTTCCTGGTCGACCAGCTCTCGGACGTGTGGGGCGTCGAGTCGAGGGGCGGCGGCAAGTGCGTGTGGTGCGAGTTCACCGTCGAGAACTGAGATCCTCCATCCAGGAGCTCTGCGAACCAGAACTCTTCGAGCCGGAGCTCTTCGAGCCGGAGCTCTTCGAGCCGGAGCTCACCCTCGTGGCCGAGCCCGCGGGTGGGCGATGTTAACTGAGCGTGAACTGATCGTACTTGACCGTAACTGTCGGTACGCGATTGACTTCGTTCCACCGCCTCCATCGCCTCTTCCGCGCAGGACGTGAGGACACACCCGTGAGCAGCGAGCTACTGGCACCGCTTGACCTGGCCTTCTGGCACCTGGAATCCACCGCCCACCCCCTGCACCTCGGAGCGCTCGCCCACTTCGGCCCCGTCCCCCCGGACGGAACACCCGGCCGGGAACCCCTGGACCTCCTGGACCTGCTCGCCCGCCGTGCCGCCGCCGTCCCCCGGCTCCGGATGCGCGTCCGCGACGTCCTCCTCCCCGTCGGCGGCGCCGCCTGGAGCGCGGACCCGGACTTCGACGTGCACCGCCACGTGCACGAGATCACCCTCCCCGGCGCCGACTTCCCCGCAGAGACCGCGCGGCTCGCCGCCGAGCTCATGGAGCGCCCGGTCGCCCGCGGCCTTCCGCCGTGGGAGATGTACCTGCTGAGTGGCGCCCCGGACGGCTCCTTCGCCGTGCTCGTCAAACTCCACCACGCCCTCGCCGACGGCATGCGGGCCGTCGCCATCGGCGCCGGGATCTTCGACGAGATCGCCGCGGGCCGCCGCCCCGCTCGCCGGCCCCGCCCCGTACCGCCGGGTTCCTGGCTCCCCGGTCCCGGACGGCTCCTCGGCATCGCCAGGGAGCGGCTCGGCGATCTCGGCAGGGCCGTCGAGGTCGGCGCCTCCGTGGTCGGATCCTCCGTCCTGCGCGTCGGCCGCCTCGACGGCCCGGACACCGCACTCGCCGCCGAGTCCAGCGGGACCCGCCGCGTCGCCACCGTGACCCTGTCCCTCGACCGCGTCCACCGGGTCCGCCGCGGCACCGGCGGAACCGCCAACGACGTCCTCCTCGCGGTGGTCGCCGGAGCCCTCCGCCGCTGGTTCGAAGGACGCGGTCTCCCCCTCCCGGGGACCGACCCCCGGGCCCTGGTCCCCGTGTCGCGCCGCCGCCCCGGCGCTCCGCCCGGCCCCGGCAACAGCCTCTCCGGCTACCTCGTCGACCTGCCCGTCACCGAGCCCGATCCGGCCGCGCGGCTTGCCTCCGTCCGGCACGGTATGGACCGCAACAAGGCCGCCGGGCCCTTCCGGGGCGCCGGTGCCGTCGCCCTGCTCGCCGACCGGCTGCACCCGCTCGCCCACCGTTTCGGCGCCCCGCTGGCCTCCGGCGCCGCCCGGCTCCTCTTCGACCTGCTCGTCACCCAGGTGCCGCTGCCCCGTTCCGCGCTCTCCCTCGGCGGCGCCCCGCTCCGCGCGCTGTTCCCCATGGCCCCGCTCGCCCGCGGCCAGTCCCTCGCCGTCGCCATGTCCCCGTACGGCGGGCAGGTCCACATCGGCCTCGTCGCCGACGGCGAGGCCGTCCCCGACCTCGACGCGCTGGCCGCCGCTCTCACGGCCGAACTGGACCTTCTCGACCCGCCGGAAACCCCTGACGACCCGCCGGAGAACCCTGACGACCTGCAGGAGAGCCCTGACCTCATGACCCTGACCGCGTGATCATGACGCCCTGACGGCCTCGTGTACGGCGGGAGCCCGGCCGTCATGCCGTGCACGTCGTGCCCGGCCGGACCCTCGTGAGCGAGATCAGGTACTCCTCGACCTGCCGGTCGACGCAGGCGTTGCGGCCGTACCCGGTGTGACCGGTGGAGTCGAACGTCAGCAGCATGCCGTCGGGGAACTGGCGCGCCAGGCTCACCGCCTCCCCGTACGGGGTCGCGGGGTCGCCCGCCGTGCCCACGACGAGGACCGACGGGACCCCGGGGGCGCTCACCCGGTGCGGGCGCCCGCGACCGGTGGGCCAGTCACGGCAGACCAGCTCGTTCGTCACCCCGGTCGTGCCGTAGACGCCCGCGGCCTTCTCGGCGGGGGCCAGGGCATCCCAGTAGGCCTGCGCGTCATGCGGATGGGGGACGTCGAGGCAGTTGATCGCGATGAGGGCGGCGTCGCGGTTGTCCTCGGGGACGTCCGCCTCGTCTTCGGAGCCTGCCTCGGATCCAGCCTCACCCTCAGCCTCACCCTCAGCCTCCACCTCAGCCTCAGCCTCAGCTTCGGGGTCAGGGGACTCCTCCCCGCCCGTCGTCAGGCCCGCCAGTCTCGTCCCGTCACCGTCGTCCGCCGCGCGCAGGGCCTCGGACAGGTCCGCCCACTGGTCCTCCGGCGTGTACATGGACAGGCTCAGCGCGGAGACGAGGCCCGCGGCGTCGAGACCGGACGCGGAGTCGTCGACCGCCAGCGGTTCCCGCTGCGTCCGCTCGAGGAGCCGGTCGATCAGCGCGCGTATCTCCTCGAGCGTCGCGCCGGGGCACGCGGCGCCGATCGTGGCGGCGCAGGACTCGGCGTACTCCTCCACCGCCTTCCGGAACCCGGTCGCCTGGCCGAGCATGCGCTGCCGCCAGTCGAGGGACGGGTCGACCGCCCCGTCCAGGACCATCGCCCGTACGCGGCGCGGGAACTGCTCGGCGTACGAGGTGCCCAGACTGGTGCCGTACGACCAGCCGACGTACGTCAGCCTCCGCTCGCCGAGCGCCGCCCGCAGCACGTCCAGGTCCCGGGCCGCGTCGTCTGTGCCGACGTGCGGCAGCAGCGCACCACTGGCCTTCCGGCAGTCGGCGGCCGTCGTCCGCGCGTCGGCGAGCACGTCGGCGCGTTCGGCGTCCGTTCGAGGATGGAGCGGTGTGCCCTGGGGCTCCCCGCCGGTCGGTTCGGCGCGCTCGGTCGGCTCTTCGGTGCGGCAGGTCAGGGCCGGCTTGCTCTCCCCGACCCCGCGCGGGTCGAAGGACACGACGTCGAACCGTTCGCGTACGCCCCGCCCCAGGTCGTCGGCGACGCCGTCCTTGATCAGCCGCACCCCGCGCTCCCCGGGGCCGCCGGGGTTGAGGACGAGCGAACCGACGCGCTTCCCCGGGGCGGCGGTAACCGCCTTCGCCACCGGCAGCACGAACGTCCTGCCGTCGCCGGGGCGGGAGTAGTCCATGGGGACGGTGAGCGCGGCACACCGGTACGCGCCGCAGGGCCGCCAGGTGAGCTTCTGGCCGTAGAAGCGTCCGAGGTCGGGGCGGGCGGCGGGGTCGGCCGGGACGGCCGAGGACCTCGGCCGGTTTCCGTCCGAGCCGGGGCCGGCCGTGCAGGCCGCCAGGGAGGCGGTGCCGAGCACGGCGAGGGCGAGGAGGAGGGCCTGACGGCGGCGGGTGGGGGCGGTGATCACGAGGTACTCCCACGGTGGTCGGTCCAGGGAAGGATCACGCGCGGATGCTGAGGATTTGCTGAGGCCGCGCAACCGGCCGCAGGGTGCTGGGGGCAGCACACAGGGCCCCGCGTCGGGTCGCGTCAGGGCCACATCCGGCCGTCATCGCCAGCCGAGGAACTCGGCAGGGAGGCGAACCTCGACACGGAATGGGTCAAGCCCTTCCATGACCTGCTAAGCGGGCCGTCGAGGCCGGCTACGGGGACCAGAGCATCTCCGCCCTGACGGAGGTGCTCAGGAATCCGGCGCCGACCCCGTGACCCGGGACCCCCTGACCCAGGCGGTCAGACCCTCGCGGCCTCTGCCCTGTCGGCGACGGTGGCGAGGTAGCGCTCCGCGTCCAGGGCCGCCGCCGCGCCGGTGCCGGCGGCGGTGATGGCCTGGCGGTAGGTGTGGTCGACGACGTCGCCCGCCGCGAAGACGCCGGGGACGTTCGTACGGGTGGAGGGCGCCTCGACCTTGATGTAGCCCTCGTCGTCCAGGTCGATCTGGCCGGTGAAGAGTTCGGTGCGCGGGTCGTGGCCGATGGCGATGAACAGACCGGTGACGTCCAGCGGGCGGCTCTCGCCGGTGACGGTGTCGCGCAGGACGACGCCGCCGAGCAGGCCGTTCTCGGACGTGATCTCGGCGATCTCGCTGTCGAAGGCGAAGGAGATCTTGTCGTCGGCGAACGCGCGGTTCTGCATGACCTTGGAGGCGCGCAGGGCGGAGCGGCGGTGCACGACGGTGACCGACCTGGCGAAGCGGGTGAGGAAGGTGGCCTCCTCCATGGCGGTGTCGCCGCCGCCGACCACGACGATGTCGCGGTCGCGGAAGAAGAACCCGTCGCACGTGGCGCACCAGGACACACCGCGCCCGGACAGCTCGTCCTCGTTGGGAAGACCGAGCTTGCGGTAGCCGGAGCCGGTCGCGACGATCACGGCCTTCGCCCGGTGGACGGTGCCCTCGGAGTCGGTGACTTCCTTGATCTCGCCGGTCAGGTCGACGGAGACGATGTCGTCGTCGATCATCTCGGCGCCGAAGCGTTCGGCCTGGGCCCGCATGTTCTCCATGAGGACCGGCCCGTCGACACCCTCGGGGAAGCCGGGGAAGTTCTCGACCTCGGTCGTCGTGGTCAGCGAGCCGCCGACGAAGATCGAGCTGCCGAAGAGCAGGGGCTTGAGCTGGGCTCGGGCGGTGTAGAGGGCGGCGGTGTATCCGGCGGGGCCGGAGCCTATGACGATGACCTCGCGGACGTCGTCACCGGTGGTCGCGGTCGGCTCGGTCACCGAGGTCACGCCTCCTGCTTCGCGTCGATCTCGGCGATGAGGCCCTCGATGAGGCCCTTGATCTCGTCGCGGATGGGGCGGACGGCCTCGACGCCCTGGCCGGCCGGGTCTTCGAGCGCCCAGTCGAGGTACTTCTTGCCGGGGAAGATCGGGCAGGCGTCCCCGCAGCCCATGGTGATGACGTAGTCGGACGCCTGGACGGCCTCGGTCGTGAGGACCTTCGGCTTCTGGGCGGAGATGTCGACGCCGACCTCCCTCATCGCCTCGACCGCGGACGGGTTGACCTGGTCACCCGGGACGGAACCGGCGGAGCGGACCTCGATGCGGTCGCCCGCGAGGTGGCTGAGGAAGCCGGCGGCCATCTGGGAGCGGCCGGCGTTGTGGACGCAGACGAAGAGCACGGAGGCGAGCGGAGCAGTCATCGGGTCTTCCTCGGAGGCAGGGACGGCGCGTCGAAGACGTCAGCCCGGGCTGGTATCAGCTCGGGGTGATGTGACAGTATCAGTCCATGATGACGTCAGTCGATACTGATCTGATCCGGGTTCTGGGTGACCCCCTGCGCCTCCAGATCGTGACCCTGCTCGCCCGCGAGACGCTGTGCACCACCCACCTCGTGGAGGAGACCGGTGCCAGGCAGACCAACCTCTCCAATCACCTGAGAGTGCTGCGCGAGGCCGGGGTCGTCGAGACCGAGCCCTGCGGTCGGTTCACGTACTACCGGCTCAAGCCGGACGTCATCGAAGCCCTGGCCGGGCAGTTCGCCGCCCTCGCCGAGGCCGCGCGCGCCAACGCCGACACCAAGAGAGCCTGTCCGTAGCCTCTCGCCCCACCTGCCCGAGGAGATCCCGCCCGTGACCGCCACCGAGCCCGCAGCGAGCGACGCCATAGCCGCCGACACGTCGCCGCGGCCCGCCCCCGGCGCCACCCCGCCCCGTACCCCGCTCGTCGCGCGAGCGGCCGCCGAGCTCGTCGGCACCGCCGCCCTCGTGGCGATCGTCGTGGGCTCCGGCATCCAGGCCACCCAGCTCACCGACGACGTGGCGCTGCAGCTGCTTGCCAACTCCACGGCCACCGTCTTCGGCCTCGGCGTCCTGATCGTCCTCCTCGGCCCGGTCTCCGGCGCGCACTTCAACCCGGCGGTCACCCTCGCCGAGTGGTGGACCGCCCGTCACGGCGGCGGTGGCGTCACCGGGCGCGAGCTCGCGGTGTACGTCCCGTCGCAGGTCGTCGGCGCCGTCGCGGGCGCGGTACTGGCGGACGCGATGTTCGGCGAGCCGCTGGTGAAGTGGTCCACGCACGACCGCTCGGCCGGGAACCTGCTCCTCGGCGAGGTCGTGGCGACCGCCGGTCTGATCCTGCTGATCTTCGGGCTCGCGCGCACCGACCGGCTCCGTTTCGCACCCGTCGCCGTCGCCTCGTACATCGGCGCCGCTTACTGGTTCGCCTCGTCGACCTCGTTCGCGAACCCGGCGGTGACCATCGGCCGCGCCTTCACCGACACCTTCGCCGGCATCGCCCCCGCCTCCGTCCCGGGGTTCATCGGCATGCAGCTGGTCGGCGCGGTCCTGGGCCTGGCCCTGGTCGCGGTCATCTTCCCGCGGGGCAGGACGACCGCCGGATGACACGGACCGCGGACGTGGTGGTGATCGGCGGCGGCCAGGCCGGGCTCGCCGCCGGCTATCACCTGCGCCGCCTCGGCCTCGACTTCGTCGTCCTCGACGCGCAGTCCGCTCCGGGCGGCGCCTGGCGGCACACCTGGGACTCCCTGCACCTGTTCTCACCGGCCGCCTACTCCTCCCTGCCGGGGCGGCTCATGCCGCCGCAGCCGGGGGAGACGTACCCGGACGCCTCGCACGTCGTCTCGTACCTCACCGACTACGAGCAGCGGTACGAGCTTCCCGTCGTCCGGCCCGTCCGCGTCGAAGCGGTCCACAGGGACGGGGAGTTCCTGCGCGTCGAGGCCGACGCCGGAACCTGGCGGGCGCGTACGGTCATCAGCGCGACCGGCACCTGGTGGCGGCCCTTCGTCCCCGCCGTGCCCGGCCGGAGCGAGTTCAGGGGCCGCCAGCTCCACACCGTCGAGTACGGGCGTCCCGCCGACCTCGCGGGGGAACGTGTGATCGTCGTCGGCGGCGGGAACTCCGGCGCCCAGATCGCCGCCGACCTCGCGTACGACACCGACCTCACGTGGGTCACCCTCCGCGAACCCCGCTACCTCGCCGACGACATCGACGGCCGGGCCCTGTTCGACCACGCCACCGCCCGTCGCCGTGCCCTCGACGAAGGCCGTACGGACAACGGCGGGGTGGCGTCCCTCGGTGACATCGTCGCCGTACCGCCCGTGCGCGAGGCCCGGGACGCGGGACGGCTCAAGGCCCAGCCGATGTTCGCCCGGCTCACCGCGACCGGCGTGGAATGGGATGACGGCAACCGCGCGGACGCCGACACCATCGTCTGGTGCACCGGCTTCCGGCCCGCCCTCTCGCATCTGGCGCCGCTCGGCCTGCGCGGCCCGCGCGGCCACGTCCCCACGGCCGGTACGCGCGCCGTCGGCGAGCCCCGGCTCCACCTGCTCGGTTACGGAGACTGGACGGGCCCCGCCTCCGCCACGCTCATCGGCGTCGGCCGCCCCGCCCGCGAAGCCGCCCGGGAGATCGCCCGGCTCCTCCACGGCTAGAGCCCTTCGAGATGGAGGACCGCCGGGTCCTCACGCCGTGGCGGCCTTGGTGAGGAGCTGACCCATGGCGGCGAGGACGGCGGGTTCCACACGGTAGTAGACCCAGGTGCCGCGCCGCTCGGATGAGAGCAGGCCGGCTTCCTTCAGCTTCTTCAGGTGGTGGGAGACGGTGGGCTGGGAGACGCCGACGTCGGAGATGTCGCAGACGCATGCCTCTCCGCCGTCGTGGGAGGCGACGGCCGAGAAGAGCCGCAGGCGTACGGGATCGCCGAGGGCCTTGAACATGACGGCGGTCCGTTCGGCCTCGTCGGCGGTCAGCGGGCGCTCGTTCAGCGGCGGGCAGCAGGGTTCGGCGGCGGGTTCGAGGAGGGGCAGCGCCTTCGCATTCGACATATGTCTATGTTGACACATGTCGAACCAAGCGCCCAGGGCGCCTTCGCCACCTCCCCTCCCCATCGCTTCGACCCGCCCATGAATTCGATGAATGTCTATGTTGACGTCCGTCGATACAGGTGCCATGCTGAGGGCGTCAGAGATCGACAGACGTCGAAACACAGGGGATCCGTCATGAACGCCACCATCACCACCACCCCCGCCGACCGGCTGCCCATCGTGGTCATCGGGGCCGGCCCCGCCGGCCTCGCCGCCGCCGCGCACCTCGTCGACCGGGGCCTGGAGCCGCTGGTCCTGGAGGCGGGCTCCCGGGCGGGCGCGGCGGTGCGTGAGTGGTCGCACGTGCGGCTCTTCTCCACCTGGGGCGAGGTCACCGACCCGGCCGCCGAGAAGCTGCTCGCCCCCACCGGCTGGGTGAAGCCGGACGCGGACACCTACCCCACGGGCGGCGACTGGGCGGAGCGCTACCTCCAGCCGCTCGCCGATGTCCTCGGCGACAGCATCCGCCTCGGCGCCCGGGTCACCGGCGTCTCCCGGGCGGGCCGCGACCGGATCGTCGACGCCGACCGCGAGGCCCAGCCCTTCACCGTCCACGTCGAGTACGCCGACGGCCGCGAGGAGCGGATCACCGCCCGCGCCGTCATCGACGCCTCCGGCACCTGGGCCGTCCCGAGCCCGGCCGGCGGCGACGGACTGCCCGCGCTCGGCGAGAAGGCGGCGGCCGCACGGATCTCCTACCGCGTCCCGGACCTGAAGGACCCCGCTGTGCGCGCCCGCTACGCCGGGAAGCGCACCGCCGTCATCGGATCCGGCGCCTCCGCCTTCACCGCGCTCGCCTCCCTCGCCGACCTCGCGACGTCCGCGGACGGCGCAGGCACGCACGCCACCTGGATCCTGCGGCGCGGCATCTCCGGCTCCACCTTCGGCGGCGGCACCGCCGACCAGCTCCCCGCCAGGGGCGCACTCGGTCTCGCCGCGAAGGCCGCGGTCGACCAGGGACACGCCGACGCCGTCACCGGCTTCCGTACGGAGTCGATCGAGCCCGACGGCGAGCGGCTCGTCCTGGTCGGCGAGGACGGCCGCCGGCTCGACCCGGTCGACGAGGTCATCGTCCTGACCGGCTTCCGCCCCGACCTGTCGTTCCTCGACGAGCTCCGCCTCGGCCTCGACGAGCGCCTCCAGGCCCCCGTCGAGCTGGCCCCGCTCATCGACCCGAACCAGCACTCCTGCGGCACGGTCTACCCGCACGGCGTCAACGAGCTCTCCCACCCGGAGCAGGGCCTCTACCTCGTCGGAATGAAGTCCTACGGCCGCGCCCCGACCTTCCTCGCCCTCACCGGCTACGAGCAGGTCCGGTCCGTCGTCGCCGCCATCGCCGGCGACCGCGAGGCCGCCGAGCGGGTCGAGCTCGTCCTCCCGGAGACGGGCGTCTGCGGCGGCGCCGGCCTCTTCGACCAGGCGCAGACCGGCCAGGCGCGGACCGACGGGACGCAGACCGACGGGGCGACCGACGGCGGTGGCTGCTGCGCCCCCGCCCCGGCCCTCATCCAGCTCGGCACGGCCACCGCGGCACCCGCCTGCGGCTCGTGACCGCCCACAGCACCCGGGTGGACGGGGTCGCGACCGGAACAGGGGACCGGTCGCGGCCCCGCGCCGTCCTGCCCGCGCTGTGCGTCACCCAGATCACGAGCTGGGGCATCGTCTACTACGCCTTTCCCGTCCTCAATCCGGCCATCACCGCGGACACCGGCTGGAGCGCGGGCTCGACCACCGCGGCCTTCTCCGCCGCCCTCGTCGTCTCCGCCCTCGCCGGGATTCCCGTCGGCCGGATACTGGACCGCCACGGGCCGCGGATCGTCATGACGGTCGGTTCCGTCCTCGGCGTCCTGAGCCTGCTGATCGTGGCCGCGGCCCCCGGCCCCGCCGTCTTCCTCACCGGATGGCTCCTCGCCGGAACGGCCATGGCCACCACCTTCTACCAGCCCGCCTTCGCCGCGCTCACTCGCTGGTGGGCCCCGGACCACGTCCGCGCGCTGACGATCGTCACCCTCGCCGGCGGACTCGCCTCCACGGTCTTCGCACCCCTGACCGCGGTCCTCGCCGACCACATGTCCTGGCGTGCCACGTACGCGGTGCTCGCGGGCATCCTCGCGGCCCTGACCGTCCCCGCCCACGCCCTCGCCCTGAAGGCACCCTGGCCGGCGGCGCCCGAGAGCCCATCGCACGTCACCGGCGGCAGCGGCGGAGTGGTGCGCAGCCGTGCGTTCTGGATGCTGGCCGTCACGTTCACCCTGTCCGCGTTCGCGATGTACGCCGTCGTCATCGGCCTCGTCCCCCTCTTCCTCGACCGCGGCTACACCACCGCCCAGGCCGCATGGGCCCTCGGCCTCGGCGGCGTGGGACAGACCCTCGGCCGCACCCTCTACGCGACCCTCGCCCGCCGCCTCGGCGTCACCGCCCGCACCACCGCGCTGATCGGACTCGGAGGACTCACCACCGCCGCCCTCGCGACCGTGGCAGGCCCGTACGCGCTGCTCATCGCGGTGTCCGTGCTCGCCGGGGTGGTCCGGGGCAACCTCACGCTCCTCCAGGCCACCGCCGTCACGGACCGCTGGGGCAGTGCCCACTACGGCCGGCTCTCCGGACTCCTCGGCGCACCGGGCCACGTCGCGGCCGCGCTCGCCCCCTTCGCCGGCGCGATGCTCGCCGGGCCGCTCGGCGGCTACCCCGCCCTGTTCGCGCTGCTCTCCGCGCTGTCGGTGATCGCCGCCGTCACGGCCCTGGGGACGCGTCCGCCCAGGGCCACGCCGGGAGACCCTGGCCCATAGCCGTATGACCCAGGACCACGCCCGGACGACTCATCCGAACCGCGGACGAACCGTCCGGCGCGCGACCCCCGGAGCGTTGCGGCAGGCTGGGACCATGCCCGAACTCCCCGAGGTGGAAGCGCTCCGCGCGTTCCTCGACACGCACCTGGTGGGCAAGGAGATCGCCCGTGTGCTGCCCGTCGCGATCAGCGTCCTGAAGACGTACGACCCGCCCCTGAGCGCCGTCGAGGGCGCCACGGTCACCGCGGTCGGACGGCACGGGAAGTTCCTCGACCTCACCACCACCGGACCCGCAGGCGAGCTCCACCTCCTGTTCCACCTGGCCCGCGCGGGCTGGCTCCGCTGGCAGGACCCGCTGCCCTCCGGTCCGCCCAGGCCCGGCAAGGGCCCGCTGGCGCTGCGGACCGCGCTCACCGGCGGCGACGGCTTCGACCTCACCGAGGCCGGCACGACCAAACGCCTCGCCGTCCACCTCGTCCACGACGCCCAGGAGGTGCCGGGCGTCGCACGGCTCGGCCCCGACCCGCTCGCCGAGGACTTCGGCCCGGAGGAGTTCGCCGCGCTGCTCGCCGGCGAACGGCGCCAGATCAAAGGCGCCCTGCGCGACCAGAGCCTCATCGCCGGCATCGGCAACGCCTACAGCGACGAGATCCTGCACGCCGCCAAAATGTCGCCCTTCAAGCCCGTCCAGAACCTCACCCCCGAGGAGACGGCCGCCCTTTACACGGCGATGCGGACCACCCTCCACGAGGCCGTCGAACGCTCCCACGGCCTCGCCGCCGGCAGGCTCAAGGCCGAGAAGAAGAGCGGCCTGCGGGTCCACGGCCGCACGGGCGAGGCGTGCCCGGTGTGCGGCGACACCATCCGCGAGGTCTCCTTCAGCGACTCGTCCCTCCAGTACTGCCCCACCTGCCAGACCGGCGGCAAGCCGCTCGCCGACCGCCGTCTGTCGAAGCTCCTCAAGTAGCCCGCGACCTCAAAACGGCGACCGGCAGGCGGCGGACCCCAGGAAGCCCGCGCGCCTCCGGCCGCCCCCGGCCCGCCGGTTACACTCCGCCGCATGCTGCGCGTACTGGCCGTCGACGACGAGGCACCCGCCCTCGGGGAGCTGCTCTACCTGCTGCGCGCCGACCCCCGCGTCAGGAGCGCGGAGGGAGCCGCCGACGCCACCGACGCCCTCCGCAGGATCGGGCGCGCCCTTGAGGCGGGACCCGACGCCGACGAGGCCGTCGACGTCGTCTTCCTCGACATCCACATGCCCGGCCTCACCGGACTCGACGTCGCCCGGCTGCTCGCCGGCTTCGCCCGGCCGCCGCTCGTCGTCTTCGTCACCGCCCACGAGGGCTTCGCGCTCCAGGCCTTCGACCTGAAGGCCGTCGACTACGTCCTCAAGCCGGTCCGCCGCGAGCGGCTCGCCGAGGCCGTCCGCCGGGTCCACGACCTGGTGCACGCCACCGCCGCCCCCGTCCCGGCCGCGCCCGCCGCCGCCGAGCAGGTCCCGGTGGAGCTGGGCGGGGTCACCCGCTTCGTCTCCGTCGACGACATCGCGTACGTGGAGGCCCACGGCGACTACGCCCGCCTCCACACCGACCACGGCAGCCACCTCGTCCGCATCCCGCTCTCCACCCTCGAGGAGCGGTGGGCGGCCCGCGGCTTCGTCCGTATCCACCGCAGCCACCTCGTCGCCCTCGCCCGCATCGACGAGCTCCGGCTCGACGGCGGCGCCACCTCCGTACGGGTAGGCGCCACGGACCTCGCGGTCAGCCGCCGACACGCCCGCCACCTGCGGGATCTGCTGATGAGGCGGGCCGGCGGCTGAGCCCCGACGCGCGTCTACCGCCGTCGGGGAGTGCTGCGTAGACTCCACGCGACCCGGGCCACGGCCCGCACGAAGCCGTCGCACGCGTAGAGAGGCCGGAGCGGACCCCGATGTCCGAGCACCACCCTTCCCCAGCCTTCGGCCGGGGCGACCCCCAGCGCAGACCCCGCCGTGAGACCGTCACGTACGCCTCCGCCCACGGCGCGGGCGCCGTGCCGGGCCCCGCCCGGCGGCGGCCCGTGCATCCGCCGGCCCGTTCCGAGATCGACGAGCAGACCACCCTCGGCCACACCTATGTCCGCTCCCTGATGCGCAGCCAGCTGCGCGCCGCCCTCACCGCGCTCGGGGCCCTCGCCCTGCTCGTCGGTTCGCTGCCGCTGCTGCTCGCGCTGCCCGCGCCCGAGGCGTTCGTCTGGATCGCCCTCGGCGTCGGGGTGTACCCCGTCGTCTGGGGCATCGCCCACTGGTACGTGCGCCGCGCCGAACGCAACGAACGCGACTTCACCGGCCTCGTCGAACGGTGAGAACGGTGAACCGTCCCGCGTGAACCAGACCTACGCCGTCGTGGCCGTCGCCGCCGTCGTCCTCGCCACCGTCCTCATCGGCGCCCTCGGGCTGCGGATCTCCCGCACCACCTCCGACTTCTACGTCGCCTCCCGCACCGTCCGGCCGGGCCTCAACGCCGCCGCCATCAGCGGCGAGTACCTCTCCGCCGCCTCCTTCCTCGGCGTCGCGGGGCTCGTCCTGGTCCAGGGCCCCGCCATGCTCTGGTACCCGGTCGGCTACACCGCCGGCTACCTCGTCCTGCTCGTCCTGGTCGCCGCGCCGCTGCGCCGCTCCGGGGCGTACACCCTCTCCGACTTCGCCGAGGCGCGCCTCGAATCCCCGCAGGCCCGCCGTCTCGCCAGCCTCTTCGTCGTCGGCATCGGCTGGCTCTACCTGCTGCCGCAGCTCCAGGGCGCGGGACTCACCCTGGAGATCCTCACCGGAGCCCCCGACTGGGTCGGCGGACTGCTCGTCGCCCTCGTCGTCACGGGGACCGTCGCCGCCGGAGGGATGCGCAGCATCACCTTCGTGCAGGCCTTCCAGTACTGGCTGAAACTCACCGCGCTGCTCGTCCCCGTCCTCTTCCTGCTCGCGGCCTGGTACGGCGACGGGGCCCCCAGAGCCCGCTTCGACGCCCCCGCCGTCCTGCGCGGTCACACCGTCGTCAAGGTCGCCGACACGGTACGGATCGGCCTCGACGCCCCGCTCACCCTGACCGTCACCGGCAGCGTCGACTCCGTCCCGTACGAGCGGCGGACCGTGACCCTCGCCGCCGGCACCCACCACGTCCTCGGCGGCACCACGCTCGCCTTCCCGCCCGGAGCGCGCCTGCCGGAGAGGGTCGCCAGCGGCACCGACCCCCTCGGCTGGTCCCAGCCTCTGTCCGGCGGCCGCGACGGCCACCAGCTGTACGCCACCTACGGGCTGATCCTCGCGACCTTCCTCGGCACCATGGGCCTGCCGCACGTCGCCGTCCGCTTCTACACCAGCCCGCACGGCCGCGCCGCCCGCCGCACCACCCTCGTCGTCCTCGGGCTCGTCGGCGCCTTCTACCTGCTGCCCCCGCTGTACGGCTTCCTGGGCCGGATCTACGCCCCCGAGCTCGCCCTCACCGGCTCCGCCGACGCCGCCGTGCTCGTCCTGCCCGACCGGATCCTCGGCGGGCTGCCGGGCGATCTCCTCGGGGCGCTCCTCGCGGGCGGCGCCTTCGCCGCCTTCCTCTCCACCGCCTCCGGTCTGACCATGTCCGTCGCCGGGGTCCTCACCCAGGACGTGCTGCCCTCCCGGGGCGTACGGCACTTCCGCCTCGGGACCCTGCTGGCCACCGCGGTCCCGCTGGCCGTCGGGGTGGTCGCCTCCAAGGTGCCGGTCGCCGACGCCGTCGGCCTCGCCTTCGCCGTCTCCGCCTCCTCCTTCTGTCCGCTGCTCGTCCTCGGCATCTGGTGGCGGCGGCTCACCCCGCCCGGCGCCATGGCCGGGCTGCTGCTCGGCGGCGGCTCCGCCCTCGCGGCCGTGATGGCGACCCGGGCGGGACTCGCCCCCGAGGGCTGGCCGCACACCCTGATGGCGTGGCCGGCCGTCTGGTCGGTCCCGCTCGGCTTCCTCACCATGGTCCTCGTCTCGCTCGCCACACCCGGCCGCGTCCCGCCCGGCACTCCGGCGCTGCTCGCACGCCTCCACCTCCCGGAGGAGATCAGCCGGCCCCGGCAGACCACCCGCACCGTCCCGGAGGTACACCGATGACCCCGGAGATGCGCCGATGACCCCCGGGACACGCCGATGAGCGGCATCGCCCTCGCCGCCGCGGTCGCCGCGGGGGCCGTGCTGCTCGCCGCGGGATTCGTCCTGGGGCGGTTCGCCGGCCGGCGCGGTGGCCCGGCCGCCGATCCCGATCTCGGTACGCCCGTCGAGCGGGCCACCTTCCACACCCTGCACACCGCCTCGCTCGCGGCGCCGCCGCTGCGCGCCGGGCTCACCGAGGAGACGGCCCGCAGGGCGGCCGGCACCCTCCGTTCGCTGCTCGGCACGGAGGCGCTCTGCCTCACCGACCGGGGCGCCGTCCTCGCCTGGGACGGTCCGGGCGAGGAGCACCACCGGGCCCACGTCCCGGAACAGGTCGCCGAGACCCTGGAGACGGGGCGCAGCCGGTCCGCGCACACCGGCTGCGCCGACCCGGCCTGCCCGCTGCGCTGGGCGGTGATCGCCCCGCTCACCGGGGAGGACGGTGTGCTCGGCGCGCTCGTCGCCTACGGCTCGCGGGAGTCGGCCGTCCTGGTGCGGGCCGCGACCGAGGTGGCCCGCTGGGCCTCCGTCCAGCTGGAACTGGCCGAGCTGGACCGCTCGCGGACCCGGATCGTGGAGGCCGAGATCCGGGCGCTGCGGGCCCAGATCTCCCCGCACTTCATCTTCAACTCCCTCGCGGCCATCGCCTCGTTCGTCCGTACGGACCCGGAGCAGGCCAGGGAGCTCCTCCTGGAGTTCGCCGACTTCACCCGCTACTCCTTCCGCAGGCACGGCGAGTTCGCCCAGCTCGCTGACGAACTGCGTTCCATCGAGCAGTACTTGGCCCTGGCCGGGGCGCGTTTCGGCGACCGGCTGAAGGTGACGCTGCAGATCGCCCCCGAGGTGCTGCCGGTGACCCTGCCCTTCCTCTGTCTCCAGCCGTTGGTGGAGAACGCGGTGAAGCACGGCCTCCAGGACCGGGAGCGGGGCTGCCGCGTCACCATCGCGGCCCGGGACGCGGGCGCGGAGGCCGTGGTGACCGTCGAGGACGACGGCATCGGCATGGACCCCGAGCTGCTGCGCGCGGTCCTGCGCGGTGAGCACCCCGCAGGCTCCGGCATCGGCCTGTCGAACGTCGACGAGCGGCTGCGGCAGGTGTACGGGACGGAGTACGGCCTCGTCATCGAGACGGGTGTCGGCGCCGGGATGAAGGTGACGGTCCGCATCCCCAAGTACCGTCCCGGCGTGCACCGTTCGGCGCCGTGACGGCCTGAGGTCCTGCTCGCCCCGGCTGTCGGCGCCCTCCCGGACGACGCGGTCAGCGCAGGTGCAGCGACAGGTGCGCCAGCGGCAGCCCCAGCTTCCAGGCGGGCAGCCAGATCTGCTCGTCCTCGTCGACCGGGGACCCGGCGTCGTCGGCGCTCCTGTCGTCGAGGTCGGCCGCCCGCACCCAGGTGTCCCTGAGATGCCGCCACGCGGTCTCCGCGAGCGTCTGGTCGGGGCCGTCGCCACCGGCCTCGCGCCGCGCGGCGAGCCGCTCCTCGACCCAGGGCGGCCAGGGCCGGTCGTACGCCGTGTGCCGCAGCCACTCGTCGATCCGCCAGGGGGCCCCTCCGTCCGCCGGTCCCGCCGGCTCCTCCGAGAGGTGGACGGTCAGGGCGAGGGCCTGGAGGCCCGCCCGGTACTCCAGTGAGCCGGGCGCCACGAGCGCGGCGGCCCGCAGCACCTCGTCGGCCAGGTACTCGGCGCACAGCCAGGCCATCGGGACGGCGAGGCCGCCGCCGCTCGTGCCGCCGGTGCCGTTCGTGCTCTCGGGCAGCAACGCTCCCACCTTCTCCCGGAGATCGGGGACCCGGACATGGGGGACCCGGGGAGAGCTTCCTCCGCGAAGGACGTCCGCGGGGCCCGCTTTGCTCAACTCACCCGTGTGGTTTCGGATACGTTTTCCGGCCGGATCGGTGCCGGTGGGATTCCTGATGCCACGGGAGGCGTACGGGGCGGGAGGGGCGTCGCGGGCAGGGGTGCGGGCGGGTATCGGCTCCGGGCTCAGCCGAGGAGCGCGTACACCGCGGTCGCGTGGGCGGCGGTCTCCTGCGTGCCCTCCGCCGTCATGGTGATGTCGGCGAAGGCCATCCGCTTCCCCGTCTTGGTGAGCCGGGCCCGCACCAGGACGTCCGAGCCGACGACCGCCCGCTGGAAGCTGATGGACTGCTGGACGGTGGTCATCGGCACGAAGCCGCCGCGGGCGGCGGCGACCGCGATCACCGTCGCCGTGTCGGCTGCGGCCATCAGGGCCTGACCGGAGAGGCCGCCGCCCTCCCGGGCGAGCCGGTCCGACCACGGGAGCCGGAGCACGGCCTCGTGGCCGTCGGCGGAGGCCACGGCTTCGACGGTGAGTCCCAGATCGAGCACCCAGGGGGCGAAGTTGTCGGCGAGGACCTTTTCGGCGGCGGAGAGTGTCAGCGTCACGGCGTCATTGTGGGGCCCCGGCGCGGACCCGGGCAACGGGCCCGCGGCGCGGCCGGTAGCCCGGCAGGGACCGGCCGAGCTGCCGCAGCGCGTAGTGCGAGCGGGACTTGACGGTGCCGGCGGGGATGCCGAGTTCGACGGCGGCCTCGTTGACGGTGAGGCCGTGGAAGTAGAGCCGGACGAGGACCGCGCGGTGCTCGGGGCTCAGTTCGCGGACGGCCGCCCGTACGTCGAGGGCGGCCTCGGCCGAGGCGGTGGCGTCGGCGGGGTCGGGGGTCACCTCGAGGACGCCGTCCCCGATCTCGGCCGGGCGGGCCAGACGTGAGCGCCAGGCGTCGATGGCGAGGCGGCGGGCCACGGTGAAGAGCCAGGGGCGCATCGACTCGTACGGGCCGTCGAAGGCCTCGGGGTGGAACCAGGCCCGTACCAGGGTCTCCTGGGCGAGGTCCTCGGCCCGCTGGCGGTCCCCGTGGGTGAGCCCGAGCAGGAAGGAGAGCAGGGCGGGTCCGTGGTCCCGCTGCAGCTGCTCGAGGGTCCGTTCGTCGGTGGTCGCCGTCGTCATGTTTCCCGCCTCTCCCGCGGCTCGTCGTCCGGCCCGTATACGAGCGCATCCGGACGGCAGGGGACAGGGAACGGACATCGGCGTGCGACGAACGGTCGGACCGAGCGGCGAATGGTACGGCGAGCGGTCGGACGGCGACCGACCGGAGGTGGTGCGTCCGTTTAAGCGGGGTTGATGCACCGATGCGGCCTTGACCCTTGACTGCGGCTTTCCTGCGAGATCAATTCGTCAGAACACATGTTCATCAGACGAATTGGGTGGAGCGCCGATACATGACCTCACGCACCAGACCCGCGATGGCACTGGCCGCCGTCCTGCTCGCGGCGGCCACCGGTTGCGCCGACGGTGGCGGCCCGGCCGGCGGCGCCCCCACCCCGGAGGCCATGGCGCGACCGGGGAGCGCCCGGCCCGCCGTCCCGTCCGCCGCGCCCGGCGGGGCCTCTGCGCCCGCCGGATTCACCCTGGTCGCCTCCGGGGACGTCCTCCCGCACGACTCGATCATCCGCCGGGCCGCCGCGGACGCGGGCGGCGACGGCTACGACTTCGCCCCCATGCTCTCCGGGGTGAAGTCCGTCGTGTCCCAGGCGGACCTGGCCATCTGCCACATGGAGACCGTGTACGGAAAGGACGGCGGCCCCTACACCGGATACCCCGCCTTCAAGTCGCCGCCCGAGGTCGCCGCCGCGCTCAAGGCCACCGGATACGACTCCTGCTCCACCGCCTCCAACCACACCCTCGACGACGGCGCGGCGGGCCTCGGCCGTACCCTCGACGCCCTCGACCGGGCCGGCGTCCGGCACGCCGGATCGGCCCGCACCGAGGCGGAGGCGGCGAAGCCCGCCCTGCTCGAGGCCGGCGGCGCGACGGTGGCGCAGCTCGCCTACACGTACGACACCAACGGCTACCCGCTGCCCGAGGGGCAGCCCTGGGCGGTCCAGCTGCTCGACGAGAGCAAGGTGATCGCCGACGCCCGCGCCGCCCGCGCGGCCGGCGCCGACGTCGTCGTGGTCAGCGTCCACTGGGGCACCGAGTGGCAGACCGAGCCCGACGAACGGCAGCTCTCCCTCGGCCGTTCCCTCACCGCGTCGCAGACCGGCGGCCGCCCCGACATCGACCTGATCATCGGCACCCACGCCCACGTCCCGCAGGCGTACGAGAAGGTCAACGGCACCTGGATCGTCTACGGCATGGGCGACCAGATCGCCGGGGACATGATCAACCACCAGGGCGCCTTCGACCCCCGGGGCAACCAGGGCAGCATCGGCCGCTTCACCTTCGCGCCGCCGAGCGACGCCGGTGGGCGCTGGAAGGTGACCAAGGCCGAGTTCGTCCCCCAGTGGTTCGACACCGGGCGCGGCCGGGTCGTCAACCTCGGCGCAGCCGACGGCGGCGACCCGCGCCACACCGGCATCCGCGAGACGATCCGGCAGGTCGTGCTCAGCCGCGGCGCCGACAAGGACGGCCTGGTGATGGGCAGGTAGGCCTCCGGAGCGATCGGCTCATCGGGTGTTTTCGGACGGGTGACCGGTGTCGATGAGCCGCGCGGACCCTCATCCGTACGAACCATTGGTCATGAAAAAGGATCAGATGACCAGCGGGCGGCGGGCGGTGCTGCGGCTCGCCGCCGCCCTCGGAGCCACCGCCACCGTCGGAGTCCTCGCGGCGGACCGGCTCGCCGCGCCCGAACGGAGCAACGGCGCGACGTCCCGGGCCACCCCCGGAAGCCGCCCCGGGCGAGCGGGCGCGGCAGCGGGCCCGGCCGCGGGCCCCCAGGCCCAGGCCGCCCGGCTGCGCCCCAGCGCGTACCGGCTCCAGCCGATGACCGCGTACGCGCCCCCCGCGGTCCGTCGAGCGGTGCCGCCGGTGCGGCAACGGCCCTTCCTCAGCATGTCCGGCGTCGGCAGCTCCATGGTGCTGAGCTTCGACGACGGCCCCGACCCCCGCTACACCCCCGGCATCCTCCGGACCCTGCGCCGGTACGACTGCCGCGCGATGTTCTTCGTCTGCGGCGAGATGGCCGTCGAGAACCAGGACCTGCTGCGGGAGATGGCCGCGGACGGCCACGTCATCGGCAACCACTCCTGGTCCCACCCCCTGATCCCCAAGCTGCGGCCCTCCCGCATCCGCGACGAGCTCGGCTCCACGAGCGAGGTCGTCGAACGGACCCTGGGCGACGCCCCGCTCTGGTACCGAGCCCCCTACGGAGCCTGGAACCGGCACTCCTTCGAGATCGGCGCCGAACTCGGCATGGAACCGCTCGCCTGGACCGTCGACACCCTGGACTGGAAGGAACCCGGCACCGGCGCCATCGTCCGCCGCGTCCTCGACGGCGCCGCCCCCGGAGCGATCGTCCTCTCCCACGACGCCGGCGGCGACCGGACCCAGAGCGTGGCCGCGCTCCGCCGCTACCTGCCCGAACTCCTCGACGCCGGCTACCACATCACCGTGCCACGGCGCTGACCGTTCGGTCACGACGAAGCGGAACGGGTGCAGGCACCAGGAGGATCCGGGGGGCCTGCACCCGTGCGGCGCACTTCGCGATGCGTGAGGCTGAAGGGGTATCCATCGGCCCACACCTGGGGGAAAACGTGGCCATCTCCACCTCGCCGTCGTCGCGCGGCGGAACCCGAAACGGCGGCCGTCGCCGGGCGACGCGGATGGTGGCCGTCTGCTGCGGCCTGCTGCTGAGCGCACCGGCCGTCGCCGTCGCCGCCACCACCGCGCCCGCGGCCCCTGCACAGACGCGCTACGAGGAGCGCGCCCGGGGCACCCTCGTCTCCGCCGAGAAGCTGTACGCGCTCGCGACCCCGGGGGCGGTGGCCACCGAACTCGGCGCGGCCGGCTTCGAGGACGACACCGTCCGGTACGGCGTGGTCGCGTACCGGCTGGTCTACCGGACCGTCGACGCGCACGGACGGCCCACCACGGCGAGCGGGCTGCTCACGCTGCCGATCGACGGCGAACGACGGCTCCGGGCGGTCTCCTTCGCGCACGGAACCGGCAGCCACAAGAACGACTCCCCGTCCATGCGGCGCGTCGCGTTCGTCTCCGCGCCGGTGATCGCGCACGCGGCGGCCGGTGCGGCGGGGGTCGCGCCCGACTACCTGGGGATGGGCACGGGACCCGGCCCGCACCCCTGGATGGACATCCCCTCCGAGACCACGGCGTCCCTGGACATGCTGAGGGCGGCCCGCGCCTTCGCGCCCCGCGCCGGACGCGTGCTGGAGCGCGAGGTCATGGTCACCGGCTTCTCGCAGGGCGCCTCGGCGGCGCTGGGGCTCGGCCGGGCACTGGAGGCGGGGGAGGACCGCTGGTTCAGGCTCGGCGCGCTGGCACCGGTCAGTGGCGCGTACGACTTCGGCGGGGCGGAGCTGCCCGCGCTCCTCGCCGGCAGGCTGGAGCCCAAGTCCAGCGTGCTGTACGCGGCGTACACCCTGGTCGCGTTCAACCGGCTCCACCACCTCTACGACAGCCCTGGCGAGGTCTTCAGGGCCCCGTACGACACCACCGTCGAGGCGCTCTTCGACGGCGCCCACACGGGGGAACAGCTGATGCGGGGCACCCCGGGCGCTCTGGACGAGCTGCTGACCGCGCACGGCCGCGAGTTGCTCGCGCGGCCGACGGGGCCGCTGGCGGAGGCGCTGCGCGTGACCGACGCCGTGTGCACCGACTGGGCACCCCGTGCCCCGGTGCGGCTCTACATGGCGACCGGGGACGAGCAGGCCGTCACCGAGAACACCGAACACTGCAGGACGGCTCTGCTCGGGAACGGCGTGGACGCCCCGGTCGTCGATCTGGGCGCCGTCGACCACTACGGATCCCGTCACCTGGGATCCAACGTGGCGGCGACATCGTCGATCGTGCGCTGGTTCGGCGAGCTGCGCGGGCGGTGACGGGAACGACTGTCCCCGGGCTCAGGCCCCCGGCCCGGCGCCCAGGGACGCGCTCCCAGGGCCTGTCCGGCGGATCAGGGCCGGACACCCCCTAGGGGTGTCGCGTCCTACGGGCCTGGGGAGACCCCATGTACCAGACCCGCTCCCTGATCCGGCCTGATCCAAACGAAAGACCCTAGCGGGAGCCGACCATCCGGGCGTAGACGACGACGTTCCCGTCGTAGCCACGCGCCCGCGTGTAGCCGCCTCCGCAGGTGATGACGCGCAGTTCGGGCTCACCGGTGTCGGCGTAGACCTGCACGCCGGGGAAGTTGTCCTTCGAGTACACCTCGACCCCGTAGATCTCGAAGACCGCGACCCGGCCGTCGTACCGCTCGACCTCGACGTGCTGGCCCTTCTCCAGCGAGCCGAGGCCGTAGAAGACCGCGGGCCCCTGTCCGTTGTCGACGTGGCCGACGACCACCGCGGTGCCGCGCTGGCCGGGGGAGATGCCGTTCTGGTACCAGCCGGCCAGGTTGGCGTCCTGCGGCGGGGGCGCCGCCACCCAGCCGTCGGCGTCCAGGCCCACGTCCATGATCGGGGCCGCCACCCGGATCGCCGGGATCTTGATCCGCGAGGCCGGGGCGAAGGTCAGTGGCTGGACACCCTCGCTCGCCCCGGGCGGCGGCGGGGTGACGGGGCGCGCCACCGGCCGGGCCGCCGCGGCGGGCTGCGGAGGCCCGAGCGAGACGTCCACTCCGTTGCGCATCATCGCGATCCCGGACAGCATGGCGAGGGCCAGGACGCCCCAGGGTTGGCGTCTCCTGCGTTCGAAGACGCGGAAGTCCTTCGGGGGCATGGTTCTCCCTTCGTGGCGTCGTCAGAACGGTAAGGGCGGCCGGCCGGACCGTCGCCCCGAGCGGTGCGAACGGGTGGGGACCTCCTCCGGACGGGTGCCGGCGCACCGGCGTGGGGGGTACGAGAACGACCTTCCGGCGGGCGGGCGTCACGGCACGCGCGTCGGCCGGGACGCGGAAGACCGGAACGACTGCGGGGCGGCTCCGGACCGACGGAGCGGACCGATGCCGGACCGATGCCGGACCGACGGAGCGGACCGATGCCGGACCGACGCCGGAGTGGCGACATGCGGGTGACCCGGGGCTGACCCATCCGAGTACTCGTCAGATAAGCAGTCCGATCGGCTCTGACCTGCGGTTCTTCCCCTTCAGGCGGCCTCATTCCGGGCGTGTCGCCTCACCGGGGTGGACCAGTGCCGAAATGCACAGCTCGCCCCGGCTTGTGATGGTTCGTCATGGAAGGCGTACTCGTCGAAACTCCCGGAGCACCGCTTTGGGGCGTCTTCCACTGGAGGTTCAACCATGCGTGCTGCACGCACTCTGGCGGTGACCGCCACCGCAATCGCTGCGGTCGGGCTCGCGGCCCCCCTCGCCGTCGCCACGAACGGGCCGAGCAATGTCCAGGTCAACCCCTTCGACGTCCACGCGGGGTCGACCATCACGATCACCGCCAAGGGTTGCGGTCACGGTGGCACCGTCACGTCCAACGCCTTCCCGACGACCAACCTGTCGGTCAACTCCAACGGGCTCTCCAGCGCCATCGCCCGTGTCCACAACAACGCCACTCCCGGCAGCTACAACCTCGCCGTCAAGTGCAGCGACAACACCAGGGTCGTCACGCACCCGTTCCGCGTCCTCGCGGGCCGCGGCGCGCAGGGTGGCATCGGCGGTTCCCTGGCGCCCAGCTCCACCGAGATGGCCGTCGGCGGCAGCCTGGTCGCCGCCGCCGCGCTCGGCGGCGGACTCTTCATCGCCCGCCGTCGCCGTATGACCGGCGCGGGGGTCTGACCGGTCGAACCTCCCGGTCCGGCCTGCTACGCCCGCCGCCCCCGAGTCCCCGTCCGGGACCCGGGGGCGACGGGCGTCCTGCGGCGGGCGCCGGGCACCGCTCCGGCGCACCGGTCCACGGTGTTGGTCCACGTCACCGCTCCACGTCACCGGTCCACGGCACCCGCTCAATGGTGACGGGAGGCGCCGGAGCGGCGTCGGAGCACGTACACGCCGCCGGCGGTCGCGGCCAGGACGAGTCCCGCGCCCGCGGCCAGTTCGACCGGTTCGAGCCCGCCCACCGAGCCGCCCAGGCCGCCCTGCACCCCGCGAGGGGGAGTGAGGATGGTGGAGCTGATCGTCGGGGTGGCGGTGGGGATGCCGCTGATCGTCAGGTCGACGGTGTCCTGGACGCCGCCGGTGCAGTTGAACGACACCGTGTACACGGCACCCCGCCGGGCGTCCCAGTCCACGGTGGCGGTCGCCGCCGCGTTCGGCGCGATGGTCACCGTGTCGAAGATGCCGGCCGAGGCCGTCGCCGTACTGGCGCAGCCGGGTGCGCTGAGCGTCACCCGGCCGCCGGGGGCGACGACCGAGGGCGACACGACGAAATCGCCCGGTGCCTTGGCCCGCGGTGCCCGCGGGTTCGGTGCGGGGGCACCGTCCGCCGCGACGGCGGCGGGGGCGGCCAGGGCGAGGGCGGCCGCCCCCAGCAGGGCAGTGGTTGCGGCACGTATCGCGCGCATGGTGAATCCTCCGGGTCCCGAGGGGCAGCCGCGGAAGGGGGTTTCCGCCAAATACCGTGCGTACACCTCGATGCCGCCAACGCTAGGAGCGCACTACCACAACCGCGATCCCAGACGTGCGAATGGGGCACGCATGTCCCCCGTGCGGCCCGCTGTGGTGCCCCGACTCACCCGGTGAGCTGCGGGAACAGGTCGGTGAACGGCGTGGCGGTGGCCGAGATGCCCCGGCCGAACGGCGCGTCGAAGTCCCAGATGAGGAACAGCAGGAACGCGATCAGCACACTGAAAAGCCCGGCGAGCAGCAACTCCCGTCCGGTTCTGCGGATCTGCAGGGTGAAGATCAGGCCGACGGTCACCAGGGCCCCGATGATCAGACCGAACCACACCACCCCCGGCATGGTGGCCCCGGCACTCTGGCCCCTGGCCCCCCGGGCGTCGTCGGCGACCGCCACCTGATCCACCAGGGGCTGGTAGGCCTGGCCCTCGAAGTCGTTGGCCGGCTGGTAGTCGGTGACGCTGCGCCGGACCCGGTCGAGGAGCGCGGTGCCCTCCTCGCTCAGCTCGCCCTCCTCGGCCATGTACGCCCATTCCTCGTCGACCACGTAGCCGACGTACGCGTCGACGTCGGCGCGGATGCGGTCGCGGACCTGCTGCGGGTACACCTCGACCCGGGCCGAGATCTCGTGCATCGCCTGGGCCTCCTGTCGCACGGTCTCCTGCGCGGCACCACGGGCCTCCCAGACGCCGGCGATGGCCAGACCGAGGACGATCGCGTAGATCACGCCGATCATCATCGTCATGTACTCGATGACGTCAGGGGTTTCGCTGGGGTCGTCGTCCTCCGGGATCCGGCGGTTGTTGATGACGACGATCGTGAGCACGACGGCACACGCGGCGGCCATCGCAAGGGTGAGAACAAGCCATTCAGACATGAATTCCTCAGTCGGAGGTCAGCGGGAGCGGGGGCGGAGGATCGCGGTCGCGAGGACCGCGGGCGCGATGATCACCAGCGTCATGGTGACGACGGACGTCCGGCCCGTCGGCTGGGGCCGTGACGTGCGCCGGTAGTGGGGCAGCGCGACGGGCGCCGCGGCCGGCGGTCGCGGTCGCAGGGTGGGCGCCGGTGCCGGCGGGGGCGGCGGGGCCGCCGCCGGGCTGCGTTCCGGCGGCTGCGTGCCGGGGGGTACGGGGGACGCCGGTGCGGGGCCCGGTGCCGGAGTGGTGACCGGGGGAGGCGGTGGCGTCGTGGTCCGTACGGGAGGCGGGGGCTGCGCGGGGGACGGAGGGGGAGGCGGCTCGGGCGTCGGCCGTGGCACGGGCGTCGTGGGACGCGGTGGCGACGGCGGTGGGGGCGACGGCGACGGCGGGGTCGGCCGGGGCGTGCAGCCGCCCGACCCGATGACCGCCACCGAGGTGTTCGACCCGCCGGGGCCGGTGGTGGCGTAGGCGCAGGAGTCGGCGGCGGCGGGCACGGGCGTGGAGAGCATCCACACCAGGGCCAGCGCCGCCACTGGCCGCGCGAGGAGTGATCCGTACAGAGACACGCCGTCGAGCTTGATCACAGACACGCCGCGCCGGGGCGGAAATCCCGTGGGATTCGCCGGATGGTGGGGATCTCCGTACGCACCGGCTTGACGTTCGCCGCTCCGGGGGCGCGCGCGGGGCGCAATTCCGGGGGTCGAGGCCCCGATCGGATGCGCGGAGACGGCCGACTCCGGTCGTTCCGGGCTCCGAAGGGATTTCTGTCCGGTTGTCGCCCTGTCGGGCAGAGCGGTCACGGGGGATCCTGCACCGATGACCGGGCCCGAAGGGGGCGACGGACCGGGCGCCGACCGGGCCTGGGGGCACATCGGAGGAAACGACTGCCGGCCGTGGAGCCGACGCACAGTCACATGCACGTGAAAATGCACAGCCTGAAGGCGTGAAATCTTCGCTCCGAGAAGCACGTGCCAATGGCGTGTGACCAAGAACGGACCGCGAATTTCCGTTTCTACTCGCTCTCTCGGCGGGTGATCAGTAGCCTCACCTCGAACACCGGCCGCGAACACATGGCCGCATCCCCCATGGCGACTTGTTGGAGACATTGATGGAGCGTCCCGCCTGGGCTCCGCCGGGTATCGACATTTCGGTGCCGAGCGTGTCCCGTATGTACGACTTCTATCTGGGCGGCTCGCACAATTTCGAAGTGGACCGGGAAGCGGCGCGCAAGGCCATGGAGTTCATGCCTGGCCTGCCCAAGATCATGCAGGCGAACCGTGCCTTCATGCGACGCGCCGTCCGCCACGCCGTTGACAACGACGTCACCCAGTTCCTGGACATCGGCTCCGGCATACCCACCTTCGGCAACGTGCACGAGGTCGCCCGCGCCGCCGACCCCACCGCCCGGGTCGTCTACGTCGACCACGACCCGGTCGCCGTGGCCCACAGCCGCGCGGTCCTGGACGGCGACGAGGGCGCCACGGTCGTCGCCGCCGACCTCCGCAAGCCGGCCGACATCCTCCACAGCCCCGAGGTCACCCGACTCCTCGACCTGGAGCGGCCCGTGGCGCTGCTCCTCGTAGCCGTCCTGCACTTCCTGGAGGACGAGGACCGGCCGCACGAGGCCGTCGCCGAGCTGATCGCCGCCCTCGCGCCCGGCAGCCTCGTCGTCCTCACCCACGCCTCGTACGAGGGCATCCCGCTCTCCGAGGAACAGGCGGGCGGCACCGTCGGCGTCTACCGGAACATCCGCAACCCCCTGGTGATGCGTTCCGGCGACGAGATCACCCGCTTCTTCGAGGGCACCGAACTGGTCGAGCCCGGCCTCGTCCCGATGCCCCTCTGGCGACCGGACAGTCCGGTCGAGGAGGAGGATCCCTTCGCCTTCTCCGGTTTCGCAGGGGTGGGGCGCAAGGCGTGAAGGTCCCGACGCAGCCGTCCGGCGCGGTCGCCGAAGCGGACGGCCCGGAGGACAGACTCAGGCGGTTCGTCACCATCTGGAGCCGTGCGATCTTCCCGGTGACCGCCACCTCGCTGACCCGCGCCGAGTTCGAGGGGCATCTGCTGCCCCTCGCCCGCACCCTCTACGACGCCCTGCACGCCCGGCCGTTCGACACGGCCCCGGCCCAGCGCACCGGCGCGGCCCTCGTCGCCGCCCACTGCACCGACCCGGACGCGCTCGGCCGCAGCCTCGGCGTCGTCGACTCGTACCTGGTGCTGTACTGCGGTGGGGCGTCGGACCTGCCGGTCGAGGAGCTCCGGGCCCGCTGCGCCCGGCTCCAGCACGCCATGGCCGCCGGCTACGCGCAGGCGCTGCGCGAGCGGACCCGCGCCGAGCAGGAGGCCATCGCCCGCTCCGCGCTCTCCGCCCGCAGCGCCGCCGAGATCGCCCTGCACGCCACCGAGAGCCGCTTCCGGGCGGTCTTCGACGGGGCGGCCATAGGGATCGGCATCGCCGACCTCGACGGCAACGTCCTTGAGGTCAACGAGACCCTCACCCGCATGTTCGGCGGGATGGAGGGCCAGGTCCGCAGCCGGAACGTGAGCGAGTGGGTCCACCCCGAGGACGGCCCGCACGTCTGGAAGCTGTACGACGAGCTGGTCCGCGGCGACCGGGACTCCTACCGGGTCGAGAAGCCGTACTACCGCGGTGACGGAACGGTTCTGTGGACCAACCTCACCGTCTCGCTCCTCCGGGACGCCGAGGGCAACCCCCAGTACCAGCTGGCCCTCATGGAGGACACCACCGAACGGCGCCTGCTCCACCTGCGCCTGCGGTACGAGGCCACCCACGACGCGCTCACCGGCCTGCCCAACCGGACCCTGTTCTTCGAGCGCCTCGAGAAGGCCCTCGCGCCCGGCGACAACGCCCGCTTCGGCCTCTGCTACCTGGACCTCGACGGCTTCAAGGTCATCAACGACAGCCTGGGCCACTCCACCGGCGACCGACTGCTCGTCGAGGTCGCCGACCGGCTCCAGAGCTGCGTCACCGGATCCGGCGAGATGGTGGCCCGGCTCGGCGGGGACGAGTTCGTCGCCCTCACCACCGCGCCGGGCGGCGAACGGGACGTCACCGAACTCGCGGACCGCATCCTCGGCGCACTCTCCACGCCCCTGCGCATCGACGGCCGCGAACTGACCGTCCGCGGCAGCCTCGGCGTCGTCGAGGGCCCGGCCGGCGAGCGCACTCCCGCCGAGGTGCTGCGGAGCGCCGACATCACCATGTACCGCGCCAAGTCGGCCGGCGGAAACCGCTTCGAGCTCGCCGACGCGGAGGCCGACGCCCGCGCCATCACCCGGCACGGACTCACCACGGCCCTGCCGGCCGCCCTGGAGCGCGGCGAGTTCTTCATCGAGTACCAGCCGCTCGTCCACCTCGGCGACGGCAGCGTGCACGGCGCCGAGGCGCTCGTGCGGTGGTGCCACCCGCAGCACGGGGTGCTCGGCCCCGACCGCTTCATCCCGCTCGCCGAGGACACCGGCCTCATCGTGCCGCTCGGCCGGTGGGTGCTCCAGGAGGCCGTACGGCAGGCCCGCTTCTGGCAGACCCGGCACTCCGACGGCGGCCCGCTGCGGATCAACGTCAACCTCTCCCCGACCCAGCTCCATCACCCGCGCCTGGTCGCCGACACCGTCGACGTCCTGGAGCGGTCGGGGCTCGAACCGGGCGCCCTCTGCCTGGAGGTGACCGAGTCGGCGCTCATCGGCGCCGACGAGGACCTGCTCAAGCCGCTGCGGCAGCTCGCCGAGATGGGCGTGGACATCGCGCTCGACGACTTCGGCACCGGCTACTCGAACCTGGCCAACCTGCGCCGCCTGCCGGTGAGCGTCCTCAAGCTCGACCGTTCCTTCACCCGGGGCATGCAGCAGCACCCGGTGGACCCGGTCGACCTCAAGATCGTCGAGGGGATCGTCTCCCTGGCGCACAGCCTGGAACTCGCCGTCACCGTCGAGGGCGTGGAGACCGGCGCCCAGGCCCGCCAGCTCCGCGAGCTCGGCTGCGACACGGCCCAGGGCTGGTACTACGCCCGCCCCGGAGCCCCGGACCGCATCCACTCGCTGCTCCTGGCGGACGCGGTCTGAAGGTCGCGCATACGGAACCGGCCTCCCCGCGGGAAGCGGGGAGGCCGGGAAGAGGTACGGGGGAGGAAAGCGGAGAGGCTATTTCAAGGAGTGGGTAGAAGGAAGCCTCTCCATGGCCTCGCCCCGGAACGACCGTAACACTCAGGCGGGCAGCAGGTCGCGCAGATTTTCCGGGGTGAGCACACGCGAGCCAGGAGCCAGACCTTCCGGCCGCTCGAGACCGATGTACGTGACCGGTCCTTCCGGTACCGTCCGGCCGTCCCACAGCGTCGTCTCCGACCCCGACTCCTCCATCAGCGCCACGAGATGACGTACGGTCAGGTGGGTGCGTCCCAGCAGGGCGCGCATCACGACCGCGATCGTCACCCGGTGCCCCTCGACCTGGTTCGCCGACGGCGCTCCCCTCAGGTACAGGTGCAGCCAGTGCGCGTGCCAGCGGCCCTCGTCGTCCCGCCGGAAGGCGAGCGGCAGGGCCACCCAGCCGGGACCGCGCAGATCCGACTTCATCCGCACGGTGCGCGGCTCGAACGGCCGCCCGCCCTGCTCGGACTCGCGCAGCATGAAGCCGAAGAAGCCCTCCGCCACCTCGTCGAAGCGCTCTCCCGAGAAGACGTGCACCTGCGGCACGATGAACGTGCCCCGCACCGCGCCGAGCCGCAGATCGATGAACTCCGAAGCCCCGTCCGGTGCTTCGGTGATGTCACCCGAGTGCCGGCCCTCGACGTCGGTCAGGGCCGTGTACGACAGCCACGTCACGGTCGAGTAGTCGGCGTCCAGGACGAGCGCCGAGAGATCGAGGTCGGTCGTGTACCGCGCCTGCCTCCAGTACGTGAAGAAGCGCAGCAACTCCCCCTCGACCGGCGAGACCGAGCCGCGCGGCAGCACGCCCAGCCCCTCCGAGGCTGCCCGTCCGCTCAGCGGCAGGGCCACGTCCAGGACATCGGGGTCGATCAACAGGCGCTCGGGGGAGGGGAGTCGGCGGCGGGTCTCGGCATCGAGGACCGCGATGATCCGTCGGCGGGCGGCGTCCTCCAGCGGCGGACGCGTGTCGTCCGTGACCCAGGCCTTGGCCTCCCGGTTCACGAACACCCTGCGCGCCCCGCCGCTCCCGCCCGCGCGGTTCTGGACGTGTTCGCGGACCGACAGGACGACCCGGCCCGACACCTCCGGCGCCGCCCGCTCGACGGCCGCGAGGACCGCCTCCCGCTCCTCGCCCTCCCGCGCGGTGCGGACGAGCCGGTCCAGGGCCCGGAACAGCCGTCCCGGCGCGTGGGAGGCCATCAGCTCTGCCGCGCCCGCGACATCGCCCCGTACGAGCATCTCCTCCACACGGCTGTCGAACGACGGCGCCTCACGCTCCCTCCGGGCGACCGCGAACACCTCGGCGGCGTGCGGCCAGTGCGGGTACTCGTGGGGGTGCAGCCGCTCCCCGAGCCGCTTCCACGCCTCCCCGTGCGCGTTCACGTCCGACAGCTTGGCCGGCGACGCGGCCACGACCGCGTCGAGCCCCGCGAGCAGGGCGCGGCGGTACGGCCGGGACAGTGCGCGGAAACGGGTGGGCTCCCGCAGCGTGACATCGCCGTCCGCGAGGGCGCAGGCCAGCCGCAGGACGTCGGTCACGGTGTCGAACAGCGGCGCCGCGCCCACTCGGAGCCGGGCCGCGTTGACGACGGCGCGGTTCTCCCGGACCGGGATCTCCCCGGGCTGGGGGCCGTCGGCGCCGTGCTCGGCCAGCACGGCCAGATCACGCAGGTGCTCCTCGCCGAGCGGGGTCGTGCTCCCCGCCAGGGCGAGATAGAGCGCGGTGACCTCGGTGTCCGCGTCCGCGCCGAGGTGCAGCACGGTCAGGCGGTCACCGGCCGCCGCGATCAGCTCGTCGTGCACGGCGAGCATCTCCTCGTACGTGTGCTGGTAGCGGCCGTACGACGGGAGGGTCAGCAGGTCGAGGACGCCCGCGCGCAGCTGGTCGACCGTCCGCGCGCGGCTGTCGCCGTCGTCGAGCGCCTCGGTCAGGCACGCCGTCCAGAAGTCGAGCGTGTCCGGCACGTTGGCCGGGAAGTCGACGAAGTAGACGTTGTGCCGCACATGGTCGCCGACCAGTTCGCGGACCGTGGCGAGGGTGCGGACGGCGGTCTCGACGACCGTCGCCTCCGTGAGCCCCGAGAGGCGCTCGATCAGCTCGGCCGAGAGCTTGAACCCGGCGGTCATCAAGGCCGCGTCGAACCTGCGCGCGGCGGTGCTCCCGTCCCCGGCCGGGCCGGTGGGGGAGGGGAGACGGCGGGTGTGCCGGACGACCAGATGTTCGAGCGAGTCAGCCATGGACGCATGCTCGCAGCCGTCCGTCGCCCGTCGCACGCGGATTTCGGGGCAGGGGCGTGCGGCCGGCCCCGCGCCTCAGTCCCGGCCCTGTTCCCCACCCCGGCCCCGGCGGGAGGCGAGCAGCATCCGCTGGAGCTCCCGGGCCGCCCTGGGGGGCGCCACGTCGCTGCGGTGGGCCAGGGCGATGGTGCGGCGCAGGCCCGGCCGGGCGAGGGCGGTCACCCGCAGGTCGCGGCCCGCGCGCGCCGCCACCATCGCCGGGACGACCGCGAGCCCGAGCCCCGCCCGTACGAATCCGAGGACCGCGTCCAGCTCGCCGCCCTCGACGGTGAAGGTGGGCTCGAACCCCGCCGCCCGACAGGCCGCCACGGTCAGTTCCCGCAGGTCGTAGCCGTGCCGGAACATCACGAGCGGCTGGTCCCGCAGGTCCGTGATCCGGACGGGGCGCCTCGGTGCCGGTGCCGAGGCGGAGGAGACCACCACGAGGTCCTCCCGGAGCAGCTCGACCGTGGTCAGGGCCGGTGACGGGGTCGGCAGGGGCAGCACGACGAGCGCCAGGTCGAGGGCGCCGCGCGCCAGCTCCCGTACGAGATCGTGCGAGCCGCCCTCCTCGATCAGCAGCTCGATCCCCGGGTGCAGGTCGTGGAAGGCCCGCAGCACGTCCGGCAGCAGCCCCGTGCACAGGCTCGGCGTCGCCCCGAGGCGTACCCGGCCCCGCTTGAGCTGCGCCAGCTCCTGCACCTCGAGGCGGGCCGTCTCGGTGTCGGCGAGGATCCGGCGCGCGAGCGGCAGCAGGGCCTCGCCCGCGTCGGTGAGCGTGATGTTCCCCCGGGCGCGGCTGAACAGCTCCGCGCCCAACTCCTGTTCCAGGGCCTTGATCTGCTGGGAGAGCGAGGGCTGCGAGACGTGGACGCGCTCGGCGGCCCGGGTGAAGTGACGGGTCTCGGCCACGGCGACGAAGTAGAGGAGCTGCTGGAACTGCATGAGCCCAGCGTACGCCACATCAATAGGCGCCACCTATCGAGATCAGCCGGACCATGTCTTGGACCTCTCGGGTCCTTCGGCCCTAGCGTCGTGAACATGGCTCTGGCACCCACGAGGGACCGGACGGCGGGCCGACCGCCGTCCCCCACACCGTCACGCGGATTCCTGTCATCGACCCTCGGCAAGAAGACGGTCATGGCCGTCAGCGGGCTGCTCATGCTCGGCTACCTCGTCGCCCACGTCGCCGGCAACCTCAAGGTCTTCTTCGGCCCCGAGGAGTTCAACGCCTACGGCCACTGGCTGCGGGTCATGGGCGCTCCGGTCCTGCACCACGAGTGGGCCCTCTGGCTCGTCCGGATCGTGCTCCTCGCCGCGGTCGTCGCCCACGCCGTCTCCGCGTACCAGCTCAGCCGCCGCGATCTGAAGGCCCGCCCCACCGCGTACGTCCATCGCCGCAAGGGCGCCTCGTACGCCACCCGCACCATGCGCTGGGGCGGGATCATCCTCGCCCTCTTCATCGTCTGGCACGTCCTCGACCTGACCACCGGCACCGTCCACCCCGGCGGCTTCGAGGAGGGCAGGCCCTACCAGAACGTCGTCGACACCTTCTCCACCTGGTACGGCAACGTCATCTACATCGTCGCCATGCTCGCCGTCGGCCTCCACGTCCGCCACGGCTTCTGGAGCGCCGCCCAGACCCTCGGCATCGGCAGCGCCCGCCGTGAACGCCTCCTCAGGGGCGCGGCCAACGGCCTCGCGCTCGCCCTGACCGCGGGCTTCGTCTCCGTCCCCGTCGCCGTCATGACCGGAGTGGTGAGCTGAATGACCTTCCCCGACCACCGCGTGGGCGAGCCGATCGCCGACACCAAGGCCCCCGCAGGACCCGTCGCCGAACGCTGGGACACCCGCCGCTTCCAGGCGAAGCTGGTCAATCCCGCCAACCGCCGCAAGCACCGGATCATCGTCGTCGGCACCGGCCTCGCCGGCGGCTCCGCCGGCGCCACCCTCGCCGAACAGGGCTACCAGGTCGTCCAGTTCTGCTTCCAGGACTCCCCGCGCCGGGCTCACTCCATCGCCGCCCAGGGCGGCATCAACGCCGCCAAGAACTACCGCAACGACGGCGACTCCATCCACCGCCTCTTCTACGACACCGTGAAGGGCGGCGACTTCCGCGCCCGCGAGTCCAACGTCCACCGCCTCGCACAGATCTCCGTCGAGATCATCGACCAGTGCGTCGCCCAGGGCGTCCCCTTCGCCCGCGAGTACGGCGGACTCCTCGACACCCGCTCCTTCGGCGGCGTCCAGGTCTCCCGCACCTTCTACGCCCGCGGCCAGACCGGGCAGCAGCTCCTCCTCGGCGCCTACCAGGCCCTCTCCCGGCAGATCGCCGCCGGCAACGTCGAGATGCACGCCCGTACGGAGATGCTCGACCTCGTCGTCGTCGACGGCCGCGCCCGGGGCATCGTCGCCCGCGACCTGATCACGGGCGAGATCTCCACGCACTACGCGGACGCCGTGGTCCTCGCCACCGGCGGCTACGGCAACGTCTTCTACCTGTCGACGAACGCCATGAACTCCAACGCCACCGCCGTCTGGCGGGCCCACCGGCGCGGCGCGTACTTCGCCAACCCCTGCTTCACCCAGATCCACCCCACCTGCATCCCGCGCACCGGAGACCACCAGTCCAAGCTGACCCTGATGAGCGAGTCCCTCCGCAACGACGGACGCATCTGGGTCCCCAGGGCCAAGGGCGACACCCGCCCCGCCGCCGACATCCCCGAGGACGAGCGCGACTACTACCTGGAGCGGATCTACCCCTCCTTCGGCAACCTCGTCCCCCGCGACATCGCCTCCCGCGCCGCCAAGAACGTCTGCGACGAAGGCCGCGGCGTCGGCCCCGGCGGCGAGGGCGTCTACCTCGACTTCGCCGACGCGATCCGCCGCATGGGCCGGGCCGCCGTCGAGGAGAAGTACGGCAACCTCTTCGACATGTACGAGCGGATCACCGCAGAGAACCCGTACGAGGTCCCCATGCGGATCTACCCCGCCGTCCACTACACGATGGGCGGACTCTGGGTCGACTACGACCTCCAGACCACCGTCCCCGGCCTCTTCGCCATCGGCGAGGCCAACTTCTCCGACCACGGAGCCAACCGGCTCGGCGCCTCCGCCCTCATGCAGGGCCTCGCCGACGGCTACTTCGTCCTCCCCGCCACCGTCAACGACTACCTCGCCCGCCACCCCCACGCCGAACCCGTCGCCGACGACCACCCGGCCGTACGGGAGGTGCTCGCCGAGACCGAGGACCGGCTGAACCTGCTGCTCGCCGTCGACGGCGACCGCACCCCCGACTCCTTCCACCGCGAACTCGGCACCCTCATGTGGGAGTACTGCGGAATGGCCCGCACGGAGGAAGGACTCCGGAAGGCACTGCGGCGCATCCCCGAGATCCGCGAGGAGTTCTGGAACCGCGTCAAGGTCCCCGGCACCGGAGCGGAGTTCAACCAGTCCCTGGAGAAGGCCAACCGCGTCGTCGACTACCTGGAACTCGCCGAACTCATGTGCCTCGACGCGCTCCACCGCGCCGAGTCCTGCGGCGGCCACTTCCGCGAGGAACACCGCACCCCGGACGGCGAAGCCGCCCGCCGCGACGAGGAGTTCGCGTACGTGGCGGCCTGGGAGTTCGACGGCGGCGGCGCGCCCGTCCTCCACAAGGAGGACCTCACCTTCGAGTACGTCCACCCCACCCAGCGGAGCTACGCATGAGGCTCACCCTGCGCGTCTGGCGCCAGCGGAACGCCGGCACCCCCGGCGCCATGTCCACCTACGACGTGGACGGCATCTCCGCCGACATGTCCTTCCTGGAGATGCTCGACACCCTCAACGAGGACCTCATCCTGCGGGGCGAGGACCCCGTGGCCTTCGACCACGACTGCCGTGAGGGCATCTGCGGCGCGTGCAGCCTCGTCATCAACGGCGACGCGCACGGACCCGAGCGGACCACCACCTGCCAGCTCCACATGCGGGCGTTCCGCGACGGCGACACCATCGACATCGAGCCCTGGCGCGCGGCGGCCTTCCCCGTCGTCAAGGACCTCGTCGTCGACCGCTCCGCCTTCGACCGGGTCATCCAGGCAGGCGGCTACATCACCGCGCCCACGGGCGCGGCCCCCGAGGCCCACGCGACCCCCGTCCCGAAGGCGGACGCCGACTCGGCCTTCGAGCACGCGGAGTGCATCGGCTGCGGCGCGTGCGTCGCGGCCTGCCCGAACGGCTCGGCGATGCTCTTCACCTCGGCCAAGGTCAACCACCTGAACGTCCTGCCCCAGGGTTCGCCCGAGCGCGAGACCCGGGTCCTCGACATGGTGGCCCAGATGGACGCGGAGGGCTTCGGCGGCTGCACCCTGACGGGGGAGTGCGCGACCGCGTGCCCCAAGGGGATCCCGCTGCCGTCGATCTCGGCCATGAACAAGGAGTGGCTGCGGGCGCGGAGGAAGGTGAAGGGGTAGGGCCGGGGTCAGGGTGGGCGGGGGCCCGGGTCAGCCGCCGAGCGCCCTGGCCAGGTACGGAGCCGTCCGGCTCTCCGCCGAGGCCGCCACCTCGGCCGGCGGGCCTGCCGCCACCACCCGGCCGCCCTCGTCGCCGCCGCCCGGCCCGAGGTCGACCACCCAGTCGGCGGTGGCGACGACGTCCATGTCGTGCTCGACGACGATCACCGAGTGGCCGGCGTCCACGAGGCCGTGGAGCTGGCGCATGAGGACCTCGACGTCCGCCGGGTGCAGCCCGGTCGTCGGCTCGTCGAGCACGTACAGGGTCGGGGAGCGGTGCGGCCGCTGGAGCTCGGACGCCAGCTTGATGCGCTGCGCCTCGCCGCCGGACAGCTCGGTGGCGGGCTGCCCGAGCCGCAGATACCCGAGGCCCACGTCGAGCAGGGTGCGCAGGCTCCGGGCGGCGGCCGGGGTGTCGTCGAAGAACGCGGCGGCGGACTCGACGGTCAGGTCGAGGACCTCCGCGATGGTGAGGCCCCGCAGCCGCACCTCAAGGGTCTCCGGGTTGTAGCGGGCGCCGTGGCAGTCGGGGCACGGCGCGTACGTGCTCGGCAGGAAGAGCAGCTCCACCGAGACGAAACCCTCGCCCTGGCAGGTCTCGCAGCGCCCACCCGGGACGTTGAAGGAGAAGCGGCCGGCCTTGTAGCCGCGCGCCCGCGCCTCCTCCGTCTCCGTGAACAGCTTGCGTACGACGTCGAAGAGACCCGTGTACGTGGCCAGGTTGGAGCGCGGTGTACGACCGATGGGCCGCTGATCCACCGTCACCAGACGCCCGACCCCCGCGAGTTCCTCGGTCAGCGCACCGACGAGCGTCGACTTCCCCGAGCCGGAGACGCCGGTGACGGCCGTCAGGACGGCGAGCGGGAAGGCCGCGTCGACCGCGCGCAGGTTGTGCCGGGTGAGCGGGCCCGTCCGCAGCCAGCCGGCCGGCTCCCGTACCCTCCGCGCGGGCGCGGGCGCCCGGTCGAAGAGGAAGCGCCGGGTCGCGGACGCCTCGACGTCCGCGAGGCCCTCCGGCGGACCGCTGTGCAGCACCCGTCCGCCGTGGACTCCGGCACGCGGGCCGACGTCCACGAGCCAGTCGGCGTGCCGGACGACATCGAGGTGGTGCTCGACGACGAAGACCGAGTTCCCGGCCGCCTTCAGCCGGTCGAGGACCACGAGCAGGGCCTCGGTGTCGGCCGGGTGCAGGCCGGCGGACGGCTCGTCGAGGACGTACACCACGCCGAAGAGCCCCGAGCGGAGCTGCGTGGCGAGCCGCAGCCGCTGGAGCTCCCCGTTGGAGAGGGTGGGGGTGGCGCGGTCCAGACTGAGGTAGCCCAGGCCGAGTTCGGTCACCGTCGCGATCCGGGCCACGAGGTCCCCGGTGAGCACCCGCGCGGTCTCCGAGCCACCGGCCGGTGACGCGGCCCCGGCGGAGAGCAGCCCCGACAGGACGGTGAGGGGCAGCGAGGCGAGGTCGGCGATCGTCCGGCCGGCGAAGGTCACCGCCAGCGCCTCGGGCCGCAGCCGGCCGCCGCCGCACACCGGGCAGGGGGCGCTGGTGAGGAAGCGTTCCGCCTTGGTGCGAAGCGTCGGGCTCTTCGAGTCGGAGAAGGTCCGCATCACGTACCGGCGGGCGCTCATGTACGTTCCCTGGTAGGGCCGTTGGATGCGATCGGCCTCCCGGACCGGATGGACGGTGACGACCGGCTGTTCGTCCGTGAACAGGATCCACTCCCGGTCCTTCGCGTCGAGCTCGCGCCACGGCCGGTCGACGTCGTACCCGAGGGTGTCGAGGACGTCCCGCAGGTTCTTCCCCTGCCAGGCACCCGGCCAAGCGGCGATGGCACCTTGACGGATCGACAGTTCACGGTCGGGGACGAGCAGTTCCTCGCTCGTCTCGTGGATCCGCCCGAGTCCGTGGCACGCGGGACAGGCCCCCGCCGCCGTGTTGGGCGAGAAGGCGTCGGAGTCGAGCCGCCCGGCGCCCTCCGGGTAGGTCCCGGCGCGCGAGAACAGCATCCGCAAGGAGTTGGAGAGGGTGGTCACCGTACCGACGGAGGAGCGGGCGTTCGGCGAGGACCTGCGCTGTTCGAGGGAGACCGCAGGCGGCAGCCCGCTGATCTCGCCGACCGCCGGTGCCCCCACCTGGTGGATCAGCCGGCGCGCGTACGGCGCCACCGACTCGAAGTAGCGCCGCTGCGCCTCCGCGTAGATCGTCCCGAAGGCCAGGGACGACTTGCCGGAACCGGAGACCCCGGTGAAGACGACGAGCGCGTCACGCGGGATGTCGACGTCCACCCCGGCGAGATTGTGCTCACGGGCACCGCGGACACGGACGTACGGATCATGGGGGCTGTCGGGCATGCGGCGATGTTACCCGTTGGTCCCCTTCTGTTCCGGTCGCGGCCGAGGGGCCTTCTCGTGCGGACAGTGGCGTCGCCGCCCGTCCCTCACGTCAGTCGCGCCAGGCGCCGGCGGCCGCGGCCTCCTTCACGAACAGGGCGAAGGAGCGGGGCGGCCGGCCGAGCGCGGTCCGCACGCCGTCGGACAGATGGCTGTCCATGCCCCGCCGGATCGGACCGACCGAGTCGGCGTAGTCCTCGGCGTCCGCCTCGGGCCAGCCCTCGGCGACGAGCTCGGCCACGAAGTCCTCGGGCGAAAGGGGCACGTAGCGCACCGGGCGGCCGGTGGCGTCGGAGATGAGGTCCACCACCTCGCCGAAGGTCAGCGCGCTCGGCCCGGACAGCTCGTAGGTCCTGCCCACGTGCTCGTCCCCGGTGAGCGCGGCGACCGCGACCGCGGCGATGTCCTCGGCGTCCACGAAGCTCGCGGCGCCGTCGCCCGCAGGCAGGCGCAGCTCCCCGCCGATCACCGCGTCACGGAAGAAGCCCTCGCTGAAGTTCTGCGCGAACCACGCCGGCCGCACGACGGTCCACTCCAGACCGCTGTTCCGTACGGCGTCCTCGCCGTCGATGTGGGTCCTGCCCGCGACGCTGTCCTCCTTGGCGTAACCGGGAACGTCGGTACCGCGGCCCGACAGGAGCACGATGCGCTCGACCCCCAGCTCCTTCGCGCGCCGCACGAACGGCCGCGTCAGCCGCTCGCCGTCCTGCGGCACGACGAAGACCTTCTTCACACCGTCCAGAGCGGCGTCCCACGTGCTTCGGTCCATCCAGTCGAAACGGGGGTCGCCGGAACGCGAGCCCACGCGCACGGCGACACCCTTCGCGCCGAGTTGGGCAACGGCGCGTCCGCCGACCTTGCCCGTACCACCAGTGATCAGAATCGGTTGTTCGGTCATGGGGCAACCCAACCCCGCGGCGGGGGACGGGGCCATGGCCGAGACGCCCGGGCCGATGTTCGGGCGTCTACATTTGAGGGGTGGACACGCTGGCGGAACTGCTGGATGGAGTACGGGCACGCGGGGCGGTGTTCACCCGGACGGTCATCAGCCCGCACTGGTCCCTGCGCTTCGCCAGCGGTGCCCCCTGACGCTGGTCGCCGCGCTGAACGGCCGGGTCCGGATCACCCCCGCCGACGGCGAGCCGACGGAACTCGGCTCCGGTGACATCGCCGTCCTGCGCGGCCCCGCCCCGTACACCGTCGCCGAGGAGGGCGCCGCGCCGCCCGCCCGCGTCATCACCAGCGCGGACTACTGCGCCCGCACCGCGCGCGCGGCCGTGGCCGGCGAACCGGCCCTCGACCCGCGGACGTGCGGAGTCGACGAGACGGGTTCGGCCCTGCTGGTCAGCGGCGCCTACGAGAGCCGCACCGGCATCGGCGACCGCCTCCTGGACGCGCTGCCGGACGTCCTCGTCGTACCGGAGGCCGACAGCGACCGTACGCTCCTCACCCTGGTCGCCGAGGAGGTGCGCCGCGACAAGCCGGGCCAGCAGGCCGTCCTGGACCGGCTGCTCGACCTGATCCTTGTCTCCACGCTGCGCGCCTGGTTCGACCGTCCCAGGAACCACGCACCCGCCTGGTACCGGCCCACGGACGACTCCGCCGTCGCGAGGGCCCTCCGGCTGATGCACGACGACCCGGCGCACCCGTGGACGGTGGCGTCCCTGGCGGCCGGGGTGGGAGTCTCCAGGTCGGTTCTGGCCCGTGACTTCGCCCGCCACGTCGGCGAGCCGCCCATGACCCACCTGGCCACGTGGCGCGTCGCCCTGGCGGCCGACCTGCTCCGTGACACCGACGACACGGTCGGCGCCATCGCCCACAAGGTGGGCTACTCCACCACCTTCGCCCTCAGCGTCGCCTTCAAGCGCCACCGCGGCATCACCCCCACGCAGCACCGGGCGGCGACCCTGCGCGGCCGCGGACCGAGCGCCTGACGGAACGTCACGCGAGAGCCGCGGCACCGACCGGAGGCCGCCACGGCCCTGAGACGTGCCCGGGCGGCCCACCGTGCCGCCCACGCCGTTCGGCTCCTAGGCTGGGGACGTGACCGCCGACAACAGGCCTCTGGCCGTCTTCGATCTGGACAACACGCTCGCCGCGACCGCTCACCGTCAGCACTTCCTGGAGCGGCGGCCCAAGGACTGGGACGCCTTCTTCGCGGCGGCGCCCGACGATCCGCCGCTCGACGAGGGGATCGCGCTGTGCCGGGAGGCGGCGGTGGAGTGCGACATCGTCTATCTCACCGGGCGGCCGGAGCGCTGCCGCCGGGACACCCTCGACTGGCTGGCCGCGCACCGGCTCCCGGAAGGGCCGGTGCACATGCGCCGCAACCGCGACTTCAGGCCCGCCCGGGTGACCAAGGTGGAGATCCTGCGCCGGCTCGGCGCCGACCGCACGGTCAGGATGCTCGTCGACGACGACCTGCTGGTCTGCGACGCGGCGGAGACGGCCGGGTTCCGTGTCGTACGCGCCCTGTGGGCGACCCCGTCGCAGACGCTGAGGGACGCCCAGGAGAAGGAGGGCAGGACCTGATCCCGCCCGGGCCGCCGCTCAGGCCGTCTCGTCCTCCAGGCGGAACCCGACCTTCAGTCCGACCTGGTAGTGCTCGATCGAGCCGTCGACGAGGTGACCGCGGACCTGCGTCACCTCGAACCAGTCGAGGCCCCTCAGCGTCTGTGAGGCACGGTCGATGCCGTTGCGGATGGCCTCGTCGACGCCCTCGGTGGACGTGCCGACGATCTCGGTGACGCGGTAGGTGTGGTTCGACATGGGGGCAGGGCTCCTCTCGGTGCGTTTTCTCCACGGTGCCCCAGGGCCGGTCGCCGCGCGACACGACAGCGCCCTGTCGGGCGTGCGAGGTGGGGATGAGGTGGGGGCGGGATCGTCAAGGACTTGACCATCCCGTTGGTCCAGACCAGAATCCAGGCCACATACCCGCGCGAACAGCCCGTTCGGTCCCCCCATGCCGGGTCAGCCCCCATGCGCACGACCCCGTGCTGCACCCGCAGAAGGTGACCTCCGTGAAGAACCGCCATCTCGTCTGTCCCCTGGCAGCCGCCACCGCGCTCGCCCTCGCCGGCTGCGGGATGCTGCCGGGCGGCGACGGCGGGACGAAGACCGTCAACATCTGGCTCATGCGGGACAGTGTCAGCGAGGACTTCCTCACCCGCTTCACCGAGGCGTACGAGCAGGAACACGACGGCGTCGAACTCCAGGTCACCGTCCAGGAGTGGACCGGCATCGGCAAGAAGGTCACCGAGGCGATCCAGGGGTCCGGCGGACCCGACGTCATCGAGGTCGGCAACACCCAGGTCGCCCAGTACGCCGACACCGAGAAGCTCTACGACCTCACCCTCGAGTCGGTCCGCGACCTCGGCAGCGAGGACTGGCTGCCCGGCCTGGCCGAGCCCGGCAGCATCGGCGGATCCCAGTACGGCATCCCCTGGTACGCGGCGAACCGCATCGTCATCTACAACAAGGACCTGTTCGCGGACGCCGGGATCGACAAGCCGCCGGCCACCCGCGCCGAGTGGCTCACCGACACCGAGAAGCTCAACACCAGCGGCTCCCAGGGCATCTACCTCGCCGGGCAGGACTGGTACACCCTCGCCGGCTTCATCTGGGACGAGGGCGGCGAACTCGCCACCGGCAAGGGCGGCGTGTGGACCGGCGCGCTCGACAGCGCGGCCGCCCAGCGCGGCATGGCCTTCTACAAGAGCCTCCAGTCCCTCGGCTCGGGCCCGAAGGACGCCGACGAGCAGAACCCGCCGCAGGCCGACGTCTTCGCCAAGGGGGACGTGGCCCAGCTCATCGCCGCGCCCAGCGCCGTCGCCGCCATCCTCAAGGCCAACCCCGGACTGAAGGACAAGCTGGGCTACTTCCCGATACCCGGCGCCAAGGCGGACCAGCCGTGCGCCGTGTTCACCGGCGGCTCCGACCTCATCATCCCGGAGAACGCGCCCCAGCGCGGGGCCGCCCTCGACGTCGTCAAGGCGCTGGCCGGCGAGAAGTGGCAGACCGAGCTGGCCAGGACCATGGGCTACGTGCCCAACAAGAAGGCGCTCGCCTCCGTCGTCGCCGGCGAGGAGGCCATCGCCGTCATGGCGAAGGGCGCCGCGCGAGGCCGGGCCACCCCCAACTCCCCGCAGTGGGCGGACGTCGAGGCCGACAACCCCATCAAGCCCTACATGACGGCCGTCCTCCAGGGCGAGGACCCGCTGAAGGCCGCCAGGGAGGCCTCGGCCGCGATCACGGACACCCTCGCCGAATAGCATTCAGCGCCTCCACACCCGCGATCCCCCGGACGGTCATGTCGAATCCAGCCGGTGACGGAAGAAGTAGGGAGCCGGGCCACCGCTCACACGGCCCGGCACCTGCCCCGTTCCCGCTTCCGTACGCCGGAGGAGCCCGACATGTCCGCACCGACCCCCACGCTCGGCGTCCCCATCCAGCCCCAGCCGATCGCCGTCCCCATCCAGCCGCAGGCCGCCGACCAGCGGTCAGTCCCCCTCGTCGAAGCGCCCACGCCTCGTTACATCGTCGGGCTCGCCCGCGACCAGGAGGACGTCCGCGCCGCCCAGCGGCTGCGCCACCAGGTGTTCGCCGGTGAACTCGGCGCCCGGCTCGACGGCCCCGAGCCCGGCCTCGACATCGACGCCTTCGACGCGTACTGCGACCACCTCCTCGTCCGGGAGGAGAGCACCGGCGAGGTCGTCGGCACCTACCGCCTCCTGCCGCCCGACCGGGCCGCCGTCGCGGGACGGCTCTACTCCGAGAGCGAGTTCGACCTCACCCGGCTCGCCCCCGTCCGGCACGACCTGGTGGAGGTCGGCCGCTCCTGCGTCCACCCCGCCCACCGCAACGGCGCCGTCATCGCCCTCATCTGGGCCGGCCTCGCACGCTACATGACCCGCACCGGCCACAACTGGCTCGCCGGCTGCTGCTCCCTCCCGCTCGCCGACGGCGGCACCCTCGCCGCCGCAACCTGGGACACCGTCAAGGCCAAGCACCTCGCCCCCGAGGAGTACTGGGTCACCCCGCACAAGCTCTGGAACTCCGAGGGCATCACCCGCCCCGAGGGCCGCGCCGAGCTGCCCCCGCTGCTGCGCGGCTACCTCCGGCTCGGTGCCTGGGTCTGCGGCGCCCCCGCGCACGACCCCGCGTTCGGCGTCGCCGACCTCTACGTCCTGCTCTCGCTGCGCCGGACCAACCCGCGCTACCTCAAGCACTTCCTCTCGCTCACCCCGGCACGGTGAACGGGACCACGGCCCCCTCGCCGTGGCTCCCCACGGCGCCCTGCACCCCGGGCCGCTGCGCCGCCCACCCGGAGTCCGCCCACCCGGAGTCCGCCCACCCGGAGTCCGACGGAGCCCCGGGCCAGGCCGGAGTCGTACGGGCCCTGGTCCGGCTGACGGCCGGCCTCGGCACGGTCCTCCTCGGCCTGCTGGTCGCCCCGGCCACCGGGCTCCTTCCGACCGCCGTCCGGCTCGCCCTCGTCCGGCACTGGACGCGGGCGGCGGTCCGCGCCTTCGGGGTACGCGCCCGGTACGAGGGAGTACCGGCCGACGGCCCGCTCCTCGTCGTCGCCAACCACGTGTCCTGGCTGGACATCCCGCTGATCGCGGCCGTCCTGCCCGGCCGGATGGTCGCCAAGTCGGAGGTGCGCCGCTGGCCCGTGCTCGGCACGCTCGCCGCGCTCGGCGGCACCCTCTTCATCGCACGGGACGGCCTCAGGTCCCTGCCCGGCACCGTACGCGAGATGAGCGGGGTGCTCGCGGGCGGTGGCCGGGTGATCGTCTTCCCGGAGGGATCCACCTGGTGCGGCCGGGAAGGCGGGCGCTTCCGGCCGGCCGCGTTCCAGGCCGCCCTGGACGCCGGTCGCGCCGTGCAGCCCGTACGGATCGACTACGGGCCCACCGACGCCGCCGCCTACGTCGGAGCCGACCCGCTCGGCTCCTCCCTGTGGCGGGTCGTCCCCCCCCGCCGGCTCACCGCCGTCGTCCGGGTGCCGGAGCCCCTCACGGGCCTCCGGCACCAGGACCGCCGTACCCTCGCGGCAGCCGCCCAGCGAGCCGTCGAGCAGTCGGGAGCCGACCGTCGGGCCGTCGAGCATTCAGCCGGCGACCGTCGGGCCGTCCGTCAGCCGGCCGTCGACCGGTCAGGCGCCGACCGGCGGGTCGTCGCTCAGCGGGCCGTCGCCAGCGACAGCGCGAACCTGCCCTCGCTGTCCGTCCACCAGCGCTCCAGCTCCAGCCCCGCCTCCGCGAGATCGGCCCGTACGCCCGCCTGACGGAACTTCGCGGACACCTCCGTCCGCATCTCCTCGCCCGCCGCGAACGGCACCACGAGGTCCAGCTCCGGGATCTTCACGGTGACCGCGCGGCGGGCCCGCAGCCGCATCTCGATCCACTCCCGCTCGCGGTCCCACACCGCCACGTGGTCGAACGCGTCCGGATCGAAGTCCGCGCCCAGCTCCCGGTCGATCACGGACAGCACGTTCTTGTTGAAGGCGGCCGTCACCCCTGCCGTGTCGTCGTACGCGGCCACCAGCGTCGCCTCGTCCTTCACCAAATCCGTGCCGAGCAGCAGGGCGTCGCCCGGCGTGAGCATCGCCCGGACCGAGCGCAGGAAGGTCAGCCGCTCGACGGGCAGCAGATTGCCGATGGTGCCGCCGAGGAAGGCCACCAGACGCGGCCCCGGCGTCCCCGGCAGCGCGAGCCCCCGGGTGAAGTCGGCGACCAGCGCGTGCACGCGCAGCCCGGGCCGCTCGGCGAGCAGCGACTCGGCCGCCCCCGTCAGCGCCGACTCGCTCACGTCCACGGGAACGTAGGCGTCGAGCGCCGGCAGCAGCGCGTCGATCAGGAACCGGGTCTTCTCGGAGGAGCCGGAGCCCAGCTCCACCAGGGTCCTGGCCCCGGTGACGGCGGCGATCTCCGGTGCCCGCTCCTTCAGGATCTCCCGCTCGGCCCGCGTGGGGTAGTACTCGGGCAGCCGGGTGATCTCCTCGAAGAGTTCGCTGCCCCGGGCGTCGTAGAACCACTTCGGCGGCAGCTCCTTGGGGGAGCGGGTCAGGCCGTGGAGGACATCGGCGCGCAGGTCGGCGCCGGCGGCGTCGGGGGCGAGGGTACGGGTCAGTTGGTACGGGCTCACGCGGACGGCTCCTTGAGCGGGGTGAGGGTGACGTCGGCGCGGGTGGCGGTCAGGAGCGTGTGCTCCGGGACCTCCCGCCAGCGCGGATCGTCGTCGTACGGTTCGGAGGCCACGACCACCCGGTCGGGACCCTTCAGGTACCAGAGGCCGTTCTCCCAGGTGGTCGCGGCGATCCGGACACCGTCGGTGAGCAGCAGGTTCAGCCGGGATCCGGAGGCCGCGGCGGCGGCCTCCCGTACCGTGTCGGCCAGGGCCTGCCCCGGCTCGTCACCGGCCCGCAGCCGGTGCAGGACGAGCGCCCAGAGCAGCGCCGAGTCGGTGCGCGCCTCCATCCGAAGCAGATCACCGGGCGGCAGCGCACCGGCGAGCTCCGCCAGGGAGTCGGGCCAGCCCGCGACGGCGCCGTTGTGGCTGAACAGCCACGGTCCGCCGGCGAACGGAGCCGCCGCGGCCTCTCCGTCCGCGCCCGGCAGGGTGGCCCCGCGGACCGCCGCGAGCAGCGCGCGCGAGCGCACCACCCGGGCGAGGTCGGCGAAGGACAGGTCGCCCCAGATGGGGCCCGTGCGCCGGTAGCGGGCGGGCACGGGATCGCCCTCCGCGTACCAGCCCACCCCGAAGCCGTCGGCGTTCACCACGCCGCTGCTCTGTGTACGGGGTTCCCAGGCCTGGCGCAGCAGGGCGTGCTCCGGGCCGACGACCAGTTCCCCGAGCGTCACCGGTTCGCCCACGTAGGCGATGTGACGGCACATCAGTCGAGCTCCGCGCTGCGTGCGGTACGGAAGCCGGAGAAGATCTGACGCCGTACCGGCAGGTCCCAGTTGCGGAAGGTACCCCGGCAGGCGACCGGGTCCACGGCGAACGAACCGCCGCGCAGCACCTTGTGCTCCGGCCCGAAGAACACCTCCGAGTACTCCTTGTACGGAAAGGCCGTGAACCCCGGGTACGGCAGGAAATCGCTCGCCGTCCACTCCCACACGTCACCGATCAGCTGCCGTACGCCGAGCGGCGAGGCGCCCGCCGGGTAGCTGCCGGCCGGCGCCGGCCGCAGATGCCGCTGCCCGAGGTTGGCGTGCTCGGGGCCCGGGTCGGCGTCGCCCCAGGGGTAGCGGCGCGACCGCCCGGAGACCGGGTCGTGACGGGCGGCCTTCTCCCACTCGGCCTCGGTCGGCAGCCGCCGCCCCGCCCAGCGCGCGTAGGCGTCCGCCTCGTACCAGCTCACGTGCAGGACTGGCTCCTCCACGGCGGGCGACTGCGCCACCGGCTCCGTCACCCCGAACCTGCGGCGCAGCCACTCGCCGCCCTCACGGCGCCAGAACAGCGGCGCCGTGATGCCGTGCTCGCTGATCTGCGCCCAGCCCTCGGGCCGCCACCAGCGCCGGTCCGTGTACCCGCCGTCGGCCATGAAGGCCAGATAGGCGCCGTTGGTGACCGGTGTCGTGTCGATGTGGAAGGCGGGCACGATCCGGGGGTGCGCCGGGCGCTCGTTGTCGAGTGCCCATGGTTCGCCGGACGTCCCCATCGTGAACGGGCCGCCAGGAACGAGGACTTCGGCGGGGAGCGGGCCGGTGCCCGTGGCGGGCGGCGGGGGAGCGGTCAGCGCGACCGGACCCTTCCGCAGCTGATGGGTGATCAGCATCGTCTCGTCGTGCTGCTGTTCGTGCTGGGCGATCATGCCGAACGCGAAGGCCGCGTCGAGCAGCGGCCGCCCCTCGAACGGCGTGCGCTCCAGGATGTCCAGGACGCGGAGCCGGACGTCCGCCGCGTAGGCCCGCGCCTCGCCCGGAGCGAGCAGCGGCAGCGAGGGGCGGGTGGCGCGCGGATGCTCGAAGGCGTCGTAGAGCGAGTCGATCTCGGGCCGCAGGGCCTCCTGCCCCGCCACGGCCCGCCACAGCCACTGCTCCTCCTGGTTGCCGATGTGCGCCAGGTCCCACACCAGCGGAGACATCAACGGGGAATGCTGCGCCGTCAGTTCGCCGTCCTCCACGCAGGAGGTCAGCAGTGCCGTCCGGGCCCTGGCGACGGTCAGGGCCTCAAGGGCCCTCCGCCGCAGGACCTCGGGATCGAGCTCGGTTCCTGTCGTCGCCGTCATGACGTCACCGCCTCGAAGTCGTCGGCCGGGCAGCTCCCGGGGATCACGTACCGCTCGTGGAAGGCGGCGACCGCCCGTCGCAGCTCCTCGCTCGCCCCGATCCGGGGGAGCGCCTCCAGGGCGGCGGAGAACACGGCGCGGGCGGCGGCGTGCAGCTCCGGGTCGGCGAGCCCCTCGCGGGCCGCCGCGAGCCAGAGCGGATTGCGCGGCGCGGGGCCGCTCCCCGCCCGCTCCGCGAGCGGCTTGACCGCCCGGTACACGGTCTCGGCCGCCTCCGGGTCGTCGAACACCGCCGTCGTCACGGCCACCGGCACCTTCCAGCCGTCCCGGCCCGGCTGCGCGTCGACCATCCGCAGCTCCAGATGGCCGCGCGGACGGACCGGCGGGAAGAGGGTCGTCATGTGATAGCGCAGGTCGTCGGCGTCGGCGGGCCGGGGCAGGCCGGTGCGCAGCCAGTCGCGGAAGGTCAGCCCCTCCGGCACGGCCCACGGCCCCTCCTCGGCCCGTACGCACATCACCGGCGTGTCCAGGACGTGCGCCGCCCACTCCGCGCGCGGCTCGCCGTCCGGCGGCGGCGCGAGCGCCCGCCGGGGATCGAGGTCGGTCCACAAGGCCTGCCGGGTGGAGCGCCAGCCGGTGCGCCGGCCTCCGTGCAACGGGGAGTTGGCGAAAGCGGCCACGAGCACCGCGCCGACGAGGTGGGCGAGCCGCCATCTTCGTTGGTAGCCGAGCGGACCCGGCTCCTCCACGCCCGCGTCGAGACAGATCTGCACCGACGCCGAGTCGCACATCATCGCCCGTCCGGCGGGCCCGGTGCGGTCGAGAGCGGCCTCCATGGCGTCGTACCGCGGCTCGTGGAGCACCCGGCCGCGCGGCGCGTGCCAGGGGTCCACCCCGTATCCGCTGAGGGTCAGACCGAGCGGTCCGAGCGCCGACCGCACCGCCCGCAGATCGGCGGAGAGCGTGTCGAGACACTCCATGAGCGACCCGGCCGGGAGCGAGCTGAGCTCCAGCTGCCCGCCGGGTTCGAAGGTCAGGGACGACACCAGCGGCAGGGACCGCACGGTGTCGAGGGCCGCCGCGAGCCTCGGCGGCCGTACGGGGAGCCGGGGGTCACGCAGCTCGTGCACGAGCCATTCCAGCTCCACCCCCACGGTGCGGGGCGGGCCGGTCTTGAAGCAGATACATCGCAGCAGGTCCTCCGCCTCCCGCTCGGTGAGAGGGGGCCCGCCACTCGGTATGCCGCTCGACGACATCCGTACACCTCCAGATCATCGGGACTGTTCCCGGGGAGTCGCTGTCTCCACCTAAAGCCACCACCGGGCGGCGTGCAAGAGCGCCCAGGACCGGTGGAATGCGCCCCCGTGCGCCCCTGGGTCTCCGAAATCGCCCCTCCGCCCGTGTCTCCCGGGCCGGCCGCCGCGGAGTCCCCGGCGGCCGGCCGTCCCGGGAAACCCGTTGTGGCGAACGGGACGAAACGATCATGCTGAGACACATGAGTGCACGACTGCGCGCCATCGCGCGGCAGACAGAGGAGATCGTGGCGGCGGGCCGGTACCAGGCCCCCGACGGCCGGACCGTCTCCCTCACCGACGACCTGACCGAGGCGCTGGCCGGAACCCGCCTGTACGGCCCCGACGCCGTCTCGGTCACCCCCGACACCGACCGCACACCCGCCATCGACGTCACCGGCGAGAGCAGCCTGGCCGCCGCCCGCCGGATGACCGCCGCCGACACCACCCGTCCGGTGGCCGTCCTGAACTTCGCCTCCGCCCGCAACCCCGGCGGCGGCTACCTCAACGGCGCCCAAGCCCAGGAGGAGGCGCTCTGCCGCTCCTCCGCCCTCCACGCCACACTGCTGCGCGCCCCCGCCTACTACGCCCACCACAGGGAGGAACGGGACGCCTTCTACACCGACCGGGTCATCCACTCGCCCCGCGTGCCGGTCTTCCGCGACGACCGCGGAACCCTCCTCGACGCCCCCTTCACCGTCGGCTTCCTCACCTCGCCCGCGCCCAACGCGGGCGTCGTCCGCCGCCGCACCCCCGAACTCGCCGGCCGCGTTCCCGCCGTCCTCGCGAGCCGCGCCGAGCGCGTCCTCGAGACGGCGGCGGCGACGGGATACCGGCGGCTCGTGCTCGGCGCCTGGGGCTGCGGGGTCTTCCAGAACGACCCGGCACAGGTCGCGGGCGCGTTCAAGGCGCTGCTCACCGGGGACGGGCGCTTCGCCGGCCACTTCGAGGAGGTCGTCTTCGCGATCCTGGACCGCGGATCGGGCACGCCCACGCTCGCCGCCTTCGCCCGCGTCCTGGGCCGCCCGCTCTGACATGCGGCCGACCTGCCCCCGTGCCAGGCTGAGGGGACACGGACCGAGTCCGACACCCGTCATGGGAGGCAGGATCGTGGGCAAGAAACAGACCCGGGCGAACCGGGGAGCCCGTACCGGCGGCCATGAGCACCGTACCGAGGCGGCCGCGAAGGAGCAGACCGCGGCGGCGCCGAGGAGAGAGCCCTCGATGCCCCTCGTCGAGCACACGTCCCACCGCAAGGAACGCAAGTTCGGCCACAACTGAGCCGGCGACGCAGGCCACCACCGAGGCCACGCGCACGACCGGGCCCGGCGCCGCGACGGCACCGGGCCCGGTCGCTACGGACGGTGAGGACGGGCGACCACTCCCCGTCGCTCACTGCTTCCCGTCGCTCTACTCCCCGTCGCTCACCGTGATCTCCACGCTCGTCTCCGACGCGCGAGGAGCAGGCGGCACCGCACCGAGCCGCTCCTGAGCGGCCGGGTTCATCGTGGAGAGCAGCTGCCGGGCCAGACCGAGCCCGGTCCCGCCCATGGTCAGCGCCTTGGCGAACACGTCCGCCATGCCGTCGGCGCCGTTGAGCAGCACCATCTGATCCACGTTCCCGAACGCGGACGCTCCCGCGGACACGATCTCCGGCCACTTCTCGGCCAGCTGCTGCGCGACCACCGCCTCCTGGTTCTCGGCGAGCGCCGCCGCGCGCGCCTTGATCGCCTCGGCCTCCGCCAGACCCTTCGCCCGTGTCGCCTCGGCGACCGCCAGACCCTTGGCGTGCTGGGCCGCCGCCTCGGCCTCACCCGTGAGCCGGGTCGCCGTGGCCATGGCCGCGCTCGCCAGCTCCGTCTCCTTCGCGTCGGCCTCGGCCGCCGAGATCCGGGCGTCACGCTCGGCCTCGGCGAGCGTCCGGGTCTCGTACGCCATCGCGTCGGCGGGCTTGCGGACCTCCGCCTGCAGCTGCTGCTCCTTGCGGTGTCCCTCCAGCTCGGCCACCCGGGTCTCCTGGACCACGACCTCCTGGCGCGAGGCAGCGTCGGCCAGCGGCCCCGCCTGCCGGGCCTTGGCCGTGGCCTCGTCCCGTTCGGCCTGGTAGCCCGCCTGGAGGATCTCGCTGTCGCGTGTCGCCTCCGACATGCGCGCCGCGGCCTGCTGCTCGGCCTCGGTCGCCCGCCGGTTCGCCTCGGCCTGCGCGATCCGCGCGTCCCGCTGGACGGCGGCCGCGTGCGGGGCGGCCAGGTTCTTGATGTAGCCGGTCGGGTCCTCGATCTCGTGGATCTGCAGCGAGTCGACGATCAGACCGAGCTTCTCCATCTCCGTGCCACAGGCCGAACGGGCCTGGCCGGTCAACTTCTCCCGGTCACGGATCATGTCCTCCACGGTCAACCCGCCGACGATGGCGCGGAGATGACCGGCGAAGACGATGTGCACGCGCTCGCTCATCAGCTTCTGCTGGTCGAGGAAGCGGCGTGCGGCGTTGGCGATCGACACGAAGTCGTCACCGACCTTGAAGATCACCACACCGCGGACCTTGAGCGGAATGCCCTGGTGGGTGACGCACTCGACGGACAGCTGGGTCTCGTTGAGGTCGAGCGAGAGCTTGCGCACCGCCTGCACGCCGGGCAGGACGAGAGTGCCGCGGCCGGTGACGATGCGGAACCCCATCCCCGCGCCGAGGCCCTCGTTCTTGTGGTTGGAACCGGAGATGATCAGCGCCTCGTTGGGTTCGGCGACGCGCCACATCATTTTGAACACACCGATGAGAACGGCGAAGGCGCCGACGACGACGCCCGCCACAATGCCGATGCCCATGAACTGGGTCCCCCTTCACCGGAGCCGACACGGACCCGGTGAAGGGAGTGTGCGCCTGTGACGGGCGCCACTCAACGCTTGCGTCAACCGCCGTACGCGGCTGTGACATAGACGGTACGCGGAGGGAGATGTTCCATGACCATCACGACCGTTCCGACGTCGATCCGCTCCTTCGGGGAGGCCGGATGGGCGAGGAAGTGCTCGGCCCCGCCCCGGATCCGGACGATCACCTCGCCGACGAGACCGGGCCCGACGGTGCCGGTCACCCGGCCGAGCAGTCCCACCATCGGGGAGTCCATCGACGCGTCGTCCATGGCTGAACGGTACGTCAGATCCAGCCGTGCAGAGCGGACATGAACCCGTCGAAGTCGTCCCGGTGGATGGTGTGGCCCGACTTCTCCACCGTACGCACGGTGAATCCGCGGCCATTGAGCATCCGGGCGTCGCCGGGGGAGACCAGCATGCTCGGGTCGGCGAGGGTGACCAGGGAGGGAACGGCCGCGCGGGCCGGCCACAGGTCGGCCCCCACGAAGTCGAGGAGTCCGTACGCCGACCGCTCGTCCCAGAGTCGTACCGACGCCATCTCGGTGGCGAGGTCCTCGTCCGCCCAGTGCGGGTTGAATTCTTTGATCTGTTCCCGGGGCATCGACTTGCCCCGGACGAACAGCTCGGGCCGGTAGCCGTCGGCGCCCGCCGCCAGATGCCAGGCGGGGTCGGAGTAGACCGCGCGCGCAGGCTTCAGCCGGTCGATCGCGCGGGCCAGGACGAGCCCGCCGAGCGAGTGCCCGACGGCCAACTCCGCACCGGGCGGGAGGGTTTCGACGAGGTCGTCGGCGTAGTCCTCCGGCCGGTACTCCGCAGGCCCCGAAGCCCGCCCGCTCAGGCCGTGTCCCCGCAGGTCCACCGCGATCACCCGGTAGCCGCGCGCCGCGAGCGCGGGTCCGACCCGCCGCCAGGTGCGGTGGTCGGCCATGATGCCGTGGACGAGCAGGGCGATCCGGTCGCCGGAACCCCACGTGGCGGTGTGCAGGCGCACGGTGCGGCCTTTCTGACGGTGCTTCACGGGCGCGTACGCGGGTCAGCGCACGCTGCGGATGGGGCGCACGGCGAGCGCGCCGAGTACCGACAGTACGGCCGCGACGAGGAACAGCGCCGTGTACCCGCCACTCAGCGAGACGACGAGCGAGGCCACGAAGGGGGCCACGATCTGCGGGCCCGCGTTGGCGACGTTGAGGACACCCATGTCACGTGCCGCGTCCTCGGCCTTGGGCAGGACCATGGTCACCAGGGCCGTGTCGACGGCCATGTAGCAGCCGAAGCCGAGTCCGTTGACGACGGCGAAGGCCAGCATCGCCGTCCAGCTCGTCGAGACGGCCGGGATCAGCAGGGCGACGGCGGCGAGCGCGGCCGAGGCGCCCACGAAGAGCTTGCGCCGGTCGTACCGGTCCGAGAGCCAGCCCCCGAGCACCGTGGAGACCACCATGGCGACCGCGGTGAGCGGCGCGAGGATCGCGACGGCCCCCTCGGCGGTCAGGCCCCCGGGCAGAGCGGTGTGGTCCTTGAGGATGTACAGCTGGAATCCGGCGACGGCGAAGTAGCCGAGGACGAGGAGGGCGCGGCCGATGAACGCCCAGCGGAAGTCATGGTCCTTGAGCGCGCTGCCGAAGGCGGTGATCTGTTCCTTCACCGGCAGCGGGGCCTTGGCCGGCATGCGCTCCTCGCGGGCGAGGACGGTGAACACCACGGCGGTGGCGGCGACGATCGCGCCGAAGACGAGGTAGCCGGTGCGGTAGTGCTCGGAGAAGGCCGCGCCGACGAGGGCGCCGATCGTCGAGCCGACGGGGAGACCGAGGCCGACGGCGGCCGAGGCCTTGCCGCGGGCGGCCACCGGGACCCGGTCGGGCACCACGGAGGTCAGGGCGGCCTGGTAGACGTTCATGACGGCCTGGCCCAGACACCAGGCGATGGTGACCAGCAGGATCGTGTGGACGCTGCCGAGGAGCAGCATCACCGGAAGGGCGAGGAGTCCGCCGGCGAGGATCCACGGGTTGCGGCGGCCCGAGCGGTCGGAGAGGGCGCCCGCGACCGGGTTGAAGACGGTGGCGAAGATCGCGGATATGCCGGAGACCAGACCGAAGTTCGCCACCTTCCCGGCCGGGTCGATCTCCTCGATCTGGAGCGCGAGGAGCATGCCCGGGACGCCGACGTAGAGGGCGTACATCGCGGTGTTCCCGGCGAGGAGCAGCGGGAGCAGACCACGGGTGGGCCGGGCGGAGGTGCCGGACGTTCCGGACGAGCCAGATGTTCCGGACTGGCCGGCCGAGCCGGAAGCGGCAGATGTTCCGGACGAGCCGGTCCCTGGGGACGAAAGGGCCACGGTGCCCTCCTGAGGAGATCGCCCGACGAGGGGGCGAGAAGCGGATCGAGCGAGAGGGTGACACGTGTCAGTGACGCGTGTCAGCATTGTGTAGCACCGGATTCCGGCCATCCGCCAGACCCTGTGCCGGATCGTTCTGGAAAGATGCCGAAGCGATGAGCCAGTCAACCGAACAGCCCTCCGAACGCCCCGCCGGGCGCGCGGTCCCGACCAGCGCCGATGTCGCCCGTCTCGCGGGCGTCTCCCGGGCCACCGTCTCGTACGTCCTGAACAACACCTCGGCCGTCCGCATCAGCGAACCCACCCGCCGACGGGTGCGCGAGGCGGCCGAGGAGCTGGGGTACGTGCCGCACGCCGCCGCCCGCAGCCTGCGCGCCGGCCACAGCCGGATGGTGCTGCTGCCGACCCCCCACGTCCAGGTCGGACCGCTGTACAGCCAGTTCTTCAACGAGTTCCAGTGGGCCCTGCGGCGCCTCGACTACACCGTGGTGCAGTACGGCAGCGTCGGCCTGGAGGCCGAGGAGGCCGCCCGCGCCTGGGCCGAACTCCGGCCGGTGGCCGTGGTCGCGCTCGGCGAGAGCCGCCTCACCGGACAGGGGGTCGAGATCCTCAAGCGGTCCGGGGCGCGAGCCGTCATCACCCTCGGCACCGAGCGGGTCGAGGGCGCCCACGCCCTCGTCATGGACCAGGGACGCGTGGGCGAGGCGGCCACCGCCCATCTGGTGGAGACCGGCCGCCGCCGGATCGGCGTCGTCGTGCCCGAGGAGCCGGGACTCGCCATGTTCTCCGGCCCCCGACTCGAAGGAGCCCGGCGCGCCGTCGCGGGCACCGGCGCCACCGTCGTACCCCTGCCCCTGCGGTACGAGGAGGAGTCGGCGAACGCGCTCGCCGCGCGCTGGCGCGCGCTGGGCCTCGACGGCGTCTTCGCCTACAACGACGAGTACGCGATGCTCCTGATGCGGGCGCTCCAGGACGCGGACGTCGCGGTGCCCGCGGAGACCGCCGTCGTCGGCGCCGACGACCTGCTCCTCGGCCGGCTGCTGCGGCCGCGGCTCAGCACCGTGCGGATCGACATGGTGATCGGCCGCGAGCTCGCCGAGCTGGTCGACCGGGCCGTACGGGAGCCGGAGGCCCCGCCCCGTACCAGCGACCTGATGGCCTCGCGGGTCGTCCGGCGGGAGTCCAGCTGACCGATTAGCGTCGGTTCATGAGCACAGTTCCGAAGCGATTCGAGATCCTGCTGGTGCCCTCGCACGTCGAGGACCGGGGCGACGCCTCCGTGACGGACAGCGCGGTCCGCTCGGCCGTCGTCGAGGCGACCGGGCGACGCGGCGAGTCGGGCTACCCCATCTACGAGGGGCACGGGGTGATGGCCGACATCGACCCCGAGACGCGGACGGTCGAGGCGCTCCTCGTCGACGGGCGCGAGCTCGACTACGGCCTGACGGCGCTGGTCCGCCCGGCGGCACGCGACCGAGGGGCGCCGGGCCCTACGGGCTGAAAATGCCCCTTGAGGTAGGCGTTGCCCCGTTACCCGGCTGCCACGCCGAATGGCCGGAACGCGCCCCCAAGATCGTGAACCGTCCCCGTCCGCACGCGAGGGGGGGTACGGGAGGCCTCTCCCGTACCCCCCCTCGCGGTGGGTCACTTCGCCTTGGAGTCCTCGATGGACTTGCGGACCTCGTCCATGTCCAGCTTGCGCGCCTGCCCGATGACGTCCTCGAGCGCGGTCTCCGGCAGCGCCCCGGGCTGCGCGAACACGGCCACGTTGTCCCGCACGATCATCAGCGTCGGGATGGAGCGGATCTCGAACGCGGCGGCCAGCTCCTGCTGCGCCTCGGTGTCCACCTTGGCGAACACCAGGTCCTGGTGGCGCTCCGAGGCCGCCTCGAAGACAGGCCCGAACTGACGGCAGGGACCGCACCAGGAAGCCCAGAAGTCGATCAGGACGAATTCGTTGCCGCTCACGATCTCGTCGAAGTTGTCCTTGGTGAGCTCTACGGTACTCATGCTTCCTGTCTCCGACCTGCGTAGATGGTGCGATCCTGGCTGATTCCCGAGACGGTGCGGGAGCACAGCGGAACACTTGGGCCCTATGGCGAGCCTAACCCCGAGAACGAACGAGCACCGTGTCGTTACCAGCCATCACGTGAAGTGACGCATGGACGGCGAGTGGCAGACAGAGCGCAGACCCCATCGACCCGGCCCCCGTTCGACCCGCTTCCCGACTCCGCGCAGGAACAGGCCGACCCGTACGAGCACACCGCGTCCGTGCTGTGCCTCGTGGTCAGCGCTGAGGCGCCCGCGCCGGAGGGCCAAAACGGGAGGTGACCGCGCGCCTCGCCCTGACCGTCCCCGACGACGGCGCGTACATCAACACCGGCCTCGTCGTCCCGCACCGCAAACGCCTCGGGGGCCCCGCCGATGGTTGCTCCCGACAGGTCCTCTGACGAGCGTGATCGCTAGGTCCTGTCTTTCGGGTCAGGCCGGGATCGCCTGGCACCGTGCCGCGGGCGTCGTGAGTTGGGGAAGGAGAAGGAGAGGGCCTCGCTGCAGAAGGACGCGAAGTGCCTCTGCCAGTCGGCTCGGACGGAGGCGGCGGGCCCTTGGCGAGCAAGCCATGGCCACCCTGAAAACCTGCCGCCTCCCGCGGGCCGGGCCCTGGAAGACCTTCGTGGTCCTCTCGGTGCTTTCAGCGGTTGCGCCGGCTGCGGCGCACGAGGAGAAAGGCGAGGAGGGCGATCCCCGCTGTAAGCAGTGGGGGCCATTTGGATCCTGCCGCGTGCGCCGCGTGTGCAGCCTTCTCGCGGACTGCGTCGGGGGTTTTGTCGGCCGCGAGGTGGCCGGCTCGGTATGCGGTGTCGCGGACGTGCGCTGCGGTTTGTGTTGCTGTGTGCAGGATCGGCTCAGGCGTCTTGCTCTTTGCCAGCTCAGCTGTATGGCCGGCCTTCTCACGGACCTGCGTGGTGGCCTGCTTGGCTTTCGCGATGCTGTGTTCCTTGACCGCGGCAGCCTTCTCCTTGGCCGTGGTCTTGCCGTGGGCTCCGGCCGACGGCTCGTCGACCTGGCCGGGTTCGCCCGCTGTGTACTCGGCCTCTGGCGGCTCTCCAGAGGGGAACGAGGACTCGTTACCGTCGTGCTGACTGTTCATCGGTGTGCTTCTCCATCCCGGCCATCACAGCCACCGGCTTTGTTGCTGGCGCGAGCTGGCCCCGATCCTCAGGGCGAGCCAGCGGTCGAAGGGCCCTCCTTCAAGGATCGCGCGGCGAGAGGCTGAACGCGCGGCGCCGAGCTGGTGCTCCTACTTCGTTCGGACACGGCTAAGACGTGGTGCGCCCGACAGCCACGCCTGTGGCGGCCGAACGGGTGGCGTTGGCCGTTCGCCTGTCGGATAGGGCCGGGAGACGGCATGGAGGCGTGCTGTGCTGCCTGCATGGCCCGACAGCCACAGGCGGGATTGGCCGGACGCGCTTGGCTGGTCTGCCCGAACAGCGAAGGAGGACCGATGTTTCGTTTCCGAGACAGCCAGCGAACCGGAAGCACAGTCCTGGCCCTGCTCTGCGCAGTGCTCCTGTGTCAGGCAGCACTGACCGATTCCGCCGATGCGGCCGCTCACTCTTCGAGACCTCGGGTCGACTGGGATGCGATCGCCCAGTGCGAGTCCGGTGGTAACTGGCGTGCCAATACGGGCAATGGGCACTACGGCGGCCTGCAGTTCACCCGGTCGAGCTGGAGGGCCGCGGGTGGCCTTAGGTACGCTGCCCGAGCCGACCTGGCTACGAAGTCGGAGCAGATCGCCACGGCCAAGAGGCTGGCTGCGTTGCAGGGTATGGGTGCTTGGACCTGTGCCCGCCGGTAGGAACCGATGGACGGCGGGCGGTCGCGGTGTCCACCTCCGCCATCCCGAGCCAGCCGGTCGGCCGACTGGGCAGTGGTGCGTCCTCCATGCAGAGTTCGGCCTGACGGGTACTGCTTTCCGGGCTGGCCTCAGTCTGTGAGTTTTCAGGTCTGGGGTGGAAGCAGAGGTCCCAGTGGGCCGAGGTCGAGGTTGAGGTCCTCCAGCGCGTAGCCGTGCTGGGCGCACAGATCGGCCAGCCGGTCGTGGAGCGCCAGGAGCGTGGCTCCCAGCTCCTCCTCCTGTTCGTCTGTGAGGTCTCCTGCGTCCACGCGGCGCAACGCCTGGCGCTCGATGAGCTGACGCAGGAGTTCGACCAGGGTGAGGACGAGTTTGAGCAGGTCCTCTTCCACTGTGTCGCGGTCGGTGTACATACGGTGAGCCGTACGCGGGGGCGCGTCGTGAGGTGAGGGAGGCGCCTGGATGAGCCGGAAGGCTTGCGACATGGAGTCACCGACGTCATGGAGGTCGGGAACGGGGTGCGGTGACGTGGCGCTGTGCCGTTCGTGGTGCTCTTCGCTCATGCTGGCCGCCCTCCTGCGCCGCCCGTGCCTGGGCGGTTCTCGGAGCTGACGGACACGATGAGCGCGCGCAGTGAGATCCGGACGAGATCGATGTCGGCGATGGACAGAACGATGTCGCCGGTGATGACCACGCCGCCGCTGAGCAACCGGTCGAGGAGGTCCACCAGCGCCACTTGGCGCCCGGGAAGTGGTTCTCCGTGCTCCGTGAGAGTCATGAGCCGTGCTCCTCGCCAGGGGCTGAGTTCCGGCGCTCGACCGGTGGCGTGGCGAAGGAGTAGGGCGCCCAGGGGCCGGTCACTTCGACACGGATGCCATCGAAGACGCCGACGGCCCTCTCGATCGCGGCCCGGAACGGCTCCGCGTAGGCGTCGGGGACGAGGTAGGCGTCGTTGAGCACGTTTTCGACGGGCCCGGTCAGGGTGCCGCGCTGGGTGGGGTGTCGCACGTGCTGCGAGGCGTATTGGGAGGCGACGGTTTCGATGATTCCGGCGGCCTCTTGCGCTTGGCTGTACACGGCTTCCTGGGCGTTGTGCTGAGCCCTACGGCGCTGGAGATATGCCTTGCCCGGAGTAGTGGCAGCGCCGGCGTCGGTGTCGGGGAGGGGTCCGGTGCCGGCCGGGGCCGCGGGGGGCGCGAGGTAGATCTTCACGCCGAATTCGGTGTGGGCGGTGAGCTGGGCGAGTCTTTCGGCGAATGCGTCGTGCTGCTCGGCAAGAGCTTGGCCGGCGCGGTCGTCGTCCTGGTAGACGGTGGCCATGCGGAGGGGAAGGACTGTGGCGTGGACGGAGAGGGCCTGTACGACGTCGTGGTGGGCGCGGGCGACATCCTCGAGCCACTCCAGGTCCTCGAAGTGGTTCTTCAGCGCGCTCTCGTTGAAGTCACGCCGTGGTACGTGGCTGGTGGCGAAGGCCAGGGGCGGCTCTGGGCCGCCCGTGCCGGGTGGTGCGGTGACGAACAGGACAGGGGACCCGTAGATCCCCCGGAGGCCCATCAGGGCGTCTCGGAGGCCTGTCGTGAGCGGGGCTGCAGCGTAGACGTAGGTGAGGGCGTCGTCGGGTGTGGTCATGGCCTGCGCCCCCGCGCGGTCTCATCGCCCGCACTTCCCTCGGGTTCCTCGCTGGTGGTGCGGGGTGGGAACTCTTCGCCATCGAGGCGTTCACGGCGTAGGGCCTCCAGCTCGGCGCGCAGTCGCCGGTTCTCCTGCTCGAGGGGGCTGCCGGTGTGACGCGAGGAGAGCGAGGGGTCGTGCTCCCACCAGTCGATGCCCATCTCCTTCGCCTTGTCCACGGAGGCGACCAGGATCCGGAGTTTGATCGTCAACAGTTCGATGTCGAGAAGGTTGATGCGAATGTCCCCGGCGATGACGATGCCCTTGTCCAGGACCCTCTCCAGGATGTCGGCGAGGCTGGAGGTGCTTTGCCCGTATGGCATCGGGGCGGCGCGGGACGGGAAGGATCCGAGTCGGCTGGGTTGTGGCTCAGACACGATGACGGCCTCGCTTTCCCGTCAGGGAAATTGTCGGCGGAACTCTGCGATCTCGTCGAGCCGGTCGATCAGCTCGTCCTCCCGGCGGTCGAATGTGTCCTGGTCGATCTCGTCGTTCAGCAGTCGCCGCTCCAGGTCGGCGAGTTCGCGCCATACCGGGGCCGGGTCGTAGTACTCGTCTTCGGCCTTCTCCGCGACCTGCTGGGCGGCCCACACGACTGCCCGCACCGGTGCGATGGGCAGGGTGAGCAGGCCTGAGAACAGTCCCATGGCGAGTGTCCTCCTTTCTTTCTCCGTTCCGGGGTCGCCGGGTCACTGAACGAAGCTGTACGGGGGCAATGGGCCAGTGAGCCGGAAGTCCACGCCGCTCTCGATCTGTTGAGCGAGACCGGCCTCCGCCGCCAGGAAGTCCTCTGTCCGGTCGTGGGGCACCAGCAGCGACAGGTTGAGGAAGTCGGGGCTGGAGGGCGGATGGGTGACGTGCTCTCGGCCGTAGGGAACCAGCGCTTGTACGAGTTCCGCTGCCAGCGAATCCTGGCGTTCCTGCACTTCGCGGGCGACCAGTTCCCCCAGCGTGAGGGGCAGCTGCGGGTCCTGCGCGCCGGCACGGATCTGGTCGTTCAGATCCCTCGCCTCGGGGGAGTCCTGCAGGATCTGACGCAGCAGCTCGTCCTCGTCCGCCTGGGTAGCCCTCACGTGATACTCGGCGCAGCCGTCAAGTCGCGCGAGAGTGGCGATGTAACTGTCCGCGTTCTCTTCAAGGGCCTGCTGGACGGTCTGATCGTCGGAGGCGAAGTAGCCGAACTGCAGTGGCAGGACCACGGCATCGGCCATGAGAGATTCCAGCACCTCCTGATGGACTTGGAGGTCCCTGCGCTTGGGCCGGATCTCTTCGGAGATCTCGCTGACCACCGCGCACAGGGGTCCGGCGGCGACGGTACGCACGGGTGAGGGGTGGGAGCCCACTCCGGTCAGACCGTCAAGGCGGTGGGGATGATCCTCACCGGTGATCGCGTACACATAGAGGGCCATCGGTCACTCCCTCTCCCGACGGGCCGGGCGCCGGGCGGGACGCCGCTTCCTGGGGGCAGCTTCTTCCTCTGGCTCTGCTTCGGGCTCTTCCTCTTCCGGCTCCTCCTGCTTGGCGGACTTGCCGGAAAGCGATTCGGTCACGGTATCGACCGCCCCGCTGAGTGCGCCCTTGGCCTTGCCCTTGGCCCCGCCTTCCATCATGGTTCCGACGACCTCGGGGAGCTGGGCGGGTGCCTTTCGGCCTGCTTCGAGATCGAGCCGGTTGCATGCCTCGGCGAACCGCAGGTAGGTGTCGACGCTGGCCACCACGATGCGGGCGTCGATCTTGATGAGTTCGATGCCCACCACTGAGATGCGGATGAAAATGTCGATGACCAGACCGCGGTCGAGGATGAGTTCCAACACGTCATAGAGGCTGCTGCCGCCTGTGCCGCCTCCGCCCCTGCTTACGCTGCTGCCGCTTTGCGGCACCATGGTCATGGCGCCTCCTTTCCCGGGCGGCCCGTCGTCAGGTCGGCCGGTCGATCATGCCTCGGCTGTACCGGCGGGTTCGTTCGTAGGACATCAGTTGCCCCTCGGGATCCAGGGCGACCTTGTAGCTGGCCATCACGCTGGTCGTGTCTGGGATGCGTTCCAGTTCCACCACTTCCACCTGTGCCTCCCAGCCGTCCTCGGTGGGCTTGAGCGACGAGACGGAGTCTGGGGGCCTCCCGAGGAGCTGGGCCAGTTGCCCAGCTGCGGAACGCATCGCCGAAGGCGCGTTGAGAGCCCTTGACGGCCGTTTGGCGGAAGCACGGCGTTCCGACGGCCGCTTCTGTTCCTCGGCGTCCTCAGCAGGGCGGGGGCGTACTCTCCTCGGACGTGTCGGCTCTGCTGCGGCCATGTGGTCACTCCACTGGGGGAACATCGCTCGCTGAAACTACAATGTCATCATATAGGGACATATCCCCCGTGTCGGGGGTGGGCGGTGTAGAGACCTCTGAGCGGAGCTGCTTCTTCGGCTGCCGACGCAGAACACCACCGCACGGTCCGCAGGCCCGGACGGTATTCCCGGGCGGCGACGTACAGCTCGCAAACGCCCTGGTGAAGGGATGCAGCTCATGCAGGACACGACCAAATACGCGCTCGCGGCCGCTGTGGCCGGGGGCTACGTACTCGGACGCACCAAGAAGGGCCGCCTCGCACTCACAGTGGCCACGTACCTCGCCGGCCGCCGCTTCGGCCTTGACCCGCGTCAACTCATGATGGAGGGCCTCGGCAAGCTCAAGGAGACGCCCCAGTTCGCTGAACTCAGCGAACAGCTGCGGGGTGAGGCACTGGACGCGGGCAAGAAGGCTTTGGGAGCTGCGGCAAATCGCAAGCTCGGCGACCTCGCCGACTCGCTCCACAACCGCACCCTCGATCTGGCGAGCGCGGGCAAGAGGGAAGAAGAGGAGCCCTCCGAGGACGAGGACGAGTACGACGACGAACAGGGCTACGCGGAGCCGGAGGCCGAGGAGGAGGAAGAAGACGAAGAGGAGGAGGAAGAGGAAGAAGAGCCGGAGGAGGAAGAGGAAGAGGAAGAAGAACCGGAGGAGGAAGAGGAAGGAGCGGAGGAAGCGTACGAGCCGGAGGAAGAGGAAGAGGAAGAGGAGGGGGAAGAGGAGGGGGAAGAGGAAGAGGAAAAGCCTCAGGAAAAGCCCCGGCCCCGTAGGGCGCGGCGACCGAGCGCCAAACCCGCAGCGTCCGCCAAGAAGACGGCGGCGAAGAAGACCGCGGCGAAGAAGGGCTCAGCGGAGAAGCCTCCAGCCCGCGCCGCAGCCGCAAAGAAGGCCCAGCCGACCAAGAAGGCCCAGCCGACCAAGAAGGCGGCGTCGGCCAAGACCGCTGGCAAGAAGGCGGCCAAGACGGCACCGGCGAAGAAGACCGCGGCGCGCACACCGGCACGCAAGACGGCACCGGCGAAGAAGACCGCGGCGCGCACACCGGCACGCAAGACAGCGCCGGCGAAGAAGACCACAGCGCGCGCACCCGCACGCAAGGCGGCGACCGGGAAAGCGGCGGCGAAGAAGACCTCAGGCCGCAAGCCGTCCACGCGGAGGTAGGTCATGGCACAGTCAGAACGCGCCAGCGCGCAAGAACCCAAGTCGGGAATGGACCAGCTGCTCGAAGAGCTGAAGTCATTCCTGGGAGCCCAAGCCGGGCAGCTTGCCGACAAGGCGTCGGACAAGCTGGGGGAGGTGACCGATCAGCTCTCGGACGTGGCGCAGGGCGACGGGAAGCTCTCTGACGTCGCCGGTATTGGGGGGCGGATGCTTAAGGGCGACTCGCCCATGAAGGCGATGATGGGCCAGGGCTTCAGTGGGCTGAAGGACAAGGTGACCGGCGCCGCCTCCCAAATCTTCGGCAAGGGCAAGAAGGGCCGTAAGAGCGGCGGGAAGGTCATCAACATCGTCGAGTTCATCGACGTCGGCCTGCCGCTGCGCACCGTGTATGACCACTGGTCGCAGTACGAGGACTTCAGTGGCTTCGCCAAGGGCGTTCGCGACGTCTCGCGCAACGACGACACCACCAGCGACTGGAAAGTCAAGGTCGGGCCTTCGACGCGGGGCTGGAAGGCCACAGTTCAGGAGCAGGTCCCCGACGAGCGGATCGTCTGGACTTCCGAAGGCGCCAAGGGAAGCACCCGTGGCTGCGTCAGCTTCCACGAGCTCGCTCCGTCGCTGACCCGCATCGTCGTGGTGGTGGAGTACTACCCCTCCGGATTCTTTGAGAAGACCGGCAACCTGTGGCGCGCTCAAGGCCGCCGCCTGCGCCTGGACCTCAAGCATTTCCTGCGGCACGTCTCACTCACCACCGACGAGCCGGAGGGCTGGCGTGGCGAGATCCGGGACGGCGAGGTGGTCGTCACCCACGAAGAGGCGATGGAGGAGGAAGGGGAGTCCGAAGAAGACGAAGAGGAAGACGAAGACGCGGGCGAGGCGGAAGGGGAGTACGAAGACGAGGAAGAGGACGGCGAGTTCGAGGAAGGCGAAGAGCCCGAGGAGGAAGAGCCTGAGGAAGACGAAGAGCCCGACGGTAGTTACGCCAAGGGCGAGGAGGAGTACGCCGAGGAGGATGTTCCTGAAGAGGAAGAGGAAGAGGAAGAGGAAGAGGAAGAGGACGACGAGGACGAAGCCGAGGACGAGGACGCAAGCCGTCCGCGCCGTCGACGGTAGTGGCGTGCACGGTCACGGGGCCGGAGGGCCGGGGGCCCGAGGGGTACTGCTGAGAAGGGGCGACGTCCACGTCGCCCCTTCTCAGCAGTACCCCTCGGGAGTTCTGGTCCCAGTCACCCGCATCGATGAGACCGCTCGAGCGCCCTGCCTGCCGTTCTCCACCGTCGCACCATCCATCGGGCGGCAGCCGCCGCCGATCTGGCATGGTCAGAGTTTGAACGTGCCCTTGCCCTTTTCCTTTACATGACGGCCCTTGCCGCGGGCTTCCAGCGCGGCGCCCTTAGCCGCAGTGGTTTCGTTGCCTAGGGCATGCGCTGTCTTCCTGACCACCTTCCCGATCACCTGCTCGGCCTTGGCCTTGACCTTCTCGCTGGCACTCATGTCCGCCCCTTTCCACATACGCCCTTACCCGGGGCGGGTGAGAACAGGCATACGCGCAGATTTCGGTTGCCTGCAGCTCATGGGCCAGGTCGTCGCGTGGCTGTGACACCCATGGAGGAGGCGGCGGCTTCGGACCAGCGCGCGATGGAGCGGGGCGTCGGCCTCAGGCGCGGCGCGCCGCTTCGATGTCCGGGCGTGATGCGGAGGATCGCCACCGCTCCGCTGAGTTCCAGGAGCCGGCGCAGGTGAGGGGGAGAGGGCCCGTCACCGTGAACCGGGGGAGTCGGCGATTGGCGTGTACGAGGAGTCGGAGTAGACCGGAGGATGCGTAGCCGACTCCGGACACGTCGATCATCGGTCGTGCGGCCTGGGCGGATGGGGCATCGGCCAAGGCTCTGCGGAACGGCGCCATGGTTCCACTGTCGAACTCGCCGGCCAGGACGAGGACAAGTGCGCCATCCCCGCTCTCGGGCAGATGAGTCATGCTGGCCCCGCTGAGCGTGCTCGCCAGCCAGGACCGTAGGTCGGCCGCGCCCCGGGCGCGGCCCGAGGGGACCGGGACCGCAAGGGGAATCGCATCATGCACCGTCTTTCATCGACGCGGCGCGGTAGCGGTTGCCCGCCTGTCGATCATGACCAGGCTCAGGCCAGGGAAGGCCGCGTGACCATGCTCGAGACGTCCATGGCTCAGTCACGGTGCCACCCGATCCCGATGCTGGAAGGGAACGACTACGGGGAGGAGCCGTGTGCGGCGCCTTCCAGATGCGGATCCGCGTAGCGAACTTCGCCAACGGCATCGAACTGGGCTGAGCGGGGAGAACCGGTCATTGAGGAAACGCGCGCGGCGCCGAACCGTAGCGAACGCCGGCGTTGGAGCGCCGATCTTCTCGAACTCACTGGTCCCCGCCGTTCTCGTCCCTGCCGTTCTCGTCCCCGCCGTTCTCGCCCTTCGCCTCCTGGTCCCCGGCCGGGGAATCTTGCGGGATCGCCGCGGCCGCCGCGCTCGCAGGGGGGTGGGCGCGCAGGTAGCCGACCACGGTGTTGCCCACGGCGACGAGTGGGACCGCCACGACGGCTCCCCCGATACCCGCAACCGTGCCTCCCGTGGCAACGGCCAGGACGACGGCCAGCGGGTGGACTCGGACAGCCCGGCCCAGGATGAACGGCTGCAGCACGTGCCCTTCGATCTGTTGCACCACGAGGACAACCATCAATGCCATCAGCGCGGTGAAGACCCCTTCGGTGACGAGTGCGACGACGACGGCGAGTGCTCCCGAGACGACGGCGCCGACCAGGGGCACGAAGGAGGACACGAAGATCACCACGCCGATGGGCAGGGCGAGTGGCACGCCGAGGAGGTGGATGCCCACACCGATGAAGACCGCGTCGATCATGGCTACGATCATGGTGCCGCGGATGTAGGCAGTGAGGGTCCGCCAGGCACGCGGGCCGGCGCCGGCGACTCCGGGGCGTGCCGCTGCGGGGACAAGCTTGAGCGTCCACAGCCAGACGCGCCTGCCGTCGTACAGCAGGAACAGCGTGGCGAACATGGCCAGCAACAGCCCGGTGATCACCTCCACCAGCACGGTCACACCTTGAAGTCCTGCGGACGTGATCTCACTCGTGCTGCTGCCGATGGTGTCGCTCAGGTTGTCAGCGATGTCATTGATCTGTTTTTCCGTGACGTGTAGCGGGCTGTCGAGCAGCCATTGCTTGAGTTCGTCGATCCCCTCTTGGACGCGTTCGGAAAGGTTGTCAAGGTTGTCGAGCACCTGCCAGACGACGAACCACCCCACCAGACCGAGCAGCACGAATCCGCAGGTCGCCGTCACCACCGTGGCGGCGCCACGGGAGAGTCCGCTTCGGTGCAGCCGGGCGACCGTCGGCTGGAGCAGCGCCGTGACCAGAAGCGCGACCACGAATGCAAGGACGACCAGCCGTACCGCACCGATGACCCTCATCAGAACCCAGAGAGTCGCGGCTAGCACCAGGAAGCGCCACCCAGCCTCCGCGGCCACCCGAACCGCCCAGGGCACTGCAGCTGCGGGACCCCGTGCTCCGGGATCGTCACCGGGGCGCAGCTCCGGGAGAAGCGAGTCCTCCCCTGCTCCTGCGTCCTCTGCTTCCCGCTGGGCCTGGAGCCGAGCCCGACGCTCGCCAAGGCTCGCGGCGCTGTTCTTCGCCCGCCCGAGCCATCCGGGCAGGCGAGGTGGTCGAGGTTGGTCCACTGCGGAGAACCTCCGAGTCGTACGAGAGGGAAAACTTTCTCTAGGCTCGCGCGTGCCCGGCCCTACGGCACCCCGGCGCATGACCGCTGACCCGACTGCTGCTGAGATTCCACAGAATGTCGACGAGCCTTTCTCCTCGACCGCGCCCTCAAGGGCAGGGCCACCGCATCGCCCTCGGGCCGCACTTCACCCCCCGCCGTGCGGTCCGCCCTCTTCTGACGCGTCACCGACTTTCGTGCTCCATGGGCCGCCCGGGCATGACCATGCCCGACGGGCCAGCTGCCGGGCGTCGAGGGTCGCTTGCGGGGGCCGCCACCGGCGATGGGCCCTGGAGACCTGCGTTGGGCGCGTCAAGGGGCACCAGGCGGTCGCGGAACGGCATGAGAAGCAGACCACGGGGATCGAACGGTTGGCCTCCTCGTTGGTGCGCCTGCTTCGCACACGAGGCTGGCTGCCCCTGGAGTACCTAGGCGCTATAGGGGCCGCCCTCGTCGCGCTGACGAGCGGGACCGGGTGGAGAGGCTCGGCGTCGGCCGCAAGTTCGCGGGCGGCGGCACGGAGAAGCTCATTCGGCGGTGATCACGCTTTCGAGTGAAGCCGAGTGCGTGGATGCCTCCGGTGCGAGGTCCCACTAGTCAAAACTTGTACCGTCGGCGCTGTTTCGGTCGTGATCCGGAATGGCGCCCGGGCAGCCCGTCGAGTCCTGGGGAGGGGCCGGGCGGGCGCGTGACCGACCCGACCCATGCTCCGCAAGCTGGAGCGGCGTATCGCCGCGCTATTCCTGATCACTGCGCCAGACTGGGACCCATGACACGAACGGTGGAAGACGCGCGCGAGTACGACGTGGTGGTCCTCGGCGCGGGCCCGGTGGGGGAGAACGTCGTCGACCGGGTGCGGGCCGCCGGCCTCAGTGCCGCGATCGTCGAGAGCGAGCTGATCGGCGGCGAGTGCTCGTACTGGGCGTGCATGCCGAGCAAGGCGCTGCTCCGTCCCGCGCTGGCCCGCTCCGACGCCCGGAAGGTAGCCGGTCTGCGGGAGTCGGTCTACGGTCCGCTGGACGCCCTCGAGGTCTTCACCCACCGCGACGAGGTCGTCGGGCACTGGAAGGACGCGGGCCAGGTGGACTGGCTGAACTCCGTCGGCGTACGGATCCACCGGGGCCACGGCCGTCTCCTCGGGCCCCGCAGGGTCGGCGTCACCGGCCCCAAGGGCGAGCATCACGTCCTCACCGCCCGGCACGCGGTCGCCGTCTGCACCGGCAGCCGCGCCGTCCTCCCGGAGCTGCCCGGCCTCGCCGGGGCCCGGCCCTGGACCAGCCGTGAGGCGACCAGCGCCGACCGCGTACCCGAGCGGCTGATCGTCGTCGGCGGGGGAGTGGTGGGCGTGGAGATGGCCACCGCCTGGCAGGCCCTCGGCGCGAAGGTCACCCTGCTGGTACGCGGCGGGGGCCTGTTGCCCCGGATGGAGCCCTTCGTCGGCGAGCACGTGGCCGCCGCCCTGACCACGCGCGGTGCGGACGTGCGCACCGGCGTCACGGTCAGCGCGGTGGTACGCGACGGGAGTACGGGACCGGTCACCGTGGTCCTGGAGGGCGGTGACCACGTCGACGGCGACGAGGTCCTCTTCGCGACCGGCCGGGCCCCGCGCACCGAGGACATCGGCCTGGAGAAGGTCGGTCTGGAGCCGGGCTCCTGGCTCGACGTGGACGACACCCTCAGGGTCACCGGCAGCGACTGGCTGTACGCCGTCGGGGACGTCAACCACCGGGCTCTCCTGACCCATCAGGGCAAGTACCAGGCCCGGATCGCCGGTGCCGCCATCGCCGCCCGCGCGCAGGGAGCGGGGTCCCTCGACGACGGGCGCTGGGGCGCGCACGCGGCGACCGCCGACCACTCGGCCGTGCCCCAGGTGGTGTTCTGCGACCCCGAGGCTGCGGCCGTCGGACTCAGCCTCGCCGAGGCCGAGCGGGCCGGGTTCCGGGCCCGGGCCGTGGACCTCGACATGGGGCAGGTCGCCGGGGCCGGGCTCTACGCCCAGGGCTACCGGGGGCACGCCCGGATGGTCGTCGACCTCGACCGCGAGGTCGTCCTCGGCGCCTCCTTCGTCGGTCCGGGCATCGGCGAGCTCGTCCACTCGGCGACGGTCGCGGTCGTCGGCGAGGTCCCGATCGCCCGTCTGTGGCACGCCGTTCCCTCGTACCCGACGCTGAGCGAGGCGTGGCTGCGTCTCCTGGAGGCCTACCGGGGCTGACGACCCGTCATTTTCCCTTGCCTCAAGGGGATTCGGCGACACCGGGCGGCGCGTACGGGGCGACGAGGGCCCGCGCGGCCGAGCGTGCCGCCTCCAGGGCGGGCCGCGGATCGCGGCCGGACTCCTGGCCCAGGACGACCCGGGTGCTCAACCCGTCGAGCAGGGCCAGGAGTTCGGAGGCGCGGGCGCCCGCGTCGAGCGGCGCGAAACGCCGTCGCGCGACGCCCGCCGCGAGGAGCGCCTGCAGGTCCTCCTGCCAGCCCCGGTCGAGTTCCTCCTGGGCCTCCCGGAGGGCGTTGTTGCCGGGCGTGCGGGCCCAGAGCTCGATCCACAGGGTCCAGCGCGGATCGCGCGGGCCGCGCGGCAGGTAGAGCCTGAGGAAGTGGTCGAGCTTGCGCTCGGCCGTGGTGCGCCGGGACAGCAGCGCGCGGCGCTCTTCGGCGAGGGCGGCCTCGCTCCACCGGAGCGCGGCGAGCAGCAGCAGGTCCTTGCTGCCGAAGTAGTACAGGATGTGGCCGCCGCTCGTGCCGAGCCGCTCCGCGAGCGCCGACATGGTGAGGGAGGCGAGGCCGTGCTCGGCGATCGCCGCCATGGCCTCTTCCAGCATCCGTTCCTGGGTGACGTGCCCGTCCCGCCGTCGTGCCGTCCGTGCCACCGCCGCTGTCCCCTGTCCTGCCGCTCGCCGCCTGCTGTTGGTCGTTCGTCGCTCGTTCTCGGTCGCCCCGGGCGCCGCTTTGTGCGTGATCGACCTTAACCGCAACCTCCGAAGGTCTTGACGTGGCCCGAACCCCTCGCGCATCTTGAATGCCGTTCTAAAACTTAGAACGGCATTCAAGACAGGAGTGCGGTGTGCTCGGACACGAGACGGCGCCCGTGACCACGGGCCGCGACGAGGTCTTCCAGGTCGAGGAACACGGGATCGACCCCATACCCGACGCCGAACGGCACGGAAGCGCCAAGGACGTCTTCTGGCTCTGGTTCGGCTCGAACCTCACCTTCACCTACGTCATCAACGGCGCCCTCGCCGTCGCCTTCGGACTCTCCTTCTGGCAGGCCACCGCCGTCGTCGTGCTCGGCGGTCTGTCCTTCCTCGCCATCGGCGCGGCCGGTCTCAGCGGCGTGCGCACCGGCACCGCGACCCTCGTCATCTCCCGCGCCGCCTTCGGGCGTCGCGGCAACTGGCCCGCCGGGCTGCTCAACTGGATCGTCAGCATCGGCTACACCATCGTCAACACCGTGGTCGGCACCCTCGCCCTGGAGGCCTTCTTCGCCGACCTCGGCTGGAACGGCGGACCGGCCGCCCGCGCCCTCGCCCTCGCCGTCACCCTCGCGCTGACCTTCGCCGTCGCCCTCTGGGGCCACGCCACCGTCCAGTTCGCCGAACGCTGGATGGCCTACGTCCTCGCCGCCGGCTTCGCCGCCCTGCTCGTCCTCGTCCTGCCCGGCGCCGACACCTCCGCGCCCGCCGCCGCGCCCGGCGCCTCCGCCTGGAGCCTCGCCTTCGTCGTCATGCTCGCGGGCCCCTTCTCGTACCTCCCGATGCCCGCCGACTACACCCGCTACCTGCCCCGCACGACGTCCCTCAAGGCCGTCACCTGGAGCGGAGCCCTGGGCGGCTTCGTCTCCTCCGTCGCCCTCGGCGTCGCGGGCGTGGCCGCCGCGACCCAGACCGACATGACCGACGCCGTCGCGGGCACCGAGAGCCTGCTCCCCGGCTGGTTCCAGCCCCTCTTCCTGGCCCTGGTGCTCGGCGGCTCCGTCACCAACTCGATCATCACGCTCTACTCGTCGAGCCTGAACCTCCAGGTCCTCGGCATCCCGTGGAGCCGGGCCCGCGCCATCGTCATCAGCGCCGCCGTGACGGCCCTCGGCTCCCTCGGCGCCCTCTTCCTCACCGACTTCACCACCTCGCTCCTCTCCTTCCTCTCCCTCCTGATCATCGTCTTCGCCCCCTGGGCCGGGGTCTTCCTCGCCGACATGGTGCTCCGCCGCTGCACGTACGACTCCGCCGCCCTGCACGCGCGCACCGGCGGCGCGTACGGATACCGCTCGGGCTGGCACCTGGCAGGTCTGACCGCACTCCTCTGCGGCCTCCTCTTCTCCGCGCTCACCTGCGACTCCGCGCTCTGGACCGGTCCGCTCGTCGCCCCGCTCGGCGGGGCGGACCTCACCCTGCTCGGCGCGGGAGTCTCGGCCCTGGTGTACGTGCTCCTCGCCCGGGGGCACGTCACTCCGGTACGCGACTGAGCCGCGCCCTCCCGAGGCCCCGCGCCCGCCGACACCCTCAGCCGCCGACATCCTCACCTGCCGGCACCCTCACCGCCCGACACCCTCGTACGTACGTCACGGAGCCACCCCGCATGAACAGCACCACCCCCGCTCCCGCCGATCTGGTCCTCACCGGGGCCCGGATCCACACCGTCGACCCGGCCCTCCCCGAGGCCCAGGCCCTCGCCGTCCGCGCCGGGCGCATCGTCTGGATCGGTTCCGACGCCGGAGCCGAGGCCTGGACCGGGCCCGGCACCCAGCTCCTCGACGCCGGCGGACGGCTCGTCCTGCCCGGCTTCGTCGACGCCCACAACCACGTCCGCCTCGGCTCCGACGACGCCTGCGTCCAGCTCGCCGGTGCCCGGAGCCTCGACACGATCCACGCCCGTATCCGCGCCTGGCACGCCGAACACCCGGACGCCGACTGGATCGAGGCCGAGGCCTTCGACTACTCCGCCGTCCCCGGCGGACGCATGCCCACCGCCGCCGACCTCGACCCGGCCACCGGCGATACGCCCGCCCTGGTCCTCAGCTACGACGTCCACACCGCCTGGCTCAATACCGCAGCCCTCCGGCGGATCGGCGTCGACCGCGACCACACCGACCTCCCCTTCGGTCGGGCGGTCACCGACCCGGCGACGGGCGAACCGACCGGATTCGTCCAGGACTTCGCCGTCAAGGGTCTCTCCCGCGACGGCCACCGCGCCCTCCAAGCGCTCGGCGTCCCCTGGGCGTCGCGGGAGCGGCAGTACGGCAGGCTCGCCAAGAGCCTCGACGACGCCATCGGCTTCGGCATCACGACCGTCGTCGAGCCCCAGAACTCCCTCGACGACCTCGCCCTCTTCGAACGCGCCCGGGCCGAGGGCAGGCTCCGCTCCCGGATCGTCGCCGCCCTCTTCCACCCGCGCGGCACGACCGACGCGGACCTGGACGCGTTCGCCTCGGCGGCACGGAAGTTCGCGGACGAGCGCCTCCGGGTCGGCCCCCTCAAGCTGTACATCGACGATGTCGTGGAACCCCGTACCGCCGCCCTCCTGGAACCGTACGCGGGCTGCTCCCACCACCGCGGCGACACCTTCTATCCGCCCGAGGAGTTCGCCGAACTGCTCACCCGCCTCGACGCGCGGGGCTTCCAGTGCTTCGTCCACGCCACCGGCGACCGGGGCATCCGTACCGTCCTCGACGCGGTCGAACGGGCGCGCGCGGCGAACGGACCGCGCGACGCGCGCCACCAGATCGTGCACGTCGAGTGCCTCGACCCGGCCGACACCCCGCGCTTCGCCGCACTCGGCGTCGTCGCCTGCATGCAGCCGCGGCACGCCGCCCCCGACATCGCGGGACCCGGCCAGGACTGGGCCGAGAACGTCGGCCCCGACCGCTGGCACAAGGCCTGGCCCCTGCGCAGCCTGCGCGCGGCCGGCGCCGTCCTCGCCCTCTCCAGCGACTGGAACGTCGCCGAGATGGACCCCATGGTCGGCATCCACGCCGCCGTCACCCGCCGTCCGCCCGGTGGTGGGGAGGCCTGGACGGCGGGCGAGACGATCGACGTCGCCGCCGCGGTGGAGGGCTACACGATGGGTTCGGCGTACGCCAACTTCCTGGAGCACGAGCGGGGTTCGCTGACGGTCGGCAAGCTGGCCGACTTCGTCGTCCTCTCCCGCGACATCCTCCGCATCGCCCCCGAGGAGATCCCGGGGACGGTGGCGGAGACGGTGGTGGTGGGCGGCGAGGTCGTGGTGCGGCGCTGAGAGGCGCGCCGGGGGCGGCCCGCCCGGAGAGGGCGGGCCGCCTTGTCGTCACGGAGGACGGGACGGGAACGGACCGGTCAGAGCCGGGGACCGGATCAGAGTCGGTCGAGCACCTTCCGCAGGGCGGAGATCTCGGTGGACTGGGTCCGGACGACGTCGTCGGCGAGGGCCTTGGCCGTGGCGTTGCGGCCGTTCTTCCGCTCGACCTCCGCCATCTCGACGGCGCCCTCGTGGTGGGCGATCATCAGCTCGGCGAACCTGCGGTCGAAGGCCTTGCCCTTGACGGCGGCAAGGTCCTTCATGTCCTGCTCGGACATCATCCCGGCCATGCCGTGGCCCCCGTGACCGGCGGACTCGGGCTTCCCCCAGCCCTTCAGCCAGGCCTTCATCTTCTGGATCTCGGGGTCCTGGGCCTGCTCGATGGCGGCGACCAGCTTCTTGACCTCGGCGTCCTCGGCCCGGCCGTCGGCGAGCTCGGCCATCTCAAGGGCCTGCTCGTGGTGGGGGATCATCATCTGCGCGAACATGACGTCCGCGTCGTTGAAGGCTCCGGCGGCGGCTCCGGCGACGGAGGCGGTGGGCGACGCGGAAGCGGACGGGGAGGCGGAAGCGGACGTGTCGGCGGGCGCGCCGCCGTGGTGCTTCGTGTTCCCGGCCTCGTCCGTGCCGCAGGCGGAGAGCAGGAGCCCGGTCGCGGTGGCGGCGGCGACGAGGGCGATCTTCCTGGCGGTTCGGTGGGTGAAGGCACGCATGTGGGTGATACCTCGTGTGCTGGTCGTAAGAACGGAAAAGGGCAGGCCGAAGACGTTCACGGGCAGCGCGGGGCGCCCGCGACGGTGGCGGTACGGCCTAGATCCGTAGGACCGAAAGCTGGGCGAGGTCGGGAGGACGGGGCGGCGGTGCGTGCGGCCCCGGCGCGGGCAGGAGCCGCGCGAGAAGGAGGGTGAGCCAGTCGGGGCGTCGTCCGAGCGCCGCCCGGACGAGCCCGGCGAGCAGCCAGCCGGCGAGGACGGCCACGCAGAGCGTGGTCATGTCCATCGCGGTACCGGGTTCGTGTGAGGAGCCTGAGTCACCGCTCTCATGGCCGCCGGTGTGGGGGACCGCGCCGACGGAGGTGGCCGAGACGGCCTCCGTGCTCCCGCCGGCCCCTTCGGGGTGGCCGACCGCGTGCATCAGGAACACGCCGAGCGCGAGCACGACGACGAGCAGAAGGTGCGTGAGGGCACCTTCCGCTCGTCTGTGGCGTTCCGCTCGGTGTGTACGCACGTGCCAGGACCTCCTGGCGGGCGAATATACCGTGCGGGGGTATCAAGGCCGTGTCAGGACGCCGGCGTCTCGCCCGCCATCGCCGCGGCCATCCGCAGATGCGGCGCGGCCTCGTCCGCGCGCCCCTGACGCTCGAGGGTGCGCCCGAGCATCAGTCGCGCGTAGTACTCGACCGGGTCGCGGTCCAGGATGGCCCGCAGCTCGGTCTCCGCCGGGGAGAGCTGGGCGGAGTGGTAGTAGGCGCGCGCGAGGAGGAGGCGCTGGGCGGTCTGCTCCGGGTGCTCGGCGACCAGGCCGCGCAGGATGCGGACGGCGGTTCCGTACTCCTTCGCCTCGAAGAAGAACTGGGCGCGGTCCCAGCGCTCGCCGGCCGTTCCGAACTCGTAGTACGTGTCGCTCACTTTGCTCTCGCCTTCCGGAGTGCCCGATCTGCCACTCTGTGGGGTGGACGACCGCGTCAACAAGCCAAGATGGTTGAATATTTCACTACCGCCTCTCCGGGCAGGAACAGGTTGAGCATGAGCAATCTTGATCGCCAGGCCACGCTGACCGTGTGCGGCGGCCGCGGCTTCGTCGTCGCCGAGCCGGTACGGGAACTCCTCAGCCCGCGCCACGTCCAGCTCGGGGAGTCGACCCAGGTCCGCCGACTGCTCCCGAACCTGGGCCGGCGGATGGTCGGAGCCTGGGCCTTCGTCGACCACTACGGCCCCGACGACATCGCCGACGAACCGGGGATGCAGGTACCGCCGCACCCCCACATGGGACTCCAGACCGTCAGCTGGCTCCACGAGGGCGAGGTCCTGCACCGCGACTCCACCGGCAGCCTCCAGACCATCCGTCCGCGCGAACTCGGCCTGATGACCTCCGGACGGGCCATCTCCCACTCCGAGGAGAGCCCCCGCCCGCACGCCCCCCTGCTGCACGGCGCCCAGCTCTGGGTGGCCCTCCCCGACGCCCACCGCCACGTCGAGCCGCACTTCCAGCACCACGCCGACCTGCCCCGGGTCACCGCGCCGGGCCTCACGGCCACGGTGATCCTCGGCGAACTCGACGGCGCCGCCTCGCCCGGCACCACGTACACCCCGCTCGTCGGAGCCGACCTCGCCCTTACGGCCGGCACCGAGACGAGCCTTCCGCTGGACCCGGACTTCGAGTACGCGGTCCTGGCGATGTCCGGCGAGGCGCACGTCGACGGCGTCCCGGTCCTCCCGGGCTCCATGCTCTACCTCGGCTGCGGACGCACCGAACTCCCCCTCCGCGCGGCCTCCGACGCCGGCCTGATGCTCCTGGGCGGCGAACCCTTCGAGGAGGAGATCGTCATGTGGTGGAACTTCGTGGGCCGCACGGACGAGGAGATCCGCGTGGCGCGAGAGGACTGGATGCGCGGCGACCGCTTCGGCGAGGTCAAGGGCTACGACGGCGACCGCCTGGACGCCCCGGAGGTCCCGGCGACTCAGCTGAAGGCACGGGGACGGGTGCGCTGAGCTGGGGTTTTCCGATCCGGGTCGATGCGGGGGCGGAGGTTCCTGATCCTGCCCGCGGATTGTTGTTGCGGCTGCGGGAGGGCGCGTATCGCAGCCCCTCCCGCAGTCGCGCGGTCGGCTGGTGTGCTTCCAGGGTGTGCTCGTGTACGAGCGGGTCTGGTCAGCTGAATGCTGACCTTTTGCTGACTTTGTTGACACGGCGTCAGTTTTCTCGACGGCGCGGCGCAGGGTGGTCCCAGCGCGGGCCATGTGCGGCAGAGTAGGCACGACGCTCGTCATCCGGGGGCCAGCCGCCTCTTATCCAGCCGTACGGGCCGCGCGGGCGCCCCCAGAGCCACTGGTCGCTGTCTGCGACAGGAACCTCGCGCGCCGGCCTCGGACCTGGAAGAGCGCGTACCGGCATCGCGCCCCCTGACGTCAGCGAACCGCAACGGAAGCGGCCGATTCGGCGAGTCGCTCACCAGCAGCTTCTTCGTCTGCTGGTGGTACAGCAAGGACGTCCGTCTGACCAGCAGGAATGGAGGTCTAGAGCGTCGACGGCTGGGCGTTGGACCGCGCATGGTCCGGATCTTGGTGAGGGGCAGAAACGATGCAGCCGATACCGAGCAGTTGGTGTAGGGGATCTGGGCTGAGCGTGCAGTGCCTGCTTGGACCGTAGGGTGCCGATCGGAGAACATCTGGCTGAGGACCAAACGGTGCGACGCGAACGGCAAGGTCTGAAGCGGTACGGGCGGTGTCCGCTGCTTCTTCTGGCCGGTCAAGTCAGCACCAAGTCAGCACCGCGCTGCAGTCGCTGGGCCTGGTGTGAACGTGTACGGTCCCACGGCTGTGCGCCTCGTCCGGCTCCGCGTACAGGTCCCGCAGGGACTCCGGAGAAGGGCCGTTACTAGCACCGGGCTGGTCATCCCGTACCGTCGCGAGGGCGGCCAGACCGAGCTCCCGGCCTGGAAAGCGGACCACAACAGGTCCCACAAGCAGGTCCAAGCCCGCCTTGAGCATCAGAGATGGGCGTGTGGGCCGAGGCGCCCTGAGCCAGCTGCAGGGCTGGCCCAGAAGAACGTTACGCGCCACGGTAGGTGCTTCCTCACGGGCGCAATTCGCGGACCAGGACGCGATCGCTGATCACGGAAGGGCTTCCGGGCCTTGGCAGGCCCGCGCTCGAAGACTATGGGTCTGGGCTCCTGCCAGGCGGGTCGGACCAGGAGGATTCGTCCGGCTCCTCTGTCTTCTGCCCGGCAAGGCCCTCGGCCTCTCCCAGGGCGCCACGGGTTCACCGGGCTTACATTGCTGTCGTGGAGTCCAACGTCGATGTGATCCTCTCCCACGCCGCTCGCGGCGTCGTGTCCAGGGCGGCCGAGCTGGCCGACCAGCTGGCGCAACTCCTGAGCGTGAAGGTTCCCGAGCTCACGGAGTACGAGGACATCGTCACGCTGGGAGGGGCGAGCATCGCCGACAACATCATGGTGTGGGGTGACGCCCTCGAGAACGGTCTCGACCTGACGCGGGTCGAGGCGCCGCTCTCCTTCGTGGAGTACGCGCGGCGGTTCGCCCGGGAGGGAGGACGCATCAGCACCCTGCTGCGGACGTACCGCTACGGGCAGGCCGGCCTCCTGCGCGCGATGCTGGCGGAGATGAACCGGCTCACGAAGGACCCGGTTCTCATCAACGCGGCGACGGTCAAGCTGAGCGGGATGATCCTCGAGTTCATCGACCGCACCTCGGAACAGGCGGTCGCGGCGTACCAGGAGGAGCGCGATCGTTGGGTGCAGCGGCGATTGTCGCTGGTGAACGAGGCCAGCGTGCGAGTGGGGACGACCCTGGACATCGCCGGCACCGCGGATGAACTGGCCGCCGTCGGCACCGACTACTTCGCCGACCTCGTCACCGTCGACCTGCTCGGCTCCGCGCTCCTGGAAAGGGACGCCGAACCCGTTCCCGGACCCCCAACCCTCCGCCGCGTCGCGCAGCGGTCCGTATGGGACGGCTGCCCGGACTCCGCTGTCAAGACCGGTCACTCGTACATCTGCCCGGAAGGGTCGGAGCCGGCGCAGGTCCTGGCCACGGGGCAGCCGTGGCGCAGCCGCATCGACGCCTCGGCGCTCCCCGTGTGGCTGACGCAGAGCCCCGATCAGAGGGCGGTCGTCGCCGAGTACGGAATCCACTCCGTGCTGGTGCTGCCGCTGCAGGCCCGGGGAAGGACCCTGGGCCTCGCTCAGTTCTTCCGGCACCGCACGGCGGCCTCGTTCAGCGACGACGACCTGCTGCTCGCCCAGGAGATCACCGAGCGAACAGCCGTGTACATCGACAACGCCCGCCGCTACACCCACGAGCGCGACTTCGCGCTCACCCTGCAGCGCAGCCTGCTGCAACGGCGCCCACCGGAGCAGTCCGCTGTGGAAGTCGCCTCCCGCTACCAGCCGGCCGGCTCCCACGCGGGGGTGGGCGGAGACTGGTACGACGTCATTCCGCTGTCCGGGGCACGCGTCGCCCTGGTGGTCGGCGACGTGATCGGCCACGGTATCCATGCCTCCGCGACCATGGGCCGGCTTCGGATGGCCGTCCGGACCCTCGCGGACGTCGACCTGCCCCCCGATGAGCTGCTCACCCACCTCGACGACGTCGTCGTCCGCCTCCAGCAGGAGGAGTCGCCGACCGAGGACGAGATCAGCGCCACGTGCCTCTACGCCGTCTACGACCCGGTCTCCCGTGTCTGCTCGCTGGCCAGCGCCGGGCACGTGCCACCGCGTGTAGTCCTCCCCGCCGCGGCACCCGCTGAGGACGCCACTCCCGATCTGCCGATCGGGCCGCCATTGGGCCTTGGGGGGCTGCCCTTCGAGACGATTGAGCTAGAACTGCCGGAAGGCAGTCTGCTCGCCCTGTACACCGATGGCCTGACCGAGAGCCGAAGCCGCACCAATGGAGACGAGCTCGACGTACTGAGCCAGGCCCTGGCCCAACCCGCCGCGTCCCTGGAGCGGGTCTGCGACACCGTGCTCGGGGCGCTCCTGTCCGACCTTCCCCAAGACGATGTCGCGCTTCTGCTGGCCCGCACCCGCGCCCTCGACGCAGGCCGGGTCGCCGCCTGGGACATCCCTTCCGAGCCCGAGGCCGTGGCAGGGGCCCGGCGGAACGCCTCGGAGCAGCTGGCGGCCTGGGGACTGGACGACTCCGCGTTCATCACTGAGCTGATCGTCAGCGAACTGGTCACCAACGCCATCCGATACGGCCGACCGCCGGTCCGGCTCCGGCTCATTCACGACCAAAGCCTCGTCTGCGAGGTGTCCGACGCCAGCAGCACGGCACCTCACCTGCGCAGGGCCCGCCTCTTCGACGAGGGCGGCCGTGGCCTGATGCTGGTCGCGCAGCTGGCCCAGCGCTGGGGAACCCGGCACGCCAGGGAGGGCAAGATCATCTGGACGGAGCAGGATCTGCCCGCCCGCTGAGGCGCCCCCCTGGCCAGGCCGCCCACGGCTGAGCCGTCCTAGCGGCCCTGGCGGCCCGCCGCCCAATGGAGAGCGCCGGCGAGGTGGGTGCGGAAGGCGGGGGTCGCGTACGACTCCGAGGTGTGGCCGAGGGCTGTGAAGAAGAACCGGCCGCCGGCATTCTCGTGGCACCAGGAGAGCGGATGGTCCGCGCCGTGTGTCCCGCCGGTGTACGTGGACTCGTCGGCACGCAGCAGGACGTGGACGTCCGCGTCGCGCGGGGGTGAGGTGAAGTCGTACCACTCGTCGGTCCAGGCCCATTCCGCGGGCAGGTGCGCGGTCGCCGGGTGTGCGGGGTCCTCTACGTGGACCAGACCGTGCTGCAGAGGGGGGTGGCCCGCGAAGCGGGTGCCGAGCAGCTCGCCGTAGAACGGCCAGTCGGGCTCGGCGTTGGCGGCCGCATGGACGGCGAGGAGCCCGCCGCCGCGCCGTACGAATGCCTCCAGGGCCGATCGACCCTGGTCGGTGAGGACCGACCCGGTGGTGGACAAGAGGACCACCGCCGCACACCGCCCGAGCCGCTCGGCCGTGAAGGCCTCTGGTTCGCCCGTCGCCTCCGCCTCGAACCCGCCCTCGCGGGCCAGCTCGACGAGCGCGTCCGTACCTGCGGGGATGGAATCGTGGCGGTAGCCGGCCGTGCGGGTGTAGACGAGGACGTCCGAGGTCGGCACAGGACCCCCTTCTTGGAAAGCGCTTTCTGTCCGACCTTAGTCACCGGATCTTCCTCGCTGCAACGCGTCGCTGCCCTTGGTTGATACCTTTCACTTGTCGAGTGAAAGCAAATGGCTTCGCTCACGATGGGAGGGGGCACGTGAGTGCTGGCTGAAGAGCGGCGTGAGGTGCTCCTGCGCTTGGTGGAGCGCCGGGGATCGATCAAGGTGAAGGACGTGGCGGAGGAGATGGGGGTCTCCGCCGTCACCGTGCGCCAGGACGTCCGGGAGCTGGCAGGCCGGGGGCTGATCGTCCGTGTCCACGGAGGTGCCATGTCGCCAACCGCGGCGCAGGCGGCCGACGTGCCCGGCCCCGCCGCCCCCCGGCCCTCGGCGCGGCAGGGGGATGCCTTCGGGCTGATCGTCCCGCCGGGGGGCTATTACTACCCCGAGATCATCCGAGGTGTGCAGGATGCGGCGCGCACGCACGGGGTGCGCATTGTGCTCGCGGTTTCCGGTGAGACGTTGGCGGACAACCAGGAGCAGGTGCGACGGCTGATCGCGGCGGGCGTCGACGGTCTGCTGTTGATGCCGCGCGCCGGACTCGAACCCGTGGACCTGGCCGAGGAGTGGCTGGCCGGCCTCGAGATACCGGTCGTTCTCGTGGACCGGCGGGCTGGTGCGCAGGCCGGGAGGCTGGAACAGGTCGCGTCGGACCACGCCCATGGCGCGGGCCTGGCCGTCCGGCACCTCGCCGGTCTTGGGCACGAGCGGATCGCGCTTGCCGCCAGGGCGGAGAGCCCCAACACCCCGTTGATCAGGGAGGGGTACGTGTCGGCCTGTCAGGCCCTGGGGCTGACGTCGGGCCCGGAGTACGGCATTGATCCGGCCGACGGGCAGGCGTCGGCCGAGTGGCTGGAGGAGCTCGTGTCGGCGGTCGAGGCGGGTGACGTGCGAGCCGCCCTGGTCCACAACGATCTCGATGCCGTCACTCTGGTCGGCCTCCTTCAGGCGCGCGGCCTCCGCGTTCCGGAGGATCTGGCGATCGTGACGTACGACGACGAGGTCGCCGAGCTGAGCGATGTGCCCCTCACGGCTGTGGCACCGCCCAAGCGGGCCGTGGGGGAGTGGGCGGTCGACCTGATGCGTCGCAGGCTCGCCGATCCGGCCGCCCCGCTGGCCGAGCTGCTGCTCCGCCCGGAGCTGCGCGTACGGGACTCCAGCGGGGCCTCCTCCGCAGCGGGTGAACACGCGTAGAGCGCGGACAGGAGGCCGGTGCCACATCGCATCAGTTGATTTCGTTATCTGTCGAATGAAGCTCTAGGGATTGACGAAGCCGTATTTACTGACGAATGATTCCGGTCAACGCCCCAGCGAACGATCGGTGCACATCATGCGTCGCAGAACCACGGCCGTCATGGCCGGCTCCGTCACGGCTCTCGCCCTGCTTGCCACCGCCTGCGGTGGAGGAGCGGATCAGGGCGCTTCCCCGACCGAGGCGAAGAAGACCGGTGAGGTCACCTTCTGGTCCTTCGTGAAGGGGTCCGACAAGGTGGCTGCGGCTTTCAACCGCAGCCACCCGGACATCAAGGTGACCTTCGAGACGGTCCCGTCGGGCCAGGAGTACTACTCCAAGCTCACCAACGCGGTGAAGGCCGGCACCGCGCCGGACGTCGCGGTGGTCGAGTACCCGCACCTGCCGGAGTTCGCGGCCCAGGGGAAGGTCGAGGACCTGAGCGCCACCCTCGGCCCGGTCGTGAAGGAGCAGTTCCCCGAGGCGGCGCGGCAGCTGGTGAACCTCGGCGGCAGGACCTGGGGCGTCCCGCGTGACGCGGCGCCCCTGATGATGATGTACCGCAAGGACTTCTTCACCCGGCACAAGATCGGCGTCCCCACCACGTGGGACGCGTACCGGAACATGACCGAGCAGGTGAAGAAGGCCGACCCCGCCGCCCGCGGCGGCGTCCTGTACACGGACAATCCGGGGCTCCTGGAGGCGCTTTCCTGGCAGGCCGGCGGGCAGTGGTTCTCGGCCGAGAAGGACTCCTGGAAGGTCACCGTCGACGACGGCCCGTCGAAGAAGGTCGCCGCCTACTGGGGTGACCTCGCCCGCAAGGACCTCATAGGCTCGCTGAGCCAGCTGGACCCGTTCTGGACGAGCGTCCAGAAGGGCCGGACCGTCGCCTACGTCTGCGCCAGCTGGTGCGCAGGGGCTCACCAGGCGACCGTCCCCGACCAGAAGGGGAAGTGGGCCGTGGCGCCCGTGCCCACCTGGGACGGCAAGCCGGCCTCGGGCATGTACGGAGGTTCGTCCTTCGTGATTCCGAAGGGGTCCGACAACAGCGGGGCCGCCGCCGAGTTCATCAAGTGGATCACCACGGACCCCGAGGGCATGAAGGCCTGGGTGTCGTCCGGCACCAGCAGCATGTTCCCCGCGGACCCGAAGCTCGTGCCGGTCACGAAGGCGGCCTTCAAGACGGACTACTACGGCGGGCAGGACATCTACACCCTCATGGCGCGGTCCTACGACGCCATCCGGCCCGGCTGGACGTGGGGCCCGGTCATGGGCGCCACCAACACGGCCATCGTGGACCAGCTCCCGAAGGTCGCCGACGGCACGGTGACCCTGCCGGGCGTCCTCGCCACCGCGGAGCAGGCCACGGTCGCGCAGATGAAGCAGCGCGGCCTGACGGTCGCCGCCCCGTAGGGGCCCGGAGCCTGGAGAGTCGGCCCGCCCGCTCGGCGGGGCCGGCCCCCGGCTCCCTCTCGCACTCGCTCTCCCCCGCCCCACCCAAGGAAGGCCGGTATGGCAAGCCCATCCGCCCGAGGTCAGCGCCGGACCGCCGCACTGCTCCTCACCCCGTTCTTCGGCCTGTTCGCGGCCGTCACCCTCGCCCCGCTGTTCTACGCGGCATGGCTGAGTCTGTTCACCACCCGCACGTCCGGCCTTGGGTTCGGCGGTACGGAAAACGTCTTCTCGGGGCTGGGGAACTACGCTCGCGCGTTGTCCGACGAGGCGTTTCGCGACGGTTTCCTCGTCATCGCCGTGTACTGCGCGGTCTACATCCCCGTGATGATCGGCGGATCGCTGGTCCTGGCCCTGCTGCTCGACTCGGGCCTGGCCAAGGCGCGGAACTTCTTCCAACTGGCGCTCTTCCTGCCGCACGCGGTGCCTGGACTGATCGCCGCGCTGATCTGGGTGTACCTCTACACACCCGGCCTGAGCCCCGTGATCGACTTCCTGGAATCCGGCGGCATCGACGTCAACTTCCTGTCGGTCGACAACGCCGTGTTCTCCGCGGCCAACATCGCCGTCTGGGAGTGGATGGGCTACAACATGGTCATCTTCTATGCCGCTCTGCAGGCCGTGCCCCGCGAGACGCTGGACGCGGCGAAGGTCGACGGCGCCGGCGCCGTACGGACGGCGCTGTCCATCAAGGTCCCGATGATCCGCCCAGCGATCGCGCTCGCGGTCCTGTTCACGGTCATCGGTTCGATCCAGCTCTTCACCGAGCCGAAGGTCATCTACAACGCCTCCAGCGCGATCGGCAGCAGCTTCACGCCGAACATGTACGTCCAGACGGCCGCCTTCCAGAACAACGACTTCGGCCTGGCGGCAGCGGCGTCCCTGCTGATCGCCCTGTTCGCCGCCGTGCTGTCGTTCGTCGTCACCCGTATCTCACGCCGCGGGAGCAAGTCGTGACCAAGTCCTCCACACTCGACGCTCCGGCCCTCGCGCCCGTGACGCCGCCGCAGTCCGGCCGTCGGCCGACACCTCGAAGGCGCAAGGGCGCCGCGAAGTCACCGTCCGCCCTGCTGTCCAAGGCCGGGGTCACGGCGATGCTGGGCCTCGCCACCCTCTACACCCTGCTGCCGCTGACCTGGCTGCTGCTGTCCTCCACCAAGAGCCGGGAGGATCTGTTCGGCACGAACGGCTTCGCGCTGGGCGACGAGGTCCACCTCACCGAGAATCTCGGGCACCTGTTCACGGCTGACGACGGCGTCTACCTGCGCTGGCTGATCAATACGGTGCTGTACGCCGGTGTGGGGGCGCTCCTGGCGTCGGTTTTCAGCGTCGCCGCCGGATACGCGTTCGACAAGCTCACGTTTCCCGGGAAGGAGCGCCTGTTCTCACTGGTGCTGCTGGGCGTGATGGTGCCCGGCACGGCGATGGCGATCCCGCTGTACCTGCTCGCCGCGAAGGTCGGCCTTGTGAACACGTTCTGGGGCGTGTTCATCCCCGGACTGGTCTTCCCGTTCGGCGTCTACCTGGCCCGGGTCTTCAGCGCCTCCTACGTGCCGGACGAGGTCCTGGAAGCGGCGCGGATGGACGGGGCCAGTGAGTTCCGGACCTTCTGCCGCATCGCGTTCCCGATGATCGCGCCCGGTTTCGTGACCATCTTCCTCTTCCAGTTCACCCAGATCTGGAACAGCTTCTTCCTGCCCTTGGTGATGCTTTCCGACCAGGACCTCTACCCGGTCAACCTCGGTCTCTACGTCTGGTACTCGTCAGCGCTCACGCAGGGCCATCCCGAGGACTACCTGCTGGCCGTCGTCGGCTCGCTCGTGGCAGTGGCCCCGCTGATCGCCATCTTCCTGATGCTGCAGCGGTTCTGGAAGTCCGGCATGACCGCCGGCGCCGTCAAGTAGGCCGCCACCGTGAGGAACCCATCCATGCGCCCGACCCCGACCACCCGCCCTCGCGCCCTATTCGCCATGGGCCGGCGCCACCGGGACGCGATGTTCCCGCCCGCCGAGATCCAGCGTCTGACGGCGTTCGTCGACATCGACCCGGACCACGTCGCCGAGGACCTCACCGATGAACCGGCCCTGGAGGACGTGGAAATCCTGATCACCTCCTGGGGATGCCCCGTCCTCGACGAGGAGATCCTGGCGCGCGCACCGGCCCTGAAGGCGATTGTCCACGCGGCAGGCAGCGTCAAACACCATGTGACACAGGCCTGTTGGGACCGCCGACTGGCAGTCTCCTCGGCCGCCGCCGCCAACGCCGTCCCCGTCGCCGAGTACACGGTCGCCGCGATCCTCTTCGCCAACAAGCGGGTCCTCGACATCGGAGGCCTCTACCGCGACCACCGTGCCGCCCTCGACTGGTCCCAGCAGTTCCCCGGGTTCGGCAACTACCGCCGCACAGTGGGACTGGTCGGCGCGTCCCTCGTCGGGCGCAAGGTCCTCGAACTGCTGCGGCCCTACGACCTCGACCTGCTCCTCGCCGACCCCCACGTCGACGCCGCGCAGGCCGCGGAGCTGGGCGCCCGGCACGTGGACCTCGACGAACTCATGGCCGGCTCGGACGTGGTCTCGCTGCACGCCCCCGCGCTGCCGGAGACCGAGCACATGGTCGACGCCCGCAGGCTGTCACTGATGCGCGACGGAGCCACGCTGATCAACACGGCACGCGGGTCCCTCGTCGACACCGAGGCCCTCACCGCCGAGGTCGTGACCGGTCGCATCGGGGCGGTCATCGACGTCACCGAGCCGGAGGTGCTCCCCGCCACCTCACCGCTCTACTCCCTGCCCAACGTGCTCCTCACCCCGCACATCGCCGGCTCGCTCGGCGGCGAACTCCACCGGATCACCAGCAGCGCCGTTGACGAGGTCGAGCGCTACTGCGCCGGCGAACCGTTCGCGCACGCCGTGCACCACGCCGCCCTCGCGACGTCGGCCTGACACGTCCGGTCCCCGGATTCCGTCCATCTGGGGACCGGCCGACCCCTCCCGTGGGCTCCCCACCACGGCTCTTGCTCCTCCCCGCTTTGTGTCCCCGCACAACGACCAAAGGAGTCCCCCCATGCAAGACCATCCTTCGATGGGCAGGCGCCAGTTGCTCATGGCAGGCGGTGCCCTCGGGCTCGCCGCGGCCGCGGGCCCGCTGCTCACCGCACCGGCCCAGGCCAAGGACACGGCCGACGGACCCTGCACCCGCATCACCGATCTCGGCCCCGGCATCGAGCAGTTCGCGCTCATGAGCGCGCTCCAGGTTGGTGACACGGTCTACATCGGGTCCCGCAACCTCGAACCGACCCGGGTGATCGCCTTCCACCTGCCGACGCGCAAGGTCGTGTCCCAGACCGTCCTCGGCGTGGGTCACTCGATCCAGGCGCTCGCCGCCGACTCCACCGGCAGGTACCTGTACGCGGGCATCCTGACCAAGGGCGACGAGGGCAAGCCGAACATCTTCCGCTGGGACCTGACCACCCCGGACAAGCCTGCCGTGGGCGTCGGCCGGACCGAGGACCGCGACATCCGCGACCTCGCCGTCGCCCCGGACGGCACCGTGTACGCGGTGGGCGGGATCCCCGGGAAGGCGCCCGCGCTGTGGAAGTACGACCCGGTCACCGGCACGGTGACCAATCTCGGCATCCCCGATCCGAAGGCGACCCTGGCCAGGGCCGTCGCCGCCACGGACACGACCGTCTTCTTCGGCGCCGGCAGCGTCCTGGCCGGTGGGGACGCAGCGAGCAAGGCCTCGCTGTACGCGTACGACCGGGCGGCGGGCACCTTCACCAACGTCACGCCGCCGGAGATGGAGAAGGACCCCAGCCTGCGCGACCTCGCCGTCTTCGGCGACCGCCTCGCCGTCAGCACCTCGGGATCGACCGAGCCCGCCAAGCTCGCCGTCATGGACCTCGCCGACCTCTCCTCGTACACCGTGACGCCCACCACTGGCAAAGTCGTCAAGAACCTGACCGCGAACGGCGACACGGTCTACTTCGCCACCGACGCCGGTCTGCACGCCTACTCGACGGCGACCAAGGTCGTCGCCCCCGTCGCGTTCGACGGCGACCTCGGCGAGATCTGGGGCCTGGACCACGCCGGTGGCAAGCTGACCGTCGTCTCGGGTTACGGCTTCGTCGGCGAGGTCGACACGGCCGCCGGTACGTCCGTCGTCACCGACCTCGGCCAGGCGGGCGCACCCGTCACGCCGCAGACCACGATGGGTATCGCCGCCGACCACCGGTTCGTCTACGTCGGCGGCAACAACGGCATCGCACGCCACGACCTGCGCAACGGCAAGGTGGTCAACCTCCGGGCGCCCGGCGAGGCGAAGGACGCCGAAGTATTGAATGGGGTGCTCTACACCGGCCAGTACAGCTCGCAGGGCATGTGGACGTACGACCCCACGAACGACGAACAGCCCCACCAGCTCGCGGCCTTCCCGAGCGAGCAGAACCGTCCGCTCGACGTCTGCTACGACCCGGTCAACGAGCTCCTGCTGGTCGGCGCGCAGTCCGACACCGAGGGCGGCGGATCCCTGTGGACGTACTCCCCGAAGACCGTCAAGAAGAGCGTGTACATCAACCCGGTCGACGGGACGCAGCTGGTGCGTGCCGTCGCCACCCGGGACGGCGTCGCCTACCTCGGCGGTGACAACCCCACCACCCAGGGACCGCGCGGCACCATCGTCGCCTTCGATCCGGTCGCCGGGCGCGAGCTGTGGCGCCTTGATCTCCCCGCGACCCTGACCACGGGAACGGCCGCGCTGGCGGTGCACGGTCGGCATCTGTACGGACTCACGCGGAAGGGCGGGTTCTTCGTCGTCGACGTCACGATCCGCCGGGTGATCCACACCGCCGATCACCGCGCCCTATGCCCCGGCTTCGCGTCCATGGTCACCAGCCGGGGCATCGTCTACGGCGTCTCCGACACCACCCTGTTCCGCTTCGACCCCAACACGTTCGGCGTCAGCACTGTCGTCGCCGAGATCAACGGCGCCTGGTACAGCGGCCCGCACGTCAACGCCGACAGTCGCGGCCTGCTCTACACGATGCGCGGCCACAACCTCGTCCGTATCGAAGACAGGCCGGTGATCTGACGATGAAGAAGTCGACGAGGCGGTCCATCATGGCCGCAGCGATCGCGGGGACGCTCACCATCGCAGGCCTGGCCACCGCGCAGGCGGGGCAGGACGGCGTGAGCCGGGCTTCGGAGGGCTCGTGCAGCAGTAGCAGCATCGCATCGAATCTGCTGACGATCGACTACCTGAACGGCCAGCTGAACTCAGGCATCCCCAACCTGACCACGACGCACGCGACCGCGGCCGACGCGTCGTACGTCGTCGCATCAGGGGCTGACCACGCCGTCGCCCACAAGGTGACCCTGGGCGACGCCGGTTACGTCTCCGACGGAGCCCCGCGCAGCGAGAGCGCCACGAACGACGTCCACGAGGGCAAGTTCGTCGTGGGCGACAAGCAACGGTACGAGTTCAGCGTCCTGTTGAAGGACTGGAAGACGTACGTAACAGGGGACTCGGAATCCGGCGACATCATCTTCCAGGGGAAGCACGCCGGCGGAAACTCTCCGTCCTTCTATCTCATGACCAAGCGGAACAGCATCGCCTTCAGGTCGCCGACCCTCAACCTCCAGGCCACCGTGGTCGCCGACTTCCGCCCGCACCTCGGTGAGTGGATGCGCTTCCGCGTGGACGTGAGCTGGACGGACGACAGCACCGGCTACTACAAGGTCTCCACCCGGATGCCTGGCGAATCGCAGTTCACGCTGCGGCAGACGTACGAGAACGTGCAGACCTTCCACCCCGAGAGCCCGGCCGACTTCGGCTACCTCAAGTGGGGCCTCTACCGCCCCGGCCAGACGATCGAAAAGGGGGACGTACCGACGCGCATCGTCTATCACGACGACATCCGCGTCCTGGATCTCTCCCAGGGATGAGCCTGCGGGGCGAGGCTCCTCCACCCGAGGAGGTCCTCGCCCCGCACAGCCGCAGTACGACGCGGCAAGAGATACGAACCAGTGGTCCGAACGGCCTGGAAGTCACCAGTGAGAGTGTTCCCGTGAGACATGTCATCGCCCTCGATGTGGGCGACACCGGAATGAAAGCGGCTCTGGTCGGGCTGGACGGGGCGCTGTTGTACGAGGCGCGGCAGGCCACCGGGCGCGAGCGCGGGCCCGACGCCGTCGTGGAGTCGATCCTCGGCTTCGCGAAGGAGCTGCGCGCCCACGGAGAGAGGCACTTCGGCACGGCGGCCGAGGCCGCGGGGGTCGCCGTACCCGGCACTGTCGACGCGGAGCGCGGCGTCGCCGTCTACTCCGCCGGCCTGGGCTGGCGGAACGTCCCGCTGCGGGGGCTGATCAGCTACAGGCTCGGGCGGATCCCCGTCGCGCTCGGGCACGACGTACGCGCCGGCGGCCTCGCCGAGGGCCGCATCGGGGCGGGCCGCGGCACCGGCCGGTTCTTGTTCGTGTCGCTCGGCACCGGCATCGCCGGTGCGATCGGTATGGACGGCGGCATCGAGGCCGGCGCCCGCGGCGGCGCCGGCGAGCTCGGCCACATCGTCGTACGACCCGGCGGCCCCGTGTGCGGCTGCGGCGGGCGCGGCTGTCTGGAGGCCGTGGCCTCCGCAGCCGCGGTCGGTCGCGCCTGGGCCGTGGCGAGCGGTGATCCCGCCGCCGACGCCGCCGACTGCGCCCGGGCCGTCGCGGCGGGCGACGAGGCGGCGAACGGGGTGTGGCGGGCGGCGGTCGACGCCCTCGCCGACGGCCTGCTCACCGCGCTCACGGTCCTGGACCCCCGCACGCTGATCATCGGCGGCGGCCTCGCCGAGGCCGGAGAAACCCTGCTCGCACCCCTACGCGCCGCAGTGGCGGAACGCATCACGTTCCAGAAGCTCCCCACGATCGTCCCGGCGGCCCTCGGGGACGCCGCCGGGTGCGTGGGCGCGGGGCTGCTCGCCCGGGACCTGCTCGCCGCGGCGGCGGCCGTCTGACGGCGGCGGCCCACGGCTCGTTCAGCGAGGAGCCCAGGGCGTGCGCCGGCCGACGTGGCGGTGCACGCCCTGTCGGGCAGGTGGATCGTCGTCCGCCCGTCGTCCGACGGAGGGGCGGTGGTGGGCGGATGCAGAGTGCTACAGGACGTGGACGACGGCGATCGCTGCCAGCGTGAGCGTGGTGGCAAGGGCGGCGGCCGCGGTGCCCGGCGCCATGGTCGGAGGTTCCTCGGCGTGACGCAACGTGGTGATCCGGTGGTGCGCGACGGCCCAGAAGGTGAGCAGTGCGATGACCATCACCGCTGTGTGCATCGCGGGGGAGTGGGCTGTCTGGCGGCTCGCCAACAGGGCTGTGGCCGTCCAGGTGAGGGTGGTCCGGCGCCAGGCGAGCCGCGTGCGTTCGGGTTGGAGCCCGGGGTCGCGGTTGCTCGGTGCGGTCATGCGCTGCCTTGGGCCACGACGGCCACCATGGTGACGGAGACGATGGTCACCAAGACGGCGAGCAGTGCGGGAAAGGCGGTGGCCGGCAGGTCCTCGCCGCGTCGTATCGCCCGTTCGCAGCGGACCCAGTGGTGCACCGCCCGCACGGCGCACAGCGCGCCCGCGCCGATGGTGGCGAGTGCCAGAGCCGCCCGCACCGTCCCGTCGAGGCCCGTCAGGAACTGGTCGATGGCGAAGCCCCCGCCGATGAGCGCGAGCGCTGTCCGTATCCAGGCGAGGAAGGTCCGCTCGTTGGCGAGAGAGAAGCGGTAGTCGGGCGTTTCTCCGTCGTCCCGGATGCGTCTGGGCGTGAACGAAAGGCAGATGGTCTGTGCGGAGTCGCCCATGCCGCGCCCGCGTCGGCCCGGGCTCATCCGGCCGTGACGGTGCTGCGGGCACCGCTGGTGTCCGGATCGGAGGTACTGGCGGTGAAGAGCTGCGCCAGGACGGTGTAGGCGGCGCCGGCGGCGTGGCTGGAGGGGCCGGTCGCGGCGATCTCCAGTGCGGGAGGAGTGCTGGCGCCGTGAGCGTACTGCCGTCGGAACACCTGCTCCGTCCGAACGGTGAGTGCCGGAACGTTCATCTCGGGCGTGAAGGCGACCACGACACGTTCCGGGCCAAACATCTTGGCGGCGTTGGCCACGGCGGTACCGAGGCTGTCGGCCGCGCTCGCGAGAACGTCGTCGTCGCGGCCGACGAGGCTTCCCGGCTTCGTGCCGCGCCTTTCGAGTTCTCGCTGGATACCCCAGTGACTGGCCCAGGTCTCCAGACAGTCCTCCGCACCGCAGTGGCAGGGCCGCCCGGCATCCGTTCCGACGCGGGAGTGGGCGAACCCCCCGGCGGTGCCGCTGAAGCCACGGTGAATGCGTCCCCGCACCACCACGGAGGCGCCCAGACTCGCTCCCACGCTGAAGATCATGAGATCCCGACCGGTGAGCCTGTCGTCAAAAAGCAGCAGACCGGAGGCCACGGAGTTGACGTAGCTGTCGAGAACGACAGGAGTCCCCAGCAGTGCCGTCAGCTGCCGCTGGAGCGGCACGTTCTCCCAGCCCATCGATCCGCTGTGCCGGACGACGCCGCCCTGTTGGTCGACCACGCCCGACACGGCGACTCCGACGCCGATGAGGGTCGCGGAGGGCCTGCTCGCGGCGGCGCGGGCCACCGCGCGGGCGACGCTCTCGCCGACGTCCTGCGGGCGGGTGGAGGGCAGCGGCTCCTGGTGCGAGGCGACGACGTCACCTCGCAGATCAACCAGTACCACGTAGGCGTCGGTGTTCGACAGTCTGACGCCGGCGGCGAGCACCGCGTCGGTGCCCAGGTCGAGCAGGCGGGCGGGCCTCCCCCCGGTGTTGCGGACGGCGTCGGTCTCCGTGAGCAGTCCGGCGCCCAGCAGCCGGGCAGTGATGCCGGTGACGGTCGCCGGGCTCAGTCCGGTCTCGGTGGCGATCCTCGCCCTGGCCACAGGGCGATGAGCGCGGACGACGTCGAGGACCAGGGCTTCGTTGATCTCGCGGATCAGGGCTTTGCTCCCGGCGCGTGGCCTCATGACTGGCGGCTCCTTCTGGTGATCGCTCGGCATGGACGGGTCTCCGTCCTCCGGGTGGGTGAGCCCAGTGTAGTTTATTCGGTCATTGACAGAAGTAACTCTCAGGGTTAGCTTCGCCGCATGAGTCACCACCTCGGAGTGGGCCAGGAGCAGCGCCTTCAGGGCTCACACATCCGGATCCTCCTGAGCGTCCCCCCAGGAGAGAAGGAAGCCTTCTTCCCTCCGGCGACGCTTCGGGCACTGGCAGCGCTCGGTGAGGTCACCGAGCGGGAGCCGGCCGCGCTGCAGTCGGAGCAGGCCTTTCGCCAGGCCCTCGACGGCGTCCACGTTCTCGTCACGGCCTGGGGATTTCCCCGGCTCGATGCCGCTCGCCTCGCGCTGGCACCCGATCTGCGTTTCGTCATGCACGCCGCGTCCTCGCTCCACTGGCTGGTCAGCGACGACTTCTGGGCCACCGGCCTGCCCATCTCCCAGGCGGGAGCGGCGATGGCTCCGGCTGTCGCGGAGCTCTCCCTGGGCTTCACCCTGTCCCTGCTGCGCCGGACCCACCGGCACGACCACGCGCTCCATTCCGGTCAGAGCTGGGAGACGGCCGCCGGTTCCGAGCGGGCACGCGAGATCAGCGGGGCCCGTATCGGCGTCGTCGGCGCCTCGCGGACCGGGCGGCGCTACATCGACATGTGCAAGGCGCTCGGCGCCGACATCCGCGTCTACGACCCGTACGTCCAGCCCGGTGACCCGCTCGCCGAGTCCACCACCGGCCTTCGGGAGCTGCTCGCGTCGAGCGACGTCGTCGCCGTGCACGCCCCCGCCACACCGGAGACGCACGGCATGATCGGCCCGGACGAAATCGCCGCGATGCGTGACGGCACACGGTTCGTCAACACCTCCCGGCCCTCGCTCGTGGACATGGACGCCTTGTTCGAGGCGGTCGCCTCGGGCCGGATCGATGCCGCTCTCGACGTGTTCGACAGCGAGCCGCTGCCCGTCGACGACCGCTGGCGCCGCCTGCCGAACGCCCTCCTCACGCCGCACATCGCGGGCGCGACCGCCGACTCGCGGCAGCGCGCCGGGCGGATCGTCGTGGAGGAGATCCGACGGCACCTGGCCGGAGAGCCCCTGGAGCACGCGCTGACGCGCGAGGACCTGGCGAGGATGGGATGACCGCGCCCACGGCACGCAACATTCTGCTGCTGCACTGCCACGACCTGGGCCGGTTCCTCGGCGCGTACGAGGTTCCCACCGTGGTCTCACCGCATCTGGACGCCCTCGCCGCGCAGTCGGCCCTGTTCGAGGCGGCGTTCGCCACCGCCCCGCACTGCAGCCCCGCCCGGGCCTCCCTGTTCACCGGCACGTACCCGCAGAGCAACGGGGTCCTCGGACTCACCCACGACCCCTTCGGCTGGGACCTCACCGACCCCTCGACCCACCTCGCCGGCCGACTGCGCGCGGCCGGGTACGCGACCGAACTCATCGGTGTGCACCACGAGTCACGGGTCCTGGCGGACGACGTCGTGGCCGAGCGCCTCGGTTTCGACCGGGTCCGCAGCGGCGGCGACCGGGACACGGTCGTCGAGCGCACCGTCGAGGCCCTCGACCGGGCGGCCGCGTCGGACACCCCGTTCTACCTGCAGGTCGGATTCCACGAACCGCACCGCACGCCGTCGAAGAGGGACCGCCCCGGAGTCATGGGCTTCCTCGGCGACAAGGTGACCGCGGACGACTCCCTCGGGATCACCGTCCCCCCGTATCTCCAGGACGACGTGGGCGCCCGCGAGGAGATCGCCGAACTACAGGGCGCCGTAAGCCACATGGACGAGGGCGTCGGCAGCATCCTCGCCCACCTCGACGCGCTCGGTCTGACCGACGACACCATCGTGGTGTTCACCACCGACCACGGCCTCGCGCTGCCCCGGGCGAAGTGCACACTCTACGACCCCGGCCTGGAAGTCGCGCTCATGATGCGCGTACCAGGCCGGCCCGACTGGTGCGCCCGCCGCGTCGAAGGCCAGGTCAGCCATGTCGACGTCCTGCCCACCCTGTTCGAACTCGTCGGCCTGCCAGAGCCTGCGGACGGTCAGGGCGTCAGCCTGGTCCCCGTCGTGGAACAGGACCGCCCGGCTCGTACCCACACCTTCGGGCAGCTGTCCCACCACATCTACTACGACCCGAAGCGCTCGGTGCGGTCCGCGTCGCACAAGCTGGTCGTGAACTTCTCCAACGCCCCGCGGGCCATGGACCCCACCCAGTCGTGGATACGGCGCAGCCTCCCCGTGGATCTCAACGGCTCCAGCATCGGCTCCAGTCCCGCTCTGGAGTTGTACGACCTGGTCCGCGATCCGCACGAGCGGGCCAACCGTGCCCTGGACCCCGCCTACGAGGGCGTCCGGGATGAGCTCGCCACCGCGTTGCTGGACTGGATGCGTGCCACAGGCGATCCGCTCCTCAGCGCGCCGCCGCTGCAGCGGCGGCATCAGGACGCTCTCACCGCGCTGAGCGACGCCGCCCGCGACCAAGGGACGCAGCCGCTTCCCGGTTCCTCCGCCCCCATCTGTCACTCCCTTGCCGACAAGGCCGTCGCACCTCCACGAGAGAGAGAAACAGCATGAGCACACGACCGCTTCGCTTCGCGGCCCTCGCCGCTGCCGCCACGATGGCGATCACGGCCTGCTCGGGCTCGGGTTCCGGTGACGGCAAGGCCGAGGTCACGCTGTGGATGTACCCGGTCATCAAGGACGAGGCCGCGAGCAAGAAGTACTGGGCCGGGACCGAAGCCGCCTTCGAGAAGGCCCACCCCGACATCGACCTGAACATCGAACTTCAGACCTTCGACAAGCGTGACGCCCAGATCTCCGCAGCCCTCGCCGCGGGATCCGGCCCGGACATCGTCCTGATCACCCCCGACCAGGCCGCGACCTACCACAAGGTGCGGGGGCTGCTTCCCGTCGACGACGCCGTCGCCGACGACCGTACGAAGTTCTTCCCCGGGACGCTCGAGGCCGCCACCATCGAGGGCAAGCTCTACGGCGTCCCCGCCTTCCAGAACGTCAACACCACCGCCTACAACACCAAGATCTTCGCCGATGCGGGCCTCGACCTGCCGAAGACCTGGGACGACGTACGCGCGGCGGCCCCGGTGCTCGCCAAGAAGGGCATCGCCGTCATGGACTACGCCGGCAGCCCCGAGCAGACCCTGAACCTCTCGTTCTATCCGCTGCTCTGGCAGGCCGGGGGGTTCGTCTTCAGTCCGGACGGCAACGACGTCGCGTTCGACTCGCCCGCCGGCGTCTCCGCTCTCCAGCTCCTCGTCGACCTGAAGAAGGCGGGCGGCCTCCCTCCCGAGGCGGCCACCGAAGGTCCCAAGGTCGAAGGGGCGCCCATCGCGACCGGCAAGGTCGCCATGCGACCCGTCACCTCCCTGCCCGAGCTCAAGCAGATGCGCGCCGCCCTCGGCAAGGAGAACGTGACCCTCGGCCTGCCCCTCCAGGGCAAGACCCGGGCGACCTACGGCAACCCCGGCCTGCTGTCCCTGACCTCCATCAATGAGGAGGAGAACCGGGAAGCCGCCTACGAGGTGCTCTCGTACCTCTCCTCGGCCGAGTCCCAGGAATCGCTCAACGCGGCCGCGGGCAACCTGCCGACCCGCGTCGACGTCGACGCTTCGGCCACGGACCCCGACCTCAAGGTCCTGAACGAAACCCTCCAGTACGCCAACCCCGGTGAGCCCTCGCCCTTCGCCCGCCAGGTGATGGCCACGCTGGCGCCGTACATCCAGGCCGCCCTCGGCGGCGACCTTACGCCGAAGGAGGCGCTGAAGAAGGCCGCCGAGGAAGCGCGCGCCCTTCTCGCCCGGTCCTGAACCCGTCAGGGGAGTGCGCGGTCCCCGCCAACCGACCGCGCGCTTCCTCTCCTCCCCGCTGATAGGCCGCCATGCCCGTGTACACACCTCCGAGCACCGGCTCGGACAGCCGACCGTCCCGCCATCCTGAGCCCATGCACCTCTCTCCGAGCAGTCGGGCGGCCCGGCGCCGTCTGAAGCGCCGTGAGGCTATGGCGGGCATCCTGTTCGTGCTGCCGACGCTCGTCATCTTCGCGGTGTTCAAGTTCCTTCCCATCGCCGGCGCCGGTGCGATGAGCCTGACGCGCTACCGTCTCAACGGCGACGTCAGCTATCTGGGGGCCGAGAACTACACGCGCCTGTTCTCCGACCCCCACTTCTGGCAGAGCCTCGGCGTGACGGTGAGCTACGTGCTCATCTTCGTGCCGCTCATCATCGTCGTCTCGCTGGCCGGCGCGCTGCTCCTGAACAAGATGGTGAGGTTCACCGGCACGTTCCGGGCCGTGCTCTTCGTCCCGTACCTCAGCTCCTTCGTGATGGCCGGCATCATCTGGTCCTGGATCTTCGACATGGACGGGCCGCTCAACGCCGCGCTCGGCGGACTCGGACTCGGCCCGGTCCCGTTCCTCACCGGGGACCAGCTCCTGGTCCTCGCCAGCCTCGCGCTGGTCTCGGTGTGGAAGGGCTTCGGATACTCGATGCTCGTCTTCCTCGCCGGACTCAAGGCCCAGCCCGCCGAGGTGCACGAGGCGGCGCGCCTCGACGGGGCGAGCAGCTGGCAGGCGTTCCGGCATGTGACCCTCCCGCTGCTCAAGCCCGTGATGTTCTTCGTCCTCGTGATCGAGACGATCATCGGCTTCCAGGTGTTCGACACCATCTACGTGATGACCGGCGGCGGCCCCAACCGGGCCAGCCACAGCCTCATCTACTTCCTCTACGACGAGGGCTTCAAGTTCCTCGACTTCGGCTACGCGGCGGCGATCGGCATGGTCCTCTTCGTCATCGTGCTCGTCCTGTCCCTCGTCCAGCGACGCCTCGTAGAAGGCAAGGAGACCAAGTGACCGCCCAGCCCTCCACCCTCGACGCCGGCCGCCCCGCCGCCCGTCGGCCCCGCAACCGGCTGCCGGCCCTCGCGCTCACCGTCATCTCGCTGTTCACCGTCGCGCCGCTGATCGCCGTGGTTGTCCTCGCCCTCTCGCCCGAGGACGCGCCCACCCTGCCGCACGCGATCCCCGACTCCCTCACGCTCGACAACATCACGCGGATCTTCGAGGTCGGAGAGTTCCCGCTTTGGCTCCTCAACTCCTTGGTCTACTCCGTGGTCTCCGTGGTGGTCATCCTCCTCACTGCCTCCATGGCCGCCTACGCCCTGGTGCGCAAGAGGTTCCCCGGGCGCAACGCGGTGCTGTGGGCGATCGTCGCCACCTTGATGGTGCCGATGCAGGCCACGCTCATCCCCACCTTCATCCTGGTGGCCCGCATGGACGGGGTGAACACCCTGTGGGGCCTGATCATGCCGACCCTCGCCAACGCCCAGGCGGTCTTCCTCATCCGGCAGTTCGTCCGCGACCTGCCCGACGAACTCTTCGACGCGGCACGGATCGACGGTGCGGGGGAGTGGCGGACCTTCGTGCAGATCGTGCTGCCGCTGATCCGGCCGGTGCTCGCCACGCTCGCCATCTTCGTCTTCCTGTGGCACTGGAACGACCTCCTGTGGCCGCTTGTCGTCGGCCAGACGGACGAGGCCCGGACCCTGACGGTCGGACTCGCCACCCTGCACACCGAGACGGTGTCCACGGCCGGCATCATGTCCGCCGCCCTCGTGAGCTTCATCCCCTGCTTCGTGATCTTCATGGTTCTCCAGCGGCACATCGTCGCCGGCGTCACCTCGTCGGGGGTGAAGGGATGACGTACGACGTGACAGCGCCACCCCTGCGGTTCGGACTCATTGGCGTCGACTCCCCGCACGCACCGTCCTTCACCCGACTCTTCGGAGACGGAGTCACCGGCACCGTGGCGGGCGGCACGGTCGTCGCGGCCTGGAGGGGCGTGGCGGCCGAGGACTTCCCGCTCAGCCGGGACCGCATCGACGCCTTCGCCCAGGAGGTCTCCGATCTGGGGGTGCCGCTGTACGACACTCCCGAGGACGTCGCCGAGCGCTGTGACGCCCTGCTCGTCGTCGCCTCCGACGCCCGTACCCACGCCGGTTACTTCACCCGGCTGACGCCGTTCGGCAAGCCGGTCTACGTCGACACGCGCTTCGCTCTCACGGCGGAGGACGCCCGGGCCATGCTGGCGACGGCAGGTGCCCACGGGTGCCTGCCGCTGGCGGGCTCACCGAAGCGCTTCACACCCGAGTTCCGCCGCGCCACCGGCTGGGGGCGGGCCGACCGCGTCGACCTGACCGGCCCGTTGCCCACCCAGCCCGGCCACGCCTTCCTGGCCTGGTACGGCGTGCACCTGGTCGACCTCGCGGTCGCGGCGCTCGGGCCGGGATGCGCGCAGGTCGACGCCTCGACCGGCGACAGGGTCACGCTGACCTGGCCGGACGGACGGGTGGCGACCCTCGGAGGTGAGGAGCGGTGGTCACCGCTCACGACGGGGCGCGTCAGCGGTCCCGGCGGAGCACGTGAATTCACCATCGAGGCCGGACCGCCCATGCTCACCGGGCTGCTCGCCTCGATCGTCGACGCCTGCCGCACCGGCATCCCCAACGTCCCCGAGGCGGAGGTGCTCGACATCGTCGCGATCGTCGAGGCCGCCCACCGCAGCCGCACGAGCGGCGCACCGGTGACCCTGTCATGACCCGTCAGCGGTCGTGCTGCGCCGCGAGCCGCGAGACCGGACTGGCGCAGCGGCTGCTCGCGACGGGGCCGAGCGTGGCGGCGGAACGGTCCCCGTCCCGACCCTCGGGCATGGCGCTTCTGCCCGGAGGTACGTTCCTGATGGGCACCGACGCCGGTGACGGGTACGCCGCCGACGGTGAGGGACCGGTGCGCGAGATCCGCCTCGCCCCGTTCCTGATCGACACCACGACGGTCACCAACGAGGCGTTCGCCGAGTTCGTCGACGCCACCGGGTGGGTGACGCTGGCGGAGCGGTTCGGCTCGTCGTTCGTGTTCGCCGGTCTGCTGCCCGACGGCGTACGGGGCGGCCGCCCCGTACCGGCGACACCGTGGTGGCGGGAAGTCGCGCACGCCGACTGGCGCCGTCCGGAAGGCCCCGGATCGGACATCGCCGACCGTATGGACCACCCGGTGGTCCACGTCACCTGGCGTGACGCCCGCGCCCACGCGAAGTGGGCGGGCAAGCGCCTGCCCACCGAGGCCGAATGGGAGTACGCGGCCCGCGGCGGTCTGACGCAGGCCCGCTACCCGTGGGGCGACGAGCGCGAGCCCGGCGGTGCGCACCGGATGAACGTGTGGCAGGGCGAGTTCCCCGCGCACAACACCGCTGCGGACGGTCACCTCGGCACCGCGCCGGCCGACGCGTACGAACCCAACGGGTACGGGCTGTACAACACCTGCGGCAACGTGTGGGAGTGGTGCTCCGACTGGTTCCACCCCACATGGCACGCCACCGGCCCCCGGACCGACCCCGCCGGGCCACCGAGCGGGGGCCGCAAGGTGATGCGCGGCGGCTCCTACCTCTGCCACGAGAGCTACTGCTTCCGCTACCGGGTCGACGCACGCAGCTCCAACACCCCCGACAGCAGCGCCGGCAACATCGGCTTCCGCTGCGTCGCCGAAACCGGCTGACCTGACACAGGTAACCCAGCCCCTACCTCTCACAAGGAGGTGGGGGCAGCCACATAGCGAATAGCAAGCGCTTTCTGCACTCAGTTGCAGTTAGTTCCACGCCACACCAGAGGGAGACACGAGCATGAGCCGCAAAGTCATAGGCATCGTGATGAACGGCGTGACCGGCCGCATGGGCTACCGCCAGCACCTGGTCCGCTCCGTGCTGGCCATCCGCGAACAGGGCGGTCTGCCCCTGGACGACGGAACCGTCATCTGGCCCGAACCGATCCTCGTCGGCCGCAGCGACCGCAAACTGAAGGAACTGGCAGACCGACACGGCCTGGAGCACTGGACCACGGACTTGGACGAGGCCCTGGCCCACCCCCTCGCCGAAATCTACTTCGACGCCCAGGTCACCACGGCGCGGGAGAAGGCGATCCGGACCGCGATCGCGGCCGGCAAGCACATCTACACCGAGAAGCCGACCGCCGAATCCCTCGACGCCGCACTGGAACTGGCCCGGCTGGCACGCGAGGCGGGCGTGTGCAACGGAGCCGTGCAGGACAAGCTGTTCCTGCCCGGCCTGCTGAAGCTCAAGCGGCTCATCGACAGCGGCTTCTTCGGACGGATCCTCTCCGTACGCGGCGAGTTCGGCTACTGGGTCTTCGAAGGCGACTGGCAGACCGCCCAGCGCCCCTCCTGGAACTACCGTGCCGAGGACGGCGGCGGCATGATCCTCGACATGTTCCCGCACTGGCGGTACGTACTCGACGGCCTGTTCGGCGAGGTCCGCTCCGTGTACGCGCACACCGCGACCCACATCCCCGCGCGGGTCGACGAGCAGGGCCGGAGCTACCCGGCGACGGCGGACGACGCCGCCTACGGCGTCTTCGAGCTGGAGGGCGGCATCACCGCCCAGATCAACTCTTCCTGGGCCGTACGGGTCGACCGCGACGAGCTGGTCGAGTTCCAGGTGGACGGCACTGAGGGCAGCGCCGTCGCGGGCCTGCGCAACTGCCGTGTCCAGCACCGCTCCCTGACGCCGAAGCCGGTGTGGAACCCGGACCTGCCGGTGACCGAGTCGTTCCGCGACCAGTGGCAGCAGGTCCCGGACAACGGCGAGTTCGACAACGGCTTCAAGATCCAGTGGGAGCTCTTCCTCAAGCACGTGGTGACCGGCTCCGCGTACCACTGGGACCTGCTGGAGGGCGCCAAGGGAGTCCAGCTCGCCGAACTCGGCCTGCGCTCCGCCCGCGAGGGCCGCCGTCTCGACGTCCCCGCACTGGAGATCTGATGACACTCGTCCTGCGCCTCCCGGACGGCCCCCACCGTCTCCGCGCCCCCGCCGTCCTCGACGTGCCCGACCGCACGATCACCTCCCGGGTCGTGTACGCCGCCGCACATGTGGTCGCCGATCCCCTGGGGGACAACCGCCCGGGAGCCCCTGCGGCCGTCGACTGGGACACCACGCTCGCCTTCCGCCGGCACCTCTGGTCCCTCGGCCTGGGCGTCGCCGACGCCATGGACACCGCCCAGCGCGGCATGGGCCTCGACTGGCCCGCCACCCGTGAACTCATCACCCGGTCCGGAGCGGAGGCCCGCGCCGTGGGCGGACGCCTGGCCTGCGGCGTCGGCACCGATCACCTCACCGGGCCCCCTCCCCTGCCCGCCGTCATCGACGCCTACCAGGAACAGCTGGCCGTCGTGGAGGAGGCCGGCGCCCGGCCGATCCTGATGGCGAGCCGCGCACTGGCCGCGGTGGCCAAGGGGCCCGAGGACTACCTCCACGTGTACGGCGAGGTCATCGACACCGCTTCGCAACCGGTGATCCTGCACTGGCTGGGCGAGATGTTCGACCCGGCACTGGCCGGCTATTGGGGCGGCGCGAACCTGGACGACGCGACCGACACGGTGCTCGACCTGATCAGGGAGAACCAGCCGCGCGTCGACGGCATCAAGGTGTCCCTTCTCGACGCCGACCGGGAGATCGCGCTAAGGCGCGCGCTGCCGGAGGGCGTACGCATGTACACGGGGGACGACTTCAACTATCCCGATCTGATCCGCGGGGACGAGGTCGGTCACAGCGACGCGCTGCTGGGTGTCTTCGACCCCATGGCGGCGGTTGCGTCGGCCGCGCTGCGTGCCCTGGACTCGGGCGACATCGCTCGGTACGACGCGCTGATGGAGCCCACCCTGCCGCTGGCCCGGCACCTGTTCGCCGCGCCGACGTACCACTACAAGACAGGCGTGGTCTTCCTTGCCTGGCTGGCCGGCCACCAGAGTCACTTCACCATGGTGGCCGGTGCGCAGAGCGGGCGTTCCGTCCCCCATCTGACCGAGCTGTTCCGGCTCGCCGACGCGGCCGGCGTCCTTCCCGACCCGGAGCTCGCGGTCCACCGGATGCGCCAGTTCCTCCACGTCGCGGGGGTAGACGCGTGACCGGCCTGGAGCGTCTGTCGCTGAACCAGATCACCACCAAGCGGTGGAGCCTTCCCGAAGCCGTCCAGGGGTGCGTGGACGCCGGTATCCCGGCGATCGGCCTGTGGCGGGACAAGGTCGCCGGAACAGGGTTTGCGGAGGCGGCGAAGCTGGTTCGCGACGCCGGCCTCGCCGTCAGCAGCCTGTGCCGCGGCGGCTTCCTGACCGTGGTCGAACGCCACCTGGCCCATGTGGCCGGCCCATGAGGGTCGTCATAGCCCCCGATTCGTTCAAGGGGACCGCGACGGCGGCGCAGGCAGCACGCGCCCTGGCCGACGGCTGGCGCTCCGTCCGGCCGCACGACGACCTGGTTCTGCTGCCCATGGCGGACGGCGGCGAGGGCACCCTCGAAGCCGTCGCGTCGGCCACACCGGGTACGGAGATGCGCCTGGTGCCGGGGTGCACCGGGCCCGACGGCCGTAGCGTCGACGGGGCGTACGCGATGCTCCCCGACGGTACGGCTCTGGTCGAACTCGCCTTCGCCAGCGGCCTTCCGCTGCTGGAAGGCCGAATCGCCCCGCTCACGGCCACGACACGTGGCACCGGTGAGACGATCGCGCGTGCCCTGGACGACGGCGCCCGACGCCTCGTGGTGGCCCTGGGAGGCTCGGCCTCCACGGACGGCGGCGCCGGACTCCTGAGCGCGCTGGGCCTGCGGCTGCTCGACGCCGACGGCCGTCTCCTCACGGACGGCGGCGGCGCCCTCGTCCAGGCCGCCACGGCCGACCTCACGGCGCTTCGTCCGCCGCCGCCCGGTGGAGTTCTCCTGCTGAGCGACGTGACGAACCCGCTGCGGGGGCCGGAGGGCGCGGCGGCCGTCTACGGCCCGCAGAAGGGCGCGGGACCAGGGGAAGTTGCCCATCTGGACCGCGGGCTCGCCCGCCTGGCCACGCTGCTCGGCGGGGAGCCCGAAGCCCCCGGCGCCGGGGCGGCCGGCGGCACGGCCTACGGCCTCGCGGCCGCCTGGGACGCCCGGCTGGTGCCCGGGTCGGCAGCCATCGCCGACCTGCTCGCCCTCGACCGCGAACTCGCCGCCGCCGACCTGCTGATCACGGGTGAGGGATGCTTCGACCGGACCAGCTCCCTGGGCAAGGCTGTCGGCGAGTCGTTGCACCGGGCCCACCGGGCGGGCACGTCCGCTGCGGTAGTGGCAGGGCGGGTTGCCGCGGCCGACGACAGGGCACACACACTGCTCGCCCTGACCGCACTCGCGGGCGACGACGTCTCCGCCCGCGCGCACGCGCCGCACTGGCTCCGGCGAGCCGGAGCGACCCTCGCGGCAGAGGCGTTCTAGTGGCTTGTCACGCGGACTTGGCCGGGTAGCCGCCCTGCTGCTCGCGGGCCGGCGGACCGTCTCGAAGACGGGATCCTTCGGCACCTGTCGCAACAGGTGCCGAAGGACGGACTTCGGGAAGCTGTGCAGCGTGCCGCTCGCCGCGAGGAGCGCCGAGACGCGGGTCAGCGGTCCTGGAGTTCGATGCGGACCAGGTTGCGGCCGCGGATCGCGTAGAACCGGCCTACCTCGTCGACCGTCGCGCGCGGGATGCCGTACCACTCGCCGTTCAGGGTGGCCAGGTCGGTGCGCTCGAAGGTCCGTGGGTCGAGCCGGAAGAAGGCCTTGCTGGAAGCGCAGAACACCTGCTCACGGCTCACCAGGAGCGTGCCGTAGTTGGGTACCACCGGCCCGTGGTTGGCGGTGTGGACCACCTGTCGTGTCGTCAGGTCGACCACGAAGAAGTCGCCCCGGTGACACATGATGTACAGATGGCGGCCCAGCACCGCGAGGCCGGTGATGCCGGTCGGCCTGGTCTGCGGAGTCATCCGCCACAGCTCGCGGTGGGACGTGGGATCCCACGCCACCACGGTCCCACCGCTGTTGCCGACGTTCTGCCCGCCGAGGAAGGCGATGCCGTCGTGCACCGCGACGGTCCGCACCATCTGGGTCTTGTCGATCGGGTTGACGGCGACCGTCGTCTCGGAGGTCCTCGGGTCGAAGGTCATGAGTGAGCCGCCGCCGAGGGTGTCGGACTGGAGGCCGATCAGCGCCACCTGGTTCCGGTCGTCCCAGACGATCTGGTGCGGCCGGTTCTGGCCGGGCGGCAGGAGGGCCTGCTTGCGGGTCCATTCGCCGTCGACCCGCGGGTCGTGGGCGAGGATGCCGATACCGTTGTACTGCGCGAAGTAGGCCACGCGCTCGTGGATGAGGATGTCCTTGGCCTCGCTCGGTGCGAGGATCCGGGTCTTCGTGCCGTCGCGGAGGTTGTGGCGCACCACCGCGTTGGTGCCGCCCACGTAGACGCCACGCGCTCCGGCGGCGATCGACATCGCCAGTTGGGGATCGGCCGGAGCGCCTCCGGCCACCAGGTCGTAGGCCGTGGCCTGACCGGTGGCGGGGTCCACCCGGTAGACGAGGCCGAACGCCGAGACGGCCATCACCGACCCGTCCCGTTCCCACAGCCCCCAGATCTCGCCGAACTCGCCCTCCTGGAGTTCGATCTCACGGAAGACCCCCGTGCTCAGCGTGAGCTCGACCAGCGTGCCGCCGTTGAAGTACACCTTGTCCTCGCCCACGAAGACCGGCAATCGCAGGAACTTTCCGCCGTGACGCAGTAGCCGGTACCGGCTCGGGTCGGCGAGGTCGATGATCGCGACCGCGGCTCCGTCTGCGGGGCTGGCACAGACGTAGAGCGTGTCACCCTTGAGGGCGATGTCGCGCACCTCGACGGCATCGGCGAACTCAGGGGGCAGCAGGGACGTGTACTCGCCGGTGGCGCGATCCATGACGAACAGGCCCGCCCTGGTGCTGGTCGGGGTCGCTCCGAGGGACGCGCCGGTGCCGATGTAGAGGTGGTGTTCGGTCGCCACCAGGCAGCGGATCATCGGCACGTGGGGGTCCGGTCCGGTGATCTCCGTCAGAGTGCCGGACGCCGGGTCGTACATCCGGAGCCGTGGAGCGGCCTCCTGACCACCGAAGAACAGCACACCGTCGGGCGCCATCGCGATCGCGTAGGGCCTCAGGCCGCCCAATGACGCCAGGTCCTCCTTCGGCGCGTCCGGCTGCGAAAGGTCGAGCCGGATAAAACCGGGCTCGGCACCTCCGCGTTCGTCGACCGCCGCATACAGGTATCGGCCGCCGGGGTCGGCGGCCAGCAGCTGGGTGCTGATCCCGGGCCCTGGCGTGATGCTCGTGACCTTCCGCGTGTTGAGGTCGTAGCCCACGATGCGCATGGGGTCGATGTTGCGCGAGGCGACGTACACCCGATCGCCGACGGGGATGCCGGCGGCCAGCGAGAAGTTGTTCACCGCCGGGCCCAGGTCGGTGATCCGGACACTGGGCGTGATCGCGGCGGCCGCCGTGCCGGGGGCGAACGCCGCAGCGAGGCCGGCGAGTGCCCCCCACTGCAGGACGCGGCGACGATCGATCGGGGACGAAGGGGTCATGAATACCACCTGGTGTCGGTGTCTGCTGAGGTCGGACCGTCGCGGGCGGAGCCCCGGGAACCGTGGTCGACGGCGTGAGCGCTGCCGGTCAACGTAGGAGCCCGAAAACGTTCTGTCAATGACCGAATAAAGTAGGTGAGGTAGTGCCCTGAACGGGTCGATCCCGATAGAGTGGTCTAGTCCACTCTCCTTCAGAAATGGCAGACCCTACGTGGAAGTTGTCATCGTCAAGGACGCCAAGGCGGGCGGCGAGCTCATCGCGGACGGCATCGCCGGCCTCCTGCGCCGCAAGCCGGACGCGCTGCTCGGCGTGGCCACCGGATCGACTCCGATCCCGATCTACGACGCCCTGATCGCCCAGGTCAAGGCCGGCGGCGTGGACGCCTCGCGGGCCCGGATCGCCCAGCTGGACGAGTACGTCGGGCTGCCGGCCGGGCACCCGGAGTCGTACCGCTCGACCGTGCTCCGCCAGGTCGTCGAGCCGCTCGGGCTCTCCCCCGAGGCGTTCATGGGCCCGGACGGCTCCGCCGAGGACGTCCTGGCCGCCTGCGAGGCGTACGACCGGGTGCTGGCCGAGGCCGGTGGCGTGGACCTGCAGATCCTCGGCATCGGCACCGACGGGCACATCGGCTTCAACGAGCCGTGCTCCTCGCTCGCCTCCCGCACCCGGA
>NZ_JNZP01000015.1 GCF_000725545.1 Streptomyces exfoliatus | reverse complement strand
AAACGCCCGGTTACATTCCGAACCCGGAAGCTAAGCCTTTCAGCGCCGATGGTACTGCAGGGGGGACCCTGTGGGAGAGTAGGACGCCGCCGAACAATTCTTCAGGACCCCTGGTCCCAGCGTTCACGCTGGGACCAGGGGTCCTTTTGTTTTTTGCTTGACCTTTTCCGATGCGCGGCAGAGTGCCGGCTGCGCGAGAATGACTGCAGTACCCGAAGACAGGAGTCACGTCGATGTCCACCAACTCTCCCGACGACCGTCCGGAGCGCGAACCGCGTCGCAGGGACGGTGCCGGTGGCGACCGGGGCGGCTTCCGTGGCCCCCGCCGTGACGACAACCGCAGTGGTGGCGGCGGTTTCCGCCGTGACGACCGTGGCGGTGACAACCGCGGCGGCGGCGGTTTCCGTCGTGATGACCGTGGCGGCGACAACCGCGGTGCCGGCGGTGGCTTCCGTCGCGATGATCGCGGTGGTGACAACCGCGGTGGTGGCGGTGGCGGTTTCCGTCGTGACGACAACCGTGGTGCCTTCGTCGTTCCGTCGTGACGACCGCCCTTCCTTCCCCCGTGACGACCGTGGCGGCGACAACCGCGGCGGTGGCGGTTTCCGTCGTGATGACCGTGGCGGCGACAACCGCGGTGCCGGCGGTGGCTTCCGTCGTGACGACCGTGGTGGTGACAACCGTGGCGCCTTCGTCGTTCCGTCGTGACGACCGCCCTTCCTTCCCCCGTGACGACCGTGGCGGCGACAACCGCGGCGGTGGCGGTTTCCGTCGTGATGACCGTGGTGGTGACAACCGTGGTGCCGGCGGTGGGTTCCGTCGTGACGACCGTGGTGGCGACAACCGTGGCGGCGGCGGTGGTGGGTTCCGTCGTGACGACCGTGGCGGCGACAACCGTGGCGCCGGTGGCGGTTTCCGTCGGGACGAGCGGCCTTCGTCGTTCCGTCGTGACGAGCGGCCCTCCTTCCCCCGTGACGACCGTGGCGGGGACAACCGCGGTGGCTTCCGTCGTGACGACCGTCGGGACGAGCGGCCTTCGTCGTTCCGTCGTGACGAGCGGCCCTCCTTCCCCCGTGACGACCGTGGCGGGGACAACCGCGGCGGGTTCCGTCGGGACGAGCGACCCTCGTCCTTCCGGCGGGACGACAACCGCGGTGGCGGCGGGTTCCGTCGTGACGACCGTGGCGGCGACAGCCGTGGCGGTGGCTACAGCCGCGACGACCGGGGCGGCGACCGCGGTGGCTACCGTGGCCGGGACGACCGGGGCGGTTTCGGCCGCCGCGACGACCGCGACCGTGGTGACCGCGCGCCCATCAAGCGGCTGCCGATCCCGGCGGAGGTCACCGGTGAGGAGATCGACCCGGACGTCCGTCAGGAGCTCATGAGCCTGCCCAAGGGGCTGGCCGAGGACGTCGCCCGCAACCTCGTCATGGTCGCTCAGCTGATCGACGAGGACCCGGAGCAGGCCTACGGGTACTCCAGGGTCGCCCTGCGGCTCGCGTCCCGTGTCGCCGCCGTGCGTGAGGCCGCCGGCTTCGCCGCGTACGCCACGCAGAAGTACTCCGAGGCGCTGGCCGAGTTCCGTGCTGCCCGCCGGATGAGCGGTGGCGTCGAGCTGTGGCCCGTCATGGCCGACTGCGAGCGTGGGCTCGGCCGGCCCGAGCGTGCCCTCGCGATGGCCGGTGAGGCCGAGGTGCAGAAGCTGGACAAGGCCGGTCAGGTCGAGATGCGGCTCGTGGCCGCCGGCGCCCGCCGGGACATGGGGCAGCTCGACGCGGCCATCGTGACTCTGCAGAGCCCCGAACTCGCCTCCAGCGCCGTGCACCCGTGGACCGCCCGTCTGCGGTACGCGTACGCCGACGCGCTGCTCGCCGCCGACCGTGAGAGCGAGGCGCGCGACTGGTTCGCCAAGGCTCTGGAAGCCGACAAGGACGGGGCCACGGACGCCTCGGACCGGCTCGCCGAGATGGACGGTGTCGAGTTCGTCGACGCGTTCGACGACTCGGAGGAGGAGTCGGACGACCTCGCGGACGACCTTGCGAACGACGTCTCCGACGACGTCGTCGAGGTGGACGAGGACGAGGACGACGACCTCGACGAGGACGACAGCGACGACAGTGTCGGCGACAAGAGCTGACACGGTTGACATGTGAGAAGGGCGGCACCCTCCGGGGTGCCGCCCTTCCGCGTTTTCCGCGGTCCTCAGTCCAGCGCGAGGCTTCTCAGGACCAGGCCCGTCGCCGGCTTCGGGCCGAAGGACGTCGACTTGCGGGGCATCGTGACGCCCTGGCGGGCGAGGTCCCGTACGACCTCCTCGCGCACCGGGTGCATGAGGACCGCCGTACCGCCGCGGCGTTCAGCCTGGGCGACCGCCGCCGCCGTGTCGTGGATGTAGCTGATGTCCTCGGGGGCGTCCGGGATGTGCCAGACGTGCTCCAGGAGGGTGGAGTGCAGGACCGTCGCGTCCAGGGTGCGCCAGGCCTCGGGGCGGTCCGGGCGGATCGTCCGGTCGAGGAGGGCGGGGTCCGGCCGGTCGACGAGGTGGAAGTGGCCGTCACCGGCCAGCAGGAAGGCGTTGCCGTCCGCCGTGGCGGCCGTGAGGGCCTCCAGAGCCGCCGGCAGGGGGCCGTCGATCCGGCGTACCCGGAAGGAGCCGTCGAGGGCCGCGAGGGCCTCGGACACGGGCAGACGGTTGAGGAGGCGGTGGATGGCGCGGACCCGGAGGGGGTAGCGGGCCGTGTCGATGAGGAGGACCAGGCCGTAGTTCCACGGGCCGGGCGAGGGGTGTTCCTCGCGGAGTCGGAGGTAGGTCGCCCAGCGGTGGTGGCCGTCGGCGATGAGGGCCTGGTGGTGGGAGAGCGCGCCGGCGACCGTGGCGAGTTCCGTGGGGTCCGTGACCGACCAGAGGCGGTGGTGGAAGCCGTCCTCCGTGGTGGTGGAGAGCAGCGGCTCGCGTCGGACGGTGTCCTCGATGACCGTGTTCGCGCCGTCCTCGTCCGCGCCCACGTAGGTGAGGAGCAGGGGCTCCAGGTTGGCGGCGGTGGTGCGCATCAGGGCGGCGCGGTCCTCGACCACGTGCGGCATGACGTCCTCGTGGGGCAGGACGACGCCCTCCGCGGGGTCGGAGAGCTGCAGGGCACCGATGAGGCCGCGCTGGAGGATGCCGTCACCGTGCTGCTCGTACACGTAGAGCGCGGGCTCCGGGTCGGGCGCCAGGACGCCGTCCGCGAGCCAGCGGTCGAGGGTGACGGCGGCCTTGCGGTGGCGGGTGCCGGCGGTGATCGCCTGCGGGAGGATCAGCCGGACGATGTTGTGCGGGTCGGCCGATTCCAGATGGAGCAGTCCGTCAGGTCGTACGACGACGTCATAGGGGGGAGACGTCACGGCGGCGAGGCTGCCGACCCGCTCGGGGACGTACCGGAGTCCGCGGAACGGGGTCAGGCGCAGGCCTGCGGCGTCGTCGCGGACGTCGGCGGCCGCGTGACCTGATGTGTTCATCTCGTCATCGTATGTGGGCGGCGGGCATGAGCGATGATCGGGGGAGCGGGGATCTGATGTGAGGCGAGGAGTGTGCGGTGACGGTGCGGAACGGCCAGGGACGGCAGGATGCGGGCACGAGTCGGCCGGGTGGCAGCGCGGTGCCGCTGAGCGAGGCGTACGACACGGCGCTCCTGGATCTGGACGGTGTCGTGTACGCGGGCGGGGAGGCGGTGCCGTACGCCGTCGACGCGCTCGGTGTGGCGCGGGCCGGGGGGATGCACCTGGCGTACGTCACCAACAACGCGTTGCGGACGCCGGAGGAGGTGGCGGCGCACCTCACCGAGCTCGGGGTGCCCGCGGAGGCCGGCGACGTGGTCACCTCGGCGCAGGCGGTGGCCCGGCTGATCGCCGAGGACGTGCCGGCCGGGTCCCCGGTGCTCGTCGTCGGCGGGGAGGGGCTGCGGGTGGCGCTGCGCGAGCGGGGCCTCGTGCCCGTGGAGTCGGCCGAGGAGGGGCCGGTGGCCGTCGTGCAGGGGTACGGCGGGCCGGACATGCCGTGGGGGCGGTTCGCGGAGGCGGCGTACGCGGTGGGGCGCGGGGTGCCGTGGTACGCCTCGAACACCGACCTGACGATCCCCGGGGCGCGGGGGATCGGGCCGGGGAACGGGGCGGCCGTGGAGGTCGTACGGATCGCCACGGGCGGGCGTGCGGAGCCCAAGGTCGCGGGGAAGCCGCTGCCGCCGATGCACCGGGAGACGGTGCTGCGGACGGGCGCGCGCCGGCCGCTGGTGGTCGGGGACCGGTTGGACACCGACATCGAGGGGGCGTTCAACGGCGGGGTGGACTCGCTGCTCGTCCTGACCGGGGTGACGGACGTGGCGCAGCTGCTCGCGGCGGTGCCGGAGCACCGGCCGACGTATGTGGCGGCCGATCTGCGGGGGCTGCTCACGGGGCAGCCCGAGGTCGTCGCGGCGGAGGACGGCGGGTTCGTGTGCGGGGACTGGCGGGCGTCGGTGAGCGGCGGCGCGCTGGTGCTCGAAGGGCCGGAGGGTCTCGCGGCTCCGGCGGCCGGTGCGGTCGACGTGATGGACGGGGTGCGGGCACTGTGCGGGGCGGCCTGGTCGGCGGCCGATGTCGGCGGGGGCGTACCGGAGGCGGAGAAGGCCCTCACGCGGCTCGGGATGTGAAATTGGGTAGGCTAACCTAACTTCATTTGGGTTGAGGGCACGGGAGCACGGACATGGACGGTCGACAGCAGCGGCTGAGCGCGGAATCGGTGACCCTGGCGTACGAGCAGCGGGTCATCGCCCGCGAGCTGTCCGTCGAGATCCCCGACAACTCCTTCACCGTCATCGTCGGGCCGAACGCCTGCGGCAAGTCCACGCTGCTCCGTGCCCTCTCCCGGATGCTCAAGCCCAGCGAGGGACGCGTCCTGCTCGACGGGCAGTCCATCCACGGCATGCCCGCCAAGAAGGTCGCGAAGACCCTCGGACTGCTGCCCCAGACCTCCGTGGCGCCCGACGGGATCACCGTCGCCGACCTCGTCGCCCGCGGCCGCTACCCGCACCAGGGGCTGCTGCGCCAGTGGTCGCCCGAGGACGAGCGGATCACCCAGGAGTCCATGGAGGCGACCGGCGTCGCCGAGCTGGCCGAGCGGTACGTGGACGAGCTCTCCGGCGGTCAGCGCCAGCGCGTCTGGATCGCCATGGCGCTCGCCCAGCAGACCCCGCTGCTCCTGCTCGACGAGCCGACGACGTACCTCGACATCCAGCACCAGATCGACGTCCTCGACCTCTGTGCCGAGCTGCACGAGACCCAGGGCCGGACGCTCGTCGCCGTGCTGCACGACCTCAACCACGCGGCCAGGTACGCGACCCACCTCATCGCCGTCAGGGACGGCGCCGTGGTCGCGGAGGGCCCGCCGTCCGAGGTCGTGACCGCCGAGCTCGTCGAGCGGGTCTTCGGACTGCGCTGCCAGGTCATCGACGACCCGGAGACGGGGACGCCGCTGGTCGTGCCCGCCGGGCGCAAGGCCCGCGTACCGAAGCCCGCGGCGCCCGCCTCGCAGGAGCCCGCGCTACAGAAGTGAGCGCAGCCGCAGCAGGTCGCGGAAGCCGGCCTCCAGCCTGACCCGGCCCGAGGCCCAGGCCTTCGCGAAGTTCAGGTCGCCGCCCACCATCGCCAGCAGGTCGTCCCCGGTCATCGCGAGCCGGATCTGCGCCTTGGCGGGCGGTGGGCCGGCCACCGTGGAGTCGACCCGGATCCGGCCGTCCGCGAGGCGGCCCGTGAACGTGGTGTCCAGGTCCGTGATGTGGCAGCTCAGGGTGCGGTCGAGCGCGGCGGCCCCGCGCACGTCGCCGTCCGCCCGCGCGAGGCTGTCCGAGAGTCTGTCCAGTGCGCCGCGGCACTCCGTGATCGTCGCCATCGCCGTCGACCGTACCCCAGGCGCACGCGGTAGCGTCGGGAGCATGAACGACGCGATGCCCGAACCGGTGCCCGCGGGCGCCGCCCCCCAGGACGCCCACGAGCCCTCCGCGCCCGCGCCTCTGGGGGTCGCGCGGGAGCTCACCGGGCATCCGGGCGTCGACGGCCACCTGGCGCGTCTCGCCGAGGTGGACGACCTCCCGGCGGACGGACACCTGGAGGTGTACGAGGATGTACACCGTGGACTGCGCGCGGAGCTGACCTCGCTCGACGCGCATCCCGCCCCTCGTCCGAACGAAAACAGGAGCTGAACCGAACGTGGCAGGAGTGGCACGCCGCCGTCTCGACGCCGAGCTGGTCCGGCGCAAGCTCGCGCGCTCGCGCGAGCACGCCAGCCAGTTGATCGCCGCGGGCCGGGTGACCGTCGGCAAGACCGTCGCCACCAAGCCCGCCACCCAGGTCGAGACCGCCGCGGCCATCGTCGTGGTCCAGGACGACTCCGACCCCGACTACGTCTCGCGCGGTGGCCACAAGCTCGCCGGGGCCTTCGCCGCCTTCGTCCCCATGGGACTGAAGGTCGAGGGCCGGCGCGCCCTGGACGCCGGGGCCTCCACCGGGGGCTTCACCGACGTGCTGCTGCGTACGGGCGCCGCCCATGTCGTGGCCGTCGACGTCGGCTACGGCCAGCTCGCCTGGTCGCTGCAGAGCGACGAGCGCGTCACCGTGAAGGACCGCACGAACGTGCGCGAGTTGACACTCGACGCGATCGACGGGGTCCCGGTCGATCTCGTCGTCGGTGACCTCTCCTTCATTCCGCTCGGTCTTGTTCTGCCCGCCCTGGTGGCGTGTACGGCTCCCGACGCCGACCTCGTGTTGATGGTCAAACCCCAGTTCGAGGTGGGGAAGGAGCGGCTCGGCACGGGCGGAGTCGTCCGTTCCACCGAACTCCGCGCGGACGCCGTGAAGAACGTGGCCCGGCGGGCCGCCGAACTCGGGCTCGGTGTCCTGGGCGTCACCGCCAGCCCGCTGCCCGGACCCTCGGGCAACGTCGAGTACTTTCTGTGGCTGCGGGCAGGCGCGCCCGCGCTGGATCCGGCGGATGTCGACCGCGCCGTGGCGGAAGGACCTCGTTGAGCTCAACGGCAGCAGCATCAGAGACCGCACCACGTACTGTCTTCCTGCTCGCGCACACCGGCAGGCCGGCCGCCGTGCGCAGCGCCGAACTGGTCGTCCTCGGGCTGCTGCGCTGCGGCATCGGCGTCCGAGTCCTGGAGGCGGAGGCGGCCGACCTGCCGCTCCCGCCGTCCGTCGAGAAGGTCCCCGAGGCCTGCTCCGACGCGCTCGACGGCTGTGAACTCCTCGTCGTCCTCGGCGGCGACGGCACCCTGCTGCGCGGCGCCGAGTTCTCCCGTGCCTCCGGCGTCCCCATGCTCGGCGTCAACCTCGGCCGGGTCGGCTTCCTCGCGGAGGCCGAACGGGACGACCTCGACAAGGTCGTCGACCGGGTCGTGACGAAGGCGTACGAGGTCGAGGAGCGGATGACCCTCGACGTCGTCGTGTACGAGAACGGCGACGTCCTGCACCGCGACTGGGCGCTCAACGAGGCGGCCGTGCAGAAGGTGTCCCCCGAGCGGATGCTGGAGGTCGTCCTCGCGATCGACGGACGCCCGGTGACCGGCTTCGGCTGCGACGGGGTGATCTGCGCGACACCGACGGGATCCACCGCGTACGCCTTCTCGGCCGGCGGCCCGGTCGTCTGGCCCGAGGTCGAGGCCCTGCTCATGGTCCCGATCGGGGCCCACGCCCTCTTCGCCAAGCCGCTGATCACCACCCCCGAGTCGGTGCTCGCCGTCGAGGTCGAGCCGCACACCCCGCACGGGGTGCTGTGGTGCGACGGGCGGCGGACGGTGGAACTCCCGGCGGGAGCACGGGTCGAGGTGCGGCGGGGCGCCGTGCCGGTCCGGCTCGCCCGGCTCCACCACGCCTCCTTCACCGACCGGCTCGTCGCCAAGTTCGCCCTCCCGGTGTCGGGGTGGCGGGGCGCGCCGCGTTGACGTCCTCTCCCGCTCCCCGGTCCGGAACGATCGGCGCGCCGGAGGGTTACGCCCGGGGGTGATGTCGCGTCGCGGCAGGGAAACCTCGTATGGTCTGGGGCGTGCTGGAGGAGATGCGGATACGGTCGCTCGGGGTCATCGACGACGCGGTGGTCGAGCTGTCGCCCGGCTTCACCGCGGTGACCGGTGAGACCGGTGCGGGCAAGACCATGGTGGTGACCAGCCTCGGGCTGCTGCTCGGTGGCCGGGCCGACCCGGCCCTGGTGCGGATCGGCGCGGCCTCGGCCGTCGTCGAGGGGCGGATCAGGGTGCCCGCGGGCGGGTCCGCCGCCGTACGCGCCGAGGAGGCCGGGGCCGAGCTGGACGAGGGCGTGCTGCTCGTCAGCCGTACCGTCTCGGCCGAGGGACGCTCACGGGCCCACCTCGGCGGGCGTTCCGTGCCCGTCGGGCTGCTCGCCGAACTCGCCGACGAACTCGTCGCCGTCCACGGCCAGACCGACCAGCAGGGCCTGCTCAAGCCGGCCCGGCAGCGGGGCGCGCTCGACCGGTACGCGGGCGAGGCCGTCTCCGTACCCCTCGCCGCCTACGCGGAGGCCTACCGGCGGCTGCGCGCCGTCACGGGAGAGCTGGACGAGATCACCACCCGGGCCCGGGAGCGGGCCCAGGAGGCCGATCTGCTGCGCTTCGGGCTCGGCGAGATCGAGGCCGTCGCCCCGCGCGCGGGGGAGGACGCCGAACTCGCCGCCGAGGCGGAGCGGCTCGGGCACGCCGAGGCCCTCGCCTCCGCCGCCGCGCTCGCGCACGCCGCGCTCGCGGGTGTTCCCGAGGACCCCGAGTCCGTCGACGCCACGACCCTGGTCGCGGGCGCGGTCCGGGCCCTGGAGGGCGTACGGGCGCACGACGCGGCGCTCGCCGCGCTGGCCGACCGGATGGGGGAGATCTCCATCCTGCTCGGCGACGTGGCCACCGAGCTGGCCGGGTACGCCGACGACCTCGACGCCGACCCGCTGCGGCTCGCCGCGGTCGAGGAACGGCGCGCGGCGCTCACCCAGCTCACCCGCAAGTACGGCGAGGACATCGCGACGGTCCTGGCGTGGGCGGAGGAGAGCGCGGGCCGGCTCGGCGAGCTGGAAGGCGACGACGACCGCGTCGAGGAGCTCACCGCCGAGCGGGACCGGCTGCGCGACGACCTCTCGGTGCTCGCGCAGCGGCTCACCGACGCCCGCACCGAGGCCGCCGACCGGTTCGCCGACGCGGTCACCGCGGAGCTCGCCTCGCTGGCCATGCCCCACGCGCGCGTGTCCTTCGACATCCGGCAGACCGAGGACGCCGAAGGCGTCGAGGTCGGCGGGCGCCGGGTCGCGTACGGCCCGTCGGGGGCCGACGAGGTCGAGCTGCTGCTCGCCCCGCACCCGGGCGCGCCGCCCCGGCCCATCGCCAAGGGCGCGTCCGGCGGTGAGCTGTCCCGGGTGATGCTCGCCGTCGAGGTCGTCTTCGCCGGGGTCGACCCGGTGCCGACGTACCTCTTCGACGAGGTCGACGCCGGTGTCGGCGGCAAGGCCGCGGTCGAGATCGGCCGCCGGCTCGCCAAGCTCGCCAGGACCGCGCAGGTCGTGGTCGTCACCCACCTCCCGCAGGTCGCGGCCTTCGCCGACCGGCAGCTGCTCGTCGAGAAGACCAACGACGGCTCCGTGACCCGGTCGGGCGTCACCGTCCTGGAGGGCGAGGAGCGGGTACGGGAGCTGTCCCGGATGCTCGCGGGCCAGGAGGACTCCGAGACGGCCAGGGCCCACGCGGAGGAACTGCTCGCCACGGCTCGGGCGGACGGGTGACCCCGAAGGGTCAGGGAGTGGGCAGACGGGCCGCCACTCCCTGTCCGGGGCTCGCCTCACCGGCGACCCTGCGGCGCGCCACGTCGTAGGCCCACGCGTAGGTCGAGACCTTCTTCTCCACGGCGAAATGGCGACCGGTCGCGGATTCGAGGACGGCGTGGAACTCCTCCATCAGGTCCTCCCAGGCCACGGAGCCGAAGTCGGTGTCGCTCCAGCCGTACAGGGACTTCAGCTCACGCTTCACCGCCGAGAAGAAGGACTGCTCCTCCCGAGGGAGCGAGCCGACGCGCACGCCTCGCTCGCGCAGCCACTCCTGGAGCTCCTCCGGTGCGTCGCGCCACTTGTCCGGGCTGTCCCGCAGCTCCGCGTAGTCGATCCAGGCCCAGAAGCTCTCGGCGTCCGCGACGTCGGGCGCCTCGGCGTGGTGCTCGGGGCAGAGCAAGGCGAAGTTCCGTACGTCCAGTGAGCCGCCGAGCTTCTCGGGGACCACGTGCGCCCGCTCGACCGGCGTCCTCCAGCACACCAGGCACGCGGGCTGGTCCATGCCCAGATACGCGGTGATGGCTTTGAGCGTCGGCTTGGACCTGCGGTCCGCGGGGTTCTTCTCCCGTGGCCGCAGTCCCAGCTTGGCGGCGTCGTAGCCGTAGTCGCTGCCGTCGTCCGGGTAGTCGATCCTGAGGACGTCCGGCAGGTCGTCGCGCTGTCGACCGTTGTTGCGGACCCGGAACAGCGGCGTGCTGAGCTCCGTCAGGAACGGCAGCAGGAAGCCCATGCCGAAGTCCTTCATCAGCTCGAAGGCGTCGTGGTCGTATCCCCCGGCCGAGTTCCGGTGGCCCTGGATGTCCAGGTACAGAGTGCGCGGCGCCCCGGGCGACTGCTGCTGCGCCATGCGTACGCACTCGAAGATCCGCTGGGCGCAGCGCTCGAAGTTCTCGTACACCTTCATGTCGTGGTAGATCGCCACGCCCTTGGGTGCCCTGGACGCCCCCTTACGGGACTGCTGCCGCGGCCTCTTCGCCATCTGCCCTCCCCTGGAGGCCCGTTGCGGGCCCTCGCCGTACAGCAGAGCCTGGCAGAGGACACTGACAACGCGGCGAGTCAAGGGCTCGCCGCCGTCGGCAGTGCCATCGCCGCCGCCGGCGGTCGGCCCGGTCTCACAGCGCACGCGGTCGGGCCTGATCGCCGCCGCGGCCTGGGGGAGTGCGAGGTCTCCTCGCGCGCTCGCCCGAGTGGGTGAACCCGTCGGCTGACTCACTGAGCCGTACGCCTTCCGTACAGGGGAACGACGCCACTTCGGTGCCGGAACGTGCGTACGGTCCCGGGTGGGGACTGGCATCCTTGGGCGCGTGACACAGCTCCGTACGGTCCAAGTGCTGGGCGGCGGCAGCGCGGGCAGCAGCGCGCACGTCCGATCACTTGCCGCGGGGCTCGTGGCGAGGGGCGTGCGGGTGACCGTGTGCGCCCCTCCCGAACTCGACCACGTCTACGACTACGCGGGTTCCGGCGCGCACTTCGTGCCGCTGCCGCGCCTCGGTGACCCCGCCACGGTCACCGCGCTCCGCAACGCCTGCATCGGCGCGGACGTCGTCCACGCCCACGGCCTGCACGCCTCCGTACGGGCCGCGCTCGCGCTGTCCGGCACCGGTGGTGGTGGGAGGACGCCGCTCGTGACCACCTGGGACAGCCGGCACCACGTGCACGGGGCGCGCGGCGGAGTGCTGCGGCTCCTGGAGCGCAAGACCGTACGGGCCGCGACCGTCGTCCTCGCCACCTCCTCCGAGCTGGTCGACCGGGCCCGCCGGCGGGGGGCCAGGGACGCCCGGCTCGCGCCCGTCACCGTGCCGGCCGCACGCGGGCCCGTATGCCTCCACGACGGCAAGGCGCGCGCCGAACTCGGCGCCGTCGACCGGCCGTTGCTGATGGCGGTCGGGGCGCTGGAGCGGGGGCGGGGGTACCGGACACTGCTCGACGCCGCGCGGGAATGGCGGGAGCTCGATCCGCAGCCGCTGCTCGTCATCGCGGGGGAGGGGCGGGAGCGGGCCGCCCTCCAGCGGCGGATCGTGGCGGAAGAGCTGCCCGTACGGCTGATCGGGCGCCGCGAGGACGTGGCGGAGCTGCTCGCCGCGGCGGACGTGGCCGTGCTTCCGTCCCGGTGGGAGGCGCGGTCGCTGCTCGCGCAGGAGGCGCTCAGGCTCGGCGTACCGCTCGTCGCCACGGCGGTGGGGGGAGTGCCCGAACTCGTCGGGGACGCGGCGGAGCTGGTGCCGTACGGGGACGCGGCGGCGCTCGCCGGGGCCGTGCGGGGGCTGCTCGACGACGTGGAGCGGCGGATGGACCTGGCGGCGGCGGGGCGGGTGCAGGCGGGGTCCTGGCCGACGGAGGACGAGACGGTGGCGCATGTGCTGAGCGTGTACGACGAGTTGGCGGGGCGGTGACGGTGGCGGGGCCGCCGCCCGGATGGGGCCGCCCCGCCTGGTCGTGACCGGGTGGTCTACGAGGTGTGGCGGCGGGCTCTCAGCGCCAGGGAGAGGGCCAGGACCGTCTGGGGGTCGTCCAGGTCCGTGCCCAGGAGTTCCGAGATGCGGGCCAGGCGGTTGTAGAGGGTCTGGCGGTTGAGGTGGAGTTCCCGGGCCGTCTCCGCCTTGCGGCCCGCGTGCGCCAGATACGTCTCCAGGGTCGGCAGGAGCGGCGGGCGGGACGTGCGGTCGTGGTCCCGCAGGGGGCCGATCGCCCGGTCCACGAACGCCGCGAGGACCGTGTCCCCGTGGAAGTGCAGGCGCCACAGCAGCAGGTCGATGTCCAGGCGCCTGGCGTCATACCAGGGCAGCTCCGAGAGGCCCTGCGCCGCCGTCGCCGTCTCCGCCGCGTGCCGCAGGCCCGCGGAGGCCGCGGCCCAGCTGCCCGCGACGCCGACCACGACCACCGGCGGATGCACCCCGGAGCGTTCCAGGCCCGCCCGCTCCACGCCCGCGCGCAGCGCCGCCGCGACGCGGTCCGCGACCGCCGTGCGCTCCGACTCCGAGCGCAGGCCGAGGAGCAGCGGCACCCGGCCCTCCACCGGGCGGACGCCCAGGAGGACCGGGACGCCGACGGAGGCCAGTTCCTCCAGGACCGCGCGGGCCAGGAGCGCCCAGTTGCCCGAGGGCGAGAGTTCCGACGCCAGGCGCATCACCACGGGAAGCAGCGGGCCGTCGCCCGGCTTGAAGCCGAGGACCCGGGCCTGCGCAGGGGCGTCCTCGGCCGCGATCCGGCCCTCGGCCAGGTCGGTCAGGAAGTCGCCCCGGCCCCGCGCGGCCAGTTCCTCCTCCTGGCGCGCCTGCATGAGGACGACCGCGAGGAGGCCGGCCGCCCGCTCGGCCGCCATCCGGTGGACGGGGGAGAGGGCGCCGGAGACCGAGAGGAGGACGAGGCGGGCCCGTACGGACGCGGTGCCGGGGCCGCCGCCGGGCACGTCGACCAGGACCGTGCCGGTGGGCGGGCCCGATTCGCGGGCCGCGCGCTGGCCGCGCAGCCCGTCCCACACCTGGAGCGGGTCGGCGGGCGCCGACTCGGTGCCGGCGGCGTAGAGCAGCTGTCCGTCGGCGGTCTCCAGGAAGACCGGGTTGGCGGCGAAGTCGGAGAGGATCCGCAGGACCTGCGGGATGCCGCCACCGCCGAGCAGCGCCTCGGTGCACTGCCGGTGGACCTCCTCGGCCTGCCGCAGGAGCGCGTAGTGGCCGTTGACGATCTCGGTGTGGATCTCCTCCGTGACGGCGACGAAGGGGACTTCGCGGTGCAGCTGCACCAGCGGCAGGCCCGCCGCCCGAGCGGTCTCCACTATCGTCGCCGGGAGCCGGGCGAAGCGCGGGCCCAGTTCGACGACGAGGGCCGCGATGCCCCGGTCCGCGAGCCGGCGGACGAAGGCCCGCTGCTCGGCCGGGCGGGTGCCGAGACCGAGGCCCGTCGTGAGCAGCAGCTCGCCGCCCTTGAGCAGCGACGCGATGTTCGGCACCTCGCCCGCGTGCACCCAGCGCACCGTGCGGTGCAGCCGGTCGGCGCCGGCGACGACCTCCGGGAGTCCGCCGCGCAGCCCCGGGAGTTCGAGCGCCCGCTGCACGGTGATCCCGCCCTGATTGTCCATGGGGCGGGACGCTACCCGCGTCCGTGTTCCGGCGACATCACCCTAGGGTTACGAGACCGGACACTTCGTACGCGGGGGCGACAACTCGTCGCCCCCTGGCGTGAATTGTGCGACCGCATGTCGATTGTGGCCTGCGTCACTCGCGAGGATGCTCTCGCGCCATGGCAAAGAACTCCACCCCAGAGGTCCACCGGCTGAAGGCGAACTCGGTCGGTCTCGTCGGCGTCGTCTTCATGGCCGTGGCCACCGCGGCTCCGATCACCGCGATGACCGGCAACCTCCCCATCGCCGTCGGCTTCGGCAACGGCACCGGCGCTCCCGCCGGGTACCTCTTCGCGACGCTCGTCCTGACCGTCTTCTCGGTCGGATACGTGGCGATGGCCAAGCGGATCACCGCCGCCGGCGCGTTCTACGGCTACATCTCGCACGGTCTCGGCCGGATCGCCGGCATGGCCTCCGGCATGCTCGCGGTCCTCGCCTACATCGTCTTCGAGGCCTCCATCGTCGGCGTCTTCGCGTACTTCGCCAAGACGACGGTCGCGGACCAGTTCGGCGTGGACGTGCCGTGGATCCTGTACGCGGCGGTCATGCTGGCCGTGACGGCCGTCCTGTCGTACTTCGACATCAACCTGACCGCCAAGGCGCTCGGCGTGATGTTGGTGGCCGAGATCGCGGTCCTCTTCGCGGTCGCCACCGCCGTACTCATCGCGGGCGGCGGCCCCGAGGGCATACCCGTCGAGCCGATCAACCCCGTGAACGCCTTCACCGGCTCCTCCGCCGGCCTCGGTCTCTTCTTCGCCTTCTGGTCCTGGGTCGGCTTCGAGTCGACCGCCATGTACGGCGAGGAGTCGCGCAACCCCAAGAAGGTCATCCCGCGCGCCACCCTCATCTCCGTCATCGGCGTCGGCATCTTCTACATCTACGTCTCGTGGATGACGATCGCCGGCAACGGCCTGGCCGGATCGGTGAAACTGTCCGCCTCCGCCTCCCCCCTCGACCTCTTCTTCGCGCCCACCCAGAGCTTCATCGGAGCCTGGGCCGTCGACGCCTTCCAGTGGCTGCTGCTCACCGGCTCCTTCGCCTGCGGCATGGCCTTCCACCAGTGCGCCTCGCGCTACCTGTACGCCATCGGCCGCGAGGGCTTCCTCCACCCGGCGCTCGGCCGGACGCACGCCAGGCACGGCTCGCCGTACATCGCCTCCTACGTGCAGAGCGCCATCGCCGTCGGCCTCGTCGCCGCCTTCTGGCTCACCGGCCAGGACCCGTACATCCACCTCTACACGCTGCTCGCGATCCTCGGCACGATGGCGATCCTCATCGTCCAGACCCTCTGCTCCTTCGCCGTCATCGGCTACTTCCGCAAGAACCACCCCGAGGACCGGCACTGGTTCAAGACGCTCACCGCCCCGCTCCTCGGCGGTGTCGGCATGATCGCCGTGGTGGTCCTGCTGATCATGAACATGGAGACCGCGGCCGGCCTCGCCGCCGACTCCCTCTTCTTCAAGGCGATCCCCTGGATCGTCGGCCTGGTCTTCTTCGGCGGTCTCGGCCTCGGCTTCTACCTCAAGGCCAAGCGGCCCGAGCGGTACGAGATCATCGGCCGGATCGTCCTGGAGGACGCCGCCGAGCGCCCCGCCGAGGAAGCCCCGGTTCCCACCGCCGTACCCCAGAGCTGATCCCTCTTCCCTCACAGGAGCGCCCCATGGCACGCACCAACCCGATGCACCTCCTGAAGCGCCTCGCCGCCGAGCACGCCGACGCCCGACGGCTGAACCTCCCCGTCGACGAGCTCCGCGGCATGCGGGCCGACGCCCCCGGGCGCCGGTCCCTGCTCAAGTACGCCGCCGCGGCCGGTGTCGCCGTCGGCGCCGGCGGGGCCGTCGGCCTGGCCGGGGCCGTCCCCGCCCGCGCCACCACCCCGGACCGCCCCCTCGACGGCGCCACCGCCCGGGTCGCCGTCGTCGGAGCCGGGATCTCCGGCCTCACCGCCGCGCTCACCCTCCAGGACGCCGGCCTCAAGCCCGTCCTCTACGAGGCCAACCCGTCCAGGGTCGGCGGCCGCATGTGGACGCAGCGCGGCCACTGGGCGTACGGCCAGATCTCCGAGATCGGCGGCGAGCTGATCGACACCAGCCACAAGAAGATCCTGGAACTCTGCCGCCGCTTCGGGCTCGACGTCGAGGACTTCCTCGGCGGCGGACCCAACGGCGCCGAGGAGGTCCTCTGGTTCGACGGCGCCTACTACCCGCGCCACCAGGCCGACGAGGACTTCCACGCCGTCTACCAGTCGCTGCGCCGCGACCTCTCGGAGGCGGGCGAGGTCCTCTGGAACCAGACCACCCCCACCGGCACCGCACTCGACAACATGTCGATATACGAGTGGATCGAGACCCGGGTCCCCGGGGGACACTCCTCCCCGCTCGGCAAGTTCATCGACGTCGCCTACAACGTCGAGTACGGCGCCGACACCACCGAACAGTCCTCGCTCGCCCTCGTCCTGCTCATGGGCTACCAGACCAATCCCGGCAACTTCAACATCTGGGGGCTCTCCAACGAGCGCTACCACGTCGTCGGCGGCAACGACCGGCTCCCGAACGCCATCGCCGGGGCACTCACGCCCGGCACCCTGCGCCAGGGCTGGTCCCTGACCGCCGTACGGGCCAACGCGGACGGCACGCAGACGCTCACCTTCACCGAGGCCGGCGCCACCCGGACGGTCACCGCCGACCACACGGTCCTGTGCCTGCCCCTGCCGATCCTCAAGCAGCTCGACTTCTCGCAGGCCGGGTTCGACCCGCTCATGACGAACCTGCTGCGCGACGCGAGGATGGGCTACTGCACCAAGCTCAACATGCAGTTCGGCACCCGGCCCTGGCGGGGCACCGGAGCCTGGCCGGGCGTCTCCGCCGGCGACTGCTTCACCGACAGCGAGGTGCAGCAGACCTGGGACACCACCAAGATCCAGGGCGGGACCGGCGGCATCCTCATCCAGTACAACGGCGGCACCCTGGCCAAGGCCCTGAACCCGGCCGGGCCGTTCTCCACCGAGTCCGACCCGTACGTGCGCGGCCTCGTCACCCGCTACCTGGCGGGCATCGACGCCTTCTTCCCCGGCACCTCCAGGGCGTACACCGGCCGCGCCCAGCTCTCCGCCTGGCACAAGAACCCGTACGCGCTCGGCGCGTACTCCTGCTGGCCCGTGGGCTACCTCCACCGGTACGCGGGGTACGAGGGCACCGCCCAGGGCAACGTCCACATCGGCGGCGAGCACTGTTCGTACGACTTCCAGGGCTTCATGGAAGGCGGGGCCACGGAGGGCGAGCGGGCCGCGAGGGAGGTGATCGACGCCCTGAGGTGACACCCGGACGGACCCATGGGCCCTCAGGCGGCCGGCGCGATGTTGTGGTTGAAGTGGAAGACGTTGTCGGGGTCGTAGGCGGCCTTGACCCGGGCGAGGCGCCGGTAGTTGTCGGCGCCGAAGCCCTCGACGACCCGCTTCTCGCCCTCGGAGCCGATGAAGTTCAGGTACACGGCTCCGGTCGACCACGGCCTCGCGTCGGCCCGCACGTCCCGCACCCACCGGATCGCCCGTTCGTCGTCGGCCGGGTCCGTCCAGGTCGCGAAGGGATGGACGGCCCAGGGCGCGGTACGCCAGGGAATCGGGTCGTCGGGCCGGCCGGCCGCCACCGCGCCGCCCAGCGGGAACAGCACGTGCTGGCAGGCGGTGGGCGGCGGGATCTTCAGCGCCCGCTCGCAGTAGATGTCCACGGCCGCGTCGGCAAGCTCGCTCAGGTACTCCGCCGACCAGTAGTTCCGCAGACCGGGCGGGTCGTCGAGCATGCACTGGAGATCGGTGTAGGCGATGTCCATGACCATCTCGACGACGGGTCCGAGGGCGAACAGCGGCGCCGAGAGTTCCCGGACCCCGGCCACGGGACCGGTGTACGTGAGGAGCGTGCCGCAGAGCAGCTCGCCGACCAGGTGCTCGGGGACGAACGGCGCGGGCGGCGCGGGGAAGTAGATGACCCCGCCGCCCACGTCGTCGGGGGCGGACCCGATGAGGTCGCGGAACGTGCGCACCACCTCGGGAGCCTTCTCCGGCTTGAAGAACAGCATCGAGAAGCTCAGTTCCGGCAGCTCGTGCAGGCGCAGCGTGAGCGAGGTGGCCACCCCGAAGTTCCCGCCGCCGCCGTGCAGGGCCCAGAACAGCTCCGGGTTCTCCTCCGCGTCGGTGTGCACGTGCTTGCCCTCGGCGGTGATCAGATCCGCCGCCAGGAGGTTGTCGCTCGCGAGGCCGAACTTCCGCTCCAGCCAGCCCGATCCGCCGCCCAGGGTGAACCCGCCGACGCCGGTCGTGGACGCCCGCCCACCGGTGGTGGCCAGCCGGAAGGGCTGGGTCGCGTGATCGAGATGGCTCATGGTGGCGCCGCCCTCGACCCGTACCGTCATGTGCTCAGGGTCCGCGACGACCGCGTGCATCCGGCGGAGGTCCACGACGAGGCCGTCGGCCACGACGGACGTGCCGGCGACGCTGTGCCCGCCGCCGCGCACCGCGACGGGCAGCTCCGTCTCGCGGCCGAACAGGATCGCGTTGGAGACGTCCTCCTGGGTCGCGCACTGCGCGATGACGGCCGGACGCCGGTCGATCATGGCGTTGTGGACCACCCTGGCCTCGTCGTAGCCCGGATCACCGGGTACGAACACCTCACCGGCCAGATCCTCGCGAAGTCCGGCGAGAGCTGTCTGCGGGACGCTGATCTGGGGAGCCATCAGGAAGCCCCCCTTTCCGAGGGGGGACAGGACACTCCCAGCGTATTCCCGCGGACGGCTCCCGTCGCCTCAGCCGCCGTACGCCCCCCGCTCGCGGTCAGCCGCCGTACGCCCCGCTCGCCGTCAGCCGCAGTGCCGTGTCGATCAGCGGGACGTGGCTGAAGGCCTGCGGGAAGTTGCCCACCTGCCGCTGGAGCCTCGGGTCCCACTCCTCGGCGAGCAGCCCCAGGTCGTTGCGGAGCGCGAGGAGCTTCTCGAAGAGGGTGCGGGCCTCGTCCACCCGGCCGATCATCGCCAGGTCGTCCGCCAGCCAGAAGGAGCACGCCAGGAAGGCGCCCTCGTCGCCCTCCAGGCCGTCGACGCCGGCCTCCTCGCCGGACGTCGGGTAGCGCAGTACGAAGCCGTCCTCAGTGGACAGCTCCCGCTGGATCGCCTCGATGGTGCCGATGACCCGCTTGTCGTCCGGCGGCAGGAAGCCCATCTGCGGGATCAGCAGCAGCGAGGCGTCCAGCTCCTTGGAGCCGTACGACTGGGTGAAGGTGTTCCGCTCCTGGTCGTAGCCCTTCTCGCAGACGTCCCTGTGGATCTCGTCGCGCAGATCCTGCCAGCGCTCCAGCGGGCCGTCGGCGTCCCCGGACTCGATGAGCTTGATGGTGCGGTCGACGGCCACCCAGGCCATCACCTTGGAGTGCACGAAGTGGCGGCGGGGGCCGCGCACCTCCCAGATGCCCTCGTCGGGCTGGTCCCAGTGCTTCTCCAGGTAGTTGATCAGCTTGATCTGGAGGAGCGAGGCGTAGTCGTTGCGGGAGAGGCCCGTCATGTGCGCCAGGTGGAGGGCCTCGGTGACCTCGCCGTAGACGTCCAGCTGGAGCTGGTTGGCGGCGCCGTTGCCGACCCGGACCGGGCCCGAGTTCTCGTAGCCGGGGAGCCAGTCGAGCTCCGCCTCGCCGAGCTCCCGCTCGCCCGCGATGCCGTACATGATCTGGAGGTTCTCCGGGTCGCCCGCGACCGCGCGGAGCAGCCAGTCCCGCCAGGCGCGGGCCTCCTCGCGGTAGCCGGTGCGGAGCATCGAGGAGAGGGTGATCGCCGCGTCCCGCAGCCAGGTGTAGCGGTAGTCCCAGTTGCGGACGCCGCCGATCTCCTCGGGCAGCGAGGTGGTCGGCGCGGCCACGATCCCGCCGGTCGGCGCGTACGTCAGGGCCTTCAGGGTGATCAGGGAGCGGACCACGGCCTCCCGGTAGGGCCCGTGGTACGTGCAGTGCTCGACCCACTCGCGCCAGAAGTCGGCGGTCGCCTCCAGGGCGCCCTCGGGGTCCGGCAGCGCGGGCGGCTCCCGGTGCGAGGGCTGCCAGGAGATCGTGAACGTGATCCGGTCACCGGGATTCACCGTGAACTCGGAGTACGTCGTGAGGTCCTTGCCATGGGTCTCGACCTCGGTGTCCAGCCAGACCGAGTCGGGTCCCGCGACGGCGACCGTGCGCTCGCCCACCTTGTGGACCCACGGCACGATCCGGCCGTAGCTGAAGCGCATCCGCAGCGAGGAACGCATCCGGACCCGGCCGGAGACGCCTTCCACGATCCGGATGAGCTGCGGGGCCCCCTCGCGAGGGGGCATGAAGTCGGTCACCCGGACCGTGCCGCGCGGGGTGTCCCACTCGGACTCCAGGATCAGCGAGTCGCCGACGTAACGCCGCCGGTCGGCCGGGAGCGGCTCGGCGTCGGCGGGCCCGGCGGGCGCCACCCGCCAGAAACCGTGTTCCTCGGTGCCGAGCAGTCCGGCGAAGACCGCCTGCGAGTCGAAGCGGGGGAGACACAGCCAGTCCACGCTGCCGTCCCGGCAGACCAGGGCTGCTGTCTGCATGTCTCCGATGAGTGCGTAATCCTCGATGCGCCCGGCCACGTGCTTCACTCCAGTCGAACGGCCATGTCCGCCCCGCGGGGCGCTTGCTCCAGATGCTCCGGCTGGGTCTCGGCCGGGTCGGCGGGCAATGTCCGAGAAGGATACGTCGCACGCTGCTGACGCGCTGATCACGCTGGTAACGGCGTTGCTCCGATCAGGTGAACGGATCTTCCCCGCCGTTCCCCGGCCCTCCCTGTCGCCTCGTGTCGCCCTCCGTGTACACCCGACTGCCGCGTGTGGCCGGAAGCGGTCTCTCCATGTCGCTGATACCCTGGTACCCCGTGGACCGGTGGGAAACGGCGACAGCCGAGAACCCCGAAACCGCAGCGACGGCACCCCCCGATTCTTCCGGAGGGGACGCCGGTACGCACCTCCAGAACGCGACCACGGGAGCCCCCTCTTGGCGATGCCGCCCAAAACCACGACGACCAAGCACATCTTCGTCACCGGGGGTGTCGCCTCCTCCCTCGGCAAGGGCCTGACCGCCTCCAGCCTGGGTGCGCTCCTCAAGGCCCGGGGCCTGCGGGTCACGATGCAGAAGCTCGACCCGTACCTCAACGTCGACCCGGGCACGATGAACCCCTTCCAGCACGGCGAGGTGTTCGTCACCAACGACGGCGCCGAGACCGACCTGGACATCGGCCACTACGAGCGCTTCCTCGACGTCGACCTCGACGGCTCGGCCAACGTCACCACCGGCCAGGTCTACTCGCAGGTCATCGCCAAGGAGCGGCGCGGCGAGTACCTCGGTGACACCGTGCAGGTCATCCCGCACATCACCAACGAGATCAAGTCCCGGATCCGCCGCATGGCGACCGACGACGTGGACGTCGTCATCACCGAGGTCGGCGGCACGGTCGGCGACATCGAGTCCCTGCCGTTCCTGGAGACCGTCCGCCAGGTCCGTCACGAGGTCGGCCGCGACAACGTCTTCGTCGTGCACATCTCGCTGCTGCCGTACATCGGCCCCTCCGGCGAACTGAAGACCAAGCCGACCCAGCACTCCGTCGCCGCGCTGCGCAACATCGGTATCCAGCCGGACGCGATCGTGCTGCGCGCCGACCGTGAGGTCCCGACCGCCATCAAGCGCAAGATCTCGCTGATGTGCGACGTCGACGAGGCCGCGGTCGTCGCCGCCATCGACGCCAAGTCGATCTACGACATTCCGAAGGTCCTGCACACCGAGGGCCTGGACGCCTACGTCGTCCGCAAGCTCGACCTGCCGTTCCGCGACGTGGACTGGACCGTCTGGGAGGACCTCCTGGACCGCGTCCACAACCCGGAGCACGAGGTCACGGTCGCGCTCGTCGGCAAGTACATCGACCTGCCCGACGCCTACCTCTCGGTCACCGAGGCCATGCGGGCCGGCGGCTTCGCCAACAAGGCGCGGGTCAAGGTCAAGTGGGTCACCTCCGACGACTGCAAGACCCCGGCCGGCGCCGAGAAGCAGCTCGGCGACGTCGACGCGATCCTCATCCCCGGCGGCTTCGGCGACCGCGGTGTGAGCGGCAAGGTCGGCGCCATCCAGTTCGCCCGCGAGAAGAAGGTGCCGCTGCTCGGCATCTGCCTCGGCCTGCAGTGCATCGTCATCGAGGCGGCCCGGAACCTGGCCGACATCCCCGAGGCCAACTCGACCGAGTTCGACCCGGCCACCGCGCACCCCGTCGTCTCGACGATGGAGGAGCAGCTGGCGTACGTCGAGGGCGCCGGCGACCTGGGCGGAACGATGCGCCTCGGTCTCTACCCGGCGAAGCTCGCCGAGGGTTCCGTCGTCCGCGAGGCCTACGGCGACGAGCCGTACGTGGAGGAGCGCCACCGTCACCGCTACGAGGTGAACAACGCCTACCGCGCGGAGCTGGAGAAGAAGGCCGGTCTGGTCTTCTCCGGCACCTCCCCGGACAACAAGCTCGTCGAGTTCGTCGAGTACCCGCGCGAGGTCCATCCCTACCTGGTCGCCACCCAGGCGCACCCGGAGCTGAAGTCCCGCCCGACCCGCCCGCACCCGCTCTTCGCGGGCCTGGTCAAGGCGGCCGTGGAGCGCAAGACGGCGAAGTAGTACGGCGCGTTAACGTTGCCGGGGTACGGGTCCCTGCCGGGACGCGTACCCCGGTTTTCGTATGTGGGAGGACAGCTCATGCAGCAGGTGCAGGACACCCCGGAGGAGTGGCGGGTCGTCGCGACCACGACCCCCTTCACGGGCAACAAGACGAGTGTCCGCACGGACGACGTGGTCATGCCGGACGGCTCGGTCGTCCGCCGTGACTACCAGGTCCACCCCGGCTCGGTCGCCGTACTCGCCCTGGACGAACAGGACCGTGTGGTCGTCCTCCGGCAGTACCGGCACCCGGTGCGGCAGAAGCTGTGGGAGATCCCGGCCGGGCTGCTCGACGTGCCCGGGGAGAACCCGCTGCACGCCGCGCAGCGCGAGCTGTACGAGGAGGCGCACGTCAAGGCCGAGGACTGGCGGGTCCTCGCCGACGTCTACACGACGCCGGGCGGCTGCGACGAGGCCGTACGGATCTTCCTCGCCCGGGACCTCGCGGAGGCGGAGGGCGAGCGCTTCGAGGTCGCCGAGGAGGAGGCCGACATGGAGCTGGCGCGCGTGCCGCTCGCGGACCTCGTACGGAAGGTGCTCGCGGGCGAGCTGCACAACAACTGCCTGGTCGTGGGTGTCCTGTCACTGGCCGCCGCGCGGGCGGGGGAGGGGCTCGACGCCCTGCGCCCGGCCGAGGCGCCGTGGCCGGCCCGGCCGTTCGAGTCGTAGGGGCGGCGCCCCTGGGGCCGGGACGGGTCCCGGCGGGGCCGTTCGTACGGATGTCGGAGACCGTTCGTACGGGAGCCGGGCCCATTCGTGAAGGAGCCGGTGTGACCATCCGCTGATCCGATCGGGGGACGTGTCCGCCGCGCTCCGCCGGGTCCGTACCGTGGCCTGAACTACGCTCGGAATCGCCCGTGAGGAGACCCCCGCGGGATCGGCGTGTGCGCAGGTGGACGGGAGCGTGGCCCGTGACGGATCAGGCGGTGGCGGCGGCCGGCAGCCGGCATTTCTTCGGCCGGCAGCGGGAGTTGAAGGCCCTGCGCGCCGACATCGAGCGCACCGGTCTCGACACCCTCACCGGCCGCAAGGCCCCCCGCGCCCGGGTCCTGCTCATCGCGGGCAAGCCCGGCTCCGGACGCACGGCGCTCGCCGAGGAACTGGCCGCCGGGGTCGCCGACCGCTACCCCGACGGCATCTTCCGGGCCCGGCTCACCGAGCCCGGCGGCGACCCCGTCCCCACCGCCCAGGTCGCCCGCGAACTCCTCGCCGCGCTCGGGGTCGCCGAACCCCCGGGCGCCGGCGAGGACGAGCTGACCGAAATGGTCCGCGACGCCCTCGCCGGACGCCGGGCCGTCCTCGTCCTCGACGACGCCGTGGACGCCGCGCAGGCCGACCCGCTGATCCCCGACGACCCCGGCGTCCTGGTGGTGGGCGTCGCCCGCGGACCGCTCACCGGCATCCCCGACGTACGGCCCTGCACGCTCGGCGGACTCGACCCCAAGTCGGCCATCGAGCTGCTCACCGCCTTCACCGGCTCCGTACGCATCACCGTCGACCCCCAGGCCGCCGAGACCCTCGTCGAGGAGTGCGGCGGGCTGCCCGCCGCGGTCGTCCTCGCCGGCGGCTGGCTCTCCACCCAGCCGACGTTCTCCGTCGCCGACCTCGCCAAGCGGCTGCGCGGACTCAGCGGCGACCCGCTCACCCGGACCTTCCTGCTCGCCCACGAGGCGCTGCCCGCCACCGCCGCCCGGATACTGCGCTACCTCTCCCTGGCTCCGCTCGGCCGGGCCGACGCCCACATCGCCTCCGCCCTGGCCGGCTGCTCCGTCTCGGCCGCCACGACCACCCTCGCCGACTTCGCCGCCCTCGGGCTCGTCTCCGGCGGCGAGGACGGGCAGTACGAGGTGCCCGGCCACCTCGTCCCCCTCCTTCGCGCCCAGCTGGAGGAGCGTGACCGGCCCGCCGAGGTGCAGCTCGCCCGGGCCCGGATGCTGGAGCGGACCGTACGGCTCCTCCAGTCCTGCCGTGCGGTCACCGAACCCGAGGGCTCGCCCGCGCGCCGGAAGCTGGCCGGTCTGCCGCGCGCCCTGCGCTTCCCGAACGCCGCCGCCGGGGCCGCGTGGCTGCGTTCCCGGCAGCCCTTCCTGCTCGCCTCCGCCCGGCTCGCGGTCGCCGACGGGGAGCTCGACACCCTCGCGCGGCGCCTGGTGGCCTCCCTCGTGAGGGCCCTCGCCGCGCACCGGGGAGCCGAGGCCGCCGCACCCGAGCTGTACGGGCTCCACCAGTTGGTCCTGGACGTGGCCGAGCGGCGCGGACTGCACCGGGAGCGGGCCGCGGCCCTGCTCAACCTGGCCGATCTCGACGCCCGCACCGGGCGCACGAAGGAGGCTCTGCTGCGATATCGGTTGGCTTTGGATGCTGGACGCGCAGCAAATGACCCGTACGCGACCGGTCGCGCGATGGAATCCGTAGGCGGCGCCTATCAGGAGCTGGGGGACTGGCCGCGGGCCGGCGACTGGTACGGACGGGCGCTCGCCCAGCGTCTCGCCCGGGACGAGCAGGCCGACCAGGCCCGGCTGTACGCCCGCCTCGGCGCCGTGCAGACCTACGCGGGCCGGTACGGCGAGGCCCTGCGGAACTGGCGTGCCGCCGCGGCCGGCCATCGGAGGCTCGACGATCTCCCGGGCTACGCACGGGCGTTGAGCGAGGCCGCCCGTGTCCAGGAGTACGCCGGACGGCCCGAGGAATCGCTGCGGACCTGCGAGGAGGCGGTGGAGTGGGCCCGGCGCGCCCAGGACACCCGGCTGCAGGCCGCGCTCCGGCTCCGGCTCGCCGACACCCTCGACCGGCTCGGCGACCCTGCCGCTGCGCGGCTGCACCGGTCCGCTGCGGAGAGACTGCTGGAAACGGAATGATCCGCCTACGAAATCCGTAGTGGCTTCGTCGAAGATTAGTACTTTGAAAGGCTAGACACCGGGAACTCCTTCATTAGACTGGGTGCGCCGCGTTCGAACGTGGTCTGCCCCGGTGCGCCGCAGTGCATCCGGGTATGTATCGCAGTGCCCCAGATATCCCTCCCTGATTCAAGGACCGTGATCGACGATGAAGGTCGGCATCCCCCGCGAGGTCAAGAACAACGAGTTCCGCGTGGCCATCACCCCTGCGGGTGTCCACGAGCTCGTCCGCCACGGCCACCAGGTCTTCGTCGAGCAGAACGCCGGTGTCGGCTCCTCGATCACGGACGAGGAGTACGTCGCCGCCGGCGCCGAGATCCTCGCCACCGCCGACGAGGTCTGGGCCACCGCCGACCTGCTGCTCAAGGTCAAGGAGCCCATCGCGGAGGAGTACCACCGCCTCCGCAAGGACCAGACCCTCTTCACCTACCTGCACCTCGCGGCCTCCCGCGAGTGCACGGACGCGCTCCTCGCGTCCGGCACGACCGCGATCGCGTACGAGACCGTCGAGACCGCGAACCGCGCCCTGCCGCTGCTCGCCCCGATGTCCGAGGTCGCGGGCCGGCTGGCCCCGCAGGTCGGCGCCTACCACCTGATGCGCTCGGTCGGCGGCCGTGGAGTCCTCCCCGGCGGCGTCCCCGGCACCCACGCCGGCGAGTGCGTCGTCATCGGCGGTGGCGTCTCCGGCTGGAACGCCACGCAGATCGCCGTCGGCATGGGCTTCCACGTGACCCTGCTCGACCGCGACATCAACAAGCTCCGCGAGGCCGACAAGATCTTCGGCACCAAGGTGAAGACGATCGTCTCCAACGCCTTCGAGCTGGAGAAGGCCGTCGTCGAGGCCGACCTCGTCATCGGCGCCGTCCTCATCCCGGGCGCCAAGGCCCCGAAGCTGGTCACCAACGAGCTCGTCGCCAAGATGAAGCCCGGAAGTGTCCTTGTCGACATTGCGATCGACCAGGGCGGCTGCTTCGAGGACTCGCACCCGACCACCCACGCCGAGCCGACCTTCCAGGTCCACAACTCGGTCTTCTACTGCGTCGCCAACATGCCCGGCGCGGTCCCGAACACCTCCACCTACGCCCTCACCAACGCCACGCTGCCCTACATCGTGTCGCTGGCGAACAACGGCTGGGTCGAGGCGCTGCGCCGCGACTCCGCGCTCGCCCTGGGCCTCAACACCCATGACGGCAAGGTGGTTTACAAGGAGGTCGCCGAGGCGCACGGCCTCGAGCACCTCGAGCTGAACAGCCTCCTGGGCTGATCCCCGCGGCACCGCCGTCAACGCGTGCCGTCAATGCCACACGCCCGGCCGGACCTTGTTCGACAAGGTCCGGCCGGACGCGTGTCCGGGCCCGGAGGAACGTTCGGCCAACTCGCCTCGAACGTAACCCTTTAACCGTTTCGCACACCCCTGAAACGTGTGGATGCATGCCTGCGCACCCTTGACAGAGAGGTGTTCGGTTGCCGACACATCCGGCCGGGTCCGGCGGATTGTGTTGCTGCGGAGCGGTGACACGCCATAGAGTCGCCAACCGTCGGCATGGTGCCACGCTGACCTATCGATAAATGTTCCTGGTGACATCCAAGGAGGTAAGACGACTTGTGAATGAGTCGACAATTACTCCCGGGAGCGGTGCGCCAGGTGCTCCGATCGGCTCCGTCGCGGTGCGGACCTTCGCGACGCACCAGCCCATGACGACAGCCCACACGATGAAGACGATGGACGGCCTACACGTGAACGCCACGGCCGGCAACGAGATGGGCCGAGAGTCCACCCACTTCGCCGCCTTTGACGAGGTGCCCGAGGGGCACTTCTACGACCCCGACGCCGAGTACGAGCCCGACCCGGAGTACGCGGCCACCCTCGCACCCGACGCTGCCCGCCAGCGCCGCGAGCGGATCGGCCCCACCGGACGGCCCCTTCCGTACTTCCCGATCCCGGGTCCACTGACCGACCACGGACCCGCGAAGATCATCGCGATGTGCAACCAGAAGGGCGGCGTCGGCAAGACCACGTCGACCATCAACCTGGGTGCCGCGCTCGCCGAGTACGGACGACGGGTGCTGCTCGTCGACTTCGACCCGCAGGGAGCCCTGTCGGTCGGCCTCGGCGTGAACCCGATGGAGCTCGACCTCACCGTCTACAACCTGCTCATGGAGCGGGGCATGTCGGCCGACGAGGTCCTCCTCAAGACCGCCGTGCCCAACATGGACCTGCTGCCGAGCAACATCGACCTCTCGGCCGCCGAAGTCCAGCTCGTCAGCGAGGTCGCGCGCGAGTCGACGCTCCAGCGCGCCCTGAAGCCGCTGATGAACGACTACGACTACATCGTGATCGACTGTCAGCCCTCGCTCGGCCTGCTGACCGTGAACGCCCTGACGGCGGCTCACAAGGTCATCGTGCCGCTGGAATGCGAGTTCTTCGCGCTGCGCGGAGTGGCCCTGCTGACCGAGACCATCGAGAAGGTCCAGGAGCGGCTCAACCCCGACCTGGAGCTCGACGGCATCCTCGCCACGATGTACGACTCGCGCACCGTGCACAGCCGTGAGGTCCTCGCGCGCGTCGTCGAGGCCTTCGACGACCACGTGTACCACACGGTGATCGGGCGGACCGTGCGCTTCCCGGAGACCACGGTCGCCGGCGAGCCCATCACCACGTACGCCTCCAACTCCGTGGGCGCCGCCGCCTACCGCCAGCTCGCCAGGGAGGTGCTCGCCCGGTGTCACGCCGAGTGAGTCTGCCCGGCGCCGACGAACTCTTCCGTACGACCGGGGGGATGGCGCTCCAGGCGTCCGCACCCCGCCGGGCCGTGCCGGCACCGGCGGGCGAGAGCACCCCGGCGGCGGCCGAGGGCTCCGGCTCCGCGGAGCACACGACGGCGGACTCGGACACGGCCGAGCCGCGAGCCCGGACGGCGGAGCCCGAAGGCGCCGCGGCCCAGTCCGCGCCCTCCGCACCGGTGCCCGCCCCGGCGGCGCGGCGGCGCGGCGGCCGCGCCCCGAACCGGCGGCCCAGCGGCCGCGAGCGCCACGACGAGAAGATCACGGTCTACGTCTCCGCCGAGGAGCTGATGGACCTGGAGCACGCCCGGCTCGTGCTGCGGGGCGAGCACGGCCTCGCCGTCGACCGGGGCCGGATCGTCCGGGAGGCCGTCGCGGTCGTCCTGGCGGACCTGGAGTCACGCGGCGACGCGAGCATCCTCGTCCGCCGTCTGCGCGGCCGCTGAAGGTAGCCTGCGGGCTGCCCGCGCTCTCCGTTCCCCCTGGACCTCCATGCACCACGCCTCCGACGAAACGTCCCGCCCGCCCCGCCGCCGCCTCCTGGGCCGCGGCCGGGGGGAGGCGGAGCCCATACGGGGCGAGCCGGGGCCCGCAAGGGGCGAGCCGGAGCCCGTACGAGGCGAGCCGGGGCCCGTACGGGGCGAGCCGGGGCCCGTACGGGGCGAGGAAGAGCTTCCACGGGCCGTGGAAGAGCCCGGAGAGGCCCTGGAGCCTCTGCCGGACGTCGGGCCGGTGGTCGCCGAGGACGGGGCCCCAGCGGCCCCCGAGAGCGGTGACGGGCGGTTCACCGTACGGCTCTCGAACTTCGAGGGGCCCTTCGACCTGCTCCTCCAGCTGATCACCAAGCACAAGCTCGACGTCACCGAGGTCGCCCTCTCCCGGGTCACCGACGAGTTCATGGCGCATCTGCGCGCCCTGGGCCCCGACGGCGACCTCGACCAGACCACCGAGTTCCTCGTCGTCGCCGCCACCCTGCTGGACCTCAAGACCGCCCGGCTGCTGCCCGCCGCCGAGGTGGAGGACGAGGCCGACCTCGCGCTCCTGGAGGCACGCGACCTGCTCTTCGCCCGGCTCCTGCAGTACCGGGCGTACAAACGCGTCGCGGCGATCTTCGAGGAGCGCTGGGAGGCCGAGGGCCGCCGCCACCCCCGTACCGTCGGACTCGAACCGCACCACGCCGAGCTGCTCCCCGAGGTCGTCATCTCCATCGGCGCCGAGGGCTTCGCCAGGCTGGCCGCCAAGGCCATGCAGCCGAAGGCGGAGCCGCAGGTGTACGTCGACCACATCCACGCCCCGCTCGTCAGCGTCCGCGAGCAGGCCGCCGTGGTCGTCGCGCTGCTGCGGGAGCGCGGCGCCGCGCTCTTCCGGGAGCTGATCGAGGACGTCGGCGACGACACCCTCACCGTCGTCGCCCGCTTCCTCGCCCTTCTGGAGCTCTACCGCGAGAAGGCCGTCGCCCTCGACCAGGAGACCGCCCTGGGTGACCTCACGGTCTCCTGGACCGGCGGGGAGTCGGACCCCGCCGGGTCCGTGACAGACGAATTCGACCAGGAGGACCCCGCGTGAGCGACCTCAAGCCCGCCCTCGAAGCCGTCCTCATGGTCGTCGACGAGCCCGCCACCGAGGCGCACCTCGCCAAGGTCCTGGACCGCGCCCCCCGCGAGGTGGCCGACGCCCTGCGCGAGCTGGCCGACGAGTACACCGCCCAGGGCCGCGGCTTCGAGCTGCGGCTCGTGGCCGGCGGCTGGCGCTACTACACGCGCCCCGAGCACGCCGAGGCCGTCGAGGCCTTCGTCCTGGAGGGGCAGCAGGCCCGGCTCACCCAGGCGGCACTGGAGACCCTGGCGGTCGTCGCGTACCGCCAGCCGGTCAGCCGTTCGAGGGTCTCGGCGGTCCGCGGGGTCAACTGCGACGGGGTGATGCGGACCCTCCTGCAGCGGGGTCTGGTGGAGGAGACGGGCGCGGAACCCGAAACAGGTGCGATCCTGTACAGGACGACGAACTACTTCCTGGAGCGGATGGGCCTGCGTGGCCTGGACGAGCTCCCCGAGCTGGCGCCCTTCCTCCCCGAGGCGGAGGCGGTCGAGCCGGACTCGCTGGAAGGGGTTCCCTCGTTCGATCCGGATGCACCGGGTCGTGAGGACGACGACGACAAGACGGAAGTTTGATGCGAAGCAGCAGCGGCAGGAACAGCAGCGGAAACAACGGCGGGAGCCGTGGTGGCAACAGCGGCGGCCGCGGCGGCAGCAGCGGTGGCGGCCGTGGTGGCAGCGGCTCCGGCGGCGGCGGTGGCTACCGCGGCTCCGGTGGCAGCGGCAGCGGCGGCGGTGGCGGCTACCGGGGCTCCGGTGGCGGCAGTGGCTCCGGTGGCGGTGGCTACCGGGGCGGCAGCGGCTCCGGTGGCAGCGGCGGCTCGGGTGGCGGTGGCTACCGCGGTGGCAGTGGCTCCGGCTCCGGTGGCGGTGGCGGTTACCGCGGTGCCGGTGGCGGCGGCCGTGACGACCAGCGCGCGGGCAACCCGCGCCGGCCTCGTCCCGAGGAGCGCTCCTACGACGTAGGCGGCCCCTCCGAGGCCCCGAAGAAGGGCCGCGGCGCCGCGGCCCGCGGCGGCGCCAAGGGCGGCCCCAAGGCCCCCCAGGGAGTGCCGCCCCGTCGCGGCCCGCACGGCCAGCGCCAGGCGCCGGCCCGTTCGCGCGAGCTCGAGGCCAAGATCGAGCAGCGCAACCGGGAGCGGTACGAGGGCCGGCCCGAGATCAAGACCCCGAAGACCTTCCCCGGCGCCGAGCAGGAGGGCGAGCGGCTGCAGAAGGTCCTCGCCCGCGCCGGCATGGGCTCGCGGCGTGCCTGTGAGGAGCTCATCGAGCAGGCCCGCGTCGAGGTCAACGGCGAGATCGTCCTGGAGCAGGGCAAGCGCGTCGACCCGGAGAAGGACGAGATCAAGGTGGACGGCCTGACCGTCGCCACCCAGTCGCACCTGTTCTTCGCGCTGAACAAGCCGGCCGGCGTCGTCTCCACCATGGAGGACCCCGACGGCCGTCAGTGCCTGGGCGACTACGTCAACAACCGTGAGACCAGGCTCTTCCACGTCGGCCGGCTCGACACGGAGACCGAGGGCATCATCCTCCTCACCAACCACGGTGAGCTGGCCCACCGCCTCACGCACCCGAAGTACGGCGTGAAGAAGACCTACCTGGCCGCCATCACGGGGCCGCTGCCCCGCGAGGTCGGCAAGCGGCTGAAGGACGGCATCCAGCTGGAGGACGGCTACGCCAAGGCCGACCACTTCCGCGTCGTCGAACAGACCGGCAAGAACTACCTCGTCGAGGTCACGCTGCACGAGGGCCGCAAGCACATCGTGCGCCGCATGCTGGCCGAGGCGGGCTTCCCGGTCGAGAAGCTGGTCCGGACGGCCTTCGGCCCGATCGCCCTGGGCGACCAGAAGTCGGGCTGGCTGCGCCGGCTCACCAACACCGAGGTCGGCATGCTGATGAAGGAAGTCAACATGTAAGGCCCTTCGGGCCCTGCCCGTAGACGGAGAAGCCCGTGACCGCCCGGCGGTCACGGGCTTCTCCGTGTTCCGGCCCGTGCCGTGTTCCGGCCGCGCCCCGCTCGGGCCGTGCCCCGTCCTTTCCGGCCTTGTGGCTGACGCCCGTCCTCCTTTATAGTCAAGGTGACTCTTAAAGGGTGGACCTGAGTCCCACCGTGTACGGCCGCTGACCTGGACCCACGGGGGTGGACCAGGCTCCGGCGTCCTCCCGGTGCGCCGCACCGCGCGCACCGAGGGGACGCGGTCGGTCACGGCCGGGACGGCGGTCTCGAGCGCGGGGGAGGTGACGGCATGAAGCGATACGGCCATGGCCTCGTCCCCGGCAGGTTCCTGCCGCCGCACGCCGGCCACCACCACCTCGTCCGCACCGCCGTCGCCCGCTGCGAGCGCCTCACCGTGCTCGTCCGCGCCTCCTCCGAGGACAGCCTCCCGCTGGAGGACCGGGTCGCCTGGATGCGCGAGATCCACCCCGACGCCCTCGTCGTCGGCACCGTCGACGACATCCCCGCCGACGGATGGGACGCGCGCATGGCCGTCCTCCGGGCCGCCGTGCCCGAACCCGTCGACGCCGTCTTCACCTCGGAGCCGTACGGCGAGGAGCTCGCCCGTCGCCTCGGCGCCGAGGCCGTCTCCTCGGACCCCGGGCACACCCGTTTTCCGGTCTCCGGCGCCGCCGTCCGCGCGGACCCGGCCGGCTGCTGGGAGTACCTGGAACCGCCGGTACGGGCCGCGCTCACCCGGCGGGTCGTCGTCCTCGGCGCCGAGTCCACCGGCACCACCACCATGGCCCGCGCCCTCGCCGACCACTACCGGCGCCGTGGCGGGGTCTGGGCCCGCACCCGGTGCGTACCGGAGTACGCCCGCGCGTACCGGGAGCTCAGGCTCGCCGAACTCCGCGCCGACCGCCCCGGCGCCACCTCGACCGACGTCACCTTCCACTCCTCCGACTTCCCCGTCATCGCCCAGCGCCAGGCCGAACTGGAGGAGGAGGCTGCCCGCGCCGGCTCGCCCGTGCTCTTCTGCGACACCGACGCCTTCGCCGCCACCATCTGGCACGAGCGGTACATGGGCACCACCAGCCCCGCCACCGGCGAGATCGCCGCCCGCGGCCGGCACCACCTCTGGCTGCTCACCGACCACCGGGGCGTCGCCTTCGAGGACGACAGGGTGGGCGACGGGGAGCGGCTGCGGCCCTGGATGACCGCCCGCTTCCTCACCCAGCTCGCCCACTCCGGCCGCCGTACGGCCGTCCTCAGCGGCCCCCACGAGGAGCGGCTCGCGGCGGCCGTCGCCGCCGTGGACGCCCTGCTCGCCGAGGACTTCCACCTCGCCGACCGCCTTCCGGCGGGCCGATGAGCGACCGCAGGGTGCCCGAGGGCTACGACCCGTACGCCTTCGAGCCGTTCGCCGTCACCGCCGACCTCGCCGTCCTCACCGTCCGCGAGGAGCGCCTCCAGGTGCTGCTCGTCGAGCGCGGGCAGGAGCCCTACGCCGGGTCCTGGGCGCTCCCCGGCGGATTCGTGCTGCCCCCCGAGTCCGCCGAGCAGGCCGCCCGCCGCGAACTCGCCGAGGAGACCGGACTCTCCGAGGCCACCGTCGCCGGACTCCACCTCGAACAGCTCCGCACCTACAGCGAACCGGACCGCGACCCGAGGATGCGGGTCGTCTCCGTCGCCTTCACCGCGCTCGTACCCGACCCTCCCGAGCCGCGCGGCGGCGGCGACGCGGCCCAGGCGCGGTGGATGCCGTACGACACCGTCCGCGGTCTCGCCTTCGACCACGACCGGATCCTCGCCGACGCCCACGAACGGGTCGGCGCCAAGCTGGAGTACAGCTGCCTCGCGACCGCCTTCTGCCCGCCCGAGTTCACCCTCGGCGAGTTGCGGCACGTCTACGAGACGGTCTGGGGCGTCGAACTCGACCGCCCCAACTTCCGGCGCAAGGTCCTCACCACGCCCGGCTTCGTCCAGGCCGTGGAAGGACCTCCGCGCCTCACCGGCGGACGGGGGAAACCGGCCGCTCTCTACCGGGCGGGCGGGGCCACCACCCTCCACCCGCCCCTGCTGCGACCGGAAGGACGCCCCGCATGAACCTCACACGCACCGCGACCAAGCAGGCCGCGACCGGCTCCCTGATCGGGCTGGCGCTCGGCGACGCGCTGGGCTTCCCGACCGAGTTCAACGACGTCCCGTCGATCCTCGCGAAGGTCGGCCCGTGGCGGGAGATGTCCCTGCCCGTCAGGAACGGCAAGGCGTACGTCACCGACGACACGCAGATGGCCCTCGCCTTCGCCCGGGGGATCCGCACCGCCATGGACAGGGGGGTGCTCGCGCCGCTGCGCCTCGCCAGGCCCGTACGCGACGAGTTCGTCGACTGGTACCACTCGCCGGAGAACAACCGCGCCCCCGGCAACACCTGCCTCCGCGCCTGCCGTCTGCTCGACGGCGACCTGCCCTGGCAGGACGCCAGCCAGATCGGCTCCAAGGGCTGCGGCGCCAACATGCGGGTCACCCCCATCGGGCTCGTCCCCGGCCTCAGCGAGGAGCAGCGGGCCGGTGCCGCGCAGCTCCAGGCGGCCCTGACCCACGGTCATCCGACCGCGCTCGCCGCGTCCGACCTGACCGCCCGCGCCGTGTACCTCCTCGCGCAGGGTGTCGACCCGGCAGGGCTGGTGGGACAGCTGCGCTCGTACGCGTACGAGAACCGTTCCCGCTACCACGAGCACTGGCTCGGCGACCTCTGGACGCGCTCCCAGGACCCCTCCGCCCTCTCCTTCATCCGGCGCGGCTGGGACGAGTGCCTGGCGATCCTGGAGCGCCTGGACGCCGTCCAGCGCACCGCCGACCCGGAGCTCGACCCCTGCACGTACACCGGCGACGGCTGGATCGCCGAAGAGGCGCTCGCGACCGGGCTGCTCTGCTTCCTGCTCTTCCCCGGCGAGCCCCTCACCGTGCTGCGCCGCGCCGCCTGCACCCGCGGCGACTCCGACTCGATCGCGGCCCTCGCGGGCGCCTTCGCCGGCGCGCACCTGGGTGCCGACGCCTGGCCGAAGGAGTGGGAGGAGCACATCGAGTACCGGAGCGACCTGCTGACCTTCGGCGCGCTCTGGGACGCTTGATCCATGACGCTCACCCTGGGGTCCGCGCTCGGCGCCGACCTGGCCGCCGTCGTGGCCGAACAGCCCGACCCCCTGCTCTTCGCGACCGTGTCCGGCGCGCACCTGTACGGATTCCCGTCTGACGACTCGGACGTGGACCTGCGCGGTGCGCACCTGCTCCCCGTGGACGCCCTCATAGGCCTGCGCGAACCCGAGGAGACCCGCAGCAGGATGTGGGACCGCGACGGTGTCGAGATGGACCTCGTCACCCACGACCTGCGGAAGTTCGCCCGGCTCATGCTGCGCCGCAACGGCTACGTCCTGGAGCAGCTCACCTCCCCGCTGGTCGCGCACACCACGGAGACCCACGCGGAGCTGGTCTCCCTGGTGCCCGAGCTGCTCACCCGCCACCACGCGCACCACTACCGGGGCTTCGCGGGGACGCAGTGGCGGCTCTTCGAGAGCAGCGGCGAGCTCAAGCCGTTGCTCTACACCTACCGGGCGCTGCTCACCGGCATCCACCTGATGCGTTCGGGCGAGGTGCAGGCCCATCTGCCGACCCTGGTCGGGGAGGTGGCCGAGGCGCCCGCGCGACTGCCCGACCTCGTCGCGGCGAAGGCGGCGGCGGAGCACGGGCCCGCGGAGGTGCCGGTCGAGGACGTACGGGCCGAGACGGAGGCCCTGCACGGGCTTCTGGAGGAGACCCAGGCGGCTTCGGTGCTTCCGGAGGCGGTGCGCGTCCACGACGCGCTGCACGACGTCGTCGTACGGGCCCGGCTGGGGTCTGTCTCGTGACGACAGACCCCAGGGCGATCTAGAGCTCGTCCAGGGCTGAGGACCGGCGGGCGCGGATCAGGAAGTCCTGTACGCGCGCGTGGTCGGGGGCGGCCGGGAGGGGGGTCGAGTCGTGGGCGCGGTCGGCCTCTTCCTGGAGGCGGTTCATCCAGGCCTCGACCTCCGGCCAGGAGACCTCGCCGCGCTTGACCGCCAGGAGACGGTCGCGCTCCTCGCCGACGTCGATGCGCAGCTCGCCGGAGCGCAGCAGGTCGCGGCAGCTGGTCAGGAGCCGCAGCAGGTGCATGGCGTGCTTCCAGCGCGGGTGGCCGTACTGACGGACGTCGGCGTCCAGCTTGCGCCGCTGGCCGCCCGCGTAGCGGACGAACGTCTGGTGGGCCCGCCGGGAGAGGAAGGCGCCGCGCAGCGAGAGGAGTTCGCGGCCGATGTCGTCGGCGTGCTCGACGACGGGGGAGTGGAGGCACTCCAGGACGTTGGGGTTGTTGCGCAGGGCCAGCTCGCAGAAGCGTTCCAGCTCCCAACTGAACTGCTCCTCCGCGGGCCCCTCCACATGCGCGGGAGGCTTCTCGAAGTGCCAGAACAGCGGCGTCGGGGCGAGGTAGACACCCCGGACGTCCGTGTCGCTGCCCTCGGTCGCCAGGCCGAAGGCGCGCGAGCCCATCACGCAGGAGTAGATCGTGTGCTCGCGCACCAGCTCGTCCGGAGTCATGCCCGGCAGGTTACGCGAGGGTGATCGTGTCCTCCGAGACGATGATCTGCTCGGCCGGGAGCGGCCGGGAAGCGGGTCCCGCCGCCACCGAGCCGTCGGCGACGCGGAACTTCGAGCCGTGACAGGGGCAGTTGATGGTGCCGTCCGCGACCTTGTTCACCGTGCAGCCCTGATGGGTGCAGATCGCCGAGAACGCCTTGAACTCCCCGGCCGTGGGCTGGGTGACGACCACCTTCTCCTTGGCGAAGACCGTGCCCCCGCCGACCGGGATCTCTGAGGTCGTGGCCAGCGGGGCGGCGCCCGCCGAAGGAGTGGCCTCGGCCGAGGGAGTGGCGCCCGCCGAAGAGGTGGCGGCCGGGGCGCTCGGCGTGGCCGGCGCGCTGGTGCTCGTACCGCCGTCACCCCCGTCGTCCGAGCCGCAGCCCGTCGTCAGGGCCGCTGCGGCGAACAGGACGGTACGGCGAGGGGTGGCACGTGAAGTCATGCCGCCAGCTTGGCCGCGCGACCCGCCGGGGGCCCGCAACACGCCTGGAGCCGGGACCCGGCTCCCCCGCACGGCGGTCCCGGCCGGTCCGTACGCCGAGTGGCGGAGCACCCCGGTTCGGGTGACATTGGGCCTGTTCCGAACCGGACGAAAGGCAGGACCATGGCGGGTAACGACCTCGGCAGTCTCCTCGGAAGCCTCCTCGGAGGCTCCGGCGGACAGGGCGGCAGCGGCGGCGCCGGCGGCATCCTCGGCTCCCTGATCGGCGCCCTCGCCGGGGGCGGGAGCGGGGGCGCGGGCGCCGGCGGCAACGGCTCGAACCCGCTCGGCGGACTGATCGACATGCTCACGAAGTCGGGCCTCGCCGACCAGGCGCAGTCCTGGGTCGGCACCGGCCGGAACCAGCCGGTCAGCGGTCCCGAGATCGCCCAGGCCCTTCCCGACGACGCCCTCCAGAAGGTCGCCGCGGACGCGGGCGTCAGCCCGCAGGAGGCGGCCGACCAGATCGCGCGGTCGCTGCCGCAGGCCGTCGACAAGCTGACGCCGAACGGCTCGGTGCCCCAGGGCTCCCTGGAGGACATCATCCGGCAGCAGCAGCTCTGAAGCCCGCCCCGCGCGCCCGCCCCCCGTCTCGGAGGGCGGGCGCCGGGGCGCGCCGCCCCTGCCGCTGACTAGGCTGAACGGAGCACTGACGCAGGTAAGGAGCACGACGTGGCGGTACGAGCGGTCCGAGGAGCCGTCCAGCTGGAGCGGGACGAGGCCGGACACATGCGCGAACAGGTCGAGGAACTGCTCACCGCCGTCCTCACGCGCAACGACCTCACCACCGAGGACCTCATCAGCATCTGGTTCACGGCCACGCCCGACCTGCACAGCGACTTCCCCGCCGCCGCGGCCCGGGGCATCGGCATCGTCGACGTACCGCTGATCTGCGCCCAGGAGCTCGACATCGAAGGCGCGATGCCGAGGGTCGTCCGGCTCCTCGCCCACGTCGAGACCGATCTGCCCAAGTCCCGGATCGCGCACGTCTACCTCGGCGCCGCGGCCGCCCTGCGCAAGGACATCGCCCAGTGAGAACAGCGCTCGTCATCGGAACCGGACTGATCGGCACCTCCGCCGCGATCGCCCTCGCGGGCCGGGGCGTCACCGTCCATCTGCGCGACCACGACCCGGCGCGGGCCCGCACGGCCGCCGCGCTCGGCGGAGGCACCGACGAAGCGCCCGAAGGGCCCGTCGACCTCGCGATCGTCGCCGTGCCGCCGGCACACGTGGCCGCCACCCTCGCCGAGGCCATGACCGCCGGGCTCGCCCGCGGCTACCTGGACGTCGCCAGCGTCAAGGGCGGCCCCAAGCGGGAGCTGGAGGCCCTCGGCCTCGACCTCACCTCGTACATCGGTACGCACCCCATGTCCGGCAAGGAGCGCTCCGGCCCGCTCGCGGCGACCGCCGACCTCTTCGAGGGCCGCCCCTGGGTCCTCACGCCCACCCGCGACACCGACACCGAGGTCCTCAACCTCGCCCTGGAGCTCGTCGCCCTGTGCCGGGCCGTCCCCGTCGTCATGGACGCCGACGCCCACGACCGGGCCGTCGCCCTCGTCTCCCACACCCCGCAGCTCGTGTCGTCGATGGTCGCCGCCCGCCTGGAGGAGGCCGACGAGTCCGCCGTACGCCTCTGCGGGCAGGGCATCCGCGACGTCACCCGGATCGCGGCCTCCGACCCGCGCATGTGGATCGAGATCCTCTCCGCCAACCCCGGCCCCGTCGCCGATGTCCTCTCCGGTGTCGCCGCCGACCTCGACGAGACCGTCCGCTCCCTGCGCTCGCTGCAGTCCGCCGACGAGGACAAGCGCAGGGACGGCGCCTCGGGCGTCGAGGACGTCCTGCGCCGCGGCAACGCCGGCCGCGCCCGCGTCCCCGGCAAGCACGGCGCCGCCCCCACGGTCTACGAGACCGTCGCGGTCCTCATCAGCGACCGGCCGGGCGAGCTGGCCCGGATCTTCGCCGACGCGGGCCGCGCGGGGGTCAACATCGAGGACGTCCGCATCGAGCACGCGACCGGCCAGCAGGCGGGTCTCGTCCAGCTGATGGTGGAGCCCACGGCGGCCCCGGTCCTCGGCAAGGCGCTGCAGGAGCGGGGCTGGGCGCTGCGCACCGGCTGACGGGAACGGCCGGCGCGGGTCCGCGGCCGCGGACCCGGCCGGCGTGGTCGGGGCGGGCCTCCGGGCCCGGTCCGACGGGGTCGGGGACCGGCTGGGCCGAACGGGTGCGTGGACTCGGTAACCTTGTGGAGGTCCCTTGCATCTCCGCCGGGTCCCGCCACTCACCCCAGGAAGGTGTTCCCACCGTGGAATCCGTGATCGTCGCCATCGACGGGCCCTCCGGCACGGGCAAGTCCAGCACCTCCAAGGCGGTCGCCGCCAAGCTGGGGCTGAGCTACCTCGACACCGGCGCCCAGTACCGGGCGATCACCTGGTGGATGATCAGCAACGGTGTCGACGTGAGTGACGCCGAAGCCGTGGCCAACGCCGCCGCCAAGCCGGTGATCGTCTCCGGTACGGACCCGGCCCGGCCGACCATCACCGTCGACGGCGCCGACGCCGCGGGCCCCATCCGCACCGAAGAGGTCACCTCCAAGGTCAGCGCCGTCAGCGCCGTCCCCGAGGTGCGGGCGCTCATCACCGAGCTCCAGCGGACCATCGCCAAGGGCGCCGAGCAGGGCATCGTCGTCGAGGGCCGGGACATCGGCACCACCGTCCTGCCCGACGCCGACCTGAAGATCTTCCTCACCGCCTCGCCCGAGGCCCGTGCCGCCCGCCGCTCCGGCGAGGTCAAGGGCGCCGACGTGCACGCGACGAAGGAAGCCCTGATCAAGCGGGACGCGGCCGACTCCAGCCGCAAGACCTCCCCGCTCGCGAAGGCCGACGACGCCGTCGAGGTCGACACCACCGACCTCACCCTGGACCAGGTCATCGAGTGCGTCGTCACCCTCGTCGACGAGCGGCGCAGCCGAGACGCAGCGCAGGCCGAGGGTCTCGAGTGAGGAACGAGCTCGGGGGACTCGGCCGTAGCGGAGTCGAGGCGGAGCGCGACCACAAGCACAGAGAAAAGGGCGGCAGTCAAGTGACCGTGCCCTCCGCGAAGGGCGCCGCCGTCGGCCGACGCATCGGCATCGGGCTCATGTACGGCTTCTGGAAGCCGCGCGTCCTCGGTGCCTGGCGGGTCCCGGCCGCCGGCCCCGTCATCCTCGCCGTCAACCACGCGCACAACATCGACGGCCCCATGGTCATGGGCACCGCACCCCGGCCCGTGCACTTCCTCGTCAAGAAGGAAGCCTTCGTCGGGCCCCTCGGGCCCTTCCTGGAGGGCATCGGGCAGGTCAAGGTGGACCGCGAGAGCACCGACCGGAACGCGATAGGCAACGCTTTGGGCGTCCTGCAGCAGGGCGGTGTCCTCGGGATCTTCCCCGAGGGCACCCGGGGCGAGGGCGACTTCGCCTCGCTGCGGGCCGGCCTCGCCTACTTCGCCGTCCGCAGCGGTGCCCCGATCGTTCCGGTGGCCGTTTTGGGAAGCACCGAGCGCCGGGGACGGTTGGTCAAGGCGGCGCCTCCGCTGAGGGGCCGCGTCGACGTCGTCTTCGGTGACGCCTTCGAGGCGGGGGACGGATCGGGCCGCCGCACCCGCAAGGCCCTCGACGAGGCCACCGTACGAATCCAGGGGAAGCTCACCGACCACCTGGAAAACGCCAGGCGCCTCACCGGGCGCTGAGCGAGACTTTGAGTAGTGGGCCCCGCGGCCCGGGGACCCACCGACCACGAATGATCAAGGAACGGACTTCATGAACGACCAGCACGACCACGGAGCACTTGGCGACGCCGAGTACGCGGAGTTCATGGAGCTCGCTTCGGAAGAGGGCTTCGACGTCGAGGAGGTCGAGGGCGCGATCGAGGAGGCCGGCCACGGCCCCCTCCCCGTCCTCGCCGTCGTCGGCCGCCCGAACGTCGGCAAGTCGACCCTGGTGAACCGCATCATCGGCCGCCGCGAGGCCGTCGTCGAGGACAAGCCGGGCGTCACCCGCGACCGCGTCACCTACGAGGCCGAATGGGCCGGGCGCCGCTTCAAGGTCGTCGACACCGGCGGCTGGGAGCAGGACGTCCTCGGCATCGACGCCTCCGTCGCCGCCCAGGCCGAGTACGCCATCGAGGCGGCCGACGCCTGCCTCTTCGTCGTGGACGCCACCGTCGGCGCCACCGACACCGACGAGGCCGTCGTCAAGCTGCTCCGCCGCGCGGGGAAGCCGGTCGTCCTCGCCGCGAACAAGGTCGACGGCCAGTCCGGCGAGGCCGACGCGGCCATGCTCTGGTCCCTCGGCCTCGGCGAGCCCTTCCCCGTCTCCTCGCTGCACGGCCGCGGCACCGGCGACCTCCTCGACGAGGTCCTGAGGAAGCTGCCCGAGGCTCCCGAGCAGCGCTTCGGCAACGCCGTCGGCGGCCCGCGCCGCATCGCCCTCATCGGCCGCCCGAACGTCGGCAAGTCCTCGCTCCTCAACAAGGTGGCGAACGAGGACCGCGTCGTCGTCAACGAGCTCGCGGGCACCACCCGTGACCCGGTCGACGAGCTGATCGAGCTCGGCGGCGTGACGTGGAAGTTCGTCGACACCGCCGGCATCCGCAAGAAGGTCCACCTCCAGGAGGGCGCGGACTACTACGCCTCCCTGCGGACGGCCGCCGCCGTCGAGAAGGCGGAGGTGGCCGTCATCCTCATCGACACCACCGACAACATCTCGGTCCAGGACCAGCGCATCATCACGATGGCGGTCGAGTCGGGCCGCGCCATCGTCATCGCCTACAACAAGTGGGACGAGCTCGACGAGGAGCGCCGCTACTACCTCGAGCGCGAGATCGAGACCGAGATGCAGCAGGTCGCCTGGGCGCCCCGGGTCAACGTCTCCGCGAAGACCGGCCGCCACATGGAGAAGCTGGTCCCGGCCATCGAGACCGCCCTCGCCGGCTGGGAGACCCGCGTCCCCACCGGCCGGCTCAACGCCTTCCTCGGCGAGATCGTCGCGGCCCACCCGCACCCGATCCGCGGCGGCAAGCAGCCCCGCATCCTCTTCGGCACGCAGGCGGGCACCAAGCCGCCCCGGTTCGTGCTCTTCGCCTCCGGCTTCCTGGAGGCCGGCTACCGCCGCTTCATCGAGCGCCGTCTCCGTGAGGAGTTCGGTTTCGAGGGCACCCCGATCCACATCTCGGTCCGGGTCCGCGAGAAGCGCGGCCGCAAGAAGTAACACCGCCTGCGAGGCGGGACACGGCTGAGGGCCGGGGCGATCATCGCCCCGGCCCTCAGCCGTATCCCCCGGTGGTGGTGCCTAGAGGCCCCTGCGAGGTCCTGGCGGCAGCGCCGCCTGCGCCTGCGGCTGCTGCGCCGTCCACGCCGGGGGATACGCCGCCGCGTACCGCTGCGCGTGTCCGTGGACGCCCGTGCTCACCGCCGTACCGAAGGCCCGGAAGATCAACCCCTCCTCGCCGCTGCGGTCACCCGGCAGCGTGCGGAACGACCTGCGGTACTCCGAGAACAGGGCGTCGTAGATCGGCGTGGCCGAAGGGCCCGCCGTGACGTCCTGCGCGGGGCGCATCGAAGGGATCTGACTCGGATACGGCTGGGGGAAGGGGTCGTATGCGTGCACGTAGGTGCCAACGACCCCGCCGCCCGTCGGATGCGGGCGGCTCTCCGAATGGGGTGCCCGCCGGGGGCGCGGCACGGTCGGAGCCCCCGAGGTGCCCCCGGGACCGGCCGGTCCCACGGGCACACCGGAAACCCGCGCCCACCCTATGCCCGGTCGGCCGTCGTCCATCAGGTACCGGCCAGCGGCATCGCGGCGGCGACCAGGCGCCCGTTCGCCGCGGCCTTCTCCAGCGCGTCGCGCAGCAGGTCCTCGCGCGGCTGCTGGCCGATCGAGCCCACCGGGGCGGCGAAGACCAGCACGGTGTGCGACTTGTTGGCCGCCGCGCGCCAGCCCTCGGTGACCTGGAGCGGCTGGTGCGCCTGCCACCAGGCGGCCTGACCGGCGCCGCCGGGGCCCGGCTGGAGGACGGAGTGCAGCTGGCCCATGGCGACCAGGACCGACCAGCCCGGCAGCGCCGCCGGCTTCTCGTTCAGGTCCATGACCTGCTGGAAGCCCTGGTCGGCCAGGAGCGGCAGGAACTCGTCGGTGAGGCCGTCCGAACCCGGGCGGGCCACGGGGGCGGTCGGCTCCACCACGAGCGCCGGGTGCAGCTCGCCCTCGATCAGGACGAGACCGCTCGTGACGCCGAGCACGGCCTGCTCGGGGTGGGCGGCGGTGAGCGCGGCGGCGGTGTCCGTGGCCGTGATGGAGGCGACGGCTCCCTGGAGCTGCTCCTCCGCGACCCGGACGACCTGCGACGGAATGCAGCTGGCGTGGGCGAACGCCAGGACCGCGGTCTCCTCGCCGACGAACAGCACCGTGCTGGTGCGCTCCTGGTCGGAGTCCCCCGGCGTGCGGCAGGAGGTGCAGTCGTAGCTGCCCGGGGCGTTGTCGCCGGCGAGCAGCCGGTCCGCTTCTTCGTCGCCGATCTCGGCGCGTACGTCCTCGCTGACGTCGAGCATGCGCGGCACGGGGGGCTCCCTGGACTCGGTACGGGGGGACGCCGGGCCGTTCCCGGTCGTCTCATGCCGAGTTCAACGGGTCAGGCTCGGCCGGGGTCACGCGCGGAAGCGAGGCAACTTGCCTCCGGCTCGTGCGCCGGGCGCCGTGACTCCGACCGGGTGGGGTGTTGACAGTGTTCCGCGCGGCACGGGCCGGGGGTGCCGGCGGGCTGCCTAGCCTGCCCCGATGTCGAAGATCCGATTTTGGACAACCGGTTCCCTCGTGGTGGCGTCCGCGGCCGCGCTGCTGACCCTGGCCCCGGCACCCGCCGTGGCCAAGGACGTGCCGACGGGTCCCCGAAGCACCTCCACCGTGCTCCGGGACGTACCCGCCGTGCTCCGGGACGCCTCCGACGGGCTTCGTGACGTCTCCGACGGGCTGCGGGCCGCCGCGGCCCTGCCCTCGTACCCCTGCGCGAAGGACCAGTGGCCGTGGGGCTGCGTCGCCGAGTGCGAGAGCAGCGGCCGTTGGCACGTCAACACCGGCAACGGCTTCTACGGGGGCCTCCAGTTCTGGCACCCGACCTGGGTCGAGCACGGCGGCCTCGCGTACGCCGGGCGGGCCGACCTGGCGACCCGGCCGCAGCAGATCACCGTCGCGGAGGAGGTGCTCCGCACCCAGGGCTGGGGGGCCTGGCCGGTCTGCTCCAAGCGGTACGGGCTGAGCGGGCGCGTCCACACCGTCCGGCCCGGCGACACGCTCAGCTCGGTCGCCCGCCGCTTCGCGATCAAGGGCGGCTGGCAGGCGCTGTACAAGGCGAACCGCGACCTGATCGGGGCCGATCCGAACCGGGTCGTCGTCGGGACCATGCTGCGGATCGACCCGCTCTGATCCGCGTCACATGAGCTCGGCCGGTTCCCCGCTGAACGCGAGGGAGCCGCGCCGCAGCTCGTGCACCAGCGAGCCGGACGGCAGCCCGTCCGGTACGCGCTGCTCCGCGAGCACCACCGCGGCCCCGCCCTCCACGGCGAGCGCCGCCAGGCGCCGGTAGGTCCGGGCCGCGACCGGTGGGGCCAGACCGAGCGACGGCTCGTCGACGAGGACCACGCGTGCGTGGGCCGCCAGGAGGGCGCGCGAGAGCGCCAGCATGCGGCGCTCCCCACCGGAGAGGGTTCCGGCGGTCCGGGACAGCAGGGGGACGAGTTCCGGATACGGGGGAGCGGCCCCGGGCACGGAGAGCGCGAGGTTCTCGGCGACCGTGAGGCCCGCGTACACCGCCTCCAGATCGGGTACGAAGCACAGCCCCCCGCGCGCCCGCTCGTGGGCCCGCAGCCGCGTCACGTCGGCGCCGCGCCACAGGACCCGGCCCGCGGAGAGGCGCACCGTGCCCGCGAGGGCGCGCAGGGCCGTGGTACGCCCCGAGCCGTTCCGGCCCAGGAGCACGGTGACCGTACCGGCCGGCACGGGCAGGTCCAGGCCGTGCAGGGCCTCCAGCGGGCCGTAGCGGACCCGTGCGCCGCGCAGGGCCATGGCGAGGGTCATGACAGGATCCGGCCGCCTTCCATGGTGTGCACCGTGTGGGCGATCCCGGCGACCAGGTCCAGGTCGTGCTCGACGACCAGGACCGTCAGGCCGTCGGCGGCCAGCGCGGCCAGGATCCGGGCGAGCGCGGCGGTCTCGGCGGTGTCGAGACCGGCGGCGGGCTCGTCGAGGAGCAGGGTGTGCGGCTGCCCGGCGAGCGCGCGCGCCAGTTCGACCCGGCGCAGGACCCCGGTGGGCAGGTCCGCCGCCGGCTCGTGCCGTAGGGGTCCGGCGAGCCCGAGCAGCCGGAGGCTCCGCTCGACGGCGGCGGGGTCTGTGCGGATCCTGCCCTGCTCCTGGCCCAGGCGGACGTTCTCCTCGACGGTGAGCGAGGGGAAGACGGCGAGCCGCTGGAACGTACGGGCGATGCCGAGCCGGGTGCGGGCGTGGGCGGAGCGGGAGGTGATGTCGGTGCCGTCGAGGGAGACCCGGCCGTGGTGGGGACGGAGGGTTCCGGCGAGGCAGTCGAACAGGGTGGACTTGCCCGCGCCGTTGGGACCGACGAGGGCGGTGACGTGGGAGGGGGCGAGGCGGAGGGTGACGTCGCTCAGGGCGCTGATCCCTCCGGGGTAGGTGACGGTGAGGTGGTGGGCGTGGAGCCGTGTGGGGGCCGGTGCGGCGCGGGTGGGGACCCCGGTACCACCTGTACTGCTCATCGACAGAGGCGCGGGTCTTCCCGTGGGGGGTGCCTCGCCGTCGGCGGCTTTCCGTGAGGGGACCTTCCGGGGGAGCAGATTCATCAGCGGCGGGATCCGGCCCGTCAGTGCCGCCAGGAGGCCCAGGAGGAGGGCTGCCGCGCCCGTGTGCGGGCCCGCGTCCAGGGTGACCAGGAGGGTCGCCGCCGCCAGCGGGGTCAGCAGGCTGTCGGCGCCCAGGACCAGGACCGCGGCGAACCACAGCAGACCCCGCACCGGGTCGTACGCCTCCGGCTCGAAGGCGCGCAGGCCCATGCCGAGGAGGCCGCCGCCGAGGGCCGCCAGGGCCGCGCCCAGGACGAACGCCAGGAGCTTCAGGCGGGGGACCGGGACGCCCGAGGCCTCCGCACCCGGCTCGTGGTCGCGCAGGGCGGCGAGCGCCCTGCCCGTACGGCCCCGGCGCAACGCCGCCACCAGGGCCAGGCAGCCCGCCAGGACGAGGAGTTCGAGGGCGTAGAAGGCGCGGTCGTCGGAGAAGCCCGCCGGGCGGCCGAGGGACAGGCCGGCCGTCGCGTACGGCTGGGTGAGGACGAAGCGGCTCACCGCCACCCCCGTCGCGAGGGTCACGAGCGCGAGCGCCAGGCCGTGCCTGCGGATGGCGGGCCGGCCCGTCAGCAGGCCCACCGCGGCCACCAGCGGCACCGCGAGCCCGAGCGCCACGAGGCCCGGCACCCCGCGGGACGTCAGGAGGGCCGTGAAGAGGGCGCCCAGACCCGCGTACGCCGCCTGCCCCAGGGCGATCTGGCCTCCCCGTCCCGCCACCACGACGAGGGACAGGAGGATCACCGCGAGCGCCGGGACCTGGACCGCCGTGTGCAGGTCCGAGCCGGCGAAGCCGAGCGGGAGGAGCAGCAGCACGCCCACGACGAGCCACACGCCCCCCGGAACCCGGCCGGAGCGCACCGGCGGCGGCAGCGCGTCCCGGCCCTTGCCGCCGATCCCCGGCAGGACGAGCGCCGCCACCAGGAGCGCCACCACGAACAGGTTCGCCCCGACGGCCTGGAGCAGCGGCCCCGCCCAGCCCTCCGGGTGCAGCCGGGTCAGCTGGGCCTGCGCCACGCCGATCGCGAGCGCCGCGGCCACCGCGACCGGCAGCGACCGCATCCGGGCGATGACCGCGACCGCGATCACTTCGACGACGAGCAGCGGCATCCCGTACGGGTCGAGCCTCACGTACGGGGCGAGCAGCACCCCGGTGAGCCCGGCCGTGAACGAGCCGAACGCCCAGCCGGCCGCCGCCACCCGGTCCGCGTCGATCCCGGACAGCACCGCGAGCGGCCGGTTGTCGATCACGGCCCGCAGCTCCCGGCCGAACCGCGTCCACCGGGTCACCGCGCCCACCAGACAGGCGAGCGCGACCACCGCCCCGAGCTGCGCCCAGGGGTCGTCGCCGAGGAGCACCGGAGCGTCGTCCCGTGCCCCCGGGCCCCACACGAGCACCGCCGCGCCCACGAGCAGGACGAAGACGCCGATCGAGGCCACCAGCGTCCGCGCCGGGTTCGCCCCGCGCCGCGCGAGGGGCCGGAACACCGCGCGGTCCAGGACGAGCCCGACGCCGGGGGCGACGACCAGGAGGGTGGCGAGGGCGCCCACGGGCAGCGGCCAGTGCCAGCCGACGACCAGCTGGCGCAGTACGTACGCGCAGATCATGGCCACCGCGCCGTGCGCCAGGTTCAGCACGCCGGTCGCCCGGTGGGTGACGACGAGGCCGATCCCGGTGAGCGCGGCCGCGCTGCCGACCGCGAGACCGGCGAGCGTCAGCTCGTACGTCAGGGAGGCCATCAGGACGGCCACGGTTCACACACCGGGCAGGGGGCCAGGGACGCGCCCCCCACCTCCACCGCCTCTGGCTTCCCCGCCACCAGCGGGCAGTCCGCCCGGTGGGCGAGCGTCCCGCCCGGGACCCGGAGCAGCGGGCGCTCGGCGGACGGGGGTGCCGGGGGAGTCCCGGGCTCCGGGCCGGCCGGCTCCGGGCGCCCCGGCTCCGGAGGGCGTACGGGAAGCGCGTACGCCGTCGCCACGAGCACCGCGCCCGCCACGATCAGCGCCGCTCCCGGCACCGTGCACGAGGCCAGATAGGGCAGCTGCCGCTCCGCGAACCGTTCGCCGGAGATCCCGTACCAGCCGAGCGCGCACAGCACCGCGCCTCCGGCGGCCGCCGCGAGGCCGGCCCACAGCAGGATGCGGGATGTCGGCACGGGGCCTCCCTCGGTCTCTTCCCTTCTTCCTTGCACTATGCCCCGGATATTGCGCTGTGCCCTGATCTGTCCCACCCTGGAAGCGTCCGGCCGTACGGCCCCTGAGGGACACCCGGTGGTGAGCCAGATGGTTTTCGAACGACCCGGCCGACGTCCCCGGCTCGCGGCACTCGTGGCCGCCGCCGTCCTGGTGCTCACGCCCGCCGTGGCGAGCTGCTCCGACGACGGCGAAGGGCGCTCCACGGACCTGGAGACATCGGCACCGCCCGGGATGACGACCGTGCCCCCCGACGCCGACGAGCCCGGCGACCCCGCCGCCGCGGAGGCGGAGATCACCGAGAACTGGACGGCGTTCTTCGACCCGAAGACCCCCGTCGACCAGAAGGTGCGGCTCCTGGAGGACGGGGAGGAGATGCGGGACGTCCTCGGGGCGTTCGCCGGTGACAAGAACGCGGCCATGACCTCGGCGAAGGTCACGGGCGTCGAGTTCACCTCCGACACCGAGGCGAACGTGACGTACGACCTGCTGGTCGGCGGAAACCCGGCCCTGCCCGACGCGCAGGGCACCTCGGTCCTCCAGGACGACACCTGGAAGGTCTCCGTGAGGACCCTGTGCGGCCTGGTCGAGATGAGCGGTGTCACCGTCCAGGGCTGCTGAGGCGGCAGCCGGGCTGCTCCTGGCCCTCGCGCTGTTCCTCCTCACGGCCTGCGGCAGCCGGCTCCCGGAGCGCGCCTTCGAGACGCGGCCCACCGTCCGCCCCTCCGGCGGTGAGCCGCTCCGCGTGGGGATCATCACCAGCGCCACGAGCCCGGTCGGCGGGCAGGCCCTCGTCGGGCCGCGCGACGGAGCCCTCGCCTACTTCGACGCGCTCAACGCCCGCGGCGGTCTCGACGGGCGCCGCATCGAGGTGGAGACCTGCGACGACGGGGGCAGCGGCGTCGGCAACAACACGTGCGTGCACCGGCTGATCGACGAACGCCGGGTCTTCGCCCTCGTCGCCACCACCGCCCTCGACTACGAGGGCGCGCCGCTCGTCGCCCGCGCCGGCGTTCCCGACATCGGTGGCCAGCCCCTCACCCCCGCGTACGACACCCATCCGCACCTCTACGGGATCTACGGCAGCTCCGCCCCACGTACCGGCGAGGAGCCCGGCTGGGACGGGACTTTGTACGGCGGGACCGAGGTCTACCGGTGGTTCGCCGAGGAGCGGGGCGCCAGGACCGCCGCCGTCGTCTCCTACAACCAGGCCGCGTCCGCCGCGTACGCCCGGCTCGTCACCCGGGGACTGCGCGCCGAGGGCTACCGGGTCGTCGAGGAGCAGGTGGACTTCGCCCTGCCCAACTTCCGCGCCGTGGCGGCCGACCTGCGGGCCCAGCACGTCGACGTCCTCTTCGACGCCATGGACACCCACGGCAACGTGCGCCTGTGCGAGGCGATGGAGACCCTCGGGGTCCGGGTCGACGCCAAGGTCACCCACGTGCAGAACTGGTCCTCGTCCGTCGCCCGCGACCACGCCCGCGCCCCCGGCTGCCGGGAGGCCCTGTGGGCGACCGGCGCCAGCCGCAACCACCAGGACACCGGACACCCGGCCGTCCGCGAGTTCCGCGCGGCGATGGGGGACCGGCCGCTGTCCCAGTGGCAGCTGGAGGGCTGGGCGGCGGCCATGTGGTTCACCGACGCGGCCCGCTCCTGCCTCGCCGGGGAAGGACTCACCCGGGCGTGCGTCGAGAAGTACATGAACCGCCCCGAGCCGTACACCGCACGGGGGCTGCTGCTGCCCGTCCGCTTCGAGCACCTGGACCGGCCGCCCGCGACCCGGAACACCTGCCTCTCCGTGGCCCGTTGGCAGGACGGCCGGGGCTGGGTGAGCCAGGGCGAGATGACGCGGAACTGCGCGACCGTGCCCCAGCTCGGCTACCGGCCGTGAACACCGGAGCCTCACCGGCAGTACAGTCGGGCGACCGATCAACTGACCGGGGGGAACCGGCAGCGCGATGCGTATCTCCTTTCTGCTCCACAACGGCTACCACTACGGCGGCACGATCCGGACGACGTTCACCCTCGCCGAGGAACTGGCGGAACGTCACGAGGTCGAGATCGTGTCGGTGTTCCGCCACCGGGACCGCCCGCTCCTCGGCCTGCCCTCGGGGGTGACCCTGCGCCACCTCGTCGACCTGCGCAAGGACAGCCCCGGGTACGACGGCGACCACCCCGACTTCCACCGCCCCGCCGAGGTCTTCCCGCGCGGCGACGGCCGCTGGAAGCAGTACAGCGCCCTCACCGACGCCCGGATCGGGGAGCACCTGCGCGGCGTCGAGGCCGACGTGCTCGTCGGCACCCGCCCCGGGCTCAACGTGCACCTCGCCCGGCAGGCCCGGCGGGGCCCGGTCCTCGTCGGCCAGGAGCACCTGATCCTCGACGGCCACAGCTACCGGCTGCGCCGGGACATCGGCCACGAGTACACCCTCCTCGACGCCGTCACCACGGTCACCGAAGCGGACGCCCGCGCCTACCGGAAGCTGGGACTGCCCGGCGTACGGATCGAGGCCGTGCCCAACAGCGTGCCCGCGCCTCCGGGACCGTCCGCCGACCCCGCGGCGAAGACCGTCGTCTCGGCGGGCCGGCTGACCGCGGTCAAGCGGTACGACCTGCTGATCGACGCCTTCGCCGAGGTGGCGGCCGACCACCCCGACTGGAAGCTGCGGATCTACGGCACCGGCGACGCCGTCCAGGACCTCAAGGCGCCGCTGACCCGCCAGATCAAGGACCGGGGCCTCGGCGAGCAGGTCTTCCTCATGGGCTCGGTGACCCCGCTCGAACCGGAGCTCGCCAAGGGCTCGATCGCGGCCGTGACCTCGCAGCGCGAGTCCTTCGGCATGACCATCGTCGAGGCGATGCGCTGCGGACTCCCCGTGGTCTCCACCGACTGCCCGCACGGGCCGCGCGAGATCATCGAGGACGGGGTCGACGGGTTCCTGGTGCCGGTCGACGACGTGGCCGCGTTCGCGCGGGCCCTGCGCCGGCTCGTCGAGGACGACGAACTGCGCGCCAAGACGGCACGGGCCGCGCTCGCCGCCGCCGAGCGCTTCGATCCGGCCAGGATCGCCGCCCGCCACGAGGCCCTCTGGACGGAGCTCGTCGAGCGGGGCGCGGGCCGGCGCACCCACCCCGAGGGCCGGGAGTCGTTCCACCGGCGGGTCGGCCGGGCCGTCGACGCGGTCTACACCCTGAAGGCGAAGGTGGGCCGGCTGGTCCGCCGCCTCCGCTGAACCTCCGGATCCCGTCCATCGAGGACAGAAGTCGTCCGCGAGGGCTGGCAGACTCGGCGCCATGTTGGAGACCTCCGCACGGCTCTTGCGTCTGCTCTCGCTGCTCCAGGCCCACCGGGAGTGGTCCGGCGCCGACCTCGCCGAGCGGCTCGGGGTCACGCCCCGGACCGTACGGCGGGACGTCGACCGGCTGCGGGTGCTCGGCTACCCCGTCCACGCGAGCCCGGGGACCGGCGGCGGGTACCAGCTGGGCGCCGGCGCCGAGCTGCCGCCGCTGCTCCTCGACGACGAGGAGGCCGTGGCGGTCGCCGTCGGACTGCGCGCCGCCGCGGGCCAGGGGGTCGAGGGCATCGGAGAGAGTTCCGTACGGGCCCTGGCCAAGCTGGAACAGGTCCTGCCGGGGCGGCTGCGGCGCCGGGTGAGCGCCCTGAACGCCTTCACCGTGCCGATGCTGCGCACCCCGCGCGAGCGGATCGACCCGGCGGTGCTCACCGAACTCGCCCACGCCTGCCGGGACGCCGAGCGGCTGCGCTTCGAGTACCGCGACCACGGCGGGGCGGCCACCCGCAGGACCGTCGAGCCGCACCGCCTGGTGTGCAGCGAGCGGCGCTGGTACCTGGTCGCCTGGGACGTGGACCGGGCCGGCTGGCGTACCTTCCGGGCCGACCGGATCGTGCCGACGCCGCCGCACGGCCCCCGCTTCACGCCCCGCGAGCCGCCCGCCGAGGACCTGGCCGCCTATGTGGCGAAGGGCGTGTCCACCGCCGCGTACGCCACCGAGGCGACGATCCGGCTGCACGTGCCGCTCGCCGAGGCGGCGGCGGCCGTCGGCGCCGTCGACGGCATCCTCACGGCGGACGGGGAGGACGCCTGCCTGCTGCGGACCGGGGCCCACAGCCTCGACGTGATGGTGATCCACGTGTCGCTGGTCGGCTTCGAGTTCGAGGTGCTCGACCCACCGGAGCTGGTCGACCGGGTGCGGGCGCTCAGGGACCTGTTGTCCCGCTCTCTCGACCGGCCGGCCGGCGCTCCGGCGGCGGACTCGTGAGCCGCATCCGCTCGTAGTCGGCGAACTCCGGGTGGTGCAGGTCGAAGGCGGGCGCCTCGGAGCGGATCTGGGGCACCTCGACGAAGTTGTGCCGGGGCGGCGGGCAGGAGGTCGCCCACTCGAGCGAGCGCCCGAAGCCCCACGGGTCGTCGACCTCGACCTTCGCGCCGTACCGGTGGGTCCGCCACACGTTGTAGAGGAACGGCAGCGTGGAGGCGCCGAGCAGGAAGGAGCCGATCGTCGACACCGTGTTGAGGGCGGTGAAGCCGTCGGCGTCCAGGTAGTCGGCGTACCGCCGGGGCATGCCCTCGGCGCCGAGCCAGTGCTGCACCAGGAACGTCAGGTGGAAGCCGGTGAACAGCGTCCAGAAGTGGACCTTGCCGAGCCGCTCGTCGAGCATCCGGCCGGTGAACTTCGGCCACCAGAAGTAGAAGCCCGCGAAGGTCGCGAAGACGACCGTGCCGAACACCGTGTAGTGGAAGTGGGCCACCACGAAGTACGAGTCGGTGACGTGGAAGTCCAGCGGCGGCGAGGCGAGGATCACTCCGGTGAGGCCGCCGAAGAGGAAGGACACCAGGAAGCCGACGGCCCACAGCATCGGCGTCTCGAAGGAGAGCGAGCCCCGCAGCATCGTGCCGGTCCAGTTGAAGAACTTGACGCCGGTGGGCACCGCGATGAGGAACGACAGCATCGAGAAGAACGGCAGCAGCACCGCGCCCGTCACGAACATGTGGTGGGCCCAGACGACCACCGAGAGGCCGGTGATGCCCATGGTGGCGGCGATCAGCGTCGCGTAGCCGAAGATCGGCTTGCGGGCGAAGACCGGGATGATCTCGGTGACGATCCCGAAGAACGGCAGCGCGATGATGTAGACCTCGGGGTGGCCGAAGAACCAGAAGAGGTGCTGCCAGAGCAGCGACCCGCCGTTCTCGGGCTGGAAGACCACGGAGCCGAGGCGCCGGTCCGACTCCAGGACGAGCAGGGCCGCGGCGAGCACCGGGAAGGCCATGAGGACCAGGACCGCGGTGAAGAGCACGTTCCAGGTGAAGATCGGCATGCGGAACATGGTCATGCCGGGCGCCCGCATCCCGATGATCGTCGCGAGGAAGTTCACCGACGTGAGGATGGTGCCGAAGCCGGAGAGGGCGAGGCCCATGATCCACAGGTCGGCGCCGACGCCGGGGGAGCGTTCGAGGCTGTTGAGGGGCGCGTACGCGGTCCAGCCGAAGGCGGGCGGTCCGCTGGGCACGAGCAGCGAGGCGAGCACCATGAGGCTGCCGAAGAGGAACAGCCAGTACGAGAACATGTTCAGCCGGGGGAAGGCGACGTCGGGCGCGCCGATCTGGAGCGGCACGAGCTCGTTGGCGAAGCCGGCGAAGGTGGGCGTCGCGAAGAGCAGCAGCATGATCGTGCCGTGCAGGGTGAAGGCCTGGTTGAACTCCTGGTTCGAGACGATCTGGAGTCCCGGGCGGGCCAGCTCGGCCCGCATCAGCATGGCCATGAGGCCGGCCACCAGGAAGAAGACGAACGAGGTCCCCAGGTAGAGGTGGCCGATCTTCTTGTGGTCGGTCGTGGTCAGCCAGTCGATCAGCACGCGGCCGTGCCGGTGCCGGGCCGATTCGAGGGTCGCGGTCGCTGTCCCGTTGCCCATCGCTTCCTCCGCCTCGCCGTCGTCCCGGCTCCGCGTCTCCGGGCGTCCGGACAGCGTAAGCATTGTGTAAGGGAACAGTGAGCGGCTCGGGTGCGCGTCGCCGACCCAATTCGTGGCGGACGCGGGGGAAGCGGTAATTGCGTGCGGGTTATCGGCTCTTCCGGCCCCTTCGTGTGAACTGCTGGAGGTGCTACGGAATTACTGGAGCAACGGCCGGAAACCGTCTCTCAGGGTGAAGGTGATCATGCCAAACATATGTCGAGAACTTGTGACACAAGCGTGACCGCCAAGGGACTAACGTGAGGGTCATGGCTCCCACATCGCGCACTCCCGAACCGCCCCGCGACGCCCCCGAGTCCTATGTGGGCCTCGACGCGGAAGGCGCCGCACAGCTCGCCAGGACGCGGGGCTGGAGCACCGTCAGAGCGCTGCCGCCCGGCTCGATCATCACGATGGAGTACCTGGTGGGACGCATCAACTTCGAGGTCGCGGACGGCACGGTCACCCGCTGCTGGGTCGGCTGACGGGCACGTCCCCGGGCACGGCGAAGGCCCCGGCCGATGACGGCCGGGGCCTTGCGCGTACGTGTGACGGTCGGGGTCGTCAGCCGCGGGTGACCGGGGTGCGTCGGCCGCCGGCCACTCCCACCGGCTCCCTGGCGGGCTCCCTGGCGGGCTCCTCCGAGCCGGCCGGACGCGGCGGGAAGAGGCCGGGGCGCGGGCCGCCGGAGGCCACGGGCAGCGAGGGCACGAGCCGACGACGGTCCCGCAGCCGCTCGCGCAGCCGGTCGCGCAGAGTCAGGATCCACGCCTCCGCCACGGCGATGACCGGCTCGCACCAGGGCAGCGCGAGGAGGACGAGCAGCCCGGCGGCCCAGCCCAGGAGGACGTCGCTCAGCCAGTGCGTACCCAGGTAGACGGTCGTGAGGCCGACGCCGAGCGCGACCACGGCGGACAGCGCCGACAGATAGCGCCTGGCCCGCGGGGTGGTCGCCAGATAGGCGAGGATGCCCCAGGTCACCACCGCGTTGGCGGTGTGACCCGAGGGGAATATGTCACCGCCCGCGAAGAGCTCGGCCGAGCCGACCTGCGTCGCGTAGTGGGGTCCGAGGCGGCCGAGTCCGAGCTTGACCGCGCCGACCGTGACGTTGAGCAGCAGGAGGGCGGCGCCGAGGCAGAGCAGGGGCCGCAGCGTGTGCTGGCGCCAGGAGCGCCAGCCCAGCCAGGCGGCGACCATGACGGCCGTGGGGCCGCGCTGACCGAGGACGACGTAGTAGTCGAGGAAGCCGTGGATCCCGGGCCACTGCTGGTACGGCCGGAAGAGCATGATCTTCCAGTCGAGGGTCACCAGCCAGGTCGACAGCAGCACGGCCACGACGATGGCCAGATAGAACGCCGACGTCCCGCCGAAGAGGGCGAGACGCGTGCGGGTCATCCGCGGGACCTCTATCTTCGGCGGTTCCGGCTCCCGGTCCAGCCGGGCAAAGATGTCGGTACGCACCCAATCGACGTTACAGGGAGTGAGAAGCAGACCCGGTCGATCCGCTCCCTTCGTGATGTTGATGTGATGTGGAGTAGGTCTCAGTGACCGGCCTATTCGTGACGTCCGTCGGGAAATCCGATGACCTTCCGCCCTAATGCGGGAGGGGCATTGTCGGAAGAGTGTTTGAGTGCGAGGGAATTGCTTCAAACAGACGTCCGTGCGGAATTCCATGCGACGCGCGCACCGGCCCGAGTGGCGTACGCCACACCCGGAGCCCCGCCGGGGTGAGAGCTGCACCACGCGCTCGGGGCTCGGACTCGCGTACGCTGACGGCTCACTCGCCCGTCGATGCCGGGCCGCCCCAGGGGCATAAGCCCTGGTCGGGGGCCGCCGAGCGCGAGAGCTTCACTGGGAGGTACGCACATGTCGCGGACGAACACGGCCCAAGAGCGAACGCCCGCCGCCACCGGCGCCGGAGTCAACCGCTGGGTCGTCCTCCTCGTCCTCTGCGTGAGTCTCCTCCTCGTCGCCCTCGACGCGACGATCCTCCACGTCGCGGTCCCCTCGCTCACCGAGGACCTGCGCCCCAGCTCCACCGCGCTGCTCTGGATCGTCGACGCCTACCCCCTGGTCTGCGCCTCGCTCCTCATCCTCTTCGGCACCCTCGGCGACCGGGTCGGACGGCGGAGGGTCCTCCTCCTCGGATACGCGCTCTTCGGCATCGCCTCCGCGGTCGCCGCGCTCGCCACCGAACCCGGCGTCCTCATCGCGGCCCGCGCGCTGCTCGGTGTCGGCGGCGCCATGATCATGCCCGCCACGCTCTCCATCCTCCGGGCGGTCTTCCCCGACCGGCGGGAGCGCGCCACCGCCATCGGCGTCTGGACCGCGGTCGCCGCGGTCGGCGCGGCCACAGGACCCGTCCTCGGCGGCTTTCTCGTCGAGCACTACTGGTGGGGCTCCGTCTTCCTCATCAACATCCCGCTGATGGCGCTGATCCTGCCGCTCGGCCGCCGCCTCCTGCCCGAGTCCCGGGGAGCCGCCGACGGACCCTGGGACGTCCTCGGCGCGCTCATGGCCGCCGCCGGTGTGCTCGGCTGCGTCCTCGGAGTCAAGCGCGCCGGGGCCGGAGACCCGTTCCTCGCCCTGCCGACCGCGGGGCCGCTGCTGCTCGGAGCCGCGCTCCTCGTCCTCTTCGTACGGCGGCAGAGGCGGCGCCCGCACCCGCTGATCGACATGGGGCTCTTCTCGCGGGCGGCCTTCACCACCTCGGTCGGCTGCATCGTCATCGGCATGCTGGCCCTGGTCGGCCTGGAGCTGATCGCCGTCCAGTACCTCCAGCTGGTCCTCGGGCTCGGCCCCCTGGAGACCGGGCTCCGGCTGCTTCCGCTCACCTTCGCCGCGATGGCCGCCGGCGCCACCGGCTCGTACACCCTGCGCAGGATCGGACCGCGCCGGATGGTCGGCTGGGGCTTCGTGCTCACCGCCGCCGCCGTGCTGCTGCTGACCTTCATGGGGCAGCACGACCGGCCTCTGCTGCTCACGGTGGGCTTCGTGCTGCTCGGCTTCGGTCTGCAGACCACGCTCTTCTCGGCGTACGAGTCGATGCTGAGCGAGGCCCCGCAGCGCAGCGCGGGCGGCGCCGCCGCGATCGGCGAGACCTCGTACCAGCTCGGCGCCGGCATGGGCATCGCCCTGCTCGGCAGTGTGATGAACGCGGCGTACGCCCCCGGGCTCGCCGCGGTCCCCGGGGTGCCCGCGGAGGCGAGCAGGGCCGCCGCGAACTCGCTCGGCGAGGCCTACCAGGTGGCCGACCAGCTCGGCGGCGCGGCGGGCGGCGCGCTGCACCAGGCCGCCCGGCACGCCTTCGTGAACGGGCTGCACGTCACGCTCTTCGTGAGCGCGGGGCTGCTGCTCCTCGGCGCGGTGATGGCCCGGCGGCTGCCCCGGATGATGGAGTGCCCGGAGGAGTCGGCGGAACCGGTGGCGGCCGGGTCCGCGGTGAAGGGACTTTCGAAGCGGGTGGAGTGCCCGGGGCCCTCGGGGTCCCCCGAGGCGGTCGCGGTCGCGGAGCCGTCCCCGCTCGCCCGGCCGTCCGAGCCGCGGGTGCCCGCGACCCGTGATGCGATCGAGCCCGCCGGCTCGGGGCGTCCGGCGCTCTGACCCGATCCTTCGGGGGGCCGGCCGGACCGGCGGACCCGCTCAGCTCTGGTTGAAGAAACCGTCCTGCCGGCGCCGGCCCGTCTCGCCGGTGACGATCTGGGTGTCGGCGGGGGTCAGCAGGAAGACCCGCGTCGCCACGCGCTCGATCGAACCGCGCAGACCGAAGGCGAGGCCGGCGGCGAAGTCCACCACGCGCTTGGCGTCGTTCGGCTCCATCGCGGTCAGGTTCACGATCACCGGAACACCGTCCCGGAAGAGCTCGCCGATGCCGCGGGCGTCCCGGAAGCCGTCGGGGGAGACGGTGGCGATCCGGCGTCCCCGGTCCTCGGCGGTGTCCGTGGCGACCCGGACCCGGGGGTCCGTCACCCAGGCGTCGCCGCCCTCGGCACCGTCGGCGTACTCGTCGTCGTAGTAACGCTCGTCGTTGTCCTCGACGAGTCCCAGCCAGGCACTCGCCTTGCGCACCGATCCCATGGACGCCTCCTTTCAGCGCGGTCACTTGTGGTTCCGCAATCCCTATCGTCCTTCATGATGCGGATCGCGCGCCAAGTGGATAGACGGCGCGCAGGGGATTCGTGACGGGACTGGTGCAGAACGTGAGCACCGTTTCCTGGCGATTCGTCAGGAAACTTGCGGTATGCGGGGCCTGAGGGAGGGCCATGTAGCTGAAAATATGAAAGTCGGGCCGGAAGGGTGACGGTGGGCGCGTACGGGTGAACGCGCCCGCTCGCTACGATGCCGCGAGGCCGCTCCGCGGCATCGCGCGCAGCCCACGGGGGAGTCTCTTGTTCGGAATCGTCAGGCCCTGCACCCACCGCCTCACGGACGGCCTGAAGGTCGAGTGGATGGCCCACCTCTGCGGCCTCTGCCTGGCGCTTCGCGCCGACCACGGGCAGTTCGCCCGGGTCGTCACCAACTACGACGGCCTCATCGTCTCCGTCCTGACGGAGGCTCAGACCGGCTCGGTGGCAAGCGGACGGCGCACCGCGGGACCCTGCCCGCTGCGCGCGATGCGGACCGCCCCCGTGGCCCGGGGTGACGGCGCCCGGCTCGCCGCCGCCGTCTCCCTCGTCCTCGCCTCCGCGAAGGTGCGCGACCACGTCGCCGACCGGGACGGTCTGTTGGCCCGGCGGCCCGTCGCCGCCGCGGCCCGCCGGGTCGCCCGCTCCTGGGACAGGGCCGGAGCCAGGACCGGCCGCTCCCTCGGCTTCGACACCGCCGTCCTCGTCGACGCCGTCGACCGCCAGACCGGCATCGAGGCCCTCGCGGGGCCCGGCACCTCCCTGCTCGCCGTCACCGAACCGACCGAGACCGCGACCGCGGCCGCCTTCGCGCACACCGCCGTCCTCGCCGGACGGCCGGAGAACGCGGAGCCGCTCGCCGAGGCGGGCCGGCTCTTCGGCCGCCTCGCCCACCTCCTCGACGCCGTCGAGGACCAGACCGCCGACGCGGAGGCCGGCGCCTGGAACCCGCTCACCGCCACCGGCACCACCCGGGAGGAGGCTCGCCGGCTCGCCGACGACGCGCTCCACGGCATCCGGCTCGCCCTGCGGGACGCCGAGTTCACCGACGACAAGCTGGTCCACGTCCTGCTCGCGCACGAGCTGCGCACCTCGGTGAACCGCGCCTTCGGGACGACGACCTGCGCGCACGGAGCGCCGGGACCGGGGCAGGGCCCGGTCCCGGGCAATCCGTACGCGAGCGGAACGCCGGGCCCGTACGACCCGTACGGCGGGAACCCCTACGGGGGCGGGCCCATGGGCCCGGGCGGACCGGGTGGCACCGGTGGGCCCAGCGGACCCGGGGGGCTGCCGCCGCAGTTCGGCGGCGGGGCGCCCCAGGCTCCCAAGCCGCGCGGCTTCCTCGCCGGGTGCGCCATGTTCACCTGGCTCTTCTGCACCTGCCAGATCTGCTGCGCCAAGGAGTACGAGGGTCCCTGGTCCCGCAAGAAGCGCGAGGGCTGCTGCCGCGACTGCAACTGCGATTCCGGCTGCGGGAACTGCGACTGCTGCTGTCCCTGCGACGGCTGCTGACGTCCCGTCGGCCCGACGCCCCCGCCGGGCACCCCCTCACTTCTCCGGTGCCGGGAGTTCCGGCGGGGAGATCCGCGACGTGGGGATGCCCGACCCCGTCACCCCCCACTTCCGCAGGATCCTGTCGTACGTCCCGTCCGCCTTCAGGCCGTTCACCGCCGCCTGGAAGGCGGGCGCGAGCGGGGTGCCCTTCTTGAAGGCGAAGCCGACGTCGAGCCGCCGGTACTCGTTGAGGAACTTCACGTTCCGCTGCTGGGTCACCGCGTACCGCACACCGTTGATCGTGTTCATCACGACATCGCTGCGGCCCTGCTGGAGCGACATCCAGATCGCCCCCGTCTCGCTGTAGACGTTCACCTCGTACGGCTGCTTGCCGGCCTCCGCGCACCGGCCCTTGTTCTGCTCCAGGGTCCGTTCGAAGGTGGTGCCCGCGTTCACGGCCACCTTCAGACCGCAGAGCTGTGTGAGGTCCGTGACCGCCTTCAGGGGGCTGTCGGCCCGGCTCGCGAAGCCCTGGCCGTCGTTGATGTACGTGACGAAGTCGATGGCCTTGCGCCGCTCCTCCGTCACACCGAAGTTCCCGGTGCCGACGTCGTACTTGCCGCTGCCCAGTGCCGGCAGGATCGCCTCGAAACCGACCACCTCGCGCTTCAGCTCCAGGCCGAGGGCCTTCGCCACGGCACCGGCGAAGTCGGCGTCCACGCCCACCACGGTCCTGCCGTCCGGCAGATAGGCCGAACTGGGCGGCGTCCCGACCGAGGAGGCGAGGGTGAGGCCGCCCCGCCGCCGTACGTCGGCGGGGAGCAGCTTCGCCGCGTCCTCGTTCCTGGCGACCGCCGACACCACGTCCTCCGTCGGGAGGGCGTTCTTCGCGGCGCCCGGTGCGCCGGAGGCCCCGGCGGGGGCCGTCGCGGGCTCGCCGCCCGCGCAGGCGGTGAGGGTGAGCGCGGTGGCGGTGATCAGGGCGAAGGCGAGGGTGGTGCGCGCGGTGCCGGTACTCGTACGCGTACTCATGGCTTCGGGTTCTCCAGGAATTTCTCGAACGGCAGCGGGCCGATCGACTCGGGCTCTGCGGTCACGTCGAACAGCGGGCGGTAGCCGCTCGCCAGATAGAGGCCCCTGGCCTCGGGCTGGCGAGGGCCGGTCGTCAGGAAGACCCGGGAGTAGCCGCAGGCTGCGGCCTCCCGTTCGAGCACGGTCAGGACGCGGCGGGCGAGGCCGCGCCTGCGGTGTGCCGAGTGGGTCCAGATCCTCTTGAGTTCGGCGGTGTGGTCGTCGTAGCGGCGGTAGGCGCCGCCGGCCACGGGCCGGCCCTGCTCCAGGAGGAGCAGGAAGGCGCCGTGCGGAGGGGCGAACTCCTCCGCCGGATAGCGGTTCAGGTCGTGGGCGGAGCCGTACCGGGTCGTGTACTCGTGCGCCAGCTCGTCGAGGAGCGGGCGGGCCAGGGCGTCGGTGGTCGTGGTCCGGTGCACGGACAACGCGAAGGTCATGAAAGTCCTTCGGGGCGAAGGCAGGAGGAGGCTTCCCTCGGACCGAGGAAGGACGACGGCATCCTCCGGAACGAAGGCAGGCCGCGGCTTCCTTCAGGACGAAGGAGGACACAGGGGCAGGGCGAGGGGAGGGGAGAGCTCAGGCGCCGGCGAAGGGCCTGGGTGTGAAGGCACCGCGGAGAACAGCACGCGGGTGGGGCGGAACAGCGGGTCGGCTCAACAGGAAGAGGACCACACGCGACCGAAGTCGATGTGGGAGCGCGTGACCAGCTGCTGCGGATGCATGGCCCCAGTGGAACAGGCATCCGTTCCCCCGTCAACCACGATGAGACGTACGGCTCACAGTACGGACAGCCTTGACAGCGGCCCGTGTTGACCGCATAGCCTCGAAGGGCGGATCGGGCTGAGGGGCCCGGATCCGCTACTCAGCGCGTGTGAAGGCGCACCCCCGTGTTCGATCCGCCCCCTGGCATCCACGGAGCCTTCGCATGTCCGCGACCCTCGCCACCACCCCCGCCACGGCCCCGCCGGCCGAACCGCCTCCGCGCGTCGTCCCCACCCGCCGCGCCGGACAGTGGACCGCCGCCGGTCTCGTCCTCGTCCTGCTCGCCCTCGGTCTCGTCTCGGTCGTCCGCAACGAGGCCTTCCAGTGGGACGTGGTCGCCGCCTACTTCACCTCCGCGTCCGTCCTGCGCGGCCTCGGCCTCACCCTGTGGCTCACGGCCCTCGTCATGGTCCTCGGCTTCGCCCTGGGGACGCTGCTCGCGGTGCTGAGGCTCTCCGCCAACCCCGTCCTGCGGGCGGTGAGTTGGGGGTACGTGTGGTTCTTCCGGTCTACTCCGATCCTGGTCCAGCTGCTCTTCTGGTTCAACATCGGAGCGCTCTACCCACAGATCCTCGGCGTCAACACCGTCAACCTCCTCGGACCCGTCGCCGTCGCCGTCCTCGGCCTCACCCTCCACGAGGCCGCCTACGCCGCCGAGGTCGTGCGCGGCGGCATCCTCTCCGTCGACCGGGGCCAGATCGAGGCCGCCGAGTCCCTCGGTCTCGGCCGCCGGCGCCGGCTCTCCCGGATCGTGCTGCCGCAGGCCATGCGGGCGATCGTCCCGCCCGCCGGGAACATGCTGATCGGCACCCTCAAGGGCACCTCGATCGTCTCCGTCATCGCCGTCCAGGACCTGCTCTACTCGACGCAGCTCGTCTACCACCGCACGTACGAGGTCATCCCGCTGCTGCTCGTCGCCACGCTCTGGTACGTCGCCGTCACCTCGGTCCTCGGCATCGGCCAGCACTACGTCGAGCGGCACTACGCCCGCGGAACGGCCGGTGCGCGATGAGCGGCCATCCGACGGCCGCTCCCTCGCTCGCCGTGCCGGCCACCCCGTCGATCGTGATCGTGGGCGCCGGGCCGCGGGGGACCGGTGTCCTCGAACGCCTCGCTGCCAACCTGCCCGAGCTGTACGGCGACCGCCCCCTCGACCTCCACCTCGTCGACCCGCACCCGGCGGGCCCCGGCCGCATCTGGCGCACCGGACAGTCCCCGCTGCTCTGGATGAACTCCCGTGCCGAGGACGTCACGATGTTCACCGACGAGACCGTGGTCCTCGAAGGACCCGTCCGACCGGGACCCACCCTCGCCGAATGGTCCGGCATCGAGGGACGCGCCTTCCCCACCCGTCCCGAGCAGGGCGCCTATCTGCGCTGGGCGTACGAGCGGGCCCGCGCCTCCCTGCCCGGCTCCGTCACCGTCCACGAACACCGCACCTCGGCCCTGCGCGTCGGCGGCCCCCGCGAGGGACGCCAGCGGGTCTGGCTGCGGGACGCCGCCGCACCCCTCCTCGCCGACCTCGTCGTCCTCACCGTCGGACACCTCGACGCCGAACCCGACGCGGAACAGCGGACCCTGGCCGGATTCGCCGCCCGCCACGGCCTCGTCCACCTGCCGCCCGACTTCACCGCCGACACCGACCTCACCGCACTGCCCGCCGGCGAAGCCGTCCTCGTGCGCGGTTTCGGACTCGCCTTCGTCGACCTGATGGCGCTGCTCACCGAGGGCCGCGGCGGACGGTACGAGGGCGAGGGCGACGCGCTGGTCTACGTCCCCTCCGGCAGGGAACCCGTCCTGCACGTCGGATCGCGGCGCGGCGTCCCGTACCGCGCGAAGCTCGGCTACGTCCTCGACGGCGAACGGCCCCCGCTGCCCCGCTTCCTCGGCCCCGAGCAGACCGACGCCCTGCTGAGGCGGACCGGTCCCCTCGACTTCCGGCGCGACGTGTGGCCCCTCGTCGACAAGGAACTCGGCTGGGCCCACTACCACCGGCTCTTCGCCGCCCACCCGGAGCGGACCGCGCTGCCCTGGAGCGACTTCGAGAAGGCCTACGCGCAGGCGCCGCCGCGCGGGGCCGAACTCGCCGCGCTCGTCGCCGCAGCCGTCCCCGACCCCGCCGACCGGCTCGACCTCGACGCCCTCGACCACCCCCTCGACGGCCTCCGCTACAGCTCCGCCGAGGCCCTCCAGCAGGGCCTGCGCGACCACATCGACGACGACCTGACCCGCCGCCACGACCCGGCCCACAGCGCCGACGCCGCCGTCTTCGACGCGCTGCTCTCCGTCTACGGCCAGCTCCTGCGGCTCGGCACGCGCCTGGGGTCCGACGGCTGGTGGCACGGCTTCTTCAGCTACCTCGCCTCCGGGCCGCCCGGTCCCCGGCTGCACCAGCTCCTCGCGCTCTCCCGCGCCGGCGTCGTCCGTTTCCTCGGCCCCCAGGTCACCGTCGAAGCCGACGAGGAACGCGGACTCTTCCGGGCCGGGTCCCCCGCCGTACCGGGGGAGTGGACCGAGGCCCGCGCCCTGGTGGAGGCCCGCCTCCCCGACCCCACCCTCGAACACACCGGCAGCCCGCTCCTGCGCGCCCTGTACGAGGACGGCGCGCGGGCCACCACCGAAGGCCTCCTCGTCGTCGACCCCGTCGACGGCCGGATCCTGGGGCGCGACGGGCGCCCGCACCCGCGCCGCTTCGCCCTCGGCCCGCACACCACGGCACGGGCCGGTGGCGCCTTCACCCGGCCCCGTACCGGCGGGTTCGCCTTCCGGCAGAACGACGTCACCGCGCGGGCCGCGCTGACCTTCCTGCGGGACCGCGCGTGTCGCTCCACGGTCCCGCTGAGCGCCTGACCCTCGCGCGCCCACGCTCCCCTCCGCTCCTCCCGCCCGCCCTTTCCGAGGAACCGCCATGGCTCTCACCAGCGATCCGCCCGCCGAAACCAGCGATCCGCCCGCCGCCGGAACCAGCGATCCGCCCGCCGTCGAAAGCGCCGTGAAGGACCCGCGCACCGCGGCGCCCGCACCCGCCGACCTCGTGGTCGTCCCCGTACGTCACCCCTGGCGCTGGGTGGCCGTCGTCGTCACCGCCGTCCTGCTCGTCCAGTTCGCCCACGGTCTCGTCACCAACCCTGGCTGGGAATGGGACGTCTTCGCCGCGTTCTTCACCGCGGAGACGATCCTCCGGGCCGTCTGGGTCACCCTCCAGCTCACCTTCTACGGCACCGCACTCGGCTTCGCCGTCGGCATCGTGCTCGCCTTCATGCGCCTGTCGGCCAGCCCGTTCCTGCGGTCCGTCGCGTTCGGCTACATCTGGGCCTTCCGCTCGATCCCGCTCATCGTCCAGCTCCTCTTCTGGTTCAACCTCGCCTATCTCTACAAGGAGTTGAGCATCGGCATCCCCTTCGGGCCCGGCTTCGTCTCCTTCGACACCATGGGTCTGGTCGGCGAGATGAGCGCCGCCGTCCTCGGCCTCGCCCTGCACCAGGCGGCGTACGCGGCGGAGATCGTCCGGGGCGGGGTGCTCTCCGTCGACCACGGTCAGTCGGAGGCCGCGGCCTCGCTCGGCATCCCGAGGCTCCGACAGGTGCGGCGGATCGTGCTGCCGCAGGCGATGCGCTCGATCCTGCCCAACGCCGCCAACGAGATCATCTCGCTCTTCAAGGGCACCTCGATCGTCTCCGTCATGGCGATCGGCGAACTCTTCTACCAGGTGCAGGTCGTCTACGGCCGCAACGGGCGGGTCGTCCCGCTCCTGATGGTCGCCACCGCCTGGTACGTCCTGCTCACCACCGCGCTCTCCGTCGTCCAGCACTACGTCGAACGCCACTACGCGAAGGGGAGCGTCCGATGAGCTCCGTCACCGCAGACCCGAAGCCCAAGGTCGAGATACGGGGCGTCCACAAGAACTTCGGCCCGCTCCACGTCCTGCGCGGCATCGACCTCGACGTCCGGGCCGGCGAGGTCACCGTCGTCCTCGGCCCCTCGGGCTCCGGCAAGTCCACCCTGCTGCGGACCGTCAACCACCTGGAGAAGGTCGACGGTGGCACCGTCAGCGTCGACGGCACCCTCGTCGGTTACCGCCGCTCCGGGAACAAGCTGTACGAGCTGCGCGAGCGGGAGATCCTCAAGCAGCGGACCAGGATCGGCTTCGTCTTCCAGAACTTCCACCTCTTCCCGCACCTGACCGTCCTGGAGAACATCGTCGAGGCGCCCGTCTCGGCCCTGAAGCGCCGCCGCAAGGACGCCGAGGCCGCGGCCCGGCAGCTCCTCGATCGAGTCGGACTCGCCGACAAGGCGGAGGCGTACCCCAAGCAGCTCTCCGGCGGGCAGCAGCAGCGGGTCGCCATCGCCCGCGCGCTCGCCCTCGAACCGGGCCTGCTCCTCTTCGACGAGCCGACCTCCGCGCTCGACCCCGAACTGGTCGGCGAGGTCCTCGACGTTATTAAGGACCTGGCCGCCTCCGGCACCACCATGATCGTCGTCACCCACGAGATCGGCTTCGCCCGCGAGGTCGCCGACACCGTGGTCTTCATGGACGAGGGCCGGATCGTCGAGCAGGGGCCGCCCGCCGAGGTGCTCGACGCCCCGCGCCACGAACGCACCCGCGCCTTCCTCTCCAAGGTCCTCTGACCCGCCGCCTTTCCCTTCCTTCTCTCCTCTCCATCTCCTATTTCCTCCTCTCTCTTCTCCCACAGGAGCACCACCGTGAAGACCCGTCGTAGCCTCCTCGCCGCCCTCGCCTCGCTCACCGCCCTCGGGGTCCTCACCGCCTGCGGTTCGGGTGACGCCGCCGTCGACAGCATCGCGCCCGCCGACGGGAAGCGGAGCGGCGGCATCAACCTGAGCCCCGAGCAGAACCGCATCCACACCCCCAAGGTCGACGCCCTCGCCGGCCTGCTGCCCGAGGCCGTCCGCAAGAGAGGCACGCTCGTCCTCGGCGTCTCCGCGACCAGCAACGCGCCGCTCGCCTTCCGCGCCACCGACGACAAGACGCTGATCGGCGTCGAGGTCGACCTCGCCACCCTGGTCGCCGACGCCCTCGGCCTGAAGCCCGAGTTCAACCCGGTCGCCTGGGAGAACCTCTTCGTCGGCCTCGACAGCGGCAAGTACGACGCCGTCTTCTCCAACGTCACCGTCACCGAGGAGCGCAAGGAGAAGTACGACTTCGCCACCTACCGCCTCGACGACCTCGCCTTCGAGGCGAAGAAGGGCTCCGGCTGGACAGTGAAGGGCCCCGAGGACGTGGCAGGGAAGAAGATCGCCGTCGGCTCCGGCACCAACCAGGAGAAGATCCTCGTCGACTGGTCCGCGCAGAACGAGAAGGCCGGCCGCGAGCCGGTCGACATCACGTACTACCAGAACACCTCGGACTACTACCTGGCGCTCCAGTCCGGCCGGATCGACGGCTACCTCGGCCCCAACCCCGTCGCCGCCTACCACGTGCTCTCCGCCGGCCAGACGGAGATCGTCGGGAAGTTCTCCGGTGCGGGCGCCGGCCTCCAGGGCAAGATCGCGGCCACCACGAAGAAGGACAGCGGTCTCGTCGCCGCCTACGCCGCCGCCCTCGACCACGTCATCGAGAACGGCACCTACGCCCAGGTCCTCAAGCGGTGGGGCCTCGACGACGAGGCCGTGAAGAAGTCGGAGATCAACCCGCCGGGCCTGCCGCGCACCGGGAACTGACCCACCCCGCACCGTGCCGGGAGACCGCACCCGTTCCGAGAGAGACCGCATGACCAGCATCCGAACACTCCACCTCGCCGCCGAACTCGCCCCCGGACCCGAAGGCCCCCCTGTCACCTCCGCCGCGCGTACGGTCGCGCTCGCCCGGCTCGCCGAGGCCGCCGGGCTCGACTTCCTCACCCATGACGACTCCTTCGCCCGGCCGGGCCTGGACGCGCTCGCCGTCCTCGCCCGGGTCGCCCCCGAGACCCGCTCCATCGGCCTCGTGCCGACCGTGACCACCACCCACACCGAGCCCTTCCACGTCCAGGCCGCCGTCGCCACCCTCGACTGGGTGAGCCGGGGCCGGGCCGGCTGGCGGATCGCGGTCTCCCCGACCGGGGCCGAGGCCCGGCTCTTCGGCCGCCGCCCCGTCCCGCCCGCCGCCGAGCTCTGGCAGGAGGCGGGCGAGGTCGCCGAGGTCGCCCGCAAGCTGTGGGACAGCTGGGAGGACGACGCCGAGATACGCGATGTGGCGACCGGCCGGTTCGTCGACCGCCGCAAGCTGCACCACGTGAACTTCCAGGGCTCGACCTTCTCCGTGAAGGGCCCCTCGATCGTCCCCCGCCCCCCGCAGGGCAATCCGGTGACCGTCGTCGACGCCACCCGCCCCGCGGCCAGGGAGACCGCCGCCCACCACGCCGACGTGGTCCTGATCCGGGCCGGCTCCGCGGAGGAGGCCGCGGGTCTCCGCGCCGAACTGCACCGGGCGGCCCGCGCCCACGGCCGCGACCCCGGGCAGCTGCGCGTGCTGCTCTCGGCGACCGTCGACCTCGACACGTACGAGGGCGGGCCGGGGGCGCTCGCCGAACTGATCGCCGGCTGGCACGGCGGCGGCGCGGTCGACGGCTTCCACCTCGTGCCGGCCGTGCCCGAACGGGACCTGGCGCGGTTCGCCGCGGACACCGTGACCCGGCTCCGGGACCGCGGCCTCCTCCGTACGGCCTACGAGGGCACCACCCTCCGCGACCACCTGGGGCTCGTCCGCCCCGCCGGTCAGTACGCCACGACGGGAGCAGGCGCGTGAGCACACCCCCCGCCCGGAAGCGGATCCATCTCGCCGCACACTTCCCCGGCGTCAATTCCACCACCGTCTGGTCCGATCCACGCTCCGGGTCGCAGATCGACTTCTCCTCCTTCGAGCACCTCGCGAGAACCGCGGAGCGCGGTCTCTTCGACTTCTTCTTCCTGGCCGAGGGGCTGCGGCTGCGCGAGCACAACGGGCGGATCCACGACCTCGACGTCGTCGGCCGGCCCGAGTCGATCACCGTCCTCAACGCGCTCGCCGCCGTCACCGACCGGCTCGGCCTGGCCGGCACGGTCAACGCCACCTTCAACGAGCCGTACGAACTGGCCCGCAGGCTCGCCTCGCTCGACCACCTCAGCGCGGGCCGGGCCGCCTGGAACGTGGTCACCTCGTCGGACGCCTTCACCGGCGAGAACTTCCGGCGCGGCGGCTACCTCGACCGGGCCGACCGGTACACCAGGGCCGCCGAGTTCCTCGCCACCGCCCGGGAGCTGTGGGACTCCTGGACCCCGGACGGCCGCCCGCGGCCCTTCGCCCACGACGGGCCGCAGTTCGGGATCGAGGGCGAGTTCACCGTCCCGCGCTCCCCGCAGGGGCATCCGGTCGTCATCCAGGCCGGGGACTCCGCCGAGGGCCGGGAGTTCGCCGCCTCGGCCGCCGACGTGATCTTCACCCGGCACTCCACCCTGGAGGCCGGCCGGGAGTTCTACGCCGACGTCAAGGGGCGGCTGGCCCGGTACGGCAGGGAGCCGGGCGACCTGAAGATCATGCCGGGAGTGACGTACGTCCTCGGGGACACCGACGCCGAGGCACAGGAGGAGGCCGCCGAGATCCGCCGCCTCCAGGTCTCCCCGCAGAACGCGATCCTCGCCCTGGAGCAGATCTGGGGCCGTGACCTGTCCGGCTACGACCCCGACGGGCCGCTCCCGGACGTCGATCCCGACCCCGACTCTGCGCTCGTCCAGGGCCGGGTGCGGGTCGCCGACCCGGTGGCGGTGGCCAGGAAGTGGCGGGCGCTCTCCGAGGCGAAGGGCCTGTCGATCCGGCAGACGGTCATCGAGTCCGCCGGCCGGCAGTCCTTCGTCGGCAGTCCGGCGACGGTGGCGGCGGCCCTGGAGGAGTTCGTGGCCACGGACGCCGCCGACGGCTTCATCCTCGTCCCGCACCTCACTCCCGGCGGTCTCGACGACTTCGTCGACCGGGTCGTCCCGCTGCTCCAGGAGCGCGGGGTCTTCCGTACGGAGTACGCCGGCACGACGCTCCGGGCGCACCTCGGGCTGCCCGAGCCCGTATGGAAGGGTTGAGCACCATGAGTACGGATCCCCAGCAGGACTGGCAGCACTGGCACGAGCAGCGCGAGGCCGCGGTCTCCTCCTCGTACGGCCCTCTCTCCCTCACGGGCACCCACTGGCTCGCGGACTTCCCGGAGGGGCGGCTTCCGGGCGTTCCCGGCGAGTGGCGGGAGGACGGCGACGAGGTCCTCCTGTCGGCGGGCGCGGAGGACGCGGTCACCGTCGACGGCAAGCCCCTCATCGGCACGGTCGGGCTCACCGCCGACCACGGCCCGATCCACGAGTCCCGCGTCGAGTCGGCGGGCCGGCGGCTCGTGGTGCTCCGGCGCGAAGGGCTGTGGGCCGTACGGGACTTCGACCCGGAGTCGGAGGCGCGCCGCGCCTTCCGGGGCATCGAGGCCACTCCGTACGACGAGCGCTGGGTGGTGCCCGGCGTGTTCCGTCCGTACGCGGAGACCCGCAGCGTGCGGGTCGAGAACGCCGACGGCAGGGAGCGCGGTCTCGGGCTCTCCGGGGAGCTGGTCTTCGACCTGCACGGGGGCGAGCACACCCTGCAGGTGGCCGTCGAGGACGACGGCTCCCTGTGGGCGGTCTTCGCGGACGCCACCAGCGGCCGGGACAGCTACCGCTTCCGCTTCCTCCGCCCGGCGGCTCCGGCCGAGGACGGTTCGGTGACGGTGGACTTCAACCGTGCGCTGCTGCCGCCCTGCGCCTTCGCCGACCACTTCATCTGCCCGTTCCCGCCGCCCGGGAACACGCTCGACACCGCGGTGGCGGCGGGGGAGCGGCTGCTGAGCCGCTCCTGAGCAGGGCTTCGACCCGATGCGACACCGATGACGGGTGCCCCCGGCCGGGACGGCGGGGGCATCCGTCCGTTCGGCGGTCTTGTGCGTCCGCTCCGAGGGGGCCACTATCGCTGACGGTGCATGTCAGGAACACGTCACCTGGCGGCGCTTCGCGGGCCCGCCATCCACGGGCCCCTCCGCTTTTCCCAGAAGGAGAATTGTGAGGAGCACAGTGAGGAACACCCGCACCCGTCTGCTCGCCCTCGTCGCCGGAATCGCGGCCGTGACGGCCATCGGACTCCCCGGAGCCCAGGCCGCCCCCGCCCCCGGCCCGGCCGGAGCCGCCCAGCTCGCCCGCGCCGACGCCGCCGTCGACGCCGCAGGGGTCGGCGGCACCGCCTGGTACGTGGACAGAGCGGCCGGCCGGGTCGTCGTCACCGCCGACTCCACCGTCACCGACGCGGGGATCGCGAAGATCCGCGCGGCGGCCGGTGCCGACGCCGGAGCCCTCCACGTCCAGCGCACCCCCGGCGTCTTCAAGCCCCTGCTCGGCGCGGGCGACGCCATCTACGGCAGCGGCTACCGCTGTTCGCTCGGCTTCAACGTGCGCAGCGGCAGCACGTACTACTTCCTCACCGCCGGCCACTGCGGCAACGTCGTGAAGACCTGGTACGCCAACTCGGCGCAGTCCACCCTGATCGGCGCCACCGTCGGGTCCAGCTTCCCCGGCAACGACTACGCGCTCGTCCGCTACGACAACGCCTCGCTCGCCCACACCGGGGGCTTCACCGCCGCCGACGCCTACGTGGGGGAGCCCGTCAAGCGCTCCGGCTCCACCACCGGCACCCGCAGCGGCACCGTCACCGGCCTCGACGCCACCGTGCACTACTCCGGCGGCGGCACCGTCCGCGGCATGATCCAGACCAACGTCTGCGCCGAGCCCGGCGACTCCGGCGGCGCGCTCTACGACGGCACCAAGGCGCTCGGCCTCACCTCCGGCGGCAGCGGCAACTGCTCCACCGGCGGCACCACCTTCTACCAGCCGGTGCCCGAGGCGCTCGCCAAGTACCGGGTCAGCCTCTACTGATCCCCGCGCACCGATCCGCACCTTCCCCCCACTCAGGAGGAACGAGAAGTGAGGAACCAGCGCACCACCCGCACCCGTACGATCCGGACGCTCGCCGTCACCGCCGGGCTCGCCGCCGCCGCGGCCCTGGCCGTCCCGACGGCGAGCGCGGGCACGACGCAGACCTTCGGCGCCTCCCAGCTCTCCGCCGCGAGCGACGCCGTGCTCGCCGCCGACGTGGCGGGCACCGCCTGGCACGTCGACACCGCCGGCGGGAAGGTCGTCGTCACCGCCGACTCCACCGTCTCCCCGGCCGAGATCGCGAAGATCAGGCAGCAGGCGGGGGCCAACGCCGGCGCGATCCGCGTCGAGCGGACCCCCGGGAAGTTCACCAAGCTGATCTCCGGCGGCGACGCGATCTACGCCGACGCCGGCTGGCGCTGCTCGCTCGGCTTCAACGTCCGTGACAGCGCGGGGACGTACTACTTCCTCACCGCCGGTCACTGCACCGACGGGGCCGGGACCTGGTACTCCAACTCCTCCCGCTCGACGGTCCTCGGCTCCACGGCCGGATCGAGCTTCCCGGTCAACGACTACGGGATCGTCCGCTACACCAACAGCACGGTCACCAAGTCCGGCACCGTCGGCAGCGTCGACATCACCAGCGCCGCCAACGCCACGGTCGGCATGTCGGTCACCCGCCGCGGCTCCACCACCGGCACCCACAGCGGCTCGGTGACCGGCCTCAACGCCACCGTGAACTACGGCGGCGGGGACATCGTCTACGGCATGATCCGCACGAACGTGTGCGCCGAGCCCGGCGACTCCGGCGGCCCGCTCTACTCCGGCAGCCGCGCCATCGGACTCACCTCCGGCGGCAGCGGCAACTGCTCCTCGGGCGGAACGACGTTCTTCCAGCCCGTGACGGAGGCGCTGAGCGCGTACGGGGTCAGCGTCTACTGATCCCCTGATCCCCTGATCCCCCGGACCGATGGCCCCCGCTTCGGCGGGGGCCATCTGCGTGGGTCCTACGCGCGGACCTCGTCCAGCTCCCCCGCGATCGGCTCCGACTCGGGCTTGCGCTTCAGCGAGGACATCACCAGGGTGACCGCCGCGCCGACGACCGCCCAGGCGGAGAGGACCAGCATCGAGCCGGTCATGTCGTTGCCCTTGAAGTACGCGATCGAGCGCGCCGCCCAGGTGCCCGCGCCCGGCGGCAGGGCCGGGCCGATCGCGTTCCAGAACGGGGGCAGCATCGGCAGCGGGAAGGCGCCGCCGGCGCTGGGGTTGCCCGCGATCACGATCAGCAGGATCGCCAGGCCGATGCCGACGATCCCGAAGACCGACTGCAGGGCGAGGGTGGCGCTGCCGACGGCGAAGACGACCAGGGCGCCGAGCCCCCACAGGGCGGCGACGCTGCCGGGCAGGGCGCCCAGGATCGGGCCGACGATGATCGCGCCGCCGAGGCCGCCGAGGATCGAGTAGACCGCGAGCGCGCCGAGACGGATGATCGCGCGTTCGCGGTTCGCGGGCCGGGAGCCCGCGCTGATCGCCAGGATCGCGGCGCAGATGTAGCCGCCGACGCACCAGCCGACGACCAGGTAGAAGGCCGAGAGCCCGTCGAAGTCCTCCGCCGAGGCCGGGGCCACGTCGACCGTCCGCACGGTGCGCTGCTGGGCTCCCTCCACCTGCGTGAAGATCGTCTGCAGGGCGGAGGAGAGCACGGTGCCGCCGCCGGAGGCGACGAGCAGGGTGTCGGTGCGGCCGGTCGGGGCGACGATCAGGGCGCCGTCGATGTCCCGGTTCAGGATCTGCTGCCGTGCCGCGGCCTCGTCGGTGACCGTGCGGGGGTCGAGCGGGTCGCCGGGGAGCTTCTCCAGCCGCCCGACGAGCTGGGCCGAGACCTGGGGTGGCGCGACGACGCCGAAGGGCACGTCCCGCGGCTTGGGGTGGTGCAGGGCCCCGACGTACGAGGCGATGAACAGGAGCTGGAGGGCGAAGACGCCGACGACGAGCAGGGCTGCTCGGGGGGTGACGGCGCTTTTCAGTTCATCGACGAGACTCATGCCCCCACGCTCCGGGGAAGGGGATGTTCCCGCAGGTGGGATGGGTCCGAATGGCTGACGGAGGGCAGGTCCGCCCGGCTTATCGTACGGACGTTCGAAATGGGTTAAGGTGAAGAAACAGGGGGTGGGAACATACGTACGAATCGATGCGGGAGTGCGGGAGGTGCGCCATGCCGGGTTTCACGCACCTGCACACCGCGTCGGGCTACTCCCTGCGCTACGGCGCCTCCCACCCCGGACGCCTTGCCGCCCGCGCCGCCGAGCGCGGCATGGACGCGCTCGCCCTGACCGACCGCGACACCCTCTCCGGCACCATCCGCTTCGCCAAGGCCTGCGCGAAGGAGGGCATCCGCCCCCTGTTCGGCGTGGACCTGGCGTACGAGGCGCAGGCGCCCGGATCGGCGCCCGGGCCCGGCGGTCCCGGGCGCGCGCAGGACGTACGGCGGGTGCCGGTGCGGGGCGGGGCCTTCGTCGACGAGTCCGCGCCCCGCGCCCTCTTCCTCGCCCGCTCCCGTACCGGCTGGGCCTCCCTCTGCGCCATGATCACCGCCGCCCACGCCGGAGGCGGGCAGCAGCCCCTGCTGCCCTGGTCCGCCCTGGGCGACGACGTGTTCGTCCTGCTCGGCCCCGCCTCCGACGTCGGCCGCGCCCTCGCCGCCGGCCGCCCCGACCGGGCCGCCCGGCTGCTCGCCCCCTGGCGCGAGCGGTACGGCGACGCGCTGCGCCTGACGGCCGTCGACCACGGCCGCACCGGCACGGGCCCCGGCTCCCTGCGGCTCGCCGCCCGTACCGTCGGCTTCGCCGCCGAACACGGCGTCCGGCCCGTCCTGAGCAACGCCGTCCGCTACGCCGATTCCGGCCAGGGCCCGGTGGCCGACGTCCTGGACTCCGCCCGCCGCCTTGTCCCCATCGACCCCCGCAGGGAGCTCGACAGCGGCCAGGCCTGGCTCAAGGGCGCCGAAGGCCCCGACGGGATGACGGCCGCCGCCGAGCGGATCGTCGAGGCCGCCGGCTTCCGCAGGGACACCGCCCACCGGCTCCTCGACCAGACCGCGGCGGTCGCCGCCGCCTGCCTGGTCGACCCCGAGGACGACCTCGGCATCGGCTCCGCCCACTTCCCCGAACCCCACCTCGTCGGCGCCGAGCACCGCACCGCCCAGCGCGTCCTCGCCTCCCGGGCCGCCGCCGGCATGATCCTGAAGGGGTACGAGAAGCGGCGCGGCTACTGGGACCGGATGCACCGCGAGCTGGACGTCATCGCGCACCACGGCTTCGCCGCCTACTTCCTGACGGTCGCCCAGGTCGTCGACGACGTACGGGGCATGGGCATCCGGGTCGCCGCCCGCGGCTCGGGCGCCGGCTCCCTCGTCAACCACCTGCTCGGCATCGCCCATGCCGACCCGGTCGAGCACGGCCTGCTGATGGAACGCTTCCTCTCCAAGCGCCGCACCGTCCTGCCCGACATCGACATCGACGTGGAGTCCGCCCGCCGCCTGGAGGTCTACCGGGCGATCATCGACCGCTTCGGCACCGCCCGCGTCGCCACCGTCTCCATGCCCGAGACCTACCGGGTCCGCCACGCGGTACGGGACGTGGGCGCGGCCCTCTCCCTGGACCCGGCCGAGACCGACCGGATCGCCAAGGCCTTCCCGCACATCCGGGCCAGGGACGCGCTCGCCGCCCTCGACGAACTGCCCGAGCTGCGCGCGCTCGCGGGGGAGAAGCAGAAGTACGGCAGGCTCTGGGAGCTGGTCGAGGCGCTCGACGCCCTCCCGCGCGGCATCGCCATGCACCCCTGCGGAGTGCTGCTCTCGGACGCCTCGCTGCTCGGCCGCACCCCCGTGGTCCCCACCAGCGGCGAGGGCTTCCCCATGTCCCAGTTCGACAAGGAGGACGTGGAGGACCTCGGGCTGCTCAAGCTCGACGTCCTCGGGGTGCGGATGCAGTCGGCGATGGCGCACGCCGTCGCCGAGGTCGAGCGGGCCACCGGGACCCGTCCGGACATCGACGCGGTACCGGAGGGCGACCCCGAGACGTACCGGCTCATCCGCTCCACCGAGACCCTCGGCTGCTTCCAGATCGAGTCGCCGGGCCAGCGCGACCTGGTCGGCCGGCTCCAGCCCGCGACCTTCCACGACCTCGTCGTCGACATCTCGCTCTTCCGGCCGGGCCCGGTCGCCGCCGACATGGTCCGCCCCTTCATCGAGGCCCGGCACGGCCGCGCCCCCGTCCGCTACCCGCACCCCGACCTGGAGGAGACGCTGAGGGAGACGTACGGCGTGGTCGTCTTCCACGAGCAGATCATCGAGATCGTCCGGATCATGACCGGCTGCCGCCGCGACGAGGCCGACCAGGTGCGGCGCGCGCTCTCGGACCCCGAACTGCAGGGCCGGATCAAGCTCTGGTTCACCCGGCAGGCCTCGGGGCGCGGATACGCGGACGAGGTCGTCGCCCGGACCTGGGAGATCGTGGAGGCCTTCGGCTCGTACGGCTTCTGCAAGGCGCACGCGGTGGCCTTCGCCGTCCCGACGTACCAGTCCGCCTGGCTCAAGGCGCACCACCCGGCGGCCTTCTACGCCGGGCTGCTCACCCACGACCCCGGCATGTACCCCAAGCGGCTGCTGCTCGCGGACGCGCGGCGGCGCGGGGTGCCGGTGCTGCCGCTCGACGTGAACCGGTCGGCGGTCGCTCACCGCATCGAACTGGTGTCTGATTCATCCTCCGGGGCCCGGTGGGGGCTCCGGCTGGGCCTCACCGACGTCCACGGCATCGGCGAGACCGAGAGCGCCCGCATCGAGGCCGGACAGCCCTACGCCTCCCTCCTCGACTTCTGGGAACGGGCCCGCCCCCGCACCCCCGTCGCCGAACGGCTCGCCCAGGTCGGAGCCCTCGACGCCTTCGGCGCCAACCGCCGTGACCTCCTCCTCCACCTCACCGAACTCCGGCGCGTCCAGCGGGGAGCCGCCTCCCACGGCGGGCAGCTCCCGCTCGCCCAGGGCGGGAAGACCGCCCCCGTCGGCCTGCCCGACCTGGACGAGACGGAACGCCTCAGCGCCGAGCTCGGCATCCTCGGCATGGACGCCTCCCGCCACCTGATGAGCGACCACCGCGCCTTCCTCGACGAGCTCGGAGTCGTCTCCGCGCAGCGTCTCCGCGACACCCCGCACGGCAGGACCGTCCTCGTCGCGGGTGCCAAGGCCGCCACCCAGACCCCGCCGATCCGCTCCGGCAAGCGGGTCATCTTCACCACCCTCGACGACGGCACGGGCCTGGTCGACCTCGCCTTCTTCGACGACGCCCACGAGCGCTGCGCCCACACCGTCTTCCACTCCTGGCTGCTCCTGGTCCGGGGCGTGGTGCAGCGGCGCGGCCCCCGCAGCGTCAGCGTGGTCGGCGCCGCCGCCTGGAACCTCGCCGAACTGGCCGGACTGCGGGCCTCCGGCGGCCTCGACGCGGTGGGGGAGCGCCTCGCCGAACCCACGCCGCCGTCCGCCGGAAGCGGCGACTCCGGCCGGCGCGTCACGATGCCCACCGGCTACGAGATGAACCCCTGGGCCGACCTCCGGCCGGCGGGCGAAGGGGCCCCGAGCGGACGGAAGTTGTGGCACAGCAGCCCGGGGAGCGCGGGATGAGCCCCCTCTTCGGCGACCGCCTCAGGCAGCCGTCGCGGTCAGGGCGCCGGCACGCCGGCGACCGCCGCCTCGACGGAGGCGTACGTCACCCCGTGGTCGGCCAGGGCCTCCGCGACGACCCCGCCGGTCGTGGTGAGCGCCAGGAGGATGTGCTCGTCGCCGATCTCGCGGTCCTTGCGGGCCAGTGCCACCCGGAGGGACTTCTCCAGGATGCCCTTGGCCTCCCGCGAGAAGGGGCGGCGGCCCGACCGCCGGCCGGAGTCCTTGCGGTCACCGGCCAGCGCGCCCTCGCCATGGGTCTCCTCCACCCGGGCCACGATCGCGCCGACGTCGATGCCGAGGTCCGCCAGGGCCTCCTCGTCCGCCCGGGAGAGCCCCGCCCGGCGCCGGGCGTCGGTCAGGGCGGCCACCAGGGACGGCCTGCGGTCCGGCGGGCACAGGGCGCGCAGCGCCTCCGTCGCCCGGGTGCCCTCCCCGTCGAGCAGGGCGAGCAGCAGGTGCTCCTGGGTGACGACCGTCGCACCGCCCCGCTCCGCGTGTTCGGCCGCGCCCTTCACCACGGCGCGTGCGGCCTTCGTGAACCGTTCGAACATCACTGCCTCCCGTACTTCTTGTGGACGGCCTGTCGGCTGACTCCCAGTTCGGCCGCGATCTCCTGCCAGGACCACCCCTGGTTGCGCGCGCTGCGCACCTGGACGGCCTCCAGCTGTTCCAGTAGTCGCCGCAGGGCGGAGACGGCCCGTAGTCCGACCCGTGGGTCGCGGTCGCCCGCCCGTGCGGCGAGATCGGTCGCATCGGTCATGCTGTCAACTTACGTTGACGCCTTTCCCGTGTCAACCTTGGTTGACGCGCCCCGGAGGAGGGCGACATGATCCTCTGTGTACGGTTCCGGCTCGAACCGACGGGGGAAGCCCTTTTCCCTCAACTGGTCGATCTTCTCGGCGAGTTCACGCCGACCGTCGAGGCCGCCCCGCCCGGCGAGGCACTCGCCGACGTCCGGGGCGCGCTGCGTTACTTCGACCGGACCCCGGTCGAACTCGCCTCGGTGATCCGGGTCAGGGCGCTCGCCCTGTACGGCGTCGACTGCGTCATCGGCGCCGGGCCCAACCCGATGCTGGCCCGGATGGCCGCCCGCGAGGCCCGGCCCGGCGTCACCCTCGTCGTCGAGGACCCCAGGGCCTTCCTGCGCGACCGGCCGGTCGCCGCCCTCGACGGCGTCGGCCGCGCCACCGCCCGCACCCTCTGCGGCTACGGGCTCGACTCCGCCGGCCGCGTCGCGGACGCGCCGCTCGCCGTACTCCAGCGGCTCGTCGGCGCGAAGACCGGCCGCGACCTGTGGGAACGGGCCCGGGGCGTCGACCGCACCCCGGTCGTCCCGCACGCCGCCTCCCGGTCGGTGGCCGCCGAACGCGCCTTCCCGCGTGACGAGACCGACCGCACGGAACAGCGCAGGGCCCTCCTCTCGCTCACCGAGGAACTGGGCGCACGGCTGCGGACCGAGGGGCAGGTGTGCCGCGGGCTCGCCGTCACCGTGCGGTACGCCGACCGGACCACGACCACCCGGAGCCGCACCCTGCCCGAACCCACCGCGCACTCGGTCGCGCTCACCACCCTCGCGTACGCCGTCCACGACTCCTTCGGCCTCCAGCGGGCCCGCGTCCGGGGCATCGCCCTGCGTGCCGAAGGTCTGACGGGCGCCGAAGGGGCCGGACACCAGCTGTCGCTCGACCCGACGGACGAGAAGGCCCGGCGGATCGAGGCGGTGGCCGACCGGGCACGGGCGAGATTCGGCCCCAGGGCGATCCTGCCGGGCTCGCTGGCGGCCTGACGACCGCTGACGGCCGGACCTCCGACACTTCTTGACGCCACATCACTTTTTACCGACGCGTAACTTCCCAGTCGAGGCTACCCGTGCGTAGCTTGGCTGAAGCGCATCCCCATCGCGCGCCCCCCACTTGTGGTCCGGACCGCAGGGCACAGCACCCCACCTTCCCCTTGAGCCGCAAGGAGATCGCCCGATGCTGCCCCGCAACCCCTGGAAGCACGCGGTCAGAGCGCTGTCCGTCCTGCTCCTGGCCGCCGCCGCCACACTCGCCCCGACCACCGCCGCCTCGGCCCAGGTCGAGACCGTCACCGCCACAAGCCGTGGCTGGAACGACTTCTCCTGCAAGCCCTCCGCCGCACACCCGCGCCCCGTCGTCCTCGTCCACGGCACCTTCGGGAACTCCGTCGACAACTGGCTGGGCCTCGCGCCGTATCTGGTCAACCGCGGCTACTGCGTCTTCTCCCTCGACTACGGCCAGCTGCCGAACGTGCCGTTCTTCCACGGGCTCGGCCCCATCGCCGCCTCCGCGGGGCAGCTCGACGCCTACGTCGACCGGGTCCTCGCCGCCACCGGCGCCCCCGAGGCCGACCTCGTCGGACACTCGCAGGGCGGCATGATGCCCCGCTGGTACCTCAAGTTCCTCGGCGGGGCCGAGAAGGTGAACGCGCTCGTCGGGATCGCCCCCGACAACCACGGCACCACCCTCCTCGGCCTCACCAAGCTCCTGCCGTACTTCCCCGGCGCCGAGGACCTGGTCAGCGCCGCCACCCCCGGCCTCGCCGACCAGATCGCCGGCTCGGCCTTCCTCACCAAGCTCAACGAGGGCGGCGACACCGTGCCCGGCGTCCGCTACCACGTCATCGCCACCCAGTACGACGAGGTCGTCACCCCGTACCGCTCCCAGTACCTGTCAGGACCGAACGTCACCAACGTCCTCATCCAGGACAAGTGCGCGCTCGACCTGTCCGAGCACGTGGCGATCGGCACGGTGGACCGGGTCGCCTTCCACGAGGTGGCCAACGCCCTCGACCCGGCCCACGCGACCCCGACCACCTGCCTCTCCGTGATCGGCTAGGGGCTGAAGGTGCCTTGATCTACCGGGCCGTCCGCCCCCGGCGGACGACCCCGAACAGCACGGCCGCGCCGAGCGCGAGCAGGGCGGCGCCGCTCACCGCGAGGTACGGGGTGACGGCGTCGCCCCCGGTCTCGGCCAGCTCCACACCGGAGCCCGAACCGGCCGCGGGTGCGGGCGCGTTGGGGGAGGCCTCCTGAGCGGGGGCCGTGGAGGCCGCGGCCGACGGGACCGGAGCGGCCGTGGTGGCCGCCGGGGCCGGGGCAGCCGCCGTCTCCCCGGCGCCCGTCGCCGGGTCGCCGTCCCCGTGCCCGCCGTGCTCGACCGAGGACTCGCCCTGGCCCGCCTCGATCTGCTCGTCGCTCGGCGCGGAGGCGCTCGGCGCCGGGGCCGAACCGCCGTCGTCCCCACCGAACACCACGTCCGAGCAGGTGTAGAACGCCTCGGGGGAGTCCGAACGCTGCCAGATCGAGTAGATCAGGTGCCGACCGGACCTCTTCGGCACCGTGCCCTCGAAGACGTAGTCACCGCTCTCCATCCGGGGGTCGGTCACCGTCGCGAACGGCTTGTCCTCCAGGTCCGACCACGCCAGCGGCTTCGACGGGTCGTATCCGTCCTTCGTCACGTACAGCGCGAACGTGCCCCGGTGCGGCGCCGTCCCCTTGTAACGGAACGTGTGCGCACCGGACTTCATGCCGCTCGCCGGCCAGTCGGCCCGCGCCAGGTCGAGACCCCGGTACTTGTCGTTGCCCGCGCTGCACAGCTTGCCGTCCGGGATCAACCGCCGGTGCTGCCCGGCTGCGTCGGCGATGTTCACCGCGTTCCAGTCGTAGAACGCCTGCGCCCCGCTCGCCGCCACCGCCGCCTTGCACGCCGCCGACCGCGGGGACTCCGGCCCCTCCGCGTAACAGGCCGAGACCCGGCTCACCGGATCCGTCATCGACCCGTGCGCGGACGCGGGAACGGAAGCGAGCCCGGAGAACGCCAGAACCGCGGTGACGGCGACGGCCGTACGGCGGGAAGTCGGGCGAGAAGTCATGGGGGGACAGCTCCTTCACAAGGGCGGGACGCGGGGGTCGCAAGGAAGCTAGCCGCCCGCGCCCGCGAAAAAGCCCGTGAAGAAGGCGAGACGCCGATTCTTAGGACCGCTTTAAGGCACAGGTAAGAAGCGCCTGAGGAACAGGCCTCCGGCCGCCGCCTACCCCAGTCGCCGGTAGCGCCGCTCCGGGCGGCCCGTGCCCCCGTACCGCAGGGTGATCTCCGCCCGGCCCGTCTCCGCGAAGTACTCCAGGTAGCGGCGGGCGCTCACCCGGGACAGGGAGCCCGCCTCCGCGCACTCCGTGGCCGAGAGGCCCTCCGGGTGAGCGCGGAGGACCGAGTCGACCAGGTCGGCCGTGTGGGCGGCCAGGCCCTTCGGGAGTTCGCGGGATCCCCGCGGGCGGGTGCCGAAGATCTGGTCGACGTCCTCCTGGCGGGCCTCGTCCAGTTCGTCGAGGCGGCTGCGCAGCGAGGCCACGTGGCGGAGCTGCTCGTGCAGCGCCGCCTGGCTGAACGGCTTGATCAGATAGTGCAGCGCCCCCGCCCGCAGCGCCGCCCGGATCGTGCCCACGTCCCGCGCCGCCGTGATGAAGAGCGCGTCCATGCCCAGGCCCGCCGCGCGCAGCTCCCGCAGCACCTGGATGCCGTCCATGTCGGGCAGGAAGACGTCGAGCAGCACCAGGTCGGGACGGAGCCGCTCGGCGGCCCGCAGCGCCTCGGCGCCGCTGTGCGCGACCCCGGACACCGAGAAGCCCGCCACCGCCGACACATAGCGGCAGTGCAGCTTGGCGACCATGAAGTCGTCGTCCACCACCAGCACGTTCGTCACGACGACCCACGCTAGGTCCCGACCACAACGACCACAACGTCCGTTGGTTGCGGAAGGGAGACAGCTTCTTAACGCGCGGGCAACATGTGGGCCACCTCACATCCCCCTTCCCTCCTACCTGAGAGGCGGCACACGTGCGTCTGCGCACCCCCTTCGCCCTCCTCGGGGCCGCGCTGCTCGTCCTTGTGGGTCCGCCGCTGCTCAGCCCCGGCAGCGGTACCGACACCGGCACCCGGATACCCGGCCTGCGCTTCATGGTCCCCAACACACCCGGCGGCGGATACGACATCACCGCCCGCACCGCGGCCAAGAACGCCGAGGAGGCCGGTCTCACCGGCGACATCGAGGTCTTCAACCTGCCCGGCGCGGGCGGCACGGTCGGCCTCACCCGGCTCGTCGGCGAACGCGGCAACGGCCGTCTCGCCATGTCCATGGGCCTCGGGGTCGTCGGCGCCGTCCACACCAACCAGACGCCCAGGACCCTCGCCGACATCACCCCGATCGCCCGGCTCACCGAAGAGCAGGACATCGTCGTGGTCGGCAAGGACTCCCCGTACAAGACCATCCAGGACCTGCTCACCGCCTGGAAGAAGAACCCCGGCAAGCTGCCCGTCGGCGGCGGCTCCTCGCCCGGCGGTCCCGACCACCTCGCCCCGATGCTGATGGCCCAGGCCGCCGGAATCGCCCCCAGAAACGTCAACTACGTGCCCTTCGACGGCGGCGGAGAGCTCCTCGCCTCCATCCTCGGCGACAAGGTCGCCTTCGGCGTCTCCGGCGTCGGCGAGTACCTCGACCAGATCAAGGCGGGGCAGCTGCGCCTCCTCGCCGTCACCGGCCCGAAGCGGGTCCCCGGCCTGGACGCCCCCACGCTCCGCGAGGCCGGCCTCGACACCGAGTTCACCAACTGGCGCGGCATCGTCGCCCCACCGGGCCTCTCCGACGCCGAGCGCGAGAAGCTCGTCACCCTGGTGACCGAACTGCACGACTCCCCGCAGTGGCGCGAGTCGCTGAAGACCCACGGCTGGAACGACGCCTTCCTGCCCGGCGAGGAGTTCGGCACGTTCCTCGCGGAGCAGGACCGGCGCGTCGGCTCCGTACTGAAGGAGCTGGGCCTGTGAAGACGACCGTGAAGACCTGGCTGCGTGAGCGCTCCGAACTCGGCGTCGGCGCCCTCCTGTTCCTCCTCGGTGTCCTCGTCCTCACCGACGCCCTCACCCTCGACGCCGACCTCACCGGCCGCGGCCCCGTCGGCCCGGCCACCGTCCCCCTCGTCGTGGGGTGCGGCCTGGTCGTCGTCGCCGTGCTCCTCTCCGTCGACGTCCTGCGTGGCGGCCGGGGCGAGGCCGAGGCCGGCGAGGACGTCGACCTGAGCGAGCCCGCCGACTGGCGTACGGTCCTGCTCCTCGCGGGCGTCTTCCTCGCCTTCGCCGTCCTCATCGGCCCCGTCGGCTTCCCCGTCGCCGGAGCCCTCCTCTTCTGGGGCTCGGCCTACGCCCTCGGCAGCCGCCATCTCCACCGCGACCCGCTGATCGCCGCCACCCTCTCGCTCCTCACCTACGTCGTCTTCGACAAGCTGCTCGGCGTCCCGCTGCCCGGCGGCCCGCTGATGGGAGTGGTCTGACCCATGGATTCCCTGAACTCCCTCATCGACGGCTTCGGGACCGCCCTCACCCCGATGAACCTGCTGTGGGCCGCGATCGGCGTGCTCCTCGGCACCGCCATCGGCGTCCTGCCCGGCATCGGCCCCGCCATGGCCGTCGCCCTGCTGCTCCCGGTGACCTACGGGCTCGAACCCACCGGCGCGTTCATCATGTTCGCCGGCATCTACTACGGGGCCATGTTCGGCGGCTCGACCACCTCGATCCTCCTCAACACCCCCGGGGAGAGCGCGGCCGTCGTCGCCGCCATCGAGGGCAACCCGATGGCCAAGGCGGGCCGCGGCGCGCAGGCCCTCGCCGCGGCGGCCATCGGCCACTTCGCCGGCGGCATGATCGGCACGATCCTGCTCGTCGTCCTCGCCCCGACGGTCGCCGCGCTCGCCGTCGACATCGGCGCCCCCGACTACCTCGCCCTGATGGTCCTCGCGTTCATCGCGGTGACCTCGGTCCTCGGCTCCTCCCGCATCCGGGGCCTCGCCTCCCTGCTCATCGGCCTCACCATCGGCCTGGTCGGCCTCGACCAGATGACCGGGCAGCAGCGCCTCACCTTCGGTTCCCTCCAGCTCGCCGACGGCGTCGACGTCGTCATCGTCGCGGTCGGTCTCTTCGCCATCGGCGAGGCCCTCTGGGTCGCCGCGCACCTGCGCCGGACGGCGGGCGAGGCCATCCCGGTCGGGCGCCCCTGGCTCGGCGGGGACGACGTGAAGCGCACCTGGAAGTCCTGGCTGCGCGGTCCCCTCATCGGCTTCCCGTTCGGCGCGATCCCGGCCGGCGGCGCGGAGATCCCGACGTTCCTCTCGTACGTGACGGAGAAGCGGCTCTCGAAGCACAAGGAGCAGTTCGGCAAGGGCGCCATCGAGGGGGTGGCGGGACCGGAGTCGGCGGCCTCCGCCTCCGCGGCGGGGACACTCGTCTCGATGCTGACCCTCGGGCTGCCCACGACGGCCGTCGCCGCCGTGATGCTGGCCGCGTTCCAGCAGTACGGCATCCAGCCCGGCCCGCTCCTCTTCGAGCGGGAGCCCGACCTGGTGTGGGGCCTGATCGCCTCGCTGTTCGTCGGCATGGTGCTGCTGCTCGCGCTCAACCTGCCGCTCGCGCCCGTCTGGGCCAAGCTGCTGCGCATCCCGCGCCCGTACCTCTACGCCGGCATCCTCTTCTTCGCCGCCGTCGGCGCGTACGCGGTCGGCGGGGAGGCCCTCGACCTGGTCGTCCTGCTGGTCATCGGCCTGGTCGGGCTCGGCATGCGCCGCTACGGCCTGCCGGTGCTGCCGGCCGTCATCGGCGTCATCCTCGGCCCGGCCGCCGAACAGCAGCTGCGCCGCGCCCTGCAGATCAGCGACGGCTCGGTGACCGGTCTCGTCGACACCCCGTTCTCCGTCACCGTGTACGCGGTCGTCGTCATCCTGCTCGCCTGGCCGCTGCTGAGGAAGGTGATCATCCGGCGCGGCGGGACGAGGTAGGGGCACGGTCGGACCGTACGACGGTATGCGCGGTTCATCCAACTCGCCCCCAAAGGAGTGAGTTTCGGACACGTGGCGGCCGGATCCGGTATCCCTGGCGGGCAGTACCTTCCCCCCACTCCGAAGGGACCCCGCTCATGCGCGTCCGACTCGTCATCGCCACAGGCGTCCTGCTCGCCTCCGCCCTCGCCCCTCTCGCCCACGCGGACGTCGCCCCTCCCACCCACGGGGGAGGGGTCGACGACCTCTCCGTCCACGGGTACGGGAGCGTCGGCGAGGACAGCACGGTGACCCTGACCGGCTCGTACCGCTGCCTCGACGACAGCGCGGGCCCCGTCTTCGTCAGCTCCACCCTCGTCCAGGGCGACCGATCCGCCGGGATCGGGGGCACCCGGGCCGTCTGCGACGGACACCTCCACGAGTGGGTCAACACCTCCGTCGTGAAGGACCCCGCCTACCAGCCGGGCAAGGCCCGGGTCCAGGCCACCCTCATGCAGCTCACCACCGGCGAGGCGGGACTGCCGACGCCCGACTTCCTCGCGGTCGAGGAGTCGGCCGTCGAACTCCGCTGACGCCGGCCCGGGAGGCTCACCGGCCCAGCAGCTCGATCAGGCCCTCGCGGCCCAGCACCTCCAGCTCGTCGAGGGCGACCACGGCACGCGCCGCCGCCTCCGGATCCGAGGCGGTGAGCCCGCTCGCCGCGAACTCGTCCTCGTCGAGCCGCAGCACCTCGCTGCCGTCCGCCGACACCCACAGGTCCAGGTCCAGGTCCTCGACCACCACCCCGGAGCCGTCGAAGACGGCAGGCCGGGTGATGTCGCAGTACCAGCCCTTGAGGGCGCCGTCGGCGGACCACACCTCCTTGACCGTGAACCAGCGGTCGCGCCAGTAGTGCTCCACGAAGACGTCGCCCGGCTCGAACCGAACGAAGCCGAAGTCCCGTACACCCTCGGCCGCCCACGGGGCTCGCACCGAGAGCCGGACGCCGTCCTCCGTGAGGACCTCCGCCGGATAGCGGATCTTCGTCCGCCCCGCCTTCGTCAGGGTGACCTCAACCGATCGTCCGGACATGCCGCACCTCCGTCGCGCCGATCTCGTAGCCGAACCACCTGTTGATCGCCAGCATCGGCCCGTTGCCCGCGTCGTTCCCGGTGAACGCCTCCGTGCAGCCCGCGGCCCGTGCCCGGTGCAGCGAGGCGTTCTTGGCGAGCTTGGCGAGACCGCGCCCCCGGAACGCCGGAGCCGTACCCGTCATCCCCGAGGCGTACCGGCCGAGACCGTCCGTCTGCGCCGCGCTGAACGCGGCCGGAACCCCGTCCACCACCGCGACCGTCGTCAGCGCGCGGTCGAGCAGCGGATGCTCCCAGGTCGTCGCCAGCCAGTGCGCGTAGTCGGCGAGCTCCGCGCCGACGTCGCCCGGCTCGTCGGCCGTCGTCACCGCGTCCAGCTCGAACAGCGGCCGCGGATCGGCCGCGAAGTCCTCGGCCGTGCGCAGTTCCACCCCGGCGGGCGGCGCCTGGAGCGGCGGCAGTTCGGCCGTCGTCAGGTCGAGGCGGAGGAAGTGCGCGGAACGGCTCGGCGCGTATCCACGGCGCTCGGCCCAGGAGCGGTTCTCCGGCGCGTCCAGGACCCAGCTGTACAGCGTCCGCGCACCCCGCTCGGCGAGGTGCTCCTCGGCGGCGCGCAGCAGCAGCGTCCCCGCGCCGCGGCCCGAGTGCGCCGGGTCCACGTACACGTTGACGTAGCCGATGCCGGGTTCCGGGGCGTCGTGGGCGATCCCCACCTGGGCGGTCCCGATGATCCCGCCGTCCTCGGTCACGGCCACGAGCGGGCGGTAATGGCTCTCGGGGTGGGCGTGCGCCCAGTCGAAGGTGAGCTGCTCGGCGGTCGCGAGCATGAAGGGCAGCGCGGCCCGGCGGACCCGGGCGAAAGCGCCGGCGTCCTCGGACGTCACGTCACGGACGATCACAGTCATGTGGCCGCACGGTACGGGGGCGGAGGGCGCAGCCGCCTCCCATTTTCCGGTGGGGTGGGGGCAGAATCGGCGGCGTGACACTCACCATCGCCGTGAACCATGAATCCACCACCGCTCCCTACGAACAGCTGCGTGCCCAGATCTCGGAGCGGGCCCGGTCGGGCGGACTGCCGGTCGGGTACAAGCTGCCGACGGTGCGGGGGCTCGCGGAGCAGCTGGGCCTCGCCGCGAACACGGTCGCCAAGGCGTACAAGGCGCTGGAGGCGGACGGGGTGATCGAGACCCGCGGGCGGCACGGGACCTTCGTCGCCGCGGCGGGCGACGCCGCCACCCGCAGGGCCGCCACCGCCGCCGCCCAGTACGCCGAGGAGGCCCGCCGCCTCGGCCTCAGCAGGGAGGCCGCGGAGGCGGCGATGAGCGAGGCCCTGCGGGCCGCGTACGACAGCTGACGACCGGGCGGGGGCCGCCTCACGGGCTCCACGAGGGGGCGGGCCTCACGGGCTCCCGGTGGGGGCTACAGGTAGAGGCCGGCCCCCGCCGTGCGCGGTTCCGGAAGTCCCGTCGGGGGCGTGCCGCGGCGCAGGGCGAACAGCTCCGCCAGCGTCGCGCCCTCGCGCGGCACGTCCTCCTCGCGGCCGAGCCAGGCCACCGACTCGGCCCGGCTCAGCGGCCCCACCTCGATCCGGGCCAGACAGCGGCCAGGCCGGACGACGGCCGGATGCAGCCGTTCCAGGTCCTCGTTGGTGGTGACCCCCACCAGCACGTTGCGGCCCTGGCCCAGCAGACCGTCCGTCAGGTTCAGCAGCCGCGACAGGGCCTGCCCCGCCGTGTGCTTCGCCTCGCCCCTGATCAGCTCGTCGCAGTCCTCCAGGAGCAGCAGCCGCCAGCGTCCCTTCGCCGTGCCCTCGTCCTCCCCGATGGCGATGTCCATCAGATAGCCGACGTCGTTGAAGAGCCGCTCCGGGTCCAGTACGCAGTCCACCTGGCACCAGTCCCGCCAGGACCTGGCCAGGGTCCGCAGCGCGGACGTCTTGCCCGTCCCCGGCGGCCCGTGCAGCAGCAGGAGCCGGCCGGCGATCGAGTCGGGCGTCACCTTCATCAGCCGGTCCATGGCCTCGGCCACCGGCGCCGAGTAGTTGGGCCGGACCTCGTCCCACGTCCCGGCGCTGATCTGCCGGGTCGTCCGGTGCGGGCCGCGCCGGGGCGACACGTACCAGAACCCCATCGTCACGTTCTCCGGCTGCGGTTCCGGCTCGTCCTTCGCCCCGTCGGTCGCCTCCTTGAGGACGCGCTCGGCGAGCTCCGCGTCGGCGGCCGTGACGGTGACGTCCGCGCCCCGGCTCCAGCGGGAGACGAGCAGCGTCCAGCCCTCGCCCTCGGCGAGCAGGGCGCTGCGGTCGTCGTCCTTCGCGGCCCGAAGCACGGTGGCGCCCGCCGGGAGCAGCGTCGCCTCGGGCCTGACCCGGTCCAGGGTGGTGCTGTGCGAGTGCGGCTGCTCCCCGGTCGCGAAGCGGCCGAGGAACAGCGCGTCGACGACGTCCGACGGCGAGTCGCTGTCGTCGAGGTTGAGCCGGATGGGCAGCGACCGCTGGGGCTCGGACGGTTCCGCTGGGGTGTCAGCCATGGCGCCCATGATCCGGCAACCGGGCATGGCGTGCACCGGGTTTTGGACGGGACGTCCCCCTTCTGCGCAGGTCCCGCGGTACGTCAGATCCAGTGGCCCCGCACGGCGCCCCGGGCGCGGCGCGCGAGCGCGTACCCCTTCGTCATGGCGCGGTCCGCCGCGAAGTTCCGCGCGACGGAGCGGCCTTCCACGAGGCGGGTGAACTCGCCGATCCCCGTGGACCTGCGGACGGTCACCCGCTCCAGGGCGTACGGGCCCTGGCGGCGTCGGGCGAGCGCGTTGCCGACGGCGAGCGCCTGCGTGAACCCGGCCTCCCGGACCGTACGGCGGACCCGGCGGCTGGAGTACCCGTACGGGTAGGCGAAGGACACCGGGGCGGCCCCCAGTTCCTCGCCGACGATCTCGCGGCAGCGCAGCGTCTCGAACCGCAGCCGTGCGGCGTCGAGCTGGTCGAGCTGCGGGTGGGTGTGGCTGTGTCCGCCGATCTCGGTGCCCGCGTCGGCCAGTTCGCGTACCTGGCCCCAGTCGAGCATGGTGTCGAGGGCGCCGCCGGTCGTGTGCCTGCCGGGCAGCCAGCCGGTGGAGACGAAGACGGTGCTCGCGAAGGAGTGCTTGGCGAGCACCGGCAGGGCGTACCGGTGCACGCCCTCGTATCCGTCGTCGAAGGTGACGAGCAGCGGCCGGGCGGGCAGCGGGGCGCCGGTGCGCCAGGCGGTGGCGAGAGCGGCGGTGGTCAGCGGGGTGAACCCCCGCTCGGCGACCACCTCCATCTGCGCCGCGAACGCCTCGGGGGTGACGGAGAGCCCCAGGGTCGCGGGGGCGGGGTCATGGCCGACGGCGTGGTACATGAGGATCGGCACGGCGGAGGTCGCGCTCATCGGTCCGCTCCCTCAGCGGTACGGGAACCACTGCCGCGAACGGCAGCGGCACCGCTCCCGGACCCGTCCTCGTCCCTGGTTTCCACCGCCCCGCTCCCGTCCCGTCGGATCGGCCCCCACGAGAAGGTCGTCCCGTTCCGCCTGGCCCGGAGCGTGCCGAGCGCGTAGCCGCCGGCGGCGACCGTCACCCCGGTCACGATCGCCCCGGCCCGGCCGGCGCCGCCGGAGCGGCCGCGCAGCGCGTCGCGGACTCCGCGCAGGACGCCGGCGGGCAACACCCGTGTCGAGTAGCGCCGTTCGGACTCCAGGCCCTTCTGCGCCCCGACGCTCCGTGCGACGAGCGCCTTGGAGAGCCCTTCGGCGTAGACCCGGGTGCGGAAGTAGCCGAAGCGCTCGCGGGCGGCGGGCACCTTGTGGTGGATGACCGCCCGGTCGTCGATGAGGAGGATCGCCTCGGGCAGCGCCTTGGAGAGCCGGATGCACAGCTCGGTCTCCTCGCCGCCGAGGGGCCTCCGGTCGCCGTCCCGCCCGATGCCGGTGGCGAAGCCGCCCGCCGCGTCGAAGGCGGTACGGCGGAAGGAGGCGTTGCCGCCGAGCACGTTGCGCACCGGGACCCGACCCGGGGGCAGGCCCCGGTACGTACAGCCGACGACCCAGTCGAACTCCTCGGGGAACCAGGCCGGGCGGCGGCCGGACGCCCAGACGGGCAGGGTCCGGCCGCCGACGGCCATGACGCGCGGGTCGTCGTAGGCGGCGGCGAAGTGGTGGAGCCAGTCCCGCTCGGCGATCGCGTCGTCGTCGAGGAAGGCCACGAACTCGCCTCGGGCGGCGGCGATTCCGGTGTTGCGGCCGGCGGAGAGGCCGCGGGGGCCCGCGTTGGCGAGCACCCGCACCTCCGCCCCTTGTCCGGGCGGCCGCCGCTCCGCGTACTCCTCGGTGAGCCGGGAGAGGAGCCGCTCGTTGTGGTCGACGACGAGCAGCGTCTCCAGCGGCGGCAGCGACTGCTTCCGTACGGAGTCGACGGCGGCGAGGATGTCCTCCCACCGCTCCTCCGTGTAGACGCAGATCACCACCGAGAAGCCGTCCGGGGACGTGCGGTGGTTCAAGACACCTCTCCCCGGGGGACGTTGACGGAGAACGGGGCGGGCCGGCGGCGGGCCGCCCTGCCGAGGGACTTCTCCCTGAGGATGACCTTCAGGACGCGGATGCCGTCGCGCACGGCGTTGAGGTTGCTGACGCCGTGAATGCGGTTGTACTCGTGGCTCGGCACCTCCTGCACCTTGAGGCCGGCCTTGACGACCCGGATGTTGATCAGGGTCTCGATCTCGAATCCGGTGCAGTCGAGGGTGATCTTGTCGAGGCAGTGGCGCCAGAAGGCGTTGTAGCCGTAGCAGAGGTCGGTGTACCGGGCGCCGAACTTGCGGTTGACGAGGGTGCAGAGGGCCCAGTTGCCGAGTCTGCGAATGGTCGTCATGTCGTCCGTGCCACCGCCGTTGGCGAAGCGGGAGCCCTTGGCGAAGTCGGCGCCGCCGACCAGGGCGGAGACATAGGAGACGATCTCCTGGCCGTCGGCCGATCCGTCGGCGTCGACCATGACGATGATGTCACCGGTGCAGGCGGCGAAGCCGCTGATCAGGGCGTCGCCCTTGCCCTTGCCGACCTGCTTGACGACCTTGACGTCAGGTCGGAGTTCCCGGGCGACCTCCACCGTGTTGTCGGTGGAATTTCCGTCGACGAGAACGACTTCGTGAATCCATTCCGGCAGCGTCTTGAAGACGTACGGAAGATTTTCGGCTTCGTTCATCGCGGGAATCACGACACTCACCGGCGGTGTGATCGCCAGATGCGAGGTGATGGCCCGGTATTGGGCGGCTATTCGACTCGGCTCGGTCAATTCTCGGCCCGTGGCGGTCGGGCGCAGGAACGAGCTCATGGGTCTGGTTTCCCTCTCGTCCGGTGGGCCGCCCACCCCTTGGGCGGCCCGATGGTGTGTCCGGTTCGAAAGGGGGGTTCACGCCCCGCCCGCACGGAGATGATCTCCTTGCGGGATCGGCGAGTTGGCATATCCGGCCGCGCGGTACCCGCGCCTCGGCGCAGGTTCGAACACCGAGCACGGCACCCCCCTACCGCGCCCCGCTCCGGGGACCATCAGCGACGCTAGAGCCCTCCCCTGAGCCGCTTTGCGTGATGGACCGGTGCGGGTGAGATGTACGACGGTATTGATGAATGGGACTGTATGGCAAGTCCCGCTTGTGTGACCCGGTTTTCCGTAGTTTGGCGAAGCTTCGACGGTCAGATGTGCAAGCGTTCCGATCGGATTCGATCAATCCGTTTGAACCCGGGGAACGGTGGGACAGGATCACGTTTCTGTGCATTGTTGTGTGAATGTGTCGCGACCGCGTTCGACCGCCGAGCGGGACCGGATCCTCCGGTTCCTGTGGTGGCCGAATCTCGACGGTTCCTGACGGAGGATCGGAAGACGTTCACCCCCAGTTTTGACATGAACACTTCCGGTGGAGCGGATCCGATGCTACTACCTGGTAACGCAGAGATCCTGCTACAGGGAGGTTCCATGAGACTGTCCCGCTTCACCGCGCTTTCGTCCTCGCTCCTGCTCGGTGCCGTCCTCGCCCTCACCGGGGCGGGCGCCGCCCAGGCGGCCGAAACCGCCGCCCTCGACTACGTGGCCCTGGGGGACTCGTACTCCTCCGGTGTCGGTGCAGGCAGTTATGACAGCGCGAGCGGCGACTGCAAGCGCTCCACGAAGGCCTTTCCGGTGCTCTGGAAGAACGCGAACGCCCCTTCCTCCTTCGCGTTCACCGCCTGCTCGGGCGCCCGAACGGGTGATGTGACCGCCAATCAGCTCGGCCCGCTCTCCGCCGCCACCGATCTGATCTCCGTCACGATCGGGGGAAATGACGCCGGTTTCGCCGACGTCATGACGACCTGTGTGCTGCAGTCCGAGTCCACCTGCATCAGCCGTGTGAATCAGGCCAAGAGCTACGTGGACACCACGCTGCCCGGCAAGCTCGACTCCGTCTACACGGCCATCAGGACCAAGGCTCCCGCCGCCCGCGTCGTCGTCCTCGGCTACCCGCGCTTCTACCAGCTGGGCGGCAGCTGCGTCGCCGGCCTCAGCGAGAACGAGCGCAGGGCCATCAACGACGCCTCCGACTACCTCAACGCGGCCGTCGCCAAGCGCGCCGCCGACCACGGCTACACCTACTCCAGCGTCGTCCCGGCCTTCACCGGACACGAGATCTGCTCCGGCTCCGCCTGGCTGCACAGCGTCAACTGGCTCAACATCGGGGAGTCCTACCACCCGACCGCCGCCGGCCAGTCCGGCGGATACCTGCCCTCGTTCAGGAACGTGGTGTAGCCGCGCCGACGCCCGAGCCCGTGGCGCCGGGACCGGTCGGAGCGGTGCTCGTGACACCGCCCGGACCGGGCCCGGGGCCACGCTCGTCGTCCCGTACCGCGTGATACGTCAACGCGCCCGCGATCAGCAGCGCGCCGAGCGCGCCGGCGAGCAGGACATGGCCCCGGCGGGGCGGCCGCGTCCCGCGCGACGGAGCGGCCGAACTTCCTTCGCCGGGAAGGCCGTTCCCCTTGCCGTCGTCGTCGCGGGGCTCCTCCCGTCGGTCCGGCCCGGCCTCCGGCGGGGTGGAGGAGGTCTCCCTCCGTACCGGCCGCGCCCCGCCCGTGGCGATCCGCCGCAGCTCTCGCTCCGCGGCCAGGGCCCGCTCGGGTTCCGCGTCCGCGGGAGCCCCGGACGACTCCTGGTGCGACAGCCCCTCGATCACGGCGCGGAGCGCCTCCGTCCGGCCGTCCGCCGACGGCGGCGACGAGGCCGCCGCACCCAGCAGCGCCCCCAGGGAGCGCAGCTCCGCCTCCGGCCCGGGATCATCCTCAGGGGTCGCCCCGAAGCCGGTCACGACGACCCGTCCGTCGTTCGCGAGGAGAACGTGCTCCGGCCCCACTCCCCGGTGCGGGGCGCCCGCCTCCCGGCCCGCCCGGAGCGCGGCGAGGACCTCGGCGCCGACGCGGGCGGCCTCGCGCGGCGGCAGCGGACCGGCCTCCAGCGTCTCGGCGAGGGTGAGGCCGCGTACCAGCTCCGTCACGACCCAGGGCCGACCGTCCTCGGTGGCCACCCCGAGGACCCGTACGACGGAGGGGTGGGTGATCCGGCCCGCGGCCCGCGCCTCGCGCTCGCGCCGCGCGTACAGCAGCGGCAACTCGTCCGCGGGGAGCCCGGCCGGGGCGCGGAACTCCTTGAGGGCCACGTCGTGCCCGCTCGTCTCGTCCAGGGCACGCCAGACGGTGCCCGCCGTCCCCTCGGCGAGGACGTCCAGAAGCCGGTAACGACCCGCGATCACCGTCATGGATCCACGGTAGCCGAGCGGCGTCCCCGCGGCTCCGGTCCGTCGGCGAGGCGGAGGGAACGATCTTGGTGGTGGAGATCACATCGGCCCGGGTGTCCGCGGAGGAGGGTCCGGAGTGCAGGATGGTTCGTGACGGTTCGGCAGGTGTTCGAAATCCTGTCCAACTCACCCTGGAATCAGATGGATTCGCACGGTAACCGTCAACCCCCGTACGCGTGCGTGAATCCCGCCGCCGGGATACACGGGTGTCATGGCGGGGCGATAGGGTTAACCTGCCCTGGGTCGGGTGCCCTTGTACGGGTGGGGAGTGACATGGAACAGATAGCAATGCGCAGCAGGCCTCGAGTGCCTGCCATCACCTGCGGGAGCAGCGCGACCAGTTCGCGGCTCGACCGTCATCTCGCGGTGCTCGGCGGTCCCGCCGTGCCCCAGCGTGAGGTCGCCGAGGCGACGCTGCTGATGCGCGAGCTGACGACGCGTACGCACGAGGCGCCGGTGCACGGTCACCGCAGCCGCAGCGCGCGGGTCTCGCTCTTCGCCCCGCTCCGCCGACTGCGCCGCTCCCTCTTCGGGACGCGCCGCTAGGGCCTGTCTTTCGGGTCATGCCGGGCTCACGCCTGGTGCCCGGCCGCGTCACCCCGAGGTTCCCGCCCGATGCCGCCCGGTAGCCCGTACGACTCCGACTGCGACACCGCCGGACGTGTCCCCGCCCGTCCGGCGTTCAGTCATGTCCATCGGCGGGCCGGACGCCCGAAGGCGTCAGGCGATCACGCCCGCGCTCCTCAGTTCCTCCACCTCCGCCTTCGGTACCCCCAGCTCGGCGAGTACCTCGTCCGTGTCCTGTCCGAGCGCCGGAATGCGGACCGGCCGCGGTTCCGGCGCGTCCGGGAACACGATCGGCGGCAGCAGTGAACGCAGCGGCCCCACCGGCGAGTCCACCTCCCGCCAGCGGTCACGGGCCGTCAGCTGGGGATGGTCCGCGAGCTCCGCGACCGAGTTGAGCCGGGCACAGGCGACGCCCGCCGCGTCGAGCCCGGCCAGCGCCTCGGGCGCCGTCAACGGGGCCAGCGCCGCCGCGACCACCGCGTCCGTCGCCGCGCGCCCGGCCACCCGCGCCGTGTTCGTCGCGAACGCCGGGGCGTCGGCCAGTTCCGGCCGGCCGATGACCTGTTCGGCGAGCCGCCGCCACTCCCGGTCGTTCTGCACGGAGAGCAGCACCATGCCGCCGTCCGCCGTCGGGTAGGCGTCGTACGGCGCGATCACCGCGTGCGCGAGCCCCGTACGCGCCGGGGGCGTGCCTCCATGCATCCCGTGATGCAACGGGTGCCCCATCCACTCGGCGAGCGAGTCGAGCAGCGAGACCTCCACGGGGCCGCCCCGGCCGGTCGTGCCGCGCCGCACGAGCGCGGCGAGCACGCCCGAGAAGGCGTACATCCCGGCCGCGATGTCGGCGGCCGGGATGCCGGACTTGACCGGCTGCTCCGGGGTGCCGGTCACCGACACCAGGCCGGCCTCGCACTGGACGAGCATGTCGTACGCCCGCCGGTGCGCGTACGGCCCCTCCGCCCCGTACCCCGAGACGTCCACCGCGATCAGCCACGGGTGGGCGGCGCAGAGGGTGGCGGCATCGAGACCGAGTCTGGCCGCCGCGCCCTGGGCCAGGTTCTGTACGAAGACGTCGGCGCCGGCCACCATCCGGCGGACGAGGGTGAGGCCGCGCGGGTCTTTGAGGTCGACCGCCACGGACTCCTTGCCGCGGTTGCACCACACGAAGTGCGAGGCGAGGCCGCGGGCGGCCGTGTCGTACCCCCGGGCGAAGTCGCCGCCGTCGGGGCGCTCGATCTTGACGACGCGGGCGCCGAGGTCGGCGAGCTGCCGGGTGGCGAAGGGGGCGGCGACGGCCTGTTCGACGGCGACGACCGTGACCCCTTCGAGGGGGAGTGGCTGAGTGCTCATGGAAGCCCTGCCTACCCTGCGGGGCCGCTCCCTGTCATCGGGACGTGGGTCACGCCCCCGGTCAGCCCCGGGCGTAGCGGCGTACGGCGAGCGGGGCGAAGAGGGCGATCAGGGCCAGCGACCAGAGCAGCGCCCCGGCGACCGGATGGGCCACCGGCCAGGCCGCGTCCGCCGGTACGGGCGCGTTGCCGAAGAGGACCCGTACCGCCGTGGTGACCGCCGAGATCGGGTTCCACTCGGCGACCGTGCGCAGCCAGCCCGGCATGCCGTCGGTCGGGATGTAGGCGTTGGACAGCAGCGGCAGCATGAACGTGGCGCTGCCGAGCTGCCCCGCCGCCTCCTCGCTCTTCGATGCCAGGCCGAGCAGGATGCCCACCCAGGTCGTCGCGAACCGGAAGAGGAGCAGCAGGCCGAGGGCGCCCAGGGCCTCCGGCGCCGTCCCCTCGACGCGCCAGCCCATCGCGAGTCCGACCAGGACCAGCGGGACCGTGCCGACGGCGCTGGTGGCGAGGTCGGCGAGCGCCTGCCCGAGGGGGACGGCGGCCCGGCTCACGGGCAGGGTCCTGAAGCGGTCCGCGACGCCCCGGTGGGCGTCCTGGGCGGCCTGGAACATGCCGGTCATGAGGCCGCCCGCCGCCGTCGCGACGAGCAGGCCGGGCACCAGCTGGGACCGGTACTCGGCGCCGGGCATGGCGAGCGCGCTGCCGAACACGTACCCGAAGAACAGCAGGAACACGATCGGCATCGTCTGCGTCATGACGGTGATCGCGGGCGCGTGCCGGACGCGCTGGAGATGGCGGCCGAGGACGGCGGTCCCGTCGTGGACGAGGGCGTTCACGCGACGAGCTCCTTCCGGTCGGTGAGGCGCAGGAACACCTCGTCGAGGGTGGGCGGACGCAGCGAGGCGTCGACGATGAGAACCCCGGCCGCGTCGATCTCGCGGACGATCCGGGGGAGGGTGAGCGTGGTGTCCGTGGTCACCGCGCCCACCGTGCGGCGTTCGGCGTCCAGGGCGGGGGCCGAGCCGGTCAGCCGGTCGAGGACGGCCGCGGCGGCTTCGAGGGCGGACGGTTCCGCCACGACGACCTCGGCGTAGCTGCCGACCAGGGCCTTGAGTTCGGCCGGGGTGCCGCGCTCGGCGACCCGTCCCTCGTCGATCAGGACGATGTCGTCGGCGAGCTGGTCGGCCTCCTCCAGGTACTGCGTGGTCAGCAGTACGGTCGTGCCCTGGGCCGCCAACTCCCGTACGGCGTCCCAGATCCCGTTGCGGCTGTGCGGGTCGAGCCCGGTCGTGGGCTCGTCGAGGAAGAGGACCCGTGGCGTCACGAGCAGGCTCGCCGCAAGGTCGAGCCGGCGCCGCATGCCGCCGGAGTACGTGCGGGCGGGCCGTCCGGCCGCGGCGGTGAGGCCGAAGCGCTCCAGGAGTTCGTCGGCCCGCCCGCGGGGGGCGCGCAGCAGCCGGGCGAAGAGCCGCAGGTTCTCGGCGCCGGTGAGGTCGCCGTCGACCGAGGCGTACTGCCCGGTGACCGCGATGCGCTTCCGTACCCCCGCCGGGTCGCGCACCACGTCGTGTCCGGCGACCCGCGCGCTTCCCGCGTCGGGGGTGACGAGGGTGGTGAGGACGCGGACGGCGGTGGTCTTGCCGGCGCCGTTGGGGCCGAGGACGCCGCAGACGGAGCCCTCGGGGACCGCGAGGTCGAGGCCGCGGAGGGCGTGGACCTCGCCGTACCGCTTCTGAAGCCCTTCACTAAGTACAGCGTACGTAGTCGTCATGGCGCGACCCTACCCCACTACGTACGGCGTACGTAACTAGGATGGAGGCGAGGTGATGATCCATGACGGGCCGAACGGCCGAACCGGAAGTGATCTGGGCGCGCCCCGAGCGCGCGGGCCGAGGCCCCAAGCCGGCGTACAGCAGGACCGACATCGTGGCCGTCGCCGTGCGCATCGCGGACGCGGACGGCATCGACGCCGTCTCCATGCGCCGCATCGCCGCCGAACTCGGCTGCGGCACCATGTCGCTCTACAACTACGTCCCCCGCAAGGAGGACCTGTACGAGCTGATGGTCGACGCGGTCAGCGGCGAGTACGAGTTCCCCGGGGAACCCAGCGGCGACTGGCGCGCCGACATGACCGCGATCGCCCACCAGGGCCGCGCGATCATGTACCGGCACCCCTGGCTCGCCCGGGTGATGACCACCGCTTACGGCTTCAGCCCCAACGCCCTGCGCTTCCTGGAGTGGTGTCTGGGCTGCCTCACGCCCCTGGACATCCCCGCCGGACTGAAGATGCAGCTGATCGCCATGGTCAACGGCACCGTCATGCTCACCGTCGCCAACGAACAGGCCATGGCCGAGCGGGCCCGCGGACTGCCCTGGTCCGAGGAGGAGGAACAGGCCGTGCGCGGCGCCTACCTCGCGGGACAGGTGGCGACCGGACGGTACCCGCACCTCGCCGGACTGCTGGCCGAGGCCCCCGCCCCCGTCGACGCGGACGAGATCTTCGCCATGGGCATCGCTCGCCTCCTCGACTCGTTCGCACCCCCCGTCACAGCAGCATGAACTGCCCCTCGGGGCCCTCCTCCTGATGGTCGAGAACGGACGCGGGACGGCGTGCCCCGGGCGGCGGGGGCAGGACGCCCGCCGCACGCAGTTCCTCCCGGCCTGCCGCCCCCGCCGCGAAGGCGGCCCGCTCCGGCTCCCGGGCGCCCAGCAGCGCGAGCACCGTGATCAGGTCGAGCAGCTCCGAGGTCCACTCCTGCGGCCAGGTCGCGGGGCCGATCGCCTCCAGGGAACCCGGCTCCGCGGGGGCCGTCCGGTGCGCGAACCACTGCTCCAGGACCCGCGCCCCGCCCACCCGGAACTCCCAGGCCTCCTCCGGTACGGGCGAGATCCGGCCCCCGTCCAGACACAGCGCCTCGTCCCCGGCGTCGTACGTCATCGCCTCCGGCCGCGCCGGGACCGCCGCCCGCACATAGGGACGGCGACCGCCCGGCAGCCGCGGCTTCGTGCCGCTCACGGCGCCCCGCACCTGGACGTCCGTCAGCTCCCGGCCGAGCGCCACGCCCGCCGCCCACACCTCCGGATCCCCGGGCAGCGGCACCCGGCACCCGGCGGGGGAGGGGCGGGCCGCCGCCACCGTCCACGCGAGCCACTCCAGGGCGTCGACCTCGTGCCCGTACCGCTCCCCGAGGTGGTCGAGGAGGCCGGGCGCGAGGTTGGGCTCCCGGCCCCCGGGGCGCCGGAACAGCGGGCGGATCCGGCCCGGCCGGCCCGCGGGTGAACGCCCCTCCGGCAGCACGGCCGTCACCAGCAGGGCGGGCCCCGCCGCCCCCGGCACGTACCCCTGCTCGACGGCGAAGAGCTGCGGCTCCCCGAGCACCCGCCACAGCTCGGGGCGCGCGGTGTCGATCAGCCGGTGGTCGGGCAGCAGCCACTGCTCGTCGAACGGCCCCCGCGCGACCCGTACGGGGTCGGGGCAAGGACCCGACTCGCGGGACCAGCGGACGGTCCCGGTCCGCTGCCCCGGCAGCGCGGCCACCGCACTCGCCGCGGTCCGCGCCCGGCTGGGCCGGAACAGCGCCTCCCGCTCGGCCCCCTCGGCGGCCATGACACGGTCCCAGCGGGACCGCAGCGTCCGCGCGTCCGGCGCCGCGATCCACGAGCGGCCGAACCGCAGCGGGGCGACGGACCACGGCATGAGTTCGTCGAGGAGGGGCAGGTCGCCGTCGTCCGCTCCGGGGGAATCCGTCACGCCCCGCATGCTAACGACCGCCCGCCGGGAGGTCTCCACCTTCCTCCTGGGCTTCCAGCGCCTACTGGGCTTCCACCGTCACCGTGAAGGAGAAGCGGTCGCCGCGGTAGCGGATGCGGGCCACGTCGACGACCCGGCCGTCCTCGTCGTAGGTCACACCGGTGTAGTGGAGGATCGGCGAGAGCAGCGGGACCTGGAGCAGCGCCGCCGTCTCCGGGTCGGCGAGGCGCGCCTCGACCGTGTCCGTGATGCGGCTGATCCGCACCCCGACGACGTCCCGCAGCACCTTCGTCATCGGCCAGCGCTCCAGATCGGCCGGGTCGATCGCGGCGGCGAGCTCGGGGCGCACCGCGTTCTCCGCCCAGTTCGTCGGCTCGCCGCTCTCCCCGTCGCGGCGCAGCCGCCGGTACGCCACGACCTCCGTCACGTCGGGGAAGTACTCCGCGAGCTCACCCGGCACCGGCGCGGTGCCGTGCCCGAGGACCGTCGTCCGCTCGCCCGACTGCTGGGCCACGATCGCGTCGATCGAGCCGAGCAGCCGGCGCGGGGTGGAGCGCCGGGCGCCCGGCTCGATGAAGGTGCCGCGCCGCCGGTGCCGGCTGATCAGGCCCTCCTCCTCCAGCTCCTTGAGGGCCTGGCGCATCGTGAGCACGCTCACGCCGTAGTGCGTCGCGAGCTGCTCCTCGGTGGGCAGCCGCAGGGAGGCGTCGGGCGTGCGGCCCAGTATCGAGGCGCGCAGCGACTGTGAGACCTGATACCAGAGCGGCAGCTTGCGGTTCAGGACCAGCGAGTCGGGAGCGAAGGCGGTCACGGTTTCTCCGTACGAAGGCTACGGTCTTACGGCCGCGACTCTACGGCCGGAAGTGGCGCTCAAGACCCTGCCATACGTCGTCGTACCCCTTCTGCAGATGGTCGGCGTCCGCCGCCTGCGGGGTGGCCGTCACCGGCCAGCGTGTCTCGAACATGAAGGCCAGGCCGTCGTCGATCCGCTGCGGTCGAAGCTCGGCCGCGCTGGCCTTGTCGAAGGTCTCCCGGTCGGGACCGTGCGCGGACATCATGTTGTGCAGCGAGCCGCCGCCCGGAACGAAACCGCCCTTTCCGGCCGTCTTGGCGTCGTACGCGCCCTCGATCAGGCCCATGTACTCGCTCATCACGTTGCGGTGGAAGTACGGCGGACGGAAGGTGTCCTCGCCGACCAGCCAGCGGGGCGCGAAGACCACGAAGTCCACGCTCGCGAGGCCCGGGGTGTCCGAGGGCGAGGTGAGGACCGTGAAGATCGACGGGTCGGGGTGGTCGTAGGAGATGGTCCCGATGACGTTGAAACGGTGCAGGTCGTAGACGTACGGCGTGTGGTTGCCGTGCCAGGCGACGACATCGAGCGGGGAGTGGCCGTACGTCGCCGACCACAGGTTGCCGCAGTACTTGTTGACCACCTCCACCGGACCCTCGACGTCCTCGTAGGCGGCGACCGGGGCCCGGAAGTCACGGGCGTTGGCGAGGCCGTTGGCGCCGATCGGGCCGAGGTCCGGGAGCTGGAACGGGGCGCCGTAGTTCTCGCAGACGTAGCCGCGGGCCGTCTCCTCGAGGAGCTCGACGCGGAAGCGGACCCCGCGCGGGATCAGCGCGACCTCGCCGGGGTGGGCGGCGAGCAGACCGAGCTCGGTGCGCAGGAGGAGCCCGCCGCGCTCCGGGACGATGAGCAGTTCGCCGTCCGCGTCGCCGAAGACCCGCTCCATGGAGGCGTTGGCGTGGTAGAGGTGCACGGCCATGCCGGAGCGCTGGGCCGCGTCGCCGTTGCCGCCGAGGGTCCACAGGCCGGCCAGCCAGTCGGTGCCCGGAGCCGGGTCGGGCAGCGGGTCCCAGCGCAGCCGGTTCGGGTCGGGCACGGTCTCGGTGAAGGGGGCGCCGCGCAGCGCGCCGTTGTCGATCCGGGTGTACGGCGGGTGCGCGGCCGACGGGCGGATCCGGTAGAGCCACGAGCGGCGGTTGTGGGCCCGGGGTTCGGTGAAGGCGCTGCCGCTGAGCTGCTCGGCGTAGAGACCGAGAGGCGCCCGCTGCGGCGAGTTACGGCCGTGCGGCAGTGCGCCGGGGACCGCTTCCGAGCTGTGCTCGTTGCCGAAACCGGTGCTGTAGCTGAGCGCCTCGGCCGTCTTCCTGGCCTGCTCCGTGGTCATCGACCGCTCCTGTCCTGAGCCCGCTGAGGGAATCCTATGGTTGACCGTAGGATTCCGCGCGGCTCACGTCAACGGGGTGCCCGCCCGAGCCCCTCCGATCGATCACGGCACGAGGGGGTCAAAAAAGGTGAACATTGCTCTACTCTCACGCCCATGTCCTGGACCCGAAGGCTCGTCCTCGCGCTCACGGTCGTGCTGGCGGCACTCGCCGCGGCCCTGCTCACCGCCCCCGTGGCCCAAGCCCACGAGGAACGGCCCGTCTCCTTCCCCGACGGCTCCGGCAGCGTGCCGAAGCTCCGCACCGGAGAACCCGACCTGCTCGTCTGCAAGACCGACCGCGCCGCCTTCGAGCGCCGGATCTCCGGCTACCCCGCCGCCCTCAAGGCCCGCAACCTCACCCTCTACGAGCGCTGCGCCCGGAACGGCTACCGCCACCTCCAGCAGGCCGTCGACGCCGTCGACCGGCCCGGCCTCACCATCGCGATCCTCCCCGGCCTCTACGAGGAGGAGCCCTCACTGCCCCCGCCCACCGGGGCCTGCGCCACCCTCAAGGCCCCGCAGTCCGCGCTGGGTTACCAGATCCTCAGCTACGAGCAGCAGCGGCAGTGCCCCCACAACCAGAACCTCGTCGCCATCCTCGGCAAGAAGAACCTCCAGATAGAAGGCACCGGAGCCTCCCGCCTCGACGTCGTCATCGACGCCAGGTACCGGAAACTCAACGCGCTGCGCGCCGACGGCTCCGACGGCGTCTACTTCCGCAACTTCACCGCCCAGCGCACCACCTTCAACTCGCTGTACGTCCTGGCCGCCGACGGCTTCGTCATCGACGACGTCCTCACCCGCTGGAACGACGAGTACGGCTTCCTCACCTTCGCCTCCGACCACGGCCTCTACAAGAACTGCGAGTCCTACGGCAACGGCGACTCCGGCATCTACCCCGGCTCTGCCTCGAACATCAACGACGGCCGCGGCTACGACGTCCCCCGCTACTCCATCGAGATCACCGGCTGCCGCAGCCATCACAACATGGTCGGCTACTCCGGCACCGCCGGAGACTCCGTCTGGGTCCACGACAACGAGTTCGACCACAACATGGGCGGCGCCTCCATGGACTCCGCCTTCCCCGGCCACCCCGGACTCCCGCAGAACCACGCGAAGTTCGAACGCAACCTCATCCACGACAACAACCAGAACTACTACCCCTACGTCGCCGACGGCACCTGCGCCAGACCGCCCGTCGAACGCGGCTACGAACAGGGCGTCGTCTGCCCCCAGATCTCCATGCCTCCCGGCACCGGCATCATCACCGCGGGCGGCAACTGGAACCTCTACGAGGACAACTGGATCTACGGCCACCAGCGCTCCGCCTTCTTCCTGAGCGCCGTCCCCGCCTTCATCCGCGGCGAATCCGCCTGGGACAAACAGACCGACACCTCCCACCGCAACCGCTACGCCGGCAACCACCTCGGCGTCGACAGGGCCGGCACCGCCCGCCCCAACCGCAGCGACGTGTGGTGGGACGGCCAGGGCAGCGGCAACTGCTGGCAGTCCGACACCGGCGCCGCCACCCCCGGCGCCCTCCCCGCCTGCGGACCGAACCGCGGCGACGTCTCAGGGAACACCGACCGGCTCATCGGCGAACCCGTCAAACTCGCCCAGCTCCTCGTCTGCGCCGACTACGACGTCCAGGCGCGCCGCCTCCCCACCGGCTGCGACTGGTACGGCTCCCGTGGCCTCCAGCGCGTCGAGACCCAACTCGCCCTCGGCGGCGCCCTCGTCCTCGCCCTGGCCGGCCTCGCCCTCTGGTGGCGCCGACTGCGCGACAGCCGGCTCGCGGGAGCGGCCACCCTCCTCGGCCTCGCGGGCCTGGCCCTCGACGTCGCCGGCTCCACCCTCGCCCTCACGCCCACCGCGGTCCCGGCCCTCGCGCTCCTCCTCACCGGCGCCTGGTGGACCCTCCTCGGCCTCGCCCTGCGCCCCGGCCGCCCCGTCCTCGCCTGGACCACCGTGGCCCTCGGCGCCCTCACCCTGCTCGACGCCTTCGACAAGGCGCTCCTGATGATCCCGGGCATCCCCGTGAGCCCGGCCTGGCTCCGCCTCCTCCTCGGCGTCGTCTGGGTCCTGTGGGCGGTGGTGGCGGCGGGAGGCCGCGGACCCGGTTCCCCGGAACCGGAGACGGCGGCAGCCCCGCGTACCGATGCCGTACCCGCGCACGGGGAGGAGGCGGCATGACGCGGCCTCGCGCCGTCGCGCCCCTGATGGTGGTCCTGGCCGTCGCCGTCCTCGCCCTCGTGGGCTGCGGCGGCCGGGCCACCACCCACCACAAGCCCGGGACCAGCCACGAGGAGGCCACCGGCAGCAGCGGCACCCTGCTCACTGCCCGGGACGAGGGCGGGCACCGGCTCAGGGAACTCCCGGCGGCGGACGCGCCCACCGTCCGGGCCGAGGCCCGCCCCGACAGCGAGGGCGGCTGGAACATCCACCTCACGGTGGAGAGGTTCCGGTTCACCCCCGAGAGCACCGGCGGCGCGGCCCTCCCGGGCCGTGGCCACGCCCGACTCCTGGTCGACGGCCGGGAAACCGCCCGCGTGTACGGCCCCTGGGGGTACGTGCCGGCGGGGGGCCGCACCCTGACCGTCCGGCTCCACGCGGACGACCACACGGTCTGGGCCGCCGCCGGCGCCCCCGTCCAGACCACGGTCCGCCTGGACGCCACCCCCGCCTCGTCCCCGCCCACCTCGCCGGCCCCCGCCTCCGCCACCCCCGCACCCTCCACCTCTCCTCCCTCCGCCTCCGCGCCCTCCCCTTCCTCCGCGCCCGTGAGTCCCCGTCCGACCGGGTCCCGCGCACCCGGCCCCGGCCGGACCGTCACCCTCGCCCTCACCATCACCGGAACGACCGTCTCGCCACCCCCTTCCCGCATCGAGTTGAAGAAGGGCGAGCACCTCACCCTCCGTGTCACGAGCGACCGCGCCGACACCCTTCATGTGCACGGCTACGACCGCGAGCTGCCGCTCTCTCCCGGAACGCCCGCGACCCTCACCCTCACCACGGACCGCACCGGCCTCTTCGAGGTGGAGACCCATGAATCGGGCCTGGTGCTGACCCAACTCGTCGTCCGGTGACCGCCCTCCACGCCGCCTACGCCGCCCTCCACGCCGCCGCCCCCGCGCCCGCGCCCGGACTTCCGCTCGCCCACGGCGTGGGCTCCCGGCACGACCTCCCCCTCTCGCCCTTCTACGCCTACGCCGGCGCCTTCGCGGCACTCCTCGTCTCCTTCCTCGCCCTCGGGCTGCTCTGGTCCTCCTCCCGCTTCAGGGGCGACCTTGCCGGCCGCCCGCTGCCCGCCGCCCTCCAGCGGGCGGCCGACGCCCCGGCCCTCCGCACCGCACTCCGCCTCCTCGGCTCAGCCGCCGCCCTGCTCTTCCTCCTCCACCTCCTCCTCGGCCCCGACGACCCGGACCGCAACCCCGCGCCCGGCGCCCTCTACGTCCTGCTCTGGGTCGGGCTCGTCCCCGCCTCCCTCCTCCTCGGCCCCGTCTGGCGCCTCCTCAACCCGCTGCGCGCCCTCCTTTCCCTTCACCCGCCCCGGAGCCCCCGCCCCGTGCCCGCCGCAGTCGGCATCCGTCCCGCCGCCGCCGGGCTCCTCCTCTTCACCTGGCTCGAACTCGTCGTCCCCCGCAACACCTCCTCCTCCACCCTCCTGGCCGCGCTCGCCGTCCATGTCGGCGTCCAGCTCCTCGGCGCCGCCCGCCACGGCGACCGGTGGTTCGCCCACGCCGACCCCTTTGAGGTGTACTCCTCCCTTCTCGCCCGTCTCTCCCCGCTCGGCCGCCGCGCCGACGGCCGCCTCGTCCTGCGCTCCCCCTTCCACGGCCTCGACGCCACCCCGCAGACCCCCGGCCTCGTCGCCACGGTCTGCGTCCTGCTCGGCTCCACCGCCTACGACGGCCTCTCCGACAACCCCCGCTGGATCACCGCCCTGCAGACCTCACCCCTCGGTCCGACCCCCACCGCCACGCTCGGCCTCCTCGCCGTCGTCGCCCTCGCCGCCGCCTGCTACGGACTCTGCGCGGGCGCCCTGCGCCTCCTGAACCGCACACTCACCACCCCTCTCACCTCCTTCGCGCACTCGCTCCTTCCCATCGCCGTCGGCTATCTCGTCGCCCACTAGAGCCCGCCGCCCGCCGCCCGCCGCCCGCCGCCCGGCAGCTCCGCCACGCGGCCGCCCCGCCGACGGCCGCTCCCACATCCGAGGCCGCACCGGTCGCCCTCGCCCGCCGATCGCCCGAGCCCGACCGGAGCGGCATCATGGTTCCCGTGCCCCAGACCCGCCCGCAGGCCCCGCCCTCGCTCCGCCGTACTCCCGTCCAGCAGCGCAGCGCCGAACGGCTCGCCCGGATCCTCGACGCATGTGCCGAACTGCTCGACGAGACCGGATACGAGCAGCTGAGCACCCGAGCCGTCGCGAGCCGCGCCGGCGTACCCATCGGCTCCGTCTACCGCTTCTTCGGCAACAAGCGGGCGATGGTCGCCGCCCTCGCGCACCGCAACCTCGACGAGTACGCCCGGCGGGTCTCCGACCGCCTGGCCGCCGCGCCGCTCCTCGACGCCTACGGGGCCATCGACAGCGTCCTGGACGAGTTCATCGCGATGAAGCGGACCGTCCCGGGCTTCGCGCTCGTCGACTTCGGGGTCCCCGCCACCGCGTCCGGCGAGAGCGCGGGCGAGGGCGATGGGGACGGTGGCGGAGGGGACGACGGGGAAGGGGGCGGAGAGGAGGGCGGTGGGACTTCCGCGGGGAGCCTCGCCGAGGACCCCAACCGGCAGGTCGCCGAACGGCTCTGCGCCCTCCTCGCCACTCATCTGAGCCGTCCCGCCGACGACGACCTGAGGCGGAAGGTCCTGGTCGGGGTCGAGACCGCCGACGCCCTCGTCCGGCTCGCCTTCCGTACGGATCCCGCCGGGGATCCGGCGCTGATCGACGAGACCCGCCATCTGCTCCACGCCTATCTGGCGCACTGGCTCGCGTAACCTGCCGCACCCCCTCCCGAACGTGCCTACCGGTCGGTATGCTCGGCGGCCCGACCTCGCCCCAGGGAGACCCCATGTCCACCGCCCTGCGCATCTGTCCCCTCTGCGAAGCGACCTGCGGACTGACCCTGACCATCGAGGGGACCCGCGTCACCGGTGCGCGCGGCGACCGCGACGACATCTTCAGCCAGGGCTTCCTCTGCCCCAAGGGCGCGGCCTTCCCCGAGGTCGACGCCGACCCGGAACGGCTCCGCGGCCCCATGGTCCGGAAGGGCGGGCGCCTCCAGGACGCCACCTGGGAGGAGGCCTTCGACACGATCGCCGCCAGAATCCGTCCGCTCGTCGAGGAGTACGGGCCGGATGCCGTGGGTATCGTCCTGGGCAACCCCAATGTGCACACGATGGCCGGCGCCCTCTACCCACCCCTGCTGCTCGGCGCGTTGCGCACCAGGAACCTCTTCACGGCGTCCACGATCGACCAGATGCCCAAGCACGTCTCCAGCGGCCTGCTGTACGGAGACCCCTTCGCCATCCCCGTACCGGACCTGGACCGCGCCGACCACCTGCTGATCCTCGGAGCCAACCCGCTGGACTCCAACGGAAGCCTGTGCACGGCCCCCGACTTCCCCGGCAGGCTCAAGGCACTGCGCCGGCGCGGCGGCACCCTCACCGTCGTCGACCCCCGACGGACCCGCACCGCCCGCCTCGCGGACCGGCACGTCGCGATCCGCCCCGGCGCCGACGCGCTCCTCCTCGCCGCCCTCGTCCACACCCTGTTCGAGGAGGGACTCGCCGACCTCGGCCCGCTCGCCGCGCAAGTGGAGGGTGTCGAGGAAGTGCGGGTGGCGACAGCGGAGTTCAGCCCGGAGTCCGTCGCCGCCGCCTGCGACGTGGACGCGGACACCATCCGCGCCCTCGCCCGGGAACTCGCCGCCGCGCCCACCGCCGCCGTCTACGGGCGGATGGGCAGCTCCACCGTGGCGTACGGCACCCTCGCCAACTGGCTCGTCGACGTCCTCAACATCCTCACCGGCAACCTCGACCGGCCAGGCGGCGCCCTCTTCCCGCTCTCCGCCACCGCGCCCGCCCCCCGCCCGGCGGGCCCCGGCAGGGGCTTCGCCCTCGGCCGCCGACACAGCCGGGTCTCCCACCACCCGGAGGTCAAGGGCGAGTTGCCCCTCGTCGCGCTCGCCGAGGAGATCGAGACGCCAGGGGAGGGCCGGATCCGGGCACTGATCACCATCGCCGCCAACCCCGTCCTCTCCGCCCCCGACGGCAACCGCCTGGACCGGGCCCTCGACTCCCTCGACCTCATGGTCGCCGTCGACCCGTACCTCAACGAGACCACCCGCCACGCCGACGTCCTGCTGCCGCCGCCCCCGCCGTCCCGCAGTGCCCACTTCGACTTCGCCTTCAACGGGTTCGCCGTCCGCGACCAGGTCCGCTACACCCCGGCGGCCGTCCCCCTCGAAGCGGACCGCATGGACGAGTGCGAGATCCACGCCCGGCTGATCCTCGCCGTCTCCGGGATGCACGGCGCGCCGCCCTCGGCCGTGGACGACCTCGCCGTCGACACCGCCCTCGCCAAGGCCGTGACCCAGGAGCACTCACCGGCGTACGGCGCCGACCCCAAGGAGTTCGCCGCCCGGCTCACCGGGGACACCGGGGCCGAGCGCCGGCTCGACCTGATGCTCCGCCTCGGCCCGTACGGGCTCACCCTCGACGAGCTGCGGGCCCACCCGCACGGCATCGACCTCGGCCCGCTGAAGCCGCGCCTCCCGCAGGTCCTGAAGACCCGCAGCGGGCGGATCGAGCTGTTCCCCGCACCCATCGCCGCCGATCTGCCCCGGCTGCGCGCCGCGCTCGACGCCGTACCCGACGAGGGCACCCTCCAGCTCGTCGGGCGCCGGCACCTGCGCTCGAACAACAGCTGGCTGCACAACGTTCCGGCCCTCAACGGCGGCTCGAACCGCTGCACCCTCCAGGTGCACCCCGAGGATGCGGCCCGGCTGCGGCTGACCGACGGCGGCCTCGCCAGGATCAAGGGCGCGGGAGGCGAGCTCGACGTGCCGGTGGAGGTGACCGACGGGGTGCGTGAGGGCGTGGTGAGCCTTCCGCACGGCTGGGGCCACGACCGGCCGGGCACCCGGTTGACCGTGGCGTCCGCCCGCCCCGGCGTCAACGTCAACCAGCTGCTCGACGGGTCCCTGATCGACCCGCTGTCGGGGACCGCCGTTCTGAACGGCTTCCCCGTCGAGGTGTCGCCCCTGTCGTGACCCCCAGGGCGGCCATCGGCGCGCCCTCAGCAGGAGCACTTCGCTGACCTGGGGTTTTGCTCGTATTGCTCACGCGTCAACACCTTGTTAACGGCAGAAGAGGACACCTACCGTCATCCGGACCGCCGCTCGGCGGCAGTTCAACGGTGAACGTGAGGTGTCCTCCATGCTGACCGTCCTCGGCTTCGCCATGATCGCGACCTTCCTGGTTCTGATCATGATGAAAAAGATGTCGCCGATCGCGGCACTCGTGCTGATCCCCGCGCTCTTCTGCGTCGCGGTCGGGCAGGGGGCCCAGCTCGGCGACTACGTGATCGAAGGCGTCGGCAAGCTGGCGCCGACCGCCGCGATGCTGATGTTCGCCATCGTGTACTTCGGCGTCATGATCGACGTGGGCCTCTTCGATCCGATCGTCCGGGGCATCCTGCGCTTCTGCAAGGCCGACCCCGTCCGGGTCGTCGTGGGCACGGCCGTGCTCGCCGCGATCGTCTCGCTGGACGGCGACGGCTCCACGACCTTCATGATCACCGTCTCGGCGATGTATCCGCTGTACAAGAGGCTCGGCATGAGCCTGGTGGTCATGACGGGTGTCGCCGCCACCGCCAACGGCGTCATGAACACCCTGCCCTGGGGCGGTCCGACGGCCCGCGCCGCGACCGCGCTGAAGCTGGACGCCGCCGACATCTTCGTCCCGATGATCCCCGCGCTCGGCGCGGGCCTGCTCTTCGTCTTCGCCCTCGCGTACGTCCTCGGGCGCCGGGAGCGCAAGCGCATCGGCTACCTCACGCTCGACGAGGTCCTGGTGCCGGAGACGGGGACCGAGACCGTGCTGGTCGCGGCGGGCGGCGGTGGCGCGGACCTGGCCAAGAGGGCGGCGGGCGGCTCCGGTGACGCCCCGGGCGTGCCCACCCCCTCGGGAGCGGGAGCGGGAGCGGGAGCGGTGACGGGAGCGGGCGACGGCGCGGACGAGGGCTTCCAGGGTCTCGACCCGAACCGCGCGACGCTCCGGCCCAAGCTGTACTGGTTCAACGCCGGCCTGACCGTCGCGCTGCTCACCGCGATGATCCTCGAACTGATGCCGATCCCGGTCCTGTTCCTCCTCGGCGCCGCGCTCGCGCTCACCGTCAACTACCCGAACATGGCCGAGCAGAAGGCCCGCATCGCCGCCCACGCCGACAACGTCCTCAACGTCGCGGGCATGGTCTTCGCCGCCGCCGTCTTCACCGGTGTCCTGACCGGTACGGGCATGGTCAAGCACATGGCCGACTGGCTCGTCGGCGCCATCCCCGAGGGCATGGGGCCGTACATGGCCCTGGTCACCGGTGTGCTCAGCCTCCCGCTCACCTACTTCATGTCGAACGACGGCTTCTACTTCGGCGTCCTGCCGGTCCTCGCGGAGGCGGGCGCCGCCCACGGCGTGTCACCCCTGGAGATCGCCCGGGCCTCGCTGGTCGGTCAGGCCCTGCACATGTCGAGCCCGCTGGTCCCCGCCGTGTACGTCCTCGTCGGGATGGCGAAGGTGGAGTTCGGCGACCACACCCGGTTCACGGTGAAGTGGGCGGCCCTGACCTCGTTGGTCGTGCTCGCGGCGGGGATCCTCTTCGGAATCATCTGAACCCCCGCGGCCTGACCGGGGAGTGGGCCGGACGGGTGGAGACGTGGGCCGACGCGGCCGAGTCGCCACCCGCTGTGTCCATATCGTGACAGATAGTCGGATTATCGCAGTAAACGTCCGATGTGCTCACGACTGGAGGACCTTCCACCATGACCACTCCCACCACCCGCACCCTGCTCCGCGCCACACTCGCCACTCTGGCGCTCGGCGGGGTGACCCTCGCCGGCGCCTCGTCGGCCGTCGCCGCCCCCGGCGACAACGGTGACGTCAAGGTGCACAAGTTCACCACTCCCAACAGCAGTCAGGTCAACGAGCCGCACGTCGGGTGCCCGTTCCGCCTCGCCGCCTTCAACTTCGACGGCCTGCAGAGCCTGCACTACGAGATCTTCCCGCAGCCGGGTGAGCCGGGCAACGAGGACAAGTCGGTGAGGTCGGGCAACATCTCCGTCAACGCGAACGGCGACGGTGCCACGGGTCCGATCCACCTGAAGTCCGGCATGTACAAGGTCGAATGGACGTGGGAGGGCCAGCAGGGCGCGGCGAAGCAGAAGGTCTTCCGGGTCACCTGCCTGCCGATCAATGGACCCACCAACGGTGGCCCGGGCGGCGGTCCCGGCGGCCACGGCAAGCCCCCGCACGGCCCGGTCGGCGCGGGCGGCGGCGGCAGCGCCCAGATCGCCGCAGAGGACACCTCCACCTTCGGCATCGGGGCGGCCATCGCCGCCGGCGTCGCCGGTACGGCCGGACTCGTCCTGATCCGCCGCTCGCGCCGCCGCAACGATGGCGCCGCGTAGGTCGTCCCGCCTCACGCGCAAGCGGCGGCGCCTGCTCCGGCTCGCCAGGACCGTCACGGTCACCGTGGTCCTGGTGGGCGGAGGGATCTGGTGGGCCGGCGGCGAGGAGCCGGCCCACCCGGCGCTCGCCGCCGCCCCGGGCGCCCCGGGCGGCGCCGGGGCGGTCGCGGCGGCCGGGGCGCCGGCCGCCCTCGACCACAAGGCCAAGCCCAAGGCGCCGCCGAAGGCCACGCCGCCGCCCAGACCGGCGCCGCCGCCCGCGCCGCTGGCCCGTTCACGGCCCACCGCCCTGGCCGTACCGGCCATCACGATCGAGGCGCCCGTGATCGATCTCGGTCTCGACGGGGCGGGCCGGCTCGCCACGCCGCCGGTCGACCACCCGCAGGTCGTCGGCTGGTACGCGAACGGTGCCACGCCGGGTGAGCGGGGCACCGCGGTGGTCGTCGGCCACCGTGACACCCGCACCGGACCCGCCGTCTTCCTGAACCTCGACTCGCTCAGCCCGGGCAACACCGTCCGGGTCGCCCGCGCCGACGGCAGGGTCGCCGTCTTCACGGTCGACCGGGTCCGCACGTACGCCAAGAGCGAATTCCCCGACAAGGAGGTGTACGGCTCCACGGGACGGCCCGAACTGAGGCTGCTGACCTGCGGAGGAGCCTTCGACCGCAAAACGGGCTACGAGTCGAACATCGTCGTCTTCGCCCATCTCACCGACATCGCCCGGAAGATCTGACCGGCCACCCCGGGCCACCCGGGCCGGTCGCACCACGCCCCGACCGACGGAAGCCAGCCGCTCCGTCGGCCGGGCGTCACTTCGTAGAGGGCCGAGCCTCACACCCACCCGGAGCGGACGACCCACGGGCCCCCGCCACGCGGCGGGCGCGCGCCGGGTACGGCAGCGCCTCCGCCAGGGCGGTCGCCCGGTCGAAGACCGTCCGTCGGGTCACCCGAGCGCTCCGCGAGGGCGAGGGCCCGGCGGCCCGTGTCGATCGCCTCCCGCAGGCGCCCCGTCCGCCCGGCTGTCTCGCGCAGCACAGAGAGCACCGAGGCCGGCAACTGCGGGTCGCCGTACGCCTCCGCGTGCGGTACGTGCCCGGTCCGCGACCGGCCCCGCCTGACCGAACCGGCCGGCGAGCCCCAGCGACGTCGACTGCCCGGCCAGCGCCCGGCGGGCAGCCCGCGCCGCTCCGGCCCGGTCACCGGCTCCGCCGCCTCCTGCGCGGTCCGCGCTGCGGCGACCCCCTCCTCGTAACGGTCCGCGACGAAATACAGCACCCCGCGGGCCAGGTGGTGGGCGCTCGCCACCGCCGCCGGGGTGTCCGGACCGGGCGGGAACGCGTCGAGCAGCCGAAGTCCGTCCTCCGTCCCACGGGTCTTGGGCGTGAGTTCCGCGGGCCGGGCGGCCAGGACGCGGCCCTCCGCGTCCCCCGCGCCGGCCCAGCTCCTCCAGCGCCTCACCGAGCAGCCCTGCCGCCTCCTCGAACCGGCCGAGGCGGCGCAGCACGGCGCTGCGGTCGATCCGGGCGCGCGCGGCGTCGGCGGCCAGCGCTTCGAGCCGGCCGGTGAGTTCGGCGTAGGCGGTCGGCGGCGTCGTTGGCGTAGAGCGCCGCCGCCCGCTCGGCCGCCTGCCGCAGACAGGCGGTGGCGCGGGGGTCGTCCGCCCGGGTCAGATGGGTGGCGAGCGTGTCCACGGCCGCCGGGCGGCGGCGCAGCACCGCCTCCGCGTACGCCGAGTGCAGCAGACGGCGCCGGACCGCGGACAGGCCCTCTTAGCAGGTCAGCCGCACCAGCGGGTGACGGAAGGCGAGCCCGGCGCCCGGCCGCCTCTCGGAGACGACCTGCCGCTCGTCGAGCACCGAGGCGGCGACGGCCGCCTCCACGGCCTCCGTCGCCTGGGCCGCCGAGAGCCGTGGACGGCCCCCGCGCCCGGCGACGTCGAGGACCTCGGTGAGGGCCGCGCCTGGGGATCCGCGTCCGGCCGGCAGATCTCCAGCGCTGCTCGCGGTGGAGGCTGTGTCCGGGGGAGACCGCGAGCCGTTTCACCAGCGTCCGGGCGCTCGGACGCGACCAGCGCTCCGAGAGGGGCGGTCCGCCGTGCCGGTCGACCCGGAACCCGCCGAGGAGATGGATCCGCACCACCGGAGGTGTGCCGCTCGCCGGTAGGTCTGCGCTCATCAGGGCAGGCACTGTAATTGGATGGCCTGGGCAACGGAACGGGTGGAGTCCGTGAAGCCCGGAGCCCCCGCCCGGCGGGGAGACGCGCCGCCGGGTGAGACCCGGGGCACTCCGACAGACCCTGGCGCCAGAAAACTAACAGCGCTAGTTTGGGCGGTCGGGGCCCGAGGGAGCCGGTGACCGGGCGACCCGGCGGCCGTCCGGTTCCGGTGACCGGTGACGGTGGCCGGCCGTGCGGCAGAGTGGACGGCAGCGTCCCACCGGCGCCCACGGCGACTCGGCAGGCAAGGTTTCGGCAGGCAACGTGAGGAGACAGCGGATGAAGGCCCACGACGCGATGTACATCGGCGGGGAGTGGCGACCCGCCTCCTCCACGGACACCATCGCCGTGATCAACCCAGCGGACGAGCAGGTCATCGGGCACGTCCCGGCCGGCACCGCGGAGGACGTCGACGCCGCCGTACGCGCGGCCCGCGCCGCGCTGCCCGACTGGGCCGCGACCCCGCCCGCCGCGCGCGGCGCCCGCATCGCCGCCCTGCGCGACGCGCTGGCCGCCCGAGCGGAGGAGATCGCCGCCACCGTCACCGCCGAACTCGGCGCGCCGCCGCAGCTCGCCGCCGCCGTCCACGCCGGACTGCCGATCGCCGTCGCGGGCACGTACGCGGAACTCGCCGCCACCCACCCCTTCGAGGAGAAGGTCGGCAACTCCACCGTCTACTCGGAGCCGGTGGGCGTCGTCGCCGCGATCACCCCCTGGAACTACCCGCTCCACCAGATCGTCGCCAAGGTCGCACCGGCCCTCGCCGCCGGCTGCACCATCGTCCTCAAGCCCGCCGAGGACACCCCGCTCACCGCCCAGCTCTTCGCCGAGGCCGTGCACGAGGCGGGGATCCCCGCCGGCGTCTTCAACCTGGTCACCGGGCTCGGCCCGGTCGCCGGCCAGGCCCTCGCCGAACACCCCGACGTGGACCTCGTCTCCTTCACCGGCTCCACCGCCGTCGGCCGCCGCATCGGCGCCCTCGCCGGCGGGGCCGTCAAGCGGGTCGCCCTCGAACTCGGCGGCAAGTCCGCCAACGTCATCCTGCCCAGCGCCGACCTCCCGAAGGCCGTCGCCGTCGGCATCGCCAACGTCATGTCCAACTCGGGCCAGACGTGCAGCGCCTGGACCCGGATGCTGATCCCCGCCGACCGGTACGAGGAGGCGGTGGCCCTCGCCGCCGAGGCCGTCGCCAAGTACGTCCCCGGCGAGCGCGTCGGCCCCCTCGTCAACGCCAAGCAGCGGGAGCGCGTACGCGGATACATCGAGAAGGGCATCGAGGAGGGCGCCCGGCTCGTCGCGGGCGGCCCCGAGGCCCCGCGCGAGACCGGCTACTACGTCTCCCCGACCGTCTTCGCCGACGTCACCCCGGAGATGACCATCGCCCAGGAGGAGATCTTCGGGCCCGTCGTCTCGCTCCTCCGGTACGAGGACGAGGCCGACGCGCTCGCCATCGCCAACGGCACCGTGTACGGCCTCGCCGGCGCGGTCTGGGGCGCGCCCGAGGAGGCCGTGGCCTTCGCCCGCCGCATGGAGACCGGCCAGGTCGACATCAACGGCGGCCGATTCAACCCGCGGGCCCCCTTCGGCGGGTACAAGCAGTCCGGGGTGGGCAGGGAACTCGGCGCGCACGGCCTCTCCGAGTACCTCCAGACCAAGTCGCTGCAGTTCTGAGTCCCTCAGTCCCGAGTCCCTCAGTCCCGAGTCTCTCCAGTCCCGAGTCCCTCCAGTTCCGAGTCCTTCCGGTTCCGAGTTCCGAGGAGCACCGCACGTGAGCGTGATCCGTGCCGCAGTCCTGCCCGCCGTGGGATCTCCCCTGGAGATCACCGGCATCGAGCTGCCCGAGCCCGGCCCCGGACAGGTCCGGGTCCGGCTCGCCGCCGCCGGCGTCTGCCACTCCGACCTGTCCCTCACCAACGGCACCATGCGCCTGCCGGTCCCCGCCGTCCTCGGGCACGAGGGAGCGGGCACCGTCGTCTCGGTCGGCGAGGGCGTCACCCAGGTCGCCCCGGGCGACGCCGTCGTCCTCAACTGGGCCCCGTCCTGCGGGAAGTGTCACCCCTGCACGCTCGGCGAGGTCTGGCTCTGCGCCGACGCCCTGGCCGGCGCCGCGAACGTCCACGCCCGTACCCAGGACGGCACCGAACTCCACCCGGGCCTCAACGTCGCCGCCTTCGCCGAGGAGACGGTCGTCGACGAGAAGTGCGTCCTGCCCGTCCCCGACGGGATCCCGCTCACCGACGCGGCCCTGCTCGGCTGCGCCGTCCTCACCGGCTGGGGCGCCGTCCACCACTCCGCCCGGGTGAGGGAGGGCGAGACCGTCGCGGTGTTCGGTGTCGGCGGGGTGGGCCTGGCCACGCTCCAGGCCGCCAGGATCGCGGGCGCGTCCACGATCGTCGCCGTCGACGTCTCCCCGGAGAAGGAGGCGCTCGCACGGGCGGCGGGGGCGACCGAGTACGTCGTCGCCTCGGAGACCACGGCGAGGGAGATCCGGAAGCTGACGGGAGGCCAGGGCGTCGACGTGGCCGTCGAATGCGTGGGCCGCGCCGTCACCATCCGGACCGCCTGGGAGTCCACCCGGCGCGGCGGCCGCACCACGGTCGTCGGCATCGGCGGCAAGGACCAGCAGGTCACCTTCAACGCCCTGGAGATCTTCCACTGGGGCCGCACCCTCACGGGCTGCGTCTACGGCAACTCGAACCCGGCCGAGGACCTGCCGGTGCTCGCCGAGCACATCAGGGCCGGGCGGTTCGACCTCGGCGCGCTCGTCACCGAGCGGATCACCCTGGACGGCATCCCGGGCGCCTTCGACAACATGCTCGCGGGCAAGGGCGGCCGGGCCCTGGTCGTCTTCCCCTGACACACCGGCGGACCCGCACCGGACCCGCCACCGGACCCGCACCGACCCGAGGCCGGTGCGGGTCCGGTGCGGGTCCGTCGCCGATGGCCGTTCGTCTCATCGGCCATGCCGCCATGCCGCCATGCCGCTATGCAGCGGCGGCCCGCAGCAGGATGTCCTCGTACACCCTCGGGTCGTCCGAGACGATCACCGGCCAGCCGATGCCGTAATCGCCCGCCCAGCCCACGTCGATCCCGGGATTGGCGTGGTCGGAGCCGTCGGGCAGGAACAGGTGCGGGCTGCAGTCGATCCGGTCGCTCCCGGCGAGCGCGGCCTGGTCCGCGAGCGCCCGGCGCGCCCGCCCGTCGTCCAGCGCCTCGGTGAGGGCGTCGACATCGACCACGCCGGTGTCCGCGGCCACGTCCAGGATCACCCTGCGATGGGAGACGCAGCGGGACTCGGCCCAGAACGCCCGGCGAAGCCCGAGGTCCAACTGCTCCGACGCGTTCAGGCTCTGCTCCTTCGTCGCGTGCACCGCCTCCAGGGCGGGCAGGGTCGTCGACGGGTAGAGCCAGTCCTTGGCCTGCCACAGCTGCCACCCGGCGTCCGGCTCCAGGACGGCCATCCTGGCCACCTCGCTGTCCGTGCCGGGGCGGGGGCTGGGGGCGTCGTTGAGCAGTTCGAGCGGGAAGGCGCGCAGGTCGAAGGAGACCTGCTCCGTCAGGCCCAGACGGGCCCGGGTGGTGTGCAGCCGGTGGACGGCGATGTGCGCGAAGGAGCACCAGATGTCGGCGAAGACGGTGATGACCCCGCGCGGCGGGATCAGGCCGACGGTGCTCGCGTCGGTGCTGTTGGGTCCGGACATGGTTCTCCTCGTTTCGTGTGCGGCGGGGTGCCGGTGTCGGTCAGACGAGCTGGATGGTCAGGGAACCGGCGATCAGCAGGCCGAGGCCCAGGGCGCGCGGCTTCGTGAGGGCACGCCGCGGGAGTGCGAACAGGCCCTTGTGGTCGATCAGCGCCGAGGTGAGCTGCTGTCCCGTCACGGTGAGCGCGATGGTCACGGCCGCCCCGATGGAGGGGATGAGCAGGAAGGTGCCGGTGACGTAGGCGGCGGCGCAGGCGCCACCGAGCCAGCCCCACCAGGGCATCTTCTTCAGCGGGGCGATCCTGGGCTTGGGCGTCCGCCGGGTCGCGTAGAGCACCAGCAGGACGACGGCGATGGTGAAGGTCGCCACGGCGAAGCTGATCACGGCGACGGTGAGGGGCTCTTTGAGCTGCGCGCGCAGCTGGGCGTTGACCGCGCCCTGTACGGGAAGCACCGCACCGGCGAGGACGCCGAGCGCGAGCAGGCCGGTCCGGCCGGCGTTCGACATCCGGGGGGCGCCGGGAGGGGCGGCGGCCCTCATGCCCCGGACGATCACGACGATGCCCGCGAGGACAGCCCCGGCGCCGACGACGATTCCGGCGCTCAGGTCCTTCTGTTCGAGGCCGAGGAGGCCGAAGAGGTCGAGTGCGAGCGAGGCGAACATCTGGCCGGTGACGAAGAGTCCGACGGCGGCGAGGGCGCCGAGGCGCGGGAAGAGCAGGATGCCGCTGGTGATGTAGAGCGGACTGGCCAGTCCGCCGAGCAGTTGCCAGGCCTCGACGTCGGGCAGCCCGCCGAGGGCGCCGAGGGCTCCGGCCGCCACCGCGAGCACGGTGAGGAGACCGGTCGCGACGCATAGCTGGATGGTCGAGGCGCCGTACGGCGTGCCGACGGCCGAGTTGAGCTGGAGGTTCACCGAGGCCTGCACGGCCAGGAGGCAGCCGACCAGCAGGGCCGCGGCGAGGAGCGCGGTGTGCATCTTGATCTCCCTGGCGGGATGGTGGTTATAAGTGGACACTGAGTCCGTTTAGCATGCCACGCGACGCGTCAAGCGGACAAGGTGTCCACTTGGCCTCGGGGAAGTAGGGTCTGATCCATGAGCGAGGACGAGCAGCGCGGACGTGGAGCCACCTCCGTGCACCGGGTGGGCGGGCTCCTCGGCGATCTCCAGGCGCCCGACGACCAGCCGGTCGCCCCGCGCCGACGCGCGGACGCGGAGCGCAACCGCGCCCAGATCCTGGCCGCGGCGGAGCGGCTCTTCGCCGAGCAGGAGCCCCGGTCGGTCACCATGGACAAGATCGCCAAGGCGGCGGGGGTCGGCCGCGCCACGCTGTACCGGAGCTTCCCCGACCCGTCGTCGGTCGCCGTCGCCCTGCTCGACGAGCACGAGCGCCGGCTCCAGGGGCAGCTCATCTACGGTCCGCCGCCACTCGGCCCCGGCGCCCCCGCCGGAGAGCGGCTCGCCGCGTTCTGCCTGGCGATGGTCGATCTGCTCGAACGTCATCTGCCGCTGGCGCTCGGAGCGGAGACCGGCCCCGCGCGCTTTCGGACGGGCGCCTACGGCTTCTGGCGCGTCCACGTCCGCACGCTGCTCGTCGACCACGGGATCCGGGACCCGGACCCGCTGATCGACATCGTGCTCAGCCCGCTGTCCCCGGAGGTGTTCCGGTTCCAGCGGCACGAACTCGGCCTGTCGACCGAGCGCATCGGCCGGTCCCTCGCCGACTTCGCCCGCCAGCTGTTGCGCTCGGGGGAGTGAGCGGGGAGGGCGGCGCCCGTGTTCCGGGGCATCCCGGTGTTCCGGGTCAGGCCGGCGGCGCGGTGACCAGCCTCAGCTCGTACGCCGTGATGACCAGCTGCACCCTGTCCCGCGCGTCCAGTTTCGTCAGCAGCCTGCTCACATGGGCCTTCGCCGTGGCCACGCTGATGTGCAGACGGGTGGCGATCTCCGCGTTGGACAGGCCGCGTCCGACGAGGGTGAGCACCTCCCGCTCGCGCGCGGTGATCCCCTCCGTGGGCCGTGGCGGCGGGGCGGCGGGGCGGGCCGCGAACTCCGCGATCAGACGGCGGGTCACGCTCGGCGCGATGAGGGCGTCGCCCGCCGCGACGGTCTCGACCGCGGCGAGGATCTGGTCCATGTCCATGTCCTTGACGAGGAAGCCGCTCGCACCGGCCCGCAGCGCGCCGTAGACGTACTCGTCGTCGTCGAACGTGGTGAGGACGAGGACCTTCGGTGGCGTGCCGGGGCTCGCGGTGATCCGCCGGGTGGCCTCGAGGCCGTCCATGCCCGGCATCCGGACGTCCATCATCACCACATCAGGCGCCAGCCGTTCCGCGAGCCGTACCGCCTCCTCGCCGTTCGCCGCCTCGCCCGCCACCTCCAGCCTGGGGTGGTCGGCGATCAGCACCCGCAACCCGTGCCGGACCAGCGGCTGGTCGTCGGTCAGCAGCACCCGGGTCAGCCGGTCCCCGCCGGTACCGGAAGGGTCGTATGACGGCACCCGCGTCATCCGTTCGCCGCCGGTACGGGGAGCCGGGCCGCCACGCGGAAGCCGCCCTCGGCGCGCGGCCCGGCCGTGAACTCGCCGTGCAGCAGCGCCGCGCGCTCCCGCATGCCCGTCAGGCCGTAGCCGGCGGCGCCGGGCAGGCCGGCCGGGCCGTGTCCCTCGTCGGTGATCTCGATGGACAGGTCGTCCGCACGGCGCTCGACGGTCACCCGGCAGGCGTCGGCGCCCGAGTGGCGGACGACGTTGGTGAGGGCCTCCTGGACGATGCGGTACGCGGACAGCTCGATCTCCGCGGGCAGCGGCCGCCGTTCGCCCCGCCAGTCGATGCGCACCCGCACGCCCGCGTCGCGGGTGCGCTCCGCGAGCCCGTCGAGATCGGCGAGCACCGGTGCCGGGCCGAGCGGGGAGCCCCCGTCCCCGGGGTCCGCCTCCCGCAGCGCGCCGAGCATCCGGCGCAGGCCCGCCAGGGTGTCGCGGCTGGTCTCCTCGATGGCGGCGAGGGAGTTGCGGGCCTCCGCCGGCTGGGTGTCGATGACGCGCCGCCCGACCCCGGCCTGGATGGCGATGACGCCGATGCTGTGCGCCACCATGTCGTGCAGTTCCCGGGCGATCCGCAGCCGTTCCGCGGTGACGGCCCGCTCCGCGGCCCGGTCCCGCAGCGCGGCCGCGTGCCGGCGGCGCTCGCCGGCCGAGTGGCCGAGCGTCCAGGCGGTGACCGTCATCAGGGCCAGGAAGGCCGAGACGGCGAGGAACGACGAGGCGTAGTAGGCGGCCGCCCCGATCTGCGCTCCGAGCGCCACGAGCGCGGCGCCGGCCGCCGTCGCCCGCGACCGGGTGGCGGCGATCCGTCCGACGGCGAGAGCGGTGAGCACGGCCTGCAGATACGCGATCTGCCAGGCCTGCGTCCGCGCGGCCGCCGGTACGCCGTCGAAGCCCTGCCCCGCGGCCATCATCGAGTTCGCCATGACGGTCGCCGTGAAGGAGGCGATGAGCAGGAGCGCCAGGGCGGGCAGCGGACGTCGCCGCGTCAGGGGCAGCAGCAGTACGACGGGCAGGGCGGCCGGAACCAGCCGCATGCCGGTCAGTTCGGTGCCGGTGTTCAGCGTGACGACGTACAGCAGGACGACGTAGACGAGGCCCGCGCACCAGGCCGCGACCTCGGCGGGGAGTGCCCGCGGAGCATCCTGAGGGGCGTTCATGCGCAGCTCACCTGCCGGGCTTTCATGCGCCGATCATAGGCAGGCGGTCCGGCCCCGGGCATCGGCCCGTGGGCGTACTCCCGTGGGCTACCGCCGGCGCCCCGATGGTGGCCGGCGGCCCGATGCCCGCGGGGGGTCCGCCCCGGCAGCGTGGACACCGTGATCGAAGCGACCGAACTCATCAAGCGCTACGGCGAGACCACCGCCGTCGACCGCCTGTCCTTCACCGTCCGCCCGGGTGTGGTCACCGGGTTCCTGGGGCCGAACGGTGCCGGCAAGACCACCACCCTGCGGATGGTCCTCGGCCTGAACCGGCCCACCGGCGGCACCGTGACCGTCGACGGGCAGCCGTTCGGCGACCGCCCTCGTGGCCTGCGCCACGTCGGCGCCCTCCTCGACGCCCATGACGTGCACGGTGGTCGGACCGCCCGCGCCCACCTCACGGCACTGGCGGTCGGCAACGGGCTGCCGCGCCGACGGGTGGCGGAGGTCCTCGCGGAGGTGGGCATGGCCGACGCGGCGGGCCGCAGGATCGGCGGGTTCTCCCTGGGAATGAAGCAGCGGCTCGGCATCGCCGCCGCCCTCCTCGGCGATCCGCCCGTACTGCTCTTCGACGAGCCGCTCAACGGCCTCGACCCGGAGGGCGTGCGCTGGGTGCGGAACCTCTTCGGGCGACTGGCGGGCGAGGGCCGCACCGTGCTCGTCTCCAGCCATCTGATGCGGGAGATGGAGCAGACCGCAGAGGAGCTGATCGTCATCGGCCGCGGCAGGCTGATCGCGGCGGAGAGCCTGCGGGACTTCGCCGCCCGCGGCAGGGAGCCGCAGGTGAGCGTCCGTACGCCCGACACGGCCGCCCTGTCCGGGCTGCTGGCGGAACAGGGGGCGGTGGTACGGGCGGAGCCCGGCGGGGCGTACACGGTGACCGGTCTGCCCGCGGACCGCATCGGCGAGCTGGCCTTCGCGCACGGGGTGCGGCTGCACGAACTCAGCACGTGCGCGGCCTCCTTGGAGGAGGCGTTCATGGAACTCACCGCGGAGAGCGTCGAATACGCCGCGGGAGCCGACCGATGACCCCCGTGACCTCCCCGTACTCCTCAGGAGCCGCCCGATGACCCCACTGCTCGACACCGCCCCGGCCCGCCTCCCGGCTCGCCTTCCGCCCAAGGTTCCCGTCCGGTTCCGGCACCTCCTCGCCGCCGAGTGGATCAGACTCTGGTCGCTGCGGTCCACCTCATGGGTGCTCGGCGTCGGAGCGCTGGCCGTGATGGGCATCAACGTGAACTCCGCCGCGTCCAACGCGGACCGGCTCGCGGATCAGGCCCAGCGGCCGCCGGAGCCGCCGGCGGGGGTTCCGGACGGCCCCGAGTTCCTGTTCGATCCGCTGCACACGGCCTTCGTCGATCCCGCCTGGCAGCTGTTCATGATCATCGCCGCTGCCGTGGGGGCGATCGTGGTCTTCGGCGAGTACACGACGGGGCTGATCCGTACGACCTTCGCCGCGGTCCCCGACCGGCGGGCGGTGATCGCCGCCAAGGTGACCGTGGTGTCGGCGGTCATGCTCGCGCTCGGCACGCTGGTCTCCGCCACCTCCTTCGGCGTCACCCAGATGCTGCTGCGCGAGCACGGCGGCCTGTCGCTCGGCGACCCGGGCGCCCTGCGCGCCGTGGTCGCGGGCGCCCTCCTCGCACCGCTGTGCGCGCTGGTCGGTATGGCGGTGGGTGCGGTGGTCCGGCACGCCGCCGGGTCCGTCGTCACGGTCGTCGGCCTGCTGTTGCTGCTGCCGGCGCTGTTCGGGGGCGAGCGCTACCGCTGGGTCAAGGAGATCGGCAACGCCATGCCGCTCAGCGCCTGGCAGCGGCTGGTGACGAACCCCGAGCGGGCGCACGACCTCGGCAGGTATCCGCTGACCGTCACCGAGGCGTGGATCGTGTACGGAGCGTGGACCGCCGCCGCGGTGGCCGTCGCGGTGCTGGTGGTACGGCGCCGGGACGTGTGAGCGCCAGGGGGCCGGCGCCCACCGGAGCGGGCGTCGGGCCCCACCGGCCCGGCGCCCCCGGCCCGTCAGGTGGATTCGGCTGCTCCGGCGCCGACGGACGACCGGGACCGGGAGCGGGAGACGGCCACACCGGCCAGGCACAGCGCGCCCCCGGCGAGGGTGAGAAGCCCGGGCAGCTCGCCCAGGAACACCCACGCCATCAGCACGACCAGGGCGGGTACGGCGTACGTCGTCGCCCCCATCCGCCCGGCGGTCGTACGGGCCAGGGCATAGGCCCAGGTCGTGAACGCGAGCGCGGTCGGGAACACGCCCAGATAGATCATGTTCAGCGTCGCGGACAGCGGTGCGCGGCCCGCCTCCTCGACCAGCTGCCCGGCGAACGGCAGGCAGGCCACCGCCCCCACCAGGCAGCCGAAGGTGGTCACCTGGAGCGCGCTGCCGTGAGCGAGCGCCGGCTTCTGGGCCACCACCCCGCCCGCGTACGCCATCGCCGCGAGGACGCAGAGCACCACCCCGAGCACCGAGGCGTGGCCGCCGGAGGAGCTGCCGTCCGCCCCGGACATGGACAGGCCCACGGTCACCGCGCCCGCGAAGGACACCGCCATGCCGGCGAGCAGCCGGGGCGGCAGCGACTCCCCGAGGAAACGGGCGCCGAGCAGGGCGATCAGGATCGGTCCGATGTTCACCACCATCGCCGCCGTGCCCGCGTCGACCTCCTGCTCGCCCCAGTTGAGCACCACCATGTACACCCCGAACCAGAGCAGGCCCGAGACCGCGATCCCCCGCCAGGCCGCTCGCGGCGGCAGCCCCTCCCGCCGGATCAGGAGGACGGCCCCCAGGACCAGGACCCCCGCGAGCAGCCGGCCGAGCGCGAGCGCGCCGGGCGAGTAGGCCGTCCCGGCGCTGCGGATGGAGACGAAGGCGGAGGCCCAGAGGACCACGGTGACACCGGCGGCGGCGAGCGCGAGCCGCGAGGATTGCTTCTGCATGGCTCGACCGTAGGGCGCGGACGCTTCGGCGTTCACCGCAATATCGCCCCGCGACGGCCCGCCCCGCGACCGCCCGCCCCGCGACGTCGGACCTCGCGCCCTGCGACCGCCGCCCCGCGACCGTGCGTCCTGCGGCCATGCACCCCGCGACCGCGCGCAGGACCGGCCTCACCCAAGCTCCGCCGGAGCGATGCCCAGGGACGCGTACAGCGCGCTCTCGCCCTCCTCGGTCACCTTCACGGCCCGCTCCGACCCGATGCGTACGCACCATCCCGCGTCCAGCGCGTGCCGGCACAGCGCGGCGCCGGCGACCCCCGCGAGATGCGGCTTCCGCTCGGTCCAGTCGAGGCAGCCGCGCGCGACGGGCCGCCGGCCCCGGCGTACGAGGGGGACGCCGAGGTCGTCGAACCAGGCCAGGCCCTGGTCCGTGAGCGCGAAGCCGGTGTCCTGGCGCAGCAGTCCGCGCGCGGTCATCGCCTCGGTCACGACGATGCCCAGCCGTCCCGCGAGGTGGTCGTAACAGGTCCGCCCCCGGGCCATCGCCCGCCCCGCGTTCGCGGCCCGCAGCGAGCGGGGCGGCGCGGCCACCGCCGGTTCGGACCGCACGGCCAGGTCCTCGACGAGGTGCGCGATCCCGGGATCGGCGAGGCGGACGTAGCGGTGGCGCCCCTGCCGCTCCTCCGCGAGGACCCCGCCGGAGACCAGCTTGCCGAGGTGCTCGCTCGCGGTGGACGGCGCCACGCCCGCGTGCCGGGCGAGTTCCCCCGCGGTCCAGGCCCGCCCGTCGAGCAGGGCGAGCAGGAACGCGGCGCGGGTCTCGTCCGCGAAGAGCGCCGCGAGGGCGGCGAGGTCACTGGCTGCCATGCGTCGAGGTTCCCGCACTCACGCTTCGGCGGCGGCCGAAGTGTCGGGGCGGGCCGGGGGGCGCCGGCCGAGGGTCTCGTACTGGAGCCTGAGCCCGTCGAGCAGGGCCCGCAGGCCCGTGTCGAAGGCGCCTTCGTCGACCTTCTGGCGGTGTTCCGCGAGGAGGTGGGCCTGGCCGAGGTGGGGGTAGTCGGCCGGGTCGTAGGCCGACTCGTCGTCGACGAAGCCGCGGGCGAAGGAGCCGAGCGCGGAGCCGGTGATGAAGTACCGCATGAGGGCGCCGATGGAGGTGGCCTGGGCCGGCGGCCAGCCCGCGCGGACCATCGCGCCGAAGACGGCGTCCGCGACCCGCAGACCGGCCGGGCGGCGGCCGGGGCCCTGGGCGAGGACCGGGACGATGTGGGGGTGGTCGGCGAGGGCGGCGCGGTAGGAGACGGCCCAGTCGTGGAGCGCCGAGAGCCAGTCGCGGCCGTCGTCCTCCGTGAACATCGACAGGTCGATCTTCTCGCTCACCGCGTCGGCGACGGCGTCGAGGATCTCGTCCTTCGTGCGGAAGTGGTTGTAGAGCGAGGGGCCGCTCACCCCGAGTTCGGCCGCGAGCCGGCGGGTGGAGAGCGCGCCCAGGCCCTCCGCGTCCACGAGCGCGCCCGCCGTCTCGACGATGCGGTCTCGGCTGAGCAGGGGCTTGCGCGGTCGGGCCATGGCGCACATAGTAGGCCTGCGTTCAAAAACTAGCAGTGGTAATTAACGGGACCGGACGAGGTGATGCACGGTGGATCTGGCGCTGAGCGAGGAACAGGAAGCCGTACGGCGGCTCGCCGAGGACTTCGTGGCCCGCGAGGTCACCCCGCACGCGACGGCATGGGACCGCGCCGAGGAGGTCGACCGGGGAATCGTGAAGAAGCTCGGCGCCGTCGGCTTCCTCGGACTCACGATCCCGGAGGAGTACGGCGGCTCCGGCGGCGACCACCTCGCGTACTGCCTGGTGACCGAGGAGCTCGGCCGCGGCGACTCCTCCGTGCGCGGCATCGTCTCCGTCTCCCTCGGCCTCGTCGCCAAGACGATCGCCTCCTGGGGCAGCGAGGAGCAGAAGCGGCAGTGGCTGCCCCGGCTCGCCTCCGGCGAGGCGCTCGGCTGCTTCGGCCTCACCGAACCCGGCACCGGCTCCGACGCGGGGAACCTCGCCACCCGGGCGGTACGGGACGACGCCACCGGCGACTACGTGATCAACGGCACCAAGATGTTCATCACCAACGGCACCTGGGCCGATGTCGTCCTGCTCTTCGCCCGCACCGGCGACGCCCCGGGACACAAGGGCGTCTCCGCCTTCCTCGTCCCCACCGACACCCCCGGCCTCACCCGCCGGCCCGTCCACGGCAAGCTCGGCCTGCGCGGCCAGGCCACCGCCGAACTGGTCCTGGAGGACGTCCGCGTCCCGGCCGGCGCGATGCTCGGCCCCGAGGGCAAGGGCTTCACCGTCGCCATGTCCGCCCTCGCCAAGGGGCGCATGTCGGTCGCCGCGGGCTGCGTCGGCATCGCCCAGGCCGCGCTCGACGCCGCCGTGCGGTACGCGGGGGAGCGCGAGCAGTTCGGCAAGCCCATCGCCTCGTACCAGCTGGTGCAGGAACTGATCAGCGACATCGCCGTCGACGTGGACGCCGCCCGGCTGCTCACCTGGCGGGTCGCCGACCTGATCGACCGGGGCCAGGACTTCGCCACCGCCGCCTCCAAGGCGAAGCTGTACGCCTCCGAGGCAGCCGTCCGCGCCGCGAACAACGCCCTCCAGGTCTTCGGCGGCTACGGCTACATCGACGAGTACCCGGTCGGCAAGCTGGTCCGCGACGCGCGCGTGATGACCCTGTACGAGGGCACCAGCCAGATCCAGAAGCTCATCATCGGACGGGCGCTGACGGGGATCTCGGCCTTCTGACCTCCGGCTGCCGATCCCCGCCTCCCGCTTCCGATCCGTGCCTTCTGAGTACGACGCTGAGTACCCGGACGGATGTGGCAGCGGCCACGTCCGGCCGATGCTGACCTGCATGAGCGACACACCGGTCAAGCACCAGAACACCGCCGCCTACTACATGCAGGCCGTCCTCTCCTTCGGCATCGCCCTCGCGGCCGTGGCCATCGGGATCTTCCAGCTGGAGGCCAGCGCCTGGGTGCGGGCCTTCCTCGCCGTCGCGGTCCTCTACCTCACGACCTCGGCGTTCACGCTCGCCAAGGTCGTCCGCGACCGCCAGGAGGAGGGCCAGATCGTCAGCCGCGTCGACCAGGCCCGGCTGGAGAAGCTCCTCGCCGAGCACGACCCCTTCCAGAAGCTCTGAGCCACCGGATCTAAGCGCTTGCTCACCCTCGTTGTATGGTGTTCGTCCTGACGGGGTCGAGAAGGAGTGTCGGATGAGCGCGGCGGAGGAGACGCCCGGGGTCGAGGACGTGCCCTGGGGCGAGGTCACGCCCGAGGCGGCCCGGCGACTGCTCGTGGCCGCCGTCGAGGCGTTCGCCGAGCGGGGCTACCACGCCACCACCACCCGGGACATCGCCGGCCGCGCCGGCATGAGCCCGGCCGCGCTCTACATCCACTACAAGACCAAGGAAGAGCTGCTCCACCGCATCAGCCGGATCGGCCACGACAAGGCCCTGGAGATCCTCCGGGCCGCGGCCGACGGCGACGGCCCGGCCGCCGAACGCCTCGCCGACGCCGTACGCTCCTTCGTCCGCTGGCACGCCGAGCGCCACACCACGGCCCGGGTCGTCCAGTACGAGCTCGACGCCCTCGGACCCGAGCACCGCGCCGAGATCGTGGAGCTGCGTCGCGAGTCCGACGCGACGGTGCGCCGCATCATCGACGAGGGCGTGGCGGCCGGCGAGTTCGAGGTGCCGGACGTGTCGGGCACCACGGTCGCCGTGCTCTCCCTCTGCATCGACGTCTCGCGCTGGTTCAACACCCAGGGCCGCCGCACGCCAGACGAGGTCGGCGCGCTCTACGCCGACCTCGTCCTCAGGATGGTCGGCGCTCAGAAGTAGTAGCGGGAGACCGACTCGGCGACACAGACGGGCTTCTCGGAGCCCTCGCGCTCCACCGTCACCGCCGCCGTCACCTGCACGCCGCCACCGGCCTCCTCCACCTTCGTCAGGACGGCCGTGGCGCGCAGCCGCGAGCCGACCGGCACGGGCGCCGGGAAACGCACCTTCTCCGTGCCGTAGTTGACGCCCATCTTCATGCCCTCGACCGTCAGGACCTGCGGGACGAACAGCGGCAGCAGCGACAGGGTCAGATAGCCGTGCGCGATGGTCGTGCCGAACGGGCCGGAGGCCGCGCGCTCCGGGTCCACGTGGATCCACTGGTGGTCCCCGGTCGCCTCGGCGAAGAGGTCGATCCGCTTCTGGTCGATCTCCAGCCAGTCGCTGTGTCCCAGCTGTTCGCCGACCCCCGCGCGCAGCTCCTCGGCGGAGGTGAAGATCCTCGGCTCGGCCATGTTCCTGTCCCTTCTGGTACGGCGCACCGTCCCGGTACGGCATACCCAACGGTCGGTATCTAAGCGCTTGCTCAGCATGTGGGGGTGAGGGTGCCCCTGTCAACGGACCAGTAGGGTCGCGGGGTGCCGCAGATTCCAGAGAAGATCCACGAGCTCACCGTCGGCCAGCTCTCCGCCCGTAGCGGAGCCGCCGTCTCCGCCCTTCACTTCTACGAGGCGAAGGGGCTTATCAGCAGCCGCCGCACCACCGGCAACCAGCGCCGCTACGGCCGCGACACGCTGCGCCGGGTCGCCTTCGTCCGCGCCGCGCAGCGGGTCGGGATCCCGCTGGCCACGATCCGCGAGGCGCTCGCCCAGCTCCCGGAGGAGCGCACCCCCACCAACGAGGACTGGGCCAAGCTCTCCGCCGCCTGGCGCACCGAGCTCGACGAACGCATCAAGCAACTCGGCCGGCTCCGCGACCACCTGACGGACTGCATCGGCTGCGGCTGCCTGTCCCTGCAGAACTGCGTCCTGTCCAACCCGGACGACGTCTTCGGCGAACGGATGGCGGGCTCCCGCCTGATGCCGGTACGCCGGACCGCCCCGGAGGATCCGGCGTAGGGGCCCGGTTCAGGCCGCCGACGCCAGCGGCCGGTTCCGTTCCCCACGGGCGCGGGCCAGCGCCCCCGAGGTCAGCACCGCGCGGGGGACGCCCACTCCGCAGTCCCCGCACACCGGGCCGAGCCAGGGCTCGTACGCGTCCCCGGGACCGGTCCACTCGATCCGCGGCCCCGCGCACACCGGGCACTCCTCGCCGGGACCGCGCTCCAGGGCCGTGATCAGCCGCCGCAGCACCTCCGGCAGGGGGTCCGACGGATGCACCGCCGGATCGCCGCACCGGACCACCCCGTTGCCGCCCCAGATCCGCCGGTGCCAGTCGTCGAGCGCCCCCAGTCCCCGCAGGCCCTCCTGCTTCTCGCGCCGCCGCCGGGCGGCGAACCGCTCCTCGTAGGCGAGCCACAGGGCGCGCGCCTCCTCCAGCTCGTCGAGCGCGGCGATCAGCCGCCCGGGGTCGAGGTCCCGGTCCTCGGGTCCGAACCTGTGCCTGCGGCACAGGTGGTCCCACGTCGCCCGGTGCCCGTACGGCGCGAACCGCTCCAAGCACTTGCGCAGCGAGTACCTGCGCAGCGCCGTGTCGCACCCCGGATCGCGCACCTGTCTCGCGAGACTCCGGAAACCGGCCATCTCCCGCCACCTCCGTCGCTGGTCATTCCGCGGTATCAGAGGGACGAACGAGCGCCCCGCCGTGTTCCATCGAAATTCGGATGGCAGCCATCAGCGGCGCGCCGGAGCACCCCGAAAGGGGCTCTGACCAGGCCCGGGACCGACCTGGTCGGAAAGACGGGCTTCAACGCCCCGCGCGGGCCGCCGACACCACCACCCGGGCCAGCTCCGGCTCGCAGACGTCGCTGTGCGAGCGGACCACCTCCGCCGTGTCCACGTTCACACAGCCCGAGGCCGGCACCCCCGCGCCCAGGACCGCCGCCAGGCTCCGCTGCACCGTCCCCGGCACCGCCTGGACGCCGTCGTACCCGATCGCACCCCAGCGCGGATCGCTCGCGCCCGGCAGTCGCAGGCCACCGAGCGACTCGGAGTCGCGCGCGAGCCGGGACGCCAGCGGGTACATCACCCCGAGTGCCGTGTCGTGCCGCGAGTAGCAGGCCACCAGGGGCCCCCGGATCCGCTGCTGCACGTCCCGCAGCGAGCCGGACCGCCGGGCGTCGTGCGGCAGCCGCGCGGCGAACGCGTAGTGCGAGAAGGCGCCCTGGAGGAGCGTCACGGAGGCGACGGGGCGGGCCTCCGACGGCAGCCCCTTCAGCGCGTACGAGACGAGCCGGGCGCCCATGCTGTGGCCCACGAGGTGGACGCGGAGGCCGGGGGCGGCCCTGGCGACCTCGCCGAGCAGCGGTCCGAGGCCCGCTTCGCCGACCCGCCCGGCCCGCTTCTTCATCACGTAGTAGGTGGCCTGCCGCAGGGCTTCCCGGGCGCCCTTCCAGTACCGCTTGAGCCCCTCCCCGAAGCCGCTCTCGAATCCGTCAGCCGGTACGGCCACCGCTGGGACGGCCCCCGCTGGTACGGCCCCGGACGAGACGGCCCCCGCCTCCCGCGCCTCGGCCTCCAGTGCCTCCGTGAACAGGGCGCAGACCTCGACCGGGTCCGCGAGCAGGAACGCCGGCACCGCTTCCACCGCGGCGGCGCCTCCGCCGGACACGTCCGTCAGCTCCCGCAGCAGCGCCCCGAACTCGGCGAACGCCCTCTCGTCCGCCGCTGCCGTCACGAGGAGTTCGGTGAGCCGGTCGAGCACCGGCTCCTTCTCCGGGAGGACCGTCACGAGGGCCCGGTAGTCCGGTCCCGGCTCACCGGTGAACATCATCGACGGCCAGACCACTCCCGCGTACCCGGCCTCGGTCCCGGGGGCGAGCAGACCCGGGAAGGGGGCGAAGAAGTCGGAGTAGAGACGGGTGGCGCCGGAGGGAGAGCTGTTCCACCCGTGCGCGAACACCACCAGCTCCGTGACCCCTTGCCTCGCCAGTGCGGCGAGGGACGCGGACTGCCCCGGGGGTCCGTCGCCGTCCTTGTCGAAGGTGATCTCCCGGTACGGCTCCACACTCATCCCGGTCACGACCAGACCCGTCCCTCCACGTCGAGGGGGCCGCAGCGCCGAGTGCGCCCCGTGCGCGGGCGGCGGCTCCATGGCCAGCATGCCCGCGCACGGCCCCGTCCAGACGTCCGACGGGGTGTCAGCGCAGCCGGGCCGCCGTGATCCGGGGGAAGTGGATCAGCAGGTCGTACGCGGTGGAGAGCCGGACCGGGGCCACGGAGCCCGGCCAGGGGTACGCGGTCCCGATGTGCCGGCTCGGCCGGTGCGTGCCGAGCCAGTCGCGCGCCGCCGGTGTCGTCCGCCGCAGGTCCAGGTAGAAGGCGTCCGGCGAGACCCGGTCCAGGGTGTGGGCGCTGCTGTCGGCGCCGAGCGTGCCGAGGGTGAAGGTGCGGAGCGGCTCGCCCGGGGCCTCGGTGTCGTGGGCGTTGAACGAGCCCTGCCCGAAGGAGGCGCCGACGGTCACGTAGTCCCGGCCGAGGGCGTCACGGAGGAAGGCGCCCTGGGTGCGCGGGTACTGGTCCGGCTTCATCGACTCGTAGCCGACGTGCCCGTTGTGCGCCGAGAGCACCATCCGGTCGCCGGTCCGCCGCTGCCACCACACGGTGTTCTCGGCCATGATCCGGTCGCGGTAGAGCATCGCCTCCGCGACCCCCGCGTCCGTCGTCATGTCGTGGGCGTAGACGGTGCCGACCTGGGCGATGGCCCGCGCGTGCTGGACCGCCCAGGCGGCGGCCTCACGCGCGCGTGCGTCCTGACCCGGGGTCTGTCGCTCCAGGAGGGCGAGGGCGGTGTTCACCTCGCCGGCCATCCGCTGCCGCTCGGCCTCCGGCCTGGCCATGTACCCCTTCATCCACGCCCGCACCTCACCGGTGGGGCGCGAGGCCCGGTACAACTCCTGGAAGCGGGGGAGGAGCGCCGGGTGGGTGCGAGCCACGTACGAGGTCACCGTGTCGAAGAGGCTCCGGCCCGCGTAGCCGAGGTCGTTGCCCATGAAGCGGACCTGGTGGCCGGGGTGGAGCTGGTTGTGCCGGCGCATCCACAGGAACAGGTCGAGGTACTCCTCGGTGTTCCAGAGGCGGTACGACTCCTGGAACTCGTCCCGCATGATGGCCCGGATGTCGCCGCGGCCGGTGCGGACCCACTCGTCGACGAGGAGCCCGGTGGACCAGTTGGCCTCCAGGGCGAAGGTGGTGAAGCCCCGCCGCTCCACGAGGTGTTCGAAGATCCGGTGCTTGGCGGTGAAGAACTCGGCCGAGCTGTGGGTGGCCTCGCCGATGCCGACGACCTTGGCCGAGCCGATCATCCGGTCGAGCGGGCGCAGATCGGTCAAGGGCTGTGCGCTGCGGGCGAGTTCGCGGGCGGGATCGGAGGTGGTGGGGGTCGCGGCCGCGCCTGCGGCGGGGGCCAGGGTGCCGAGGCAGGCGGCGACCAGGAGTCCGACGAGGGGCAGGCGGCGTCGTAAGGAGAGGTTCATGGGCCCAGCCTGGTCGGCGGGACACCTCGTCGGACATCCCGCCCGCACCCTTCTCGACCGGGGGACAACCCCTCGCCGGCCGGGGGACACCCCCCGGTCGACACCGGGCGCGACCGCCTTCACCGGTACAGCAGATACCCCTCCCGAACCGCGCGGAACGCCGCCAGGTCCGACTGCCACGCCCCCACGACCTCGTCCACGCCCGCGCCCGCGTCGATCAGCGTCCGCACCCGGGTCGAGCCGGTCAGCTTGTCGATCCAGTGGTCCGCCCGCCAGGCGAAGCCGGACCACGAGCTCCGGGCGCTGACCAGGAGCCCGATCCCCGTCCGTACCGGGTCGAAGGAAACGCGGTCGTGGACGTGCACCTGCACCCCGCCCACGGTCTTCCCCTGGAACTTGGAGAAGGTCGGAGCGAAGTACGCCTCCCGGAAACGGACTCCGGGCAGGGCGAGCGCGTTCGCCGCCTCCGCCCACCGCCGGTCGATCCCCTCGGCGCCGAGGAGTTCGAAGGGGCGGGTGGTGCCCCGGCCCTCGGACAGGTTCGTCCCCTCGAAGAGGCAGGTGCCGGAGTAGACGAGCGCGGTCTCCGGCGTCGGCATGTTCGGGCTGGGCGGCACCCACGGCAGCCCGGTCGCGTCGAAGAACTCGCCGCGCCGCCAGCCCGTCATCCGTACCGTCTCCAGGGCCACCGGCCGGGTCAGGAACTCGCCGTTGAAGAGCCGGGCCAGCTCGGCCACGGTCATCCCGTGCGCCTGCGCGATCGGCTCGCGCCCGACGAAGGTGGCGAACGCCCGGTCCAGTACGGGGCCGAGCGCCGCCCGTCCGGTCACCGGGTTCGGCCGGTCCAGGACCACGAACCTCTTCCCGGCGAGCGCGGCGGCCACCATGCAGTCGTACAGCGTCCAGATGTAGGTGTAGAAGCGGGCGCCGACGTCCTGGATGTCGAAGACGACCGTGTCGACCCCGGAGGCGGTGAAGACGTCCGCGAGTGGCTGCCCGCTCTTCAGGTACGTGTCGTACACGGGTAGTCCGGTCGCCGGATCGTCGTACCGGCCCTCGGATCCGCCCGCCTGCGCGGTTCCCCGGAAACCGTGCTCGGGGCCGAAGACGGCGACCAGGTCCACCCGCTCGTCGGCGTGCATCGCGTCCACGACGTGCCCGGCGTCCCGGGTGATCCCGGTCGGGTTGGTGACGATGCCGACCCGCTCGCCGGCCAGAAGGGCGTACCCGTCGGCCGCGAGCCGCTCGAAGCCGGTCCGCACCCGGCCGTGACCGGGGGCGGCCGACGCGGTGGGCGCGGTGGCCGCCACCGCCCCGAGCGCGCCGCCGGCGGCCAGCAGACTCCGTCGCGACAGGCCCATGGAACCTCCTCGGGGTGACATGGGCACGCACGCTAGCGCTCCTGGCCGCTCCGGGGAACGAGGCGTGCGGAACGGGTCTTCCCCCACGGCATACCGACTGGTTAGTCTGTCCGCGTCGTCACAGCCGAGAGGTGGGTCCATGAACGCGGACAGGAACGAACTCCAGGGCGCCGGAGTCGTCGTCACCGGAGCGGGCGGCGGCATCGGCGCCGCCCTCGCCCGCAGGTTCGCCGCCGAGGGAGCCAGGGTGGTCGTGAACGACCTCGACCCCGTCCGCACCAAGGCCGTCGCCGAGGAGATCGGCGCCCTCGCCGTCCCCGGCGACGCCTCCGCCGTCGTCGACGAGGCCCGCGAGGCGCTCGGCGGCACGGTCGACGTATGGTGCGCCAACGCCGGCCTCTCCTCGCCCGGCGACGCCTTCGCCGACGAGGACGTCTGGGCCGCCGCCTGGGACGTCAACGTCATGGCCCACGTCCGCGCGGCCCGCGCCCTCCTCCCGGAGTGGCTGGAGCGCGGCAGCGGCCGGTTCGTCTCCACCGTCTCCGCCGCCGGACTGCTCACCATGATCGGCGCGGCGCCGTACAGCGTCTCCAAGCACGGCGCGTACGCCTTCGCCGAGTGGCTCTCCCTGACCTACCGGCACCGTGGTCTCAAGGTCCACGCCATCTGCCCGCAGGGCGTCCGTACGGACATGCTCACCGCCGCGGGATCGGCCGGCGACCTCGTCCTCGCGCCCACCGCCATCGAGCCCGAGGACGTCGCCGACGCCCTCCTCGACGCCATCGCCGCCGACCGCTTCCTCGTCCTCCCGCACCCCGAGGTCGCCGGCTACTACCGCAATCGGGCCACGGACCCCGAGCGCTGGCTGACCACCATGAACCACGTCCAGCAGGCCTGGGAGACCGGCACCCGTTAACGGGTGCCACGATCGGTGGGAAGATCTACAGGCGGAAACACGTTCCGCTGACCGAAAACGACCACCAAGGAAGGCGGCGGAGCATGGCCAGGACGACGGACGGGAGCGGCGCACCCGTCCCCCAGAGGCTCCTCGCCGCCGCCACCCGGCTCTTCGCGGAACAGGGCTACGACCGCACCTCCGTGCAGGAGATCGTCGAGGCCGCCGGGGTCACCAAGGGCGCCCTGTACCACTACTTCGGCTCGAAGGAGGACCTCCTCCAGGAGGTCTACGCCCGCGTCCTGCGCCTCCAGCAGGAACGGCTCGACGCCTACGCGGGCGCCGACGCGCCCATCGAGGACCGGCTGCGCGACGCGGCGGCCGACGTCGTCGTCACCACCATCGAGAACCTCGACGACGCGGCCATCTTCTTCCGCTCCATGCACCACCTCAGCCCGGAGAAGAACAAGCAGGTCAGGTCCGAGCGGCGCCGCTACCACGAGCGCTTCCGCGCCCTGATCGAGGAGGGCCAGCGGTCCGGGGTGTTCTCCTCGGCGACACCCGCCGACCTGGTCGTCGACTACCACTTCGGCTCGGTGCACCACCTCTCCACCTGGTACCGCCCGGACGGCCCGCTCACCCCCGAACAGGTCGCGGGACACCTCGCCGACCTGCTGCTCCGGGCCCTGCGCCCCTGACGGACGCCCACACGGAAGGGGCCCACGACCGACCGGTCGTGGGCCCCTTCCGTCGTACGGCTACAGGTACTTCTTCAGCTCCCGCCGCGCCAGCGACCGCTGGTGCACCTCGTCCGGCCCGTCCGCGAGCTTCAGCGTCCGCGCCGACGCCCACAGTTCGGCCAGCGGGAAGTCCTGCGAGACCCCGCCCGCCCCGTGTGCCTGCACCGCCTTGTCGATGATCTCGACGACCGCGCGCGGGGTCGCGATCTTGATGGCCTGGATCTCCGTGTGCGCACCCCGGTTGCCGACGGTGTCCATGAGCCAGGCCGTCTTGAGGACGAGGAGCCGCAGCTGCTCGATCGTCACCCGTGCGTCCGCGATCCAGTTCTGCACGACGCCCTGCTGGGCGAGCGTCTTGCCGAAGGCGGTACGGGAGACCGCGCGGCGGCAGGTCAGCTCGACGGCCCGCTCGGCCATGCCGATGAGCCGCATGCAGTGGTGGATGCGGCCGGGGCCGAGCCGGGCCTGCGCGATGGCGAAGCCGCCGCCCTCCTCGCCGATCAGGTTCGAGGCCGGGACGCGGACCCCGTCGAAGACCACCTCGGCATGGCCGCCGTGGGAGTGGTCCTCGTACCCGTACACCTGCATCGCGCGCCGCACCTCGACGCCGGGGGTGTCGCGCGGCACGAGGATCATCGACTGCTGGCGGCGGATGTCCGCGCCGTCGGGGTCGGTCTTGCCCATCACGATGAAGATCTTGCAGTCGGGGTTCATCGCCCCGGAGATGTACCACTTGCGGCCGTCGACGACGTACGAGTCGCCGTCCCGCCGGATCCGGGTCTCGATGTTGGTCGCGTCGGAGGAGGCGACCTCGGGCTCGGTCATCGCGAACGCCGAGCGGATCTCACCGGCGAGCAGCGGCTCCAGCCACTGCTTCCTCTGCGCCTCGTCCCCGAACTGGGCCAGCACCTCCATGTTGCCGGTGTCGGGCGCAGCGCAGTTGAGGGCGGTCGGCGCCAGGTGCGGGCTGCGGCCGGTGATCTCGGCGAGCGGCGCGTACTGGAGGTTGGTGAGGCCCGCCCCGTACTCGGCGTCGGGAAGGAAGAGGTTCCACAGGCCCTGCCGCTTGGCCTCGGCCTTCAGCTCCCCGACGACCGCGGGGGTGTCCCAGGGCGAGGCGAGCAGCGCGCGCTGCTCCTCGGCGACTGCCTCGGCCGGGTAGACGCGCTCGTCCATGAAGGCGAGCAGCTTCGTCCGCAGCTCCTCGGTGCGCGCGTCGAATGAGAAGTCCATGGTGGGTCAGCCCTCCTGAAGGGTGGTCAGGCCGTGCTCGATGAAGACGGGGACGAGTTCGCCGATGCGGTCGAAGCCCGCGCCGACGGTCTGCCCGAGGGTCCAGCGGTAGTGGATGCCCTCCAGGATCACGGCGAGCTTGAACCAGGCGAAGGCGGTGTACCAGGCGAGGGCCGAGGTGTCGCGGCCCGAGCGGGCCGCGTAGCGCTCGGCCAGTTCGGCGGGGCTCGGGTGACCGGGGGCCGTGGCGGTGGTGGAGACGGGGGAGTCCGGCAGGCCGAGCGGCGTGCTGTACATGACGAGCAGGCCGAGGTCGGTGAGCGGGTCGCCGAGCGTCGACATCTCCCAGTCGAGGACGGCCCTGATGCGGTCGTCGCCGTCGACGAGGACGTTGTCGAGCCGGTAGTCGCCGTGGATCACCGTGGGCGGGGGCGAGACCGGCAGGGAGCGGCCGAGGGCGGCGTGCAGCTCGTCGATCCCGGCGAGGTCACGGCCGCGCGAGGCGTCGAGCTGTTTGCCCCAGCGGCGCAGCTGCCGGTCGAGGAAGCCCTCGGGGCGCCCGAAGTCGCCGAGCCCGACGGCCTCCGGGTCGACGGCGTGCAGGTCGACGAGGGTGTCGACCAGGCCGAGGACGGCGGCGCGGGTGCGGTCGGGGCCGAGCGGGGCGAGCTCCGCGGCCGAGCGGTACGGCGTGCCCTCGACGAACTCCATGACGTAGAAGGGCGCTCCGAGGACGGACTCGTCCTCGCAGAGCAGCAGCGTCTCGGGGACGGGCACGTCCGTGCCGTGCAGGGCGCTGATGACGCGGTGCTCGCGCCGCATGTCGTGGGCGGTGGCGAGGACGTGGCCGAGCGGGGGCCGGCGGACGACCCAGCGGCCGGTGCCGTCGGTCACGACGTACGTCAGGTTCGACCGGCCGCCTTCGATCAGCCGGGCTTCGAGGGGGCCGGACACCAGGCCGGGGCGCTCGCGGTCGAGGTGGCGGCGCAGCTGCTCGGGGTCGAGGCCTGGCGGCGGGGCGGAACTCATACGTGCGTACCTCCGGATCGGCTTCGGTCGGCGTTCATGATGACCGACCAGTCGGTATGTCGTCCAGAGGGGCGGCCGGAAAGTACGTTCCGCACTCTGGCTGACGGTCGCCGGGCTGAATAGAGTTCACAAGCATGGATGCGAAGCTGATCGTCGACGAAGTCCGGATCACCCCGATCCTCATCTCCGACCCGCCCCTCCTCAACGTCCAGGGCGTCCACCAGCCCGCCACTCCACGGCTCGTGGTGGAGGTCGTCACCAGGGGAGGAGTGAGCGGCCTCGGGGAGACCTACGGCGACGGCGTCTACCTGGACATCGCCCGGCCCCTTGCCGAGGCCCTCCCCGGCCGCTCGGTCGCGGACGTGAACGGCCTCTTCGCGCTCGCCGACACCGCCGGTCCCGCCTCTCCCGCCCTTCCCGCCGACGAGGGCGTCGACGCGGGCGGCCTGCGCGGCGTCCGCACCGCCGACAAGCTCCGCCTCTCCGTCGTCTCCGCCTTCGAGACCGCCTGCCTCGACGCCCTCGGCAAGACCCTCGGCCTGCCCGTCCACGCCCTGCTCGGCGGCAAGGTCCGCGACACGGTCGAGTACAGCGCCTACCTCTTCTACCGCTGGGCCGCCCACCCCGGCACCGACGCCCCGACGGACGACTGGGGCCCGGCCCTCGACCCCGCGGGCATCGTCGCCCAGGCCCGCCGCTTCGACCGCCTGTACGGCTTCCGCTCCTTCAAGCTCAAGGGCGGCGTCCTCCCGCCCGAGCAGGAGGGCGCCGCCGTCCGCGCCCTCGCCGAGGCGTTCCCCGGCCGGCCCCTGCGGCTCGACCCCAACGGCGCCTGGTCGGTGGAGACCTCGCTCGCCGTCGCCCGCGAACTGGGCGACGTGCTCGAATACCTGGAGGACCCGGCGAGCGGCACCGGCGCCATGGCCGAGATCGCCGCCCGCACCGACGTGCCGCTGGCCACCAACATGTGCGTGACCACCTTCGAGGAGGTGCCCGAGGCCTTCGCGAAGGGCGCGGTACGGATCGTGCTCTGCGACCACCACTACTGGGGCGGACTGCACCGCACCCGTGAACTCGCCGCGCTCTGCCGGACGTACGGCGTCGGGCTCTCCATGCACTCCAACACCCACCTGGGCATCAGCCTCGCCGCCATGACCCAGGTCGCCGCGACCCTCCCCGAACTCCACCACGCCTGCGACACCCACTACCCCTGGCAGACCGAGGACGTCGTCACCACCCGGCCCGTCTTCCGGGACGGGCGGCTCGCCGTCACCGACACCCCCGGCCTCGGCGTCGACCTCGACCGCGCCGCGCTCGCCGCCCTGCACCGCCGCTGGCTCGACGACGACGGCACCCTGCGGGACCGCGACGACGCGGCGGCGATGAGGCGCGCGGACCCGAAATGGCGCCCGCAGACGTGGTAGCGGCTACGCGTGGCAGGCCACCGGCACCCCGCCGTTCATCGCCGCCATGTCGCCGAAGACCGTCACCGCGTCGAGCGGCGACCCCTCCGGAAGGCCCGCCAGTTCCGCGTACGCCCGGTGCAGGTTCGCCACCAGACGCTCGCTCTCCCGCCACGCGCCGAACTCGCCGAGGTCCGCCGTCCGCGCCGTCTCCAGCGGCGTCGCCCCCTTCGCGTACCCCTCCGCCGCCAGCTCCCGCACCCAGCGCAGATACCGCTCCGTCGCGTCGTACGCCGCGGGGTCGGTCACCCGCCCGTGCCCCGGCACGACCGTCGGCGCGTCGAGCGAGCGCAGCAGGGCGAGGGCGCGCAGCGACCCGGCGAGCGAACCCATCGGCAGGAACGGCGTCCCGCCGTGGAAGACCAGGTCACCGGTGAAGACCACGCCCTGCTCGGGGAGGTGCACGATCGAGTCGCCCGTGGTGTGCGCGGTGCCCGGGTGGATCACCCGCACCTCGATGTCCCCGACGTACAGCGTCAGCCGCTCCCGGTAGGTGACGGACGGCGGCCGGATGTCGACCGTCCCGAAGTCGGTGCGCGGCCACAGCAGATGGAGCTGGTGCCCGGCCGCGAGCTGCTCGCTCCGGCAGTTCTCGTGCCCCACGATCCGCGCCTCCGGCAGGAACACCCCGTTGCCGTAGGTGTGGTCGCCGTGGTGGTGGGTGGAGACGACGGTCCCGGGCAGCGGAAGACCCCGGGCGAGGACCGCGTCCCGCAGCAGCCGGGCGCGCCGCTCGGTGGCGGCGGTGTCGACGAGCAGCGACTCGCGGGCGTCGCCGAGGAAGCCGGCGTTGTTCAGGCACCAGCCGCCGTCGGGCTGGACGAAGGCGTGGACGCCGGGCGCGAGCGCGACCACATAGGGATCGGTGGCGGACGCGTCGGGATCGGTGACGGACAAAGGGATTCCCCCGGTGGAGAGCGGCCGGACAGGCGCAGCCTGTCAGCCGGTCGGGTTCCGGGGGAAGGCGACACGGCTCAGTGGTCGTCCCAGTGGCCGTCGTGGGCCGCGTGCCGGTGTCCGTCGTGGACGTAGTCGACGTGGTTCCCGTGGCTCACGGCCTGGTGCCCGCACTCCGGCCCGTGCTGGTGGGTGTGGGCGTCGTGGGAGACGTGGCCGGACTTCTCGCACTCGTCCCAGTGCCCGGAGTGCTCGCGGTGCAGATGCCCGTCGTGCGCGTAGTCGACGTGGTCCTCGTGGGTCACCGCCGCGTGGCCGCAGTCCGGGCCGTGCGCGTGGGCGTGCGTGGGGTGCTCATGGTGGAGAACGGTCATGACATCGCCTCTGTGAGGGGTCGGCTGACGCACCCAGGCTAGCCGCGAACGCCCCTCTCGTCCTGGTTCGCCACTTCTGTCCGCTCCGTCGCTCCGGCACCGGCATCCCCGGTCACCAGATCATCGCCGCCCCGCAGACGGCGAGCGCGATCGTGCACACCGCCGCGAGCAGCGCGCCCCGGTACGAGAGGGGGTGCGGCCTGGCCGCGTCCAGGGCTCGGATGCGCCGGTGGGCGACGGCGAGGAACGCCACCCACACCAGGGCCGACAGGGCGAGCCCGGTCAGACCGGCCGCCGTGATGTCGTCGTGCACGGCCACCTTGACGGCGAGCACCGCCACCACCGTGCAGGACAGGGTCGTACGACGCCACGCGAGCCGGGTCCGCTCCGGCTGGAGTCCCGGATCGCGGACCTCGGTCACCGCCCGGCCCAGCCGAAGACGACGACCACCACCATCGCGAGCGCCACCACGGCCACCGCGAGGCTCAGTACCGCAGGGAACCGGGAGACGGGCAGGTCCTCGCCGCGCCGCATGGCCCGCTCGCAGCGCACCCAGTGGTTCACCGCGCGCAGGGCGCACAGCACGCCGGCCGCGAGCAGGGCGAGCGCGAGCCCGACGCGCACGCCCCAGCGCAGGTCCGGCAGGAACTGGTCGACGGCGAACCCGCCGCCGACGAGCGCGAGCGCGGTCCGGATCCAGGCGAGGAATGTCCGCTCGTTGGCCAGGGAGAACCGGTAGTCGGGGGTCTCGCCCTCGTCCTTGATCCGCCCGGGCGCGAACCACAGCCGCAGACTCTGCACGAAATCGCTCACATGCGCACCTTAGGGCCTGTCTAGACGGTGCCCCGCCGATCACGCCGGGCCCGCAGCAGTTCGTACGCGGCGAGCCCGTCCGGCACCCACTCCCACTCGTCCAGCCGGCCGGCCAGCTCCTCGTCGGTGAGGAAACCGTGCCAGGCGACCTCCTCGACCTGCGGGCGGACCGGCAGTTCGCAGCGGACCTCGTAGACGGCGGACCACCAGCGCGCGACGCCCTCGGGGGAGCGGTACAGGAACCTGAAGAGCGGCGTCGGCCGCGGCAGGCCCGAGACGCCGAGTTCCTCCTCGGCCTCGCGCAGCGCCGCCTCGTCGTAACTCTCGCCCGCCCCGACGACCCCGCCGACGAACATGTCGTACAGAGAAGGGAAGACCAGCTTCGTCGGGGTGCGGCGATGCACGAAGACGCGCCCTCCGGCGTCCCTGACCAGGACGAAGGCGCAACGGTGGATCAGGCCCCCCGCGTACGTCTCGCCGCGCGGGGCCTGGCCGATCACCTCGTCGTTCTCGTCGACGATGTCGAGGATCTCCTCAGCGGGGTTCATGGCCCCATGAAATCACCGGCGTACGACACTCCCGCTCACTGCCCCATGACGTACTTGACCGTCGGCCCGGTGGTCCAGCCGCCGTCGACCGCCAGCTCCGCGCCGGTCACGTACGAGGCCGCGTCCGAGAGCAGGAAGACGACCGCGCCCGCGATCTCGTCGGCCTCGCCGACCCGGCCCATCGGCGTGTTCGGGTACTTGCCCTCGCCGCGCTCGATGCCGACGGAGGCCGTCATCGGGGTGTACGTCATGCCCGGGTGGACGGAGTTGACGCGGATCCCCGCCGTGCCGAGCTCCACCGCGCCGATCTTCGTCAGGCCGCGCACGCCCCACTTGGAGGCACCGTAGCCTGCGGTCAGCGCCAGGCCCATCAGGCCGGCGGCCGAGGAGATGTTGACGATCGAGCCGCCGCCCGCCTCCCGCATCGCCGGGATCGCGGCCTTCATGCCGATGAAGACGCCGGTCAGGTTGATGTCGAGGACCTTGCGGAAGTGCTCGACGGACTCCGTCTCCAGGAAGGCGCCGGTGGAGATGCCCGCGTTGTTCACCAGGCCGTGCAGCCCGCCGAACTCCGTCACCGCGTAGGCGACGGCCGCCGCCCACTCCTCCTCGGAGGTCACGTCGTGGTGGAGGAAGCGGGCCCGCTCGCCGAGCGCGTCGGCGGTGGCCTTGCCGTCCTCGTCGAGGACGTCGGTGACGACGACGTTCGCGCCGGCGGCGACCGCCTGCCGGGCCGCCTCGGCGCCCAGGCCCCGGGCGCCGCCCGTGATGAGGACGGTCTTGCCGGTGAGGTCGTTCATGAGGGGTCCTTGCGTTGTTGGTGGGTCGCCCGCTCCGGCTGCGCGGCACGCAGCAGGGCGGTGGTGGTCTCGATCAGATCGGCGAGGAAGAGCGCCTCACCGGTGAGGGGTTCGGCGCCGTCGAGGTACTGCCTGGCCCGGTCCGCCATCGCCGCGCCGACCACGGTCAGCGCCAGGTCGAGGCGTTCGAGGAGCAGGGGCTCGGGCAGTCCGGCGGCGGCCAGCCGGTCCGCGATCCGCTCGATCAGCCGCCAGTAGCCGGTGCCCGCGAGCGTGGGGTGGGGAGTGCCGGTGCGGACCCCGCTCTCGTGGCTGAGCTGGGCGGAGATCCGCAGGCAGCGGCGGCCCCGGTCGGTGCGCAGCTCGCTCGCCTCCGCCGTGACGAGGGCCGCGACCAGGGCGCGCAGCTCGTCGGGGGCGGCCGCGAGCAGCGGGGCGAGCACGCTCTCCGTCCGGGCCTGCCGACCGGCCATCACCGCGTCGAGCAGGCCGCCGCGCGAGCCGAAGTGGTACTGCACGGCGGAGGGATTGGCCTGACCCGCGCGGGTCACGACGTCGCGCAGCTGGGCGCCGTGCACGCCCTGAGCGGCGAAGAGCTCCTCCGCGGCTCGGATCAGTCTGTCCCGGGTCTCGGGTCCCGATGTCCTGGCCATGCGTTCATGTTAATGCTCGACATTAAAAAGTGGGAGGGGCTGGGGGCAGCCAAACGGTTGACTCGATACATCCGTGTATCCAAGATGCGGTCCATGTCCTACGACGCTGATGTCATCGTGATCGGGGCCGGCCTCGCCGGCCTCGTCGCCACCGCCGAGCTGGTCGACGCCGGCCGCACCGTGATCCTCCTCGACCAGGAACCCGAACAGTCCCTGGGCGGCCAGGCCCACTGGTCCTTCGGCGGCCTCTTCCTCGTCGACTCGCCCGAGCAGCGCAGGATGCGCGTCAAGGACAGCCACGCCCTCGCCCTCCAGGACTGGTACGGCACCGCCGGCTTCGACAGGACCGAGGACCACTGGCCCAGGAAGTGGGCCGAGGCGTACGTCGACTTCGCCGCCGGCGAGAAGCGCTCCTGGCTCCACGCGCGCGGGGTGCGCTTCTTCCCCGTCGTCGGCTGGGCCGAGCGCGGCGGCTACGACGCCAACGGCCACGGCAACTCCGTCCCCCGCTTCCACATCACCTGGGGCACGGGCCCCGGCCTCGTCGCCCCCTTCGAGCGCAAGGTCCGCGAGGGCGTCGCCCGCGGCCTCGTCCGGCTCCGCTTCCGCCACCGGGTCACCGCCCTCGGGCGTACCGCCGGAGCCGTCGACACCGTCACCGGCGAGATCCTCGAACCCTCCACCGCCGCCCGCGGCACCGCCAGCACCCGCACGTCCACCGGCACCTTCGAACTGCGCGCCCAGGCCGTGATCGTCACCTCCGGCGGCATCGGCGGCAACCACGACCTCGTCCGCGCGCAGTGGCCCGAGCGCCTCGGCACCCCGCCCGCCCGGATGCTCTCCGGCGTGCCCGCCCACGTCGACGGCCTGATGCTCGGCGTCGCCGAGAAGGCCGGCGCCCGCCACATCAACCGCGACCGGATGTGGCACTACACCGAGGGCATCGAGAACTGGAACCCCATCTGGGCCCGGCACGGCATCCGCATCCTGCCCGGACCGTCCTCGCTCTGGTTCGACGCGACCGGCAGGCGCCTGCCCGTCCCGCTCTTCCCCGGCTTCGACACCCTGGGCACCCTCGAACACATCATGCGGACCGGCCACGACCACACCTGGTTCGTCCTCGACAAGCGGATCATCGGCAAGGAGTTCGCGCTCTCCGGCTCCGAACAGAACCCCGACCTCACCGGCAAGTCGATCCGCGACGTCCTCGGCCGCGCCCGCGCCGACGTGCCGGGCCCCGTCCAGGCGTTCATGGACAAGGGCGTCGACTTCGTCGTCGAGAACGACCTCTCCGCCCTCGTCCGCGGCATGAACCGGATCACCGGCGAGGACCTGATCGACGAGACGGCCCTGCGCCGCGAGATCACCGCCCGCGACCGTGAGATCGCCAACCCCTTCACCAAGGACCTCCAGGTCACGGCGATCCGCGGCGCCCGCAAGTACCTGGGCGACAAGCTCATTCGCACGGCGACCCCGCACCGGATCCTGGACCCCGAGGCGGGCCCGCTGATCGCCGTACGCCTCAACATCCTCACCCGCAAGTCCCTCGGTGGCCTGGAGACCGACCTCGACTCCCGGGTCCTGACGGAGGGCGGCGAACCGCTCGCGGGCGTGTACGCGGCGGGCGAGGCGGCCGGCTTCGGCGGCGGAGGCGTCCACGGCTACCGCTCCCTCGAAGGCACCTTCCTCGGCGGCTGCATCTTCTCGGGCCGCGCGGCGGGCCGGGCGGCGGCGAAGGCGGTCGGCTGAGGTCGGGGGGAAGTACGGTCAGCTGACGTCGGGGGACAGCGTCTCCACCACCCGGAACCGCTCCACCACCAGCATCGTCCCGTCGTCCACCACGAACCCCGGGTCCCCGAGCGCCTCCCGCATCTCCTCGCCGTGCCAGAAGCGCTCGTGGGCCTCGCGCCAGTCCGCGACAGACAGGAAGCCCTCGCCCTCGTCGAGGGCGAGCCGGAGGTCCGCCTCGCCCAGGGGCAGCACGCGGACCTCCGTGATCTCCACGACCGCCACCTCGCGGCCGTCCGAGTCGATGAGCGCCGAGCGCTCGCCCGCCTCCGGCAGATCCTCCTTCTCGATCTCGTACTCCACGAGGAGCCCGGTCGTGGCCGTCTTCTCGCCGGAGAGGACGGCGGCGACGAGCCGGTCGCGGAGCGGGCCGGGGAAGGCGAGGAGGAAGGGCTTGAGCGCGTGAGGGCCGGTCATGGCCGACAGTCTGTCAGCCACGACCGGCCCTCGGAGCCGTACGCGAGAGCTGGGCTACAACACCAGCGAAAGCAGCAGGACGAAAACGATGCCGACGACCGAGATGATCGTCTCCATCACCGACCAGGTCTTGATCGTCTGGCCGACGCTCATCCCGAAGTACTCCTTCACCAGCCAGAACCCCGCGTCGTTGACGTGGCTGAAGAAGAGCGAACCCGCACCGATCGCGAGGACGAGCAGGGCCGTCTCCCCGGTCGACATGCCCTCCGCCAGCGGAGCCACGAGCCCCGCCGCCGAGATCGTCGCCACCGTCGCCGAGCCCGTGGCGAGCCGGATCGCGACCGCGATCAGCCAGGCCAGCAGCAGGGCCGGGATGGACCAGTTCTCGGAGAAGTCCAGGATCATCTGGCCGACGCCGATGTCGATCAGGGTCTGCTTGAAGCCGCCGCCCGCGCCGACGATCAGCAGCACGCCCGCGATCGGGGCGAGGGACTTCTCGACGGTCGAGGACAGCCGCTCCTTGGTGAAGCCGGCGGCCCGGCCGAGCGTGAAGAGGGCGACTATGACGGCCGTGAGCAGCGCGATCAGCGGCGAGCCGATGACGTCCGTGACCTTCTGGACGCTGTTCTCCGGGTCGTCCACCACGATGTCGACGAGCGCCTTGACCAGCATCAGGACGACGGGCAGCAGCACGGTCGCGACGGTGACGCCGAAGCCGGGACGCTTCTCCAGGTCCTCGGAAGGACGCGTCGGGATCATGTGCTCGGGCGCCGGGATGTCCACCCAGCGGGCGGCGTACCGGGAGAAGACCGGGCCGGCGATGATCACCGTCGGGATCGCGACGACCAGGCCGAGGGCGAGGGTGACGCCCAGGTTGGCGCCGACCGCGTCGATCGCGACGAGCGGACCGGGGTGCGGCGGGATGAGCCCGTGCATCACGGAGAGTCCGGCGAGGGCAGGGACGCCGATCCGCATCAGGGAGTAGTTGCCGCGCTTGGCGACCATCAGGACCACCGGGATCAGCAGCACGATGCCGACCTCGAAGAAGAGCGGCAGCCCGATCACGGAGGCGATGAGGACCATCGCCCAGGGCATGGCCCGGCCGCTCGCCCTGGCCAGGATCGTGTCGACGATCTGGTCGGCGCCCCCGGAGTCGGCGAGGAGCTTGCCGAGGATGGCGCCGAGCGCGATCAGCACGCCCACGCCGGCCACGGTGGCGCCCAGGCCGGTGGTGAACGACTTGATCGTGTCGGCGAGCGGAGCGCCGGCGAACGCGCCGAGCGCGAGCGACCCGATGGTCAGCGCCAGGAACGCGTGCAGCTTGAACTTGGTGATGAGCAGGACGATGACGGCGATGCCGGCGAGTACGGCGATGCCCAGCTGGGCGTTGCCGGCCGAGGTGATCGGTTCGACGGCGTCCGCTGCCAGGGTCTCGACGCTGAGACTGGTCACGGTGGGTCCTCGGGGTCAGTGGGTGAGCCGGCGCAGTGCGACGACGGCGCGGGCGGCGATTTCTTCGGGGGTGCCGGACACGTCGACGGCGACGCCGGCCTCGTCGTCCTGCAGCGGCTGCAGGGTGGCGAACTGGGAGTCAAGGAGCGCCGTCGGCATGAAGTGGCCCTTGCGGCCTCCCATGCGCTGCTCGATGAGCTTCCGGTCGCCTGTCAGATGGAGGAAGACCACGCCGGGGGCCGCGGCGCGCAGCCGGTCCCGGTAGCTCCGCTTCAGCGCGGAGCTGCTCACCACCCCGCCGAGTCCGGCCCGGTCGTGCGCCCACGTCCCGATGGCGTCGAGCCAGGGCTCCCGGTCGGAGTCGTCCAGGGGGGTGCCGGCCGACATCTTGGCCACGTTCGAGGCCGGGTGGAAGTCGTCGCCCTCCGCGTACGGGAGGTTCAGCGCTTCGGCGACCAGCGGGCCGATCGTGGTCTTGCCGGTCCCGGCGACGCCCATCACGACGACGACCGGAAGGTGGGGGGTGGTGCTCATGTGTGGTGCCTCGCTGTCTTCTTCGACATCGATCCGTCGCGCCCATGAAACCCATTGGGTACGACGTATTCAAGAGGCTGTGACATAAAAGTAGTACTTTTAATTCCCGAAGTGATCACCCGGGCGGGCCCGCATAGGCTTGCCCCATGACGACACCGGCCCAGGGGCTCCACTCACACGTCCTGGCCACCCTGGGCCTCGCGATCACCGCGGGGGAGTACCCCCCGGGCACCGTGCTGCGCACCGACGAGCTGGCCCAGCGCTTCGACGTCTCCCGGACCGTCGTCCGCGAGGTCGTCCGCGTCCTGGAGTCCATGCACCTCGTCGAGTCCCGACGCCGCGTCGGCGTCACCGTGCTCCCCACCGCGAGCTGGAACGTCTACGACCCCCAGGTCATCCGCTGGCGCCTCGCCGGCGCCGACCGCCCCCGCCAGCTCCGCTCGCTCACCGTGCTGCGCTCCGCCGTCGAACCCGTCGCCGCCGGGCTGGCCGCCCTGAACGCCACCCCCGAGCAGTGCCGCGAGCTCACCGAACAGGCCCTCGGCATGGTCGCCACCTCGCGCGGCCGGCGCCTGGAGGAGTACCTCGTCCACGACGTCGCCTTCCACCGGGTCGTCCTCGACGCCTCGGGGAACGAGATGTTCGCCCGCCTCGGCGACGTCGTCGCCGAGGTCCTCACCGGCCGCACCCACCACCACGTGATGTTCGAGGACCCCGACCCGGCCGCCGTCACCCTCCACGTCCAGGTCGCCGAGGCCGTGCGCGAGCGGGACGCGGCCCGTGCCGAGGAGCTGACCCGCCAGATCGCCGTCGGCGCCCTCCGGGAACTGGACGTTCTCGCTCCGTAGCCGGAGGTGTCCGGGAGGCGACGGGCGCCCTACGGACGGGTAAAGCTCTGAACTAGCTCAAATATGGGCGTTCAGTGACATGCGCCACAGTCAGTTGGCGCTCCTTGCCGTGAGGATGACCGCTGGCCGTGCCGGGAGACCCCCACCAGCGCACGGCCGGGTACCGCACAGCCCCCTCACGAAGGCGAACAACTCCATGAGTGACCGCGTCACCGCGGCCGAGCCGCTGTCCGCCGTACCGGCGAGCCCGGCCGCCCCCCACGTCGACGCCGGCGACGCCGGATACCGCAAGGACCTCAAGTCCCGGCACGTCAACATGATCGCCATCGGCGGCGCCATCGGCACCGGCCTCTTCCTGGGCGCCGGCGGCCGGATGTCCCAGGCGGGCCCCTCCCTCTTCATCGCCTACGCCGTCTGCGGCGTCTTCGCCTTCCTCGTGGTGCGGGCCCTCGGCGAGCTGGTCCTCTACCGCCCCTCCTCCGGCGCCTTCGTCTCCTACGCCCGTGAGTTCATGGGCGAGAAGGGCGCCTACACGGCCGGCTGGCTCTACTTCCTCAACTGGTCGACCACCGCCGTCGCCGACATCACCGCGGCCGCCACCTACGCCCACTTCTGGGCGATGTTCAGCGACGTCCCCCAGTGGATCCTCGCCCTGATCGCCCTCGCGGTCGTCCTCGCCGCCAACCTGATCTCCGTGAAGTACTTCGGCGAGATGGAGTTCTGGTTCGCGATCATCAAGGTCGGCGCCCTGGTCGTCTTCATGCTCATCGGCATCTACCTCGTCGTGACCTCCCACGAGATCGGCGGCCACACCCCGGGCCTCGCCACGGTCACCGACAACGGCGGCATCTTCCCCAGCGGCGTCATGCCGATGCTGCTGCTCATCCAGGGCGTCGTCTTCGCCTACGCCTCCGTCGAACTGTGCGGCGTCGCCGCCGGCGAGACCGAGAACCCCGAGAAGATCATGCCGAAGGCGATCAACTCGATCATGTGGCGCGTCGGCCTCTTCTACGTCGGCTCGGTGATCCTCCTCGCCCTCCTGCTGCCGTACACGGCCTACTCCGGCGACCAGAGCCCCTTCGTCACCGTCTTCGACAAGCTGGGCATCGCCGGCGCCGCCGGCGTGATGAACCTCGTCGTCCTCACCGCCGCCCTCTCCAGCCTCAACTCGGGCCTGTACTCCACCGGCCGCATCCTGCGCTCCATGTCGCTGGCGGGCTCCGCGCCCAAGTTCACCGGCGTCATGAACAAGGGCGGCGTGCCTTACGGCGGCATCCTGCTCACCGCGGGCTTCGGCATCCTCGGCGTCGGCCTCAACTACGTCATGCCCGACGACGCCTTCGAGCTGGTGCTGAACTTCGCCTCCATCGGCATCATCGGCACCTGGGCCATGATCATGGTCTGCTCGCTGCTCTTCTGGCGCCGCGCCCAGGAAGGCAAGGTCACCCGCCCCGGCTACAACCTGCCCTGGGCCCCGTACACCCAGATCGTGACCCTGGGCTTCCTCGGCTCCGTCCTCGTCCTCATGTGGATGGACGGCGGCGTCGGCCGCACCACCGTCGCCTGTCTGCCGCTCATCGCGGCGGCCCTCGTCGGCGGCTGGTTCCTGGTCCGCCGCCGGGTCCGCACGACCGCCGCGGCGCACCGGAACTGACCTCCCCCCACGGGACCGGACGGGACCCCCGCAGGCACGGCCTGCGGGGGTCTCGCCTTTTGTCAGGAGATAGTGGTACCCAGGAGCCTTACAAGATCCGTTCGGAGGAAGGGAAGTTCGCGATGCCGCAGCACGTCCAGGGGGTCATCGCCCCCGGCAGGAACGAACCGGTACGGGTCGAGACGATCGTCATCCCCGACCCCGGCCCCGGCGAGGCCGTCGTGAAGATCCAGGCCTGCGGCGTCTGCCACACCGATCTCCACTACAAGCAGGGCGCCATCAACGACGAGTTCCCCTTCCTCCTCGGACACGAGGCCGCCGGAATCGTCGAGTCGGTCGGCGAGGGCGTCACCGACGTGACCCCCGGGGACTTCGTGATCCTCAACTGGCGCGCCGTCTGCGGCGCCTGCCGGGCCTGCGAGCGGGGCCGCCCCTGGTACTGCTTCGACACCCACAACGCCAAGCAGCGGATGACCCTGCTCGACGGTACGGAGCTCTCCCCGGCCCTCGGCATCGGCGCCTTCGCCGAGAAGACCCTCGTCGCCGCCGGCCAGTGCACCAAGGTCGACCCCGCCGTCGCCCCCGAGGTCGCGGGCCTCCTCGGCTGCGGCGTGATGGCCGGCATCGGCGCCGCGATCAACACCGGGAACGTCGGCCGCGGCGACACCGTCGCCGTCATCGGCTGCGGCGGCGTCGGCGACGCGGCGATCGTCGGCTCACGCCTCGCCGGAGCCGCGAAGATCATCGCCGTCGACATCGACGACCGGAAGCTGGAGACCGCCCGGACGATGGGCGCCACCCACACCGTCAACTCCCGCTCCACCGATCCCGTCGAGGCGATCCGCGAACTCACCGGCGGCTTCGGCGCCGACGTCGTCATCGAGGCCGTCGGCCGCCCCGAGACGTACAAGCAGGCCTTCTACGCCCGCGACCTCGCCGGCACCGTCGTCCTCGTCGGCGTCCCCACCCCCGAGATGCAGCTCGAACTCCCCCTCCTGGACGTCTTCGGCCGCGGCGGCGCCCTCAAGTCCTCCTGGTACGGCGACTGTCTGCCGTCCCGCGACTTCCCGATGCTCGTCGACCTGCACCAGCAGGGCCGTATCGACCTCGCCGCCTTCGTCACCGAGACCATCGGCCTCGGCGACGTCGAGAAGGCCTTCGCCCGCATGCACGAGGGCGACGTCCTGCGCTCGGTCGTGGTGCTGTGATGGCCGCCCGCATCGACCACCTCGTCACCTCGGGCACCTTCAGCCTCGACGGTGGCACCTGGGACGTCGACAACAACGTCTGGATCGTCGGCGACGACACCGAGGCCATCGTCATCGACGCCGCCCACGACGCCGAGGCGATCCTCGCCGCCCTCGACGGCCGCGCCCTGCGCGCCATCGTCTGCACCCACGCCCACGACGACCACATCGACGCCGCCCCGGCCCTCGCGGCCGCCACCGGCGCCCGCATCCTGCTCCACCCCGCCGACCAGCCGCTGTGGAAGCGGACCCACCCCGACCACAGCCCCGACGGCGACCTCGCCGACGGTCAGGTTCTCACCATCGCCGGGATCGACCTCACGGTCCTCCACACCCCGGGTCACGCCCCCGGAGCGGTCTCCCTGTACGCCGCGGACCTCGGCACGGTCTTCACCGGCGACACCCTCTTCCAGGGCGGCCCCGGCGCCACCGGCCGGTCGTTCTCGGACTTCCCGACGATCGTGGACTCGATCCGCGACAAGCTGCTGACCCTCCCCCCGGAGACGGTGGTACGCACCGGCCACGGCGACCCGACGACGATCGGCGCCGAAGCCCCCCAGCTCGAAGAATGGATCAAGCGAGGCCACTGAGAGCCGACCGGCTCTCGAAACGCATCGCCACACCCGTGAACGGGTCGGTGAACTCCAGCGTCCGTGCCAGCAACTGCAGCGGACGCGAGAAGTCCTCCGGCCCGTCCGCACGGACCACCGGATAGATCGGATCGTGCAGGATCGGCAGCCCCAGGGCGTTCATGTGCACCCGCAGCTGATGCGTCCGTCCGGTCTCCGGCACCAGCCGGTACCGCCCGAGCCCGCCCCGCCGCTCCACGAGCGCGATCCTGCTCTCGCTGTTCGGCTCGCCCGCCACCTCGCGGGCGGCCATCACCCCGCGCTCCTTCTCGATCCGGCTGCGGACGGTCACCGGCAGCCCGACCGCCGGATCGTACGGCGCCACCGCCTCGTACTCCTTGCGCACGACCCGGTCCCGGAACAGCGTCTGGTACGCCCCCCGGTCCTCCTCGCGTACGACGAACAGCACCAGCCCCGCGGTCAGCCGGTCCAGCCGGTGCGCCGGCTGGAGGGTCGGCAGGCCGAGGTCCCGCCGCAGCCGGGCCGTCGCGGTCTCCGTGACGTGCCGCCCCCGGGGCATGGTCGACAGGAAATGCGGCTTGTCGGCGACGATGATCCGCTCGTCCCTGTGCACGACCCCGATCGGGAACGGCACCGGCGTCTCGGCGGGGAAATCCCGGTGGAACCAGAGGTACCGCCCCACGGCGTACGGCTCGTCCCCGCCGACGGGACCGTCCGTCCCCACGAAACGGCCGCTCACCAGCATGTCCTCGACCCGCCCCGCACCGATGGCGCCCGCGTACCGGTCGAGCAGATGGTCCCGTAGGGTCCCCCAGACCCCCTCGGGATCCTCCGGAAACCGCACCCGCACCGGATCGATCCCGTCCCGCTGGGGGAGGGGCGAAAGGGGGGCCTTCGAGGTGTCCGAGGGGGGACTTGAACCCCCACGCCCGATAAAGGGCACTAGCACCTCAAGCTAGCGCGTCTGCCATTCCGCCACCCGGACAAGGTGTCTGTCTTCCTGGCCGCTGGGCCCTTCCGACGAGGAAAACCATAGCAAACATTCAGGGTGGTCGATCACCACCCCGGCGGCCCCCGACATGTGACGGGCGCATGTCGGCCGAGGGCCGCCCTTGGGCGGGGAGGGGGCCACGCGGGAGGATGGGGCGAGCACCGAAGCAATCACGTGGGGCACGTAGTGGGAGGAAGCAGCGTGAGCGAGTCGAACACGGGCCGAAGCGTCACCGCCGAGAGTGAGGTCGTGGACCTCTGCAGCGAGCTCATCCGCATCGACACCAGCAACTACGGCGACCACTCCGGGCCGGGCGAGCGGGGGGCGGCCGAGTACATCGCCGAGAAGCTCGCGGAGGTGGGGCTCGAGCCGAAGATCATCGAGTCGCACCAGGGGCGGGCCTCCACCGTCGCCCGCATCGAGGGCGAGGACCCGTCGCGGCCGGCCCTGCTCATCCACGGCCACACCGACGTCGTCCCGGCCAACGCGGAGGACTGGACGCACCACCCCTTCTCCGGGGAGATCGCCGACGGCTGCGTCTGGGGCCGCGGCGCCGTCGACATGAAGGACATGGACGCGATGACCCTCGCGGTCGTACGCGACCGGATGCGCAGCGGCCGCAAGCCCCCGCGCGACATCGTCCTCGCCTTCCTCGCCGACGAGGAGGCCGGCGGCACCTACGGCGCCCGGCACCTGGTCGACAAGCACCGGGGCCTCTTCGACGGGGTCACCGAGGCCATCGGCGAGGTCGGCGGCTTCTCCTTCACCGTCAACGAGAACCTGCGCCTCTACCTGGTCGAGACGGCCCAGAAGGGCATGCACTGGATGCGCCTCACCGTCGAGGGCACGGCGGGGCACGGCTCGATGACCAACGACGACAACGCGATCACGGAGCTCTGCGAGGCCGTGGGCCGCCTCGGCCGCCACCAGTGGCCGGTGAGGGTCACCAAGACCGTGCGCTCCTTCCTGGACGAGCTCTCGGACGCGCTGGGCACCCCCCTCGACCCCGAGGACATGGACGGCACCCTCGCCAAGCTCGGCGGCATCGCCAAGATGGTCGGCGCCACCCTGCGCAACTCGGCGGCCCCGACCATGCTCGGCGCCGGCTACAAGGTGAACGTGATCCCCGGCCAGGCCACCGCGCACGTCGACGGACGGTTCCTGCCCGGCTACGAGCAGGAGTTCCTCGCCGACCTCGACCGGATCCTCGGCCCGAAGGTGAAGCGCGAGGACGTGCACGGCGACAAGGCCCTGGAGACCAGCTTCGACGGTGCCCTGGTGGACGCCATGCAGCTGGCACTGCGCGCCGAGGACCCGATCGCCCGCGCCGTGCCGTACATGCTCTCCGGCGGCACCGACGCGAAGTCCTTCGACGACCTCGGGATCCGCTGCTTCGGCTTCGCGCCGCTCCAGCTGCCGCCCGAGCTCGACTTCGCCGGCATGTTCCACGGAGTGGACGAGCGGGTGCCGGTGGACGGTCTGAAGTTCGGTGCCCGGGTCCTCGACCGCTTCATCGACGCCTGCTGATTCGGGCGTGCGTTTGCGTGTGACCAGAAAGAGTGAATGAACACGGGGGCTCGTAGCCCCCTCCATTCCCCCTCGTTACAGGTGTGCGGTCCGCGGCTGGGACCGCGTTTCCAACTAGGAGGAATAATGATCAAGAAGGTCGTCGCTGCTGCGGCTGCCACTGGCGGTCTCGTTCTCGCGGGTGCGGGAATGGCCGTTGCCGACGCGGGTGCCCAGGGTGCCGCCATCGGTTCCCCCGGTGTCCTCTCGGGCAACGTCGTCCAGGTGCCGGTTCACGTCCCCGTGAACCTGTGCGGCAACACGGTCTCCGTGATCGGCCTGCTGAACCCCGCCTTCGGCAACACCTGCGTCAACGCCTGACGTTGTGCCTCGCCCGTGAGGGTGTGAGCCGGTCCGGCCCCGGAGTGCGTGCCATGCACTCCGGGGCCGGTGGCCATTTCCGCCCCGGGTTTTCCGCCCGGTGGCACTCTTTCGAAGCCGAGCAGGCAGGAAACAAGCTATGCGACAGGTCACGCGCAAAGGTCTCATCACCGTCGCGGCAGCCGGGGGCGTCTTCGCCGCCGTCGGCGGCGGTTTCGCGCACGCCGATTCCGGTGCGAACGGTACGGCCACGAACTCCCCGGGCGTCGCGTCCGGAAACTCCGTCCAGGTCCCGGTGCACGTACCGGTGAACGCCTGCGGTAACACCGTCAACGTCGTCGGACTGCTGAATCCGGCGATGGGCAACTCCTGTGCCAACACCTCCAGGCCGGGCGGCGACTCCGCCGCCGGCGGGCACACCAGCAACTCCCCGGGAGTGGCCTCCGGCAACACCGTCGAGGTGCCGGTCGACGTTCCGGTCAACGCGTGCGGCAACAGCGTCACGGGCATCGGCCTGGGCAACGCCGCCGGGGGCAACGACTGCGCGAACGGCGGGGACACCGGGTACGGGGAGGAGGAGCCGGGTAACCCTGGTAATCCTGGGAACCCCGGAAACCCGGGCAACCCCGGAAACCCGGGCAACCCGGGTAACCCTGGGAACCCCGGAAACCCTGGGAACCCTGGGAACCCGGGTAACCCCGGCACTCCCGGCACCCCCGGCACTCCCGGCACTCCCGGCAACCCGGGTACGCCCGGCGGCCCCGGCGACGGCGGCGGGTCGAACACTCCCGGTGAGCACGGTGTCACTCCGCCCCGTGCCGTGGAGGAGCTCGCCGAGACCGGATCCGGCCCGCTCGGCGTGATCATCCCGGCCGGTGCAGGTCTGCTGCTCGCCGGGTCGCTGATCTACCGGCGCGCCCGCAACGCCGCCTGAGCCCGTCCCGCGTCACGCACCACGCACAGGGGCCCCGCACACCGCGGGGCCCCTTCTCGTCGTCGGTCCGGCTACCAGGTCGGCCGGAGCTGGCGGATGATCCGCCGCCTCAGCCGCACTCTGCGGCTCCCGTCCCGGTGCAGGCTCAGACGGTCCAACTCCCAGTGTCCGTACTCGGCATGGTCGGTCAGCAGCCGCGTCGCCTCCTTGCGGGAGACACCGCGCGGCACGTACACGTCGACAAATTCGTATTCCGGCATCGCATCTATTGTGCGGGCACCGGCCCGGTACGGATAGCGTCTGTCCCATGTCTGATGCTGCGCAGCCCACCGCTGCCGAGGTACGTGCCGCCGCCGAGGCGGTCAAAGCCGCACTGGACCGTCACCTCGCGGCGGTCGAACGCCGCTCGGGAGACGACGACTCGGCCGTCTACGAAGCCTTCAACGCCCTCGCCACGGCGGCCGAGGCGTACGACGAAATCCTCTACGACCGCTACGACGAGGTCACTCCCTTCGAGATCCCCGGAGCCGACGGCGCCCTGCCGCCGTACGCCGGACCTGACGAACCGCACGCCCTCAGCGTCCTGATCCGCCGCGACTACGCCGTGGCCGAACCGCAACGACTGCTCGCCCAGGCACGCCGGGTCGCCGAGATCGACGGCGAGCCGGACACCACCGGGCCGGCCGCCAGGGCCGGCGTCTCGCCGCTCGCCGCCCTCGGGGTGCTCTTCGGCGAGTACGAACCGGACGAGATCGCCTCACGGCACAAGGAGTTCGGTCTGGAGGAGGGCGACTCCACGCTCTGGGTCACCGCCGCCGAGGAGCTTCCGGAACCGGGGGAGTGGCTCACCGCCCCCTTCGAGCACGCCGACCCGGAGCGGATCATCTGCCGCTTCGACGTCAGCTCCGTCTTCGACGAGGACGACGAAGACGAGGACGACGAAGACGAGGACGACGAAGACGATCACCAGGGGGAAGGGGCCGGAGGCTCCGACTCCTGAGGGGGAGACGGCGGAGGGCCGGGACACCACGATCGGTGTCCCGGCCCTCCGCCGTCTCCGCCCCGGCCGGGGCTACTCCTCGGGCGTGGCGAGGAGCCCTTCCAGCAGAGGCCGCAGCCGCGTCGTGAACTCCGGAGCCGCCCCCTCGGCCACCGCGCGGGCCAGCGCCTGGTCCACGCCGTGCACGACCGACAGATGGCGCTCCGCGCGGCCGAAGGCCGTGTACACCCACGGCCTGCTCAGGCCGCCGGCGGCGTCCCCCGGCAGCACCACGACCACCGCGGGCCAGCGCGCCCCGGCCGCCTGGTGCGCGGTGAGCGCCCAGCCGTGCCGCAGCGCGGACTCCACCCGCTCCTTCGGGACGAGGAGCTCCTCGTCCCCGCACCGCAGCCGCAGCCCCTCAGCGTCCGCCGAAAGCACCGTGCCCGTCACCGTCCGGCCCGGTGTCGGCGCGTACGCCACCCGGTCCCCGATGTCATAGCCGCCGAACCGGCCGGGGCCAGGGTTGAGCCGCTGCTTCAGGGCGGCGTTCAGCGCGCGCGTACCGGCCGAGCCGCCGTGGCCGACCGTCACGACCTGGGTCTGCTCGGGCGGCACCCCGATCGCCCGCGGCACCGAGTCGGCCACCAGCTGGACCGTACGGTGCACGGCCTCGCCGGCGTCCCGCACCGGGACGATCACGATCTCCTTGCCGGGAGCCTCGACCTGGTTCAGCTCCCCGGCACCGATGCCCGAGACGAGCTCGCCGAGCGGCCCCGGGTCGGGCAGGCGCGAGGCGATCCGCGGGCACACCCGGGCCGCGAGCAGGTCCCCGAAGACCTGTCCTGCTCCCGGCGCGCCGAGCACCTCCGGGTCGCCGCTCAGCACCAGACGGCAGCCGTCGGGCAGCGACTCCACGAGCGTCGCGGCCGTCTCCACGTCCAGCTGCGGCGCGTCGAGCACCACGAGGAGGTCCAGGGCGAAGGCGCCCTCCTCGTCGCGGCCGGGACCGGCGGCCCCGGAGAGCAGGTCGGCTACCGTGACCACGTCCACTCCCTCGGCCGCCGTCGCGCGCCGCCGGCCGTCCGCATGGACGGCGACCAGGGTGCGCAGGCCACGGGCGCGGGACGCCGCGGCGAGCGCCACCGGCTCGGCGCGGGACGCCTCGCCGCCCGTGTGCAGCACGAGACCGTGCGAACCGGCGGCCCGCTCGAGCTCGGAGCCGTCCCACTCCGCCGCCTTCACCGTCCTGACCAGCCGGGAGAGGGCGTCCGCGAGGCTCTCCTCCGCCAGCGCGTACCGCTCGAGGCCGAGCAGCACGGGCGCGGCCGGCTCCTCCGCGACGGCCGTCACGGGCTCCGGGTCTTCTTCCTCCCCTTCGGGCACGTCCTCCGTCGGCTCCTCCTCCTGGAAGACGAGGACGGCTCCCGCCGAGACCGCCTCCTCGACCGCGGCCTCCGGGTCGGGCACCGCGTGCGCGGTGAGTCCCGCGCGCACGGATCCGATCTCCAGCGCCGTGTGGCCCTGGATCGCGGCCCGCTCCAGGAGCCAGACGGTGAGGGCGACCGTCCGGCGCGGATCGTCCGGGCCGCACGCCGGGCCGAGCAGGGCCCGCGCGAAGCCGTCGGCCTGCTCCGGACGCACTCCGGGCACCGCGAGCAGCTGCCACGGGTCGTCGAGCAGCGCCGCGGCCGCGCCCTCGCCGAGCACGGCGGCGACCTGCCCGGCCAGCGCCTCGGGGGCGCCGCCCTTGGCCAGGACCTCCCGCACGGCGGCCGTGGTGCCGGGCGCGGGCGCGGCCGCCCGCACCGGTGCGGCGGGCCGCGTGGTCACGGCAGGGGCCGCCTCGGGCGCGGGGCGCCGGGGCGCGGGCTCCGGAGCCTCGTAGAACGCGGTGCCGGAGGCGGCGCCGCCCTCCACGGCCCGTACCGCCGCGAGCAGGTCGGCCGCCGTGCCGCTCAGCTTGGCGCCGCTCGCCAGGGGCCCCTCCTTCTCGGCCTTCCGCGCCTCGATCCTGGCCCGCAGCTCCCGCTGCGCGGCGATCTCGGCCTGCGCGTCGCTCAACTCGGGCGCGTCGGCGGGCTTCTCGGCGTCGGCCTGCGGCTCCTCGGCGGCGGTGCCGGGCTCCTCGGCGGGACCCGGCTCCCCGGCCGTACCCGGCTCCTCTGGCGCGTCGGGCTCCGGGGCGGCAGCCTCGGCGGCTCCGTCCCGCAGGTCCTCGGCGGGTTCCACGGCCTCGGGCGCGGTCTCCCCGGAAGGCTCGGTCACAAGGTGCTCCAGTCGTGATCCGGATAGCGGTGCACGGGCGCCGACACATCGTCCAGCGCCCGACAGATCTCGTCAGGAAGACTAAGGGTCTCCACCGACAACGCGGCCGTGAGCTGCCGCGCCGTGCGCGCGCCGACGATCGGCGCGGTCACCCCCGGCCGGTCGCGGACCCAGGCGAGCGCCACGTGCAGCGGGGTCGTGGCGAGACCGTCCGCCGCCGTCGCGACCGCGTCCACGATCCGGCTCGCCGGTTCGTCCAGGTACGGCTCCACGAACGGCGCCATCGTCTCCGACGCCGCCCGCGAGTCCGACGGGGTACCGCTGCGGTACTTGCCCGTCAGGACACCCCGCCCCAGCGGTGAGGAGGGCAGCAGGCCCATCCCGAGGTCCAGGACGGCCGGCAGGACCTCGCGCTCCACGCCCCGCTGGAGCAGCGAGTACTCCAGCTGCGCGCCCGCGAGCCGGGTCCTGTCCCCGCCGAGCTGCCAGGTGCCCGCCTTGGCGAGCTGCCAGCCGCAGAAGTTCGCCACGCCCGCGTACCGCGCCCGTCCGCTGCGTACGGCTATGTCGAGTGCCTGGAGGGACTCCTCCAGGGGCGTGTACGGATCGAAGGCGTGCAGCTGCCACAGGTCGACGTGGTCGGTGCCGAGCCGGGCGAGGGAGGCGTCGAGCGCGGCGAGGAGGTGCCCGCGCGAGCCGTCCGTCCGCCGGTCGGGGTCCGGCACGCTGCCCGCCTTGGTCGACAGGACCAGGTCCTGCCGGGGGACGAGCCGCTCCATGAGACGCCCGAGCAGATACTCCGCCTCGCCCCCGCCGTACACGTCGGCGGTGTCCACGAGCGTGCCGCCCGCGTCCCAGAACGTCTTCAACTGCTCGGCGGCGTCGTGCTCGTCGGTGTCCCGGCCCCAGGTGAGGGTGCCGAGTCCGATGCGCGACACACGCAGGCCGGTACGTCCGAGATGCCTCTGCTCCATGGGCGCGAGATTACTGGCCAGGGCACCACGCGGAGAGAGCCTGTGGACAACCGCGTCCTGACGGATCGCCCGAGCGCGCGCTAGAGTCCGGGCCACAAGGACGTTACCGATGGGTAAGGGGTGCGTGGACATGCGGCTCGGCATCAACCTCGGCTACTGGGGCGCCGGTATGGACGGCGACAACCTCGCCGTCGCCCAGGAGGCGGACCGCCTCGGCTACGACGTCTGCTGGGCCGCCGAGGCCTACGGCTCCGACGCCCCCACCGTCCTCGCCTGGGTCGCGGCGAAGACCGAGCGGATCGACGTCGGCTCCGCGATCATGCAGATCCCCGCCCGGCAGCCGGCCATGACGGCGATGACCGCCGCCACCCTCGACTCGCTCACCGGCGGCCGCTTCCGGCTCGGCCTCGGAGTCTCGGGGCCCCAGGTCTCCGAGGGCTGGTACGGCGTGAAGTTCGACAAGCCGCTCGCCCGGACCCGCGAGTACGTCGAGATCGTCCGCAAGGCCATGTCGCGCGAGCGCCTCACCCACGAGGGCGAGCACTGGACCCTGCCGCTGCCCGGTGGCCCCGGCAAGCCCATCAAGCTCACCGTCCACCCGGAGCGCGAGCACATCCCGCTCTACATCGCCGCCATCGGCCCCAAGAACCTGGAGCAGACCGGCGAGATCGCCGACGGCGCCCTGCTGATCTTCCCCTCCGCCGCCCACCTGGAGGAGACCGCGCTGCGGCCGCTGCGCGCGGGCCGCGAGAAGGCCGGCCTGACGATGGACGGCTTCGACGTCTGTCCCACCGTGCCGCTCGCCCTCGGCGAGGACGTCGGCGCCCTCGCCGACGTGTTCCGCCCGTACACCGCGCTCTACGTCGGCGGCATGGGCAGCCGCAAGCAGAACTTCTACAACCAGCTCGCGCAGCGCATGGGCTACGAGAAGGAGGCCGCCGAGATCCAGGACAAGTACCTGGCCGGCGACAAGACCGGCGCCGCGGCCGCCGTGCCCCACAGCCTGATCGACCAGACGACCCTGCTGGGCTCCGTCGAGCGGATCGCGGAGCGGATGACGGCCTACGCCGAGGCCGGGGTCACCACCCTCACCCTCGCCCCGGCCGGCTTCACCCTGGACGAGCGGGTGGCGGCCCTGCGGGCGGGCGTGGAGGCCATGGAGCGTGCGGGCCTCGCCTGACGCGGGAGGGGCGTTCACCCGCGTACGCGGGTGAACCGGAAACCGAAGTCCGCGGCCGTGGTGGGGGCTCGGGGGGTCTTCCCCGCCACGGCCGTCACACAGCACAACGGCTCCGCGGGGCCCGCGGTTACGCCCCCGGGACTCACTCTTTCGGCCGAGTCGTACGGCCCTCCTGTTGCCCGCCGTCCCGGACCGCACTTGACTCGTGGTCCCGGGGGCGTACGAGGTGCGGACACGCGCACGGAGGTGGCGGCGATGCTCACGGCCAGGAGCCTGTTCCAGGAAATCATCGACAACGACGAGTCCTTCCAGCTCTTCTGTTCCATAGCGGCGAGCGGAGAGACCCAGGGCGGCTGGGAGAACGCCCGGATCGCGGCTCTGGTCGCGCCCGGCATGCGGGACCTCACGCCCAAGATCACCCGGCACGGCGCCGACGAGGACAAGCACGGCCGGATCTTCAACGCGTTGATGAAGAAGCGCGGCCTCGAACCCGTCCCCGTACCGCCCGACACCGACTACACGATGCTCCTCGAACAGCGCGGCATCGGCCTCGCGCACGACAAGCTGCGCCAGGACGAGCCGCTGACCGAGCAGGACGTCGTCGTCTACCTCGCCCACAGCCGGGTCACCGAGCAGCGGGCCGCCGACCAGATGGACATGCTCGTGACGTACTTCGGGGACCACCCCGAACTCGGCAGGGCCATCCACATGATCGACAACGACGAGGCGAACCACCTCGCCTACTGCCACGAGGAGCTGCTCCGCCTCGCCCGCGCGGGCCACGGCCGGCTCATCCAGCGGACCCTGCGCGAGTCGGCCCTCGTCGAGATCCAGGTCTACCGCGACGTCAGCCTCGCGGTGATGGCCCACATGGGCGGGATCCTGCGCTGGCCCCGGCCCAAGGCGCTCGCGCTCGCCGCGGGGATCCACGGCATGTACGCCTACGAGCGCGCCGCCGGCTGGCACAGGATGGTCGACCTGCGGATGCCCGAGCGCCTCGACGCCCTCGGCGGGCCCGCGACCCCCGTCCCCGCCTTCTGAGCCCGCGCCACGCCTGGTGAGCACCGGCCCCGCCCGGCAGGCGGGGCCGGTGCTCACATCCAGCCGCGCCGCTTGAACAGCCGGTACAGGGCGAGCACGATGCCCGTCATCGCGACGATCACCACCGGGTACGAGCCCACCCAGCGCAGCTCCGGCATGTGGTCGAAGTTCATGCCGTAGATGCCGGCGACCATCGTGGGCACCGCCGCCATGGCCGCCCACGCCGAGATCTTCCGCATGTCGTCGTTCTGCCGCACCCCCATCTGCGCGAGGTGGGCCGACAGCACGTCGGACAGAAGCCGGTCGAGGCCCTCCACCTGCTCGTTGGAGCGCAGCAGATGGTCGTTGACGTCCCGGAAGAACGGGTACGACTGCTTGTTCACGAACGGCACCGAACCGGCCGTGAGCCGGGCCAGCGGTCCCGCGAGCGGACCGCTGGCCCGCCGGAACTCCAGGACCTGCCGCTTCGCCGTGTAGATCCGCTCCGCGGTGTTCGCCGGATTGCCCCCGGTGGGCGCGAAGACGTCCGCCTCCAGCTCCTCCAGGTCCACCTGGAGCTCGCCCGCCACCTCCAGGTAGTGGTCCACGATCGCGTCGCTCACCGCGTACAGCACCGCCGTCGGCCCGTGCTTCAGCACCTCCGGGTCGGCCTCCAGGCGCCTGCGCACCTGCGCGAGCGGTGCCCCCTCGCCGTGCCTGACCGTCACCACGAACGAGTCGCCCATGAACAGCATCAGTTCGCCCGAGGAGACCCGGTCGCTCTCCGGCTCGTAGATGATCGGCTTCAGCACCGCGAACAGCGAGTCGTCGTAGACCTCCAGCTTGGGTCGCTGATGGGCCTTGAGGGCGTCCTCGACCGCCAGCGGGTGCAGCTGGAACTCGGAGGCGACATGGTCGAACTCCGCCTCCGAGGGCTCGTGCAGCCCGACCCAGAGGAAGGCGTCCCCGGCGGCCCGCGCCTCGTCGAGCGCGTCCGAGAGGTCGGCGGGCCCGTCGGTGCGGCGCCCGTCCCGATAGATGGCAGAGTCCACGATCACGCGCCGCATTCTCCCCCGAACGGCCCCGCCACGCACGCGTGCGTCCGTCCGGGGCCTCTCCGCCTCATCCCGGTTCCCGACGGACACCGCCTACGCTGGCCGTCATGGCCACGCTGATCCTCGTCCGGCACGGACGCTCCACCGCCAACACCTCCGGGGTCCTCGCCGGGCGCACGCCCGGGATCGCCCTCGACGAGCGGGGGGCCGCCCAGGCCGCCGCGCTGCCCGGGCGCCTCGCGGACGTCCCGCTCGCCGCCGTCGTCTCCAGCCCCCTCCAGCGCTGCCGGGAGACCCTGCGGCCCCTCCTGGCGGCCCGCCCGGACGTCCCGCTGCACATCGAGGACCGGATCAACGAGTGCGACTACGGCGACTGGTCCGGCCGCAAGCTCGCCGAACTGAGCGACGAGCCGCTCATGCAGGTCGTCCAGGCGCACGCCTCCGCCGCCGCCTTCCCCGGCGGCGAGTCCATGCGCGGCATGCAGGCCCGCGCCGTCGAGGCCGTCCACGACTGGAACGCCAGGATCGAGGCCGAGTACGGCGAGGACGCCTGCTACGTCATGTGCTCGCACGGAGACATCGTCAAGTCGGTCGTGGCGGACGCCCTCGGCCTCCACCTCGACCTCTTCCAGCGCATCCACGTGGACCCCTGCTCGGTCACCGTCATCCGCTACACACGCCTGCGGCCCTTCCTCCTCCGCCTCGGCGACACGGGGGACTTCACCGGATTCGGCCCCCGTGACCACCCCGACAGCAGTGGGACGGCTGAGGTCGGTGGTGGTGCGGGCGCACCGTGATCCCCTCGCGCAGTAGGGTGGACGCGCCGCTGTAGTACGACTGTCGAGACGCAAGGGAGCCGGGAAACGTGTCCCGTCAGGTGTTCCTCTACGACCCACCGGAGCGTTTCGTGGCCGGTACGGTCGGACTGCCTGGGCGCCGTACGTTCTTCCTCCAGGCGTCCGCCGGCGGCCGGGTCACCAGCGTCGCCCTGGAGAAGACACAGGTCGCCGCCCTCGCCGAGCGCATGGACGAACTCCTCGACGAGGTCGTGCGCCGCACCGGGGGCAACGCACCGGTCCCCGCCGTCGCTCCCGCCGAGGTGTCCGACACCGCCCCCCTCGACGTGCCCGTCGAGGAGGAGTTCCGGGTCGGCACCATGGCACTCGCCTGGGACGGCGAGGAGCAGCGCATGATCGTCGAGGCGCAGGCGCTCGTCGAACTCGACGTGGACTCCGAGGAGGACCTCGCCGAGGCCGAGGAGCGGCTGCTCCAGGACGAGGAGAACGGCCCGCCGATGCTGCGGGTCCGCCTCAGCGGCGCGCAGGCGCGCGCCTTCGCCAAGCGGGCCCTGGACGTCGTCAACGCCGGCCGGCCGCCGTGCCCGCTGTGCAGCCTGCCGCTCGACCCCGAGGGCCACGTCTGCCCCCGCCAGAACGGATACCGCCGCGGAGCATGAGCAGCAGCCTCACGACGCCCGACGCCGAGCTGCTCGCCCGCGGTGAGCTGACCGTGCGCGGCCAGGTCCGCGAGGCCTCCAACGCCGTGCTCTACTGCTCCGTCGCGTACGAGGGCCGGGAGGCGGCCTGCGTCTACAAGCCGGTCGCGGGGGAGCGGCCGCTGTGGGACTTCCCCGACGGCACCCTCGCCCAGCGCGAGGTCGCGGCCTACGAGATCTCCGAGGCGACCGGCTGGGGCCTGATCCCGCCGACCGTGCTCCGCGACGGCCCGTACGGCGAGGGCATGGTCCAGCTGTGGATCGAGGCCGACCCGGAGGCGCGCCTGCTCGCCCTCACCGAGGACGCGGAGGCGGGCGCGGGCTGGAAGGCCGTCGGGCCCGCCCAGCTCGACGAGGAGCGCACCGCGCTCCTCGTCCACGCGGACACCCCCGAACTGCGCCGGCTCGCCGTCCTGGACGCGGTCATCAACAACGGTGACCGGAAAGGCGGGCATCTGCTGCCCGCGCCCGACGGACGGCTCTACGGCATCGACCACGGGGTCACCTTCCATGTCGAGGACAAGCTGCGCACCCTGCTGTGGGGCTGGGCGGGCGAGGAGCTGCCCGCCGAGGCGGCCGGGGTGCTCGACGCGCTCGACCGCTCCCTGACGCCGGGAGCGGCCCTCGCGGCCCGGCTGGCGGATCTGCTGACCGGCGCCGAGGTGGCGGCGGTACGCGCGCGCGTGGAGGCGCTGCGCGCCACCGGGCGGCACCCGGAGCCCTCCGGGCAGTGGCCCTCGATCCCCTGGCCTCCGGTCTGAGCCGGAGCGAAAGGTTTCAGCCACACTGTGGGCGGGGTCCTCACCCCAGGGGGGTATGCATCCGAGCCTCCGACCCGCAAGAGCGCCTAATCGGTCAAGATCCCCCTCCGGTTCGTATCCGGAACACCTGTCCGGTTACGCTCGGGTCATGCATGCCTGGCCCGCTTCTGAGGTCCCCGCCCTTCCCGGCAAGGGCCGCGACCTCCGGATCCACGACACCGCGACCGGCGGACGAGTCACCCTCGCCCCCGGCCCCGTCGCCCGTATCTATGTCTGCGGCATCACGCCGTACGACGCGACCCATATGGGTCACGCGGCGACCTACAACGCGTTCGACCTCGTTCAGCGCGTGTGGCTCGACACCAAGCGGCAGGTGCACTACGTCCAGAACGTCACGGACGTGGACGACCCGCTCCTGGAGCGCGCGATCCGCGACGGCATCGACTGGGTCGGCCTCGCCGAGCGCGAGACCGCACTCTTCCGCGAGGACATGACCGCCCTGCGGATGCTGCCCCCGCAGCACTACATCGGCGCCGTCGAGGCCATACCGGGCATCGTCCCGCTCGTCGAGCAGCTCCGGGACTCCGGGGCGGCGTACGAGCTCGAAGGCGACATCTACTTCTCCGTCGACGCCGACCCGCACTTCGGGCAGGTCTCGAACTACACCACCGAGCTGATGCGCCACCTCTCCGCCGAGCGCGGCGGAGACCCGGAGCGCCCCGGCAAGAAGAACCCGCTCGACCCGATGCTGTGGATGGCCGCCCGCGAGGGCGAGCCGAGCTGGGACGGCGCCAGCCTCGGCGCCGGCCGCCCGGGCTGGCACATCGAGTGCGTCGCCATCGCCCTCGACCACCTCGGCATGGGCTTCGACGTGCAGGGCGGCGGCTCCGACCTGATCTTCCCGCACCACGAGATGGGCGCCTCCCACGCCCAGGCCCTCACCGGCGAGTTCCCGATGGCCAAGGCGTACGTCCACGCCGGCATGGTCGGTCTCGACGGCGAGAAGATGTCCAAGTCCCGCGGCAACCTGGTCTTCGTCTCACGGCTCCGCCGCGACGGCGTCGACCCGGCCGCCATCCGGCTCGCACTCCTCTCCCACCACTACCGCGCCGACTGGGAGTGGACCGACCAGGTCCTCCAGGACGCCGTGGAGCGCCTCGGCCGCTGGCGCGCCGCCGTGTCCCGGCCCGACGGACCGTCCGCCGACGCGCTCGTCGAGGAGCTCCGCGAGGCCCTCTCCGACGACCTCGACGCCCCCGCCGCACTGGTGGCCGTCGACCGCTGGGCCGCGCTCCAGGAGGCCGAGGGCGGCACCGACGACTCCGCCCCCGGGCTCGTCTCCCGCGCGGTCGACGCCCTCCTCGGCGTCGCCCTGTAGCAGGGATCCCGCACCCGGCACCCGTTCACGCGACCGCCCCCGGACCTCTCCCGAGGTCCGGGGGCGGTTTCGTCGTGGCACGGCCGAACGGGCCCGGACAGCCGTACGGGAGGGGCGGTCGCGCCACCCCTCCCGTACCGCTCACTCCTCGGAGTCGTCGCCCGCGCCCTCACCGGGCGGCTCGGGCCCCTCGGGCCCGTCGCCTCCGTCGGCGTCGCGCGGGGCCTCCTTCGCCGGACCCGCCTCGGGCGCCGCCTCCGCGCCCGGCACGGCCTCCGGGCCCGGCTGCTCCGGCTTCGGCGGCCTCGTCCGGCCGCTGCCGGGGTCCCGCAGGAACGCCGTGTCGCCGCCCTCCGTCGCCAGGCCCGGACCAGGGCCCGAACCCGGCTCACGCCGCCGCAGATACCGCTCGAACTCGCGGGCGATGGCCTCGCCCGAGGCCTCCGGAAGCTCGGCCGTGTCCCGGGCCTCCTCGAGGGTCTGCACGTACTCGGCCACCTCGCTGTCCTCGGCGGCCAGCTGGTCCACGCCCAGCTGCCAGGCCCGCGCGTCCTCGGGCAGCTCGCCCAGCGGGATGCGCAGCCCGATCAGATCCTCCAGGCGGTTGAGGAGCGCGAGCGTCGCCTTCGGGTTCGGCGGCTGGGACACGTAGTGCGGCACCGCCGCCCACAGGCTCACCGCGGGCACGCCCGCGTGCGTGCACGCCTCCTGGAGGATGCCGACGATGCCCGTGGGGCCCTCGTACCGGGTCTCCTCCAGATCCATCGTCCGCGCGAGGTCCGGGTCGGACGTCACCCCGCTGACCGGCACCGGCCGGGTGTGCGGGGTGTCCCCGAGCAGCGCGCCCAGGATGACGACCATCTCCACACCCAGCTCGTGGGCGAAGGCGAGGATCTCGTTGCAGAAGGAGCGCCAGCGCATCGACGGCTCGATCCCGCGCACCAGCACCAGGTCGCGGGGCTTGTCGCCGCCGACCCTGACCACGGAGAGCCGGGTCGTCGGCCAGGTGATCTTCCGTACGCCGTTGTCCAGGAAAACCGTGGGCCGGTTGACCTGGAAGTCGTAGTAGTCCTCGGCGTCGAGCGCCGCGAACACCTCGCCCTTCCATTCCCGGTCCAGATGGGCGACCGCGGTGGAGGCGGCGTCGCCGGCGTCGTTCCAGCCTTCGAACGCGGCCACCATGACCGGGTCGATCAGCTCGGGTACCCCCTCGAGCTCGATCACCCAGCGCCTCCTTTTCGAAGTTCCTGTCGTACGGACCAACCTTACGGCTTCCCGGAGGTCCGTCCGCAGCCCCCGGACACCCCCGAAAACCCGTGCGGCCTTGATCGACTACCCAGGAACCCGGCTCCGCACACGGCACGCGAGAGGGGCGGTTCCTCCCCGAGGAACCGCCCCTGACCCGAAGGAAGTTACTTCCCGAGCATCGACTCGACGCCGGCGCGGACCTCGTCCGTCGCGAGACCGCGGATGGTCAGCGTCGTACGGCGGCGCAGCACGTCGTCCGCCGTCTCGGCCCACTCGTGGTCGCGGGCGTAGGCGACCTGCGCCCAGATCTCCGGCGCGTCCGGGTGGACACGGCGGGCGAGCTCCGGGTTCTCGTTCGCCATGCGGGCGATGTCGAAGGCGAGCGAACCGTAGTGCGTCGCCAGGTGCTTGGCGGTGTCGGCGGCCATCCGCGGACCGGGCGCGGGACCGTCGACGAGCAGCCGGTGCGCGACCGCGTTCGGGTTGGCGATGCCGGGCAGCGGAAGCCGCTTCGGCAGCGTCGACACCGACTCGTAGTCCTCGCCCAGCGGGTGGCCGGGGAGCTGTTCCAGCTTCCGCATCACCGTACGGCCGATGTGGCGGAAGGTCGTCCACTTGCCGCCGGCCACCGACAGCATGCCGCCGCGGCCCTCGGTGACGACCGTCTCGCGCTTGGCCTTGGAGGTGTCGCCGGGGCCGCCCGGAAGCACCCGGAGACCGGCGAAGGAGTAGGTGATCAGGTCGCGCGACAGCTGCTGGTCACGGATGGAGAAGGCGGCCTCGTCCAGGATCTGGGCGGTGTCCTTCTCGGTGACCTCGACCTGGCCGGGGTCGCCCTCGTACTCCTCGTCGGTGGTGCCGAGCAGGAGCATGTCCTCCCAGGGGAGGGCGAAGGTGATGCGGTACTTGTCGATCGGGGTGGCCAGGGCGGCCTTCCACGGCGAGGTCCGCTTGAGGACCAGGTGCGCGCCCTTGGAGAGGCGGATGGAGGGGGCCGCGTTGGGGTCCTCCATCTTGCGCAGGTGGTCGACCCACGGGCCGGTGGCGTTGAGCACGAGACGGGCGGTGACGCCGAACTCGTCGCCGCTGGTGCGGTCCTTGAGCTCGGCGCCGGTGACCCGGCCGCGGGTGAAGCGGAGCCCGGTGACCTCGGCGTGGTTGAGGACGGTGGCTCCGGCGTCGACCGCGGCGCGGACCGTCATCAGGGCCATGCGGGCGTCGTTCATCTGGTCGTCGCCGTAGACGGCCACGGCCTTCAGGTTGTCCGTGCGCAGCTCCGGCACGTCCTGCGCGGCCTTGGCGGGGGAGAGCAGGTGCCCGACGCCGTCACCGAAGGCCGAGAGGGCGGAGTACGCGAAGACACCGGCACCCAGCTTGGCCGCGCCGTGCGGGCCGCCCTTGTAGACGGGCAGGTAGAAGGTGAGGGGGTTGGCGAGGTGCGGTGCCACCTGGCGGGAGACCGCACGCCGCTCGAAGTGGTTCTCCGCCACCAGCTTGACCGCGCCGGTCTGCAGGTAGCGCAGACCGCCGTGGAGGAGCTTCGAGGAGGCGGAGGAGGTGGCGCCGGCGAAGTCGCCGGCGTCCACCAGGGCCACCCGCAGGCCCGACTGCGCGGCGTGCCAGGCGGTGGAGATGCCCAGGATGCCGCCGCCGATCACCAGGAGGTCGTACGTCGCCTTGGAAAGCCGGTCCCGGGTCTCGGCGCGGCTCGGGAGGGAGCCGGAAGCCGGGTGCGTCCCGAGGGCGGGGACGCTCTGCAGGGTGGTCATGTCGATCTACTCCTCGTCCTCGATCCAGCCCATGGTCCGCTCCACGGCCTTGAGCCAGCTCTTGTACTCGCTGTCACGCCTGTCGGCGTCCATGCGAGGGGTCCATTCCGCGGCGCGGCGCCAGTTGGCGCGCAGCGCGTCGGTGTCCGGCCAGAAGCCGACGGCCAGGCCGGCGGCGTAGGCGGCGCCGAGGCAGGTGGTCTCGGCGACCATCGGACGCACGACAGGCGCGTCCAGGAAGTCCGAGAGGGTCTGCATCAGCAGGTTGTTGGAGGTCATGCCGCCGTCGACCTTGAGCGCGGTCAGCTCGACGCCGGAGTCCTTCGTCATGGCGTCGGTGATCTCGCGGGTCTGCCAGGCGGTGGCCTCCAGGACGGCGCGGGCGATGTGCGCCTTGGTGACGTACCGGGTGAGGCCGGCGATCACGCCGCGGGCGTCGGAGCGCCAGTACGGGGCGAAGAGACCGGAGAAGGCCGGCACGAAGTAGGCGCCGCCGTTGTCCTCGACCGAGGACGCGAGGGTCTCGATCTCGGCGGCCGACTTGATCAGGCCCATCTGGTCGCGCATCCACTGCACCAGCGAACCGGTGACGGCGATCGAGCCCTCCAGGGCGTAGACCGGCTTCTCCTCGCCGATCTGGTAGCCGACCGTGGTCAGCAGGCCGCTGTAGGAGTTGATGATCTTGTCGCCGGTGTTCATCAGCATGAAGGTGCCGGTGCCGTACGTCGACTTCGCCTCGCCCTCGGCGAAGCAGGTCTGGCCGAACAGGGCGGCCTGCTGGTCGCCGAGCGCCGAGGCGACCGGGACACCGGCGAGGACGCCGTCCTTGACGTGGCCGTAGACCTCGGCGGAGGACCTGATCTCCGGGAGGACGTTGAGCGGGACGCCCATGGACTCGGCGATCTTCTCGTCCCAGGCCAGGGTGTGGAGGTTCATCAGCATGGTGCGCGAGGCGTTGGTGACGTCGGTGACGTGCACGCCGCCGTCGGCGCCGCCGGTGAGGTTCCAGATGACCCAGGAGTCCATGGTGCCGAAGAGGATGTCGCCGGCCTCGGCGCGCTCCCGCAGGCCCTCGACGTTGTCGAGCATCCAGCGGATCTTCGGTCCCGCGAAGTAGCTGGCCAGCGGCAGGCCGGTCTCGCGGCGGAAGCGGTCCTGGCCGACGTTGCGGCCGAGCTCCTTGCAGAGGGCGTCGGTGCGGGTGTCCTGCCAGACGAGGGCGTTGTGGACGGGCTCACCGGTGTTCTTGTCCCAGAGCAGCGTGGTCTCGCGCTGGTTGGTGATGCCGATGGCCTTGACGTCCGAGGCGGCGATGCCGCCCTTCGACAGGGCGCCGGCCACGACCTCCTGGACGTTGGTCCAGATCTCGGCGGCGTCGTGCTCGACCCAACCCGGCTTCGGGAAGATCTGCTCGTGCTCCTTCTGGTCGACCGAGACGATCCGGCCGTCCTTGTCGAAGACGATGCAGCGGGACGACGTGGTGCCCTGGTCGATGGCCGCGATGAACGGGCCGGAGGTGTGTGCGTCGGTCACGGTGTGCTCCAAGGGAAGTCTGGGAGAAGGACGGCTCAGGCGAACGCGATGTTGTAGATACCCGCGGCGATGGCGCCACCGATCAGCGGTCCGGCGACCGGGATCCAGGCGTAGCTCCAGTCGGAGCCGCCCTTGTTCGGCAGCGGCAGCAGGGCGTGCACGATGCGCGGACCGAGGTCACGGGCCGGGTTGATCGCGTAGCCGGTGGGGCCGCCGAGCGAGAGGCCGATCGAGACCACCACGAACGCGGTGATCAGGGCGCCTATGACGCCGAGACCCTTGCCGCTGTCGTTGAGGCCCTGGGTGAGCACGGCCAGGACGAGCACGACGGTGCCGATGATCTCGGTGGCCAGGTTCTGCCAGGTGTTCCGGATCTCGGGTCCTGTGGAGAAGACGCCGAGCACCGGGCCGGGGCCCTCGACCGGCTTCTTCGCGGCGGCCTCGGGGTCGGTGAGGTGGGCCTGGAACTGGCCGTAGTAGGCCACCCAGACCAGTGCCGCACCGATCATCGCGCCGAGTATCTGGCCAGCGATGTAGACGGGGACGTCGTCCCACGTCCCGTCCTTGATCGCGATTCCGACCGTGACGGCGGGGTTCAGATGGGCGCCCGAGAGGGAAGCCGTCATGTAGACGGCCGTCATCACGGCGAAGCCCCACCCGAAGGTGATCGCGAGCCAGCCCGCGTTGCGGGCCTTGGAGCCCTTGAGCGTGACGGCGGCACACACACCGCCGCCGAGCAGAATGAGAACGGCGGTACCGATGGTCTCGCCGAGGAAGATGTCGGAGCTGGACACCCGCGACTCCTTTGTCCTTCGTCCAGGGGAAGGCGAACCCCGGGTCCCTCCGGTGGTCCGCACCCTCGTGTGAGGGCGTTACCGGCCCTTGGCACTGCCACACTCTAACGCCTATTGCCGTCAAGTGTTCGGCATTGCCGACCGATGCACGGAAGTTTTGCCCCCAGGTGAACAGCGCGTCAAGGGCTCCGGATGCGAAAAACCCGCCGATAACGCGATCGTTACCGGCGGGTTCAGGCTGTCGGGCCCAGGCTCAGAAGCGCCGGGCCCCCAGGTCCCGGGACACCGCGCGGGCGCAGTCCCGCACCGCCGCCACCAGCTCCGGACGCAGCTCGCCGTTCGGGCAGAGCCGCTCCACGGCGCCCGTGACCGCCACGGCGCCCACCGGCATCCGGCGCCGGTCGTGGATGGGCGCCGCCACCGAGGCCACGCCGTCCCACGTCTCCTCCACGTCCGCCGCCCAGCCCCGTGCCCGCGTCAGGTCCAGCAGCGACTCGAAGTCCGTCAGCTCCGTGGTCGTACGGGGCGTGAACGCCTCCCGCTCGACCTCCACCACCTCGCTGTGCGCCACCGGGTCGTACGCCGAGAGGACCTTGCCCAGTGCTGTGGAGTGAAGCGGCTGCATGGCCCCCACCTCCAGGACCTGCCGGCTGTCGTCCGGCCGGAAGACGTGGTGGACGATCAGCACGCCCTGCAGGTGCAGCACCCCCAGGTGCACGCTCTCGCCGCTGGACCGGGCCAGGTCGTCCGTCCAGACGAGGGCCCGCGCGCGCAGCTCGTGCACGTCCAGATAGCTGTTGCCGAGCCGCAGCAGCTCCGCGCCGAGCTGGTAGCGGCCCGAGGTCGCCTCCTGCTCCACGAAGCCCTCCGCCTGGAGGGTGCGCAGGATGCCGTGGGCGGTGCCCTTGGCGAGCCCCAGCGAGGACGCGATGTCCGACAGGCCGAGCCGGCGCTCGCCGCCGGCGAGCAGTCGCAGCATGGCCGCCGCTCGTTCAAGCGACTGGATGTTCTTCGCCATCGCCCGGCCCTTCTCCCTCTCACGTTGTTCGACAATGCTGAACACTATCGGTCGATGTCGACCTTGCGTCACACCTGACAGTGTCGGGCAAGAACGGGCCGGACCGGGAGTCCCCGCACACAGGATGCCGTCCGGCCTGTGGGACGCCGTGTCCACCCCAAGGCGAGCGCGGTTACGCTGGCCCCGTGCACCCTCCTCCGAAGGTGCAAAGCCGACAGCCGTCGCACCCCTGGGAGCTCATCCATGGCCTCGTTGCCGACCCCTTCCGCCGATATCCGGACCCGTGCCGCAGCCCTCCGTGAGGCGCTGGCGAGCCGCGTCGTCGTCGCCGACGGCGCCATGGGCACCATGCTCCAGGCGCAGGACCCCACGCTCGAGGACTTCCAGAACCTCGAAGGATGCAACGAGATCCTGAACGTCACCCGGCCGGACATCGTCCGCTCGGTGCACCGGGAGTACTTCGAGGCCGGCGTCGACTGCGTCGAGACCAACACCTTCGGCTCCAACCATTCGGCGGCGGGCGAGTACGACATCGCCGACCGGATCTTCGAGCTGTCCGAGGCCGGCGCCCGGATCGCCCGCGAGGTCGCCGACGAGTTCGGCGCCCGGGACGGCCGCCAGCGCTGGGTGCTCGGCTCGATCGGCCCCGGCACCAAGCTGCCGTCGCTCGGCCACATCGGGTACGGCGTCCTGCGCGACGGCTACCAGCAGAACGCCGAGGGCCTGCTCGCCGGCGGCGCCGACGCCCTGATCGTCGAGACCACCCAGGACCTGCTGCAGACCAAGGCCAGCCTCATCGGCGCCCGCCGCGCGATGGAAGCCGTCGGGCTCGACGTACCCCTGATCTGTTCGCTCGCCTTCGAGACCACGGGCGTCATGCTGCTCGGCTCCGAGATCGGCGCGGCGCTGACCGCCCTCGAGCCCCTCGGCATCGACCTGATCGGCCTGAACTGCTCCACCGGCCCGGCCGAGATGAGCGAGCACCTGCGCTACCTCGCCCGCCACTCCCGTACGCCGCTCATGTGCATGCCGAACGCCGGCCTGCCCATCCTGACCAAGGACGGCGCCTACTTCCCGCTCACGGCGCCCGAGATGGCCGACGCGCAGGAGAACTTCGTCCGCGACTACGGCCTCTCGCTGGTCGGCGGCTGCTGCGGCTCGACCCCCGAGCACCTGCGCCAGGTCGTCGAACGCGTCCAGGGCCTCACCCCCGGCGCGCGCGACCCGCGCCCGGAGCCCGGCGCCGCCTCGCTCTACCAGACCGTGCCGTTCCGCCAGGACACCGCGTACATGGCAATCGGCGAGCGCACGAACGCCAACGGCTCGAAGAAGTTCCGCGAGGCCATGCTCGAAGGCCGCTGGGACGACTGCGTCGAGATGGCCCGCGACCAGATCCGCGAGGGCGCGCACATGCTCGACCTGTGTGTCGACTACGTGGGCCGCGACGGCGTCGCCGACATGGAGGAGCTCGCCGGCCGCTTCGCGACCGCCTCCACGCTGCCCATCGTCCTGGACTCCACCGAGGTGGACGTCCTGCGGGCCGGCCTGGAGAAGCTCGGCGGCCGGGCCGTCATCAACTCCGTCAACTACGAGGACGGCGACGGCCCCGAGTCCCGCTTCGCCAAGGTCACCCGCCTGGCCCAGGAGCACGGCGCCGCGCTCATCGCCCTCACCATCGACGAGGAGGGCCAGGCCCGGACCGCCGAGCACAAGGTGGCCATCGCCGAGCGGCTCATCGAGGACCTCACCGGCAACTGGGGCATCCACGAGTCCGACATCCTCATCGACACCCTGACCTTCACGATCTGCACCGGCCAGGAGGAGTCGCGGAAGGACGGCATCGCCACCATCGAGGCGATCCGCGAGCTGAAGCGCCGCCGCCCGGACGTCCAGACCACGCTCGGCCTCTCCAACATCTCCTTCGGTCTGAACCCGGCCGCCCGCATCCTCCTCAACTCCGTCTTCCTCGACGAGTGCGTCAAGGCGGGCCTGGACTCGGCGATCGTCCACGCCTCGAAGATCCTGCCCATCGCCCGTTTCGACGACGAGCAGGTCACCACCGCCCTCGACCTGATCTACGACCGGCGCTCCGAGGGCTACGACCCGCTGCAGAAGCTGATGGCCCTGTTCGAGGGCGTCAACACCAAGTCGATGAAGGCCGGCAAGACCGAGGAGCTCCTCGCCCTGCCGCTGGACGAGCGGCTGAAGCGCCGGATCGTCGACGGCGAGAAGAACGGTCTGGAGGCCGACCTCGACGAGGCGCTGACGCTCCGGCCCGCGCTGGAGATCGTCAACGAGATCCTGCTCGACGGCATGAAGACCGTGGGCGAGCTGTTCGGCTCCGGCCAGATGCAGCTGCCGTTCGTGCTGCAGTCCGCCGAGGTCATGAAGACGGCCGTCGCCTACCTCGAACCGCACATGGAGAAGTCGGACCAACAACGGCTACAACGTCGTCAACATCGGCATCAAGCAGCCGGTCTCCGCGATCCTCGAAGCCGCCGAGGAGCACCGCGCCGACGTCATCGGCATGTCCGGTCTCCTCGTGAAGTCCACCGTGATCATGAAGGAGAACCTGGAGGAGCTGAACCAGCGCGAGCTGGCCGCCAAGTACCCCGTGATCCTCGGCGGCGCCGCCCTCACCAGGGCGTACGTCGAACAGGACCTGTACGAGATCTACCAGGGCGAGGTCCGCTACGCCCGCGACGCCTTCGAGGGCCTGCGCCTCATGGACGCCCTCGTCTCCGTCAAGCGCGGCGTCCCCGGAGCCGTACTCCCCGAGCTCAAGCAGCGCCGGGTCCCGAAGCAGGACACCGCCGCCCTCCAGGTCGCCGAGCCGGAGCCCGGCGGGCGCTCCGACGTCGCCACCGACAACCCGGTGCCCACCCCGCCGTTCTGGGGCACCCGGGTCGTCAAGGGCATCCCGCTGAAGGACTACGCGTCCTGGCTCGACGAAGGCGCCCTGTTCAAGGGCCAGTGGGGCCTCAAGCAGAACCGGACCGGCGACGGACCCACGTACGAGGAGCTCGTCGAGACCGAGGGCCGGCCGCGGCTGCGCGGCTGGCTGGACAAGCTCCACACGGAGAACCTGCTCGAGGCGGCCGTCGTCCACGGCTACTTCCCCTGCGTCTCCAAGGGCGACGACCTGATCATCCTGGACGAGGCGGGCAACGAGCGGACCCGCTTCACCTTCCCGCGCCAGCGCCGCGGCCGCCGCCTCTGCCTCGCGGACTTCTTCCGCCCGGAGGAGTCCGGCGAGACCGATGTCGTCGGCCTCCAGGTCGTCACCGTCGGCTCGAAGATCGGCGAGGCCACGGCCAAGCTCTTCGAGTCCGACTCCTACCGCGACTACCTGGAGCTGCACGGCCTCTCCGTGCAGCTGGCCGAGGCCCTCGCCGAGTACTGGCACGCCCGGGTCCGCGCCGAGCTGGGCTTCGCGGGCGAGGACCCGGCCCACGTCCAGGACATGTTCGACCTCAAGTACCGCGGTGCGCGCTTCTCCCTCGGCTACGGCGCCTGCCCCGACCTGGAGGACCGCGCGAAGATCGCGGAGCTGCTGGGCCCGGAGCGCATCGGTGTGCACCTGTCGGAGGAGTTCCAGCTCCACCCCGAGCAGTCCACCGACGCCATCGTGATCCATCACCCTGAGGCGAAGTACTTCAACGCCAGGTGACCGTCCCGGGGTAAATCCCCGCGTCCGCGATGATCGGGACGTACACTTGTCGGTCCAGTGCAGGCCGGTCCTCCTCCCCGTACCGGGGAGGGGGGCCGGCCTTCTCGTCCCTCCATGGAGGTGTCCGGATGACCAGTACGGTCCCCGCGTCCCTGTTCCGTACGAACGGAAGCTCCGCCCTGCAGGCGGTCTTCCTCGACATGGACGGCACCCTCGTCGACACGGAGGGCTTCTGGTGGGACGCGGAGGTGGAGGTCTTCGCCGACCTCGGGCACCGGCTGGACGAGGCCTGGCGGGACGTCGTCGTCGGCGGCCCGATGACCCGCAGCGCGGGCTATCTCATCGAGTCCACCGGCGCCGACATCACCCTGGCCGAACTGACCGTCCTGCTCAACGAGAAGTTCGAGCGGCGCATCGACCGGGGAGTGCCGCTGATGCCGGGAGCCGAGCGGCTCCTCGCCGAACTGGCCCGGCACTCCATCCCCACCGCCCTGGTCTCCGCCTCGCACCGGCGGATCATCGACCGGGTCCTCGACTCGCTCGGCCGTGACCGCTTCACCCTCACCGTCGCCGGGGACGAGGTCACCCGGACCAAGCCGCATCCCGAGCCCTATCTGACCGCCGCCCGCGGGGTCGGGGCCGACCCGGCGCTGTGCGCCGTCATCGAGGACACGGCGACCGGTGTGGCGGCCGCGGAGGCGGCCGGCTGCCGGGTCGTCGCGGTGCCCTCCGTCGCCCCCATCGCGGCCTCTCCCGGCCGGGTCGTCGTGCGTTCCCTCGAAGAGGTCGACGTGCCCTTTCTCCGCACGTTGATCACCGGGATCTGAGGTTTCTCTGAGCTTTCCCGGCGGAATGCGCTTTCGCCGTACGGAAAGCGCCGCGGCCATTCCCCGAAAAGGCCTCTGCGTGACCTTGGTCACCCAGAGTGCCTGACGGTGGGTGGCCCTTCTTGTGTCCGCGCCCGAAAACATCGGGTTTCGGCGCCCCAAGTGTCCCGATTGGCTCTACGCCGTCCGCATCATCCACCGCATGACTATCGAGCCCCCCGCATCCATGATCACTGTGCGATTACCCCCAGGGGCACCCGTGGTCAGGCAATAGCGGCGCCGCCCACTAATCTTTCGCGAGTACTTCGCCGCATAACCGCGTGCACCGGCGCACACCCAAGTCGCCGTGAACAGCCGCGAACACAGGACCGATCGCAACACCCGGCCCGATCGCTCCCGCCCCGACCGGGCGGCCGGCGGCGGAGTTCCACTGACCGCTGTATCCCAGTGCCGGATGAGGAGATCGTCCCTGATGAACCGCAAGACCCTGGTGCTCCCGGCCGCGGCCGGACTGCTCGTCCCCCTGCTCGCCGCCTGCGGCGGAGCCGAGGAGGACGGAGCGATCGTCGTCGGCACCACGGACCAGTTCATCGCCACCGCGGACGCCCCCGCCCCGTTCGACCCCGCCTTCGCCTACGACACCGGCGCGTGGAACATCCTGCGGCAGACCGTCCAGACCCTGATGCACGTGCCCCACGGCGGCGGCGAGCCCGTCCCCGAGGCCGCCCAGAGCTGCGGGTTCTCCGACAAGGCCAGCGAGAGCTACCGCTGCAAGCTCCGCTCCGGCCTCACCTTCGCCGACGGCACCCCGATCACCGCCGAGGACGTCAAGTACTCCGTCGACCGGGTCCTGAAGATCAAGTCGGACAACGGCACGGCCGCCCTCCTCTCGAACGTCGACACCGTCGAGACCAAGGGCACCGACGAGGTGATCTTCCACCTGAAGACCCCCGACGCCACCTTCCCGTACAAGCTCTCCACCCCGGTCGCCGGCATCCTCAGCAAGGACAAGTACGCCGCCGACAAGCTCCGCGACGGCTTCGACGTCGACGGCTCCGGGCCGTACACCATGAAGGTCGAGCGCGAGGGCGAGAAGGCCACCCGCTTCGTCTTCACCAAGAACCCGGCCTACAAGGGCGACATCACCCTGCGCAACGACAAGGTCGTCCTGCGCCCCTACGCCGACGCGAGCACCATGGGCCAGGCCCTGGAGAGCGACGACATCGACATGATGGCCCGCTCCCTGTCGCAGCAGCAGGTCAGGAACCTCACCGAGAAGCCCAAGGAGGGCATCGAGATGATCGAGGTCCCGGGCCTGGAGATCCGCTACCTCGGCTTCAACACCAAGGCCCCCGCCGTCGAGGAGAAGGCCGTCCGCCAGGCCATGGCCGCCGTCGTCGACCGCGGCGCCCTCGTCAACTCGGTCTACGGCCCCACCGCCGAGCCCCTGTACTCGCTGATCCCCTCCAGCATCACCGGCCACGCCACCCCGTTCTTCGACGAGTACGGCGAGCCCGACCGCGCCCGGGCCGCCAAGCTCCTCAAGGACGCGGGCGTCGAGACGCCGGTCAAGGTGACCCTGAACTACACCACCGACCACTACGGCGCCGAGACCGCCCAGGAGTTCGAGGCGCTCAAGAAGCAGCTCGACGCCACCGAGCTCTTCGACACCACCGTCCGGGGCGCCGAGTGGTCCACGTTCCGCACCGCCCAGAAGCGCGGCGACTACGCCGTCTACGGCCTCGGCTGGTTCCCGGACTACCCGGACCCGGACAACTACATCGCGCCGTTCCTGGACAGCGACAACTTCCTCAACACCCCGTACGTGAACAAGGTCGTCCGCGACCAGCTCATCCCGCGCTCGCGCCGCCAGGCCGACCGCACCGCCGCGAGCCCCGTCTTCAACCAGATCCAGAAGATCGTCGCCGAGGACGTGCCCGTCCTGCCGCTGTGGCAGGGCAAGCAGTACGTCGCCGCGCGCACCGAGCTCAACGGAGTCGAGAACGCCCTCAACACGTCCTCGGACCTCCTGCTCTGGGAACTGGGCCGCGGCACCGCATAACACCGCATGACCCCGTCGACAGGATCGGTTACACCGGCCGCGCACCGCGCGCGGCCGGCCTGACAAGAGATCACGAGGCACGTTCTGTGAAGACGCACAACAAGTGGCTGACGGCCCCGCTCGCCGCCGGCCTGGCCGCCGCCCTCCTCAGCGGCTGCGGCACCGAACAGGGCGGAGCCGGAGGCTCCGGCAACGGCGTACGCGTCGGCATGTCCGACGAGATCCTCGCCACCGACCCGGCGGCCGGCTACGACCCCGGCTCCTGGCTGCTGTTCAACAACGTCTTCCAGTCCCTGCTCGCCTTCCCCAAGGGCGGCTCCGAGCCCGAGCCCGAGGCCGCCGACAAGTGCGGCTTCTCCGCGGGCAGCACCGTGTACACCTGCACCCTGCGCGACGGCCTCACCTTCTCCAACGGCAACAAGCTCACGTCGGAGGACGTCAAGTACTCCTTCGACCGGGCCCTCAAGATCGCCGACCCGGCCGGCCCCGCGCCGCTGCTCTCCACCATCGAGAAGATCGAGACCCCGGACGAGCGGACCGTCGTCTTTCGGCTCAAGGTCCCGGACGCCACCTTCCCCAGCAAGATCGCCTCCGGCGCCGGCTCCATCGTCGACCACCGCGAGTACCCGGCCGACGCGCTCCGCACCGACGGCAAGGCCACCGGCTCGGGCCCGTACAAGCTGGACTCCCTCAGCGACACCGAGGCCACCTTCTCCGCCAACTCCGGCTACCAGGGCACCGCACGCCACAAGAACGACGCCGTCACCCTCAAGCTCTACCGCGGTGACCGCTCCGCCCTCTCCAAGGCCCTCACCGACGGACAGATAGACGTCGCCTACCGAGGCCTCTCCGCCGACGACATCTCCGCCCTCGAGAACTCCGCCACGACCGGCGACCGGGGCATCGAGGTCACCCAGGGCAGCAGCGCCGAGGTCCAGCACCTGGTCTTCAACATGAAGGACCCGGTCGCCGGCAAGCTCGGCGTACGCAAGGCCATCGCCCACCTCGTCGACCGCGAAGCCCTCGTCGAAGGCGTCTACAAGTCGACGGCCACCCCGCTCTACTCGATCGTCCCGGCCGGCATCGCCGGACACAACACCGCCTTCTTCGACACCTACGGCACCCCCGACAAGGCGAAGGCGAAGAAGGCCCTGCGCGCGGCCGGCATCACCGACAAGGTGAAGCTCACCCTCTGGTCCACCCCCAGCCGCTACGGCCCCGCCACCGACCAGGAGCTCAAGGCCATCGCCGGCCAGCTCAACGCGAGCGGCCTGTTCGACGCCGACGTCAAGTCCGTCGCGTACGACCAGTACGAGAAGGACATCGCGGCCGGCAAGTACGGCGTCTACGTCAAGGGCTGGGTCCCCGACTACCCCGACGCCGACAACTTCACCGCCCCCTTCTTCGGCGAGGGCAACGTCGTCGGCAACCACTACGACAACGCCACCATCACCGGCAGCCTCCTCCCGAAGACGGCAGCCGTCGCCGACCGCGCCGCCACCGCCGACGAGTACGGGAAGCTCCAGGACCTCGTCGCCGAGGAGCTCCCCCTGCTGCCGCTCTGGCAGGGCAAGCAGTACGCCGTCGCCCGCGACGACGTCACCGGCCTCGAATGGACCCTCGACGCCTCGACCGTCTTCCGCTTCTGGGAGATCCGCAAGGGCTGACCGTCCCACGACGGCACGGGACACACGGCACGAGACACGACAGAGGGGCCCGGCGCGCACCGCGCACGGGCCCCTCGCGTCGTCGCCGGTCCCGGCGGAACCGGCTACTGGCCGGCGCCCGGCCGCACCAGACCGCTCTCGTACGCGTACACCGCGGCCTGCACCCGGTCCCGCAGCCCCAGCTTCGTCAGCACATGACCCACGTGCGTCTTCACCGTCGTCTCGCTGACGAACAGGTCCGCCGCGATCTCCGCGTTCGACAGGCCCCGCGCCACCAGCTTCAGGACCTCCACCTCACGGTCCGTCAGGCTGTTCAGCGCGTCCGGCATCCGCTCCTCGCCCGTCGGCAGATGCGCCGAGTACTTGTCGAGCAGCCGGCGCGTGATCGAGGGGGCCAGCATCGCCTCACCGGCCGCGACCACCCGGATCGCCTGCACCAGCTCGTTCGCCGGGGCGTCCTTCAGGAGGAAACCACTCGCCCCCGCCCGCAGTGCCTCCACCACGTACTCGTCGAGGTCGAAGGTCGTCAGGACCAGCACCTTCGCCGGACCGTCCCGGCCGGGACCGGTGATCTGCCGGGTCGCCTCCACCCCGTCCATCCGCGGCATCCGGATGTCCATCAGCACCACGTCCGGCTGCAGCGCCCGCACCTGATCCTGCGCCTGGAGACCGTCCCCGGCCTCACCCACCACCGCGATGTCCCCCTCCGCCTCCAGAATCATCCGGAAGCCGGTGCGCAACAGCGGCTGATCGTCGACCAAGAGGACGCGGATCGTCACAAGGGCTCCTTCACGGGACCTGGGCTCACGAGGTACGCCGGCACTACGGTGCCGGCGGGACCGGGTCCATTCTGCCCTGCCCCGATTCGCCCGACTCCGGCGGGCGCGCGGCAACGATCTTCAGCGGATAGACCGGGGGAGTCCCACCGAACTCCGGGCACACCGCCTGGTGGTCACACCAGCCGCACAGCTTCGTCGGACGCGGCCGCCAGTCACCCGACTCCGTCGCCAGCCGGATCGCCTCCCACAGAGCGAGCAGCTTCCGCTCCACCCGCAGCAGGTCCGCCTCCACCGGGTCGTACGTCAGCACCTCCCCGCTGCCGAGATAGACCAGCTGCAGCCGCCGCGGGATCACCTGCCGCAGCCGCCACACCACCAGGGCGTAGAACGTCATCTGGAACAGCGCGCCGTCGCGGTACTCCGGCCGCGGCGCCTTGCCCGTCTTGTAGTCGACGATCCGCACGTCACCCGAAGGCGTCACGTCGATCCGGTCGATCACCCCGCGCAGCCGCAGCCCCGAGTCCAGCTCCGTCTCCACGAACAGCTCACGCTCGGCCGGCTCCAGACGCGTCGGGTCCTCCAGCGTGAACCACCGCTCGACCAGCCGCTCCGCCTCACCCAGCCAGCCCGCGAGCCGCTCACCCTCCGGATCCTCCGCGAACAGCTCACCCAGCTCCGGCTTCGACTCCAGCAGCCGGTCCCACTGCCCCGGAACCATCGCCCGCGCCCGCGGAGCCGTCCGCTCCACCGCCGGATCGTCGAAGAGCCGCTCGAGCACCGCGTGCACCAGCGTGCCCCGCGTCGCCGCCGCACTCGGCTTCTCCGGCAGCCGGTCGATCACCCGGAACCGGTACAGCAGCGGACACTGCATGAAATCGCTCGCCCGCGACGGCGACAACGACATGGGCGCCCGGGGCTCCGCCGGCACCTGCTCGCTCGTACTCATGACGAAGACCCTACGACCCGCCACCGACAACGGGCGGAATACCATCGACCCGGGACCCCGTCGCACTGCATGATCGAGATGTGACGCAACCGACGTGGGTCACGCCCCGCGACGAGAGGAACCCGTGAACCAGGACGAGCCCAAGCCGCAGCGGACCGAGGAGCCCGGCGGCGGGATCCTCATGGGCCGCCCCTTCGGTGTGCCCGTCTACGTCGCCCCCAGCTGGTTCCTGGTCGCCGCCCTCATCACCTGGGTCTTCGGCGACCAGATCGAACGCGTCCTGCCCGAACTGGGCGCCGCACGCTACCTCGTCTCCCTCTTCTTCGCCGTCGCCTTCTACGCCTCCGTGCTCGTCCACGAACTGGCCCACACCATCGCCGCGCTCCGCTTCAAACTCCCGGTGCGCCGCATCCAGCTCCAGTTCTTCGGCGGCGTCTCCGAGATCGAGAAGGAGACCGAGACCCCCGGCCGCGAGTTCGTCCTCGCCTTCGTCGGCCCCCTCCTCTCCCTCGTCCTCGCCGGCGTGTTCTATCTCTCCCTGTACGCCGTGGAGCCCGGCACCGTCCCCGGCGTCCTCCTCGCCGGCCTGATGATCTCCAACCTCATCGTCGCGATCTTCAACCTGCTCCCCGGCCTGCCGCTCGACGGCGGCCGCATGCTCCGCGCCGTCGTCTGGAAGATCACCGGCAAGCCCATGAGCGGCACCATCGCCGCCGCCTGGGTCGGCCGCTTCCTCGCCGTCCTCGTCCTCGTCGGCCTGCCCCTGCTCACCCGCACCGGCCTGCTCGGCAACTCCACCGACGACATCAGCGGCCTCGACACCGTCACCGACGCCCTGCTCGCCGCCATCCTCGCCGCCATCATCTGGACCGGCGCCGGCAACAGCCTCCGCATGGCCCGGCTGCGCGAGCACCTCCCCGAGCTGCGCGCCCGCAGCCTCACCCGCCGCGCCATCCCCGTCGAACCCACCACCCCCCTGTCCGAGGCCCTCCGCCGGGCCAACGAGGCCGGCGCCCGCGCGCTCGTCGTCGTCGACGGCAGCGGCGACCCCACCGGCATCGTCCGCGAGGTCGCCATCGCCGCCGTACCCCAGCACCGCCGGCCCTGGGTCGCCGTCAGCACCCTCGCCCAGGACCTCACCGACGGCATGCGCGTCCCCGCCGAACTCACGGGACAGCCCCTCCTCGACCACCTCCGCGCCAGCCCGGCCACCGAGTACCTGGTCGTCGAGGAGACAGGCGAGATCTACGGCGTCCTCGCCACCACCGACGTGGAACGTGCCTTCGTCAAGGCCATGGCACGACCCTCTTCGTAATCCCGGTACTCTGTTCGCATGTCCGAACCGACCGGTGCCGCCCGCCGACGCGGGCCCTTCAAGGTCGGGGACCAGGTTCAGCTGACCGACCCCAAGGGCCGTCACTACACGTTCACGCTCGAAGAGGGAAAGAACTTCCACACCCACAAGGGTTCTTTCCCGCACGACGAACTGATCGGCGCCCCCGAGGGCAGCGTTGTCCGCACCACCGGAAACGTCGCCTACCTCGCGCTGCGCCCCCTGCTCCCCGACTACGTCCTGTCCATGCCCCGCGGCGCCGCCGTGGTCTACCCCAAGGACGCGGGGCAGATCCTGGCCTTCGCCGACATCTTCCCCGGCGCACGTGTCGTGGAAGCCGGAGTGGGCTCGGGATCGCTCAGCAGCTTCCTCCTGCGCGCCATCGGAGACAGCGGCATGCTGCACTCCTACGAGCGCCGCGAGGACTTCGCCGAGATCGCCAAGGGCAACGTCGAGCGCTACTTCGGCGGCCCCCACCCCGCGTGGCAGCTCACCGTCGGCGACCTCCAGGACAACCTGTCCGACACCGACGTCGACCGCGTCATCCTGGACATGCTCGCCCCCTGGGAGTGCCTGGAGGCCGTCTCCAAGGCCCTGGTCCCCGGCGGCATCCTCTGCTGCTACGTGGCCACCACCACGCAGCTCGCGCGCACCGTGGAATCCATCCGCGAGTTCGGCTGCTACGCCGAGCCGCAGCCCTGGGAATCCATGATCCGCAACTGGCACGTCGAGGGCCTCGCCGTCCGCCCCGATCACCGCATGATCGGCCACACCGGCTTCCTCGTCACGGCCCGTCGCCTCGCCGACGGCGTCGAGCCGCCGATGCGCCGCCGCCGCCCCGCCAAGGGCGCGTACGGCGAGGACTACGAAGGCCCCAACAAGGGCTGACGTCCCGACACCCACGGCGCGCCGTCGCCGAGTTCCCCGCCCATGGCGGGGAACTCGGCGACGGCGCCCTCATGTTCCGGGCGCCACCGGCCGACCCCGGCTGTTCCGTCTCCCTGTGACGTGTGGCACGATGCCCGAAAACCACCGTGCCACCCACAGGAGACGTCTCGCGTGCAGCCCTCCGCCGCCCCGGAACTCGCGGACCTCGCACACACCCTCGCCCGGCCGGCCCACTGGCTGGCCACCGCCACCGCGACCGCCGCGGTCGTCGCCCTCGCGGGCCTCCTCCAGCCCGGCCCCGCCGGAGCGAGCGCGGCCCCCGCCACCGCCCCACGTCCCGCACCCGCCCCCGAGGCCGCCGGAGCGGACTACCCCGTGGACTGCGCGGGAGGTCCCAGCACGGTCGCTAAGCGGGTCTCCGGAGATCTCGACGGGGACGGAAACCCCGAGACCGTTGCGGTCGTGCACTGCGAAGCCGGCTCCGGAACGCCGCCGAGCGGCGTCTACGTCCTCACCCGCGGCAAGGCGAAGGGCGCACCCGCGCGCGTGGTGGCCACCCTCGTCGAACCCGGAGAGCACAAGAACGTCACCGAGCTCGCCGTACGCGACGGAGCGGTCCTCGCCACCCTGCTCGGCTACTCGTCCCTCGACGTGCCCCGCTGCTGCCCCGACGAGAAGGAGCAGGTCAGCTGGCGCTGGCAGGGTGGCGCCTTCGTACGCGCCGGGCAGGCCGACGCGTACGGCGCCTGACCTCTACTCCGCGTCGGGGCCGTACACCTCGACCCGATCCGCGACCCGGCGGACATGGATGCAGTCGCCCGGGCACTCCTTCGCGGAGTCCACGACGTCCTGGAGCAGGGTCAGCGGCACCGGCGTCGTCGCGCCGGCGTCCTGGAGCAGCTCGTCCTCGGGGCTCTTCACATAAGCGAGCCCGTCGATGTCCAGCTCGAAGACCTCGGGGGCGTACTGCACGCAGATCCCGTCCCCGGTGCACAGGTCCTGGTCGATCCAGACCTCCAGCGCCTCTTCGGCGCCCGTGGAAGGGGCCTCGTGCTGCACGGTCATATTCTCGCCGCTCCCGCTTCTCGTTCTGCTTCTCGCCGGTAAGTCGGGCCCCCTCCGAAGGGTGTTGGCCCATGACGACGATACAACCGCCCGCTTTCAAGCGGTGAAGGGTGGGTATTCCCTCTGGCAAGAGGGGAAGCGCAAGGGTGAAGATCGGACACACCACGGAGTCTTTTTGATCTAGGGGTTTCAATCATCACCCACGCAGGTAGGGTCAGGAAGCGTCCAGCTCCCCCTGGAGGAGGTGAGGACCGTGGCAGCCCACGACGACGACATCAACCGCGGCATCCGGCCCGGGCGAGGGTCTGAGGACCCCGCCGGACAGGTTGCCTATCTCGAGCAGGAAATCGCCGTCCTGCGCCGCAAGCTCGCCGACTCTCCGCGACACACGAGGATTCTCGAAGAGCGGATCGTCGAGCTGCAGACCAACCTGGCCGGCGTGTCCGCGCAGAACGAACGACTCGCGAACACGCTCCGTGAGGCCCGCGACCAGATCGTGGCCCTCAAGGAAGAGGTCGACCGGCTCGCACAGCCGCCGGCCGGCTTCGGTGTCTTCCTGCAGGCGAACGAGGACGGCACGTGCGACATCTTCACCGGGGGCCGCAAGCTCCGGGTGAACGTCAGCCCGAGCATCGAGCTCGACGAGCTCAAGCGCGGCCAGGAAGTCATGCTCAACGAAGCGCTCAACGTGGTCGAGGCCATGGAGTACGAGCGCGCCGGGGACATCGTCACCCTCAAGGAGATCCTCGAGGACGGCGAGCGCGCCCTGGTGGTCGGGCACACCGACGAGGAGCGGGTGGTGAGGCTCGCCGAGCCTCTGATGGACGTCACCATCCGCGCCGGCGACGCCCTGCTGCTCGACTCCAGGTCCGGCTACGTGTACGAGGTGGTCCCGAAGAGCGAGGTCGAGGAGCTCGTCCTCGAAGAGGTGCCGGACGTCGACTACGACAAGATCGGCGGTCTGGGCGGCCAGATCGAGATGATCCGCGACGCGGTCGAGCTCCCCTACCTCTACCCGGACCTCTTCAAGGAGCACGAACTGCGGCCGCCCAAGGGCATCCTGCTCTACGGGCCGCCCGGCTGCGGCAAGACGCTGATCGCGAAGGCCGTGGCCAACTCCCTGGCCAAGAAGGTCGCCGAGGTCACCGGCCAGCCCGCGGGGAAGTCCTACTTCCTCAACATCAAGGGTCCCGAGCTCCTCAACAAGTACGTCGGCGAGACCGAGCGGCACATCCGCCTCGTCTTCCAGCGTGCCCGCGAGAAGGCGAGTGAGGGCACCCCCGTCATCGTCTTCTTCGACGAGATGGAATCCCTCTTCCGCACCCGCGGCTCCGGTGTCAGCTCGGACGTGGAGAACACCATCGTCCCGCAGCTGCTCGCCGAGATCGACGGTGTGGAGGGCCTGGAGAACGTCATCGTCATCGGCGCCTCCAACCGCGAGGACATGATCGACCCCGCGATCCTGCGCCCCGGCCGGCTCGACGTCAAGATCAAGATCGAGCGTCCGGACGCGGAGGCCGCGAAGGACATCTTCGCGAAGTACCTCACGGCCACCCTGCCGCTGCACACCGACGACATCTCGGAGCACAGTGGTTCCAAGGCCGCCGCCGCCCACGGAATGATCCAGTCCGTCGTCGAGCAGATGTACGCCGAATCCGAGGAGAACCGCTTCCTCGAAGTCACGTACGCCAACGGCGACAAGGAAGTCCTCTACTTCAAGGACTTCAACTCCGGCGCGATGATCCAGAACATCGTCGACCGGGCCAAGAAGATGGCCATCAAGGCCTTCCTCGACCACAACCAGAAGGGCATCCGCGTCTCCCACCTCCTCCAGGCCTGCGTGGACGAGTTCAAGGAGAACGAGGACCTGCCCAACACCACCAACCCCGACGACTGGGCCCGCATCTCCGGAAAGAAGGGCGAGCGGATCGTGTTCATCCGCACGCTCGTCACCGGAAAGCAGGGCGCGGACACCGGACGGTCCATCGACACGGTGGCCAATACCGGTCAGTACCTGTAAAACGCCCACCGGCTGCGGATGCCCGGAAACCGGGTATCCGCAGCCGACGCATTCCATCCAGCATTTCCCCCGGCATCACAGGGAAATACGCGACAGATCTCCCCACCAGCGCGGAGCCGCTCTAGGCTCATCGGTACCGCCGAGTCGCGCACAGTGAGCGCCGCCGGGCAAGGAGGGCCGCATGACCGTACGGCGAGTAATGGGCATCGAGACGGAGTACGGGATCTCCGTCCCGGGACATCCGAACGCCAATGCCATGCTCACCTCGTCCCAGATCGTCAACGCCTACGCGGCGGCGATGCACCGGGCGCGCCGCGCCCGCTGGGACTTCGAGGAGGAGAACCCGCTGCGGGACGCCCGCGGCTTCGACCTCGCCCGCGAGGCCGCCGACTCCAGCCAGCTCACCGACGAGGACATCGGCCTCGCCAACGTCATCCTCACCAACGGCGCCCGCCTCTACGTGGACCACGCCCACCCCGAGTACAGCTCGCCCGAGGTCACCAACCCGCGCGACGCCGTCCTCTGGGACAAGGCCGGCGAGCGGATCATGGCGGAGGCCGCCGAGCGGGCCGCCCAGCTCCCCGGGGCGCAGCCCATCCACCTCTACAAGAACAACACCGACAACAAGGGCGCCTCCTACGGCACGCACGAGAACTACCTGATGAAGCGGGAGACCCCCTTCTCGGACATCGTGCGCCACCTCACCCCCTTCTTCGTCTCCCGCCAGGTCGTGACCGGCGCGGGCCGGGTCGGCATCGGCCAGGACGGACGCGCGGACGGCTTCCAGATCAGCCAGCGCGCCGACTACTTCGAGGTCGAGGTGGGTCTGGAGACCACCCTCAAGCGGCCCATCATCAACACCAGGGACGAGCCGCACGCCGACGCCGAGAGGTACCGCCGGCTGCACGTGATCATCGGTGACGCGAACCTCTCCGAGATCTCGACCTATCTCAAGCTCGGCACCACCGCGCTGGTCCTGTCGATGATCGAGGACGGGTTCATCACCGTCGACCTGGCCGTCGACCAGCCCGTGCGCACACTCCACCAGGTCTCCCACGACCCGACGCTCCAGTACCTCGTCACGCTCCGCAGCGGCCGGACACTCACGGCCGTGCAGCTTCAGATGGAGTACTTCGAGCTGGCCAGGAAGTACGTGGAGGAGCGGTACGGCTCGGACGCGGACGAGCAGACCAAGGACGTCCTGATCCGCTGGGAGGACACCCTCAACCGGCTCGAGAACGACCCCATGAGCCTGGCCGGCGAGCTCGACTGGATCGCCAAGAGGGAGCTCATGGAGGGCTACCGGCGGCGGGACGGCCTGGACTGGGACGCGCCACGGCTGCATCTCGTGGACCTCCAGTACGCGGACGTGCGCCCCGAGAAGGGCCTGTACAACCGTTTGGCGGCCCGCGGGCGCATGAAGCGGCTCCTGGACGAGTCCGACGTGGAGCGGGCCGAGACGGCGCCCCCCGAGGACACCAGGGCCTACTTCCGCGGCCGCTGCCTGGAGCAGTACGCCGACGACGTCGCCGCGGCCTCCTGGGACTCGGTGATCTTCGACCTGCCCGGCCGGGACTCGCTCCAGCGCGTACCGACCCTGGAGCCGCTGCGGGGCACGAAGGAGCACGTCAAGGCGCTCCTGGACCGCTGCCGCACGGCCGAGGAGCTGGTGCGCGTGCTCTCCGGCGGCTGATCGGGGGCCCGGCACGGGCCTGAAATGCCCCGGCACTGGGAATCATGGAAACAGTGCCCGGGCGTTGTGGAAACTGCGGGGCCGAAATCAGACCCGACCGATAGGGTCTGATCTTGTACGGACTCAACCGAGCGGGCCGATTTCGAGCGGGGTGAGGGATATGGCGACCAAGGACACCGGCGGCGGACAGCAGAAGGCGACGCGTTCCACGGAGGAGGTCGAGGAGACCACCACGGAGGCGAGCTCCGACCTCCAGGAGCGCCAGGAGAAGCTGAGCGAGGACGTGGACTCCGTTCTGGACGAGATCGACGACGTACTCGAGGAGAACGCCGAGGACTTCGTGCGGTCCTTCGTCCAGAAGGGCGGCGAGTAGCCGCCTCGCGCACCTGTCGTCCTCCGTCCCCGGAGCCCGGAACAAAGCCGTGGCTCCGGGGACGGATGACAAGCGGTGGCACGGGTAAGGTCCGTGCACAGCATCCAAGATCGGCCGGCGCTTCCCACGGCTGGCCGACTCTCCCACCCGGAAGGAATCGCGTGGAAGCCAACCCTCGTAGCACCGGGCGTCTGCCGGCGGCCTTCCTGACGCCGGGCTCGTCCTCGTTCCTCGACTTCCTGGCGGCGCACTCGCCGGAGATGCTTCCCGGCGGACGGAAGCTGCCGGAGGGGGTCGTCGAGGCCCCGCACGGCACCACCATCGTGGCGGCCACCTTCCCCGGCGGGGTCGTCCTCGCCGGTGACCGGCGGGCCACCATGGGCAACATGATCGCGCAGCGGGACATCGAGAAGGTCTTCCCGGCCGACGAGTTCTCCGCCGTCGGCATCGCCGGCACCGCCGGTCTCGCCGTGGAGATGGTCAAGCTCTTCCAGCTGGAGCTGGAGCACTTCGAGAAGGTGGAGGGCGCGACGCTCTCCCTGGAAGGCAAGGCGAACCGTCTCTCCACCATGATCCGCGGCAACCTCGGCATGGCCATGCAGGGGCTCGCCGTCGTACCGCTCTTCGCGGGCTGGGACGAGAGCAAGGAGAAGGGCCGGATCTTCTCCTACGACGTGACCGGCGGCCGCTCCGAGGAGCACGGCTTCGCCGCCACCGGCTCCGGCTCGATCTTCGCGCGCGGGTCGATGAAGAAGCTCTACCGGGCCGACCTCGACGAGCAGCAGGCCACGACCCTGGTCGTGCAGGCGCTGTACGACGCGGCGGACGACGATTCGGCGACCGGCGGCCCCGACATGGCCCGCCGGATCTTCCCGATCGTCACCGTCATCACCGAGGAGGGTTTCCGCAGGCTCAGCGAGGAAGAGTCCTCCGGGCTCGCCCGGTCGGTCACCGAGCGGCGCCTCGAGCAGCCCGACGGGCCGCGCGCCGCCCTGCTCTGACCACTCGTCGCCCTGTAGAAGCCCAGAAGAAAGGGACGGACCGCCGGTGTCCACTCCGTTCTACGTCTCACCCCAACAGGCCATGGCCGACCGGGCGGAGTACGCCCGCAAGGGCATCGCCCGGGGACGCAGCCTTGTCGTCCTCCAGTACACCGACGGGATCGTCTTCGTCGGCGAGAACCCGTCGCGCGCACTGCACAAGTTCAGCGAGATCTACGACCGGATCGGCTTCGCCGCCGCCGGCAAGTACAACGAGTACGAGAACCTCCGCATCGGCGGCGTGCGCTACGCCGACCTGCGGGGCTACACCTACGACCGGGACGACGTCACCGCGCGCGGCCTGGCCAACGTCTACGCCCAGACGCTCGGCACGATCTTCTCCAGCGCGGGGGAGAAGCCGTACGAGGTGGAGCTGGTCGTCGCCGAGGTCGGCACCGAGCCGGAGGGCGACCAGATCTACCGGCTGCCGCACGACGGCTCGATCGTCGACGAGCACGGCTCGGTCGCGGTCGGCGGGAACGCGGAGCAGATCAGCTCCTTCCTGGACCAGCGGCACCGGGACGGCATGTCGCTCGCCGAGGCCCTGAAGCTGGCCGTGCAGGCGCTGTCGCGGGACACCAACGGCACCGAGCGGGAGATCCCCGCGGAGCGCCTGGAGGTGGCGGTCCTGGACCGTACGCGTCCGCAGCAGCGCAAGTTCAAGCGGATCGTCGGCCGGCAGCTGTCCCGCCTCATGCAGGCGGACAACGCGGCGGTGACGAAGACGGACGAGCCCTCGGACGAGGCTCCGGAGGAGTAGTCGACGGTGCCCGGAGGGGCTCCGGTCCACGCGCGAGCGGACCGGGGCCCCTCCGGCGTTTCCGCCTCAGGAGGCCGGTGCGGGCCCCGAGGAGCCCCGGGGCACCAGGGTGACGGGAAGGGTGAGCGAGGGCGGCCGTTCGCCCGCGAGAACGGCGAGGAGGGCCTCCATGCCCCGTCGGCCGAACTCCTCCGCGGGCAGCCGCACGGTGGTGAGCTCCGGTTCGACCACGGTCGCCAGGGCCATGTCGTCGAAGCCCGTGACCGACAGGTCCTCGGGAACCCGCAGACCGAGCCGGCGCGCGGCCTTGCAGACGCCGACCGCGAGGATGTCGTCGTCGCAGATCACCGCCGTGGGCCGGGGTCCCGCGGCGGCGAGGGCACGTTCCGCGGCCTCCCCCGCGGCCACGACGTTCAGCGGCGACCGCACGGTGCGCACGTCCGTGCCGCGCAGGGCGTGGGCGAGCGTCGCGGCCCGCACGTCGAAGGTCCAGGACGGCGCGGCGGACGCCAGGTGCAGGAAGCCGCGGTGCCCGAGACCGAGCAGGTGGTCGGTCACCCGGCGCATCCCGTCGGCGACGTCGAGGTTCACATGGGCGGCGGCGCCGGCGTCGGCCGGATCGCTGTCGAGCATGACGAGCGGGAGGTCGCTGCCCCGGAAGGCCTCCAGGGCGTCGGTCGCCATCGAGGAGGCGATCACCCCGTCCAGGGCGGCCTGCGCGGAGGCGAAGGGGTCACGGGCGGGCCCCAGGCCGTCGGGGGAGGGGTAGAGGACGACGCCGAACCCGTGCGCCGCCGCCGCGGCGGCCGCGCCCGTGTGGACGTGCGCGAAGAACTCGTTGGTGAGGGCCGGGACGACGAGGAGCGCGGTCCTGGTACGACCGAGCCGGAGGTTGCGCGCGGCGAGGTTGGGCCGGTAGCCGAGACTCCGGGCGGTCTCCCGTACGGCCTCGGCGGTGCGCTCCGACACCCGGCCGCGCCATTTGTCACCGAGGACCAGGGAGACGGTGGCCTGGGAGACCCCCGCGGCACGCGCCACGTCCCGGCTGGTGGGGCGGGCGCCGCCGATCGGTTCCGGGGTGTGCACACAAGCCTCCGCGTCGACGGTTCCTGGGCGCGGGGTGGACCCGCGTACAGCCGTCATGGTACGTATGACGTCGGACGTTATACGTAAAACCTCGGTGGGATCCGAGGGAGGGGAGACCACATGGCCACCGAGGCACCGGCACACGGCGGCTATCTCGACATACTCCGGGCGCCGCACGCCGCCCGCCTGCTGGCCGGAACCCTCGTCGGGCGTCTGCCCAACGGCACCGGCCCCATCGCGCTCACCCTCTTCGTCCGCGACCAGGGCGGCAGCTACACCCTCGCCGGCGGTCTCATCGCCGCCTACGGCGTCGCCACCGCCGTAGGCCAGCCCCTCCTCGGCCGCGCCGTCGACCTCAAGGGCCAGCCCCGCGTCCAGCTCCCCGCCGCGGTCCTCTCCGCCCTCGGCATGGCCCTCCTCGCGCTCACCGGCATCGGGCACCTCGCACTCGCCTACGTCGCCGTCGTCCTGGCCGGCCTCTTCACCCCGCCCCTGGAGGGCGGGCTGCGCGCCCTGTGGCCGAGCGTCCTGGGCCGCGAGGACCGGGTCCACCGGGCGTACGCGCTCGACGCCGTCGCGCAGGAGGTCATGTTCACCGTCGGCCCGCTGCTGCTGACCCTCCTCGTCTCCCTCTGGTCGCCCGCCGCCGCCCTCCTCGTCATCAACCTCCTCGGAGTCCTCGGCGCCCTCGCCGTCGTCCTCTCCGAGCCCTCCCGCGCCTGGCGCTCGGCGTCCCGGGAGGCGCACTGGCTGGGCGCTTTGCGCTCTCCGGGGCTGCTCGCCCTGCTCGGGTCCTTCTTCTTCGTCGGCCTCGCGCTGGGCTCCATCACCGTCGCCGCCGTCGCGTACGCCGACGACCGGGGCAGCCCGTCCGTCTACGGCTGGCTGATGGCCGCCCTCGGGCTCGGCGCGCTCCTCGGCGGTGTCGTCTACGGCGCCCGGCCGTGGGCCGGAGCGCCCGAGCGGCGGCTGCGCGTCCTCGTCCTGCTCCTCGCCGTCTGTTACCTGCCGCTCGTGCTCACGCCCGGCCCCGTCGCCATGACCGGGCTCTCGGTCCTCGCCGGCGTGTTCCTGGCGCCCGCCCTCGCCTGCGCGTTCATCGTGGTGGACCGGCACGCGCCGCGCGGCACGGTGACCGAGGCCTTCTCCTGGCTCGTCACCACCTTCGGCGTCGGCTCGGCCCTCGGCTCCGCCGCGGCGGGCCCCGCCGTCGAACTCGCGGGGACGGCCACCGGGTTCGCCGTCGCCGGGGCGGGCGGCCTGGTCGCCTTCCTCGTCCTGCTGGCCACCGGCCGTGTCCTCGACGCGCCGACGGGCTCCGACACGCCTGCGGCCGACGCGCGACACGCCGTCGGTACGGGCGCGTCCACGGCCGTACACAGCGAAAAGAACACGCACTGATCGGAAAATGATCGAAACGGGAACGTCCAACCCGGTTTCAGCACCGGCCGTCAGGCGTAATGTTCAGACATGGACCGCCGCATTTTCGGGCTGGAGAACGAGTACGGCGTCACGTGCACGTTCAGGGGACAGCGCCGACTGTCTCCTGACGAAGTGGCGCGCTACCTCTTCCGCCGTGTCGTGTCATGGGGCCGCAGCAGCAATGTCTTCCTGCGGAACGGCGCCCGCCTGTACCTGGACGTGGGATCGCATCCGGAATACGCCACACCGGAATGCGACGACGTGACCGAACTGGTCACCCACGACAAGGCCGGCGAGCGCATTCTCGAAGGCCTTCTCGTCGACGCCGAACGCCGCCTGCACGAGGAGGGAATCGCGGGCGACGTCTACCTCTTCAAGAACAACACCGACTCGGCCGGAAACTCGTACGGGTGCCACGAGAACTATCTCGTCGCCCGGCACGGAGAGTTCTCCCGGCTCGCGGACATCCTCATTCCGTTCCTCGTCACCCGGCAGCTCATCTGCGGCGCGGGAAAGGTCCTCCAGACCCCCAGGGGCGCGGTGTTCTGCGTCTCCCAGCGTGCCGAGCACATCTGGGAGGGCGTCAGCTCCGCGACCACCCGCTCGCGGCCCATCATCAACACCCGGGACGAGCCGCACGCCGACGCCGAGCGCTACCGCAGGCTCCACGTCATCGTCGGCGACTCGAACATGTCCGAGACCACCATGCTGCTCAAGGTCGGCGCCACCGACCTGGTGCTCCGCATGATCGAGGCGGGCACGGTGATGCGCGACCTGACCCTGGAGAACCCCATCCGGGCCATCCGCGAGGTCAGCCACGACATCACCGGCCAGCGCAAGGTCCGGCTCGCCAGCGGCCGGGAGGCCTCCGCGCTCGAGGTCCAGCGCGAGTACTACGAGAAGGCCGTCGACTTCGTCGACCGCCGGGGGATCAGGACCGGCACGGTCGCCCAGGTCCTGGAGCTGTGGGGCCGCACGCTCGACGCGATCGAGAGCGAGCGGCTCGACCGGATCGAGACCGAGATCGACTGGGTCATGAAGCACCGGCTCATCGAGCGCTACCGGGCCAAGCACAACATGACCATGTCGAACCCGAGGGTCGCGCAGATAGACCTCGCGTACCACGACATCCACCGTCGCCGTGGTCTCTACTACCTGCTGCAGAAGAACGGGCAGGCGGCCCGGATCTGCAACGACATGAAGATCTTCGAGGGCAAGTCGGTGCCCCCGCAGACCACTCGGGCCCGGCTCCGCGGCGACTTCATCCGCCGCGCCCAGGAGCAGCGGCGGGACTTCACCGTCGACTGGGTCCACCTCAAGCTGAACGACCAGGCACAGCGCACGGTGTTGTGCAAGGACCCGTTCCGCTCCGTCGACGACAGGGTCGAAAAGCTGATCGCCGGAATGTAAGCAGGTCATACCGGCCGTGGGCCCCGCACGTTTGGCGTGCGGGGCCCTCGACGTGACAGGAGGGTCCCCTAGAGTGTCGGCATTAACTACTGTGCCGTCTGAGATCTGAGGAACACGTGCGCCGACTTGCCGGCCTTCTCGTCGTCCCACTGCTGCTGCTCTCGACAGCGGCGTGCGGCAGCGACGACAAGGGCTCCGATTCCGCCTCGATGACGAACGGACTGCCCGCCATCACCGCGGGCCAGAAGTTCGGGGAGAAGCCGACCCTCGCCAAGGGCGAGGGCGCCCCGCCCAAGGAACTGAAGGTCAACGTCATCAGCGAGGGCAAGGGCCCGGTGACGAAGAAGGGCGACGCGCTCCAGGTGAACTACCTGGGTCAGGCCTGGGACTCCACCAAACCCTTCGACAACAGCTTCGACCGCGGCCAGCCGTTCGACCTGACGCTGGGCGCCGGTCAGGTCATCAAGGGCTGGGACCAGGGCCTCGAAGGCCAGAAGGTCGGCAGCCGCGTCGAGATCGGCATCCCGCCGGAGCTCGGTTACGGCGCGCAGGGCCAGGGCGAGATCAAGCCCAACGCCACCCTCGTCTTCGTCGTGGACATCCTGAAGTCGGTCACCATCCCGAAGTCCGCCACCGGCACCCCGGTCGCCCAGGACAACAAGGACCTGCCGAAGGTCGGGACGAACACCGACGGCAAGGCGCCCACCCTGACCGTGCCGAAGACCGACCCGCCGTCCAAGCTCGTCTCGAACTACGTGCTCGAGTCCACGGGCGAGGCCGTGAAGGCCACCGACACGGTCGTCGTGAACTACGTGGCGGCCCTGTGGAAGGACGGCAAGGTCTTCGACTCGACGTACACCACCGGCAAGCCCGCGAACTTCCCGCTCGCGCAGCTCACGCTGAAGGGCCTCAAGGACGGTCTCGTCGGCAAGAAGATCGGCAGCCGCGTCCTCATCGTCGCCCCGCCGTCCGAGGCGTTCGGCAACGAGGAGAAGCAGGGTATTCCGAAGGGCTCCACGCTGGTGTTCGCCGTGGACATCCTCACGAAGATGTAAGACTGTCCCGATCACGCAGTTCATCAGTTTGAGGAGCAGTTCAGTGAGCATCGAGAAGCCCGAGATCGACTTCCCGGGTGGCGAGCCGCCGAAGGACCTGTCGATCAAGGACATCTGGGAGGGCGACGGCGAGCTCGCCGAAGCCGGTGACGCCGTCCAGGTCCACTACGTGGGTGTGGCCTTCTCCACCGGCGAGGAGTTCGACGCCTCCTGGAACCGCGGTAGCGCGCTCGGCTTCAACCTCGGCGCCGGTCAGGTCATCCAGGGCTGGGACCAGGGCATCCAGGGCATGAAGGTCGGCGGCCGCCGCGAGCTGATCATCCCCGCGCACCTCGCCTACGGCGACCGTGGCGCCGGCAGCGCGATCGCCCCGGGCGAGACGCTGATCTTCGTCTGCGACCTCGTGGCCGTGAAGAAGCGCTGACCCGCGCACCCCGTGACCGGTTCCGGTCGCTCCGAGGGCCCCCGCCATCCGTGGCGGGGGCCCTCGGCTTTGGCCCCGACACCCCGGGGCGGTACGGTCGGACGTCCGAGAAGTCGATACGGCTGAAGAGGTGCAGGGCGTCGATGGCGATTGCCAAGTCCGAGCGGCTGATGAATCTCGCGCTGTGCCTGCTCGGGACCCGCCGACCGCTGAGCAAGCGTGAGCTCCGCGGCTCCATCGAGGCCTACCTCGAAGCGAGCGGCGACGAGGCCTTCAACCGCATGTTCGAGCGCGACAAGGACGACCTGCGCGAGCTCGGCCTCGTCATCGAGACCGTCGAGAACCTGGAGGGCGAGACCGGCTACCTCGCCCGCCGCGACTCCAACCGGCTGCCGCCCATCACCCTCGACGCCGAGGAGGCCGCCGCGCTCGGCCTCGCCGCGAAGGTCTGGCAGCAGGCCCGCCTCGCCGGGGCCGCCAGTGGGGCACTCCAGAAGCTCCGCGCCGCCGGCATGCCGGAGGCGGAGGACTCGTACGACATCCAGCCCAGCGCCCTGGAACCGCGCATCCCGGTCCACGAGGCCGCCTTCGAGCCCCTCATGCTGGCCTGCCGCGACCGCCGGACCGTCGCCTTCGACTACCGCAAGGCCAATGCCGCCCGCCCCGAGACCCGCCAGGTCGAGCCCTGGACCCTCGAATGCTGGCGCGGCCACTGGTACCTGGCCGGCTGGGACCGCGACCGGGGCGCCGAGCGCGTCTTCCGGCTCTCCCGGATCACCGGCAAGGTGCGCTCCCGGGCCGGCGCCTTCACCGCGCCCGTGCCCGACGTCGTCACCGTCCGGGAGACCGTGGAGAGCTGGGCGGGGGAGACCGCCACCCGCTCGGCCCGGATCCGGCTGCGCACCGGCTGCGGCTACCCGTTGCGGGCCCGCGCCCAGTCCGTGCGCGAGGGCACCGACGGTTGGGACGAGCTGGAGATCCCGTACGGGCACGGGCTCGACGCCTGGCTCGTCGAGTTCGGTCCCGATGTCGTCGTACTGGAACCGGCCGATCTGCGGGCCGACGTGGTGGACCGGCTGCGCGCCGTGGCCAAGGGCTGAGGGGGAGACGTACCGCATGGCTGCCAACGCGATCGACCAGACGAGGCGGATGCTCTCGCTCGTCACCTATCTCCGGGAGCGCCCCGGCGCCCACGTCGCCGATGTCGCGCGTGCCTTCGGGATCACCGAGGACGAGCTGATCTCGGACCTCGACGTGCTGCCCATGTGCGGGACCAGCTTCCGCGGCGGCGACCTCCTCGACATCGACACCGACGGCGACCGGATCTGGTGGCACAACCCGGACGACGTCGCCGAGCCGCTGCGGCTCGCCGCCGACGAGGCGACGGCCCTCCTGGTCGCCGCCCGCGCCGTCGCCACCCTGCCGGGGCTCCGCGAGAGCGACCGGGAGGCGCTGCTGCGCGCCACCGCCAAGCTGGAGGCCGCGGCCGGCGAGGCCGCCGGCGCCAGCTCCCGGCTCTCCGTGACCTTCGAGTCCGAGGGCGGGGTCTTCGCCGAGGTCGACCGGGCCATCTCGGAGCGCCGCCGCCTGTGGGTGCGGTACTACTCGCCGGCGCGAGACGAGCTCACCGAGCGCGAGGTCGACCCGATCCGGCTGTTCGCCGTCGGCCACACCTACATGGAGGCCTGGTGCCGGCTCTCCGAGGCGCGCCGCACTTTCCGGCTCGACCGCGTGGCCGAGATCCGCATCCTCGACGAGCAGGCGGCGCCGCCCGAGCTGGAGCTGCGCGACCTCTCCGAAGGGCTGGTCCAGCCCTCCGCCGACGACCCCGAGGTCGTGGTCGAGGTCGGCCCCGGCGGACGCTGGGTCGCCGAGTACTACCCGCACGACCGGGCCGACGAGCTGCCCGACGGGGGACTGCGGATCAGCCTGCGGACGCCGGACCCGGCCTCGCTGCGCCGGCTGGCGCTGAGGCTCGGCAGCGACGGGCGGATCGTCGTGCCGCAGGAGCTCGCCGACAACGCCAGGACGGCGGCCGCCGCCGCGCTCGCCGCGTACGGCGGCGAGTGACGTTCTCGGCGTGGGGGACGCTGTTACGGACGTAGCCGCGGAGGCGGGAGTCGAGAGATGAGGGAAATGTCCTTGATGCACGGTTTTACGGCGACGCTGGCTCCGGTCCTCTTCAAGGCCGCCTGCCCCGACTGCCGCTCCCGTTTCGAACTCTCCGCGAGCGCCCTGCGCCTCGCCATCGGAGCGAGCCGCCGCACCACCTTCTACTCCTTCACCTGCCCCGAGTGCGGCAGTTCCGTCCGCAAGCCGGCGGGCGAGCGCATCGTCGAACTGCTCACCGGCGGCGGCGTCAGGACCCTCCGCCTCCACACCACCGCCTGAGCGCCCACCGCCCAAGGTCTAGGCTCAGCACATGTTCTGGCCCATGCTCGCCATCGCCCTCGGCTTCCTCGGCATCGCCGTCCTCGGCGTCCTCGCCGTCAAGGTCTTCCTGGAGGTCCAGCGCCTCGGCCGTCAAGTGGCCCGCACCACAGAGCGGATCACCCGGGCCGCCGAAGAACTCGAAACGGCCGCCGTCGGTCTGGCCCGAACAGGCGAGACCCTGCGCTGAGTCCGTGCCGTACGCTGCGTGAAACGGCCCCCGGCCGCTCACGCGGGACGCAATCGGGAGTATGCACGGGCATTGCCCTGCGTTTACTCCTGCGGGTTACGATCGCAGACAGCGCGGTGGCCGGACGTCCGTCCGACCCGCCGGGCACGCACTCCATGTCGCCTCGGTGAAGAAGGTATACAGCTATGGGTAGGCTCGGCCCCACCGAGATCATTCTCATTCTCGTCGTCATCATCCTGCTGTTCGGCGCCAAGAAGCTTCCGGACATGGCGCGCTCGCTCGGCAAGTCGGCCCGCATCCTCAAGAGCGAGGCCAAGGCGATGAAGTCGGACGACCAGCAGACCGCCCCCGCCGACCCTCCGCAGGCCGGAACCGGCACGGGAGCCACCGCCCAGGACCAGCCCGCCCCGCGCACCATCCAGGCCGCTCCCGGAGACGTGACCAGCTCGCGTCCCGTGACCGAGCCCTCGGACACCACCAAGCGCTGACCCGGTCCGCCGCGGCCGCCGCACCGGGCGGCGGCCTGCCGCACGAGATGAGGACGTGGGTTGCCCAAGTCTGCCCGCAAGCAGGAGAAGGATCCCGAGGGCCGGATGCCCCTCGTGGAGCACCTGCGTGAACTCCGCAACCGACTGGCGAAAGGTCTCCTCGCCGTCGCCGCGGTGACGATCGTGGCCCTCGTGTACAGCGAGGAGCTGATGCAGTTCCTGACCCAATCGGTGCCCACCTGCGCACCGGGCGTCACCAGTGACGGCGGAAACTGCGCGATCGTCTCCTTCAACACGCTGATGGCTCCGTTCAGCACGACGATCCAGCTGTCCCTGACGGCCGGCCTCGTCGTCGCGAGCCCCGTCTGGCTCTACCAGCTGTGGGCCTTCGTCGCGCCCGGACTGCACAAGAGCGAGAAGAAGTACACGTACGCCTTCGTCGGTGCGGCCGTGCCGCTCTTCACCGCCGGCGCCTACCTCGCGTACCTCATCCTCCCCATCAGCGTGAAGGTGCTCATCAGCCTCACGCCCACCGGCTCCGCGAACATCCTCTCGCTCGGCGACGTCCTCGACTTCACCCTGCGCATGGTGCTCGTCTTCGGCCTCGCCTTCGAGCTGCCGCTCGTCCTGGTGATGCTCAACCTCACCGGGGTCCTCACCGGCCGCCGCATGGCCGGCTGGTGGCGCGGGGTGATCATGGGCGTCTTCGTCTTCGGCGCCGTCATCACGCCGACGACCGACCCCGTCGGCATGGTCGCCCTCGCAGGACCCATCACCGTCCTGTACTTCGGGGCCGTCGGCTTCTCGCTCCTCAACGACCGGCGACGCAGGCGCAACAACCCCGATGCCGAACTCGACGACGACGAGGCCTCCGCGCTCGACCTCACCCCCGAGGCCGTCGGCTCCGTCGAGACGGTCGCCGCCTCCCGCGCCCTGCCCGAGCAGGCCACCGGCGAGACCGGCGGAACCGTCGCCCACCGGGTCAACGGTTACGACGACATCACCTGATCTTGTAGGGTCCCCCCAGACTCCGTCCGGGGGGACCCCAATGACCGGCGACATCACCCTCTTCGTCAACCCCACCGCGGGCCGCGGTCGCGGCGCCCGCGCCGCCCGGCCCGCAGCCCGCGCCCTCAGGGACGCGGGCTTCGCCGTCCGTACGGTCCTCGGACACGACGCCGCCGACGCGTTGCGGCGCGCCCGCGAGGCCGTCGCCGCGGGCACCGGCGCCCTCGTCGCCGTCGGCGGCGACGGCATGATCTCCCTCGCGCTCCAGGCCGTCGCCGGCACCGCCACCCCCCTCGGGATCATCGCCGCGGGCACCGGCGACGACTTCGCCCGCACCCTCGGCCTGCCCGTCCGCGACCCCGGCGGCGCGGCCCGCGTCACCGCCGCGATCCTCGGCGCGGGCGGCGGCCGGAGCATCGACCTCGGGCGGGTCCGCGGCGGCACCGCGGGTGCCATCAGCGTCGCCACGGGTGGCATCACGGGGATCGTGGGCCCCGCGGGTGGCATCGCGGGCGCCGCGGGTCACATCACCGGCGCCCCCGCCCGCTGGTACGGCACCGTCCTCGCCTCCGGCTTCGACTCCCGCGTCAACGACCGGGGCAACCGCATGCGCCTCCCCGCCGGACGCTTCAAGTACGACCTCGCGATCCTCGCCGAGCTCGCCCGCTTCCGGCCCGTCCCCTACCGCCTCACCTTCGACGACGGACGCGTCCTGGAGACCGACGCCACCCTCGTCGCCGTCGGCAACGGCAGCTCCTACGGCGGCGGCATGCGCATCTGCGCCGACGCCCGCACCGACGACGGACTCCTCGACGTCACCGTCGTCGGCGACTGCGACCGACGCACCCTGCTCAAGGTCTTCCCCCGCGTCTACAAGGGCACCCACCTCAGCCACCCCGCGGTCACCACGTACCGGGTCCGCTCCCTCACCCTCGACGCCCCCGACACCACCGGCTACGCCGACGGCGAGCCCCTCGGCCCGCTGCCCCTCACCGTGGACTGCGTCCCCCGCGCGCTGCGCGTCCTCGCGCCCGAGCCGGGCCCCGGCACATCCCCTCGATAAAGATCGCGTCACTGTCACAGGTGGCGGGTAGGCTCGAGAACAAGATGACAGAGGACCTCACACCAGCCCAGGCGTACGCGGCCGCCCGTGCCCGCAACGCCGAGCGGGCCACCGCGCTGGCCCCCTTCCGCGAGATGTACGACTTCGATCTGGACCCCTTCCAGATCGAGGCGTGCAAGGCCCTCGAAGCGGGCAAGGGGGTGCTCGTCGCCGCGCCCACGGGCTCCGGCAAGACCATCGTCGGCGAGTTCGCCGTCCACCTCGCCCTCACCCAGGGCCGCAAGTGCTTCTACACGACGCCCATCAAGGCGCTGTCGAACCAGAAGTACGCCGACCTCGTGAAGCGGTACGGGCCCGACAAGGTCGGCCTGCTCACCGGCGACAACAGCGTCAACGGCGATGCGCCGATCGTGGTCATGACCACCGAAGTCCTCCGCAACATGCTGTACGCGGGATCCCAGGCCCTCTCCGGCCTCGGACACGTGGTCATGGACGAGGTCCACTACCTCTCCGACCGCTTCCGCGGCGCCGTCTGGGAGGAAGTGATCATCCACCTCCCCGAGTCCGTCACCCTCGTCTCACTCTCCGCGACCGTGTCCAACGCCGAGGAGTTCGGCGACTGGCTCGACACCGTCCGCGGCGACACCGAGGTCATCGTCTCCGAGAGCCGGCCCGTCCCCCTGTGGCAGCACGTCCTCGCCGGACGCCGGATGTACGACCTCTTCGAGGAGGAGACCGACCACGGCGGCCGCGGCGCCTCCCGGCGCGAGGTCAACCCCGACCTCCTCCGCCTGGCCCGCACCGAGAACACCCGCACGTACAACCCGCGCGACCGGCGACGCGGCAAGATGATCCGCGAGGCGGACCGCGAGCGCGAGCGCCGCCAGCGCTCCCGCATCTGGACCCCCGGACGCCCCGAGGTCATCGAGCGCCTCGACGCCGAAGGCCTCCTGCCCGCCATCACCTTCATCTTCAGTCGGGCCGCCTGTGAGGCCGCCGTACAGCAGTGCCTGTACGCCGGACTCCGGCTCAACAACGACGAGGGGCGCCTGCGCGTCCGCGAGATCGTCGAGGAGCGCACCGCCTCCATCCCCACCGAGGACCTCCACGTCCTCGGCTACTACGAGTGGCTCGAAGCCCTGGAGCGGGGCATCGCCGCCCACCACGCCGGGATGCTCCCGACCTTCAAGGAGGTCGTCGAGGAGCTCTTCGTCCGCGGCCTCGTGAAGGCCGTCTTCGCCACCGAGACCCTCGCCCTCGGCATCAACATGCCCGCGCGCACCGTCATCCTGGAAAAGCTCGTCAAGTGGAACGGCGAGCAGCACGCCGACATCACCCCCGGCGAGTACACCCAGCTCACCGGCCGGGCCGGCCGCCGTGGCATCGACGTCGAAGGCCACGCCGTCGTCCTCTGGCAGCGCGGCCTCGACCCGGAGCACCTCGCCGGACTCGCCGGTACGCGCACGTACCCCCTGCGCTCCAGCTTCAAGCCCTCGTACAACATGGCGGTCAACCTCGTCGACCAGTTCGGCAGGCACCGCTCGCGCGAGCTCCTCGAAACCTCCTTCGCCCAGTTCCAGGCCGACCGCTCGGTCGTCGGCATCTCCCGGCAGGTCCAGAAGAACGAGGAAGGGCTCGACGGCTACCGCGAGGGCATGACCTGCCACCTCGGTGACTTCGAGGAGTACGCGCGGCTCCGCCGCGACCTCAAGGACCGTGAGACGGAACTGGCCAAGCAGGGCGCCGCCCAGCGGCGCGCGCAGGCCGCCGGGTCCCTCGAGAAGCTCAAGCCCGGCGACGTCATCCACGTCCCTACGGGCAAGTTCGCCGGACTCGCCCTCGTCCTCGACCCGGGCATCCCGGCCGGCCGCACCAACGGCCACCGCGGCTTCGAGCACCACGACGGCCCGCGCCCCCTCGTCCTCACCGCGGAACGGCAGGTCAAGAGGCTCGCCTCCATCGACTTCCCCGTCCCCGTCGAGGCCCTGGAGCGCATGCGGATCCCCAAGTCCTTCAACCCGCGCTCCCCCCAGTCCCGCCGCGACCTCGCCTCCGCGCTGCGCAGCAAGGCCGGACACATCAACCCCGAGCGCCACCACAAGCAGCGCGCCGCCGCCGCCGACGACCGTGAGATCGCCCGGCTGCGCACCGAGATCCGCGCCCATCCCTGCCACGGCTGCGACGAGCGCGAGGACCACGCCCGCTGGGCCGAGCGCTACCACCGCCTCCAGCGCGACACGCAGCAGCTGGAGCGGCGCATCGAGGGCCGCACCAACACCATCGCCCGCACCTTCGACCGGATCGTCGCGCTCCTCACCGAGCTCGACTACCTCCGGGGCGGCGAGGTCACCGAGAACGGCAAGCGGCTCGCCCGGCTCTACGGCGAACTCGACCTGCTCGCCAGCGAATGCCTCAGGGACGGCGTCTGGGAGGGGCTCACTCCGGCCGAACTGGCCGCGTGCGCCTCCGCGTTGGTGTTCGAGGCGCGCCAGTCCGACGACGCCGTCGCGCCCAAGCTGCCCGCCGGCAACGCCAAGGCGGCGCTCGGCGAGATGGTCAGGATCTGGGGGCGCCTCGACGCGCTCGAAGAGGAGTTCAAGATCAACCAGGCGGAGGGGGTCGGCCAGCGCGAGCCCGACCTCGGCTTCGCCTGGGCCGCCCACCAGTGGGCCTCCGACAAGAGCCTCGACGAGGTGCTGCGCGAGGCCGAGATGCCCGCCGGTGACTTCGTCCGCTGGTGCAAGCAGGTCATCGACGTCCTCGGCCAGGTCGCGGCGGCGGCTCCCAAGGAGAACAGCACCGTCTCCAAGAACGCCCGCAAGGCGGTGGACGCACTGCTGAGAGGTGTTGTGGCCTACAGCTCGGTGGGCTGACGGCTTCCCCTCCTTCGGCAGCGAGTGCCCGTGGCCATCAGGCCCCGGGCACTCGGCGTTCCCGGACATCCGGTGCCCGTCGCCGCCCAGGTCGTCGCGTGGAGGTGATCACGCGCAGGCGGTCGTCCGAACGCAGTTGTCCACAGGCTGTTGTCCACAGGGGTGGCGTGGGTGGAGCCCTTCCGCTTGCATGGACTCACAGGCACGGCAGGCCAGTTGGGGAGGGGACTCGCATGACCACGCAAGCCGGTCATCCGCACGCCGAGGCACGCGACGAGAAGGCGCCACCGTCACCGGACATCGCGGAAGGCCCCCGAGGAGTACCCCTCCTCGGCAACCTGCCCGCGTTCGGCAAGGACCCACTCGGCTTCTTCGAACAGCTCCGGGACCGGGGCGACTTCGTCCGCTGGCGCTTCGGCCGCAAACCGTCCCTCTTCGTCGCCCACCCCGACACCGTCGGCGAACTCCTCACCGAGGTCGAGCGCACCTTCGACCAGCCCGACCTCGGCATCGCCTTCCGCACCCTCCTCGGCAACGGCGTCATCGTCTCCCGCGGGGCCGACTGGCGACGCAAGCGTTCCCTCGTGCAGCCCTCCGTGCGCCCCAAGCAGGTCCGCTCCTACGCGACAACCATGGCCGAGTGCGCCGTCGCCCTCGCCGACCGGTGGGCCGACGGACAGCAGGTCGACATCAAGAGGGAGATGGCCGCCCTCACCCAACTCATCGCCGTCCGCACCATCTTCGGCGTCGACACGGCGGCGGACGCCGAGGCCATCGGGCGGGCGATGGACATCGCGCAGAAGGAGATCGGCGCCGAGTTCAGCGGCATCGGAGCGGTGCTGCCCGACTGGGTACCGACCCCCGGACGCGCCCGCATCAAGCGCGCCACCGCCGTCATCGACGCTGAGGTATCCCGTGTCGTCTCCCGCCACCGCGACGGCGACACCGAGCGCCCCGACCTCCTGAGCCGCCTCCTCGCCGCCCGCGACGAGACCGGTGCGCCCCTCTCCGACCAGGAGATCCGGGACGAGACCGTCACCCTCTACATCGGCGGCCACGAGACCACCAGTTCCACCCTCGTCTGGGCCTGGTACCTGCTCTCCCGCAACCCCCGGGTCCGCGACGCCCTCACCGAGGAACTCGACCGGGTCCTCGTCGATCACGAACCCGGCTTCGACGACTACGCCTCCCTCACCTACACCCAGGCCGTCATCAAGGAGACCCTGCGTCTCTACCCGACGATCTGGCTGATCACAGGCCTGGCCAAGGAAGGCGCCACCCTGGGCGGTAGGCCGGTGCCCGCCGGCACCCGCGTCTGGACCAGCCAGTGGGCCACCCACCGCGACCCCCGCTGGTACGGCGACGCGGAGGCCTTCCGCCCCGAGCGCTGGCTCACCACCGAGGACGGCGAACCCGCCGAGCAGATACCGGAGTACGCCTGGTTCCCCTTCGGCGGTGGCCCCCGCGTCTGCCTCGGCACCCGCTTCGCCCTCGTCGAAGCCGTCCTGGTCCTCGCGGTCCTCGCCCGCCGCTACGACCTCGACCTGACCACCGACGCCATCCGCCCCGTCCCCAGCCTCACCCTCCAACCGGACCGCGAGGTCCTGGCCACCGTCCACGCCCGGAGCCGGAGCGGGGCCTGACGCGGAAGGGGCCTTCAAGAGGAGGGGATGGGGGAGGGGGAGGAGGGAGCTCCCCGGAGGGACAGGGCGGTTGCCGTGGTGCCGAGTGCGGCGATCGCTCCCGCCGCGGCGAGTGTCACGCCGTCCGGTGCGAGCAGGGCCTGGCCTCGTAGTGCCTGCCAGGTCAGCAGGGCGAAGGTCGCTGTGTACACGGCCGAGGCCGTCAGCGTGAGCCGGAGCCGTACGCGCTCGTCCGCGAGCCGGGCGAAGCGCGGCGCGAGGGCGGCCAGCGTCAGGACCAGCAGCGGGAGCAGCTGGAGGGCGTGCATGCCGAAGAAGTGCGGTATGCGCAGGTCGCCGCCCGTTTCGGCCCAGCCGGTCAGAGGCAGGGACGGGCCGCCGTCGGGTACGCCGACGGCGTGGGCGCCTACGACCGGCGCGTTGTCCTGCGCCAGCTGCTCAGGGGTCGGACGCACCATCAGGAAGCCCACGGCCGCGCCGGCCAGGGCGATCAGCGACGACAGTCGGACGGCCCATGCCATGGTCAGGTCGAGGATCCGGGTGCGTAGCAGCAGGATCGCGATGGTCAGGGCGCCCAGCCACAGGACGACGACGGTGCCGCCCATGATCTGGAAGACGGCGTTGTCGAAGGGGGTCGCCTGGTTGAAGTGGCTCTGCTTGCCACGGATCACCTGGAGGGTGATCAGCGCCATCTCGCCCGCGCCGGTGACGGCGACCACTGTCCCTGCCCACCAGGCGACCCGACGGCCCTTCGGCAGCAGCGTGAGCACCCAGGCGAGCGAGAGCGCGTAGGCGAGGAACGAGACCGAGAACTTGAACGGCTTGCTCCAGATCGGCACGCCGACCAGGACACGGCCGTCGACGGCCAGTCCGATGGCGGACACCAGGGTGAGGACCCCCATGGAGGCGGCGAACCACACCAGCGGTCGATGGAGTCGGGTGAGTGGTTTCAGGCTCGGTGCGGGCATGGGTATCCCCCGGGAAGTATGGATAGTGGCACTTGCCGCTATCTGATAGCGCCACTATCTATGATGGGAGCGTGGAACGGCAAGGCCGTAGCAAGGCTGGGAAGGTGAACGCGCGGTGCGCATTGGAGAGTTGAGTCGCAGGGCAGGCGTGTCCGTGCCGACGATCAAGTTCTACGTACGGGAAGGGCTGCTGCCGGCGGGGGAGTTGACGAGCCCCAACCAGGCTTCGTACGGAGAGACGCATGTGCAGCGCCTTCGCCTGATCCGTGCGCTCCTCGACGTGGGCGGCCTGTCGGTCGCGGCGATCCGGGAGGTGATCCTGGCGATCGACGACTCAGGGCGCCCGGTGCACAAGGTGCTGGGCACGGTCGCCGACCGGATGGTGCCGCGCTACGACCGCGAGCCGGGTGCCGGGATCGCGGAGGCACGGGGACAGGTCGGCGCGCTGATCGCCGCGCGGGGCTGGCGCGTACATCCGGAGAGCCCGGCTGCTGAGGCGTTGGCGGTGGCTCTCGAAGCACTCGAAGAGGTCGGCCACGGCGCGTTCACGGAAGCCCTGGACACGTATGCGGACGCGGCGGAGCGGGTGGCGCGGGCGGACCTGGAGTACGTGGCGCACCATGTGGCGCGCGAGGAGCTCGTGGAGAGCGTGGTCGTGGGCACGGTCATGGGCGACGCGATCTTCTCGGCCCTGCGGCGCCTGGCCCAGACGGACGCCTCGGACCGTGTTTTCGGGGGCGCGAGGTAGTCCGGGCCGAGGGGAGGGGGAGGGGGAGGGGGAAAGTACGAGGGCTCGGGGCCCCTCCTGGGGTCCCGGGCCTCGGTCGTCCTGTTCCTGCGGGTGGGCCCGGGGGCTCAGCGGCTCGGGCCCGGTGCTCCGCCGAGTCCCCGCCTCACTTCTCCTGTTCGCGCTCCACCTGGTCGTTCCACTCGCGCTTGATCGCGCGCCACGCCTCGTCCGACTTCCCCTGGCGCCAGTAGCCCGAGATCGACAAACGTTCGCGCGGCACCCCGCGGTCGAGCCGCAGGTGGCGGCGGAGCTCCTTCACGAAGCCCGCCTCGCCGTGGACGAAGGCGTGCACGTCGCCCGCGGGGAACTCCAGGGCGCGTACGGCCTCCACGAGGGCCTCGCCCGTCGGGCGGTCGCCCCGGTGCAGCCAGGTGACGTCGACACCGTCGGCCGTCGCGAACTTCTGCTCCTCGCTCGCGTCGGGGATCTCCACGAACGCGTGCGCCTTCGCTCCGGCGGGCAGTGCCTCCAGGGCCACCGCGATGGCCGGCAGCGCGCTCTCGTCGCCCGCGAGCAGGTGCCAGTCCGCCGCCGGGTCCGGCGTGTAACCGCCGCCGGGGCCGAGGAAGCGCACGGTCTCGCCTTCCGTGGCGCGGGCCGCCCACGGGCCGGCGAGGCCTTCGTCGCCGTGGACCACGAAGTCGACGGTCAGCTCGCGGTGGACCGGGTCCCACGCCCGTACCGTGTACGTCCGCGTCGTCGGCCACTGGTCCCGGGGGAACTCCTCCCGGATCCGCTCCATGTCGAACGGCTCCGGGTAGGCGACCCCCTCCGGTGCGAACAGCAGCTTCACGTAGTGATCGGTGTACGCGCCGACCTCGAAGGCGTCGAGCCCGGGGCCGCCGAGGACGATCCGCACCATGTGCGGGGTGATCCGCTCGGTGCGCACCACGCGTGCTTCGGTGGCCTTCGGTGCCTTGCGGGCCGGCTGCTCTGCCACGAGGGGCTCTCCTGACTCGACGTACTTAGGTATGCCTAAGCTAGCATCCCCGAGCGCGGTCGACCCAATGGTTTCCCTTCGGTCAGCGCGCCAGAACGGGCAGCAGGCGCCCGACCGCCCCGCCGAGCCCCCAGCGCTTCACCAGGGCGTCCAGCGCCTCCGGGTCGCGGGGAGCCGCAGGCAGCGCCGCGTCGAACTCCGGCAGCGGTACGTCCCCGGCGACCCGCACCACCGTCGGCGCGACGTCCAGGTACGCGGCCGCCTCCACGATCCCGCGGCGCTTGGCCGGCGTCAGCTTCGACGTCCGGTCCTCCGCGGCCGCCCGCACACCCGCCAGATCCCCGTACTCCGTGATCAGCTGCGCCGCCGTCTTCTCGCCGATGCCCTTCACACCGGGCAGCCCGTCGCTGGCGTCGCCGCGGAGGGCGGCGAAGTCCGCGTACTGGTCGGGGCGCACCCCGTACTTCCCGCGGATCAGTTCCGCGTCCACCAGGTCGCAGTCGCCGACACCCTTGCGCGGGTACAGCACGCGCACGCCGCGCGCGTCGTCCACCAGCTGGAACAGGTCGCGGTCGCCCGTGACGATGTCCACCGGCCCCTCGGCGCGGCCCGCCAGCGTCCCGATCACGTCGTCGGCCTCGTACCCCGCGGCGCCGACGCGGGCGATGCCCAGCGCCGCGAGGACCTCCTCGATCACCGGCACCTGGGGGGACAGGGTGTCCGGGATCTCCTCCTCGTCCGGGCCGGTCTCCGTCTCGACGGCGACCCGGTGCGCCTTGTACGAGGGGATCAGGTCCACCCGCCACTGCGGCCGCCAGTCGGCGTCCCAGCAGGCCACCAGGTCGTCCGGGCGGTGGTCCTGCACGAGCCGCGTGATGAAGTCGAGCAGCCCGCGGACGGCGTTCACCGGGGACCCGTCGGGCGCACGGACGGAGTCCGGCACGCCGAAGTACGCGCGGAAGTACAGGCTGGCGGTGTCGAGGAGCATCAGGCGTCGAGTCACACCCCGATCATGCCGCACCCCACCGACAGCGCTCTGCGAGCGACAGGCTCCTCCGGTCGATCCCTCCCCGCGGGTGACCCCCGTCACCTTTGCGTTTGCACCCAGTGGACCCGGGCATGCGCGAGCCCGGAGCGGAACCCGGTACGGGATTCAACGAAAGGGAATCCCCGTACGCGACGGGCCCGCGGGCCGATCCCGCCCGCTCCACGGCCCGGCCGCGCGGGGGTGGTGGGGCCGTTCTTCATCGCTACCCGTGAGGTATATGTGTCCAGGCTCCAGGCCGATCACCTGTACAAGGTGTTCGGCAGACGACCCGACGACGCCGTCCGCAGGCTCGCCGACGGCGCCGACCGCGAGGAGCTGCGCGCCGAGGGGACGACAGCAGCCGTCGTGGACGCCGGTTTCACCGTCGAACCCGGTCAGATCTTCGTCGTGATGGGGCTCTCGGGTTCCGGCAAGTCCACCCTTCTGCGCATGCTCAACGGCCTTCTCGAACCCACCGCGGGCCGGGTCCTCTTCGACGGCCGCGACCTGACCGCGCTCTCCCCCCGCGAGCTGCGCACCGTTCGCGCCACGAAGATCAGCATGGTCTTCCAGCACTTCGCGCTGTTCCCGCACCGGAACGTTCTGGAGAACGCCGCCTACGGCCTTGAGGTGCAGGGCGTCCCGCGCGCCGAGCGCGAGACCCGTGCCACCGAGGCCCTCGAACTGTGCGGCCTCGCCGGCTGGGAGACGTCCTGGCCCGACGAGCTGTCCGGTGGCATGCAGCAGCGCGTCGGCCTCGCCCGCGCCCTCGCCACCGACGCCGACCTGCTCCTCATGGACGAGTCCTTCAGCGCGCTCGACCCGCTGATCCGCCGCGACATGCAGGACCAGCTCCTGGTCCTTCAGCAGCGCCTGAAGAAGACGATCGTCTTCATCACCCACGACCTCAACGAGGCGATGCGCCTCGGCGACCGGATCGCCGTCATGCGCGACGGCCGGATCGTGCAGCTCGGCACCGCCGAGGACATCCTCGTCAGGCCCGCCGACGACTACGTCGCCTCCTTCATCCAGGACGTCGACCGCTCCCGGGTGCTCACCGCCGCCGCCGTCATGACCGAGGGCGCCGTCCCGGCCGACTGCCCGGCGGACTGCGCCTGCCAGACCGTCGGACCCGACACGCTCGTCGCCGACCTGTGCGCCGTGGCCGCGCTGGCCCCGCACCCCGTGACCGTCGAGGACACCGGCGGCTCCGTCCTCGGAGTCGTACCGCAGGAACGGCTTCTCGCCGCCCTGGGCGGCCTCGCCGGCCGGGAGGTGACCACCCATGCCTAAGCTTCCCCTCGGCGAGTGGGTCGACAGCTCCGTCGACTGGCTCCAGGCCCAGTTCTCCTGGCTCTTCGACGCCGTCAGCACCGGCGTCACCGGTCTCTACGACGGCATCGACGCCGTCCTCTCCGCGCCCCAGCCGCTGCTCTTCGCGGGCATCCTCGCCGTCGTCGCCTGGTGGCTGCGCGGTCTGGCCGCCGGTGTCCTCGCCTTCGCCGGATTCGCGCTCGTCGACTCCGTCCAGCTCTGGGACGAGGCCATGGCGACGCTGTCGCTCGTCCTCGTGGCCACCCTGGTGACCCTGGTGATCGCCGTACCGCTCGGCATCTGGGCGGCCCGCTCGAAGACCGTCAGCGCCGTCCTGCGGCCGGTCCTCGACTTCATGCAGACCATGCCGGCGATGGTCTACCTCATCCCCGGCATCATCTTCTTCGGCGTCGGCGTGGTCCCCGGCATCATCGCCACCATCATCTTCGCGCTGCCCCCGGGCGTCCGCATGACCGAGCTGGGCATCCGGCAGGTCGACGGCGAACTCGTCGAGGCGGCCGAGGCCTTCGGCACCACCCCACGGAACACGCTGCTCCGCGTGCAGCTCCCGCTCGCTCTGCCCACGATCATGGCCGGCGTCAACCAGGTCATCATGCTGGGCCTCTCCATGGTCGTCATCGCCGGCATGGTCGGCGGCGGCGGACTCGGCGGTGCCGTCTACCGCGCCATCGGCAACGTCGACATCGGCCTCGGCTTCGAGGCGGGCGTGTCCATCGTCGTCCTCGCCATGTACCTGGACCGGATGACAGGCGCCCTCGGCCGCCAGGTCTCCCCGCTGGGCCGCCGTGCCGCCGCCAAGGCCCGCGCGGCGCTGAGCGCCAAGCGGCCCGGGGCGAAGCTCTGGGCTCACCGCCCGCAGCCCGTCACCGCGCTCGTCGGCGTCGTCGTCCTCGCTCTCGTCGCCGGCGGCACGGGCTTCCTCGGCGGCTCCGGCGGCGCGACCCCGGCCGCCGCGTCGGGGAAGAGCGGTGGCCACGGCAAGAAGATCAGCATCGGCTACATCCCCTGGGACGAGGGCATCGCCTCCACGTACCTCTGGAAGGAGCTCCTGGAGCGCCGGGGCTACGAGGTCGAGACCAAGCAGCTGGAGGCCGGCGCGCTCTACACGGGCCTGGCCGGCGGCCAGCTCGACTTCCAGACCGACGCCTGGCTCCCCGTCACCCACGCCCAGTACTGGGAGAAGTACAAGAACAAGCTGGAGGACCTCGGCTCCTGGTACGGCCCCACCTCCCTGGAGCTCTCCGTCCCCTCGTACGTGAAGGGCGTCGACTCCCTCGCCGACCTCAAGGGCAAGGCGGGACAGTTCAAGGGCCGGATCGTCGGCATCGAGCCCAGCGCCGGAATGATGGGCATCCTCAAGGACAAGGTCCTCAAGGAGTACGGCCTGGAGGGCGAGTACGAGGTCGTCGACGGCTCCACGCCCGGCATGCTCGCCGAGCTGAAGCGCGCGTACGAGCGCAAGGAACCGGTCGTCGTCACCCTCTGGTCCCCGCACTGGGCCTACGCCGCCCACGACCTGAAGAAGCTCGACGACCCCAAGGGGTCCTGGGGCAAGGGCGACGGCGTCCACACGCTCGCCCGTAAGGGATTCTCCGAGGAGAACCCCGAGGTCGGAGCCTGGCTGAAGGACTTCGAGCTGACCGAGAAGCAGCTCACCGACCTGGAGGCCGTCATCCAGAAGACGGGCAAGGGCAAGGAGCAGCAGGCCGTCCGCGACTGGCTGGACCGCAGTCCCGGCCTGGCGGAGAAGCTCGCTCCGCAGTAGCGCCGGTGCGGGAGAGTCGACTCCTGTCCGAAAAGGGGTGGTCGCCGAACGTGTTCGGCGGCCACCCCTTTTCGTCACGACGCGAAACCCCACCCCAAAGCTGCGTAAGGTGCAGGTAACCGCCCGGTACGGGGGTACGCACGACGCACCAGGGAGGGAGCCGACATGGACGAGAAGGAAGCACCCCGCGTGGGCGCGGCCGTCAAGAGGCGACGCAGAGCGCTGCAGCTCACCCTTGCCGTCGTCTCGTCCCGCAGCGGCCTCTCCGTGCCCTTCCTCAGCCAGGTCGAGAACGACCGGGCCCGCCCGAGCCGCCGCTCCCTGGAGCTCGTCGCGGAGGCCCTGGAGACCACGGTCGGCGAACTCCTGGCCGCCGCCGAGGCCTCCCGCACCGTCGACGTCGTACGGTCGGACGAGCACTCCCCCGTCCTGCCGGCGGGCGTCCGGGCGCTCGTCAGGGGCCGCCACCAGCTGCACGCCCTGGAGTTCACCGGCGAGCAGGACGCGGGGCGGGAGTTCCAGCACCGCAACGACGAGCTGCTGTACGTCGCCGACGGCGCCGCCGAGGTCGAGGCCGAGGGCCGCGCCTACCGGCTGGGGCGCGGTGACACCCTCTACCTCTCCGGCGGGGTACGCCACCGCTGGCGCGCCACCGAGGCGGGCACCCGCCTCCTCGTCGTCGCGGTCGCCGAGCACGTCGAGGCCGAGGTGGAATGAGGACTCCGCCGCGATGAGAACCCCCACGGCGACGAGGACCCACGGCGAGGAGAGCCCCACCGCGATGAGGACCCCGCCGCGATGAGGGTCGTCTCCCTCGTGCCTTCCCTGACCGAGACCGTCGCCGTCACGGCGCCCGGTGTCCTCGTCGGCGCCACCGACTGGTGCACGCACCCCGCAGACCTCGATGTCGTACGCGTCGGCGGCACCAAGAACCCTGACGTCCCCGCGATCACGGCCCTCCGCCCCGACCTCGTCCTCGCCAACGAGGAGGAGAACCGGGCCCCCGACCTCGACGCGCTACGGGCCGCCGGCCTGGACGTCCTCGTCACCGAGATCCGCACCCTCGGCCAGGCCCTCCGGGAGCTGGAGCGGGTCCTCGCCGCCTGCGGCGCACCCCGGCGGCCGCGCTGGCTCGACGAGGCCGAGGCGGCGTGGGACGCGCTGACCCCCGGAGGGACGTACACGGCGGTCGTGCCGATCTGGCGCCGTCCCTGGATGGTCCTCGGCCGCGACACCTTCGCCGGTGACCTGCTCGCCCGCCTCGGGGTGCGCAACCTCTACGCGGACCATCCGGAGCGCTATCCGCGCCTCCCGCTCGACGAACTCAGGGCCGCCGCGCCCGACCTGGTCGTCCTGCCCGACGAGCCGTACCGCTTCACACGGGACGACGGCCCCGAGGCGTTCCCCGGGACCGCCGCCGCGCTCGTCGACGGGCGCCTGCTCACCTGGTACGGGCCGTCCCTGGCCGAGGCGCCGCGAGCACTGGCGCGGGCCCTGCGAGCAGCGCGCCGCTGAACAGGCCCCGCAGGGTGCGGGAGCCGGCCACCAGCCAGGCCGCGACGAGGAACACGTACAGGCCGATCGCGAGCCACCGGAACGCGGCGAGGTCGGTGTGCCGGGCGAGTCCCTCGGCGCCGGTGACACAGGTCCCGACCGGGAAGGTGAACGCCCAGAAGGTCATCGCGAAGCCCATGCCCCGCCGGCGCGCCCGCAGCACCATCGCCCCGGCGAGCGCCAGCCACAGCAGCGCGAAGCCCATGACGGGCACCCCGTAGAGAACGGCGAAGGCGGTGAAGCCGTGCGCGTACGGGGTGGGCAGGACGCCCGGTGCCACGTCGGCGAACGTGTTCGCGGCGGTCGTCGACTGGCCGAGCGGGCCGAGGACGAGGAAGAGGGTGGGGGTGAGCGCGAGGGGCAGCGGGCCGCCGGTCACGAGTCGGCCGAACACCAGCGGCAGCATGATCAGGGTCGCGAGCAGACTGACGCCGAACATCGCCCAGCAGGCGATCAGCAGCGTCTCCTGCGCCTCCCCGGCGGGCAGATGGGGCACGAGCAGGGGGCCCAGCGCGGCGGACACCATGGGGGCCACGACCGGCAGCAGCCACACCGGGGACGCGCTCTCGATCCGGTGGTGCACCACCATGAGGTACGGGACGGCCACCGCCGCCACCAGGCCGACGACCGTGCCGGCGGTGAACAGGACGGCGTCCAGCGCCACGGCCGCCGGGAGCCCGATCCAGTCCCGGCCCACGATCATCGCCCCGCCGCCGACGGCGAGCAGCGCCATCGAGAGACAGCCGTAGAACGGCGCCATGGCGGGGTCCATGAGATGGGCGCGGGCCTGGTCGCGGTGGTGCAGCCAGTGCGCCGCGCGGGCGGCGACCAGGGCGATCAGCATCGCGAGCGACAGGGCCCAGACCGCCGCGCAGAGCGTGCGCAGGCCGGGGACGTCCAGGGGGAGGCCGGCGCCGGCGTTGGCCACGACGGCCGTACCCATGACGGAGGCGTACCAGTTCGGTCCGAGGTGACGGACGGAACGGGCCGGGGAGGCGGTCGGCCGGGCGCCGGGGGTGGTGGCGCGGAGGGCCGGAAGGAGAGGTGCGTGGCTTGCCATGCCTCCACCGTCGCCCGGTTCACCGGTCCCCACCAGGGATCTTGCGGCTATGACGTCATAAGCTGGGTTTATGAGCAGGGAAGCGCGGGGCGACGAGACGTACGGGGCCGACGTCAGGGGCCGGCTCCATCACCGGGTCCCGGACCTCGGCGCACTCGAACTGCTCCTCGCCGTCGCCCGGTACGGGAGCCTCGGGGCCGCCGCCCGCGAGATCGGCATCACCCAGCCGGCCGCCAGCAGCCGCATCCGTTCCATGGAACGGCAGCTCGGCGTGGCCCTGGTCGACCGCTCGCCGCGCGGCTCGCGGCTCACCGACGCCGGCGCCCTCGTCACCGACTGGGCGCGGCGGATCGTGGAGGCGGCCGAGGCCTTCGACGCGGGCGCGCAGGCCTTGCGCGGGCGGCGGGACTCCCGGCTGCGGGTGGCCGCGTCCATGACGATCGCCGAGTACCTGCTGCCCGGCTGGCTCATCGCGCTGCGTGCCGAGCGCCCGGACACGGCCGTGTCCCTCCAGGCGGGCAACTCGGCGGTGGTCGCGGAACGGCTCCTCGCCAACGAGGCGGACATCGGTTTCGTGGAAGGGCTCGCCGTGCCCGACGGACTGGACGGGGTGGTCGTCGCCCACGACCGGCTCGCGATCGTCGCCGCGCCCTCGCACCCGTGGGCCCGGCGGCGCGGCCCGCTCGACCCGGCGGAGCTGGCCGCGACGCCGCTGGTCCTGCGGGAACGCGGCTCCGGTACCCGGCAGGTCCTGGACGCGGCGCTCGCCGGCCACGGCGGCCTCGCGCAGCCGCTGCTCGAGCTCGCCTCCACGACGGCGGTGAAGGCGGCCGCCGTCAGCGGGGCCGGGCCGGCCGTCCTCAGCGAACTCGCCGTCGCGGAGGAGCTGGGCTCGCGCCGCCTGGTGGCCATCCCCGTGGAGGGGGTCCTCCTCCGCCGGGACCTCCGCGCGGTCTGGCCTACGGGCCACCGCCCCACGGGCCCGGCCCGCGACCTCCTCTCGCTGACGCGAGGCTGAGGCTTGTCCGGTGGAACCCGGCCGGCTCCGCGGATCCCGGCCGGCTCCGCGGAGACCTGCCAGGCCCTGACGCCGGCCGTGCCGTAGACCCCCACCCCGCCCCTTCCCGAAACCCTGCCGGGGGCTGGTGGCCTCGCCCTGCCGTCGTGGGCCGCCGTCCGGCTGGGCGGGACGGGTGGGCACAACGGCAGGGCGTCCTTGAGGGTGCCTCCGTTCCCTGCCGGGGTGCCCCCAGGGCCGTACCCGTGTGCACCCCCGCCCGTTAGACGTTCGACGCCCGGTACGTCAGTCGGCCGCCCACCGCCGTCAGGCGGACCGGTACGTCCGGCAGTTCCGTCGGCGGGGTCGTCAGCGGGTCCGCAGCCAGGGCCGTCAGGTCGGCGCGGTAGCCCAGGGCGAGCCGCCCCGCCTCGTGCTCCTCGCCCGCCGCGTACGCCGGCGCCGTCGTCATGCCGCGCAGCGCCTCCAGGGCCGTGAGCGCCTGCTCCGGCAGGTGCGGCGCCTGGCCGAGGTCGCGGCTCGGGCGCCGGTGCGCGGCCCCGGCCATCACGCCGAGCGGCGGGAACGGCGCGATCGGCCAGTCGGAGCCGAGGAGCACGGTGGCCCCCGCGTCCACCAGATCCCGGCAGCGCCACGCGCGCGAGGCGCGCTCCTCGCCGAGCCGGCGCGACCAGTTGTCGGTGTGGTCGGCGCGGGTGAAGTCGCAGCAGTGCGTGGGCTGCATGGAGGCGAGGACGCCCAGGTCGGCGAAGCGCCGCAGGGTGTCGTCCGGCACGGTCTCGATGTGCTCGACCCGGTGCCGTACCTCGGTCCCGCCGGTGGCCCGTGCCTTCTCGACGGAGTCGAGGACGTGCCGGACGGCCGCGTCCCCGATGGCGTGCGTCGCCGTCGGGACGCCCGCCCGGTGCAGTTCCCCGACGACGCGGGTGTACGTCTCGGGGTCCGGCCAGAACGCGTGCGTGGACTCGCCGTGGCAGTCGGGGCGTTCCAGCCACGCGGTGCCGTTGTCGATGGTCCCGTCCATGAAGAGCTTCACCCCGGCGACCCGCCACAGCGCCCCGCCCGTGCCCTGCCGCGCGATCAGGGCCCGTACGCCGTCCGCGTCGGTGCCGGGCTGGCACCAGGGTGCCACCCGGAGCCGGAGCGGCAGCTCGCCGGCCGCGTCCAGCTCCCCGTACAGCGCGAGGCTGTCGCCGTTGGCGTCCATGGCGTGGCCGCCGGTGAGTCCGGTCGCCGCCATGGCCCGCAGGGCCGCCGCGAGCCGTTCCCGGCTCTCCTCGCGCGTCGGCCGCGGGGCGACCCGCTCGACCAGCTCGCAGGCGGCGTCCTCCTGGAGCAGCCCGGTCGGGCGCCCGTCGGCGTCGCAGACGACCTCGGCGGAGGCCTGGGCGAAGGTGCGGGGCCCGTCCACTCCGGCGAGTTCGAGCGCGCGCCTGCTGGCGAGCGCCGAGTGGGCGTCGAAGAGCAGGAGGAAGGCCGGTACGCCGTCGAGCACGGTGTCGAAGGGCGCGATGCCGACGGGCCGGTCGCCGAAGACGTTCGGGTCGAGGCCCCAGCCGAAGAGCCAGGCGCCCCGGTCCAGGGTCCGTACCTCACGGGCGAGGGCCTCCCGAACGTCGTCGAGGTCGGCGCAGTACGAGAGGTCGAGGCCGTGGGTCAGTTCGGCGCCCGTCACCGGGTGCACGTGTCCGTCGACGAGACCGGGCGTGACCACGGCCCCCTTCAGGTCGACGACGGTGGTGCCGGGTCCGGCGAGCGCGCGGATCTCCCGGTCGTCGCCGAGGGCGCCGATCCGGCCGTCGTCGGAGACGGCGAGCGCGGTCTCGGGCAGGAACGCCCCCGTGCCGGGGTCGAGCAGACGGGCGGAGAGCAGGACGAGTCGGGTGCGCACGGTGGCTCCAGGAAGGGGGCGGGCGGGGGAGGGGGTGGCGGCGTCAGGCGGGGTCGGCGGGCGACGCAGGCCCGTCAGTGGACTGCGGAGCCGATACGTCGGCAGGCTCCGCCGGAGCCGGTACGTCCCCGGAGTCCGCCGGACCCGGTACGTCGGCAGGCTCCGTGGGCTCCGCCGGTGCCGGTACGTCGGTGAGCGCCCCGTGGGGCAGGCCGAGTTCGCGTTCCGCCGTGGTGAGGGGCATGCGCGCCACGGCCGCCGGGCGGTTGCTCCGGTCGGTGTTGGCATGGGCGCCGAGGCCGTCGAGGACCACCAGGATCTGGATGGCGGCGGCACGCGGGTCGTCGGTGCGGAACTCGCCCCGCTCGACGCCCTCGCGGATCAGCTGCTCCAGGCGGTCGTCGTTGGCGCGTTCCTGTTCGGCGACCCGCTCGCGCAGGACGGGCCGGTAGCGGCTGAGGTGCCGGGCGTTGATCCAGAGGCGGCTGATGTCGTCGTAGGCCTCGCCCGCCGAGAGGGTGAAGTAGCGCGCGAGGTACTGCGTGGGGGTGCCGTGCGGGCGGTCGGCGGGCAGCAGGGCGTCGAGTTCGCCGGTGGCGGCCACGCTGAAGGCCTCGCCCACCAGATCCTCCGCCGAGGGGAAGTAGTGGCTGATCAGGCCGGGGCGGACGGCGAGCTCCTCGGCGATCCGCCGCAGGGTGACGCACTCGAGCCCCTCGGTCAGGGCGACCCGTGCCGCGGTCTCCACGATCTCCGCCCGCCGGGCTTCCGGGGTTTTCCGAACTCGCTTGCGTTGGACGCTTGACGACATACCCGGGATGCTATTGAGTGTGCGACCAATAAGCAAGCAGGTGGGCACGACACGCATCCGGAGGGCCGTATGGCTTCCCCTATCCCCGACCCGCACCCAGGCTCCCCGGGCGGCCGAGTCGTCGCACAGGCCGCCGACCGGCCGGCCCGCATCGAGGCCCACGGCATCGACCACATCCCCGACGCCGAACGCCACGGACACCCCCGTGAGCTGTTCTCCGTCTGGGCCGCGGCCAACGTCAACTACCTCAGCCTCGTCATCGGCGGCGCCCTCGTCCTGATGGGCCTGAGCCTCTGGCAGGCCCTCGCCGTGACCGTCATCGGCAACCTGTTCTGGCTGCTCCCCGGCCTCCTCGCCACCTCGGGACCGGCCGCGGGCGCGCCCAGCGAGGTGATCACCCGGGCCGTGTACGGGGTCCTCGGCAACCGCGCGAACAACGCGATCGGCGGCTGGCTCGTCTCCGTCTGCTACTTCGCCCTCAACCTGGCCGCGGCGGCCACCGCCGCCTTCGCGCTCGTCGAGAAGGCCGGCATCACGGCGAACACGCCCGTCAAGGTCGCCGTCATCATGGTCATCGCCGCCCTCACGCTGGCCATCAGCGTCTACGGCCACGCCCTGATCATCAAGCTGTACCTGCCGATCACCCTGGCCCTCGCCGGCGCCTTCACCGTCGTCGCGTTCGCCGTCCTGCGGCACGCCGACTTCTCGTACGCCCCGGAGGCGCCGCTCACCGGACTCGAACTCTGGGCCCTCCTGCTCGCGGGCACCACGATGATCGCCTCCGGCCCGCTCTCGTACACCACGAGCGCCGACTTCTCCCGCTACCTGCCCCGTACGGCCTCCAGGAAGGCGATCATCGGCTGGACCGCCCTCGGCGCCTTCCTGCCCAGCGTCGTCGTCTGCGCTCTCGGCGCCTTCGCGGCCACCGCCGTCGACATGACCGACCCGCAGACCGCGCTGCAGGAGATCCTGCCCGGCTGGTTCGTCCCGGTCTTCCTGCTCGCCCTGGTCCTCGGCACGATCTCCATCAACGCCCTGACCGCCTACAGCGCCGGACTCGCCCTCCAGGCCGTCGGCTTCCGCATCCGCCGCTCCGTCAGCGTCCTCTTCGACGGCGCCGTCGCCGTCGCCCTCACCCTCTACGGACTGCTCGTCTCCCACTTCCTCGACACCGTCAGCAACGCCCTCCAGGTGATCGTCGTCCTGGTCGGCCCCCTGATGGCCGTGTACGCCACCGACGTCCTGCTGCGCCGGGGCCGCTACGACGGCCCCGCGCTCTCGGACGAGACCCCCGGCAGCCCTTTCTGGTACACCGCGGGCGTCAACCCGGCCGGTGCCCTCGCCCTCGTCGCGGGCGTCACCGCGGCCGCCCTCTGCGTCAACACCCTCTACACGGGACCCATCGCCGCCGCCCTCGACGGCGTCGACCTCTCCCTCCCCGTCGGCATGGCGGTCTCCGCCGCCCTCTACGCCCTCCTCATGCGGAACGACCGCACCCTGCGCGCCGCCCGGGCGGGCGCGTGAACAGCCGTACGACCCTCCGGATCGGCGGCGCCACGCCCCGGCGGCGCGGCGAGGACCGGGGCCGGCAGGCCCGCGCCGGCGTCACGCGCGCGTGGCGGGTGTACGAGGAGCTCTTCACGACCGTCGCCGCCGCGAACGCCCGGACGCTCGACGTGCCCGCACTCGCCCTCCGCTGCGTCGACGCGACCCGCGCCTGGGCGCCCGAACTCGTCGAGGAGTTGGAAGGGGTCGCCGAGGGCGCCGGAGTGCCGTTCTGGACGATCGCCGCGCTCAACGCGCGCACCGAGATCCTCGCCGAGGCCGGTGCGCCCCGCACGGGGGAGTGCTCCACGCTCGTCCACGGCGGCGACGCCAGGACCACCGGCGGTCAGTGCTGGGACTGGCACGACGAACTCGCCGACGCCTGGCACCTCCAGACGGTCACCGGGGACGTCCACGGCTTCGCCGGGATCACCGAGCACGGCATCCTCGCGAAGATCGGCGTCAACGAGGCCGGTGTGGGCGTGCTCTTCAACATCCTCGGCCACCGGGAGGACGCGGCGGGCGGGGTCCCCGTGCACCTGGTGGCACGTCAGGTCCTGGGCACGGCGGGGTCGTTCGACGAGGCGGTCGGGATCCTGACGAGTGCCCCCGTATCGGCGTCCACGGTCATCACCGTCGTGACAGCCGACCGGGCCGCGTCCGTGGAGCTCGCCCCGGCCGGCTCGTCCGTGGTCGTCCCCGACGAACGGGGCCGGCTGGTGCGGACGAACCACTTCCTCTCCCCGGCCCTCGCGGCCGGGGAGCTGCGCGGTCGCCGGGACCCGGAGACGTACGACCGCCACCGGCTGCTCACGGAACGGCTCCTCGGTCACACCGGCCCGTTCGGCCCCGACGCGCTCGTGAGCCTGCTCGCCGCCCATCGGGACGACGGTGCCGAGGTCTGCTGCCACGCCCCCGCCGAAGGGGTACTGGGCAGCCGATGGGCGACCCTGGCCACGGTCGCGGCCGATCCGGCCGAGCGGCGCCTCATGGTGCACGACGGCGGACCCTGCACGGCGGGTCCGGGGACCTGGACGCCGCTCACGGCCCCCGGGGGCTGATCCGGCGCACCACCTTCACCCCTGGCGCGCCGCCTCCGCCGCCTCCACGAGCCCCCGCATCACCCGCAGGTCCTCGCCCATCTCCGGGTGCCACTGCACGCCGAGGGCCCAGGCCGGGGCGGCCAGTTCCACCGCCTCCACCGTGCCGTCCTCCGCGTGGGCCGAGGCGGCGAGTCCCGCGCCGAGCCGGTCCACGGCCTGGTGGTGGTAGGTCGGGACCTCGGCGAGTTCGGGCACCAGGGAGGCGTACCGGCTCCCCGGGACCGGCTTCACCGCGTGCCGGCCGATCACCCCGACCGCCTCCACGTGCCCGTCCAGGTGCTGGACGAGGGTTCCGCCGAGCGCCACGTTGAGGAGCTGCATGCCCCGGCAGATGCCGAGCAGCGGGGTCCCGGAGGCGAGGGCGGCGCCGATCAGGGCCAGCTCCCAGGAGTCCCGCTCCCGGGCGGGCGGGCCGGTACGGGGGTCGGGCTCGGCCCCGTACCGTACGGGCTCGACGTCCGCCCCGCCCGCGACGACGAGCCCGTCGAGCCGGGCCACGACCGCGGCCGCGGCCTCCGGCCCGTCCGGCGGCAGCATCATCGCGAGCCCTCCGCTCTCCTGGACGAGCCGGGGATAGGGGGCGGGCAGAAGCGCGGCCCGCATGTCCCACACCCCCCACCGGGCCTGGTCGAGGTAGGTGGTCACGCCGATGAGCGGCTTGGTCACGGAACATCCTCCAGAGGTGCGGAGCATCGGTGGATCGGTCGCGTCGGATCAGCCGCGTTCGAGTTCGGCCTCGGCCGCGGCGAGCGCCGCGAACTCCTCCTCGGGCGCGGAGGCCACCAGATGATGCCGACTGTAGAACGCGAAGTAGCCGAGGGCGATCGCGTACACCCCGAGCGCCATGAACGCCGCCGTCCGGTCCACCAGGAAGGTCGCGACCAGGGCGGAGAGGGCCAGGACGAAGGCCACGGAGGAGGTCACGATCCCCCCGGGGGTGCGGTACGGCCGGTGGAGCCCCGGCTCGCGGCGCCGCAGCACGATGTGGGAGAGCGCCATCAGGGCGTACGAGATGGTGGCGCCGAACACGGCGATGTTCAGCATCCGGGCCCCGTCCCCGGTCCCGGCCGCGAGCGCGAAGCCGATCGCGCCCGGGATGAGCAGACCCAGGTACGGCGACTTGCGGCGGCTGGTGAGGGAGAGGAAGCGCGGCAGGTAGCCGGCCCGGGAGAGGGCGAAGAGCTGGCGGGATCCGGCGTAGATGAGGGAGAAGAAGGAGGCGACGAGACCGGCGAGGCCCGCGTAGTTCACGAAGCGGCTGAGCGCCGTCGGGTCCCCTTCGCCCTGGAGTGCCACGACGAGGGGGTTGCCCGCCTCCTGGACGGCGGCCGAACCGCGCGCCCCGGTCGCGGCGAAGAAGGTCATGACGGCGAGCAGCACCAGGATGCCCATGGAGAGGGCGAGCGCCTTCGGCATCGACCGCACCGGGTCCTTCGCCTCCTCTGCGGCGAGCGGCACTCCCTCCACGCCGAGGAAGAACCACATGCCGAAGGGGAACGCGGCCCAGATCCCGAGCAGGCCGAACGGCAGCCAGGAGTTGGACCCGAAGGCCTCTCCGTCGACCGGGATGTCATTGAGTCCGTCGACGTGGAAGTCGGTGAGGGCGCCGAGCGCGAAGACGACGAGGGCGGCGACGGCGATGGCCGTCACGATCAGGCTGAAGCGCAGCGCCTCGCCCACGCCCCACAGGTGGATGCCGATGAAGAGCGCGAAGCAGACCAGGTAGACCGGCCAGCCGGACTCCAGGCCGAAGAGGCCGAGGGACTCGACGTAGTCGCCGATGAAGATCGAGATGGCGGCGGGCGCGAGGATGTACTCGATGAGGATCGCGGTGCCGGTGAGGAAGCCGCCCCAGGTGCCGAGTGCCCGGCGGGCGAAGCCGTAGCCGCCGCCCGCCGTGGGCAGGATGGCGGAGAGCTCGGCGAGCGCGAAGACCAGACAGGCGTACATCGCGCCCATCAGGACGGTCGCGATGGCGAGGCCGCCGAACCCGCCCTTCGAGAGGCCGATGTTCCAGCCGGAGAAGTCCCCGGAGACGACGTAGGCGACGCCGAGCCCGGTGAGCAGCAGCCAGCCGGCGCTGCCGCGGCGCAGCGCGCGCCGTTCCAGATAGTCGTCCTTCGGTGGGGTGGTGTCCCCGGTGGTGTCTTCGAGCGTCATGGCAGCGTCAGCTCCCCGCAACGGGCCCAATGGATTGGAGCCATACCTTTGCGGTGGCCGACGGGGGAGCGCAACCCCCCTGCGTTACTTTCGGGTTACGTGGGGACCCCGGGCGCGCTCACGTCAGGAATCCCCGCAGCAGCGCCGCCGTGCCCGCGCAGTGCTCCCGCATCACCTCGCGGGCCGCGTCCGCGTCCCCGTCGAGCACCGCCTCCACCAGGGCGGTGTGCTGGTGCTGGGAGTGCTCCAGGTTGCGTACGAGCAGGGGGATGCAGTCCAGGAGGTCGTTCACCGTGGCCCGGACCGCCGCGTACTGGGCCGTCAGCGTCGGCGAGCCGGACAGCTCGGCGAGCGTGAGGTGCAGCAGGGTGTCCTGGCGGCGGTAATCGGCCAGCGGGGCGTCGTGGGTCGCCGCCACGGCGCTCCGCAGCCGCTCCACGCCCGCCGTGTCGAGCCCGTGGGCCGCGCAGAGACCGGCGGCCCCCACCTCCAGCACCTCCCGGAAGCGCAGGGTGTCCTCCATGTCGACCGAGGCGATCCGGCGGCGCAGCTCGTCCTCGTCGGCGGTCTGGGTCCGGGGCAGGACGAACGTTCCGCCGTACCGGCCGCGCCGGCTCTCCACGAGCCCCTGCTCCTGGAGGACCTTCAGGACCTCGCGCAGGGTCACCCGGCTGATCCCCATCCGGTCGGCCAGCTCCCGCTCGGCGGGCAGCCGCTCCCCGCCGGGCACGAGACCGAGCCGCACCACCTGGAGGATCTGCTCCAGGGCCTCCTCGAAGCCGTTGCCCGCCCGCACCGGCCGCAGCACGGGCGTCAGCCGGTCCGCCGATTCACTCGTACTGGCCACGTTCGCGTTTCCCCTTCTCCGGGACTTCCCAAGTAATGGTCTTCCGCAATACCTTATGACTTCCGGCAGGCCGAAGGAGGAGCAATCCCGTGGCAGACCGCAAACCCCCGCTCGCCGTCGAGGAGCTCCGAGCCCTCGTCGCGAGCGGCGAGATCGACACCGTAGTCCTGGCCTTCCCCGACATGCAGGGACGGCTCCAGGGCAAGCGGTTCGCCGCCCCGTTCTTCCTGGACGAGGTACTCGGCCACGGCACCGAGGGCTGCAACTATCTTCTGGCCGTCGACACCGAGATGAACACCGTCGACGGATACGAGATGTCCTCCTGGGACCGCGGCTACGGCGACTTCGCCATGCACCCCGACCTCACCACCCTCCGCCGCCTCCCCTGGAACGAGGCCACCGCCATGGTGACCGCGGACCTCGCCTGGGGCGACGGCACCCCCGTCGTCGCCGCGCCCCGCCAGATCCTCCGCCGCCAGCTGGAGCGCCTCGCGGAGCACGGCCTCACCGCCCACGTCGGCACCGAACTCGAGTTCATCGTCTTCAGGGACAGCTACGAGCAGGCCTGGGACGCGAACTACCGCGACCTCACGCCCGTCAACCAGTACAACATCGACTACTCCGTCCTCGGCACCGGACGCATCGAACCCCTCCTGCGCCGCATCCGCAACGAGATGACCGGCGCCGGACTCACCGTCGAGTCCGCCAAGGGCGAGTGCAACCCCGGCCAGCACGAGATCGCCTTCAAGTACGACGAGGCCCTCGTCACCTGCGACCGACACGCCGTCTACAAGACGGGCGCCAAGGAGATCGCCGCACAGGAGGGCTACTCGCTCACCTTCATGGCGAAGTACAACGAGCGCGAGGGCAACTCCTGCCACATCCACCTCTCCCTCCAGGATCAGGAGGGGACGAACGTGATGGCGGGCGACGACGAGCACGGCATGTCCGCGACCATGCGGCACTTCCTCGCGGGACAGCTCGCCGCCCTCCGCGACTTCTCCCTCCTCTACGCCCCCAACATCAACTCCTACAAGCGGTTCCAGCCCGGCTCCTTCGCCCCCACCGCCGTCGCCTGGGGCCACGACAACCGCACCTGTTCGCTCCGGGTCGTCGGCCACGGCCGCTCCACCCGCTTCGAGAACCGCCTCCCCGGCGGCGACGTCAACCCGTACCTGGCCGTCGCCGGTCTGGTCGCCGCGGGACTCCACGGCATCGAGCAGCGCCTCGAACTCCCCCCGCCCTGCACCGGCAACGCCTACACCGCCGAGTACGCGCACGTGCCCACCACCCTGCGCGAGGCCGCCGACCTCTGGGAGACCAGCGAGATCGCCAAGGCCGCGTTCGGCCCCGAGGTCGTCGCCCACTACCGCAACATGGCCCGCGTCGAACTCGACGCCTTCGACGCCGCGGTGACCGACTGGGAACTGCGTCGTTCCTTCGAACGCCTGTGACAAGAGAGAGGAACGCGGTGCTGCAGGTACTGAACCCGGCGACCGAGGATCCGGTCGCCACCGTCCCCGCCGCCACCCCCGCCGACGTCGACGCCGCCGTCGCTCGGGCCGCGGCCGCCCAGCGCGGCTGGGCGGCCGCGGCGCCCGCCGACCGGGCCCGGCTGCTCCGCCGCTTCGCCTCCGTCGTCGACGGGCACGTCGAGGAGCTCGCCCGCCTGGAGGTCACCGAGGCCGGGCACACCATCGGCAACGCCCGCTGGGAGGCGGGCAACGTCCGCGACCTGCTCGACTTCGCCGCCGGGGGAGTCGAGCGCCTCAACGGGCGCCAGATCCCCGTCGCCGGCGGACTCGACATCACGATCCTCGAACCGCTCGGGGTCGTCGGCGTCATCGCGCCCTGGAACTTCCCCATGCCGATCGCCGCCTGGGCCACCGCACCCGCCCTCGCCGCGGGCAACGCCGTCATCCTCAAGCCGGCCGAGACCACCCCGCTCACCGCGCTCCGCCTCGCCGAGCTCGCCCTCGAAGCCGGTCTGCCCGAAGGCCTCTTCCAGGTCCTCCCCGGCACGGGACCGGTCGCCGGCAACGCCCTCGTCGAACACCCCGGCATCGCCAAGATCGTCTTCACCGGCTCCACCAGGGTCGGCAAGTCGATCATGGCGAAGTGCGCCGGCCAGGTGAAGCGGGTCACCCTCGAACTCGGCGGCAAGAGCCCCAACATCGTCTTCGCCGACGCCGACCTGGAAGCGGCGGCCGCCGCCGCCCCGATGGCCTTCCTCGACAACAGCGGGCAGGACTGCTGCGCGCGTACCCGCATCCTCGTCCAGCGGAGCGCGTACGACCGGTTCATGGCACTCCTCACCCCCGCGATCGAGGAGATCGTCGTCGGCGATCCCTCCGACGAGCGCACCCAGATGGGCCCGCTCATCTCCCGCGCCCAGCTCGACCGCGTCCGCTCCTACGTCACCGACGACCTCACCGGCATCCGGGGCAAGGCCCCCGAAGGCCCCGGCTTCTGGTTCCCGCCGACCGTCCTCACCGACGTGCCCGAGGACGCCCCCTGCGCCGTCGAGGAGATCTTCGGACCCGTCGCCGTCGTCCTCCCCTTCGAGGACGAGGCCGACGCGATCCGCCTCGCCAACGCCACCGAGTACGGCCTGTCCGGCTCGATCTGGACCCGGGACGTCGGCCGCGCCCTGCGCGCCTCCCGCGCCGTCCGGGCCGGCAACCTCTCGGTCAACTCCCACTCCAGCGTCCGCTACTGGACGCCCTTCGGCGGCTACCAGCAATCCGGCCTCGGCCGCGAACTCGGCCCCGACGCCCTGACCGCCTTCACCGAGACTAAGAACGTCTTCATCAGCACGGAGGGTCCCGCACTGTGAGCAACGAGATCATCTGCCGCCGCCTGGTCGGCCGTACCGCCGTCATCACCGGAGCCGGCAGCGGCATCGGCCTCGCCACCGCCCGACGCCTCGCCTCCGAGGGCGCCAACGTCGTCTGCGGCGACATCGACGAGACCGCGGGCAAGGCCGCCGCCGAAGAGGTCGGCGGCACCTTCGTCCAGGTCGACGTCACCGACCCCGAGCAGGTCGAGGCGCTGTTCAGGACGGCCTTCGACACCTACGGCTCCGTCGACATCGCCTTCAACAACGCCGGCATCTCGCCCCCCGACGACGACTCCATCCTGGAGACCGGACTCGAGGCCTGGAAGCGCGTCCAGGACGTCAACCTGACCTCCGTCTACCTCTGCTGCAAGGCCGCCCTGCCCTACATGCGCCGCCAGGGCAGGGGCTCCATCATCAACACGGCCTCCTTCGTCGCCCTCATGGGCGCGGCCACCAGCCAGATCTCGTACACCGCGTCCAAGGGCGGCGTCCTCGCCATGTCCCGCGAGCTCGGCGTCCAGTTCGCCCGCGAGGGCATCCGCGTCAACGCCCTCTGCCCCGGGCCCGTCAACACCCCGCTCCTCCAGGAGCTGTTCGCCAAGGACCCCGAGCGGGCCGCGCGCCGCCTCGTCCACATCCCCGTCGGCCGCTTCGCCGAGGCCGAGGAGATCGCCGCCGCCGTCGCGTTCCTCGCGAGCGACGACTCCTCCTTCGTCAACGCCAGCGACTTCGTCGTCGACGGCGGCATCGCGGGCGCGTACGTGACGCCGCTCTAGCCCCTCCCGCTCCTTCCCCCCCCCACCCCCGGCAGCCGGGCGTCGCAAGGCGCCCGGCTGTTCCGCGTACAGACCAGGAGAGTGACGTGACCACCCACCACCGACTCCGCACGTCCGCGGCCACCGCCGCCCTCGCGCTCGCCGCGACGGGCCTCGTCGCCACGGGGCCGGCCCAGGCGGAGAGCCGCGCCTGCCCGACCCTGAAGGTCTCCGAAGGCTGGTACGGCGACAACAAGGCCCGGCTCGACGCGCTGATCGCCGACCACTGCCGCGACAAGGGGAAGAAGCCCGTCGCGGTCTTCGACTGGGACAACACCGTCATCAAGAACGACGTCGGCGACGCCACCTTCTACTGGCTCCTCCGCAACGACCGCATACGCCCGCCCCGGAACGGAGACTGGTCCACCACCAGCCGTCACCTCACCCCCGGGGCCGCCGCCGCCCTCGGCCACGCCTGCCCCTCCGGCGTACGCACGCTCCCCACGGCCACCGACACCCGCTGCGCCGACGAGATCCTCTCCGTCTACGGCACGGGCGCCACCACCGGCGGCGCGGCGGCCTTCACCGGGTTCGACCACCGCCGCATGGAACCCCAGTACGCCTGGCTCGCCCAGCTCCTGCGCGGCTGGACCGCCCGCCAGGTCGAGTCCTTCGCCGCGGCCGCCCGCGCCGAGAACCTGGCCGCCCCGCAGGGCGCCGTCCAGCGCGTCGGCACGTCCGAGGTCACCGGCTGGGTCCGCCACTACCCCCAGCAGCGCGACCTGATCCGCACCCTCCAGGACGCCGGCTTCGACGTCTGGATCGTCTCCGCCTCACCCGAACCCGTCGTCGACGTCTGGGCGAAGGGCGTCGGCGTCCACCCCTCCCGCGCGATCGGCATCCGCAACACCATCGAGCACGGCCGGCTCACCGCCCACCTCAAGGGCTGCGGCACCGTCCGCGACGGCGAGGACCGGATGATCACCTACATCGACGGCAAGCGCTGCTGGATCAACCAGGAGATCCTCGGCGTCCACGGCCCCGCCGCCGAACGCGTACAGCCCGCCTCCCGGCGCCACGTCCTCGCCGCCGGGGACTCCGACACCGACGTCTCCTTCCTGCGGGACGCCACCGGCCTGCGCCTCGTCCTCAACCGCAACAAGAACGAACTCATGTGCCGGGCGTACGAGAACGGCGACGGCCGCTGGATCGTCAACCCCATGTTCATCGAGCCGAAGAAGCCGAAGACGACCCCCTACCCGTGCGCCACCACCGGCTACACGGCGGCCGACGGCACGGCGGAACCGGTCCGGCGCTCCGACGGCAGCGTGATCCCGGACCAGACGGACTCCGTCCACTAGGGTCTTTCGTTTGGATCAGGCCGGATCAGGGAGCGGGGTCAGGTGCCGTGCCTCGCAAGGCGGAGGAGGGCGCCATGGCAACCGACGACAACGCGGCGAGGCGCGGTGCCGGACCCCGCGAGCCCGGCATGATCCAAACGAAAGGCCCTAGCTCCTGCCGGCTCCTGCTAGAGGAAGGTCCTGCCCTCGCCCCGGTACGTCGGCACGGTCGCCGTGATCCGGTCGCCCTCGACCAGCAGAAGGCTCTCGAACCGCTCGCACAGCTCGCCGGCCTTCGCGTGCCGGAACCACACCTTGTCGCCGATCCGCAGATCGTCGGCCGGCGAGCCGAGCAGCGGGGTCTGCACCTCGCCGGGGCCCTCCTGCGGGTCGTACCGCAGGCCCTCCGGCAGGTACGGCACGGGCAGTCGGTCCCGGCCCGGCGCCCCGGACGCCGGATAACCGCCCCCGAGCACGGTCACCACCCCGACACCCGGACGACGGACGACCGGCTGCGCGAACAGGGCGGCGGGCCGCCCGCTGAACGAGGTGTAGTTGTCGAAGAGGCGCGGCACGAAGAGCCCCGAGCCCGCGGCGATCTCCGTCACCGCGTCCTCGGCGGCCGTGTGCTGCACGCTGCCGGTGCCGCCGCCGTTCACGAACTCCAGGTCCGGCGCCACCGCCCGTACGGCACGCACCACGGCCGCCCTGCGCTCCGCCAGCTCCCTGCGGGCCGCCGCCTGCATCAGCCGGATCGCCCGCGAGCGCAGCGGCCGGCCCGCGACCGCGTCCCCGACCCCCGCGACATGCCCCTCGTACGCCATGATCCCGACCAGCCGGAAACCGGGGCGGCGCACCACCGAGCGGGCCAGCTCGGCCAGCTGGGCGGGCTCGCGCAGCGGCGAACGCAGCGCTCCGACCCGTATCCGGCCCCCGATCAGCCGCAGCGACGTGTCCAGCTCCAGGCAGACCCGGACCTCCTCCGTCCCGCCCGCGCGGGACGCGTCGATCAGATCCAGCTGCGCCACGTCGTCGACCATCACCGTCACCGCGGCGGCGAGCTTCGGGTCCCGCGCCAGCTCCCCGAACCCGTTGCGGTCCGCCGAGGGATACGCGAGCAGGACGTCGTCGAACCCGGCACGGGCCAGCCACAGCGACTCGTCGAGCGTGAACGACATGATTCCCGCGAAACCCTCCCGCGCGAGCACCCGCTCCAGGAGCGCCCGGCACCGCACGGACTTGCTCGCCACCCGGACGGGCTTGCCGCCCGCCCGGCGCACCAGGTCCGCCGCGTTGGCGTCGAAGGCCTCGAGATCGACGATCGCCACGGGCGCGTCGAGATGAGCGGTGGCCCGGTCGTAACGGGCCCGGTCGGCGGCGCGGGGAGTCATGGCCCGAGCTTGCCAGACGGGTTTACGGGTGGGTAGCCCCTGGGTTCCCGTGCCAGGGGGAACAGCCCGTAGAGTGACGGCCATTGTCGACACGAGCGGGGGGAACGGGGATGACCGGCGAGCAGCGCCCCGGCACGGCGTCGCGCATCACGGACGCCCTCCTCCCGACCGCCGCCACCCCCGAGCCGCCGGCGGTGGAGACCACCGCCCGCCTCCGCGTGATCCGCCCGACGGAGACGGCACCGGGCGCGCCGCGCACCCCCACCGGTTCGGCGCCCACGGCGCCCACGGGTGCGCCACGCCAGACGTCGGCGACGGGGGACGGGACCCCTACGGGCGCGCGTCGTCCGGCGTCCGGGGACGCGAACCCTTCGGGTGCGCAGCGCCCGGCGTCACGGGACGCGAACTCTCCGGGCGCGCCGCGTCCGGCATCACGGCCGGACACCTCGGCGCCCGCGGCGCCGTCGCGTCCGCCGGCTGCCCCGGCTCCCGCCGCTCCGGCGCCCGCCCGTCCCGCCGCTGCCACTCCGCCGCACCCGGGGCACGGCACGCCCCCTCTGCCGGCCTCGGCTCCCGCCGGTCCCTCCCGGCCCCACAGCCGCCCCGCCGGCCCGGCGCCCGCCCGACAGGCACCGGTCGCCGCCGCGCCCTCCGCCCCTCCGCACGTCCGGCCCCCCGTCCCGCCCTACGGCCACACCTACGCCTACGGCGCCGCCACTCCCGGCGCCCTCCCGCCCGAGGCGCCCGTCGAGACGACCACGCGCCTTCGGCCCGTACGCGAGCGGCGCACCGGGCGGAACCTCGCCGCCGCCGTCTGCGCCGTCCTCGGCGTCGGGCTCATCGGCGGCGCCCTCGCCGGAGTGTGGCTGGCCGCCGCCGAGCCCGGGGAGCGCCCCGAACCCGCCGGTTACACCGAGGCGATGGAGCTCTGGCACAACGCCCCCGTCGACACCCTCTTCCCCCGCACCCTCGCGGGCCCCGCAGCGGGCCCAGGCGCGGCCGCACGCACCTGGACCCGGATCGTCGTCGCCCCGGACGCCGCCTGCTCGCCCGCCGTCCTCGCCAAGGGCCTGCTCGCCACCCTCCGGCCACTCGGCTGCGAACGCGTCCTGCGCGCCACCTACACCGACGCCACCGCCAGCAGCGTCATCACCGTCGGCCTCGTCTTCACCCGCGCCGACGTCACCGCCCAGCGCGCTCTCGGCCAGGGCGGCCTCACCACCCGCCTCGGCCAGGACGTACCCCCCGCCCTCGCCGGCCCCGGCACCGTCGCCGCCCGGTTCGGCGCCGACCAGCGCGCCAGCTGGTGGCTGAACGCCCCCACCGACCTGCCCGTCGTCGTCACCGCCGTCTCCGGCTTCGCGGACGGCCGGGCCGTCGCGGAACCGCAGCCCGCCGACCGGACCATGGCCCGGGGCCGTACCGACGCCGCCGCGCAGTCCGGCCTCGGCCACGAGGCCAAGGGCATCACGGTGCGGATCGAACGGCTGCTGCGCACGACCGCCGCCGCGGCGGCGAAGGAGAAGAGCGCCCGGTGACCCGCCTCCGTACCCCCGCGGCCGTCCTCCTCGCCACCGCCTTCTCCGTCCTGCCCGCCACCACGACACCCGCCCACGCCGACACCATCCGCGCCCGCCAGTGGGGCCTCGAAGCGCTCCACACCACCGAGGCCTGGCGCACCACCAAGGGCGAGGGCGTCACGGTCGCCGTCCTCGACACCGGAGTCGACGCCGAGCACCCGGACCTCGAGGGCTCGGTCCTCACGGGACGCGACCTCATCGGCTTCGGCGCGGCCAAGGGCGACCGCGCCTGGGCCCGGCACGGCACCGCCATGGCCGGGATCATCGCCGGACACGGCCACGGGTACGACGGCCGGGACGGCGTCCTCGGCATCGCCCCCGAAGCGAAGATCCTCCCCGTGCGCGTCATTCTCGAAGGCACCGACAAGGCCCGCGACAAGGCCCGCAAGTCCCGCGGCGCCGCCCTCGCGGAAGGCATCCGCTGGGCCGCCGACCACGGCGCCGACGTCATCAACCTCTCCCTGGGCGACGACTCCAAGTCCGCCCACCCCGACGCGGGCGAGGACGCCGCCGTCCAGTACGCCCTCGCGAAGGGCGTCTCCGTCGTCGCCTCCGCGGGCAACGGCGGCGAGAAGGGCGACCACATCTCGTACCCCGCCGCCTACCCCGGGGTCATCGCCGTCACCGCAGTCGACCGCTACGGCACCCACGCCTCCTTCTCCACCCGCCGCTGGTACGCCACCGTCAGCGCCCCCGGTGTCGACATCGCCATCGCCGACCCCGACCGCCGCTACTACGAGGGCTGGGGCACCAGCGCCGCCGCCGCGTTCGCCTCGGGGGCCGTCGCCCTCGTCCGCGCCGCGCACCCCGACCTCACCCCCGCCCAGGTCAAGCGGCTGCTCATCGACACCGCCCGCAGCCGCCCCAAGGGCGGCCGCAGCGACGCCAAGGGGTACGGGACGGTCGACCCGGCCGCCGCGATCGAGGCGGGCGGCAAGCTCAAGGGCGGCGACCCGAAGAACACCAGCTCCGGCTACAAGGGCCGGTACTTCGGCCCCGGACCGCTCCCCGCCCCCGAGGAGAGCCGCCCCATCGGGCTGCTCGCCCCGCTCGCCGGCGGGCTCGGCGCCCTGCTGCTCCTCACAGCCGTCGTCCTACGGCGCGCCCACCGGACCTCGTAGGGGGTGGCGGGCCGGGCGTCCCCGCGCGCCGGTTAGGCTCGGTGCGTGGCGCTCAAGAACATCCCGGACCCCGGTTTCTCCGACGACGACGGCACCGCCGACCCGCGGCTCGCCGCGGCCCTCGCGGCCTGGGCGGAGGACAGAACCGCCCACGGCCCGGTCCTCGACGCGCTGCGCGAGGCCCGGCTCCTCGTCCCCGTGGTCGCCGTCCTCGGCGAGGTCGAGACCGACGAGAACGGCCTGCGCCGCGAGAAGACCAGCGACATGGCGGTCCCCACCCTCACGGCCGGAAACCGGCGCGCCCTGCCCGCCTTCACCTCGATCGCCTCGCTCGCCCTCTGGGACCCCGAGGCCCGGCCCGTGGCGGTCCCGCTCCACCAGGCGCTCCAGGCGGCCGCGCACGAGAAGGCGGACACGGTCGTCCTGGACCTCGCGGGCCCCGTGCCGTACCAGCTGACCGGCCCGGCGCTGCTCGCCCTCGCCGAGGGCCGGACCAGCGCCGACCCGCTCGACGACCCGGCCGTACGGGAAGCGGTACGGGCCGCCGTCGCCGCCGAGCCCGCGGTGCTCCGCGCCCACCTGGGCCCCGGCGCCGCCGACGGCACCCTCGCCCTGGTCCTCGCGGGAGACGTCGCCCCTGCGGAGGCCGCCCAGCGCGTGGCCCGCGCCCTGGCCGCCGACGAAACACTGAGGGCCCGCCTGGTGCGGGGCCTCGACCTGGCACTCCTGCCGGCCTCGGCCACGCCTCCGGGCGAGCCCTTCTACGTGAGAAAGTAAGAGAAGCCCCTAGCCGTACACCGGCCCCGTGTACTTCTCGCCCGGGCCCTGGCCCGGCTCGTCCGGGATCAGGGAGGCCTCGCGGAAGGCGAGCTGAAGGGACTTCAGGCCGTCCCGCAGGGGAGCGGCGTGGAAGGAGGAGACCTCCGTCGCGCCGGCGTCGAGCAGACCCGCGAGCGCGTGCACCAGCTTGCGCGCCTCGTCGAGGTCCTTGTACTTGTCGCCCTCCTCGGTGAGCCCGAGCTTCACCGCGGCGGCGCTCATCAGGTTGACGGCGACCGTCACGATCACCTCGACCGCCGGGACCTCCGCGATGTCGCGGGTCATGGCGTCGAAGTCAGGGGCGTCGGGGGAGTCCGGGGACTCGTTCTGGGGCGTCTCGCTCATGCCTCATACGATAGGCCGGTCCTCGGTTAGCGGAGACCGCCGGGTCCTGCTAACCTTGTGTAACGACCGGCCGGACACGTGTGTGCCCGGCCCACAAGTGGAGGCTCCGAACTCCCACCTGACCACCCTCGCGGGTGGCGGGTCACCGGTCAGGTGGCGCCCATCGTTCCGTACGGACGATGGAGCCACCCGATGTGCGCCCCGCGGTTGACCGCGGCGGTGTTCCGGTATTTCCCTGGAGCCCCGCCTGTGTCCCGTCCGGGGCGTTTTTCATGTGCCGGCTCGGTTGGTCTCAGAAACAGACGTTGCGCGTCCGTCCGCCAGGCGGTCGCGTGGTGCTACCTAGGAGGATCCATCAGCGCCGAGCCCCGCATCAACGACAGGATTCGCGTTCCCGAGGTGCGACTTGTCGGACCCAGCGGCGAGCAGGTCGGGATTGTTCCGCTTGCCAAGGCCCTGGAGCTCGCACAGGAGTACGACCTCGACCTGGTCGAGGTCGCGGCGAACGCCCGTCCGCCCGTGTGCAAGCTCATGGACTACGGGAAGTTCAAGTACGAGTCGGCCATGAAGGCCCGTGAGGCGCGCAAGAACCAGGCGCACACGGTCATCAAGGAGATGAAGCTCCGGCCGAAGATCGACCCGCACGACTACGACACCAAGAAGGGTCACGTCGTCCGGTTCCTCAAGCAGGGTGACAAGGTCAAGATCACGATCATGTTCCGTGGTCGTGAGCAGTCCCGTCCCGAGCTTGGTTTCCGGCTGCTGCAGCGGCTGGCGTCGGACGTCGAGGAGCTTGGCTTCATCGAGTCCAACCCGAAGCAGGACGGCCGGAACATGATCATGGTTCTCGGCCCGCACAAGAAGAAGACCGAGGCCATGGCCGAGGCGCGTGAGGCCCAGGCCGCACGCAAGGCCGAGCGCCAGGGCGTCACCTCCGAGGAGACGTCCGAGGCCCCGGCCGACGAGACCGAGGTCGAGGCTCCGGTCGCCGAGGCCGAGGTCGAGGCTCCGGCCGAGAACCCCGAGGCGTGACCCGACGGGCTGCCACCCAGGCAGCCCTGGGGCCCGCCCGGACCCACCAGACGAAGAATTGACGCTCCCGGATGTCCGGTGCCCACACCGGGGGAGCGCCACTGACGAGGAGATACGGCGCGATGCCGAAGAACAAGACGCACTCCGGTGCCAAGAAGCGCTTCAAGGTCACCGGCACCGGCAAGATCATGCGCGAGCGCGCCGGCAAGCGCCACCTGCTCGAGCACAAGTCGTCCAAGCTGACGCGTCGCCTCACCGGCAACGCCGAGATGGCCCCGGGCGACGCGGCCAAGATCAAGAAGATGCTGGGCATCTGATCTGATCACCCGCCCTCGGCGACGAGGGCTACCGGCCAGGTCCGGGACCCATTCGTTTTTCGGGTCGTGTGAGTCCAACCACGACCCCGCTACAAGGAGTTAACAAGTGGCACGCGTCAAGCGGGCAGTCAACGCCCACAAGAAGCGCCGGGCGATCCTCGAGGCGGCCTCCGGCTACCGCGGTCAGCGCTCGCGCCTGTACCGCAAGGCCAAGGAGCAGGTCACCCACTCGCTGGTCTACAACTACAACGACCGCAAGAAGCGCAAGGGCGACTTCCGTCAGCTGTGGATCCAGCGCATCAACGCCGCTGCCCGCCTGAACGGCATGACGTACAACCGCCTCATCCAGGGTCTGAAGGCCGCCAACATCGAGGTGGACCGCAAGATCCTCGCCGAGCTGGCCGTCAACGACGCCAACGCGTTCGCCGCGCTGGTCGAGGTCGCGCAGAAGGCTCTGCCGGCCGACGTCAACGCCCCGAAGGCCGCCGCCTGATCTCGCAGGCCGCAGTACCTCTGCCCGGACCCGCAGGCGCGTGCGCCTGCGGGTCCGGGTGCGTCGGCCCCCGATGCCGCCGTCCCCCTCGATAGAGAGAACCGCCGCACCTCATGGTCACCCCCGAGCTGATCTCCCCGCGTTCCCCGCGCGTCGTCGCCGCCCGGCGGCTCGCCAAGCGGAACTTCCGGGGCAAGGACCGCCTCTTCATCGCCGAGGGCCCGCAGGCCGTCCGCGAGGCCGTCGAGCACCGCGGCTCCACCGGAGAGCCGACCCTCGTCGAGCTCTTCACCACCGTCGAGGCCGCCGAGCGCTACGCCCCGATCGTCGAGGCCGCCCTCGCCTCCGGTGCCCGCGTCCATCACGCGTCCGACGCCGTCCTCGCCGAGGTCTCCCAGACCGTGACCCCGCAGGGGCTCGTCGGCGTCTGCCGGTTCCTCGACTCGCCGTTCGAGCAGATCGTCGCGTCCCGGCCCAAGCTGGTCGCCGTCCTCGCCCACGTACGCGACCCCGGGAACGCCGGCACCGTACTGCGCTGCGCCGACGCGGCCGGCGCCGACGCCGTCGTCCTCACCGACGCCTCCGTCGACCTCTACAACCCCAAGTCCGTACGCGCCTCCGTCGGCTCCCTCTTCCACCTGCCGGTCGCCGTCGGCGTCCCCGTCGAGCAGGCGGTCGCCGGACTGAAGAGCGCGGGGGTAAGGATCCTCGCCGCCGACGGGGCCGGCCAGGACGACCTCGACGCCGAGCTGGACGCCGGCACCATGGGCGGGCCCACCGCCTGGATCTTCGGCAACGAGGCCTGGGGGCTTCCCGAGGAGACCCGGGCCCTCGCCGACGCCGTCGTCCGCGTCCCGATCCACGGCAAGGCCGAGAGCCTCAACCTCGCCACCGCCGCCGCGGTCTGCCTGTACGCCTCCGCCCGCGCCCAGCGCCCCCGAACCTCCGCCTGAAGGCCCCCTCCGTCCGCCCCGCCCAGTAGAGTGACGCACTCGGGGGCCCACTGCGCTACACGGAGGGGTGGGGTACGGGGATGACGGTCGGCACGGACAGTCCCGCACAGGCACGGAGCACCGCTCCGCCGTGCGCGCCGGAGTCCCAGGAGTCCCCGGACCGGCACCCCGAGGCCGCACCCGGCCCCGCCGGGAGCGCCGGTCCCGGCGAGAACGCCGGGTTCGGGGGACTGAACCCCGACGACCTGCCCGACGGTCTCGTCGTCGCCGACGAGACCGGCCGCGTCATCTGCTTCAACGCCGCCGCCAGCCGTATCACCGCCGTCCCCGGCGACCGCGCCCTCGGCCTCCCCCTCGACCAGGCGCTGCCCCTCGAAGACCTCAAGGGCCGCCGCTGGTGGACCCTGACCGACCCGTACGGCGGCCTCGCCATCCGCCGCGGCCAGCCCGAGCGCAACCTGCTGCTGCCCGGCGGACGCGAGGTCCTCGTCTCCGCCACGTACGTCCGCGAGCACCCCACCGGACCGGTCCGCCGGGTCGTGGTCTCGCTGCGCGGCACCGAGGCGCGCCGCCGCACCGAGCGCAGCCACGCCGAACTCATCGCCACCGTCGCCCACGAACTGCGCTCCCCGCTCACCTCCGTCAAGGGCTTCACCGCCACCCTCCTCGGCAAGTGGGAGCGGTTCAACGACGAGCAGAAGCGGCTGATGCTGGAGACCGTCGACGCCGACGCGGGCCGCATCAAGCGGCTCATCGCCGAACTCCTCGACATCTCGCGGATCGACTCCGGCCGCCTCGAAGTCCGCCGCCAGCCCGTCGACATCGCCGCCGCCATCGGCCGCCACATCCAGGTGCACACCACGGGCGGCCAGTCCCCGGACCGTTTCTTCGTACGGATCAGGCCCGACCTGCCCGATCTCTGGGCCGATCCCGACAAGATCGACCAGATCCTCGGCAACCTCCTCGAAAACGCGGTGCGCCACGGCGAAGGAACCGTCACCATCGAGGTGGCACCCGCCAGGGCGGGCGACGACGGAGAACAGGGGACGGAGGTCACCGTGAGCGACGAGGGACCCGGCATCCCCGAGGAGTCGATGAGCCGCGTCTTCACCCGCTTCTGGCGAGGCAGCAAACGCGGCGGCACCGGGCTCGGGCTCTACATCGTCAAGGGCGTCGTCGAGGCCCACGGCGGAACCATCACCGTCGGAAGGGGCCCCCGGGGCGGGGCCGAGTTCCGATTTATCCTGCCCGTCGGCACCCCGGCCCATCTCCTCTGACGTCTCACCTGACGAGACCACGAGAGATCAGGAGCCGTCCGGCCTGCCCACGGGCTCATTCGCGTCCCCCCACCCCGTTAGACTCGTCCTTTGGCACGTTTGCGCCCTTGACGTCGAGCGGGGCCGCCCAGCCAGCCAACGGAAGCACGGGAAGAGATGTCCGCACCCAATAAGTCGTACGACCCGGTTGAGGTCGAGGCACTGAAACCGGAAGAGATCGAGCGCATGCGGGACGAGGCGCTCGCCGCCTTCGCCGCCGCGGGCGACCTCGACGCGCTCGCGCAGGCGAAGACCGCGCACACCGGTGGCACCTCGCCGCTGGCGCTCGCCAACCGCGAGATCGGCGCCCTGCCTCCGCAGGCCAAGGCCGCCGCCGGAAAGGTCGTGGGCCAGGCTCGCGGCGCCGTCTCGAAGGCGCTCGCCGCCCGCCAGACCGAGCTGGAGGCCGAGCGCGACGCCCGCGTCCTCGTCGAGGAGGCCGTCGACGTCACCCTGCCGTACGACCGCGTCCCGGCCGGTGCCCGCCACCCGCTGACCACCCTCATGGAGCGCGTCGCCGACGTGTTCGTCTCCATGGGGTACGAGGTCGCCGAGGGCCCCGAGGTCGAGGCGGAGTGGTTCAACTTCGACGCCCTGAACTTCGTCCCGGACCACCCGGCGCGCCAGATGCAGGACACCTTCTTCGTCGAGGGCCCTGAGGGGACGACGGGCGACGAGTCCGGCGTGGTGCTCCGTACGCACACCTCGCCGGTCCAGGCCCGCACCCTCATCGACCGGGAGCCCCCGGTCTACGTGGTGTGCCCCGGTCGCGTCTACCGCACCGACGAGCTCGACGCCACGCACACCCCGGTCTTCCACCAGATCGAGCTGCTCGCCGTCGACGAGGGCCTGACCATGGCCGACCTCAAGGGCACCCTGGACCACATGGTCCAGGCGCTCTTCGGCCCGGACATGAAGACCCGGCTCCGCCCGAACTTCTTCCCCTTCACCGAGCCGTCCGCCGAGATGGACATGCTCTGCTACGTCTGCCGCGGCGAGTCCATCGGCAACCCGGACCGCCCCTGCCGCACCTGCGGCAGCGAGGGCTGGATCGAGCTCGGCGGCTGCGGCATGGTCAACCCGAAGGTGCTCGTCGCCTGCGGTGTGGACCCCGAGAAGTACAGCGGATTCGCCTTCGGGTTCGGCATCGAGCGGATGCTGATGTTCCGCCACAACGTCGACGACATGCGAGACATGGTCGAGGGTGACGTCCGGTTCACCCGGCCGTTCGGGATGGAGATCTGATGCGGGTCCCGCTTTCTTGGCTGCGGGAGTACGTCGACCTGCCGGCGACGGAGACCGGCCGCGACGTCCAGGCCAAGCTCATTTCGGCAGGCCTCGAGGTCGAGACCGTCGAGCAGCTCGGCGCCGGCCTGACCGGCCCGCTGGTGGTCGGCAAGGTCCTCACCATCGAGGAGCTGACGGAGTTCAAGAAGCCCATCCGCTTCTGCACCGTCGACGTCGGCCAGGCCAACGGCACCGGTGAGCCGCAGGAGATCATCTGCGGCGCCCGGAACTTCGCCGCGGGCGACAAGGTCGTCGTGGCCCTGCCCGGCGCCGTCCTCCCCGGTGACTTCCGGATCGCCGAGCGCAAGACGTACGGCCGCGTCTCCCGGGGCATGATCTGCTCGGGCGACGAGCTCGGCATGGGCGACGACGGCACGCACGGCATCATCGTGCTGCCGCCGGAGCACGAGGTCGGCACCGACGCCACGGTCCTCCTGGAGCTGTTCGACGAGGTCCTCGACATCGCCGTCACCCCGGACCGCGGCTACTGCCTCTCGATCCGCGGTGTCGCCCGCGAGACCGCCATCGCGTACGGCCTGCCGCTGCGCGACCCGGCGCTCCTCGACGTGCCCGCGCCGAACTCGTACGGCTACCCGGTCCAGGTCACCGACCCGATCGGCTGCGACCGCTTCACCGCGCGCACCGTCGTCGGTCTGGCGCCCGAGGCCCGCTCCCCGATCTGGCTGCGGCGCCGCCTCCAGAAGGCCGGCATGCGCCCGATCTCGCTGGCCGTCGACGTCACCAACTACGTGATGCTGGAGCTCGGCCAGCCGCTGCACGCCTACGACCGCACGCGGCTCGACGGCCCCATCGGGGTCCGCCGCGCCGAGGCCGGAGAGAAGATCACCACTCTCGACGGCACCGTGCGCGTCCTGGACGCCGCGGACCTGGTCATCACCGACAACCGCGGCCCGATCGGCATCGCGGGCGTCATGGGCGGCGCCAACACGGAGATCGCCGACCCGGCGACGGACCCCGAGACCGGCTTCGTCAGCGGCACCTCCGAGGTCGTCATCGAGGCGGCGCACTTCGACGCGATCTCGATCGCCCGCACGGCCCGCCGCCACAAGCTGTCCTCCGAGGCGTCCAAGCGCTTCGAGCGCGGTGTCGACCCGCAGGCCGCCGCCGCTGCCGCACAGCGCACGGTCGACCTGCTCGTGCTGCTCGCGGGCGGTACGGCCGAGGCCGGCGTCACCGAGATCGTCGCCCCGTCCGCGCCGCGCACGATCACCATGCCGGCGAACCACCCGGACAAGGTCGCGGGCGTCGACTACGGCCGTGAGACCGTCGTCCGCCGCCTCCAGGAGGTCGGCTGCGACGTCTACGGCCAGGACGAACTGGTCGTCACCGTGCCGTCGTGGCGCCCCGACCTGGGCGCCCCGAACGACCTCGCCGAAGAGGTCATCCGGCTGGAGGGCTACGAGAACCTGCCCTCCACGCTGCCGAAGCCCCCGGCCGGCCGCGGGCTCACCGAGCGCCAGCGCGTCCACCGCCGGGTGGGCCGCGCGCTCGCCGGCGCCGGCTACGTCGAGGCCCTGAACTACCCGTTCATCGGGGAGCAGGCCCTCGACAACCTCGGCCTCGACGCGGACGACGCCCGCCGCGTGCTCGTGAAGCTGGTCAACCCGCTCTCGGACGAGGAGCCCGCGCTCCGTACGACGCTGCTCCCCGGCCTGCTCGGTGCGCTCCGCCGCAACGACAGCCGCGGCAGCCACGACCTGGCGCTCTTCGAGACCGGTCTGGTCTTCCGGCCGGAGGGGCAGCCCGGCGTCGCCGTCCGGCTGCCCGTCGACCGCCGTCCCACGGACGCGGAGATCGCCCAGGTCAACGCCGCGCTGCCCGCGCAGCCGCGCCGCGCGGCCGTCGTCCTCGCCGGTGCGCGCGAGCAGGCCGGCTGGTGGGGCAAGGGCCGCCCGGCCGACTGGGCCGACGCGGTCGAGGCCGGCCGGACCGTGGCCGCGGAGGCCGGGGTCGAGCTGATCATCAGCGCCGACCAGCACGCCCCCTGGCACCCGGGCCGATGCGCCGCGTTCCACGTCGAGGTGGACGGCGAGAAGGTCCTCGTCGGCCACGCCGGCGAACTCCACCCGCGCGTGGTGAAGGCGTTCGGTCTCCCGGCCCGCAGCTGCGCCATGGAGATCGACCTGGACCTGCTCGAGAAGGCGAACGAGGGCCCGCTCAAGGCTCCCCGGATCTCCTCCTTCCCGGTCGCCACCCAGGACGTCGCCCTGGTCGTCGCCACGGAGGTCCCGGCCGCCGAGGTCGAGGCCGCCCTCGCCGAGGGCGCGGGTGAACTCCTGGAGTCCATCCGCCTGTTCGACGTCTACACCGGCGACCAGCTGGACGAGGGCACCAAGTCCCTGGCGTACGCGCTGAAGTTCCGCGCCACGGACCGCACCCTCACGGTCGACGAGGCCAGCGCCGCCCGCGATGCGGCCGTGGCCCTGGCCGCCGACCGGACGGGCGCCGTCCTGCGCGGCGCCTGACACACGGCGAGCACGACTGAGGAGGGCCGTCCCGGGGATTCCCCGGGGCGGCCCTCCGCCGTTTCCCCGCCCCGAAGAGACGCACGCGCATACGGGGTGCGTCCGTCCGTGCGCGTGGCGGAGCCCTGGCGAAGGGCGGCGCGGCGGGGGTGCTCACTCCTTCGGGTGAGATCGTCGGGCGGTGTTCCCCGGTGGGCCGTGGGCTCGGCAGAATCGACCCGGCCGCAGGGGCGGACCTGTGTGCCGCAGGGCCTTCGGGCGCTGTCGGGGCTCGGGAAGGGCCAGGCATGATCCGTATGAGGTCGTTGGTCTCCGATGGCTCCCGGCTCCGCCGGCTGGCCCCGCTCGCTCTTCCCACCGTGTGGGGTGCGGTGGCCGTGGCATGGAAGTTCGGCTGTCCGCTGGCCCGGCAGCCGGGACTGCCGATGCGGATCGCCACCAGTGTCGTCTTCCTCACCGTGGGCATCGGCATGGTCCTCGGTCTCCGGCGCGGACTCGTGCGCGAGCTGGCCCGGGTGCGGGCCGTCGCCGTCGCAGCCCAGCAGGTGCTGCTGCGTCCGCCGCCCGCCCGGCTCGACGGCCTGTCCCTTGCCGCCGGGCAGTTGTCGGCCTCCCGGGGCGCGTCCGTCGGGGGCGATCTGTACGAGGCGGTGGCCACCCCGTACGGGGTGCGGATCGTCATCGGGGACGTCCGGGGCCACGGTCTCGCCGCGCTCGGCGCGGTGGTGGCGGTGCTCGGCAGCTTCCGCGAGGCCGCCCACGACGAGCCCGAACTCGGCGGGGTGCTGAGGCGTCTGGAGCGTGCCCTGGAGCGGCATCTGCGGGAGCGGGCGCGGGACGAGCACCCGGCGCGGAGCGGGACGGACCCCGAGCATCCGGCCGCGGAGGAGTTCGTGACCCTGCTGCTCCTGGAGCTCGGGTCCGACGGGCGGCTCGCGGCGTTCAACTGCGGCCACCCGGGCCCGTACCTCCTCGCGCGGACGGTGGCGCGGCTTCCGGTCGGCGACCCGCTGCCCCCGCTCGGGGTCCTGCCGCTGCCCGCCGTGCTCGTCCCGCACACGGTGGCCGGACCGCTGCCGGGGGAGACGCTGGTCCTCCACACGGACGGCGCCGAGGAGGCCCGTGACCATCGGGGCCGGTTCTTCGCGCTCGACACCGCGCTGGCCGGGATGTCGGGTGAGGCGCCCGCCGCGCTCGTCCGCCGCCTCCACGCGGCCCTCCTGCGCCATACGGGCGGCCGGCTCACCGACGACGTCGCGCTGCTCGTCGTACGCAACGACCGGGTCCGGGTGCCGGCGCAGCCCGCCGAACCCGGGCTGCGCCGTTCCCGGCCCGCCCCCTCCTCCCACTGCTGAGGGGAGGGGGCGGGTCGGCGTCGCCCGCCCCGCCACGGAGTGTCGGGCAGATCAGCGGGGCGGGCGACGCGGACCGGGCGGCCGCACTGTTGAGGGGGGAGCCGGCGGCCCGGTGGTCGCCTTGCGGCGAGAAGCACAGTCAACCGGTACGGGGACGAGTGCGGCAGGGTACGCGGACCGGAAGAACGAGTACTTCGTTCACACCCCGTGCGAAATCGTCCGGGCGGAGTTGACCCGAAGGGGGGCCCTCCGTAGTGGTTCGGTCCGTACGAAATCAGCCACCGCTACGCTGAGTTCACCGAGCGACCGGAGTGACCGGAGCGGCCATGCAGCCCAACACCTTGCTCGACGCCCTGCTCGACGAAGCGGGCGTCTCCCACGCGGGCCTCGCCGCCCACGTGAACCGGGCCGGCCGGGCCCGGGGTCTCGCCCTGCGCTACGAACACACCGCCGTGGCACGGTGGTTGAAGGGGCAGCGGCCGCGCGGCCAGGTGCCGGACCTGATCTGCGAGGTGCTCGCCGCGAGGCTGCGCCGGCAGGTGACCCTGGACGACATCGGCTTCGGGCTGCCGGACGGGCCGCTCCCCGCGGCCGGTTCGCCGCTGTCCGGGTTCGTGGAGCGGGCGGCCGCCCTGTGGCGTTCCGACGAGCAGCAGCGGCCGCACATAGTCGGTGCGCCGGCCGTGACCGGGACTCCGGCGGTGATGCCCGTGTGGGAGTGGGAGAACCCGCCGGAGGACGGGGACGTCTCCCGTACGGGACGGACGTCGGTCTCGGCCGCGGACATCGCCGTGCTGGGTGCCGCCCGGTCCCACTACGAGCAGATGTACCGCAGGGCCGGGGGCATCGCGACCCGGGCCCGGATCGTCGGCTTCCTCACCACGGAGACCGCGCCGCTGCTGCGGGGCTCGTACAGCGACGCCCTCGGCCGGCGGCTGCACCGGGCCACCGGCGGGCTCGTGGCGGTGGCCGGCATCTGCGCGTACGACGCGGACGCGCACGGTCTCGCCCAGCGCTACTTCCACCAGGCACTGCGGCTGGCGAAGGCGAGCGGGGACCGGGGGCTCGGCGCCTATGTGATCGCGCTGCTCGTCAACCAGTCGCTGTTCATGGGGGAGTACCGGCAGGCGGTGGCGTTCGCTGAGGCGGCGCTGCGGGCCGCGGGGCGGCAGATCACCCCGGCGCTCGCGGCCGATCTGACGGCGATGCAGGCGAAGGCGTACGCGCACCTGGGCGACGGGGCCGCCGCGTTGGCGTGCATCCGGCGGGCGGAGACGGCGGCGGAGCGGATCAGCCCGGGGGAGGAACCGGCGGAGACGGGCTATGTGCAGCCGGGACTCGTCAACGTCCAGGTGGCCGAGGCCCTCCTCAGTCTGGGTGACCTCGCGGCGGCGCACGAGCACGCGTCGATGGCGGTGGGAACTCCCTCGCACGACCGGGGCCGGGTGCACCGGCTCGCGATGCTGTGCCAGATCGAGCTGCGGCAGGGGGAGGCCGACGGGGCGGCGCGTACGGCGGTGGAGATGACCGAGCGGGCGCGGGGGATGGAGTCGCGGCGGCTGCGGGACCGGCTGCGGCAGGTGCGGGAACATCTCCTCGCGAGCGGCGGAGGGGAGGCCCGGGACGCGGCGGCTCTCATCGACGGGGCGCTACGCGTTCCCCTATGAGCGCCGAGCTGCTGCGATATTGCCACCAAACAAGCACCGACCAGTCGGAAGGTGGCAAGAACGTGCAGTGGACGAAACTTAGCGAACGCTCCGTCTATGAGAATCGCTGGTTCCGGGTGAACCTCGCGGACGTCGAACTCCCCGACGGCCGCCACCTCGACCACTATCTGATCCGGCTCCGTCCTGTCGCCGTCGCGACCGCCGTCAACGAGGCCGACGAAGTCCTGATGCTCTGGCGCCATCGCTTCATCACCGACAGCTGGGGCTGGGAGCTGGCCGCCGGCGTCGTCGAGGACGGCGAGGAGATCGAGACCGCAGCCGCCCGGGAGATGGAGGAGGAGACCGGCTGGCGGCCGGGGCCGCTGCGCCATCTCCTCACCGTCGAACCGTCCAACGGCCTCACCGACGCCCGGCACCACGTCTACTGGGCCGAGCGGGCCACGTACACGGGACCGCCCGAGGACGCCTTCGAGTCCTCGCGGCGGGCCTGGATCCCGCTGAAGGAGATCCCGGACATGATCGCCCGGGGCGAGATCCCGGCCGCCAACATGGCCGCCGGGCTCCTGATGCTCCGCCATCTGCGCCTCGGCTGACCCCCGGCGTGACAACGCCGGACGGCCCGTACCTGTGCGAGAGAACGGGCCGTCCGGTGATCGGGGGTGGTGCGGCGGATCAGGCGTACGGGTAGAAGCCCCAGCCCGTCTTCCGGCCGAGCCGGCCGGCGTCCACCATGCGCTGGAGCAGCGGCGGAGCGGCGTACAGCGGCTCCTTGAACTCCGCGTACATCGAGTCGGCGATCGAGGCGATGGTGTCGAGACCGATCAGGTCCGACAGCTTCAGCGGGCCCATCGGGTGGGCGCAGCCGAACTCCATGCCGTTGTCGATGTCGTCGCGGCTCGCGATGCCCGACTCGAACATCCGGATCGCCGAGAGCAGGTACGGCACGAGCAGCGCGTTGACCACGAAGCCGGACCGGTCCTGCGCGCGGATCGCGTGCTTGCCGAGCGTCTTCTCCGCGAAGGCCTGGGCCCGGCTGATGGTGCCCTCGGAGGTGGTGAGGGCCGGGATCAGCTCGACGAGCTTCTGCACCGGGGCCGGGTTGAAGAAGTGGATGCCGATGACCTGGTCGGGGCGGGAGGTCGCCACGGCCAGCTTGACCAGCGGGATGGACGAGGTGTTCGAGGCCAGGATCGCGTCGCGCCGGGTCATGACCTGGTCGAGCACCTGGAAGATCTCGGTCTTGACCTGCTCGTTCTCCACGACCGCCTCGATGACGAGGTCGCGGTCGGCGAACTCGCCCAGGTCGGTGGTGAAGCTGAGGCGAGCGAGCGTGGCGTCCCGCTCCTCCTCGCTGATCTTGCCGCGTTCGGCGGCCTTCGCCAGCGAGTTGTAGAGCCGCGTGCGGCCGAGCTCCAGCGCCTCGCCGGTGGTCTCGGCGACCTTCACCTCAAGGCCGCTCCGGGCACACACCTCTGCGATGCCCGCGCCCATCTGGCCGCAGCCCACCACTCCGACGCGCTCAATGTCGGCCATGGAGTCCGTCACCTCGTGCCTTTCGCTCTTCTCTGCGGCGGGCCCCGTGTGATTCCGGTGCGTCCGCCTCGACCCCCACGACGTTACCGCTCATTAACCGATGATCGATCGTCCGGGGCGGGCATGCTGTCCGGGTGGGTGTGACGTATCCGACAGAGGAGGGGTACAAGTGCGGCCTATCGGCAGAAGAGGGTTCGTGGCCGGAGCCACCGGGGCGGCGCTCGCCGTGACGGGGACGACAGGCCGGGCATCGGCCGGGGACGAGTCCTCGGTACGGGCGGGGCCGCACCGCCGACAGGAGTTCCGCGGCATGTGGATCGCCACGGTCGCCAACCGCGACTGGCCCTCCCGTGCCGGGCTGACCGCCGAGGGGCAGCGCGCCGAGCTCCTGGCCCACCTGGACAGGGCGGTCGAGCGTCGGCTCAACGCGGTGGTCCTCCAGGTCCGGCCCACCGCCGACGCGCTCTGGCCCTCGCCGCACGAGCCGTGGGCGCAGTGCCTCACCGGGACGCAGGGCCGCGACCCCGGCTGGGACCCGCTCGGCACGGCCGTAGAGGAGGCCCATGCGCGGGGCCTCGAACTGCACGCCTGGTTCAACCCGTACCGAGTGGCGAATCACACGGACCCGAGCCTGCTCGTCGCCGATCATCCGGCCCGGCTGCACCCGGAGTGGGTGCTGCCCTACGGCGGAAAGCTCTACTACGACCCGGGGCTGCCCGAGGTCCGCCGCTTCGTCCAGGACGCGATGCTGGACGCGCTGCGTCGCTACGACATCGACGCCGTGCACTGGGACGACTACTTCTACCCGTACCCGGTGGCCGGGGAGGTCTTCGCCGACGACGACGCGTACGCGCGGTACGGCGGTGACTTTTCCGACAGGGCGGCCTGGCGGCGGCACAACACCGATCTGCTCGTCTCCGAGATGTCCGCCCGGATCAAGGAAGTGAAGCAGGGGGTGGCCTTCGGCGTCAGTCCCTTCGGTGTCTGGCGGAACAGCGCCACCGATCCGGAGGGCTCGGACACAGACGCGGGCGTCCAGACCTACGACGACCTGTACGCCGACGTCCGGAAGTGGATCCGGGAGGGCTGGATCGACTACGTGGTGCCCCAGCTGTACTGGAACATCGGCCTGCCCGCCGTCGACTACGCCAAGCTGCTGCCCTGGTGGGACGCCGTGGTCCGGGACACCGGCGTCGGCCTCTACATCGGAGAGGCGCTCTACAAGGCGGGCGATCCCGCCCAGCCCGCGGCCTGGCAGGACCCGGGGGAGCTGTCACGCCACCTGGACCTCGCCGCCCGCCACCCGACGGTCGGCGGCCACTGCTTCTTCGCCGCGACGGAGGTCGCCACGGACCGGATCGGGGCGATGGCCGCCGTGGTGGCCGATCACTACCCGACCAGGGTCCGTCCGCCGAAGGAGAGGGCTCAGCGGGCCTCCGCCTCCGGGTGAGGGCGTACGACGGTGTCGGGGCCCGGCGACATCAGGGCCTCGTGACCGTCGTCGTCGAACTTCACGCGGTACGGGGGAGTGCCGTTCTCCCCCAGGACCTGGAGCACCTCGGCCGTACGGTCGTGATGACCGACGGTCCGGCCGTGCACCAGCAGTTTGTCGCCCACGCTCGCCTGCATCGGGGGGCCTCCTCGCGACCGGGCCTGTCCTACTCGGAGCCTACGCCTGCCATTGTGACCCGGGTCACCCCGATCCGTCGCGTCAGCTCTTCGCCCGCTGGGTGACGGCGATGCAGACCAGGACGGCCACCGCCGCGAGCGGGGCGGCGAGCGGCAGGCTCTCGTCGAGCAGGAACACCGACCAGAAGAGGGTGAGGAGCGGCTGCGCCAGCTGCAACTGGCTGGCCTTGGGGATGCCGATCGCGGCCATGCCCCGGTACCAGACGTACAGGCCGAAGAAGGTGGAACCGGCGGCCACCCAGACCAGGCCGATCACGCCGTGGGCGTTCAGGTGGACCGGCTCCAGGGACAGCGCCACGGCGGAGCCGACGGCCATCAGCGGCAGGCACAGGACCAGGGCCCAGCCGATGACCTGCCAGCCGGGCATGAGCCGCGCGAGCCGACCGCCCTCGGTGTAGCCCGCCGCGCAGACCAGGAGGGCGCCGAAGAGGTACAGGTCGCCCTGGGAGACGGCCCCGCCGCTCTGCTGGAGCGTGAAGGCGATCACCACGACCGCGCCCGACACGGCCGCGAACCAGAACGTGCGGGAGGGACGCCGTCCGGTCCGCACCGCGGCGAAGGTCGCCGTGGTGAGCGGCAGCAGACCCACCACGACGGCGGCGTGCGAGGTGGTGGAGGTCTGCAGGGCCAGGGTCGTCAGGAGCGGGAAGCCGATGACGACACCGCCGGCGACGACGGCGAGGCCCGCCCAGTGGCGCCGCTCCGGCAGCGGAACCCTCCCGACGAGCAGGAACGCGCCCGCGATGAGGGCGGCGAGGGTGGAGCGCACGGCGACCAGGGACCAGGGGCCGAAGCTCTCCAGGCCCCAGACGGTCGACGGGAAGGTCAGCGAGAAGGCGACCACGCCGAGGCCGGCGAGCAGCGTGCCACGGGGGAGCGGATCGGTGGCGGTCCGGGCGGTGGCGGTGCTGCTCGCGCCGGGTCCCGTACTCGCTCCGGCGTCGGTGCCCACGCCGGTTCCGGTGCTTCCGGCGGAGGCGGTGACCGCTATCGTCCTGGAGGTAGTAGCGCTATTCTGTGCTGTCATGAACGAGCGTAGCAGTGTCGCAGAACTGGCGCATTCCTTGAGGAGTGAGCTGAACCGCTACTCTCCAGGTGGAAAGCTGCCGTCGAGCCGTGCGCTCGTCGAGCGCTACCGGGTCTCCCCGGTGACCGTCACCCGAGCCCTCGCCCAGCTCGCCGCCGAAGGGCTCGTGGTCACCCGGCCCGGCGCCGGCGCGTTCCGGGCCGAGCGCCGCACCGCCACCCCCGTCGCCGGGGACACCTCCTGGCAGGAGCTCGCCCTCAGCGCCGACTCGGCCACGGAACTCGTCCCCCGGGCCGTCGACGCCTCCGGCGTCCTCGTCACCCTCGCCGCGCCGCCGCCGGGAGTGATCGAGTTCAACGGCGGCTATCTCCACGCCTCCCTCCAGCCCGAGCGGGCGCTCGCGGCCGCCCTCGCCCGCGCCGGACGCCGCCCCGGCGCCTGGAGCAGACCGCCCACCGACGGCCTGCCCGAGCTGCGCGAGTGGTTCGCCCGCGAGATCGGCGGCAGCGTCACCGCCGCCGACCTCCTCATCACCGCCGGCGGACAGTCCGCCATCACCACCGCCCTGCGCGCCCTCACCCCGCCCGGCACGCCCGTCCTCGTCGAGTCGCCCACCTACCCGGGCATGCTGGCCGTCGCCCGCGCCGCGGGCCTGCGCCCCGTGCCCGTCCCCGTCGACGCCGACGGGGTGCGCCCCGAACTCCTCGAAGCCGCGTTCCGCGCCACCGGAGCCCGAGTCTTCGTCTGCCAGCCGCTCTTCCAGAACCCGACCGGCGCCGTGCTCGCGCCGGAGCGGCGCCGCGAGGTCGTCCGCATCGCCCGTGCCGCCGGAGCCTTCGTCGTCGAGGACGACTTCGCCCGACGTCTCGTCCACGAGGACGCCCCGCCGCTCCCCGCCCCGCTCGCCGCGGACGATCCCGACGGGGTGGTCGTCCACGTGTGCTCGCTCACCAAGGCCACCTCGCCCAGCCTCCGCGTCGGCGCCCTCGCCGCCCGCGGCCCCGTCCTGGAACGCCTCCGCGCCATCCAGGTCGTCGACAGCTTCTTCGTCCCCCGCCCCCTCCAGGAGGCCGCGCTCGAACTCGTCGGATCGCCCGCCTGGCACCGCCATCTGCGGGCCGTCGCCCAGGAGCTCAAGAGCCGCCGGGACCTGCTGTCCGGTGCGGTCGCCCATCAGCTGCCCACGCTGGCCCTGTCGTACGTGCCCTACGGCGGCTACCACCTCTGGCCGCGCCTGCCCGACGCGCTGCCGGAGGCCGCCTTCCTCGCCGCCGCCCTGCGGGCCGGCGTCGCCGCGGCCCCGGGCCGTCCGTACTTCTGCGCGGAACCCCCCGCCGGGCACATCCGGCTGAGTTTCGCGGGTGTCGCGGGCCCCACGGAGATCGTGGAGGGCGTGCGCCGGCTGCGGACGGCGGTCGACGAACTCACCCCCTGACCGCGGGGGCCGGGACGGACGCCCCTCCGGGGCCGTCCCCGCCCCCGGTCCACCCCGATCCTGGCCGCCCGGAGGCGGGCAAATTCACCTGACAATCCCCGGTGTCACTGGAAGCCTGCGGTCATGAGCGACAGCACGACCACCGGCAGCCCCCTCATGCACGGGACGTACGAGATCTCAGCCGACCCCGCGCGGATCGACGCGGCCCGCGTCCACCACTGGCTCTCCACGGACGCCTACTGGGCCCTCGGCCGACCTCGGGAGAAGCAGGACGCGGCCATCGAGGCATCCCTCAACCTGGGCGCGTACCACCGTGAGACCGGCGAGATGGCCGCCTACGCCCGCGTCGTCACCGACTACGCCACCTTCGCCTGGCTCTGCGACGTCTACGTCGACCGTCCGGCCCGTGGCACCGGCCTCGGCACGGCGCTCGTCACCGCGGTCCGCGACCACCTCGCGCCGTACGGGCTGCGCCGCATCATGCTCGCCACCGCCGACGCGCACGGGGTGTACGAGAAGGTCGGTTTCACGCCACTACAGAATCCGGACAAGTGGATGGCTCTCGGGCAGCAGTGAGCCGGAGCCCCTCCGGCCCCGGGGAATGACCCCTTGACCTGCGGCGCCTCCGGCCTCACGATCGCGCCCATGAGTCTTCGGGTGACGCTCGTCACGGCGGCACGCAGCTCCTCCCTGCTCGCCGAACGCTTCGACGACGACCGGCCACTGGACGAGGCCGGCTGGTACGACGTGCAGCTCGCCGCGCCCGCGCTCATCCCGCTCGGCGCGGCCGAACTGCGCTACTGCTCCCCGACCCCGCGCTGCCGCGCCACCGGCACCGCCCTCGGCTACGCACCCCTCGCCCAGCCCGCACTGCGCGACTGCGACATGGGCCGCTGGCGGGGCCTGACCCTCGCCGAGGTCGCCGCCCTCGAACCGGCCGCCGTCGACGCCTGGCTCACCGACGCCCGCAGCGCCCCGCACGGCGGCGAACCGCTCCTCGCCTTCATCACCCGGATAGGGAACTGGCTCGACACCCGCCCCGCCGAGGACGGCGCCATCGTCGCCGTCGCCGAACCCGCCGTCGTACGCGCCGCCCTCGTGTACGCCCTGAAGGCACCGCCGGCCACCTACTGGAACGTCGACGTCCGCCCCCTCTCCACCGTCACCCTCACCGGCCGCCCGGGCCTCTGGCACCTCCAGCTCGCCGCGGCGCCGCACTGACACCGCACGTACGCCTCCGCGGCGCCGTACTGACACCGCACGTACGCCTCCGCGGCGCCGCACTGACACCGCACCGGCACACCCTCGCGGGCGGGCCGAGGACCCGGCCTTCGCGCGCGACGGGAGTGCGGGCGGCCGCGACCGGCTAGCCTGGAGGCACGATGAACCGTTTGACCACGTCATGGGGCGCCTTCACGCTGACCCGCTTTCCCGAGGACCCGCGCGACCAGCTGCGCGCCTGGGACGCGGCCGACGAATACCTCCTGGGCCACCTGGCCGAGAGCGGAACCGACCTGTCCGGCACCGTCGCCGTCCTCGGCGACCGCTGGGGAGCCCTCGTCACCGCGCTGCACGCCGCCGGGACCGGCGAGCTCGTCCAGATCACCGACTCCTACCTCGGCGAACAGGCCACCAGGGCCAACCTGGCCCGCGCCGGGGCCGCCCCGGACGCCGTCCGGCTGCTCACCACCCAGGACCCGCCACCCCAGCGGATCGACGTCCTCCTGGTCCGGGTCCCCAAGAGCCTCGCGCTCCTCGAGGACCAGCTGCACCGGCTCGCACCCGCCGTGCACGAGGGCACCGTGATCGTCGGCACCGGCATGGTGAAGGAGATCCACACCTCCACGCTCCGGCTCTTCGAGCGGATCATCGGGCCCACCCGCACCTCGCTCGCGGTGAAGAAGGCCCGGCTGATCCACACCACCCCGGACCCCTCGATCACCCCGCGCCCGAACCCCTGGCCGCACCGGTACGACCTCCCGGCGGACACCCCCGCGCCCGGTCTGCCCGGTCTGACCGTCACGAATCACGCCGGTGTCTTCTGCGCCGACCGCCTCGACATCGGCACCCGCTTCTTCCTCGCGAACCTGCCCGGGGACCTCGGCACGGCCCGCGTCGCCGACCTCGGCTGCGGCAACGGCGTCGTCGGCCTCGCCATCGCCCTCTCCGAGCCCGACGCGGAACTGGTCTTCACCGACGAGTCGTATCCGGCGGTCGCCTCGGCCGAGGAGAACTTCCGGACCCACGTGGGCGAGGGACGCAAGGCGGAGTTCATCGTCGGCGACGGACTGAGCGATCTGCCCGAGGGCTCGGTGGACCTGGTTCTCAACAACCCGCCGTTCCACAGCCACCAGGCCACCACCGACCGCACGTCCCGCCGCATGTTCGCGGAAGCCAGGCGCGCGCTGCGGCCCGGCGGCGAGCTGTGGGTCATCGGCAACCGGCACCTCGGTTACCACGTCACCCTCCGCCGGATCTTCGGCAACAGCGATCTCGTCGCCAGCGACGCGAAGTTCGTGGTCCTGCGCGCGGTGCGTACGGCCTAGTCCCCGCAAGGGGTGCGCGCGGAGCCGTCCGGCCCGCCCGCACCCCTCCGGGTCGTCATCCCCAGGTACGCGAGCACAGGACCAGCCGGTATCCGTCGGGATCGGCGACGGTGACGCCGAAGGTGTCCCAGTAGGGGTTGTGCGCGGCCACCCGGGTCCCGCCGGAGGCGACCAGCCGCTCCACCTGCTCCTCCTCGACGGGCGCCCCCAGGTACAGGACGAACAGGTCGTCGACGGTCGGCGTGGGCTCCAGCGGATGCTCGGGATCGTGGGTCAGCTCGAAGTGCCAGCTCCCGTCCTTCGGCCCGACCATGAGCAGGTCGTGCTCGCCGGGCACCCGCTCGGTGCTCCGCCACAGCACGTCGAGCCCGAGCCCGTCGACGTAGAACCGTTCGGCGGCGGCCAGGTCCCGCGAGGGGCGGGCGACTCGTACATGGGTCTGCGCGTCGATGATCATGTCCTCAGGTTAGGCGGCGTCACGTCGACTCGGTCCCCTCGGGAAAGACCGGTTCGAGCGCGCGCACCCGGTCCTCCCCGGTGGTGAAGGAGAGGCTGACGACGCGGTCCCCGCGGAAGGTGAACGCCACGGCGGCGACCGGCCGCCCGGCGACGTGCGCGACCGCTCCGACGGCCCCGTCGACGAGAGCGGGCCGGGCGAGGCCGGCGAACCGCGCGAAGCCGGCCGCCCGCTCGGCGACGGCCGGAGCGCCGTGCAACGGGCCGTGCTCGGAGTAGGCGACCACGTCCGGATCGAGTACGGCGGCGAGCGCACGGGCGTCACGCGCGCGTACGGCCGCCAGGAACCGTTCCACCACCGCCCGCTGCCGCTCGGCGTCACCCTCGGCACGGGCCGCCCCGCCGCCGCGGATTCGCGCTCTGGCCCGCCGGGCGAGCCGCGTCACCTCCTCGGGGGAGCCGCCGGTGATTCGCGCCGTCTCGGACGGCGGCAGCCCGAACGCGTCGTGCAGGACGTAGGCGAGCCGCTCCTCGGCCCCGAGCGCGTCGAGTACGACGAGCAGCGCGAGCCACAGGGAGTCGACGCCGACCGCACCGCCGTCCCCCGGAGCCGGGCGCCGCTCACGGACGCCTCGCTCCTGGAGTCCCCGTACGCACGCCTGCCCCACCGAAACCGTCAGCCAGGCCCGTACCGCCGCCCCGCCGGTCCGGCCGAGCGCCGCCCGCGCCGTCGAGAGCACCTCCTCTGCCTCGGACCGTGAGCCCATCATCCGGAGGGCCACCTGCCGCAGTCGGTCCTCGTGCGCGTCGAAGCGCCCGGTCAGGGCGGTCAGAAAGGGGTCGTCGTGCATGGCGCCTCGCTCCTCGTCGGTTCCGTCACCGCGTTGACGAGGGGACCCGCCCGGATGTGACAGAACCGGCCACCGCCCGGCACACGGAAAGGCCGGCACGACGCGGGGGCGTCGAACCGGCCTTCCTGGGTGTCGAGCGTGTCGCCCGACGGGCGGATCAGTCCGTGCCGAACTCCATCGCGGCGCGGTCCAGCATCTCCTCGTCGTCGGAGACCTCGCCACGGGACGCGATGGCCTCCGCGCCGCCCTCCGGCATGGTGCCGATCAGCCCGGTGGCGGCCGCCTGGGCGGCGCCGATGGAGGGGCTGCCGGTGCCGATCAGGCCGAGGCCCGCGTACTGCTCCAGCTTGGCGCGGGAGTCGGCGATGTCGAGGTTGCGCATGGTGAGCTGGCCGATCCGGTCCACCGGGCCGAACGCGGAGTCCTCGGTGCGCTCCATGGACAGCTTGTCCGGGTGGTAGCTGAACGCCGGGCCCGTGGTGTCGAGGATCGAGTAGTCCTCGCCGCGCCGCAGCCGCAGGGTCACCTCGCCGGTGACGGCGGTGCCGACCCAGCGCTGCAGGGACTCGCGGACCATGAGCGCCTGCGGGTCCAGCCACCGGCCCTCGTACATCAGCCGGCCGAGGCGCCGTCCCTCGTTGTGGTACTGGGCGACGGTGTCCTCGTTGTGGATGGCGTTGACCAGGCGCTCGTACGCCGCGTGCAGCAGGGCCATGCCGGGCGCCTCGTAGATGCCGCGGCTCTTGGCCTCGATGATGCGGTTCTCGATCTGGTCCGACATGCCCATGCCGTGGCGGCCGCCGATGGCGTTCGCCTCCATGACCAGGTCGACGGCGGAGGCGAACTCCTTGCCGTTGATGGACACTGGCCGGCCCTGCGCGAAGCCGATCGTGACGTCCTCGGTCTCGATCTCGACCGACGGGTCCCAGAACCGCACGCCCATGATCGGCTCGACGGTCTCGACACCCGTGTCCAGGTGCTCCAGGGTCTTGGCCTCGTGGGTGGCGCCCCAGATGTTGGCGTCGGTGGAGTACGCCTTCTCGGTGCTGTCGCGGTAGGGCAGCTCGTGGGCGAGCAGCCACTCCGACATCTCCTTGCGGCCGCCCAGCTCGGTCACGAAGTCCGCGTCCAGCCAGGGCTTGTAGATCCGCAGGTGCGGGTTGGCGAGGAGACCGTAGCGGTAGAACCGCTCGATGTCGTTGCCCTTGAAGGTCGAGCCGTCGCCCCAGATCTGGACGTCGTCCTCGAGCATCGCCCGGACGAGGAGGGTGCCGGTGACGGCACGGCCGAGCGGCGTGGTGTTGAAGTAGGCGCGGCCGCCGGAACGGATGTGGAACGCCCCGCAGGTGAGTGCGGCAAGACCCTCCTCGACCAGCGCCGCGCGGCAGTCGACCAGACGCGCGATCTCGGCGCCGTAGGTCTTGGCACGGCCGGGCACCGAGGCGATGTCGGGCTCGTCGTACTGGCCGATGTCGGCGGTGTAGGTGCACGGGATGGCGCCCTTGTCGCGCATCCATGCGACCGCGACGGAGGTGTCGAGGCCGCCGGAGAAGGCGATGCCGACGCGCTCGCCGGCGGGCAGGGAGGTGAGGACCTTGGACATGGGAAGAGTATGCATCATTGCGCATGGTCATGCAAAGGGTGGTCGGCGGAGGGGTGCGGAATCGCCTCGTCCGGCACCCCTGCGCACAGGCCGGGCCCGCCCTGAGCTGCGCACCGCCTTGACGGGCCGAGCGCGGCCCGAGTGTGTCGTCCGGCCTGCGGCCCGGTCCGGTCAGCGGACCCGGTCGTAGACCAAGGCCGTCTCGCCGAGCTCGCCGGCCTCCTGGCTGACGAGCCGCCACCGTGAACCGGGCAGTCCGTCGTCGAACGGCAGCTGCCCGTCCCCGGCGATCTCCGGGCAGATCAGCAGGTACAGCCGGTCCACCAGGTCCGCGGCGAGGAGCGCCTTGGTGACGCTCGGGCTGGTGTTGACCAGGATGTCGCCCTCGCCGTGGCTCTTGAGTTCGGCGACGACCTCGGCGGCCGGGGCGTTCACCACGCGGGCGCGTTCCCATGGGGACGCGGTCAGGGTGGTCGACAGAACCACCTTCTCCGTGTCGACGAGCCACTTCGCGTAGCCGCGGTCGCGGGGGTCGGCGTTCTCGTCTGCCGCGGCCGAGCAGTGCGGTCGTCGCGTTCTCCCAGATGCGGGTGAGGTGGTCACGGGCGACCTCGGTGGTCGCGTACGGGACGATCGCCGAGAGGTCTCCCGGCCCGCCGGCGCCGTTGTGGCGCCCGTCGAGGGTGAGGGCGATGTCGGCGGTCACCTTGCGTCCGGTGGAGGGGGTCACGGCCGTACCTGCTTTCCTTCGGTACGGGCTGAGGTGTGAGGCGCGTCGTGATGCGCGCCGACGGCGCCGGCGAGCTTGTCGAGGCATTGTCCGAAGCCGATCTCGATGCCCGCGATGAAGTCGGCGGACTCCACCGCGCTGTCGGCGATCAGGTAGTGGACGTCGAGGTCCGTGCCGGCGCCGGTGGGCCGGAGGTCGAAGTCGACGTGGGCCGTGAAGGCGGCGCTGCCGTCGGGGAGCCGCGGCGAGAGCCGGTACGCGAGCCGCTCGCCGGGGCGGGCGACGTCGACGACGCCGTCCCCGCGCCCGGCGACCGGGTCGGAGTGCCCGGTGTCCTCGGCGTCGCGGTACTCCAGGAGGATCCGGCCCCCCGGCCGGGCCTCGAAGGCGAGGTCCGAGACGCGCAGGTCGTCAGGTGTCCACCAGCGGGCGAGCAGGGCGGTCTCGGTCAGGTGGCGCCAGACCGAGCCGGGGTCCCCGGCCAGTGAGCGGTGGAACCGGAACGAGCGCTCGTCGGCCCATCCCGGCCCCTCCGCCGCGAGCCGCTCGCTCGCGAGGCTGAGCCCGTGACGGTCGTACGTCTCGCGTGACCCGCCGGCTCGGTCCGCGGTGTAGGCCAGCCGCCCGAGCGTGGCCGCCAGATCCCGCAGCGGGCCGGGCTGGAGGGCGTAGACCCGGCGCTGTCCGGAGCGCTGGGAGGTGACGATCCCGGCCCGTTCCAGCGTCTGCAGGTGCTTGGTCGTCTGTGGCTGCCGCGCCTCGGCGAGCTGGGCGAGGACGCCGACGGGGCGGGGCCGTTCGGCCAGCAGGCGCACCAGGCGCCAGCGGGCAGGGTCGGCCAGTGCGATGAGGAGAGGGTCTGCGTCGTCCACGCGGACAAGTATTCGCCGTCGAGAATATTCTCGTCAAGGAATATTCGGGGGCTCAATGGTCGTTGCATAAAACTGCTGGGTTACGTATAGTCATGCCATCCATGAGGAGGGTTTCGATGACGGTACGAGTAGCAGTGGCGGGTGCGAGCGGATACGCGGGTGGAGAGCTCCTGCGACTCCTCCTCGCCCACCCCCACGTGGAGATCGGCGCCCTGACCGGCCACTCCAACGCCGGCCAGCGCCTCGGGGCGCTCCAGCCCCACCTGCTGCCGCTCGCGGACCGCGTCCTCGTGCCCACCACCGCGGACGAGCTCGCCGGGCACGACGTCGTCTTCCTCGCCCTGCCGCACGGCCAGTCCGCCGCCGTCGCCGAGCAGCTCGGTCCCGACGTCCTCGTCGTCGACATGGGCGCCGACTTCCGGCTCAAGGAGCCCGCCGACTGGGAGACGTACTACGGCTCCCCGCACGCCGGGACCTGGCCCTACGGGCTGCCCGAACTGCCGGGTGCCCGCGCCGCCCTCGAAGGGTCCAAGCGGGTCGCGGTGCCCGGCTGCTACCCGACCGCCGTCTCGCTCGCGCTCTTCCCCGCGTACGAGAACGGGCTCGCCGAGCCCGAGGCCGTGATCGTCGCCGCCTCGGGTACCTCCGGCGCCGGCAAGGCGGCCAAGCCGCACCTCCTCGGCAGCGAGGTCATGGGCAGCATGTCGCCGTACGGCGTCGGTGGCGGCCACCGGCACACCCCCGAGATGATCCAGAACCTCAGCGGTCCCGCGGGGGAGCGGGTCACCGTCTCCTTCACGCCGACCCTGGCGCCGATGCCCCGCGGCATCCTCGCCACCTGCACCGCCGCCGCGAAGCCCGGCGTCACCGCCGAGACCGTGCGCGCCGCCTACGAGAAGGCCTTCGCGGACGAGCCGTTCGTCCACCTGCTCCCCGAGGGGCAGTGGCCGGCGACGGCGTCCGTCTACGGTTCCAACGCCGTTCAGGTGCAGGTCGCGTACGACCCGGCGGCGAACCGGATCATCGCGATCAGCGCCATCGACAATCTCACCAAGGGCACCGCCGGCGGCGCGGTGCAGAGCATGAACATCGCCCTCGGGCTTCCCGAGAGCACCGGACTTTCCACGATTGGAGTCGCTCCATGAGCGTCACCGCAGCGAAGGGATTCACGGCAGCGGGCATCGCCGCCGGGATCAAGCAGAACGGCAACCCGGACCTGGCCCTCGTGGTCAACACCGGGCCCTGCCGCGCCGCCGCGGGAGTCTTCACCTCCAACCGCGTCAAGGCCGCCCCCGTCGTCTGGTCGCAGCAGGTCCTCGCCGACGGCGAACTGACCGCCGTCGTCCTCAACTCGGGCGGCGCCAACGCCTGCACCGGCCCCCAGGGCTTCCAGGACACCCACGCCACCGCCGAGAAGGTCGCCGAGGTCCTCAGCGCCAAGGGCACCGAGGTCGGCGCCGGCGAGGTCGCCGTCGCCTCCACCGGCCTCATCGGCATCCTGCTCCCCATGGACAAGCTGCTCCCCGGCGTCGAGAAGGCCGCGGCCGAACTCTCCGAGCACGGCGGCGAGAAGGCCGCCATCGCCATCAAGACCACGGACACCGTCCACAAGACCTCCGTGGTCACGAAGGACGGCTGGACGGTCGGCGGCATGGCGAAGGGCGCCGGCATGCTGGCCCCCGGTCTCGCCACCATGCTCGTCGTCCTCACCACCGACGCCGACGTCGACGCCAAGGGCCTCGACAGCGCCCTCCGGGGCGCCACCCGCGTCACCTTCGACCGGGTCGACTCCGACGGCTGCATGTCGACCAACGACACCGTCCTCCTCCTCGCCTCGGGCGCCTCCGGCGTCACCCCGGCGCAGGACGCGTTCGCCCAGGCCGTCCGAGAGGTCTGCGACGACCTGGCCCGCCAGCTCATCGGCGACGCCGAGGGCGCGAGCAAGGACATCCGCATCGAGGTGGTCAACGCGGCCACCGAGGACGACGCCGTCGAGGTGGGCCGGTCCATCGCCCGCAACAACCTCCTCAAGTGCGCCATCCACGGCGAGGACCCCAACTGGGGCCGGGTGCTCTCCGCGATCGGCACCACGCGGGCCGCGTTCGAGCCCGACCGCCTCAACGTCGCCATCAACGGCGTCTGGGTCTGCAGGAACGGCTCCGTCGGCGACGACCGCGACCTCGTCGACATGCGGTACCGGGAGGTCACCATCACCGCCGACCTCGCCGCCGGCACCGAGTCCGCCGTCATCTGGGCGAACGACCTGACCGCCGACTACGTCCACGAGAACAGCGCGTACTCGTCGTGAGCGACAAGACGGGCCAGAACCCGACCCGCAAGCACAAGGCGCTCCCCAAGGCGCAGATCCTCATCGAGGCCCTGCCCTGGCTGACCCGCCACAACGGCAAGACCGTCGTCATCAAGTTCGGCGGCAACGCCATGATCGACGAGGACCTCAAGGCGGCCTTCGCCCAGGACGTCGTCTTCCTGCGCCAGGCCGGCCTCAAGCCGGTCGTCGTGCACGGCGGCGGCCCCCAGATCAGCGCCGCCCTCGACCGGCACGGCATCGTCAGCGAGTTCAAGGCGGGCCTGCGGGTCACCACCGAGGACGCCATGGACGTCGTACGGATGGTCCTCGCCGGCCAGGTCCAGCGCGAGCTCGTCGGGCTGCTCAACCAGCACGGCCCGCTGGCCGTGGGCCTCACCGGCGAGGACGCCCACACGATCACCGCCACCCGGCACCGTCCGGTCGTCGACGGTGAGCAGATCGACATCGGCCGGGTCGGTGAGATCACCGCCATCGACACCGGCGCCATCCAGGCGCTCCTGGAGGACGGCCGGATCCCGGTCATCTCCTCCATCGCCCGTTCCCAGGACGACGGACATGTCTACAACGTCAATGCTGATACGGCGGCTGCGGCACTCGCTGCGGCGCTGGGCGCCGAGACGCTGATGGTCCTGACCGACGTCGAGGGCCTCTACGAGGACTGGCCGAACAGCGACGAGGTCATCAGCCGGCTCACCGCGAGCCAGCTGGAGAAGCTGCTGCCCGAGCTCTCCAGCGGCATGGTCCCCAAGATGGAGGGCTGCCTGCACGCCGTACGGAACGGGGTCACCACGGCCCGCGTGATCGACGGCCGGGTCCAGCACTCCATCCTGCTGGAGATCTTCACCGACGAGGGCATCGGCACGATGGTCGTGCCGGACGGACAGGGGGACTGATGAGCGACACCACGGAGCCCGGCAACGAGCAGCTGACCCAGCGGTGGCAGGGCTCGCTCATGAACAACTACGGCACCCCACGACTGCCCCTCGTCCGCGGTGCCGGCGCCAAGGTGTGGGACGCCGCGGGCAAGGAGTACCTGGACTTCGTCGGCGGCATCGCCGTCAACGCCCTCGGCCACGCCCACCCGGCGGTCGTCGAGGCCGTCACCCGGCAGATCCAGAGCCTCGGCCACGTCTCCAACCTGTTCGTCGCCGAGCCTCCCGTGGCCCTCGCCGAGCGGCTCCTCGGCCTCTTCGGCCGGCCCGGCAAGGTCTTCTTCTGCAACTCGGGCGCCGAGGCCAACGAGGCCGCGTTCAAGATCGGCCGGCTCACCGGCCGGTCCCACATGGTCGCCACGGACGGTGGCTTCCACGGCCGGACCATGGGCTCCCTCGCGCTCACCGGTCAGCCCGCCAAGCAGACCCCGTTCCTGCCGCTGCCCGGCGACGTCACGCACGTCCCGTACGGCGACGTGGAAGCGCTGCGGGCGGCGGTCACCGAGGACACCGCCTTCGTGATCATCGAGCCGATCCAGGGCGAGAACGGCGTCGTCGTCCCGCCCCCCGGCTACCTCAAGGCCGCCCGGGAGATCACCCGCGCCACCGGCACCCTCCTCGTCCTCGACGAGGTGCAGACCGGCGTCGGCCGCTGCGGCCACTGGTTCGAGTACCAGGCCCACGAGGGCGTCGACCCCGATGTCGTCACCCTCGCCAAGGGCCTCGGCGGCGGGCTCCCGCTCGGCGCGACCATCGCCTTCGGGCCCGTGGCCGACCTCTTCGCGCCCGGCCACCACGGCACCACCTTCGGCGGCAACCCGGTCGCCTGCGCCGCCGGGCTCGCCGTCCTCGACACCCTCGGCGCCGACGCGGCCCTCGACCACGTGAAGGCGGTCGGGGAGCGGCTGCGGCAGGGAATCGAGGGTCTGGGGCACCCGCTGGTCTCCCACGTCCGTGGTGCGGGCCTCCTGCTGGGTATCGTGCTCACGGAGTCCCTCGCACCCCAGGTGCAGCAGGCGGCTCAGGACGCCGGTCTCCTGGTGAACGCGCCCGCCCCCGATGTCGTACGGATCATGCCTCCGCTGGTCCTCACCGACGCCGAGGCGGACGACTTCCTCCGGGCCCTGCCCGGGGTCCTCGATGTGGCGAACGCGCAAGGACGAACCGGAGAATGAGACGACGATGACCGACGCGCAGGAGAACGAGCACGGCGGGCCGTCCGTTCCGCAGACCCGCACCGCACGCCACCGCAGGATCGTCGACATCCTCAACCGGCAGCCGGTGCGCTCGCAGAGCCAGCTCGCCAAGCTCCTCAGCGACGACGGGCTGAGCGTCACGCAGGCGACGCTCTCCCGCGACCTCGACGAGCTGGGCGCGGTGAAGATCCGTAACACCGGCGGCGAGCTGATCTACGCGGTGCCCAGCGAGGGCGGTTTCCGTACCCCGCAGGCGCCGTTGGGAGAGTCCGCCAAGGAGGAGCGCATGCGGCGGCTCTCCGGCGAACTCCTGATCTCCGCCGAGGCCTCCGCCAACCTGGTGGTCCTGCGGACTCCGCCCGGCGCCGCCCAGTTCCTCGCGTCGGCCATCGACCAGGCCGAACTCCAGGCCATCCTCGGCACCATCGCGGGTGACGACACCCTGCTGCTCATCAGCCGCGACCCCATGGGCGGCCAGGCGCTCGCGGACCACCTGCTGATGCTGGCGCAGAAGTAGGCCGCGACTTCAGTAGCGCGTGATCGCCGTCGGACCGCCCCGCGTTCCGACGGCGATGTGCGGTCGGCGCGCGGGATCCGCCCAGGCGAGCACCGCGCGCATCGCGTCCACCGGCACGGAGACACAACCGGCGGTCGCCCCGCGCCCGTTGACGTGCAGGAAGATTCCGGCTCCGCGCGCGCGTACCGGACGGTCGTAGTTGAACCCGATGACGAGCGCGTGCGCGTACTGCTCGCGGTACGCGACGAGATGCTCGGCCTCGGCGGCCCGGCAGTCCCGGGGCAGCCCCTCGACCCAGCGGTTGTACGCGCGCGAGTCGTTGTCCTGGCACCACCAGGAGCGGTCGGTCACGCGCGCGTAGCGGTACGAGGTCCCGGGCGGCGCGGGCTCGATCCCGAAGGCGTACGGCAGCCGGTAGAGCCCGGTGGGCGTGGTGTTCGTGCCCTGCCGCCGCAGCCCGCCCTCCGCGAGTCCCTTCGCCCCGAACCGCGCGGGCGTGGACCCCGCCTTCACCCACCGGCCGCCCCGCCGGTCCCACCAGGTCAGCGTGCCCGTGGTGGAACCCGTGCCGGCGGCCTCCGCGGTGATCAGCTGCGAGCCGCCGCCGGTGTACGCCATCCGCTCGGGCAGCGGCGCGGGGGCGGGGGCGGAGGCGGCGCCGAGGGAGAGCAGGGCGGCGCCGAGCAGGAGAAGGGTGCGCATGGGCGCGACGCTAGAGCCCCGGGAGGGGTTCCCGCGCGCGGGGCGGGGCTATTCGGCGGGCAGCGGCGGCAGCGGGAGCGGCAGTGCGGGCAGCCCGTCGAGGCTGGTGGCGACGTGGTCCTTCTTGACGCAGTACGCGTTGAACTCCTCGTCCGTCTTCCGGTTGAAGTACTCGGCGTGCATCGTCCGGTCCTCCTGGTACTCCATCAGCGGGACGGCGAACCCGCACGAGTCGCTGACCCGCCGCGCGTGCACCAGGACGATCGCCCGCGCGCTGCCCTGCCCCTCCACGGCCTCCGCAGGGAACCGCGCGAACAACTCGCCCCAGCGCGGGTCGTCCCGCAGCACGGCCTCCCCGGTCCCGTGCACCCGCACGACGGTCGGCGGCCCGGAGAACGCGGTCCACATGAGCGTGATCCGCCCGTTGCCGGGCTCCCGCAGATGCGCGACGGTCTCGGCGCTGCTCCCGCCGAAGTCCACGTAGGCGAGGGTCAGTTCGTCGATGACGACGAGGGTGCCGCGTCGTCCCTTGGGGGACAGGTTGACGTGGCCGTCGGCGGAGAGGGGAGCGGTGGCGGTGAAGTACACCGGCTGCGCCTCGATGAAGGCACGAAGCCGGCCGTCGATACGCTCATATGTCTTTCCCATGGCGGGCATCCTGCCCGCCGCGTCCTTCGGAGACGCCCCCGTGTCACGCCCGTCACCCCCTAGGCCCAGGGGGACAGCGCCTTCCTCGCCTCCCGCACGACCCGGGGAGAACTGTCGTCGAGCAGGGGCGCGAGACGCCCGGGGCGGACGGCGTCCATCAGGCGCAGTCCCACCACGGCGCTCGCGCGCACCTGGGGCAGCGCGTGGCCGGTGAGCGACCAGAGCGTCGGCGCGTCCGCCGTCCGGTCGCCGCATTCGGCGAGCCCCACGGGGGCGTGGTGGGGCGTCCGGGGGTACCCGGCCGCGCAGGCCGCCCGGTAGAGCGGCAGCGGTTCGGTCCCCGCCTGACGCAGCACGTCGAGGACGGCCGGATCGGGCGTGGCCGTGGCGAGTACGGCGTTCGCGCAGAGGCATGGGCCGGAGCGTAGGTGGTCGCGTTGCGGCGCCGCCGGTCTTTTTCCGCCCCTGAGGGCCGGGTCCGGGCCGGGCTTTGACAAAACATACGGTGCACCGCATAGTTATGCCTACGACAGTGCGCCCCGGGCCGCGCCACCGGCCCCGGCGTGACCCGCCCCCGTTGAACAGGCTGCCCTCCCGTCCCGAGCCCGGGGCGCGAGGGCCCACGGTCCACCACCTTCCGAGGAGCAGCAGTGAGCAGCAACAACGGTGACGTCCGGCTCTGGGGCGGACGGTTCGCCGACGGTCCCGCCGAGGCCCTGGCGAAGCTCTCCGCGTCGGTCCACTTCGACTGGCGCCTCGCGCCCTACGACATCGCCGGTTCCCGTGCCCACGCGCGCGTGCTGCACAAGGCCGGGCTGCTCACCGAGGACGAGCTGACCCGTATGCTCGCCGGTCTCGACGAGCTGGAGGCCGACGTCGCCGACGGCTCCTTCGTCGGCACCATCGCCGACGAGGACGTCCACACCGCCCTGGAGCGAGGCCTCCTGGAGCGCCTCGGCCCGGACCTCGGCGGCAAGCTGCGCGCCGGCCGGTCCCGCAACGACCAGGTCGCCACCCTGTTCCGGATGTACCTGCGCGACCACGCCCGGATCATCGGCGGCCTCGTCGCCGACCTCCAGGACGCCCTGGTCGGCCTCGCCGAGGCGCACGCGGACGTCGCCATGCCCGGCCGTACGCACCTCCAGCACGCCCAGCCGGTGCTCTTCGCCCACCACGTCCTGGCCCACGCCCAGTCCCTCTCCCGGGACGCCGAGCGGCTGCGCCAGTGGGACACCCGTACGGCGGTCTCCCCGTACGGCTCCGGCGCCCTCGCCGGTTCCTCGCTCGGGCTCGACCCGGAGGCGGTCGCCAAGGACCTCGGCTTCGAGCGGGGCTCGGTCGGCAACTCCATCGACGGCACGGCCTCCCGCGACTTCGTCGCCGAGTTCGCCTTCATCACCGCGATGATCGGGATCAACCTCTCCCGGATCGCGGAGGAGATCATCATCTGGAACACGAAGGAGTTCTCCTTCGTGACCCTCCACGACGCCTTCTCCACCGGCTCGTCGATCATGCCGCAGAAGAAGAACCCCGACATCGCCGAGCTGGCCCGTGGCAAGTCGGGCCGCCTCATCGGCAACCTGTCCGGCCTGCTCGCCACCCTCAAGGCGCTCCCGCTCGCCTACAACCGGGACCTCCAGGAGGACAAGGAGCCGGTCTTCGACTCCTGCGACCAGCTGGAGGTCCTGCTGCCCGCCTTCACCGGCATGATGGCCACGCTCACCGTCAACCGGGAGCGCATGGAGGAGCTGGCCCCGGCCGGCTTCTCGCTGGCGACGGACATCGCGGAGTGGCTGGTCAGGCAGGGCGTGCCGTTCCGGGTGGCGCACGAGGTGGCCGGCGAGTGCGTGAAGGTCGCCGAGGCGGAGGGCAAGGAGCTGGGCGAGCTGACGGACGAGCAGTTCGCCAAGATCTCCGAGCACCTCACCCCCGAGGTCCGCACGGTCCTTGACGTCCCCGGCGCCCTCGCCTCCCGCGACGGCCGGGGCGGCACCGCCCCCTCGGCGGTCGCCACCCAGCTCGTCGAGGTCAAGGCGGACCTGGTGATCCAGCACGCCTGGGCCACCGCCAAGAACTGACCCCGTAGTCCCGCGTAGTCCTACAGCGCCGCCGCCCAGTCCGCGAGCGCGTCGAAGTCCGGCCGGATCAGTCCGATCCGGGGGTCGACGCGCAGCAACAGGGCGGCGGCGAGGTGGTTCTGCTCCACGTACTCGTGGTCGTACGAGGTGATGTCGTCGTCGACCCAGGCGAACGGCCGCCCCTCCGCGTACTCCAGGATGTACTGCGTCTTCCAGAAGGTCCCGCGAGGGGCCTTCCCGTGCATCTGGGGCCAGTCGACGAACGGCAGCTCGGGCAGCCCGAGGTGCGGCCCTATCCAGTCGTTCGCCTCGCCCTTCCAGGTCGTCGCCCACACCAGCTCGTACGCCTCCGCCAGTGCGAGCAGCTCGCCCCCGTGCTCCGGATTCAGCCACACGCGCAGGGGCTTCGCCTCGAACAGCCATCCGCTCGGCCGCATGCGGTGCGTCGTGTACCCCTGCGGGCGCCGCTCGCGCTGCGCCGCGTACGGATTCAGTGGCCCGTCGACGTCGATCAGCAGCAGTGGCTTCGTCATGTTCACAGCATTCCGTTCCCGCCTCGGTGAGGCGTTGATTTATTGAATGAGACGTCGATGTCTCATTCGGTGTATGGTCGTCTCATGTCAGTCGATCGCAACCAGGTGCTCCGCGCCGCCGCCGCCCTGCTCACCCGCAAGGCGACCGCCACCATGGACGAGGTCGCACGCGCCGCCGGGATCGGCCGGGCCACCCTGCACCGGCACTTCGCCGGGCGGGACGCCCTCGTGCGGGCGCTCGAGGAGCTCGGGCTGCAGGAGCTGGAGAGGGCCCTCGACCGGGCCGGGATCGACGCCGGCCCCGAGGACGCGGCCGTGCGCCGGCTCGTCGCCGAGGTGGAGCCCGTCGCACCCCTGCTGTCGTTCCTCGTCACCGAGAACCAGCTCTTCGAGGGCGAGCAGGTCAACGAGGGCTGGGCCCGCCTCGACGCCCGTGTCTCCGCGCTCTTCCGGCGCGGACAGGAGAACGGCGTCTTCCGGATCGATCTGACCCCCGCCTGGCTCACCGAGGCCTTCTACGGGCTCGTCGGTTCCGGCGCCTGGGCCGTGCAGGACGGCCGGGTCGCCGCCAAGGACTTCCAGTACATGATCGTCGAGCTGCTGCTCGGCGGAGCGCGCAGGAGCGTGGAGAAGTGACCACCAGCACCCTCAGGACCGCGAGCCATACCGAGGGCGTGCGCCGCCCCGGCCGGTGGCTCGCCCTCTCCGTACTCGTCCTGGCCGTCCTCCTCGTGGCGGTCGACGCCACGGTACTGGGACTCGCCACCCCCTTCCTCTCCGAGGACCTGAAGCCCTCCGGCACCCAGCTGCTCTGGATCGGCGACGTCTACTCCTTCGTCATCGCCGGACTCCTGGTCTCCATGGGCAGCCTCGGCGACCGCATCGGCCGCAAGAAGCTGCTCCTGATCGGCGCCACCGCCTTCGGCGCCGTCTCCGTCCTGAACGCCTACGCGACCAGCCCCGAGATGATGATCGTGGCCCGCGCGCTGCTCGGCGTCGCCGGCGCGACCCTGATGCCGTCCACCCTGGCGCTCATCCGCAACCTCTTCCACGACCCGCGCGAACGCAGCCTCGCCATCGGCATCTGGGGTGCCATGGCCTCGGCCGGCGCCGCCGTCGGACCGGTCGTCGGCGGGTTCCTCCTGGAGCACTTCTGGTGGGGCACGGTCTTCCTCATCAACCTGCCCGTGATGGCCGTCCTCGTCCTCGTCGGCATCAAGCTGATCCCCGAGTCGAAGAACCCGAACCCCGGCCCCTGGGACGTGCCCAGCGTCGCGCTCTCCCTCGTCGGCATGATCGGCCTCGTCTACGCGGTCAAGGAGCTGGCCTCCCACGGCCCGTCCCTGGACTCCGGGCTCGCCGCCCTCGCGGGCGCCGCCGCCCTGGCCTGGTTCGTCCGCAGGCAGCTGACCCTGCCCGCGCCGCTCCTGGACATGCGCCTGTTCCGCCACCGCGGCTTCTCCGGCGCGGTCCTCGCCGACCTGCTGACCATCCTCGGCCTCTCCGGCCTGGTGTTCTTCCTGTCCCAGTTCTTCCAGCTGGTCCAGGGCCGTCAGCCGCTCGAAGCCGGACTCGCCGAACTGCCCGCCGCAGTCGGCGCGGTCACGGCCGGTCTGATCGCGGGCGTGGTGGCCCGCCGCTTCTCCGTACGGTCCGTGGTGGCCGGCGGTCTCGCGGCGGTCGGCCTCTCCCTCGCCGTCCTGACGACGCTCGACCAGCACACCGGCTACCCGCTGCTCGGCGCCGCGCTGCTCGTCGTCGGCGTGGGCGCCGGCTTCGCCTTCACCGTCACCGCCGACGTGATCCTCTCCAGCGTCCCCAAGGAGCAGGCCGGATCGGCCTCGGCGGTCTCCGAGACCGCGTACGAACTGGGCGCAGCGCTCGGCATCGCCGTGCTCGGCTCGATCGTGACCGGCGTCTACCGGGACTTCGCCACCCCGGCCGGTGTCCCCTCGGGCGTCGCGTCCGCCGCCCACGAGTCGCTCGGCGGCGCCGTCGAGGCCTCCGGAGCCCTCGCCCCGGAGACGGCGACGGCCCTGGTGTCGGCCGCCCAGGAGGCGTTCGTCGACGGTCTGCGGATCGCGGCCGGCGTCGGCGCGGCGGTCCTCCTCGTGACGGCGGTCGCGGCCTGGTTCCTGCTCAGGGGCCAGAAGCTGGAGGACGGCGTCGAGCACTGACGCGCCGCGTACACGACCGGGCCCCGTACAGCACTGCCGTACGGGGCCCGGTCACGACCTGGGGGACTACGCCGCCTTCGCCTTGGTGGCGTACATGTCCACGTACTCCTGGCCCGAGAGCCGCATGACCTCGGCCATCACCGAGTCCGTCACCGCCCGCAGCACATAGCGGTCGCGGTCCATCCCGTCGTACCGGGAGAACTCCATGGCCTCGCCGAAGCGGACCGTCACCCTGCCCGGACGCGGGAAGCCCGCCCCGCCCGGCTGGATCTTGTCGGTACCGATCATCGCGAACGGCACCACCGGCGCACCGGTCATCAGGGTGAGCCGCGCGATGCCCGTACGGCCCCGGTAGAGCCGGCCGTCGGGGGAGCGGGTGCCCTCCGGGTAGATCGAGAAGACCTTGCCCTCCTCGAGGACCCGGCGGCCGGTCATCAGCGCCGCCACACCACCGCGGCCGCCGTCCCGGTCCACCGGGATCATGCCGACGCTGGTGAAGAACCAGGCCATCGCCCGGCCCTTGAGGCCCTTGCCCGTCACGTACTCGTCCTTGCCGATGAAGTAGACCGGACGGTCCAGGCAGATCGGCATGATCATCGAGTCGATGAAGGTCAGGTGGTTCCCCGCGAGGATGACGGGACCGGTCCCCGGAATGTTCTCAGCGCCCTCCACGCGGGGGCGGAACATCAGGCGCATGACCGGCCCGAGCACTGCCTTGATGATCGCGAGACGGGACAACGGTTCCTCCGGTGGGACGCGGGTCAGTCGAGCTGACGGTGCAGCTGGCGACGATACTCGCGGGTCACCACCGCGCGCACATCGGGTTCACCGAGTGGATACGCAGTGTTGACGTGTGTTTCCGCCATGTTCGGCCGAGGTCTGCCGGGCGGAGGGGGTTGATGCCTAGCGTCGGGGGCACCCGTCGACAGGTGCGGGACATGACACAGGAGGACACCTCATGACCCAGGGCGAACGCCGGACGACGGCCCGGCGCACGGTTCTCGGAGCGGCGGGCGCCACCGTCCTCGGAGCCTCCACGGCCCTCGCGGCCGGGACCGGCGCCGCCCAGGCGGCCGACGAGCGGACCACGGGGGCGGACCGGGCGCACGGTGGGGGCCGCGGCTACCGCTCCCTTCCCGTCCCCACCGTCATCGCCCACCGCGGCGCCAGCGGCTACCGTCCCGAGCACACCCTCGGCTCCTACCGGCACGCCCTCGACCTCGGCGCCCACGTCATCGAGCAGGACCTCGTCCCCACCAAGGACGGGCACCTCGTCTGCCGCCACGAGAACGACATCACCGGCACCACCGACGTCGCCGACCACCCGGAGTTCGCGTCCCGGAAGACCACCAAGAGCGTCGACGGCACCTCGTACACCGGCTGGTTCACCGAGGACTTCACGCTCGCCGAGCTCAAGACCCTGCGGGCCAAGGAGCGCATCCCCGGCACCCGCCAGAAGAACACCCTCTACGACGGCCGCTGGACGATCCCGACCTTCGAGGAGGTGCTGCGCTGGGCCGAGGACGAGGGCCGCCGCCGGGGCCGCGAGATCTGGCTCCACGTCGAGACCAAGCACCCCACCTACTTCCGCTCCCTCGGCCTCGGCCTGGAGGAGCGCCTCGCCAAGCTCCTGCGCCGGTACGGCCGCCACCGCGCGAACTCCCCGGTCTTCCTCCAGTCCTTCGAGCCGAGCAGCGTCCAGCGGCTTTCGAAGCTCGTGGACTCGCCCGGCGTCGTCCTGCTCTCCGGCGCGAACAGCCGCCCCTGGGACTTCGTCCAGGCCGGCGACCCGCGCACGGTCGCCGATCTGGTGACGCCCGAGGGCCTGCGCTGGATCGCCTCGTACGCGAAGGGCATCGGCCCCACCCTCGACCTGGTCATCCCCAAGGACGCGAGCGGCCGGCTCGGCGACCCCACCACCCTGGTCCGCGACGCGCACGCGGAGGGCCTGATCCTCCACCCGTACACCCACCGCAACGAGAACGCCTTCCTGCCCGTCGACTTCCGCCGGGGCACGGACCCGACGGCGTACGGCGACTCCTTCGGCGCCCTGAAGCGGTACCTGGGCACGGGCATCGACGGCCTCTTCTCCGACAACCCGGACACCGCCCTGCTCGGCGCGGCGGACCTCACCGCCCGCGACTGACGGGCGAGGACCGTGCGGGCCCGGCGACCGGGCCCGCACGCCCTCCTCCCGGGTGGTTTACGCCCCGTACCGCAACCACGCCCGCGTGCCCCCGCATCGTGCCGGTCATGACCACCCCCGAGACCCCCCGGCAGACCGCGTCCCCCCGCGGCTCCGCGTCCCCGGCGCACACCGACCCCACCCCCGGACTCCTCGCCGCCCTCGCCCCGCTGCTCGCCGCCGAGTCGGACGCGGAGGCGCCCGCCGCCGGCATCGAGCCGAGCGACCTCGAACAGGCCGTCTGGCTCCGGCTCCTGGAGCAGCTCCAGGAGACGGGGGCCGCCCCCGAGCGGCCCGCCGAATGGCTGCGCCGGGCGGTCCGGTCGGAGGCGCGCCGCGCCCGCAGGACCAGCGACCGCGAACGCCCCTACCGCGAGGAGCCCGCTCACGACCCCGGCGGCCCCGGTCCGCACGGCTCGCCCGAACACTCGCTGATGGTCGCCGAGGGCCGCCGCACGCTGCGCGCCGCCGTCACCCGGACGCCCGGCCGCTGCCCCCGGGTGCTGACCGCGATGCTCGACCCCGAGGACCGCACCTACCGGGAAATCGCAGGGGAGTTGGGTATCTCACAGGGCAGTCTGGGGCCGATGCGTTCCCGTTGCCTGGGATGCCTGCGCAGAATGCTGGCTGCGGAGGTTCCCGCCCCGGGTCGACGGGGAAGGGTGCGGTAAACCGATGATCGACCAGATGAGCGGGAGGCGTGCACACATGGGCCTGAGTGTGACCATCTCAGCGGCGGACGCGCGGGACGCGGAGCACATCCTGAAGCTGCAGTACCTCTGCTACCAGAGCGAGGCGGAGCTGTACGGGGACTGGTCCATCGAGCCGCTCACCCAGACGCTCGACGAGCTGCGCGCCGAACTGGACGAGGGCCACGGTCTGGTGGCGCGGCTCGGTGACGAGGTCGTCGCCTCCGTGCGGGCCCGCCTCGACGAGGACGGCACGGTACGGATCGCCAAGCTCATCGTCCACCCGCGCATGCGGCGGCACGGCCTCGGCGGCCGGCTACTCGACGGCATCGAGCGCCACTTCGGCGCCGACGCGGCCCCGGCGGAGGCGTCCGCCAAGCGCTTCCAGCTCTTCACCGGCCACCGCAGCGACGGCAATCTGCGGCTCTACCGCAGCAAGGGCTACGCCCAGGTCGGCACCCGAGAGGTCGGCCCCAGGCTCACCCTGGTGACCCTGGAGAAGGCCGCCTGACTCAGGCGGCCGTACGGGACCTCCGCAGCCACCAGATGCCGGTCAGCGGCAGCAGCACCGGAATGAACAGGTAGCCGTAGCCGTAGTCCGACCAGACCGTCGCGTCCGGGAAGGCGGACGGCTCGACCAGCGTCCACGTCCCGACGACCAGTACGCCCGCGAGCTCGGCGGCGCAGCACACCAGCGCCGCCCTGCGGGCCTTCTCCCCGCCGCGTACCAGCGTGTACGTGATGAAGGCGTACACGACCGCGGCCACCGCCGACAGGGTGTACGCGAGCGGCGCCCGGCCGAACTCGGTGGCGATCTGGTAGATCGAGCGGGAGACCGCGCCGACCGACATCACGCCGTACAGCCAGACGAGCAGGATCCCGGGCCCCGTGACGAGACGGGTCCGCGTGCCGCGCTCCGCCTTCTCCTGAGTCGCGGTCATGATCAGCCCACCGTCCAGATGTCGTGGAGACGCACTTCGAGCACGGCCAGGACGACCGCGCCCGCGGCCACCGTGGCCGAACCCCACCGGCTCCGCTCCGCGAGCGACATGAACCCGGCGATGGGGACCGCGCACAGCGCCCCGATCAGATAGGCGACGAAGATCGTCGCGCCCTCCTCGGCCTTCTCGCCGCGCGCCAGCTGCACGATCCCGACGATCAGCTGGACCAGGACGAGGAAGGTCACCACGGCCATGCCGATGAAGTGCCAGTCCTTGGTCGACTGGTCGCGGAAGGCGGCGAAGCCGCACCAGGCGGCGAGGGCGAGCGCGGCCACGGAGACCGCGACCGTCAGGGCGTCAAGCATGCGCCCGAGGGTATTACGGTCGATAAGGCCCGATGCCCTCGCCCCCTGTCGGCGGCGGACGTGCGGACCGTGGCCTTGGCCACAACCCCCCATCGCACCGGCCGCCGTGGACCGTCGAAGGCGGCGGCCCACACGGTCCTTCCGCGCAGGCCACGCACGGGAAACAGAGCGGAACGGCAGCCTCCGTACTGTCCGCATGGCGTCTCAATGACGTCCGCTATTCGGACAGCCCCCTTTTGTTCGCGACTGCGCATGCTTTACTTGCAGACATGACCACGACGAGCAGCCGCATCCTTGCGACCGAGGCGATCACGACGCCCGGTGCTCGTTGTATGTGTCGAATGTGCGCCTTCTGAGGGCCCCCGCCTGAGTTTCGCGCCCCGAAGCGAGACCCGACGGCCGTGCCGTTCCTCCCGCCGACAGGCGGCGGACCGTGCCCGCCCCGCGCACCACCGGTGCCCGGCCACCCGCCGGACCGGCCTCCGTGCGCCTGACTGTCCGAAGACGAATGCCCCGTGCGTGACGGACCCCGCGTCGCGCACTCGACAGTGACGGAAACCCCTGTGATCACCACTTCGGGCCTGACCAAGGTCTACGAGTCGCGCGGCCGGAAGGTCACCGCTCTGGACGGCGTCGACCTCCACGTCCGCGAGGGCGAGGTCTTCGGCGTGATCGGCCAGAGCGGCGCCGGCAAGTCCTCGCTCATCCGCTGCGTCAACCTCCTGGAGCGCCCCACCTCCGGCACCGTGACCGTCGACGGCGTCGACCTCACCGCCCTCGCCGGGAAGAGCCGCCGTGCGGGCAAGGACCTGCGCCGGGCGCGCAGCAGCATCGGCATGGTCTTCCAGCACTTCAACCTGCTGTCCTCCCGCACGGTGAAGGACAACATCGAGCTCCCCCTGGAGATCCTCGGCGTCTCGGGCGCCGAGCGTTCCCGCCGCGCCCTCGAACTCCTCGACCTGGTCGGCCTCGCCGACAAGGCCAGGTCCTACCCCGGCCAGCTCTCCGGCGGCCAGAAGCAGCGCGTCGGCATCGCCCGCGCCCTCGCCGGCGAACCCAAGGTCCTGCTCTCCGACGAGGCCACCAGCGCGCTCGACCCGGAGACCACCCGCTCCATCCTCCAGCTGCTGCGCGACCTCAACCAGCAGCTCGGCCTGACGGTCCTCCTCATCACGCACGAGATGGACGTCGTGAAGACGATCTGCGACTCCGCCGCGCTGATGCAGCACGGCCGCGTCGTCGAGTCCGGCACCGTCGCCGAACTGCTCGCCACCCCCGGCTCCCAGCTGGCCGCCGAGCTCTTCCCGGTCAGCGGCGCCGCCACCGGCCCCGACCGCACGGTCGTCGACGTCACCTTCCACGGCGAGTCCGCGACGCAGCCCGTCATCTCGCAGCTCTCCCGTACGTACAACATCGACATCTCCATCCTCGGCGCGGCGATGGACACCGTCGGCGGCCGGCAGATCGGCCGGATGCGCATCGAGCTGCCCGGACGGTACGAGGACAACGTCGTCCCGGTCGGCTTCCTGCGCGAGCAGGGGCTCCAGGTCGAGGTCGTGGAAGAAGACGCGGAGACGCCGGCCGCGGCCGCGACCGCACTGGTCAAGGAAGGTGCCAAGTGACCTGGTCCGAGATGCAGCCCCTGCTGGAGCAGGGCACCGTCGACACGCTCTACATGGTCCTCTGGGCCACCGTCGTCACCGTGCTCGGCGGCCTGCCGCTCGGCATCCTCCTCGTCCTCACGGACAAGGGCGGACTGCTGCAGAACCGGCCCGTGAACAAGATCGTCGGTGCGATCGTGAACGTGGGGCGCTCGCTGCCCTTCATCATCCTGCTCATCGCCCTGATCCCCTTCACGACCCTCGTCGTCGGCACCTTCATCGGCCCCACCGCGATGATCGTGCCGCTCGCCATCGGCGCCATACCCTTCTTCGCCCGCCTCGTGGAGACCTCGATCCGCGAGGTCGACCACGGACTCGTCGAGGCCGTCCAGGCCATGGGCGGCGGCATCCCCACCATCGTCCGCAAGGTGCTGCTCCCGCAGGCCCTGCCCTCGCTGGTCTCCGGCGTCACCACCACGGTCATCGTCCTCATCGGCTACTCGGCGATGGCCGGCGCGGTCGGCGGCGAGGGCCTCGGCTCCAAGGCCGTCACCTACGGATACCAGCGCTTCGACACCACCTTCATGCTGGTCACCGTCGTCGTCCTGGTCCTGATCGTGACCGTCGTCCAGCTCATCGGCGACGGAGTCGTACGACTCCTCGCCCGCCGGGGCCGTACCGCGTAACGGCCCCCGGCCCCCCCAGACTTCGTCCTTCGAAGAACAGCCCGGACTTGTTGTCCAGGCGTCCACCGCACCACCGGAAAGAGGCACTCTTCGTGCGTAAGAACATCAAGCTCACCGCCGGTATCGCCACCGCCGCCGCCCTCGCCCTCGGTCTCAGCGCCTGCGGCACCTCCTCGGACCCGTCCTCCTCCAAGGACACGGCCGGCGCCGCCGACAAGCCCCTCGTCGTCGCCGCGTCCCCGACGCCGCACGCCGACATCCTCAACTACGTCAAGGACAACCTGGCCGAGAAGGCCGGCCTGAAGCTGGAGGTGAAGGAGTTCACGGACTACGTCCTGCCGAACACCGCCACCCAGTCCGGCCAGGTCGACGCCAACTTCTTCCAGCACAAGCCGTACCTCGACGACTTCAACCAGAAGAACAAGACCACCATCGTCCCCGTGGTCAACGTCCACCTGGAGCCGCTGGGCCTCTACTCCAAGAGCCTGAAGTCGGTGAAGGACATCAAGGCCGGCCAGACCATCGCCGTCCCCAACGACACCACCAACGGCGGCCGCGCGCTCCAGCTGCTCGCCGAGAACGGCCTGATCACCATCAAGCCGGGTGTCGGCACCAACGCCAAGCTCTCCGACATCACCGACAAGAAGGGCCTGGAGTTCAAGGAGCTGGAGGCCGCCACCGTGCCCCGCGCCCTGAACGACGTGGACGCCGCCGTCATCAACGGCAACTACGCCATCGAGGCCAAGCTCTCGCCGGCGAAGGACGCCCTGGTCCTGGAGAAGGCCGAAGGCAACCCGTACGCCAACTTCCTCGCCGTCAAGGAGGGCAACGAGAAGGACGCCCGCGTGCAGAAGCTCGCCGAACTCCTCAACTCGCCCGAGGTGAAGAAGTACATCGAGGACACCTACAAGGGCTCGGTCATCCCGGCCTTCGGCGCCGTCGCCAAGTAGGTCCCGCAGTAAGCTCGTTACGACGAAGGCCCCCGCACCCCGTCCGGTGCGCGGGGCCTTCGTCGCGCCCCGGCCACATCCGACCCGGCCATGCGCGGGGGCCGCCGCATGCTGCATGCTGTGCGTTCACGGTCGATTCGGACGGTCCACGGCATGGAGCTGCGCATGACTACCACCTTTCCGGACATCTCCATCAACACGGACCGGTTGGTGCTGCGCGCGCTCGAAGAGGCGGACGCCCCCGCTCTCGCCGCCATGATGAACGACGAACTCGTCGGCGCCTGGACCGCAGTGCCCCAGCCCCTCACCGAGGCCGCAGCCCTCACCTGGATCACCGAGTACGCCCCCGCCGAACGCGCCGCGGGACGGGGCATCGACCTCGCCGTCGTCGAGTTCCTCACCCAGCGCCTGGTCGGCCTCATCCAGCTGGGCAGCACCGACTGGCGCGTCCGCTCCACCGAGCTCTCCTACATCGTCGCCCCCTGGGCCCGCGGCGAGGGCTACGCCTCGGAGGCCGCGCTCGCCACCGCCCAGTGGCTCTTCAGCGACCAGATGTTCGAACGCCTCGAACTGCGCACGGCGGCCGACAACACCGCCGCCCAGCAGGTCGCCCAGAAGATCGGCTGCATCAGCGAAGGCGTCCTGCGGAACGCCTGCATAGCCCGCACCCGCACCGAGGGCGGCGACTGGACCGAACTGCGCACCGACTTCATCGTCTGGGGCCTCCTCCCCGAGGACCTCGACGGCGTCGCCGACCAGATGGCCGAGGCCGCCGGATACTCCTCGTACACCGACTGGAGCTGAGCCCCGGGAACGAACCCGGGGTACGCTCGGCACGCCCGCGACCTGCGACGACACCAGGAGACAGACGACGATGGCCGACCGCGTCACGGTGATCGGCTGGGACGGCTCACCCCTCACCGCGGCGGGCCGGTCCGCGCTCTCCGCCGCCACCCTCGTGGCCGGCGCCGCCCACCACCTGGCACTGCCCGAGGTGCCGCCCGGCGCCGAACGCGTCCGCCTCGGCAGCGTCGACCTCGCCGCCCGCCGCATCGCGGGCCACCGCGGCACCGCCGTCGTCCTCGCCGACGGCGACCCCGGCTTCTTCGGCGTCGTCCGCACCCTGCGCGCCCCCGAGCACGGCCTGGAGGTCGAGGTCGTCCCCGCCGTCTCCTCCGTCGCCGCGGCCTTCGCCCGGGCCGGGATGCCCTGGGAGGACGCCAGGACCGTCGTCGCCCACCAGCGCACCCTGCGCCGCGCCGTCAACGTCTGCCGCGCCCACCCCAAGGTCGCCGTCCTCACCTCGCCCGGCGCGGGACCCGCCGAACTCGCCCTCCTCCTCGAAGGCGTCCACCGCACCTTCGTGGTCTGCGAGGAACTCGGCACCGACCGCGAACAGGTCTCCGTCCTCACCTCCGACAAGGCCGCCGACCACACCTGGCGCAACCCGAACGTCGTCCTCGTCATCGGCGGCACCACCGGCGGCACTCCCGCCGCCCCCTGGCTGTCGGGCCAGGACCCGTCAGCGCCTCCGGTACGCGGCTGGGCCCTGCCCCCGGAGGAGTACGAGCCCCGGGGGCACGGCACCGGGGACCGGGCGGCACGGACCGGCGCGGGCGAGGACCCGTCCCTGCGCGCCGCCCAGCTCGCCCGCCTCGGACCCCGCGTGGGCGACCTCGTCTGGGACATCGGCTGCGCGGGCGGAGCCTTCGCCGTCGACGCCGCCCGCTTCGGCGCCGCCGTCATCGCGGTGGACACCGACCCGACGGCCTGCGCCCGCACGGAACAGGCCGCCCGCCGCCACGGCGTACCCCTCCAGACCGTCCAGGGCCGGGCCCCGCACGTCCTGGAGGACCTGCCCGAACCCGATGTCGTACGCATCGCCGCCGGCGGCGTTCCCGTCGTCACCGCCTGCACCGACCGGCGTCCGGAGCGCATCGTCGCCCACGCCTCCACCCGCGACGAGGCGGAGGCCGTCGGCGCCGCCCTCGCCGACGGCGGCTACACCGTCGAGAGCCTCCTCCTCCAGACCGTCGGACTCGACCCCGAGGACTGGTCGGAACGCGAGCGCTCGGTCGTCTTCCTGCTGTCCGGCCGCAGGACCGACCACCCCCACCCGTGATCGTGCCGTCCGCGCGGGCAGGTAGGCTGGCCGATTGTTGTACCGCATCCGGATGTTCGGCGGTTCGTTCGTCAATGTCCTGAATTGGTGGCCACTTTGTGCCGCTGACGTGGTACGCGACCAGGGGGGACCGCGCGACGTGGCGCAGTCCACAGCCCACCGTGGCGAATCTTCCTGCCACGACGGCCGGAGGCCGCGACAATGTGTGGGTGTCCGCGCGTCCTTCGTGCCGCGCGGCGCGCGCGCTCGTTCTTGTCGACGGGCGCAGGTCTGAAGGAAGCACAAGCGATGGGCGAGGGGTACGCATGACGGACACCGGCCAGGTCCCGGGCGAGGGGCTGCCGGAGAACGCAGGCATGGTCGAGCAGCCGGGCATCCCCGCTCCGGGCGCGTACACCTTCCTGGACCCCTCCGAGCACACCACCGAGGACGACGACCTGCTGCTGATGCCGGGCGCCCAGGGCGCCTGGAGCGAGCACCCGCCGGGCGTCGCGCCCGCGCCGCCGGTCGCCGTACCGCCCCCGCCGGCGGCACCCGTGGTCCCGAACCAGGCGGCGCCGCAGCAGCAGGGCCTCCCGCAGGCGGCCGTCCCGCATCCGGCGGCCCCGGAGGCGCAGATCCCGATGGGCGACCCGCTGAACGACCCCCTGACGGCCCCGCTGGACTCCGTCGCCCTCGGCGACGTCCTGACGGCCCCGCAGAACCAGACCCCGCCGCAGGGCGTCCCGCTCGCCGGGACCCCCGCGCACGGTGTCCCCGTCGAGCAGTTCGCCGGCACCCCGGCCCACGGCGTCCCGGCGGCTCCGCCCGTCGGCACGCCGCCGCACGGGGTCCCGTACGCCGGCACCCCGGCGCACGGTGTCCCCGTCGAGCAGTACGCGGGGACCCCGGCCCACGGTGTCCCCGTCGCCCCGCAGGAGCCGGTCCACACCGACCACGGCTACGAGCCCGGCATCCTCGACACCGGCGCCCACGAGGCCGCAGGCCGCGACTCCGGCTCCGTGGACCTCGGCGGCGTCCGTGCCCCCGCGCCTCCCGCGGCGCCCGCACCGCAGGCGGCCCGCCGCCCGCTGCACATGGGTCCGGCCGTGCCCGAGGCCACCGGCGGCGTCGTGCTGTCGCTCGCCGACCGCGGCCCCGCCGCCGTACCCGCCCCGGCCCCGCAGCCCGCTCCGGTCCCCGTGCACGAATCGCTCGTGGCCACCGGCCCCGCGCCGGTGCCGGTCCGGAACCCGGGCCCGCCGACCACCGGCCCCGAGTACCTCGACATGCCGCAGGACCAGCACCTCGCACCGCAGGGCGCCGAGCCGTGGGCCGCGCAGCCGCAGGAAGCCGTGGCACCGCAGGCGCCGGCCTCCCCCGCAGAAACGGTCGTCCCGCAGTCCGGCCAGTTCGTGCAGGTCGAGGGCAACGTCCCGACGACCCCGCACCTGGCACCGATCCCGCAGGCCGAGCGGACCCAGGCCGCCGAGCCCGTCCCGGCCGCAGAGCCGGCGGAGGTCCCCGAGGCCCCCGTGGCGGTCGCCGAGACCGCCGCCGCACCCGCGGAGGCCCTGGCGGCCCCGGCGGAGACCGTCGAGCCCCAGGCCACCGAGCCCCAGGCCACCGAAACCCAGGCCACCGTCCCCGCCCCGCGCGAGGCCGAGCCCGCCGCCGAGGCCCCCGAGCCCGCGACGGCCGAGCCGGAGGCCGCCGCTGCCCCCGAGCCCGAGCAGGCCCCGGAGGCCGAGGAGCAGGCGCCCGTCGCCGCCGAGACCCCGGCCGAGCCGGTCGCGGTCGCCGAGCCCCCGCTGGAGGAGCAGACCCCCGAGGAGGCGGCCCCGGAGGCGGTCCCCGAGGAGGCGGCCCCCGAAGAGGTCCCCGTCGAGGTGTACGCCCACGAGGTCCCGTTCGTGCCGGAGGAGGAAGCCCCCGAGGCCCTGCCCGAACCGACCCCAGAGGTCGAGGCCGAGGCCGCGGTCACCGAACAGCAGCCCCCCGCCGACGAAGCGCCCCTGCCCGAGCCCGCGGAGACTCTCCCGCAGCCGGTGGAAGCAGTCGACGCGGCCGAGGACGTCGAGCCGGAAGCGGCAGCTGAGGCGGAGCCGGCCCCGACCCCCGCCGAGCAGTCCGAGCAGTCCGACCAGTCCGAGCAGAGCGCGGACACGGAGACGGACACGGACGAGGCCGAGGCCGAGGCGGCGGAAGTCGACCGCGCCGCGGTGGAGTCGGCGCCCGCGCCCGGCTACGCCGACGCCGAGCGCGAGGCCGTCCTCCGCGTCATGCGCGAACGCCGCGACATCCGCAACGGCTTCCGCTCCGACCCGATCCCGCACGAGGTGCTGCTCCGCGTCCTGGAGGCCGCCCACACGGCCCCCAGCGTCGGCCACTCGCAGCCCTGGGACTTCGTGGTCATCCGCTCCGCCGAGACCCGGCAGACGATGCACGAACTGGCCCAGCGGCAGCGCGAGGCGTACGCCAAGTCGCTGCCGAAGGCCCGGGCGAAGCAGTTCAAGGAACTGAAGATCGAGGCCATCCTCGACACCCCGGTGAACATCGTGGTGACGGCCGACCCCACCCGGGGCGGCCGCCACACCCTCGGCCGCTACACGCAGCCGCAGATGGCCCCGTACTCCTCGGCGCTCGCCGTCGAGAACCTCTGGCTCGCCGCCCGCGCCGAGGGCCTCGGCGTCGGCTGGGTCAGCTTCTTCGACGAGCGCGAGATGGTCCGTACCCTCGGCCTCCCCGAGCACCTCGAAGTCGTCGCGTACCTCTGTGTGGGATACGTCGACGAGTTCCCCGAGGAGCCCGAGCTGATGCAGGCGGGCTGGTCCAAGCGCCGCCCGCTGTCCTGGGTCGTCCACGAGGAGACGTACGGCCGCCGCGCCCTGCCCGGCGAGGAGCCGCACGACCTGCTCCAGGAGACGGTCGCCAACATCCGCCCGCTGGACGCCAAGGCACTCGGTGAGGCCTGGGAGCGCCAGAAGCGCATGACCAAGCCGGCCGGTGCCCTCGGCATGCTGGAGATCATCTCCGCACAGCTCTCCGGCCTCTCCCGTATGTGCCCTCCCCCGATCCCGGAACCGGCCGCCGTCGCGATCTTCGCGGGAGACCACGGCGTGCACGCCCAGGGCGTCACGCCCTGGCCGCAGGAGGTCACCGGCCAGATGGTGGCCAACTTCCTCGGCGGGGGAGCGGTCTGCAACGCCTTCGCGAACCAGGTCGGCGCCGAGGTCTGCGTCATCGACGTCGGGGTGGCGTCCGAGCTCCCGGCCACGCCCGGCCTCCTGCCCCGCAAGGTCCGCCCGGGCACCGGAGACTTCACCACGGGTCTCGCGATGACCCGCGAAGAAGTGCTGGCCGCGATCGAGGTGGGCATCGAGACGGCGAGGGACCTGGTCGCCGCCGGCAACAAGGCCCTCCTCACGGGCGAGATGGGCATCGCGAACACCACCGCGTCCGCCGCCCTGATCTCCGTCTACACCGGCGTGGACCCGACCGAGGTCACGGGCCGCGGCACGGGCATCAACGACGAGACGCACGCCCGCAAGGTGGACGTGGTCCGCCGCGCCCTCGCCCTGCACCAGCCGGACCCGGCCGATCCGATCGGTGTCCTGTCGGCGGTCGGCGGCCTGGAGCACGCGGCCCTGGTGGGCCTGATCCTGGGCGCCGCCTCCCTGCGCACCCCGGTCATCCTCGACGGCGTGTCGACCGGAGCGGCGGCCCTCGTGGCCCGGGCCATCGCGCCCGAGTCGCTCGCGGCCTGCATCGCGGGCCACCGCAGCGCGGAGCCGGGCCATGTGGCGGCCCTCAACAAGCTGGGCCTGCGCCCCCTGGTCGACCTGGACCTCCGCCTCGGCGAGGGCACGGGCGCCCTGCTGGCCCTCCCGCTGGTGCAGAGCGCGGCCCGCGTGATGCACGAGGTCGCCACGTTCGACTCGGCGGGCGTCACCGAGAAGTAGGACCAGGACGCGTCCCCCACCACGCACGGGAGTGGGGGACGCGCAGGGACCGTGTTCGGGACGTGAAGCGTGATGTGTGGCGCCTATTGAGGGGCCACCGTCCAAGGCCCCTGCGCGCCGTGAATCATGCGGTCCCGAACACGGTCCCGGAGCGGCCGCCACGTCACGTACCCACCGCCGGGACATCCGTCACACCCTGCCTCCCGCAGGCCACCGATATCGTGGGGTCACGCAACGCGTCCCACCAGCCGCTTCACCGCAGCAGCGGCCAGCACCCGCCCTCCGAGGAGCCGCTCACCCATGGCCGAGCACGCCGATCACACCGCCCAGCCGACGACGTACCCCGCCTACCCGGTTGGCCTGCGTCTGGCGGGCCGCCGCGTAGTAGTCCTCGGCGGCGGTCAGGTAGCCCAGCGACGGCTGCCCGCTCTGATCGCCGCGGGTGCGGACATCACCCTGATCTCCCCCTCCGCGACCCCCTCGGTGGAGGCGATGGCCGAATCCGGCGAGATCGCCTGGATCAAGCGGCGCTACGAGGACGGTGACCTCGCCGACGCCTGGTACGCCCTGGTCGCCACCACCGACCCGGCCTCGAACGCCGCCGCCTCCGCCGAGGCCGAGCGGACCAGGACCTGGTGCGTCCGCTCCGACGACGCCGAGGCGGCCACCGCCTGGACCCCGGCGACCGGCCGCGACGCGGGCGTCACGGTGGCGGTGCTCACCGGCCACGACCCCCGCCGCTCGGCCGCCGTCCGCGACGCGATCGTCGAGGGCCTGCGCGACGGCTCGATCGCCGCGCCGGCGCACCGCTCCCGTACCCCCTTCGTCGCCCTGGTCGGCGGCGGCCCCGGTGACCCGGACCTGATCACCGTCCGAGGCCGCCGGCTGCTCGCGGAGGCGGACGTGGTCATCGCGGACCGGCTCGGCCCGCGCGACCTCCTGGACGAGCTGCCCCCGCACGTCGAGGTCATCGACGCGGCGAAGATCCCGTACGGCCGTTTCATGGCCCAGGAGGCCATCAACAACGCGCTGATCGAGCACGCGAAGGCGGGCAGGTCCGTCGTCCGCCTCAAGGGCGGCGACCCGTTCGTCTTCGGCCGTGGCATGGAGGAGGCGCAGGCGCTCGCCGCCGAGGGCATCGCCTGCACGGTCGTCCCCGGCATCTCCAGCTCGATCTCGGTCCCGGGCGCGGCGGGCATCCCGGTCACGCACCGGGGAGTGGCCCACGAGTTCACGGTGGTGAGCGGCCATGTCGCCCCCGACGACCCGCGCTCGCTCGTCGACTGGGCTTCCCTCGCGAAGCTCACCGGCACCCTCGTGATCCTCATGGGCGTCGACAAGATCGGGAAGATCGCCGAGGCGCTCATCGCCCACGGCAAGGACCCGAAGACGCCGCTGGCGCTGGTCCAGGAGGGCACGACGGCGTCCCAGCGCCGGGTGGACGCCACGCTCGCGACGGTCGCGGAGACCGTGAAGGCGCGGGAGGTCCGACCGCCGGCGGTCATCGTCATCGGAGAGGTCGTCACCGAGGGCCCCGCCAAACTGGTGAAGTAACAGGCGGCGCCCCCCGCCCCGCCCCCCCCGCGTCGCACACATTGGCACCTCACCCCGGACAAGGCAGTATCACCTCGTGGCCGAACTCATCACGATCGACGACCCCGACGACCCGCGCCTGCGCGACTACACCGGCCTGACCGACGTCGAGCTGCGCCGCAGACGCGAACCGGCCGAGGGCCTGTTCATCGCGGAGGGCGAGAAGGTCATCCGCCGCGCCAGGCAGGCGGGGTACGAGATGCGGTCGATGCTGCTCTCCGCCAAGTGGGTCGACGTGATGCGGGACGTCATCGACGAGGTCCCGGCGCCGGTGTACGCGATCCAGCCGGACCTGGCGGAACGCGTCACCGGCTACCACGTGCACCGGGGCGCCCTCGCCTCCATGCAGCGCAAGCCGCTTCCGGACGCCGCCGAACTGCTGGTCGGCGCCCGCCGGGTGGTCGTGATGGAGTCGGTCAACGACCACACCAACATCGGCGCGATCTTCCGCAGCGCGGCGGCCCTCGGCATGGACGCCGTACTGCTCTCGCCGGACTGCGCGGACCCGCTGTACCGGCGCTCGGTGAAGGTGTCCATGGGGGCGGTGTTCTCCGTGCCGTACGCGCGCCTGGACAGCTGGCCGCGTGGCCTGGAGACGGTACGGGAGGCGGGCTTCAAGCTGCTCGCGCTCACTCCCGCGGAGAAGGCGACCTCCATCGACGAGGCCGCCCCGCACCGCCTGGAGCGGGTGGCCCTGATGCTGGGCGCGGAAGGGGACGGCCTGTCCACGCAGGCCTTGCGCGCCGCCGACGAGTGGGTCCGGATCCCGATGGCCCACGGCGTCGACTCGCTGAACGTGGGCGCGGCGGCGGCGGTCGCCTTCTACGCCGTGGCGACGGGCCGCCCGGAGTCCTGACCGCCGGTCCTGCGGCGAGTCGGGTCCTATCCCTGAAGGGCCTGGGCGGCGGCGATGCCCAGGGCCACCACGAGCGTCACCACGACGAAGACGAAGAGTCGCTGCCGCAGCAGCCGGGGGTTGGCGGGACGGCGGCCCGTCGACGTCGTGCGGGCACCCGGCCTGGTCCCGGCACCGGTACGGGACTGCGTTCCCCGGGACCCCCCGGTCCGCGGCCCGCCGGAGGGACGGGAGGACGGTCCGGGCCCACGCCCCGGCGCCCGGTCCCGCTCGGAGCCGCGCTCCCCGCCACCTGCACCGCGCTCGGCGGCCCGGTCGGCACCCCGCTCCTGGCCACGGCCGGGCACGTCCCGCTCGGTGTACCGCTCGGTCGGCCGTACGGTGTTGCGTTCCTCGGCCCGCTCCCGCTGTACGGGCGGCCGGGAGACCGGCAGCCCCTGTGCCTCGCGCGCCGCGATCTCCTTGAGCCGCATCGACAGCTGGAGCGTGCTGGGACGGTCCTCGGGATCCTTCGCCAGGCAGGCCCGGATCAGCGGTGCGAGGGCGTCCGGCACCCCGTGCAGCTGCGGCTCCTCGTGCACCACCCGGTAGAGCATGACCTCGGAACTGCCGTGCCCGAAGGGGGAGTCGGCCATCGCCGCGTACGCCAGGGTGGCACCGAGCGAGAACACGTCGGTGGCGGGGGTGACGGCCGCTCCGCGCACCTGCTCGGGGGCGAGGAAGCCGGGTGAACCGACGGCCGTGCCCACGTGCGTCAGGGTGCTGGCGCCGGTGGCCCAGGCGATGCCGAAGTCGATGATCCGCGGGCCCTTGGGGGAGAGCAGGATGTTCGAGGGCTTGAGGTCCCGGTGCACCACCCCGGCCTCGTGGACGGCGACGAGTCCCTCCGAGAGCGCCGCCCCGATCGAGGCGACGTCGGCGGCGCGCAGCGCGCCCTCCTCGGCGACCCGGTCGTGCAGGGAGGGGCCGGGTACGTACTGGGTGGCGAACCAGGGGCGTTCGGCCTCCAGGTCGGCGGCGACGAGGCGTGCCGTGCAACCGCCGCGGATGCGGCGGGGCGCCGACACCTCGCGGGCGAACCGCGACCGGAACTCCTGGTCCTCGGCCAGGTCCGGCCGGATCACCTTCAGCGCCACCCGCTGGCCGCGCCGGTCGGACCCCAGGTACACGACGCCCATCCCGCCGGCGCCCAGCCTGCGGTGGAGCCGGAACGACCCGACGATCCGCGGATCCTCGCGCCGGAGCCGCATCATCGCCATGTCCGTCCCCTCGTCCGTTCGACGTGGCACAGCTTACGTAGTGCCGCCCGCGCGTGCTCATAGGCCGCGCCCTCACGCCAGGATCGATTGTCAGTGCTGAGGGGGACGGGAGAAGGAGCCCGGATCGCGGCGCGCACCCCAACCCCCTTCTGCCGCGCCCTATTTGACGAACGGTCGAGAACACCGTCAGCGGGCTCCGGGGGCGTACTCGGACGCCCCGGAGCAGGGCTTTCGCGCGACATCCGGCGAAGTGAGCCATGTCACGCCCCCTGCCGCCCGTCCAGTCGGGTCCCGGCCCCCTGGGGGAACCCCTCCGGGAAGACCCGGGGTTCCGTGCCCCGGTCTCCACCCAGGGGAGTACACCGTGCGGGTGGGGGTCATCCTCCGGGAGGCCCGCAAGTCGGTACGAGGGCATGACGTCCAGGCGCTCCCCGCTCCCTAGTGTTGAGGTCAAGCGGCGGGTGCAGCACTCGTCCCCCGAGGTCACGCACCCGCCGCGCCAGTTCACGACAGGAGAGGAACCATGGCTTACACGGCACCGCGGACGACCACCCGGCCTTCGAGCCAGCGTCACCCCCTGGTGGCCACCGCCATGGTCCTCCCTCTCGCGGCCCTGCTCGTAGTCGTCTTCGGCGGCTGGGACGCGGTGGTCACACAGGCGTCGTCCGTGGGCGTGATGCTGGGGCGCTGAGCAGCGCCCCAGACCCGGGAGAGCGGCCCGGGTCGGGACATCCGGCCATCAACCCCGTGGGGACGGGGGTGCGGCGGACGGCAGCGTGGGGCCGGTCAGCTGGGGAGCTGACCGGCCCTCGCGCTTTCCTCCCCGCGGGACGACCACCGAAAGCCGCGACCGGAGCCGGCCCCGTACGGGCCCGGAGCCCGCCCCGCACAGGCGCGTCCGCCCGCCCCGTACCGACGCGTCCGCCCGCCCCGTACGCTCCACCCGTGGACTCCACCGCCCGGCCCCCGCTCGACCGGCTCGCCGCCCTCGCCTCCGCCGCCGCCCACCGTCCCGGCGCGCCCTGCCGCTGCGCGAACGGTGCCGTGGGCGTGCTCGCCGACCGGGACGACGGGACCGTCGTACGCCACGGGCGGCTCGTCGCCAAGGCGCACGCCCCCGGCACCGACCCCGAGGCGCACCGCGCACGGCTGGCGCTCGCCGCCCACCCCGACGTCGCCGGTGTCTTCCTCCCGCCGCTCCCGCCGCCACCGGCGCCCGCGCCCGACGAGCTCGACGGTCGGCCCGTGACCGTCTGGCCGTACGGTCCGTCCGTCGACCCCGCGGACCCCGACGCCGCCCCCTGGGAGGAGGCGGCGCGGCTGCTCGCCCTGCTCCACCGGACTCCACCGCCGCCCCTGGGGGCCGACCGGCTCCCGGAGATGCGGGCCCCGGTCAAGGCGGCCCTCGCCGTGGACCGGATGCGCCGGACGGCGCCGGGCCACCCGGCCCTCGCGACCGTTCTGGCCGCCTGGCGGTCGCTCCCCGACCCTGCCCCGGCGGCCCCCCGGATGCTGTGCCACGGCGACTTCCACCTCGGTCAACTGGTCCGGGCCCCGGCCGGGGAGCCGGCCGACGGCGCCGGACCCGCGCACACCGGGCCCTGGCGGCTCATCGACATCGACGACTCGGGCCTCGGTGACCCGGCCTGGGATCTGGCCCGCCCCGCCGCCTGGTTCGCCGCCGGCATCCTCCCGCCGGAGGTCTGGTCCCGCTTCCTCGGCGCGTACCAGGAGGCGGGCGGTCCGGCCCTGGGGGCCGACCCGTGGCTCAGACTCGACGTGCCCGCCCGCGCCCTGACGGTCCAGACCGCCGCCCTGGCCCTGGCGAAGTCGACGGCCGAGGGCCGACCGCTCGACGAGGTGGAGGGCGTGATGATCGACACCTGTGCCCGTATCGCCGCACAGCGAACCGACCGGGGCGCGTCCGCGTCCGCATAGGGTGAAGCATCATTCGAACGGCGATGTCAGGGAGTTGAGCCGAGCATGCAGTGTCCCAAGTGCCATGCGGCCATGCACACGTACAACCGCAACGGTGTCCAGATCGAGCAGTGCAGCGGCTGCCGCGGGATATTCCTGGACTACGGCGAGCTGGAGGCCCTGACCCGCCTGGAGTCGCAGTGGGTCCAGCCGGCCCCGCCCGCTCCGCAGGCCCCGCAGGCCTACCCGGCGCAGCCCGCGCCCGCCGCCCCCGCCTGGGGCGCCCCGCAGCACGGCGGCCACCACGGCGGCGGTCACTACCGCCAGCGCGGCTTCGGCCGGATGCTCTTCTCCTCCTGACCGGGGTACGAGAAAACCCCCGGCCGTGAGATGCGGCCGGGGGTGATCTTCGGTTGTTCTGCGTGCGCGATACTGGGATTGAACCAGTGACCTCTTCCGTGTCAGGGAAGCGCTCTCCCGCTGAGCTAATCGCGCGGGACGGTCCATGTGGACCGGATCTTCGGTTGTTCTGCGTGCGCGATACTGGGATTGAACCAGTGACCTCTTCCGTGTCAGGGAAGCGCTCTCCCGCTGAGCTAATCGCGCTTGGAGGTGGAGACGGGATTTGAACCCGTGTAGACGGCTTTGCAGGCCGTTGCCTCGCCTCTCGGCCACTCCACCAGGAGTGAATACAGGGGTTCGGGAAGATCCCCCACATCGAGCGGACGACGAGATTCGAACTCGCGACCCTCACCTTGGCAAGGTGATGCTCTACCAACTGAGCCACGTCCGCTTGTCGTTTCCGTTTCGCTTGCGCGTCCCGGCGACGTGTTGAACTCTAGCGGATTCCTGGGCCAGCACAAAAACGCGTTTCCGCAGCGTGCTGACCTGCGGGCCGAACCGGGTGCCCCGCCCGGCGTCCCCGAGGCTTCGCGCCGCGTTCACTCGCCGTGTCCCCCGGGTGGCGCGGAGCCGCCACGCACCCGTCCGGTACGCCTCCGTCGACGGACCTAGACTCGATGCGTGCACGACCTTGCTCCTCTGGCCCGCTTCGGCGGCCTCGTCGCGACCGACCTCCGGGACGTCACCCACGACCCCGAAGCCCTCGACAGCTCCGGCTTCTGGGCCGTCTGCGCGGACTTCGAAGGGCGTCTCACCTGCGCACGCTTCGGCGACGTGCGGCCCGATCCCGTCCCGGCGCCCCTGCCGGGCGCCTGGCGCGGGCCCGCCGCCGGCGACTGGACGTCCTCCCTCGACCGAGAGGCGTACGTCGCGGGCGTCCGGCGCGTGCGCGAGCACATCGCGCGCGGCGAGGTCTACCAGGCCAACCTGTGCCGGGTGCTGACCGCGCCGCTGCCGGACCCGGCCGCCGCCGACGTCGACGCCCTCACCGCGCTGCTCGCCCTGGGCAACCCCGCCCCCTACGCGGGAACGATCCGGCTGCCCGCCCACGGCGTGGAGGTCGCCACCGCGTCCCCCGAGCTCTACCTGCGCAGGGAAGGGGCCCTGATCACCTCCGGCCCCATCAAGGGGACCGGCCGCACGGTCGCCGACCTGCTGCCCAAGGACCACGCCGAGAACGTGATGATCGTCGACCTGGTCCGCAACGACCTGGGACGGGTCAGCGAGACCGGCTCCGTCGCCGTCCCCGCCCTCTGCGCGACCGAGGAGCACCCGGGCCTCGTCCACCTCGTCTCCACCGTCACCGGCGTCCTGCGCGCGGACGCCGGCTGGCCCGAGCTGCTCGACGCCACCTTCCCGCCCGGCTCCGTCACCGGCGCCCCCAAGTCCAGTGCCCTGCGGATCATCGAGGCCCTGGAGACCGCCCCCCGCGGCCCGTACTGCGGAGGCGTCGGCTGGGTCGACGCCGACGCGGGCACCGCGGAGCTGGCCGTCGGCATACGCACCTTCTGGATCGACCGCCCCGAGGGCGTGCTCCGCTTCGGCACCGGCGCCGGGATCACCTGGGGATCCGACCCGGAGCGCGAGTGGGAGGAGACCGAGCTCAAGGCGGCCCGGCTCGTCGCGATAGCGTCGGGCGCCTACGAGTCAGGCGCCCTTGCGGCGAGCGGAAAGGCCACTTCTCGATGAAACTCTGGGTCAACGGCGGGCTGCACGACGCGGAGGCCGCCCTGGTCTCCGTACTGGACCACGGGCTGACCGTCGGCGACGGCATCTTCGAGACGGTCAAGGCGGTCAGGGGAGAAACGTTTGCTCTGACCCTCCACCTGGAGCGGCTCACCCGCTCCGCCCTGGGTCTCGGCCTCCCCGCCCCGGACCTCGACGAGGTCCGCCGCGCCTGTGCCGCCGTCCTCGAGGCGAACCCGATGGAGCTCGGGCGGCTCCGCATCACGTACACCGGCGGCCTCTCGCCGCTCGGTTCGGAGCGCGGCGACGCCGGGGCCAGCCTCGTCGTCGCCCTCGGCGAGACCGGCCGCCGCCCCGACTCCACCGCCGTGATCACCGTGCCCTGGACCCGCAACGAGCGTGGCGCCCTCACCGGCCTCAAGACCACCTCGTACGCCGAGAACGTGGTGGCCCTCGCCAGGGCACGCGAGCAGGGGGCCTCCGAGGCCCTCTTCGGGAACACCGTGGGGCGGCTCTGCGAGGGCACCGGCTCCAACGTCTTCGTCGTGGTCGACGGGCAGCTCCTCACCCCGCCCGTCTCCTCCGGCTGCCTCGCCGGCATCACCCGCGCCCTGGCCGTGGAGTGGACCGGCGCCCAGGAGGCCGACCTGCCGCTGGACGTCCTGGACAGCGCCGAGGAGATCTTCCTGACGTCGACCCTCCGCGACGTACAGGCGGTGCACCGGGTCGACGGGCGCGAGCTGTCGCCGGCGCCCGGCCCGATCACCGCGAAGGCGATGCGGATCTTCGACGAGCGGGCGGCGGCGGATGCCGACCCCCGTCTCGGGTAAAACCTGATGACGGACGGCCCCGGGGTGGGTAGAACACCAGTGATGACCACCACCCTGCGGCCGGCCGAGCCGCTTCAGCAGACGCCCGAGGGCGGCCGTGCGCGTACCTACGACGTGTGCGTGAACAGCCGCCGCGTCGGCTCCGTCCGCCTCTCCACCGACCCGGGATTCGGCGCCGCCTCCGGCGTGATCAGCGGTCTCGGGGTCGACGAGCCCGACCGCGGACGCGGCCGGGGCACGGTCGCGGCGCTCGCCTCCGAGGAGGTGCTGCGGGGCTGGGGCTGCGTCGAGGTGCAGATATCGGTGCCCGCCGACTCCGAGGCGGCGCTGCGGATGGCCCGCTCGCTCGGCTACACCGAGCGCAGCCGGAACATGGTCAAGGAACTGCCCGCCGAGCCGCCGGAGCTGCCGGAGGGCGTCGAGGTCCGGCCGATGACCGAAGCCGAGTACGTCGGGTGGGAGGTGCGCGCCAGGGAGCAGTTCGCCCAGAGCTGGATCGACCGGGGCGTTCCTGCGGAGCAGGCCCGCGCCAAGGCCGAGGGCAGCCACCGGAGGTTCCTCCCGGAGGGCCTGGCGACGCCCGGTGTCGCGATCCACGTCGTCGTCCGCGACGGCCGGCCCGCCGGCCATCTGTGGACCGGCCGGATGGAACTGGAACCGGGGCGGTGGGCGGCCTTCGTGTACAACATCGAGGTCGAGGAGGAGCAGCGCGGGCACGGCTACGGGCGGGCGCTCATGCTGCTCGCCGAGCGGGTGGCGCGGGAGGCCGGGGACACCCTGCTCGGACTGCACGTCTTCGCGGGCAACACCCCGGCGATCCGGCTCTACGAGTCGCTCGGCTACCGCACCACCCATGTCAACAGCGCCAAGGAGCTGCGGTAGGGGAGGGGGGCGTCAGGCCCCCAGGAGGCGGTCGGCGATCTCCTCGACGCGCTCGCGCAGGCCGTCCTGGCTCTGGCCGCCGTCCAGGCGCTCGCCGTCGATCACATAGGTCGGCGTGCCGGTGACCTTGATCGCCTTGCCCTCGGCCTCGTCCGCGTCGACGGTCAGCAGGTGCCGGCCGTCGATCAGTGCGGTGTCGAACTCCTCGGCGTCCAGGCCGAGTTCGGTCGCCACCTCCATGAGGACCGGCTCGCCCCGGTCGCCGAGCTCGGCGGTCCTGGCGAGCAGCGCCTCCGCGTACGGCCAGCCCTTGCCCTGCTCGACGGCCTCCTCTGCGGCCTGGGCCGCGGCGTACGCGTGCTTGTGCTTCGCCAGCGGGAAGTGGCGCAGCTGTACGTCGAGCCGGTCGCCGTACTTCTCGCGGAGCGCGCGGACGTCGTCGAGGGCCTGGAAGCAGTCGGGGCACTGGAGGTCGAACCAGGCCTCCAGGACGACGGGGGAGGCGGGTGCGGTGGTGGAGTCGCTCATGACAGCAGTCTCCCTCACCGGGACCGGGCCCACGAGGCACCCCCCGGGGGGTGCCTCAGGAGGAGATCCGGCCGGGCCGACCCGGAGATCTCCCTGATACCGGCCTCGGGACATGGCCCCGGGCGGTCCCGTCGGTGCAGGATGGAAGGGACGTATCACCCGGGGTCTGGAGGACCGCATGCTCGCCGAGACGATCTGCTCCGCGGTGGCCGCGGCGGGCCTGGGCATCGCCGCCGTCGCGGCGTACCGGAAGCGATTCCTGTCCGCCGCCCGTATCGCCGCCTACGCGCTTGTGCCGCTCGGCCTGGTGATGACGGGGGCGGTCGACTGGATCGCGGACACGGCGTTCAGCCCTGTCGCCTGGGCCGGGTTCGGTGTTCTCGGCGTGGCCTGGCTGCTCTTCCTGTCCACCAGGGCGGTTGAGCGGCGTCGTGGCGGCCGTGTGGACAGCGCCGACGGGACCGACGTGCCGAGAGCGGTGGCCCCGGGGGCTTCGGCGCCGTCGCGTGCCGTGACGGCGAAGCCGAAGCCGAAGGCCGGGCAGGCCGCCGGGGACGACTTCAGCGACATCGAGGCGATTCTGAAGAAGCACGGAATCTGACCGCTTCTGGCGATTCCCGTTCCCATGATCCACGGGAAGGGGTGAACACCCCCTGCCAAGGGGCGTGTTACGGGAATTTCGGGGTCGCGGGTACGCCATCATCCCCCCGAGATGCTGGATACCTCGCGGGAGCCCGTCCCCGCCACCGATGCCCCTGCCGAAGAGCCGCGCGGCTGCCTGTTCGCGCTCTCCCAGCCACCGTTGATGATCTTTCTCGGGGTGATCGGCTGTCTGCTGCTCATGGCCGCCGTGTACGACCTCTTCGTGCTGTGACGGCTCTGCGTGCCCCGGCGGCTCCCGCCTCAGCCCGCCGCTTCCTTGCGGCGCGCCCGGTAGGCGGCCACGTGCAGGCGGTTGCCGCAGGTGCGGCTGTCGCAGTAGCGGCGCGAGCGGTTGCGGGAGAGGTCGACGAAGGCCCGGCCGCAGTCCGGTGCCTCGCAGCGCCGCAGTCGCTCCTGCTCGCCCGCCACCACGATGAACGCCAGTGCCATGCCGCAGTCGGCCGCGAGGTGGTCCGCCACGGAGGCGCCCGGCGCGAAGTAGTGCACGTGCCAGTCGTAGCCGTCGTGGTCGGTGAGTTGCGGCGTGGTGCCGGCGCCTGCCACCAGCTGGTTGATCAGGGGGGCCGCGATCCGGGCCTCCGGCGCTGAGAAGACGGCCGCGAACTTCTCGCGCACCGCGCGGACGGCGCGTAGATCGGCGGGGCCCAGGTCGCCCACATCGCTGATCTTGTGCGCGCGGACGAAGGTGCCCAGCCCTTCCAGGTCGGCGAGCTCGTCGGCGCGGTCGCCCTGGGCCGCGGTGTTCATCAGATCGACGACGGTGTCGAGGGCGATCCGGGTGTCGTGGGGGATCAGCACGATTCGCTCCCTGGCCGGCCGCGGGCGGGTGCCCGCGGAATGGCGCTGACTTTAGCGCGACCGGGAAAAGGACACCGGCGCCCACCACCGCGCCGGCTGCGCGGTGGGAGCGCCGGATGTCGTGCCTATGTGGCTGCCCACGCGGCGCCGTCGCCCCGAGTCGGACGGCGCCGTGCGGCTCTCGCCTGGCTCAGCTGTCGGCCAGGATGTGGGAGAGCTCCGTATCGAGATCGAAGTGCCGGTGCTCGGTGCCCGGTGGCACAGCGGCGTCGGTCCTCTTCAGGAACGACTCCAGGGCCCTCGCCGGGGCCTCGAGCAGGGCTTCTCCCTCGGGGGAGCTCAGTGCGATGCAGACGACTCCCTGACCGTGACTCCGGGACGGCCAGACGCGGACGTCGCCCGTGCCGGTGGGCCTGTGCAGCCCCTCGGCGAGAAGGTCGCGGGCGAAGACCCACTCGACCGTCTCCTCGGCTCCGGTGTGGAAGGTGGCGTGCACGGCATAGGGATCGGCCGTGTCATACCGCAGGCCCGCGGGTACAGGCAGTGAGGACTCGCTCGACACAACGAGGCGCAGGTGCAGCTCGCAGCTGACCGTGGTGTTCATAAGCGCCAGGGCCTTTCGCTCAGTGTGCGCTCGGGGATTCGCACGTCGGCGAAATCGACATGCCACCTGCGGTGCCGTTGTAAACCCCTCTGTCGGTTTTGTGAGTGTTCAGGACACTCGATCGGGTGTGTGTGACCTGCGGTAATACCGCCATTCCGGTGACGGCTCCGAGTCCGGTAGGTTGTGGGGTATGAATGCGGAGAGTGACGAGCGCACCGGGGAGTCCGCAGACGGCCAGGAAGCCGAACTGGGATCCCGCGCACCGGAGTTCATCAAGTCCCGGCGAGGCCTGCATCTGAGCTGGCAGGTCGGCGTCTTCATCGTGGGACTCGCCGTGGTCGGCGCCGGAGTGGTGATGCTGCCGCTGCCCGGGCCCGGCTGGCTGGTCATCTTCGGCGGCATGGCGATCTGGGCGACCGAGTTCGTCTGGGCGCAGCTCGTGCTCCGCTGGACCAAGCGCAAGGTCACCGAAGCCGCCCAGCGCGCCCTCGACCCCAAGGTCCGCCGCCGGAACATCATCCTCACCACCGTCGGCCTGGTGATCTTCGCCGCCCTGGTCGGCGTCTACCTGTGGAAGTGCGGCTTCGTCATGCCGTGGAAGACCACCGAGTGACCCTGGGATGGTTCGGGAGCCCCGCTGACATGCGGTAATGTTTGCGGTGCACCGGGGCGATTAGCTCAGTGGGAGAGCACTTCGTTCACACCGAAGGGGTCACTGGTTCGAACCCAGTATCGCCCACCACCCGGTCCGAAGGCCCCGAGACGGAACACCGTCTCGGGGCCTTCGGCGTTCACCGCATCCGGGCCACCCGGTCCCGGAGCCTCCTGGCGTCCCGCAGCCGCTGCTCGTACGTGGCGCCCACCGCGAGCAGCAGGAGCCCGGCGAGGGCCGGCGGCAGCCAGCGGGGCAGCGCGCCCACCACCTGCACCACGTACGGGGCGAGCTCGTGCAGCCCGTCCAGGGCCAGGACCACGCCGCCGAGGACCAGCAGGGCCTGCAGCCGGAACCGGGCGCCCAGCAGCGTCACCACCAGGGCCGCGACGCCCAGTGCCAGCGGGCGGACCCACTCGGGGTCGGTCCAGGCCGCGGCGAGGCTCGGCAGCAGCGTCGCCGCGAGACCCGGGCCGTACGCCGTCCAGGACGAGGCCTCGGCGTCCCGGCGCCGCCGCAGGAACCCGGCGACGAGGGCGGGGACGGTCACCGGGAGGGTGTACGCCTCCGGCGTCGTCACCTCGAAGGCCGCGAGGCGCACCCAGGTGGCCAGCAGGAACAGCGCCGCCGCCGTCCACGAGGCGAACCGCCGCCGTTCGGGACGTACCGCCGTCGCCGCCGCGATCACCCCGCCGAGGGCCAGGGCGAGCGCGAGGAACGCCGGCCGGGACGCGGCGAGACCGAACGCGGGGATCGCCACCACCGCGCCGGTGATCTCCACGGCCAGGGCCACCGCGGGCGGGCGTGTCCGGGCCCCCACGGCGGCGGTGGCCGCCGGGACCAGCAGGAGGGCCAGGGCCGTCCAGTGGTCCTCGAACCCGCCGGCGGCGGCGACCGCCCCCACCAGTCCGGCCCCGGCCAGGACCGCGCCGCAGGCGGCCACCACCCGGCGCGCGTCCGTGGCGAGCACCGCCACGCCGGTGAGGAGCCCCAGCACCGCACCGAGCGCGAGGAACGTGGCCCCCCGCACGTCCAGGGCGAGCGCGACGGCGCTCAGGGCGGACGCCAGCCCACCGGCGTACGCAGCCCACCCGAGGACGGTCCCCGGCTCCACGGCCGGCAGCTGTCGCCCGGTCCCCGTCGGCGCCCAGCCGGCCCACGGCGTCGCCCCTCCGGCCGAAGGCGGGGTGAGCACGGGTCCCGCGGACGTCGGACCGGCCGGGGTCTCGGCCGCGCGCAGGCCCCGCGTCAGCGGCTCCGGGCGTACGGCGACCCACAGGGCAGCGGCGGCGGTGAGCAGCTGCAGGGCGAGCGTCGCCGCGTACGGCAGGTCGAGGGAGACCGGCAGGGCCGTGAGCAGCCCCCAGGCCAGGACGAGGGCCGCACACCGGGTCCAGAGGCGCGGGACGGCCGCGAGAGCGGCCACCGCCACCGCGAGGACCAGGGCCGCCGTCGCCGGGAACGATGTCAGGACCCGCCCGGCGTGCTCGCCCGACCAGACCTCCGTGGTCCGGCCCATCGGCCCGAGGAGCCCGGCGAGCACCGGCGGCAGCGCCCACACGACTCCGAGGGCGGCCACTCCCGCCCCCGCACCGGCGAGCCCGAGCCGGACACCGCGCGGGAGCCGTCCGGCCGGCGTAGCGGCAGTGCCGTCCCCCGGCGCCGCGGCCGCCGGGCCCACGCGCCACACCGACGCCGGCACCAGTGCGCACAACACGTACACCGGCACCGTCCAGTCCGCCGGGACCGCGGAGCGCAGCAGGCCGCCGACGGCCGTCACCACGGCCAGGCCCGCGACCGCCGAGGCCGCCACCGCGAGCGCGGGCGTGCGCCAGGCCACGTACAGCGTCACCGCCGCGCCCGCCACGAGCAGCGGCGCGCCGCTCCACGGCGAGGCGAGCGAGAGCCAGCCGCCCGTCAGGAGGGCCCAGCCGCCCAGGACCACCGCACCGGTGACCGCCGTGATCCGGACCGACGCCGGCCGGACCCACAGCACCACCGCGCCGTCCGCGGCGGCCGTGACGAGGGCCGCCCAGGCGAAGGCCGTCGGCCCGCCCCCGGCGGCGAGCACGCCGAGCGGCAGCGGGAGCTGCCCCGCGACCACGGCCACCGGCAGCGGGATCCGGAGCCGGGACAGCGCCGAGCCGTACGCGGTCCACGCGCCCGCGAGGACGGCCGAGGCCACCGCCGCGTATCCGAGGCCGTCCGTCTCCGACAGCGCCGCCCGGTGCAGCGCGTACGCGTCGAGCACCATCAGGACGAGCCCGAGGGCCGCCACCGACTCGGCCGTCGAGACCAGGCTCCTGCGAAGCAGCGCCACCGGGGCCGCCAGGGCCGCCGAGGTCACCACGAACAGGACCGCCGCCCGGCCGCCGATGCCCATCGAGCCCCAGCTGACCAGGGTGAAGGCGACCGCGGCGATCGTCAGCAGGGTGCCGCCCAGCGTCAGCAGGACGTTCTGCGCGCTCCGCGGCGTCGAGTCCGCCACGGGCGGACGGGGCCATGGAGCCGCCGACGGCGCGGGCGCGTACAGCACCTGCAGCAACCAGGCCCGCCGGGCCAGCAACTGGGACCGGCGCGCGTCGAGTTGCGCCAGCTCGCGGTCGACGAGCACCAGCTCGTCCGCGGGCGGCAGTGAGTTGTCCATATCCGGAGTGTGGCCCCGGCCACTCCCGACGGGAATGCGTGCCGGTACTCATCTTCCGGCGCCGACCGCCTGAGTACGTCCACACTGGGGGCATGGACTGGTGCAGGTACCGCTTCCGCAGCGTCTGGCGGCTCGCCGCCCCGCCCGAAGCCGTCTACGCGGCCCTCGAACGCGCCGAGGAGTACCCCCGGTGGTGGCCCCAGGTCCGCGAGGTCGTCCCCGTCGACGACACCACCGGCACCGCCCGTTTCCGCTCCCTGCTGCCGTACGACATCGTCGTCACCGCCCGCGCGCTGCGCCGCGACCCGGCCGCCGGGATCCTGGAGGTCGGCCTCGGCGGCGACCTGGAGGGCTGGGCCCGCTGGACCCTGACCCCGGAAGGGGCCGGCACCGTCGCCGTGTACGAGCAGGAGGTCGAGGTCCGCGCACGGCTCCTGAGGACCCTCGCCGTGCCCGGGCGACCGGTGTTCCGCGCCAACCACGCCCTGATGATGCGCGGCGGGCGGCGGGGACTCGCCACCCACCTGCGGGCGGTTTGAACGAAGGGCGCGAAGACCTGTATGGTTCAACCCGTTCCCGGGCGATTAGCTCAGCGGGAGAGCACTTCGTTCACACCGAAGGGGTCACTGGTTCGATCCCAGTATCGCCCACCGGGTAGAGGCTGGTCCGTCGAAAGACGGACCGGCCTCTGTCATGTGTCACGCCGCCGTGCGCAGTTCCGGCCGCAGCGGCCACGCCGGGTCCACGATCTCCGGCGTGCCCTGCCGGGTGAACCACGCCTGCAGACCCCGCGCCTGCGCCGCGTGCCACACCGCCTGCAGCGTGTGCAGCTCCGCCGGGGTCAGCCGCTCGAGGCGGGACGAGAAGCGCCGTGCCACCGCCCGTACGACATCGAGCGCCGCCGTCGCGTCCGCCGCCGCGTCGTGCGCCCCCGTCAGCTCCACCTCGTAGTGCGCGCACAGGTCCGTGAGCGTCCGGCGGCCCTTCCGGTAGCGGTCCAGGTGCTTGTCCAGGACCCGGGGGTCGAGCACGCACAGGGGCGTGCCCGGCAGGTAGGCGCCCAGCGTGGACGCCCGGTGCCTGCGCAGCTCGCGGTCGAGGATCGTCAGGTCGAACGGCGCGTTCATCACCACCAGCGGGCGCCCCGCCGCCACCTGCTCCGCCAGCGCGCGCGCCAGCTCCTCCATCACCGGAGCCGGCCACCGGCCGTTCCGCTGGAGGTGATCGTCCGTCAGGCCGTGCACCGCGGTGGCCCCCTCGGGCACCGGTATGCCCGGATTGACCAGCCAGCGCGTCACCCGGGGGCGCGCCCCCGCGGCGTCCTGCACGACCAGAGCGGCCGAGACGATCCGGTCGCCCTCGACGTCAACTCCCGTGGTCTCCGTGTCGAAAGCGGCCAGGGGCCCTTCGTACCAGTGCAATGTCATCCCTGAACTCCCTGCACACGTGCGGCAGATGGCCAACCCCCTGCCCCGAAACGGTGATACCCGGACTGTTTGCGCCGTACGCGGACCGGTCACAACACAAGGGACGGGGAAGGAAATCGACATGGCGCTCGCCCAGCCCGAGTCGGGAGGGCTGCCGCCCCAGCGGCTGGCTCCGACGCGCGGCTCACTCGCCACCACCGCCTGCATGGAGACCCTTCAGGTGGGATACCTGCACGCCGTCGCCGCCGCGGCCGGCTGCTCGCTGTCCCAGCCCTTTCCGGACAACGGCATCGACTGGCACGTGAGCCACGGCTCTCCCGGGCACACCGTCGACGACGAGGTCACCATCAAGGTGCAGCTCAAGTGCACCTACCAGATACCGCCGCGCCCGAGCGGGAGCACCTTCGCGTTCACGCTCGACAACGACCACCTGGTGAAACTCGCCAGGACCCCGGTGTCCGTGCACAAGATCCTCGTCGTGATGCTCGTCCCGAGGTCACAGGAGGACTGGCTGAGGGCGAGTCACGACCGGCTCGACCTGCGGCACTGCTGCTACTGGATCAACCTGGCCGGGCACCCGGTCACGGGACGGCGCAGGACCACCGTGCGCGTCCCGACGGCACGGATCTTCGACGACCGGGCGCTCTGCGAGATCATGACCCGAGTCGGCGTGGGAGGGAGACCTTGATGCACCGGCCGATCGACGAACCGAGGTTCGGGGACGAGGGGGGCGGGCACGGCCCCGCCTCCGTGCCCCCGCCCTACCGGCCCCACCCCGCGCCCCACGACCTCCCGGCGTCCTGGACCGGCGTCCCCGGCCCGCCCGCCGGACCCTGGGCGGACAGCCAGGGCGCACCCGACCCGGGCAGGGTGGATCCGCGCGTCCTCGGCGCCCTCCTCGCCCGCCACGGATGGCGCCGGCGCGGCGGGGCGGCCGGCCGCTACAGCCGATGGACCCCGCCGGGCAGCGGCACCGGCACCAGCCTCCTCGTCCCGGAGAGCCGGGCCTTCCCCGACTGCGAGGACCTGCTCGGCGAGGCGCTCACCGCCCTCGCCCGCAGCGCCACACCCTCCGCCCGCGAGGTCCTCACCGGCCTCGCCGTGCCCAGCGACGAGATCCGCTGGTGGCGCGACGTGCCTCCGGGTCCCGCCGGCACGGTCCCCTGGACCGTGCAGGAACAGCTCAGGTCCGCCGCCCGCCAGCTGCTCCTGGCGGGCGCGCTCGCCGTGCGCGGCCGGGCCGGCTACCACGGGGCCCGGCACCGGCGCCCCGCCCAGGCCTCCCTGGAGTCGGTCGTCGTCGGCGCGGTCACCGGCGGCCGCGGCCTCACCGCCTTCCTGCCGGTCGAGCCGGGCCGCGCGGTCGCCGTCCGGCTCTACCACGCGCTCCACGCGGCCCGCGAGGCCACCGACTACCAGCGGGCCACCGGCGGCATGGAAGCCTTCGACGCGGCCGTCGAGGCGGGCGTCAGCCGCGAACTCACCGAGGCCCTCGTCGCCCTCGTCCGCGGCACCGAAGGGGCCCGCGTCGCCCTGGAGTGGGCCCCCTCCGCCGGGGCTCCCGAGGGCTGCGCGGCCCGGCCCGAACCGGTCGAGTTCTCGCCCGGCGACCTGCCGGCCCTGCGGGAGGCGAGCGCCCGCTACCTGACGGACGAGCCCTCCGTACCGGTCCGGCTCACCGGCGCCGTCGTCCGCATGCGCCGCTCAGGGCCCCGCGGCGAGGGCACCGTACGCCTGCGTGTGCTCGGCGGGGCGGAGGTCCCGCACGTCCGGGTCACCCTCGACGAGGAGGCGTACCGCACCGCCGGCCACGCCCATCTCGTCGGGCTCCCGATCCGGGTGGTGGGCCGCCTCGAGAGCAGGGGCGGCTTCCGACGCCTCACCGACGCCTCCGGGGTCGTCCCCGTACAGGTCGACGAGACCGAACGGGACAGGCTCATGAAGGCGCTCCAGGAGAACCTGGACTTCTTCGAGGAGGCGTGCGGGCCGGACGAGGGGTGAGGGGTCAGGCGTGAGGCCCGAGGGAAACCGTTTCGCGGGTGGGACGGTCACCTCGGTACCATCGGCGATGCGCGGCACCTCGTCTCTGTCGCGCACCGTCGGCGCCGGCACCTCGTGTCTGTCCGCGCCCCAAAGGAAGAAGAACACCCGTGTCTGATGTCCGTGTGACCGTCCAGTCCGCCTCCGGAGCAGAGGAGAGGGCGGTGAGCGCGGGCACCACCGCCGGCGCCCTGTTCGCCGACGACCGCACCGTCATCGCCGCCCGCGTCGGTGGCGAGCTGAAGGACCTGTCGTACGAGCTCTCCGACGGCGATGTCGTCGAGGGCGTCGAGATCTCCTCCCCGGACGGTCTCGACATCCTGCGCCACTCGACCGCGCACGTCATGGCCCAGGCCGTGCAGGAGCTCTTCCCCGAGGCCAAGCTGGGCATCGGCCCGCCGGTCCGGGACGGCTTCTACTACGACTTCGACGTCGAGAAGCCCTTCACTCCCGAGGACCTCAAGGTCATCGAGAAGAAGATGCAGGAGATCCAGAAGCGCGGCCAGCGTTTCGCCCGCCGTGTGGTCACCGACGAGGACGCCCGCGCGGAGCTGGCGGACGAGCCGTACAAGCTGGAGCTCATCGGCATCAAGGGTTCCGCGTCGACCGACGACGGCGCCAGTGTCGAGGTGGGCGGCGGCGAGCTGACCATCTACGACAACATCGACGCCAAGACCGGCGACCTGTGCTGGAAGGACCTCTGCCGCGGTCCGCACCTGCCGACCACCCGGAACATCCCGGCCTTCAAGCTGATGCGCAACGCCGCCGCCTACTGGCGCGGCAGCGAGAAGAACCCGATGCTCCAGCGCATCTACGGCACCGCCTGGCCGTCGAAGGAGGAGCTGAAGGCCCACCTCGACTTCCTCGCCGAGGCCGAGAAGCGCGACCACCGCAAGCTCGGCAACGAGCTCGACCTCTTCTCCATCCCCGACGAGATCGGCTCCGGCCTCGCGGTCTTCCACCCCAAGGGCGGCATCATCCGCCGGGTCATGGAGGACTACTCGCGCAAGCGTCACGAGGAGGAGGGCTACGAGTTCGTCTACTCGCCGCACGCCACCAAGGGCAAGCTGTTCGAGAAGTCGGGCCACCTGGACTGGTACGCCGAGGGCATGTACCCCCCCATGCAGCTCGACGAGGGCGTGGACTACTACCTCAAGCCCATGAACTGCCCGATGCACAACCTGATCTTCGACGCGCGCGGCCGTTCGTACCGTGAACTGCCGCTGCGCCTCTTCGAGTTCGGCACCGTGTACCGGTACGAGAAGTCCGGCGTCGTGCACGGCCTGACCCGGGCCCGCGGCTTCACCCAGGACGACGCGCACATCTACTGCACCAAGGAGCAGATGGCGGAGGAGCTCGACAAGACCCTCACCTTCGTCCTCAACCTGCTGCGCGACTACGGCCTGACCGACTTCTACCTGGAGCTGTCCACCAAGGACCCGGAGAAGTTCGTCGGCTCGGACGAGATCTGGGAGGAGGCCACCGCGGTCCTCCAGCAGGTCGCCGAGAAGCAGGGCCTCCCGCTGACCCCCGACCCGGGCGGCGCCGCGTTCTACGGCCCGAAGATCTCGGTGCAGGCGCGGGACGCCATCGGCCGTACCTGGCAGATGTCGACCGTGCAGCTCGACTTCAACCTGCCGGAGCGCTTCGACCTGGAGTACACCTCCCCGGACGGCACCAAGCAGCGCCCGGTCATGATCCACCGCGCGCTGTTCGGCTCGATCGAGCGCTTCTTCGCGGTGCTCCTGGAGCACTACGCGGGCGCGATGCCGCCGTGGCTGGCGCCCGTCCAGGCCACCGGCATCCCGATCGGCGACGCCCACGTCGACTACCTGCACGAGTTCGCCGCCAAGGCGAAGAAGCAGGGTCTGCGGGTGGAGGTCGACTCCTCCTCGGACCGGATGCAGAAGAAGATCCGGAACGCGCAGAAGCAGAAGGTCCCCTTCATGATCATCGCCGGTGACGAGGACATGGCCGCAGGCGCCGTCTCCTTCCGCTACCGCGACGGTTCGCAGGAGAACGGCATCCCCGTCGACGAGGCCATCGCCAAGCTGGCCAAGATCGTCGAGGACCGCGTCCAGGTGTGATGACCTGAGCGTTCAGGAGGCCCCCGGGGAATCCCCCGGGGGCCTCCCGCCTTCCTCCGGCCCGTCGCCCTTCTCGTCCTCCCGGGTGTCGCCTGGATCAGCCAGGACGAGAACGAACCCGTCACCGCGCCGAGCAGGGCCGGCCCGCAGGCCATCACGCCCACCGCCGTGACCCGGCCGACCGGGGTCACCCGGGCGACGTCCCCCGGCCCAGGAGGCGAGCGTGACGGCGAGGCCGAGGTCGAGCCAGGCCTGGGGGAGATCCTCGTGACCGAGGACCCGGACCGCGTACCCCGCCAGAAGGACGCCGGAGGCCACGGCGAGCGGGTACGCCAGAAGCTCGTCCCCGCGCTCCTGCCGGGCCGGTTTCGGTGACCTGTCGCTCATCGGATCAGCACGGCCGCCGCATGGATCTTCCGCCCCGGCGACACGTTCCGAACGGGCGACGCAATATGCTGCTCGGCATGACGACTGAGCCGGAGCAGCAGATCGGAGTCGGGACGCGGGACGCGTTCCAGCGCCTGTGGACGCCTCACCGGATGGCGTACATCCAGGGCGAGAACAAGCCCACCGGGCCGGGGGCCGAGGACGGCTGTCCGTTCTGCTCGATTCCGGCGAAGTCGGACGAGGACGGTCTGGTGATCGCGCGGGGCGCGAGCGTGTACGCGGTCCTCAACCTGTACCCGTACAACGGCGGCCACCTCATGGTCGTCCCCTACCGTCACGTCGCCGACTACACGGACCTGGACGTCGCGGAGACCACGGAGCTCGCCGACTTCACCAAGCGCGCGATGGTCGCGCTGCGCGCCGCGTCCGGTGCGCACGGCTTCAACATCGGCATGAACCAGGGCGCCGTCGCGGGCGCCGGCATCGCCGCCCATCTGCACCAGCACGTGGTGCCGCGCTGGGGCGGGGACACGAACTTCATGCCGGTCGTCGGCCACACCAAGGTGCTGCCGCAGCTGCTCGCCGACACCCGGAAGATGCTGGCCGACGCCTGGCCGGCCACCGTCTGATTCGTACGGGCCTTTCGTATCAGATATCCCGTATCCAATGTCCGTCCACCGTAAGGACATTGGATACGGGATATCGGATACGGGCGCGTCAGGCGTCGTAGACGTCGGCCTTCTTCGGGCCCGGTTCCTGGACGGCGCCGCCGAGGACCAGCGAGCGGTTCGTGAAGCGCTCGGTGTCCACGCCGTGGTCGTCGAGCATCTTGATGGTCGCGGTGTGGACCGCCCGCAGCACGGGAGTCGCCATGCGGATCGCGTCGTCCGCCATGAACCGGTTCTTCCAGGGCGGCCCGGCCCAGATGTGCCGCAGCCCGAAGGGCTCCGGCAGGACGAGCTTGCCGCCGAGATAGTCCAGGACCGGCGGATACCAGGTGAGCGGGGCGCGGACCGCGAGCCGGACGACCTCGTCCGTCGTCATCAGCGGCTGCTTGATCTCCCGGGTCTCCCAGAAGCGGACGGTCTTGGAGACCTCCTTCGTCTTCGCCTTCGGCTTCGTCGTGAACAGACCGTGCACAGGTCCGAGCGCGTGCCCCGTGACCTCGATGCGGAGGGTGTGGAGCAGCGACGTCACCGTGACCATCATGGTCAGGACCAGGTTCCCGTCCCAGAGCGTGAACTGGACGCCGAGGTAGTGGCGGTTGCCGGCGCCGAACTGCTGGTCGTTGCAGATGCGCTGTATCTCGTGCGGCTTGACCTGGTAGTGGACGATGCTGTCGCCCTCTGGCCGGCTGACCTCGTCGGCGCCCTCCCCGACCGGCGAGACGACCCAGTGCTTGACGGTCGGCTTCGGGAAGCCGGTCTTCAGCGAGCCGCGCTCCAGCAGGGTGAGCTGGTCGTGGATCTTGCGGACGAGGTCCCAGGCGCGGAAGTCGTGGATCTCGCGGCCGGGCTGTGGGACGAGCTCCTCGGCGAGGGTCCAGCTGCCCCAGCGGGTGCCGAGGCCCAGGACGCCCTTGGCGCCCGCGTAGAACACGATGTTGGACTGCTGCTCGGCCGAGAGCTTCTCCAGGTTCTGCCGCAGCTCCTCCGCGGCCTTCTCACCAGGATCCCTGGGCGCGGCTTCGGGGATCTTGGCACCGATGCCGCCGCCGCTGAGCAGGGCCGTCCAGCGCTCACGGAGGTCGACGGCGGTGCCCTCGCAGATGCGCCGGGCGAGGAACCAGCCCACGACCGGGGCCGCGATCATGGCCCGCACGTAGTTCGGCAGGATCCCGTCGAAGGGCAGCTTCAGCAGGACGAGCAGGGCGAAGAGTCCGGCCGCGACGAGGAGCGCGGTGCCGGCGGCGCTGGTGCGCTTGTTGTCCGAGCCCGCGGCGAGCCGGCGGAGCTGGATGACTCCGAGCCAGAGCAGCAGACCGGGCAGGAAGAGCACGCCGCAGACGAAGGTGACCAGGGTCAGCTTGATGTCGCGCTGCCTGCGGAGGCGGGAGGCGGCGAGGCAGTGCTCGACGACCGGCTGCGGGTCGGCGCCGAAGGACTGGATGAGTGCCTTGCGGGCGCCCCCGAGCATGCGGACCTGGACCGCGCGGGAGAACGCCTCGCCGAGGTCGGGGTGGAAGAGCTTGTGCCACTTCCCTTCCTTGACCGTCGACTTGTAGAGGTCGTTGTCGGCTTCCTTGATCGTGTCCAGCGGACTGTCCCGGTACGCGGCGGAGGCGAGGGCGTTCGTCGCCCCCGCCCCGCCACCGGAGCCCTGCAGGGGAATCTGTGCCCCGGGTCCGAAACCGTCCATCGCCACTGCCGCCCCCATCGCGCGCGAGTACCTGTGCGGGCTGTTCCCAACTGCCGCGCCCCGCACACCTTCTGAGCTGGGCACCCCAGCGTAACCGGGTACCGCCTGATGCGTCACCGGAGTAGGGCGGGTCGGCCGAATGCCGCCCGCTCCACGGTGGCGACGCGGGCGGCCCACGGCATCCACTCGCCAATCAGGAGCCCTTTCCGGCCTGTTCGCGGACCTTCTCCGCGAGGTGCGGCGGCATCGGCTCGTGCCGCGCGTACGTACGGTCGAACCTGCCGGTGCCGTGCGACACGGAGCGCAGGTCGATCGCGTACCGCCCGATCTCGATCTCCGGCACCTCGGCCCTGACCACGGTCCGCCCCGGGCCGGCCTGGTCGGTGCCGACCACCCGGCCGCGCCGCCCCGACAGGTCACTCATCACGGGTCCGACGTACTCGTCCGGCACGAGGACCTCGACCTCGGCCACCGGCTCCAGGAGGTGGACGGCGACGTCCGCGGCCGCCTCCCGCAGCGCGAGCGCCCCGGCCGTCTGGAAGGCCGCGTCGGAGGAGTCCACCGAGTGGGCCTTGCCGTCCCGCAGGGTGACCCGGATGTCGACCAGCGGATACCCGGCGGCGACGCCCCGCGCGGCCTGGGCCCGTACCCCCTTCTCCACGGAGGGGATGAACTGGCGCGGGACCGCCCCGCCGACCACCTTGTCGACGAACTCGATGCCGCTGCCCGGCGGGAGCGGCTCCACGTCGATCTCGCAGATGGCGAACTGGCCGTGGCCGCCGGACTGCTTGACGTGCCGGCCGCGGCCCGCCGAAGGCCCGCCGAAGGTCTCGCGCAGCGACACCTTGTACGGCACGGCGTCCACCTGGACCCCGTACCGGCCCCTGAGCCGTTCGAGCACGACGTCCTGGTGGGCCTCGCCCAGGCACCACAGCACCACCTGCCGGGTGTCCTGGTTGTGTTCGCGGCGCAGGGTCGGATCCTCGGCGACCAGCCGGGCGAGGCCCTGCGAGAGCCGGTCCTCGTCGGCCTTGCTGTGCGCCTCGACCGCGAGCGGGAGCAGCGGCTCCGGCATGCTCCAAGGCTCGATCAGAAGGGGGTCGTCCTTCGCGGAGATCGTGTCGCCCGTCTCCGCCCGGCCGAGCCGGGCCACACAGGCCAGGTCCCCGGCGACGCACTGCGCCATGGGCCGCTGCTGCTTGCCGAAGGGCGAGGTGAGCCCGCCGATCCGCTCGTCGACGTCGTGGTCCTCGTGTCCCCGGTCGGCCAGGCCGTGACCGGAGACGTGGACGGTCTCGTCGGGGCGCAGGGTCCCGGAGAAGACCCTGACCAGGGAGACCCGGCCCACATAGGGGTCGGCGGCGGTCTTGACGATCTCGGCTACCAGGGGGCCTTCGGGGTCGCAGGTGACCGGCGGCCGGGGGCGGCCGTCGGGGGTCGTGACGGCGGGCGGCTCGTGCTCCAGCGGGGACGGGAACCCGCCGGTGATCAGCTCCAGGAGTTCGACGGTGCCCAGGCCCTGCGCACCGCCGTCGGCGGCCGGGGCGGCCGCGAGCACCGGGTGGAAGGCGCCCCGGGCGACCGCCTTCTCCAGGTCGTCGACGAGCGTCTTCACATCGATCCGCTCACCGCCGAGGTAGCGGTCCATGAGGCTCTCGTCCTCGCTCTCGGCGATGATCCCCTCGATCAGCCGGGCGCGGGCCTCCGCGATGAGTTCCCGCCGGCTCTCGTCGGGCGGGCTCTCCCGCCGTACCCCCGTGGAGTAGTCGAAGATCCGCTCCGAGAGCAGGCCGACCAGACCGGTGGCGCGCGCGTGCCCGTCGGGCCCCTCCTCGCCGCGCACCGGGAGGTAGAGCGGGAGGACGGCGTCCGGGTCGTCACGGCCGAAGAGGGAGGAGCAGACGGCGGTCAGCTCGTCGAAGTCGGTGCGGGCCGTGTCGAGATGGGTGACGACGATGGCCCTGGGCATGCCGACGGCGGCGCACTCCTCCCAGACCATCCGGGTGGAGGCGGCGACGGCGTCGGCCTCCTGGGCGGCCGAGACGACGAAGAGGGCCGCGTCCGCCGCGCGCAGACCGGCCCTCAGCTCCCCGACGAAGTCGGCGTACCCAGGGGTGTCGAGGAGGTTGATCTTGTACCCGTCCCAGCCGACCGGAACGAGCGAGAGCTGTACGGAGCGATGCTGGCGGTGCTCGATCTCGTCGTAGTCGGAGACGGTGGCGCCGTCCTCGACCCGGCCCGCCCGGTTGAGCGCCCCGGCGGTCTGCGCGAGCGCCTCCACCAGGGTCGTCTTGCCCGATCCGCTGTGGCCGACCAGCACCACGTTCCGCACGGACGTGGGCCGGTCGGCCGTCAGAGCCCCGCCGGCGGCCCCGGCGGTCGTGTTCGCCTTGTCACCCATGATGTGTTCCTCCCGGCTGCTCGCACGGTGCGGCGGGACGCGGGGCGCGGGGGAGTGGTGTGTCGCGGTACGGCTCCGGCGGTGCCCGCGGTGGTCCTTCGAGCTTTGCACCGACGCCGGGACGCGTCCATACGTCGTACACGGAGCGGGCCCGCCGGGAGGACGGCGACGCGGCGGGGCGGGTGCCGCCGGTGCGCCGCGGTGCTCGTGGCTACGATGGGTGAGCCGGTGGTCATAGGGGCCGCGCGGCCCACCGAACCTCGGGAAGGCCATGCTGAACAAGTACGCGCGTGCATTCTTCACGCGTGTCCTCACACCGTTCGCCGCGTTTCTGCTCCGCCGGGGCGTCAGCCCCGACGCGGTCACGCTCATCGGCACGGCGGGAGTGATGGCCGGTGCGCTGGTCTTCTTCCCGCGCGGAGAATTCTTCTGGGGCACCATCGTCATCACCCTCTTCGTCTTCTCCGACCTCGTCGACGGCAACATGGCCCGGCAGGCCGGGATCTCCAGCCGCTGGGGCGCCTTCCTCGACTCGACGCTCGACCGGGTCGCCGACGGCGCCATCTTCGGCGGTTTCGCGCTCTGGTACGCGGGCAAGGGCGACGACAACGTGCTGTGCGCCGTGGCGATCTTCTGCCTGGCCAGCGGTCAGGTCGTCTCGTACACCAAGGCGCGTGGCGAATCGATTGGCCTGCCGGTCGCGGTCAACGGCCTCATCGAACGCGCCGAACGGCTCGTGATCTCGCTGGTCGCCGCAGGCCTCGCCGGTCTGCACGCCTTCGGCGTACCGGGCGTCGACGTGCTGCTCCCGATCGCCCTGTGGATCGTGGCCGTCGGCAGCGCCGTCACCCTGGGACAGCGGGTCGTGACCGTACGACGGGAATCGGCCGAGGCGGACGCCGCCGCGGCCGGGGGGAGCGGGGCGACATCGTGAGTGCGCAGAAGGACGGCACGTCCGCCAAGGACAGCACGCTGAAGGAACGACTGAGCGACGGGCTGTACGGCGCCGGCTGGGCGACCGTCAAGAAACTCCCCGAACCGGTGGCCACCGGCCTCGGCCGGCGCATTGCCGACTTCACCTGGAAGCGGCGCGGCAAGAGCGTCCTGCGCCTTGAGGCCAACCTCGCGCGCGTGGTGCCCGACGCCACTCCGGAGCGCCTGGCCGAGCTGTCGAAGGCCGGCATGCGCTCGTACATGCGGTACTGGATGGAGTCCTTCCGGCTGCCGACCTGGGACAAGGACCGGGTCCAGCGCGACGTCGACATCAAGGACGCCCACCACCTCAGGGAAGGCCTCGCCGCCGGGCGAGGGGTCGTCCTGGCCCTGCCGCACCTGGCGAACTGGGACCTGGCCGGGGTCTGGGTGACCCGCTGCCTCGGCATCCCCTTCACGACCGTCGCCGAGCGGCTCAAGCCGGAGACCCTCTACGACCGCTTCGTCGCCTACCGCGAGTCCCTCGGCATGGAGGTCCTCCCGCACACCGGGGGCTCCGCCTTCGGCACGCTCGCCCGGCGCCTGCGCGCGGGCGGCCTGGTCTGCCTGGTCGCCGACCGCGACCTGTCGGCCTCCGGCATCGAGGTCGACTTCTTCGGCGACACGGCGCGGATGCCGGCCGGACCCGCGATCCTCGCGCAGCAGACGGGCGCGCTGCTGCTGCCGGTGACCCTCTGGTACGACGACACGTCGGTCCTGAGGGGCCGGATCCATCCGCCGGTCGACGTACCCGACGCGGGGAGCAGGACCGAGAAGACGGCCGTTATGACACAGGCGCTCGCCGACGCCTTCGCCGTCGGCATCGCGGACCACCCGGAGGACTGGCACATGCTGCAGCGACTGTGGCTCGCCGACCTCGAGGAACGCCCGGAACCCGCGGTGGTTCCCGGGCGGGACGGGGAGCGCGGCGCGTGAAGATCGGGATCGTCTGCCCGTACTCCTGGGACGTGCCGGGCGGCGTCCAGTTCCACATCCGCGACCTCGCCGAGCACCTCGTCCGGCTCGGCCACGAGGTCTCCGTCCTGGCGCCCGCCGACGACGAGACCCCGCTGCCGCCGTACGTGGTCTCGGCCGGCCGGGCCGTCCCCGTGTCGTACAACGGCTCGGTGGCGCGGCTCAGCTTCGGCTTCCTCTCCGCCGCGCGGGTACGCCGCTGGCTGCACGACGGCACCTTCGACGTCGTCCACATCCACGAGCCGACCTCGCCCTCCCTGGGACTGCTCACCTGCTGGGCGGCGCAGGGACCGATCGTGGCCACCTTCCACACCTCGAACCCCCGCTCGCGCGCGATGCTCGCCGCCTACCCGATCCTCCAGCCGGCCCTGGAGAAGATCAGCGCCCGGATCGCGGTCAGCGAGTACGCGCGCCGCACGCTCGTCGAGCACCTCGGGGGAGACGCCGTCGTCATCCCCAACGGGGTCGACGTGGACTTCTTCGCCCGCGCCGAACCGAAGAAGGAATGGCAGGGCGAGACCCTCGGCTTCATCGGCCGGATCGACGAGCCGAGGAAGGGCCTGCCGGTCCTCATGCGCGCCCTGCCCCGCATCCTCACCGAGCGGCCCGGAGCGCGGCTCCTCGTCGCCGGGCGCGGGGACGAGGAGGAGGCGGTGGCGTCGCTGCCGCGCGAGATGCGCTCCCGGGTGGAGTTCCTCGGCATGGTCAGCGACGAGGACAAGGCACGGCTGCTGCGCAGCGTCGACGTGTACGTGGCGCCCAACACCGGCGGCGAGAGCTTCGGCATCATCCTCGTCGAGGCGCTGTCGGCGGGCGCGCCGGTCCTCGCCTCCGACCTGGACGCCTTCGCGCAGGTCCTCGACCAGGGAGCGGCGGGCGAGCTCTTCGCCAACGAGGACGCGGACGCGCTCGCGAGCGCGGCGATCCGGCTCCTGGGCGACGAGGAACGCCGCGCGGGGCTCAGCGCCCGGGGCTCGGCGCACGTCCGCCGCTTCGACTGGGCGACGGTCGGCGCGGACATCCTGGCGGTCTACGAGACGGTGACGGACGGCGCGGCGGCGGTGGACACGGACGAACGAGTGACCCTGCGGTCCCGCCTGGGCCTGTAGGGCCCGGGGGCGGTCGGCCTGCGGCCCTCGGGCACGAGCGGACTCGCCCTCCGGGCGTGGGGAGGTCCGCCGGTCACCCTTCCACCGCCGTGTGGGCGCCCCGGCAAGGGACGCCGTTCCGTTGTGCCCACCCGTTCCGCCCCGGCGGAACGCCTGCCCACAACGGGGGTAGCGGCGGCCGGCCCCGGTAGCCTGTGCGCCCGTGACCGAAACCCTGATCTGGACCGTCGTCGCGCTGATCCTCATCGGCGTCTATCTCAGCTGGACCGCCGGACGGCTCGACCGGCTGCACTCCCGTATCGACGCGGCCCGGGCGGCCCTGGACGCCCAGTTGCTGCGCCGGGCCTCGGTCACCCAGGAGCTGGCCACCTCCGGTGTGCTCGATCCGGCCGCCTCGATCGTGCTGTACGAGGCCGCGCACGCCGCCCGGCAGGCGGAGGAGGACCATCGGGAGGTCGCCGAGAGCGAGCTCAGCCAGGCGCTGCGGGCCGTGTTCGGCGAGCCCGAGCAGATGGAGGTCGTCCGGGCTGCCCCCGGCGGCGAGGAGGCCGCGGGAGAGCTGGCGCAGGCCGTCCGCCGGGTGCCGATGGCCCGCCGCTTCCACAACGACTCCGTACGGGCCGCCCGCGCCCTGCGCCGCCACCGGAAGGTCCGCTGGTTCCGGCTCGCGGGCCACGCGCCCTTCCCGCTGGCCTTCGAAATGGACGACGAGCCGCCGGTGGCCCTTGCCGATCGCCCGGTCTGACACCCCGTAACCTGCGAAAACGATCCACCGGGTCCACATTGGCCCTTGCTGTGGACCCCAGGTGGACTGTTTCCTCGACCTAGTCGTCAACCCCCGTTGTCACGAGTGAGGTACCCCGTGTCCACCACGCCTTCCGTTTCCCCCCAGTCCGCTGAGTCCTCTGCGATCGGCACTTCCCGTGTGAAGCGCGGCATGGCCGAGCAGCTCAAGGGCGGCGTGATCATGGACGTGGTCAACGCCGAGCAGGCGAAGATCGCCGAGGACGCCGGCGCCGTGGCCGTCATGGCCCTGGAGCGGGTCCCCGCGGACATCCGCAAGGACGGCGGCGTGGCCCGCATGTCCGACCCGAACATGATCGAAGAGATCATCGGCGCCGTCTCCATCCCGGTCATGGCCAAGTCCCGCATCGGCCACTTCGTCGAGGCCCAGGTCCTGCAGTCCCTCGGCGTCGACTACATCGACGAGTCCGAGGTCCTCACCCCGGCCGACGAGGTCAACCACTCCGACAAGTGGGCCTTCACGACCCCCTTCGTCTGTGGCGCCACCAACCTGGGCGAGGCCCTGCGCCGCATCGCCGAGGGCGCGGCCATGATCCGCTCCAAGGGCGAGGCCGGCACCGGCAACGTCGTCGAGGCCGTCCGTCACCTGCGCCAGATCAAGAACGAGATCGCCCGCCTGCGCGGCTTCGACAACAACGAGCTGTTCGCCGCCGCCAAGGACCTGCGCGCCCCGTACGAGCTGGTCAAGGAGGTCGCCGAACTCGGCAAGCTGCCGGTCGTGCTGTTCTCCGCCGGTGGCGTCGCCACCCCGGCCGACGCCGCGCTCATGCGCCAGCTCGGCGCCGAGGGCGTCTTCGTCGGCTCCGGCATCTTCAAGTCGGGCGACCCGGCCAAGCGCGCCGCCGCCATCGTGAAGGCCACGACCTTCTACGACGACCCGAAGATCATCGCGGACGCCTCCCGCAACCTGGGCGAGGCCATGGTCGGCATCAACTGCGACACCCTCCCCGAGTCCGAGCGCTACGCCAACCGTGGCTGGTAAGCACCGATGAACCCCTCTCCCGTGATTGGTGTCCTGGCCCTGCAGGGCGACGTACGGGAGCACCTGATCGCCCTGGCCGCGGCGGACGCCGTGGCCAGGCCGGTGAGGCGCCCCGAGGAACTCGCCGAGATCGACGGCCTGGTCATCCCCGGTGGTGAGTCCACCACCATCTCCAAGCTGGCCGACCTGTTCGGCATGGCGGAGCCGCTCCGCGAGCGCATCGCGGCCGGTCTGCCGGTCTACGGCACCTGCGCCGGTCTGATCATGCTCGCCGAGAAGATCCTCGACCCGCGTTCGGGCCAGGAGACCTTCGGCGGCATCGACATGATCGTCCGCCGCAACGCCTTCGGGCGGCAGAACGAGTCCTTCGAGGCCGGCGTCACCGTGGCGGGCATCGAGGACGGGCCCGTCGAGGGCGTCTTCATCCGGGCCCCCTGGGTGGAGTCCGTCGGCGCCGAGGTCGAGATCCTCGCCGAGCACGAGGGCCATGTCGTCGCCGTACGGCAGGGCCGGGCGCTCGCGACCTCGTTCCACCCGGAACTCACCGGGGACCACCGCATCCACGCCCTGTTCGTCGACATGGTGCGCGCCGCGCGCTGATCCGATCCCGGTAGGATCTCTGGGGTTCGTTCAGTAATGGGTTACGCGAAGGAGACAGGCAGATGTCCGGCCACTCTAAATGGGCTACGACGAAGCACAAGAAGGCCGTGATCGACGCCAAGCGCGGCAAGCTCTTCGCGAAGCTGATCAAGAACATCGAGGTCGCGGCCCGTACGGGCGGCGCCGACCTGGACGGTAACCCGACGCTGTTCGACGCCGTCCAGAAGGCGAAGAAGCAGTCGGTCCCGAACAAGAACATCGACTCCGCGCTCAAGCGCGGGGCGGGTCTCGAGGCCGGCGGCGCCGACTACGCCACGATCATGTACGAGGGCTACGGCCCGAACGGTGTCGCGGTGCTCATCGAGTGCCTCACCGACAACCGCAACCGCGCCGCCTCCGACGTGCGCGTGGCCATGACCCGCAACGGCGGCTCCATGGCCGACCCGGGCTCGGTCTCGTACCTGTTCAACCGCAAGGGCGTCGTCGTGCTCCCCAAGGGCGAGCTGTCCGAGGACGACGTCCTGGAGACGGTTCTCGAAGCGGGCGCCGAGGAGGTCAACGACCTCGGTGAGTCGTTCGAGATCATCAGCGAGGCCACCGACCTGGTGGCGGTCCGTACCGCCCTCCAGGAGGCCGGTATCGACTACGACTCCGCCGAGTCCAGCTTCGTCCCGACCATGCAGGTCGAGCTCGACGAAGAGGGCGCGCGCAAGATGTTCAAGCTGATCGACGCGCTGGAGGACAGCGACGACGTGCAGAACGTCTTCGCCAACTTCGACGTCAGCGACGAGGTCATGGAGAAGGTCGACGCCTGATCGCGGCCGCTCCGCAGCGGGCCGACGGGGACACACCCCCGTCGGCCCGCTGTCGTTCGTGCGGCGTTGTCGGTGGCAGCCGATAGCCTGCACAAACAGGTGATCGATGGAATCGGTGGAGGGGGCGGCGTGCGTGTTCTCGGGGTGGACCCCGGTCTGACCCGGTGCGGTGTCGGCGTCGTCGAGGGCGTCGCCGGACGACCGCTGACCATGCTCGGCGTCGGCGTGGTGCGGACCGCGGCGGACGACGACATCGGGGTCCGCCTGGTCGGCATCGAGCGCGGCATCGAGGAGTGGCTCGACCGCTTCTCACCCGAACTCGTCGCCGTGGAGCGGGTGTTCAGCCAGCACAACGTGCGTACGGTGATGGGCACGGCACAGGCGAGCGCCGTCGCCATGCTCTGCGCCTCGCGCCGCGGCATCCCCGTCGCCCTGCACACCCCGAGCGAGGTCAAGGCCGCCGTCACCGGCAGTGGACGCGCCGACAAGGCGCAGGTCGGCGCCATGGTGACCCGGCTGCTCCGGCTCGCCGCCCCGCCCAAGCCGGCCGACGCCGCCGACGCCCTCGCCCTCGCCATCTGTCACATCTGGCGCGCCCCCGCCCAGAACCGTCTCCAGCAGGCCGTCGCGCAGAACCGTCTCCAGCAGGCGGTCGCCCAGCAGACGTCCGCAGTGAAAGGCCGAACCCGATGATCGCCTTCGTCAGCGGCCCGGTCGCCGCCCTCGCCCCCACCACGGCCGTGATCGAGGTCGGCGGTGTCGGCATGGCCGTCCAGTGCACCCCGGCAACGCTCGCGGGACTCCGGATCGGGCAGGACGCCCGGCTCGCCACCTCCCTCGTCGTCCGTGAGGACTCCCTCACCCTGTACGGCTTCGCCGACGACGACGAGCGCCAGGTCTTCGAGCTCCTCCAGACCGCGAGCGGCGTCGGCCCCCGCCTCGCGCAGGCCATGCTCGGGGTGCACAGCCCCGACGCCCTGCGCCTCGCCGTGTCCACCGGGGACGAGAAGGCCCTCACCGCGGTGCCCGGCATCGGCAAGAAGGGTGCCCAGAAACTCCTCCTCGAACTGAAGGACAAGCTCGGCAGCCCGCTCGGCAGCAGCGGCCTCGTCGGTGCCCAGCGCGCCGCGGCCCCCGGACCCGCGCCGTGGACCGAGCAGCTGACCGCCGCCCTGATCGGCCTCGGCTACCAGAGCCGCGAGGCCGAGGAGGCCGTGGGCGCCGTCGCACCGCAGGCCGAGGCCGCCATCGCGGAGACCGGCGCCGCCCCCGTACCGCAGCTGCTCCGCGCCGCCCTGCAGACCCTCAACCGCGCCCGCTGACCCGCGGCCCACCCCGTACGAACGAGAAGGCATCCACCGTGAACTGGGACGACGACACCACCGCCGAGGCCGCGGACGCCGAGGCGCGCATCGTCGGCGCCGCCGCCGAGGGCGACGACCAGGCCGTCGAGGCGGCCCTGCGCCCCAAGGACCTCAGCGAGTTCGTCGGCCAGGAGAAGGTCCGCCAGCAGCTCGACCTGGTCCTCAAGGCCGCCCGCCAGCGCGGCGCCACCGCCGACCACGTCCTGCTCTCCGGCGCCCCCGGCCTCGGCAAGACCACCCTGTCGATGATCATCGCGGCCGAGATGAACGCCCCGATCCGCATCACCTCGGGCCCCGCCATCCAGCACGCGGGAGACCTCGCCGCGATCCTCTCCTCCCTCCAGGAGGGCGAGATCCTCTTCCTCGACGAGATCCACCGCATGTCCCGGCCCGCCGAGGAGATGCTCTACATGGCGATGGAGGACTTCCGCGTCGACGTCATCGTCGGCAAGGGCCCCGGCGCCACCGCCATCCCGCTCGAACTCCCGCCCTTCACCCTGGTCGGCGCCACCACCCGCGCCGGACTCCTGCCGCCGCCGCTGCGCGACCGCTTCGGCTTCACCGGCCACATGGAGTTCTACGACCCGGCCGAGCTCCAGCGGGTGATCCACCGCTCCGCAGGACTCCTCGACGTCGAGATCGACGCGGCCGGCGCCGCCGAGATCGCCGGCCGCTCCCGGGGCACCCCCCGCATCGCCAACCGTCTGCTGCGTCGCGTCCGCGACTACGCGCAGGTCAGGGCCGACGGAGTGATCACCCGCGAGATCTCCGAGGCGGCCCTCAGGGTGTACGAGGTCGACGGCCGCGGCCTCGACCGGCTCGACCGCGCCGTCCTGGAGGCCCTGCTCAAGCTCTTCGGCGGCGGACCGGTCGGTCTGTCCACCCTCGCGGTCGCGGTGGGGGAGGAGCGGGAGACCGTCGAGGAGGTCGCCGAACCCTTCCTCGTACGCGAAGGTCTGCTGGCCCGCACACCCCGTGGCCGGGTCGCCACTCCGGCGGCCTGGACCCACCTCGGACTGGCTCCGCCGCAGGCAGCGGGCCCGGGCGGGAGAGGAAGCGGACAACAGGGGCTCTTCGGGGCGTGACGGTGTCGACACTCGCCCGGACAGGAACCGGGGTGCGATGCTGGACGTTGTTCCATCGATGCGGACTCGCCTAGACTCCGCCGATGCCGCCCTTTCTGGTCGGCGCGCCCACCCCCGAAGATCAGGCCGCGGGTTCTCCGCGACCGTGCGAAGGAAACCCGTCCCGTGAGCATCGTGACCCTCCTCCCCTTCATCGTCCTCATCGGGGCCATGTTCCTGATGACCCGCTCTGCCAAGAAGAAGCAGCAGGCGGCGGCGCAGATGCGCAACGAGATGCAGCCCGGCACCGGCGTACGCACGATCGGGGGGATGTACGCCACCGTCAAGGAGATCGGTGACGAGACCGTCCTCCTCGAAGTCGCGCCCGGCGTGCACGCCGTCTACGCCAAGAACGCCATCGGCGCGGTCCTCGAGGACTCCGAGTACAACCGCATCGTCCACGGCGACGACGAGTCGGACTCCGACGCCGTCGTCCCGGACGACGCCTCGTCGCTGACCGAGGCCGCCGAGGCCACGGAGGGCACGGAGACCGCCAAGGCCGCCGACACGGACGACGCGGCCGCCAAGGCCGATCTGACGAAGAAGGACGCGGCCGACGCCGCCACCGAGGGCCAGAAGGACGGCAAGGCCGAAGGCGAGACCGACGCGAAGTAGTCGCGGCCGGGAGCACCGCGCACGCCCACCGGCGCGCGCGGTCCCCGGAACGGTTCCACGTCTGCGGGGGCAGGTCCCCACACACACTTCGTGGCCGTCTCACGCATACCCGGCGCGAGACGGTTGGACAGGGAGATACGACAGGTGGCAGCACCGAAGAAGGGCCGAAGGCCGGCGGGGGGACAGAGCCGGCCGGGCCGCGCCCTGGCACTCATCCTGATCGCCATGGTCGCGCTCACCGGCGGCATGTTCTGGTCGGGGCACACCACCCCGCGCCTGGGCATCGACCTCGCCGGCGGTACGTCGATCACGCTCAAGGCCAAGGCTGAGCCTGGCCAGGAGTCGGCGGTCAACGAGACCAACATGAACACCGCCGTCGGCATCATCGAGCGCCGTGTCAACGGTCTCGGCGTCTCCGAGGCCGAGGTCCAGACGCAGGGCCGCGAGAACATCATCGTCAACATCCCTCGCGGGACGAACGAGAAGCAGGCCCGGGAGCAGGTCGGTACCACCGCCCAGCTCTACTTCCGGCCCGTTCTCGCCGTGGCGGCCGCCGCGCCGCAGCCGGCGCCGACCGCCAGCTCCTCCGGCTCCCCGTCGGCCCCGCCGAAGCCGTCCCCCTCCGCCTCCGGCGCGACGGCGGGCGAGAAGTCGGCGACCCCGACGGCCACCGCCTCCACGCAGGGCCGTGCGCTCACCGAGGCCCTCAAGGCCCCGACCCCGACGCCCACCGGAAGCGCCTCGTCGTCCACTACGCCGAAGGCCACCGGGACCCCGCAGGCGACCCCGACGCCCGACGCCGCCCAGGCGGCGCTGGAGCAGAAGTTCGCCACCCTGAACTGCCTCGACCCCAAGCAGCGCTCGGCCGCCGGTCAGGGCGTCAAGCCGACCGAGCCCACCGTCGCCTGTGGCGAGGACGCCCCGGGCATCTGGTCGAAGTACCTGCTCGGCCCGGCCGCGGTGGACGGCAAGGACGTCGACGACGCCAAGGGCGCCCTCGACCCGCAGCGCGGCATGTGGATCGTGAACATGGAGTTCACGGACGCGGGCTCGAAGAAGTTCCAGGCGATCACCAGCAAGCTGGCGTCCCAGACCGACCCGCAGAACCGCTTCGCGATCGTCCTGGACGGCGAGGTCGTCTCGGCTCCGTCGGTGCGCACGACGCTGAGCGCCAGTGCGGAGATCTCCGGCAACTTCAACCAGCAGTCGGCGCAGGACCTCGGCAACATCCTGTCCTACGGTGCCCTGCCCCTGACGTTCGAGACACAGAGCGTCGACACCGTGACCGCCGCCCTCGGCGGTGACCAGCTGGAGGCCGGCCTCATCGCCGGCGCCATCGGTCTCGGACTGGTCATCGTCTACCTGGTCGCGTACTACCGGGGCCTGTCGCTGGTCGCCATCCTCAGCCTCGGCGTCTCCGCGCTCCTCACCTACGTGATCATGGCCCTGCTCGGCCCGGCCATCGGCTTCGCGCTGAACCTGCCGGCCGTCTGCGGCGCCATCGTCGCCATCGGTATCACCGCGGACTCGTTCATCGTCTACTTCGAGCGCATCCGAGACGAGCTGCGCGAGGGCCGTACGCTCCGCCCGGCCGTCGAGCGCGCCTGGCCGCGCGCCCGCCGCACCATCCTGGTCTCCGACTTCGTGTCGTTCCTGGCCGCGGCCGTGCTGTTCCTCGTCACCGTCGGCAAGGTCCAGGGCTTCGCGTTCACGCTCGGCCTGACCACCCTGCTCGACGTCGTGGTGGTGTTCCTCTTCACCAAGCCGGTCATGACGATGCTCGCGAAGACCAAGTTCTTCGGCAACGGTCACCCGTGGTCGGGTCTCGACCCGAAGCGTCTCGGCGCCAAGCCGCCGCTGCGCCGCGCCCGCCGTGCCACTGCCCCTGCCGCTGCCGACCCGAAGGAGGCGTGAGATGTCGAAGCTCGGCGATCTCGGCGCCCGGCTCCACCGCGGTGAGGTCGGTTACGACTTCATCGGCAACCGCAAGATCTGGTATGGCCTGTCCATCCTGATCACCATCACCGCCATCGTCGCCCTGGCCGTCCGCGGCCTCAACATGGGCATCGAGTTCCAGGGCGGCGCCGTCTTCACCACCCCGAAGTCGGAAGTCTCCGTCAGCCAGGCCCAGGAGTACGCGGAAGAGGCCTCCGGCCACGACGCGATCGTCCAGCAGCTCGGCAACGGCTCCCTGCGCATCCAGGTCGGCGGCCTCGACACCGCGCAGTCCGACCAGGTCCGCTCGGAGCTGGCCAAGGACCTCAACGTCCCCGAGGACAAGATCGCGGCGGAGCTCGTCGGCCCGAGCTGGGGCGAGCAGATCGCCAACAAGGCCTGGACGGGCCTGGGGGTCTTCATGATCCTCGTGGTGATCTACCTGGCCATCGCCTTCGAGTGGAGAATGGCGGTCGCGGCGCTCATCGCCCTCATCCATGACCTCACGATCACGGTGGGCATCTACTCGCTGGTCGGCTTCGAGGTCACGGTCGGTACGGTGATCGGTCTGCTGACCATTCTCGGATATTCGCTGTACGACACGGTCGTCGTCTTCGACTCCCTCAAGGAACAGACGAAGGACATCACGAAGCAGACCCGCTTCACGTACAGCGAGCTGGCGAACCGCTCGATCAACGGCACCCTGGTCCGTTCGATCAACACCACCGTCGTCGCGCTGCTGCCGGTCGCCGGCCTGCTGTTCATCGGTGGCGGTGTCCTCGGCGCCGGAATGCTCAACGACATCTCGCTGTCGCTGTTCGTCGGTCTCGCCGCCGGTGCGTACTCCTCGATCTTCATCGCCACCCCGCTCGTCGCCGACCTCAAGGAGCGCGAGCCGGCGATCAAGGCCCTCAAGAAGCGCATCCTCGCCAAGCGGGCCAGTGCCGCCGCCCAGGGCGAGTCGCCGGACGGGACGGACAACTCGTACGCCGACGAGGGCGAGATCGCCGTCATCGGCCCGCGGGCGGGCCGCCACGGCCGCGCGCCGGAGCACCGAGGATGACCGCCGAGGTCCAGGACGTCACCGCACTCCTGCTGAGCCGCATCCGCGACGTACCCGACTATCCGAAGCCGGGCGTGCTGTTCAAGGACATCACGCCGCTGCTCGCGGACCCGGAGGCGTTCACGGCGCTCACCGACGCCCTCGCCGCGCTGTGCTCCGCGCACGGCGCGACGAAGATCGTCGGCCTCGAGGCGCGCGGCTTCATCCTGGCCGCCCCGGTGGCCGTCCGCGCGGGCCTGGGCTTCATCCCGGTCCGCAAGGCCGGCAAGCTTCCCGGGGCGACGCTCCGCCAGGCGTACGAGCTGGAGTACGGCACCGCCGAGATCGAGGTGCACGCCGAGGACCTGCAGGCGGGCGACCGCGTCATGGTCATCGACGACGTCCTCGCCACCGGCGGCACGGCCGAGGCCTCCATCGAGCTCATCCGGCGCGCGGGCGCCGAGGTCGCGGGCGTGGCCGTCCTGATGGAACTCGGCTTCCTCCCGGGCCGTGCCCGTCTGGAGCCGACCCTGAACGGCGCTCCGCTCACGGCGCTGATCCAGGTCTGATCACCTCGCACGGAAGGGGCGCCCCGGGAATCCCCGGGGCGCCCCCGCCGTTTTCCCGGGTGTCCCCGTCCGGGGCCCGGGACGAGGGCCCGCACGTGCGGGGTCGTCCGCCCACCGGCCGCGTGCGCATCGCGACCCCCGGCTCGATACCATGGGCTTTCCGGGCCTGACCGGGGGACCCGGCACCGCACGAGGAGCGCTCTTGCCAGACGAGGCCCAGCCACTCTCCGCCGCGCAGCCCGACCCGAAGGCCGACAAGGCCGCGCAGGGGACCGGCACGCCCGAGAACAAGCCCGCGGAGACCGGGCCCGCGCCTGCCGCGTCCGCGTCGCCCGCGCCCGAGGCCCCGGCCCCCGCGCGGCCCGCCCCGGCCACGCCCGGCCGCTCCGGCGGCTCGTCCAACCGCGTGCGCGCCCGTCTCGCCCGGCTGGGCGTCCAGCGTTCCTCCCCGTACAACCCGGTCCTCGAACCGCTGCTGCGGATCGTCCGCTCCAACGACCCCAAGATCGAGACGGCCACGCTCCGCCAGATCGAGCGGGCCTACCAGGTCGCCGAGCGCTGGCACCGCGGCCAGAAGCGCAAGAGCGGCGACCCGTACATCACGCACCCGCTCGCGGTCACCACCATCCTCGCCGAGCTCGGCATGGACCCGGCGACCCTGATGGCCGGGCTCCTGCACGACACCGTCGAGGACACCGAGTACGGCCTCGACACCCTGCGCCGGGACTTCGGCGACCAGGTCGCGCTCCTCGTCGACGGCGTCACCAAGCTCGACAAGGTCAAGTTCGGCGAGGCCGCCCAGGCGGAGACCGTCCGCAAGATGGTCGTCGCCATGGCCAAGGACCCGCGCGTCCTGGTCATCAAGCTCGCCGACCGCCTGCACAACATGCGCACGATGCGCTATCTCAAGCGGGAGAAGCAGGAGAAGAAGGCCCGCGAGACCCTGGAGATCTACGCCCCGCTGGCGCACCGGCTGGGCATGAACACCATCAAGTGGGAGCTGGAGGACCTCGCCTTCGCGATCCTCTACCCCAAGATGTACGACGAGATCGTCCGGCTCGTCGCGGAGCGCGCCCCCAAGCGGGACGAGTACCTCGCGATAGTGACCGACGAGGTCCAGACGGACCTGCGCGCCGCCCGTATCAAGGCCACCGTCACCGGGCGCCCCAAGCACTACTACAGCGTCTACCAGAAGATGATCGTCCGCGGCCGTGACTTCGCGGAGATCTACGACCTGGTGGGCATCCGTGTCCTCGTCGACACGGTGAGGGACTGCTACGCGGCCCTCGGCACCGTCCACGCGCGATGGAACCCGGTCCCCGGCCGGTTCAAGGACTACATCGCGATGCCGAAGTTCAACATGTACCAGTCGCTGCACACGACGGTCATCGGACCCAACGGCAAGCCCGTCGAGCTGCAGATCCGCACCTTCGACATGCACCGGCGCGCCGAGTACGGCATCGCCGCCCACTGGAAGTACAAGCAGGACCCTTCCGCCGGCGCCTCCAAGGTGCGCACCGACGTGCCGAGGAAGACCGGCAAGGACGACCACCTCAACGACATGGCGTGGCTGCGTCAGCTCCTCGACTGGCAGAAGGAGACCGAGGACCCCGGCGAGTTCCTGGAGTCCCTGCGCTTCGACCTCTCCCGCAACGAGGTCTTCGTCTTCACGCCCAAGGGCGACGTCATCGCGCTGCCCGCCGGAGCCACTCCCGTCGACTTCTCGTACGCGGTGCACACCGAGGTCGGCCACCGCACCATAGGAGCGCGGGTCAACGGGCGCCTCGTACCGCTCGAATCGACCCTCGACAACGGCGACCTGGTCGAGGTCTTCACCTCCAAGGCCGCCGGCGCGGGGCCTTCCCGCGACTGGCTCGGCTTCGTCAAGTCACCGCGCGCCCGCAACAAGATCCGCGCCTGGTTCTCCAAGGAACGCCGGGACGAGGCCATCGAGCAGGGCAAGGACGCCATCGCGCGGGCCATGCGCAAGCAGAACCTGCCGATCCAGCGGATCCTGACCGGCGACTCCCTCGTCACCCTCGCCCACGAGCTGCGCTACAGCGACATCTCCTCGCTGTACGCGGCGATCGGCGAGGGCCATGTCACCGCCCAGTCCATCGTGCAGAAGCTGGTCCAGGCGCTCGGCGGCGAGGAGGCCGCCACCGAGGACATCGACGAGGCGGCGCCGCCCACCCGCGGCCGCTCCAAGCGCCGCTCCAGCTCCGACCCCGGTGTCGTCGTCAAGGGCGTCGAGGACGTCTGGGTGAAGCTGGCCCGCTGCTGCACCCCCGTGCCCGGCGACCCGATCATCGGCTTCGTCACCCGCGGCAGCGGCGTATCGGTCCACCGCAGCGACTGCGTCAACGTGGAGTCGCTCTCCCGGGAGCCGGAGCGGATCCTGGAGGTCGAGTGGGCCCCGACCCAGTCCTCGGTGTTCCTGGTCGCCATCCAGGTCGAGGCGCTCGACCGGTCACGGCTGCTCTCGGACGTCACCCGGGTCCTCTCGGACCAGCACGTCAACATCCTCTCCGCGGCCGTCCAGACCTCCCGAGACCGGGTGGCCACCTCGCGCTTCACCTTCGAGATGGGCGACCCGAAGCACCTGGGCCACGTCCTGAAGGCCGTACGGGGCGTGGAGGGCGTCTACGACGTGTACCGCGTGACCTCGGCCCGCAGGCCGTAACAGCGGCTACGAGAAGGCCCCCCGGCTCACTGCCGGGGGGCCTTCGTCGGTCGTACGGTCGGGAGGCTCAGCCGCCGAACTCCTCCAGGCCCTTCAGGGCCTGGTCGAGCAGGGCCTGTCGGCCCTCCAGCTCACGGGAGAGCTTGTCGGCCTTGGCGTCGTTGCCCGCGGCACGGGCCGCGTCGATCTGCTTGCGCAGCTTCTCGACCGCGTCCTGCAGCTGACCGGTCAGACCCGCGGCACGCGCGCGTGCCTCCGGGTTCGTCCGGCGCCACTCGGCCTCCTCGGCCTCCTGGATCGCCCGCTCCACCGTGTGCATCCGGCCCTCGACCTTGGGACGGGCGTCACGCGGCACGTGCCCGACGGCCTCCCACCGCTCGTTGAGGGAGCGGAAGGCCGCACGCGCCGCCTTCAGGTCCGTCACCGGCAGCAGCTTCTCGGCCTCGGTCGCGAGCTCTTCCTTCAGCTTGAGGTTCTCGGTCTGCTCCGCGTCCCGCTCGGCGAAGACCTCGCCACGCGCCGCGAAGAAGACGTCCTGGGCGCCGCGGAAGCGGTTCCACAGATCGTCCTCGTGCTCGCGCTGGGCGCGGCCGGCCGCCTTCCACTCCGCCATCAGATCGCGGTAGCGGGCCGCCGTGGTGCCCCAGTCGGTGGAGCCGGAGAGCGACTCGGCCTCGGCGACCAGACGCTCCTTGACCTTGCGGGCGTCCTCGCGCTGGGCGTCCAGCGAGGCGAAGTGGGCCTTGCGGCGCTTCGAGAACGCCGAGCGGGCGTGCGAGAACCGGTGCCACAGCTCGTCGTCGGACTTGCGGTCGAGCCGGGGCAGGCCCTTCCAGGTGTCCACGAGCGCCCGCAGACGCTCGCCCGCGGAGCGCCACTGCTCGCTCTGGGCCAGCTCCTCGGCCTCCGTGACGAGCTGCTCCTTGGCGGCGCGAGCCTCGTCGGTCTGCTTCGCCTTCTGGGCCTTGCGCTCCTCACGGCGCGAGTCGACCGTCTCGACGAGCTTGTCGAGGCGGACACCGAGCGCGGCCAGGTCACCGACGGCGTGGTGCTCGTCGATCTGCTGCCGGATGTGCTCGATCGCCGTCGTGGCGTCCTTCGCCGAGAGGTCGGTTGTCTCCACCCGCTTCTCGAGGAGGCCGATCTCGACCACCAGGCCCTCGTACTTGCGCTCGAAGTAGGCCAGAGCCTCCTCAGGGGTGCCGGCCTGCCACGATCCGACGACCTTCTCACCCTCGGCCGTCCGCACGTACACGGTGCCCGTCTCGTCGACGCGGCCCCACGGGTCGCTGCTCACAGCGCCTCCTCACCATGATGCCGTCGCGGGGTCGTACCCCCCGGGCATCGTCCACAGTTTCCCGGCGGGCCTCGCCCGCCTTCCGCAGCGCGGCCGACGGCCCAACGCTGCACAACGCCAATCTAGGCGAACGGCGGCCCGGCTGTCCGCACTCAGCGCGACCGAGATTCGACGGTCGCGCGGGTGCGGACGCCCGACTCACTTCTTCGTGACGGTCGCCTTCTCGATGGTGACGGCCGTCTTCGGCGCGCCGTCCGTGGCGCCGCCCTCGACACCGGCCGCGGCCACGTCCTGGACCACCTTCAGACCGGCCGCGTCGATCTTCCCGAACGGGGTGTAGCTCGGCGGCAGCTTGGTGTCCTTGTAGACGAGGAAGAACTGCGAGCCGCCGGTGTTCGGCTGCGAGGTGTTCGCCATGGCCACGGTGCCGGCCGGGAAGGTCACGGTGCCGTCCGCGCCCGCCTTGCCCAGGGCGTCCAGGTTCTCGTCCGGGATCGTGTACCCCGGGCCGCCGGTGCCGTCGCCCTTGGGGTCACCGCACTGGAGCACGAAGATGCCCTGGGTGGTGAGCCGGTGGCACTTGGTCCCGTCGAAGTACTTCTTGTCGGCGAGGTGCTTGAAGGAGTTCACCGTGCGCGGCGTCTTCGCCGCGTCCATGGTGAACGTGATGTCGCCTTCGCCGGTCTTCAGAGCCATGGTGTACGTGGCCTTGGCGTCCACGGACAGCTTCGGCTCGGGGCTCGCCGACTCGCTCGCCGAGGGCGTGGGCGCGGAGCTGGTCGGGGTGTCGCCCGCCGCGCTGTCCGTGCCCTTCGGGGAGTTGTCGTCCGTCAGCGCCACGGACGCGTACACGGCGCCGCTCGCCGCGAGGACCACGGCGAGGGCGGCGGCCACGACGGTGTTGCGGCGCTTCGCCTTGCGCCGGTTCTCCTCCCGCCGCTGCTGCTGCCGCTGGTACTTCTCCCTGGCAAGCTGCCGCCGCCGCTGATCGCTGGTGACCACCGGTTCCGCTCCTGTCGCTCGTCTGTTCCCGTCCTGGCCGGATGTGCCCGTACCGTATACGGGTTGGCTGTGGAAGCGGCACCGCCGGTAGGCTCTGATCTGCTGAATCCCGTGATTTCCGGGATTTACGCGCCCGTGCCGGACGACAACTAAGGACGAACGTGCTGATTGCCGGGTTCCCCGCCGGGGCCTGGGGGACCAACTGCTATCTGGTCGCCCCCGCCGCAGGCGAGGAGTGCGTGATCATCGACCCGGGCCACCAGGCCGCCCAGGGCGTCGAGGAGACGCTGAAGAAGCATCGGCTCAAGCCCGTCGCCGTCGTCCTCACCCACGGACACATCGACCACGTCGCCTCCGTGGTCCCGGTGTGCGGCGCCCATGACGTCCCCGCGTGGATCCACCCGTCCGACCGCTACATGATGAGCGACCCGGAGAAGGCCCTCGGCCGCTCCATCGGGATGCCCCTCATGGGCGAGCTGACCGTGGGAGAGCCCGACGACGTGCGCGAGCTCACCGACGGCGCCCAGCTGAAGCTCGCCGGTCTGGAGTTCTCCGTCGCCCACGCGCCCGGTCATACCAAGGGGTCGGTGACCTTCAGGATGCCGGAGACCACGGAGATCCCCTCCGTGTTCTTCTCCGGGGACCTGCTGTTTGCCGGCTCCATCGGACGCACCGACCTTCCCGGCGGTGACATGGACGACATGCTCGAGTCGCTGGCACGCGTGTGCCTGCCGCTCGACAACTCGACCGTGGTGCTGTCGGGACACGGTCCCCAGACGACCATCGGCCAGGAGCGCGCCACCAACCCCTATCTGCGGGACGTGGCCTCAGTTCGCCAAGGGAACGGCAGCACGGACGCTCCCCGACGAGGAATGTGACGACTCACGTGAGCACCTTCAAGGCCCCCAAGGGCACGTACGACCTGATCCCGCCGCGCTCCGCCACCTTCCTGGCGGTGCGCGAGGCGATCTCGACCCCGCTGAAGAACTCGGGTTACGGATACGTCGAGACGCCCGGCTTCGAGGACGTCAAGCTCTTCTCGCGCGGTGTCGGCGAGTCCACCGACATCGTGTCCAAGGAGATGTACACCCTCACCACGAAGGGCAACGACGAGCTCGCCCTCCGCCCCGAGGGCACCGCCTCCGTCCTGCGGGCGGCCCTGGAGGCCAACCTGCACAAGCAGGGCAACCTGCCCGTCAAGCTCTGGTACTCGGGTTCGTACTACCGGTACGAGCGGGCCCAGGCGGGCCGCTACCGCCACTTCTCGCAGGTGGGCGCCGAGGCGATCGGCTCGGAGGACCCGGCGCTCGACGCCGAGCTGATCATCCTCGCCGACCAGGCGTACCGCTCGCTCGGCCTGCGGAACTTCCGCATCCTGCTGAACTCGCTTGGCGACAAGGAGTGCCGCCCCGTCTACCGGGAGGCGCTCCAGTCCTTCCTCGGCGGTCTCGACCTCGACGAGGACACCCGTCGCCGCGCCGAGATCAACCCGCTGCGCGTCCTCGACGACAAGCGCGAGGCCGTGCAGAAGCAGCTGGTCGGCGCGCCGCTGCTGCGCGACTACCTGTGCGACGCGTGCAAGGCGTACCACGAGGAGGTGCGCGCCCTGATCACCGCGGCGGGCGTCGTCTTCGAGGACGACGACAAGCTGGTGCGCGGCCTCGACTACTACACCCGTACGACCTTCGAGTTCGTCCACGGCGGTCTCGGCTCGCAGTCGGCGGTCGGCGGCGGCGGCCGCTACGACGGCCTCTCCGAGATGATCGGCGGCCCCGCGCTGCCGTCCGTGGGCTGGGCGCTCGGTGTGGACCGCACGGTCCTCGCCCTGGAGGCGGAGGGCATCCAGCTCGACCTCCCCGCCGCCACCAGCGTCTTCGCGGTGGCCATCGGCGACGAGGCGCGCCGCCTCCTCTTCGGCAAGGTCACCGAGCTGCGCAGGGAGGGCATCGCCGCGGACTTCGCCTTCGGCGGCAAGGGCCTCAAGGGCGCCATGAAGGACGCCAACCGCTCCGGGGCCCGCCTCGCCGTCGTCGCCGGTGAGCGCGACCTCGCCGAGGGCGTCGTCCAGCTCAAGGACATGGAGTCCGGCGAGCAGCAGGCGGTTCCCGTGGACGGTCTCCTGGACGCGGTACGGGCCAAGCTGGCCTGACGGACCGTACGGACGGGGGGCCCGGACCACGCGCACGCGCCGGTCCGGGCCCCTCCGCGTGTCCTTATGGCCGCTTCACTTATCCCCGGCGAACGGTGGACGCGAGGCGCCGTACGGCAGAATGACCGTGTCCAGGGGGCCAGCGAGCGAGGGAAAACGGCGACATGACGAAGGCAGCGGTGGACGAAGCCGCCTCCGGCCGGGACGGCGACGGCACGATCGGTGCGAGCCGGGCCTTCGCCTGGCTGCTGGTGATCACCGGAGCGGCCGGAGTGCTCGCCGCGTGGGTCATCACGATCGACAAGTTCAAGCTCCTGGAGGACCCGAACTTCACGCCGGGGTGCAGCCTCAACCCGATCGTGTCCTGCGGCAACATCATGAAGAGCGAGCAGGCCTCGGTCTTCGGCTTCCCCAACCCGATGCTCGGCCTGGTGACCTACGCCATGGTCGTCGCGATCGGCCTGGCGCTGCTCGCCGGAGCCCGCTACCGCCGCTGGTACTGGCTCGGCCTCAACGCCGGCACCCTCTTCGGCGTCGGCTTCTGCACCTGGCTGATGTACCAGTCGCTGTACGAGATCAACTCGCTCTGCCTCTGGTGCTGCCTGGCCTGGGTCGCCACCATCGTCATGTTCTGGTACGTGACCTCGCACAACGTCCGGTACGGCGTCATCCCCGCACCCCGCGGCCTCAGGACCTTCTTCGACGAGTTCACCTGGATCCTGCCCGTCCTGCACATCGGGATCATCGGCATGCTGATCCTGACCCGCTGGTGGGACTTCTGGACCAGCTGACGGCGGAGCGCTCTGTCAGTGCCGTGACCTAGGCTTCATGACTGTGGAGCCCGATCTCTTTACCGCAGCAGCCGAAGAACGGCAGGAGAAGGACCCGGCCGGCAGCCCGCTGGCCGTCCGGATGCGCCCGCGCACCCTCGACGAGGTGGTGGGCCAGAAGCACCTGCTCAAGCCCGGATCGCCGCTGCGCCGCCTCGTCGGGGACGGGGGCGGCGGCCCCGCCGGCGCCTCCTCCGTGATCCTCTGGGGTCCGCCGGGCATCGGAAAGACCACCCTCGCGTACGTGGTGTCGAAGGCGACCGACAAGCGGTTCGTGGAGCTGTCCGCGATCACCGCGGGCGTCAAGGAGGTCCGGGCCGTCATCGAAGGGGCCCGGCGCGCGGTCGGCGGCTACGGCAAGGAGACCGTCCTCTTCCTCGACGAGATCCACCGCTTCTCCAAGGCCCAGCAGGACTCGCTCCTGCCCGCCGTGGAGAACCGCTGGGTGACGCTGATCGCCGCCACCACCGAGAACCCGTACTTCTCCATCATCTCCCCGCTCCTCTCCCGCTCGCTGCTCCTCACCCTGGAGCCGCTGACCGACGACGACCTGCGCGGACTCATGGCCCGGGCCCTCACCGGCGAGCGGGGGCTCGGCGGGGCGGTGACCCTGCCCGCGGACGCCGAGGCGCATCTCCTCCGCATCGCCGGCGGTGACGCCCGGCGCGCCCTGACCGCCCTCGAAGCGGCGGCCGGCGCCGCCATCGCCAAGGGCGAACCGGAGATCACCCTCCAGACCGTCGAGGAGACCGTCGACCGCGCGGCCGTGAAGTACGACCGGGACGGCGACCAGCACTACGACGTGGCCAGCGCGCTCATCAAGTCGATCCGCGGCTCCGACGTCGACGCGGCCCTGCACTACCTCGCGCGCATGATCGAGGCGGGGGAGGACCCGCGGTTCATCGCCCGCCGGCTGATGATCTCCGCGAGCGAGGACATCGGCCTCGCCGACCCGAACGCGCTGCCGATCGCCGTCGCCGCCGCGCAGGCCGTCGCCATGATCGGTTTCCCCGAGGCAGCCCTCACCCTGAGCCACGCGACCATCGCGCTGGCCCTCGCCCCCAAGTCGAACGCCGCGACGACGGCCATCGGCGCCGCCCTCGCCGATGTGCGCAACGGCCTCGCCGGATCGGTCCCGCCGCACCTGCGCGACGGCCACTACAAGGGCGCGGCCAAGCTCGGCCACGCCCAGGGGTACGTCTACCCGCACGACGTACCGGGCGGCATCGCGGCCCAGCAGTACGCCCCCGACGCGATCCACGGCAAGCAGTACTACGAGCCGACGCGCTACGGCGCGGAGGCGAGATACGCCGACGTGGTGGAGCGCGTACGAGCCCGTCTGAAGGGCGACGAGTAGCGCCGTCCCGGCCGTGGGGAGGGTGGGCACGGGCCGCCCGCGCACCCGGTACACTGGTTCGGATTGCTGCGTCCCGTGTCCGACCCCGGTCGGCACACCAGAACGGGACAGTCAGCCGGAGACCCGGCCCTCGGGCGGGGTTTCCAGGAGCGTCGCGCACCTTCGAAGGTGTCGCGGGCAACCCACCACCACCCGGATCCCGGGAGCGGCGGTGGGCCGTTCGCGTGCTGCACGTATGTGCCCAGACCTGGGAGCGGCTGCCCGACAGGTCCGTCTCGTACGGACCAGACGGGTTTCCCGGCTGCGGATGCGACCTCCCCTAACCCTGGTGAAGCCGTTTCGTACGAAGAGAGAGGTTGGTTCATGCCGAACCAGTCCCGTCCCAAGGTCAAGAAGTCGCGTGCCCTCGGCATCGCGCTGACCCCGAAGGCTGTCAAGTACTTCGAGGCCCGCCCCTACCCGCCGGGCGAGCACGGCCGTGGCCGCAAGCAGAACTCGGACTACAAGGTCCGTCTGCTCGAGAAGCAGCGTCTGCGCGCCCAGTACGACATCAGCGAGCGTCAGATGGCGCGCGCCTACGACCGTGCCAAGAAGGCCGAGGGCAAGACGGGCGAGGCGCTGGTCGTCGAGCTCGAGCGCCGCCTCGACGCCCTGGTCCTGCGTTCGGGCATCGCCCGCACCATCTACCAGGCCCGTCAGATGGTCGTCCACGGCCACATCCAGGTCAACGGTGGCAAGGTCGACAAGCCGTCGTTCCGCGTCCGTCCCGACGACGTCGTGATGGTCCGCGAGCGCAGCCGCACCAAGCCGCTGTTCGAGATGGCCCGCGAGGGTGGCTTCGCCGCCGACGGTGAGACCCCGCGCTACCTGCAGGTCAACCTGAAGGCCCTGGCCTTCCGCCTCGACCGCGACCCGAACCGCAAGGAAATCCCGGTCATCTGCGACGAGCAGCTGGTCGTCGAGTACTACGCCCGCTGATCCCGGCTTCGGCGCAGTACCACCCACGCGGTGTTCAGCCCGCCGCTTCCCCACCCTTTCCGGTGGGGGAGCCGGCGGGCTTCCGCGTTCCCGGGACCGCCGCCGACCTGCCCGTACGGAAGGGGCGCGGGGCCGACGGCTCCGCCGGGCCGCCGATGGCCGGCGGACGGCCGGCCGCGAGCGCCCGCTCCACCGTCTCCGCCGCCGAGAGCCCCTCGCCCTCCCGGAACGCGGCGCCGTACGCCTCCGCTCCGAGCACCTCCTCAGCCCGCTGCGCGCACAGCGCCCTCGGTCCGTCGAACGCCTCCGAACCGAAGAGCTGGATGCCGACCGTCTGCCACACCGGCACCGTCGCCCCCTGGAGGACCGCCGCCTCCACCGCGTCGCCCTCGCTCACCGTCACCAGGGCGAGCATCTCGATCGCGAGCACCAGCCCCACCAGGTCACGGAAGGTGTGGTTGATCAGGACGCACTCGGTGAGCAGCTCCCGGGCCTCGCCGTACGCGCCCCGGGTCCACGCCGAGTACCCCAGCACGTAGAGCGCGTAGGCCTTCGTCCACAGCTCGCCCCGCTCCTCGCAGACCTCCCGGACCTCCCGGCAGAGGGCGACCGCCCCCTCCAGGTCTCCCGCGAAGGCCCGCGCCATCGCCATCTCGACCTGCCCCATCAGCACGTTGCTGTTCAGCTCGCCGAGCTCCCGGTACGAGTCGAGCGCCCACCCGATCAGCTCCTCGGCCCGTGCCATGTCGTCCGTGAGCAGCGCGAGACAGCCCAGCCGGTGAGTCGCGTACGCCTCCGCGAGCTCGTTCCGCGAGGATCGGGCCCGCTCCCGGCACTCGTGGAGCGCGGCCACCGCCGCCGTACCGTCCCCCTGCAGCACGGCCACGTACCCGAGCACCCACAGCGCCTTCAGCCGCGCCTCCTCGTGCCCCGACTCCAGCGCGAGCGAGCGCTCCAGCCAGTGCCGGCCCTCCGAGAGACGCCCGCAGCCCACCCACGCGAACCAGAGCGTGCCCGCCAGGTGCTGGGCGAGATGGGCCTCCTCGGGGAGCTCCAGGCAGAGGTCCAGGGCCGCCCGCAGATGCGGGAGGGCCGCCTCCGTGAGGGCCGCCACCTCCGGCTGGCGGGGACTGAACCACTCCAGCTCGCACCAGGTCGCCAGGCCCATGTACCAGTCGCGGTGCCGCCGCCGCATCCGCTCCGTGTCGCCGAGCGCCGCCAGCCACTCCGCGCCGTACGCGGCGACCGTGTCGAGCATCCGGTAGGCCGGGCCCGCGGGGGTGTCCTCCCGCATGAGCAGCGACTGCGCGAGCAGCCCGCCGAGCAGCTCCAGGATTTGCTCGGGCGGCAGCTCCCGCCCCCCGCACACGTACTCCACCGCCTCCAGGTCGAAGGGGCCGGGGAACACCGAGAGCCGCGCCCAGAGGAGCCGCTCCTCCGGGGTGCACAGCTCATGGCTCCAGCCGATGGCGGTGCGCAGCGTCTGATGGCGGGGGAGCGCGCCGCACACGCCGTCCGTGAGGAGCCGGAAGCGGTCGTCCAGACGGAACAGCATCTGCTCGACGGAGAGGAGCGGGAGCCGCCCGGCCGCCAGTTCCAGGGCGAGAGGAATCCCGTCGAGCCGCCGGCAGAGCTCCCGTACGGCGGCCTCGCCGGTCGCCGGCGCCGGCGCGCCCGCCTCGGCCGCCCGCTCCGCGAGCAGCGTCACCGCGTCCGCCTCGCCCAGCGGCGCCAGGGGGAACACGGCCTCGCCCGGCACCCGCAGGGGGCGCCGGCCGACCGCCAGGACGGTGAGCCCGGGAGCCTGTTCGAGGAGCTCGCGCAGCAGCGGAGCGCAGCGCTCCACGAGGTGCTCGAAACCGTCCACGACGAGCAGCAGCCGCCGCTCCGCGAGATGGTCGAGGAGCACCTCGCGCGGGGCCTTGAGGGTGTGGTCGGTCAGGCCGAGCGCCTCGACCAGCGCGTACTCGACCATGCCGGGGTCGCGCAGCGGCGCGAGCCCGGCGAGCCGGACCCCGTCGCCGTAGCGTTTCTGCGTCTCTTCGGCGGCCCTGAGCGCGAGCCGGGTCTTGCCGACCCCGCCCACGCCCACGACCGTGACCAGGCGGGACGTCTCGAGGAGCGCCATCAGTGCGGCCTGCTCGGCGGCCCGTCCGACGAACCGGTTCAGCTCCGCCGGGAGATTGCTCCGTCGCATGGGACACGGAGCGTACTCATCCACACGCTCTCCGTACAATCGGTTCTCGTAAGTCCCGTCCCACGGGCGGTAATGAGGTACGGCACGACACCCCGGGCGCGATAGGGTCGGAGGACGACTTGTCCAAGGGCCCAACGACAGAAGAGAGCGGTGCAGAGTGACCGGTGGAGAGGTTGCCGGGATCCTGGTGGCCGTCTTCTGGGCGATCCTGGTCTCCTTCCTCGCCGTGGTGCTGGTGAGGCTGGCGCAGACGCTCAGGGCGACCACCCAGCTCGTGGCGGACGTGACCGAGCAGGCCGTCCCCCTGCTGGCCGACGCCTCCGCGACCGTGCGCTCGGCACAGACCCAGCTCGACCGGGTCGACGCCATCGCGTCGGATGTCCAGGAGGTCACCTCCAACGCCTCCGCGCTCTCCTCCACCGTCGCCTCCACCTTCGGCGGCCCGCTCGTCAAGGTCGCCGCCTTCGGCTACGGGGTGCGCAAGGCGCTCGGCCGGGCCGGCGACGGCGACCGCGCGGTGATCGTCGGCCGTACCGTGCCGTCCTCGCGACGCCGGAAGCAGAAGGGCTGAGCCGCGATGTTCCGCCGCACGTTCTGGTTCACGGCCGGCGCAGCCGCCGGCGTGTGGGCCACCACCAAGGTCAACCGGAAGCTGAAGCAGTTGACCCCCGAGAGTCTCGCGGCCCAGGCGGCGAACAAGGCGGTCGAGACCGGCCACCGCCTCAAGGACTTCGCCCTCGACGTCAGGGCGGGCATGGTCCAGCGGGAGGCCGAACTGGGCGAGGCGCTCGGCCTGGAGGCAGCCCCGGCCGACGACCGGGACCGCGAACTCCCGCCGCCCCGCCGCAGAGCGGCGCTCGATCCCACCGTGCGCCCCACCACCACGTATTCAATCCCCACGATCTCGTACAACCGGAATGAGGACCACTGATGGAGTCGGCTGAAATCCGCCGCCGCTGGCTGAGCTTCTTCGAGGAGCGCGGGCACACCGTCGTCCCTTCGGCGTCGCTCATCGCGGACGACCCGACTCTGCTGCTCGTCCCCGCCGGCATGGTGCCCTTCAAGCCCTACTTCCTGGGTGAGGTCAAGCCGCCCTTCTCGCGCGCCTCCAGCGTGCAGAAGTGCGTGCGCACGCCCGACATCGAAGAGGTCGGCAAGACCACCCGCCACGGCACGTTCTTCCAGATGTGCGGCAACTTCTCCTTCGGCGACTACTTCAAGGAAGGCGCCATCAAGCTCGCCTGGGAGCTGCTGACCACGTCGGTGGAGCACGGCGGCTACGGGCTCGACCCGGAGAAGCTCTGGATCACCGTCTACCAGGAGGACGACGAGGCCGAGCAGATCTGGCGCGACGTCGTCGGCGTCCCGGCCGAGCGCATCCAGCGCCTCGGCAAGAAGGACAACTACTGGTCGATGGGCGTCCCCGGCCCCTGCGGCCCGTGCTCCGAGATCAACTACGACCGCGGCCCCGAGTTCGGCGTCGAGGGCGGCCCGGCCGTCAACGACGAGCGGTACGTGGAGATCTGGAACCTGGTCTTCATGCAGTACGAGCGCGGTGAGGGCTCCGGGAAGGACGACTTCCCGATCCTCGGCGAGCTGCCGTCGAAGAACATCGACACGGGCCTCGGCCTGGAGCGCCTGGCGATGATCCTCCAGGGCGTCCAGAACATGTACGAGACGGACACCCTCCAGGTCGTCATCGACAAGGCCACCGAGCTCACCGGCGTCGACTACGGCACGTCCCAGGAGAGCGACGTCTCGCTGCGCGTGGTCGCCGACCACATGCGCACCTCCGTCATGCTCATCGGCGACGGCGTCACCCCCGGCAACGAGGGCCGCGGCTACGTGCTGCGCCGCATCATGCGCCGCGCCGTCCGCAACATGCGTCTGCTCGGCGCCACGGGACCGGTCGTCCAGGAACTCGTCGACACCGTGATCAACACGATGGGCGAGCAGTACCCGGAGCTGGTCACCGACCGCAAGCGCATCGAGACCGTCGCCCTCGCCGAAGAGGCCGCCTTCCTCAAGGCCCTCAAGGGCGGCACCAACATCCTCGACACCGCCGTCACCGAGACCAAGGCCTCCGGCGGCACGGTCCTCTCCGGCGACAAGGCGTTCCTGCTCCACGACACCTGGGGCTTCCCGATCGACCTCACCCTGGAGATGGCCTCCGAGCAGGGCCTCTCCGTGGACGAGGACGGCTTCCGCCGCCTGATGAAGGAGCAGCGGGACCGCGCCAAGGCCGACGCCAAGGCCAAGAAGACCGGCCACGCCGACATGACGGCGTACCGGGAGATCGCCGACGGCAACGGCGCCACCGAGTTCACCGGCTACACCAACACCGAGGGCGAGACCACGGTCGTCGGTCTCCTCGTCAACGGCGTCCCCTCGCCGGCCGCCTCCGAGGGCGACGACGTCGAGGTCGTCCTCGACCGCACCCCGTTCTACGCCGAGGGCGGCGGCCAGATCGCCGACCAGGGCCGGATCCGGCTCCACAGCGGCGCGGTCATCGACATCCGCGACGTGCAGCAGCCGGTGCCCGGCGTCTCCGTGCACAAGGGCTCCGTGCAGGTCGGTGAGGTGACCGTGGGCGCCACCGCCTACGCCACCATCGACGTGCGCCGCCGCCGGGCCATCGCCCGCGCCCACTCGGCCACCCACCTCACCCACCAGGCGCTGCGCGACGCCCTCGGCCCGACGGCCGCCCAGGCCGGCTCCGAGAACCAGCCCGGTCGGTTCCGCTTCGACTTCGGTTCGCCGAACGCCGTCCCCGGCGCGGTCCTCACCGACGTCGAGCAGAAGATCAACGAGGTCCTCGCGCGGGAGCTCGAGGTCCACGCCGAGGTCATGCCGATCGACGAGGCCAAGCGCCAGGGCGCCATCGCCGAGTTCGGCGAGAAGTACGGCGAGAAGGTGCGTGTCGTCACCATCGGCGACTTCTCCAAGGAGCTGTGCGGCGGTACGCACGTCCACAACACCGCCCAGCTGGGTCTGGTGAAGCTGCTCGGCGAGTCGTCCATCGGATCCGGCGTGCGCCGTATCGAGGCCCTCGTCGGCGTCGACGCGTACAACTTCCTGGCCAAGGAGCACACGGTCGTCGCCCAGCTCCAGGAGCTGGTCAAGGGCCGGCCCGAAGAGCTGCCGGAGAAGATCTCCACCATGCTCGGCAAGCTGAAGGACGCCGAGAAGGAGATCGAGAAGTTCCGCGCGGAGAAGGTCCTCCAGGCCGCCGCCGGGCTCGTCGACTCCGCCCAGGACATCCGCGGTGTCGCCGTGGTGACCGGCCAGGTCCCGGACGGCACCGGCGCCGACGACCTGCGCAGGCTGGTCCTCGACGTGCGGGGCCGCCTCGTGGGCGGCCGTCCGGCCGTCGTCGCCCTGTTCACCACGGCCAACGGCAAGCCGCTCACCGTCATCGCCACCAACGAGGCCGCCCGCGAGCGCGGTCTCAAGGCCGGCGAGCTGGTCCGCACGGCCGCAAAGACCCTCGGTGGCGGTGGCGGCGGCAAGCCGGACGTCGCCCAGGGCGGCGGCCAGAACCCGGAGGCCGTCGGCGAGGCCATCGCCGCCGTCGAGCGCCTCGTGGGGGAGACGGCGTGACGATGCGCCGCGGCCGCCGTCTCGCGGTGGACGTCGGGGACGCCCGGATCGGGGTCGCCTCGTGCGACCCCGACGGGGTCCTCGCCACGCCGGTGGAGACCGTGCCCGGACGTGACGTCCGGGCCGCCCACCGGCGGCTCCGCCAGATCGTCGAGGAGTACGAGCCGATCGAGGTCGTCGTGGGCCTGCCCCGCTCGCTCAGCGGGCGGGAGGGTCCTGCAGCGACCAAGGTCCGTGCCTTCGCCGTGGAGATGGCGCGCGGGATCGCCCCGGTGCCCGTTCGTCTGGTCGACGAGCGCATGACGACCGTCACGGCCACGCAGGGCCTGCGGGCCTCCGGCGTGAAGGCCAAGAAGGGGCGGTCCGTCATCGACCAGGCCGCCGCTGTGATCATCCTGCAGAACGCTCTTGAGTCCGAACGGGTATCAGGTAATCCGCCCGGCGAGGGCGTCGAAGTGGTCATCTGATCGCGATACGGTAACGTTCCGCGCGATGCGGCGGTGTTCGAACAGCTGCCGCACTACGTAGAGGCGGATCGTCCGGAAGCCTCGCGGCTGTTTGGGGATCGATGACTGAGTATGGCCGGAGCCCCGGCTCCGAACCGTGGCACCCCGGGGACCCGTTGTACGGGGACCAGGGGTGGGAGGGCCAGCAGCAGTACCCGCACCCGCAGCAGGCGAACGAGTACGGCCAGGAGTACGCGAGCGACCCGTACCAGCAGCAGCATCAGCAGCAGTACCAGCAGCCCCAGTACCAGGAGCCGCAGCAGTCCCACGGTTACGTGGATCCGCAGTACCAGCAGCAGATGCAGCAGCAGTATGAACAGCACCCGCAGCAGCAGCAGTACGGGACGGGGTACCCGGGCGGTTACGACACGCCCGGGAACCTCGGACAGCAGTACGACGGCAACTGGGAGACCGGCCAGGCGGCGATGGCCTACGGCGCGCCCCCGGCCGATCCGTACGGCGGCCAGAACCCCGATCTCTACGGAACGCCCGAGGCGTACCCGCCGCCCCAGCCTCCCGGCCACCGGCAGAACCCGCCGGAGCCGGTGAGGGACTGGGCGCCGGAGGAAGAGGCACGCCCCGAGCCCGAGGAGGAGAAGCACCCCTTCTTCACCGGCGAGGACGATCGGGCCGACGAGTACGACGAGTACGACGACGAGCCGGCCTCCGGCCGGGGTTCCCGCGGCGGCGACCGCGAACGCCGCAGCAAGGCGAAGAAGCGCAAAGGCAAGAACGGCGTGGCCTGCCTGGTCGTCGCGCTCGTCCTGGCGGGTGGCGTCGGCGGCGTCGGCTACTTCGGCTACCAGTTCTGGCAGGGCCAGTTCGGCGCGGCCGAGGACTTCGCGGGCACCGGCAGCGGTGAGGTCCAGGTCGAGATCCCGAAGGACGCCGGCGGCTACGAGATCGGCAACATCCTGAAGAAGGCGGGCGTCGTCAAGAGCGTCGACGCCTTCGTCTCGGCGCAGGGGCGGAACCCGAAGGGTCTCTCGATCCAGGCGGGCGTCTACACGCTGAAGAAGGAGATGTCGGCCGAGAGCGCGGTCTCCCTCATGCTCGACCCGGTCAGCCAGGCCAACCTCGTCATTCCCGAGGGCAAGCGGAACGCCTGGGTGTACGACCAGCTCGACAAGCGCCTCGACCTCAAGGCGGGCACCACCAAGGGCATCGCGCAGGCGAAGGCGGACTCCCTCGGGCTGCCCGACTGGGCCAAGAACCACGACGACGTCAAGGACCCGCTGGAAGGCTTCCTCTTCCCGGCGAGCTACCCCGTCGCCAAGAACAGCAAGCCGGAGGACGCCCTCCGCAAGATGGTCTCCCGCGCGAACCAGGAGTACGCCAAGCTGGACCTGGAGGACAAGGCGAAGGGCGTGGGCCTGAGCGGACCCTGGGAGCTGCTGACCGTCGCGAGCCTGGTGCAGGTCGAAGGCAAGTACAAGCACGACTTCGACAAGGTCGCGCGCGTCGTCTACAACCGGCTCAAGCCGAACAACGTGGAGACCGTGGGGCGCCTGGAGTTCGACTCCACGGTGAACTACCTCAGGGGCACGAGCACCCTCGACGTCGGATCCGTCGAGGAGATGCGCAAGATCAAGGACCCGTACAACACGTACGCGTTCGACGTGAAGGGCCTCATTCCCGGTCCCATCAGCAACCCCGGCATCGAGGCGCTGAACTCGGCGATGAGCCCGGCCGACGGCCCGTGGTACTACTTCGTGTCGATCAACGAGAACAAGACGGTCTTCTCCGTGACGCTCAAGGAGCACAACCGGAACGTCGCGGAGTACGAGAAGGAACGGGAACAGGGCCAGTGAGCAAGCAGCACCGCGCGGCCGTCCTCGGTTCGCCGATCGCCCACTCGCTCTCCCCGGTCCTGCACCGGGCCGCGTACGCGGAACTCGGCCTCGACGCGTGGTCGTACGACCGCTTCGAGGTCGACGAGGCGGCGCTGCCCGGCTTCGTGGCCGAGCTCGACGCGACCTGGGCCGGTCTGTCGCTGACCATGCCGCTCAAGCGGGCGATCATCCCGCTGCTCGACGAGATCAGCGACACGGCGGCCTCCGTGGAGGCCGTCAACACGGTCGTCTTCCGGGGAGACGGCCGCCTGGTCGGGGACAACACCGACATTCCCGGCATGATCGCCGCCCTGCGGGAGCGGGGCGTCGAGAAGGTCGAGTCGGCGGCGATCCTCGGCGCCGGCGCCACCGCCTCCTCCGCGCTCGCCGCGCTGGCCCGGATCTGCGCGGGGCCCGTCACCGCGTACGTGCGGAGCGAGGCGCGTGCCGAGGAGATGCGCGGCTGGGGCGAACGGCTCGGCGTGGAGGTCCGTACCGCCGACTGGGACGACGCGGCGGAGGCGTTCGCGTCCCCGCTGGTCATCGCGACGACCCCGGCCGGCACCACGAACGCCCTCGCCACCGACGTCCCCGACGCGGTCGGCACGCTCTTCGACGTCCTGTACGACCCCTGGCCGACCGCACTCGCGGCGACCTGGTCCGACCGCGGAGGCAAGGTGGTCGGCGGCCTCGACCTCCTCGTCCACCAGGCCGTCCTCCAGGTCGAACAGATGACGGGTGTCCCGAGAGCGCCGCTGACCGCCATGCGGGCGGCGGGGGAGCGGGCGCTGGCCGCCCGATAGGCGGAAGCCCGTGCCGGACCGCCGGCACGGGAAGCAGGACGAACACGGGGAGCACGGGGGACATGGGCGGGGAAACACTGCTGGCGTCGAAGTGGGACGTCGGCGTCGACGTGGTGCGCTTTCTCTGGGTGGGGCTCTTCAGCTCTCTGCCCGCGTGGGCGCGCTACACCGTGCTCGCCCTTTTCGGCCTGACCTTGGCCTACGGCTTCCTCTCCTGGCTGAGGAGCCGGTCCTCCTCCGCCCCGGAGGCCGAGGGCGCCGAGAGGGCCGAGGAATCCGACGAGACCGTCCAGCGGGACGAGACGCGCGTCCGATAGCTGGACCGGCGACCAAGCGGACGCCCCGGACGTGGGAGGATCGGTGGTGGCGGGCCAGGGCCGCGCACCCGGCCGCGTCGTCGCAGTGCCCAGGCGCGAGCATGAGGAGCATCGTTGAGCAGGTTGCGTTGGCTGACCGCTGGGGAATCCCACGGACCCGCGCTGGTCGCGACGCTGGAGGGTCTTCCCGCCGGCGTCCCGGTCACCACAGAACTGGTGGCGGACCACCTCGCGCGGCGACGTCTCGGCTATGGGCGTGGCGCCCGGATGAAGTTCGAGCAGGACGAGATCACGTTCCTCGGCGGCGTCCGCCACGGGCTCTCCCTCGGCTCCCCGATCGCCGTCATGGTCGGCAACACCGAGTGGCCCAAGTGGGAGAAGGTCATGTCGGCCGACCCGGTCGACCCCTCGGAACTCAAGGAGACGGGCCGCAATGCCCCCCTGACCCGGCCCCGGCCCGGACACGCCGACCTCGCCGGCATGCAGAAGTACGGCTTCGACGAGGCCCGGCCGATCCTGGAGCGCGCCAGCGCCCGTGAGACCGCCGCCCGTGTCGCCCTCGGCGCGATCGCCCGCTCCTTCATCAAGGAGACCGCGGGCATCGAGATCGTCTCGCACGTCGTCGAGCTGGCCGCCGCCAAGGCGCCCTACGGCGTCTACCCGACCCCCGGCGACGTCGAGAAGCTCGACGCCGACCCGGTCCGCTGCCTCGACGCCGACGCGTCGAAGGCGATGGTCGCCGAGATCGACCAGGCCCACAAGGACGGCGACACCCTCGGTGGCGTCGTCGAGGTCCTCGCGTACGGCGTGCCCGTCGGGCTCGGCTCGCACGTCCACTGGGACCGGCGTCTCGACGCCCGGCTCGCCGCCGCCCTCATGGGCATCCAGGCCATCAAGGGCGTCGAGGTCGGCGACGGCTTCGACCTCGCCCGCGTGCCCGGCTCCCAGGCCCACGACGAGATCGTGAAGACCGACGACGGCCTCAGGCGCACCTCCGGCCGCTCCGGCGGCACCGAGGGCGGCCTGACCACCGGTGAGCTGCTGCGCGTCCGCGCCGCGATGAAGCCCATCGCGACCGTCCCCCGCGCGCTCGCCACCGTCGACGTCGCCACCGGCGAGGCCACCCAGGCCCACCACCAGCGCTCCGACGTGTGTGCCGTCCCCGCCGCCGGCATCGTCGCCGAGGCCATGGTCGCGCTGGTCCTCGCGGACGCGGTCGTCGAGAAGTTCGGCGGCGACTCGGTCCCCGAGACCCGCCGCAACGTCCGGTCGTACCTCGACAACCTGCGCATCCGGTGACCGCCGGACCTCTGGTCGTCCTCGTCGGACCCATGGGTTCCGGCAAGTCCACGGTGGGCGCGCTCCTGGCCGAACGGCTCGGCGCGCCCTACCGGGACACCGACGCCGACATCGTCGCCGCCGAGGGACGCGAGATCTCCGACATCTTCGTCGAGGACGGCGAGGAGCACTTCCGCGCCCTCGAACGGGCCGCCGTCGCCACGGCCGTCGCCGAGCACGAGGGCGTCCTCGCCCTGGGCGGCGGCGCGGTCCTCGACGCCGGAACCCGCGCCCTGCTGGCCGGGCTGCCCGTCGCGTACCTCTCGATGGACGTCGACGAGGCGGTCCGCCGGGTCGGCCTCAACGCCGCACGGCCGCTGCTCGCCGTCAACCCGCGCCGCCAGTGGCGCGAGCTGATGGAGGCGCGCCGCCACCTGTACACCGAAGTCGCGCGGACCGTCGTCACCACCGACGACCGCACCCCCGAAGAGGTCGCGGACGCGGTCCTCGCGGCACTGGATCTGAAGAAGGACGCATGACGACGGACCAGGAAGTCACCCGCATCCAGGTCGCGGGCAGCGCGGGCACGGATCCGTACGAGGTGCTGGTCGGCCGGCAGCTCCTCGACGAGCTCCCGGGGCTGATCGGCACCCAGGCCAAGCGGGTCGCCGTGATCCACCCCGAGGCGCTCGCCGACACCGGTGAGGCGCTCCGCGCCGATCTCGCCGACCAGGGGTACGAGACGGTCGCCATCCAGGTGCCGAACGCCGAGGAGGCGAAGACCGTCGAGGTCGCCGCCTACTGCTGGAAGGCGCTGGGCCAGACCGGTTTCACCCGCAGCGACGTCATCGTGGGCGTCGGCGGCGGCGCCACCACCGACCTGGCCGGTTTCGTGGCCGCGACCTGGCTGCGGGGCGTGCGCTGGATCGCCGTACCCACGACGGTCCTGGCCATGGTCGACGCGGCCGTCGGCGGCAAGACGGGCATCAACACCGCCGAGGGCAAGAACCTCGTCGGCGCCTTCCACCCGCCCGCCGGCGTCCTCTGCGACCTGGCGGCCCTCGACTCGCTGCCGGTGCACGACTACGTCAGCGGTCTCGCGGAGATCATCAAGGCCGGCTTCATCGTCGACCCGGTGATCCTCGACCTCATCGAGGAGGACCCGGAGGCCGCCCGTACTCCCGCCGGGCCGCACACCGCCGAGCTGCTCGTCCGTTCGATCAAGGTGAAGGCGGAGGTCGTCTCCGGCGACCTGAAGGAGTCCGGCCGCCGCGAGATCCTCAACTACGGCCACACCCTCGCCCACGCCATCGAGAAGAACGAGCGGTACAAGTGGCGCCACGGCGCCGCCGTGTCCGTCGGCATGGTCTTCGCCGCCGAACTCGGCCGGCTCGCCGGGCGTCTCGACGACGCCACCGCCGACCGGCACCGCGCGATCCTGGAGTCCGTCGGGCTGCCGCTCACCTACCGCGGTGACCAGTGGCCCAAGCTCCTGGAGACCATGCGGGTGGACAAGAAGTCCCGCGGCGACCTGCTCCGCTTCATCGTGCTCGACGGGATCGGCAAGCCCACCGTCCTGGAGGGCCCCGACCCGGCGGTCCTGATCGCGGCGTACGGCGAGGTGTCGGCGTGAGCGAGCCCCGTCCGGTGCTGGTGCTCAACGGCCCCAACCTGGGCCGGCTCGGCTCCCGTGAGCCCGACATCTACGGCGCCACCTCCTACAAGGGGCTCGTCGAGTCCTGCCGGACCCTCGGCGCGGAGCTCGGCTTCGACGTCGAGGTGCGGGAGACGAACGACGAGGGCGAGATGATCCGCTGGCTCCACGAGGCCGCGGACACGTCGATCCCCGTGGTGATCAACCCGGGCGCGTTCACGCACTACTCGTACGGGATGCGGGACGCCGCCGCCCAGCGGACCGCGCCGCTGATCGAGGTGCACATCTCGAACCCGTACGCGCGGGAGGAGTTCCGGCACACCTCGGTCGTCGCGGCGGTGGCGACCGGCACGGTGGCAGGGTTCGGGATCGGCTCCTACCGGCTGGCCCTTCGGGCGCTCGCCGAGGAACTGGCGGGCTGACCGGGCACCAGGGGGCGTCCCCGGCCGTTCCCCCTGTGGGGGCCGGGGGCGGTAACGTTCCGGCGGCACCGGATACATCAGGCGTACGAGACGGAGTGGCACCGGATGCAGCACGCAGTGGGGGGTCCGCTGCCACCGCCCGAGCGATCGGGTCAGGCGTCGGGGCCCGGCACCGTTCCCGTTCACGCGAGCGGCGCGGGGAGCGGCCCGCAGGGCGGGCAGCCGCCCGTACCGCCCTCGCCTCCCCAGGCGGCGGCGCACCCCGGGACGCCCGCGGGAGCGGCGCCTTCGGGACCGTCCGCGGGATCGCCCGCCGGGCCGCCCCCGGGACCGCCCGCCGGACCGCCTTCGGGACCGTCCGCCGGCCTGACCGCCGCTGGATCACCCCCCGCCGGTCCGCCCGCCGTCCCGCCCACCGGGTCCCGGCTCGGTGTGCACCCGGCCGTCAGGGCCGGGACGTCCCGGCCCGCGCACGGGGCGCCTCCGCACGCCGCACCGCCTCCGCACGCCGCCCCGCCGCCCTCGGGTTCCGGCGCCGCGGGCTGGGCCGTGCCCCCGCACCAGGCCGCGGCGCGCCACCCGGCGGCTCCGCCCGCTCGCGCGGACCTCACCGGCCATGTGCCGCTGCCGCCCGTGAGCGTGCCGCTCGCGTCTCCCGTGGAGCACGGCGCCGGTACGGGCACCGCGACCCTCGCCGTGCTGCTCATCGGCCCCGCGGGCGCCGGCAAGACGACCGTCGCCCGGCACTGGGCGCAGCGCCGCCGCGTGCCCACCGCGCACATCAGCCTCGACGACGTGCGCGAATGGGTCTGCTCCGGCTTCGCCGACCCGCAGTCCGGCTGGAACGAGCACTCCGAGGCGCAGTACCGGCTCGCCCGCCGCACCTGCGGCTTCGCCGCGCGCAACTTCCTCGCCAACGGCATCTCGTGCATCGTCGACGACGCGGTCTTCCCCGACCGGCCCGTCGTCGGCCTGGGCGGCTGGAAGCGGCACGTCGGCCCCGGACTGCTGCCGGTCGTGCTGCTGCCCGGCCTGGAGATCGTCCTCGAGCGCAACGCCGAGCGCAGCGGCAACCGGCGTCTCTCCGACGAGGAGGTCGCCGCCATCCACGGCCGGATGGCCGGCTGGTACGGCTCGGGGCTGCCGATCATCGACAACTCCACGTACGACGTCGAGACCACCGCCCGGGTCCTCGACGACGTCCTGGCCCGCGCGATAGCCAGCCCGCCCACCTGGTGACCTCCCGGCCCGATCGGCGGGACGCCCCCGAGCCTCCGCCCGGACGGCCGTGCTGAACAGGCCACCGCGGCGCGCTCCTCGTACGCTCGGAGCATGTCAGAGGTGTATGCGGACCGCCGTGTACGGCTGCGCGATCGGTGCGCGGCCGCGGGCAGCCCGGCGGCCCTGGTCTCCCGCCCCGCCAACGTCCGCTATCTCGCGGGCGGTTCGCCCCCCGGCGCCGTGCTCCTCGTCGGGCCGGAGCCGGACGCCGACGTCCTGCTCTGCCCCGTCGCGCCCGGCGGCGAACCGGCCGACGGACGGCTCGACGAGCTGCTCCGCCGGCAGGTCCTGCCGATCGGTGGCGGTGATCCGGCCGTCGCCGCCGTCGACCTCGCCCGCCGGGCGGGCGCCGACGCGCTCGCCGTGGAGGAGCACCACCTGACCGTGGCCCGGCACCGGGAGATGGGTTCCATCGCGCCGGGACTGCGCCTCGCCGACCTCGCGTGCGCCGTGGAGCAGCTGAGGATCGTCAAGGACGAGGACGAGATCGCCTGCCTCCGGATCGCCGCCGAGATCGCCGACCAGGCGCTCGGGGAGCTTCTGGAGTCGATCCTCGTGGGGCGGACGGAGCGGCACCTCGCCCTGGAACTGGAGCGGCGGCTCGTCGACCACGGGGCCGACGGGGCCGCCTTTCCCACCTCGGTGGCGACGGGGCCGCACTCCGGGCGGCGCGGGCACCGGCCCACCGACCGCCGGGTTGAGGAGGGGGATTTCCTCTCCGTCTGCCTCGGCGCCGACTACCGGGGCTACCGCTGCGAGATCGGCCGCACGTTCGTCATCGGAACGACGCCGGCCGACTGGCAGATCGAGCTCTACGAACTCGTCTTCGCCGCTCAGCGGGCCGGCCGGGAGTCCCTGGTACCCGGCGCCGAGTACCGTGACGTGGACCGCGCGGCCCGCCAGATCCTGGACGCGGCGGGGCACGCGGAGGCGGCCGTACCCCTCACCGGGCACGGGGTGGGGCTCGAAATCGACGAGGACCCGCAGCTCGCACCCTCGGCCATGGGTAAACTGGACGCTTGTGTGCCGGTCACCGTCGAACCGGGGGTCCACCTCCCGGGCCGGGGCGGGGTCCGGATCGATGACACGCTCGTCGTGCGCCAGGAGGCGGACGGCGGACCCGAGCTACTCACCATCACGACCAAGGAGCTGCTCGCGCTGTAAGGCGCGTACGCCTCCGTGGTCCACGTCAGTCCAGGAGATTCCGCAACCGTGGCTTCCACGAACGACCTCAAGAACGGCATGGTGCTCAAGCTCGAAGGCGGCCAGCTCTGGTCCGTCGTCGAGTTCCAGCACGTCAAGCCCGGCAAGGGCCCGGCCTTCGTGCGCACCAAGCTCAAGAACGTGCTGTCCGGCAAGGTCGTCGACAAGACCTTCAACGCCGGCGTGAAGGTCGAGACGGCCACCATCGACCGCCGCGACATGCAGTTCTCCTACATGGACGGCGACTACTTCGTCTTCATGGACATGGAGACGTACGACCAGCTCATGGTCGAGCGCAAGGCCGTCGGCGACGCCGCCAACTTCCTGATCGAGGGCTTCACCGCCTCCGTCGCCCAGCACGAGGGCTCGGTGCTCTACGTCGAGCTCCCCGCCGCCGTCGTGCTGACGATCGAGCACACCGACCCGGGCGTCCAGGGTGACCGCTCCACCGGCGGCACCAAGCCCGCCAAGCTGGAGACCGGCCATGAGATCCAGGTCCCGCTCTTCGTCACCACCGGTGAGAAGGTCAAGGTCGACACCCGCACCAGCGACTACCTCGGCCGGGTGAACGACTAACCGTGGCCGCTCGGAGCAAGGCCCGCAAGCGCGCCTTCCAGATCCTCTTCGAGGCCGACCAGCGTGGCGCCTCCGTCCAGGAGGTCCTCGCGGACCAGGTCCGGCACGCGCGGTCGGACGACCGTCAGCCGCCGGTCAACGACTTCACCATGCAGCTGGTCGAGGGGTACGCGGCCCACGTGGCGCGGATCGACGAGCTCATCGCGACCTACGCGGTGGACTGGGACCTCGATCGGATGCCCGTCGCCGACCGGAACATCGTGCGCCTCGGTGCGTACGAGCTGATCTGGGAGGACGGTACGCCGGACGCGGTCGCGATCGACGAGGCGGTGCAGCTCGCCAAGGAGTTCTCCACGGACGAGTCCCCGACCTTCGTCAACGGCCTGCTCGCGCGCTTCAAGGACTTGAAGCCGCGGCTGCGTCGAGACACCGACGCCTGAGCCGCCTGAGTCCTCGGACGTCAGCGGCGGTCGAAGGGGCCCGCAGCACTCGTGCTGCGGGCCCCTTCGGCGTTCCCCGGGCTTCCTGGGTCCCCTGCACGCCCTGGGTTCCCTGTGGCTGGTGGGACGAAAAACGCCGGGCCCGTGGACGTCGGATGACGTCCACGGGCCCGGCGGTACGTTTCTGCTGAGCCTCCGGCAGGAAGCGGCAGGTCAGTTGTCCTCGTGGGCGACCGCGCGGCGCGCGTCCGCGTCGAGCACGCCCCAGCTGATCAGCTGCTCGGTGAGGACCGAGGGGGACTGGTCGTAGATGACGGCGAGGGTGCGCAGGTCGTCCTGGCGGATCGACAGCACCTTGCCGTTGTAGTCGCCGCGCTGCGACTGGATCGTCGCCGCGTAGCGCTGGAGCGGGCCCGCCTTCTCCTGCGGGACGTGGGCCAGGCGCTCCAGGTCCAGGACCAGCTTCGGCGGCGGCTCGGCGGCCCCGCCCGGGGTCGTGCCCGGCAGGAGCTCCTGCACCGGCACCCCGTAGAAATCAGCCAGCTCGGCAAGGCGCTGCACGGTCACCGCGCGGTCGCCACGCTCGTACGAGCCCACCACGACGGCCTTCCAGCGCCCCTGGGACTTCTCCTCCACCCCGTGGAGGGAGAGACCCTGCTGGGTGCGGATGGCGCGGAGTTTGGCCCCGAGCTGCTTTGCGTATTCGCTGGACATAACGCTCCCGGACGCTGTGACGACATGCGGCTGCGCCGCGCGGCTGGTAACTCACTGTGAGGTTACGCAGCGTTACTCTTTCCCGTCAAGCCGAAAGGTCCGCACCACCCCCTCCTGAGGGACGGTGCGCGGAGTGGCGACCGGGGTGCGAGCAGGACGGCCGACCGTTCCTGGTAACGTTGACGGCGCAAATCCGACGTCCTTTAAGAGCCGTCCCGTGAGGCGGAGAAGGAGGTCCGTTTCTTCATGGACACCCAGCAGCAGTACGGCGATGACGCGCGGCCCGTTCTCGAGGCCCCGGACATCGCGCGGGTCCTCACCCGCATCGCACACGAGATCGTCGAGCGCGCCAAGGGCGCGGACGACGTGGTTCTCCTCGGCATTCCCACCCGCGGTGTCTTCCTCGCCCGCCGGCTCGCCGAGAAGCTCGAATCGATCACCGGCACCAAGATCCCGGTCGGTTCCCTCGACATCACCATGTACCGGGACGACCTGCGGCTGAAGCCCGCCCGTGCCCTCGGCCGCACCGAGATCCCCGGTGACGGCATCGACGGCCGTCTGGTCGTCCTCGTCGACGACGTGCTCTTCTCCGGCCGCACCATCCGCGCCGCCCTCGACGCCCTCGGCGACATCGGCCGGCCGCGCGCCGTCCAGCTCGCCGTCCTCGTCGACCGCGGCCACCGCGAGCTTCCGATCCGGGCCGACTACGTCGGCAAGAACCTCCCCACGTCGCTGCGGGAGACGGTCAAGGTCCAGCTCGCCGAGGAGGACGGTCGCGACACCGTCCTGCTCGGCTCCAGGCCCTCCGCCTAGCCGGACCGGCTTCCCCCGCGGGGCCGGGGCACACCCCTGCGCCCCCGCATGCCCTCACACTCCCCACCACGGAGAGACACCCCGATGATGCGTCACCTCATCTCGGCCGCCGACCTCACCCGCGACGACGCCGTCCTGATCCTCGACACCGCCGAGGAGATGGCCCGGGTTGCCGACCGGCCCATCAGGAAGCTGCCGACCCTGCGCGGCCGGACCATCTGCAACCTCTTCTTCGAGGACTCCACCCGGACCCGGATCTCCTTCGAGGCCGCAGAGAAGCGCCTCTCCGCCGACGTGATCAACTTCACGGCCAAGGGCTCCAGCGTCTCCAAGGGCGAGTCCCTCAAGGACACCGCGCAGACCCTGGAGGCCATGGGCGTCGACGCGGTCGTCATCCGGCACAGCGCCTCCGGAGCCCCGTACCGCCTCGCCACCTCCGGCTGGATCGACGCCCCCGTCGTCAACGCCGGCGACGGCACCCACCAGCACCCCACCCAGGCCCTCCTGGACGCCTTCACCATGCGCCGCCGTCTGGTCGGCAGGGACGCCGGGCTCGGCCGGGACCTCGCGGGCAAGCGGATCACGCTCGTCGGCGACGTCCTGCACAGCCGGGTCGCCCGCTCCAACGTCGACCTGCTGCACACCCTCGGCGCCGAGGTCACCCTGGTGGCCCCGCCCACCCTGGTCCCCGTCGGCGTCGAGACCTGGCCCTGCGAGGTCTCGTACGACCTCGACCGGGTGCTGCCGAAGTCGGACGCGGTCATGATGCTGCGTGTGCAGCGCGAGCGGATGAACGCCGCCTTCTTCCCCACCGAGCGCGAGTACTCGCGCCGGTACGGGCTCGACGGCGACCGGATGGCGAAGATGCCCGAGCACGCCATCGTCATGCACCCCGGCCCCATGGTCCGCGGCATGGAGATCACCGCCGAGGTCGCCGACTCCGACCGCTGCACGGTCGTCGAGCAGGTCGCCAACGGCGTGTCCATCCGGATGGCGGTCCTCTACCTGCTTCTGGGCGGCAACGACTCGGCCGTCACCCACACCCGTACCGAGGAGAACAAGTAACCATGAGCAAGATCCTTATCCGCGGTGCGCAGGTGCTGGGCGGCGAGGTCCAGGACGTCCTGGTCGACGGCGAGACCATCGAGCAGGTCGGTACCGACCTGTCCGCCGAGGGCGCCACCGTCATCGAGGCCCAGGGCCAGATCCTGCTGCCCGGCCTGGTCGACCTCCACACCCATCTGCGCGAGCCCGGCCGCGAGGACTCCGAGACCGTCCTCACCGGCACCCGCGCCGCCGCCTCCGGCGGCTTCACCGCCGTCTTCGCCATGGCCAACACCCACCCGGTCGCCGACACCGCCGGTGTCGTCGAGCAGGTCTACCGCCTCGGCAAGGAGTCCGGCTACTGCGACGTGCAGCCCATCGGCGCCGTCACCGTCGGCCTTGAGGGCAAGAAGCTCGCCGAGCTCGGCGCCATGCACGACTCCGCCGCCGGCGTCACCGTCTTCTCCGACGACGGCAAGTGCGTCGACGACGCCGTCATCATGCGCCGCGCCCTGGAGTACGTGAAGGCCTTCGGCGGCGTCGTCGCCCAGCACGCCCAGGAGCCCCGCCTCACCGAGGGCGCCCAGATGAACGAGGGCATCGTCTCCGCCGAGCTGGGCCTCGGCGGCTGGCCCGCCGTCGCCGAGGAGTCGATCATCGCCCGCGACGTCCTCCTCGCCGAGCACGTCGGCTCCCGCGTCCACATCTGCCACCTCTCCACCGCCGGCTCCGTCGAGATCGTCCGCTGGGCCAAGTCCCGCGGCATCGACGTCACCGCCGAGGTCACCCCGCACCACCTCCTCCTCACGGACGAGCTGGTCCGCTCGTACGACCCCGTCTACAAGGTCAACCCGCCGCTGCGCACCGAGAAGGACGTCCTCGCGCTGCGCGAGGCGCTGGCCGACGGCACGATCGACATCGTCGCCACCGACCACGCCCCGCACCCGCACGAGGACAAGGACTGCGAGTGGGCCGCGGCCGCCATGGGCATGGTCGGCCTGGAGACCGCCCTCTCCGTCGTCCAGCAGACGATGGTCGAGACCGGCCTCCTCGACTGGGCCGGCGTCGCCGACCGCATGTCCTTCGCGCCCGCCCGCATCGGACGGGCCAAGGGCCACGGACGACCCGTCTCGGCAGGTGAGCCCGCGAACCTGACCCTGGTCGATCCGGCTTACCGTGGTGTGGTGGACCCCGCGGACTTCGCCTCCCGCAGCCGAAACACCCCCTACGAGGGCCGTGAGCTGCCGGGACGCGTCACCCACACCTTCCTGCGGGGCCGGGCAACGGTCGTGGACGGGAAGCTGGCGTGACACCACTCATCGCAATCGCCGCAGAGGCAGCCGATCAGAAGTCGGCGGAGGTGACCGACTGGGCCGGAAGGATCGGCTGGGTCGTCGGGCTCCTGCTCTTCATCGCCTTCGTCTACTGGCTGATGCGCCAGGGCTGGAAGTGGCGCGGCAGCCTCCAGTCGGACCTGCCCGAGCTGCCCACCGCGCCGCGGACGGCCGGGGCGGCGAAACTGACTCTCAGCGGGCGCTACCACGGGTCCACGACCGCCGGGCAGTGGCTCGACCGGATCGTCGCCCACGGCCTCGGCACCCGCAGCCGCGTCGAGCTCACGCTCACCGACGCCGGACTCGCCGTCGTACGCCCCGGGGCGAACGACTTCTTCGTCCCGGCCGAGGCCCTGCGCGAGGCCCGCCTCGACAAGGGCATCGCCGGCAAGGTCCTCGCCGAGGGCGGCCTGCTGATCGTCACCTGGGCGCACGGCGACAAACTGCTCGACTCCGGCTTCCGGTCCGACCGGGCGGCCGAGCACACCGCCTGGGTCGAGGCCATCAACTCCATGAACCCCGTAAGCACGACGGAAGGCATCGCACGATGACGACCTCCACCAGGGGAGCCGTGAAGGTTCCCGCCGTACTCGTCCTGGAGGACGGCCGCACCTTCAGCGGCCGCGCCTACGGGGCCGTGGGGGAGACCTTCGGCGAGGCCGTGTTCTCCACCGGCATGTCCGGCTACCAGGAGACCCTCACCGACCCGTCGTACCACCGCCAGGTCGTGGTCATGACCGCCCCGCACGTCGGCAACACCGGCGTCAACGACGAGGACCCCGAGTCCGGCCGGATCTGGGTCTCCGGCTACGTCGTCCGCGACCCCGCCCGCGTCTCCTCCAACTGGCGCGCCACCCGCACCCTCGACGAGGAGCTGGAGCGCCAGGGCGTCGTCGGCATCTCCGGCATCGACACCCGCGCCCTCACCCGCCACCTGCGCGAGCGCGGCGCCATGCGCGTCGGCATCTTCTCCGGCACCGCCTTGAACAGCGCCTCCGGCGCGGGCGTCGCCCCCGAGGCCGAGCTGCTCTCCCGCGTGCAGGCGCAGCCCCAGATGAAGGGCGCGAACCTCTACGCCGAGGTCGCCACCAAGGAGCCGTACGTCGTCCCCGCGATCGGCGAGAAGAAGTTCACCGTCGCCGCCGTCGACCTCGGCATCAAGGGCATGACCCCGCACCGGATGGCCGAGCGCGGCATCGAGGTGCACGTGCTGCCCGCCACCGCCACCGCCGAGGACGTCTACGCGGTGAACCCGGACGGCGTCTTCTTCTCCAACGGCCCCGGCGACCCGGCCACCGCCGACGGTCCCGTCGCCGTCATGCAGGCCGTCCTGGAGCGCGGAACGCCGCTCTTCGGCATCTGCTTCGGCAACCAGATCCTCGGCCGCGCCCTCGGCTTCGGCACCTACAAGCTGAAGTACGGCCACCGCGGCATCAACCAGCCCGTCCAGGACCGCACCACCGGCAAGGTCGAGGTCACCGCGCACAACCACGGCTTCGCCGTCGACGCGCCCCTCGACAAGGTCTCCGACACCCCCTACGGGCGCGCCGAGGTCTCCCACGTGTGCCTGAACGACAACGTCGTGGAAGGCCTCCGGCTGCTCGACCAGCCGGCCTTCTCCGTCCAGTACCACCCCGAGGCGGCCGCGGGCCCGCACGACGCCGCGTACCTCTTCGACCGCTTCGTATCCCTGATGGAGGCCGAGCGTGCCTAAGCGCACCGATATCCAGTCCGTCCTGGTCATCGGCTCCGGCCCGATCGTCATCGGGCAGGCCGCCGAGTTCGACTACTCCGGCACCCAGGCCTGCCGAGTCCTCAAGGCCGAGGGCCTGCGGGTCATCCTGGTCAACTCCAACCCGGCCACGATCATGACCGACCCGGAGATCGCCGACGCCACGTACGTCGAGCCGATCACCCCCGAGTTCGTCGAGAAGATCATCGCCAAGGAGCGCCCCGACGCCCTCCTGCCCACCCTCGGCGGCCAGACCGCGCTCAACACCGCGATCTCCATGCACGAGCAGGGCGTCCTGGAGAAGTACGGCGTCGAGCTCATCGGCGCCAACGTCGAGGCCATCAACAAGGGCGAGGACCGCGACCTCTTCAAGGGCGTCGTCGAGGCCGTCAAGGCCAAGATCGGCTACGGCGAGTCCGCCCGCTCGGTCATCTGCCACACCATGGACGACGTCATCAAGGGCGTCGACACCCTCGGCGGCTACCCCGTCGTCGTCCGCCCCTCCTTCACCATGGGCGGCGCCGGCTCCGGCTTCGCCCACGACGAGGACGAGCTGCGCCGCATCGCGGGCCAGGGCCTCACGCTCTCCCCGACCACCGAGGTGCTCCTGGAGGAGTCCATCCTCGGCTGGAAGGAGTACGAGCTGGAGCTGATGCGCGACAAGAACGACAACGTCGTGGTCGTCTGCTCCATCGAGAACTTCGACCCGATGGGCGTCCACACCGGTGACTCGATCACCGTCGCCCCGGCGATGACGCTCACCGACCGCGAGTACCAGCGGCTGCGCGACATCGGCATCGCGATCATCCGCGAGGTCGGCGTCGACACCGGCGGCTGCAACATCCAGTTCGCGATCGACCCGGTCGACGGCCGGATCATCGTCATCGAGATGAACCCGCGTGTCTCCCGCTCCTCGGCGCTCGCCTCCAAGGCGACCGGCTTCCCGATCGCCAAGATCGCGGCCCGGCTCGCCGTCGGCTACACGCTGGACGAGATCCCCAACGACATCACGGAGAAGACCCCGGCGTCCTTCGAGCCCACGCTCGACTACGTCGTCGTCAAGGCCCCGCGCTTCGCCTTCGAGAAGTTCCCCTCCGCCGACTCCACGCTGACCACGACCATGAAGTCGGTCGGCGAGGCCATGGCGATCGGCCGCAACTTCACCGAGGCGCTCCAGAAGGCCCTGCGCTCCCTGGAGAAGAAGGGCTCGCAGTTCACCTTCGTCGGCGAGCCGGGCGACAAGGCCGAGCTGCTCCGCGAGTCGGTCCGCCCGACCGACGGCCGCATCAACACCGTCATGCAGGCGATCCGGGCCGGCGCCACCCCGCAGGAGGTCTTCGACGCCACGAAGATCGACCCGTGGTTCGTCGACCAGCTCTTCCTGATCAAGGAGATCGCCGACGAGCTGGCCGCCGCCGACAAGCTCGACCCGGAGATCCTCGCCGAGGCCAAGCGCCACGGCTTCTCCGACGCCCAGATCGCCGAGATCCGGGGCCTGCGCGAGGACGTCGTCCGCGAGGTCCGGCACGCCCTGGGCGTCCGCCCGGTCTACAAGACGGTCGACACCTGCGCCGCCGAGTTCGCCGCCAAGACCCCGTACTTCTACTCCTCGTACGACGAGGAGAGCGAGGTCGCGCCGCGCACCAAGCCCGCCGTGATCATCCTGGGCTCCGGCCCGAACCGCATCGGCCAGGGCATCGAGTTCGACTACTCCTGCGTCCACGCCTCCTTCGCGCTCAGCGACGCCGGCTACGAGACCGTGATGGTCAACTGCAACCCGGAGACCGTCTCCACGGACTACGACACCTCCGACCGTCTGTACTTCGAGCCGCTCACGCTCGAGGACGTCCTGGAGATCGTCCACGCCGAGACGCTGGCCGGCCCCGTCGCCGGTGTCGTCGTCCAGCTCGGCGGACAGACCCCGCTGGGCCTGTCGCAGGCGCTCAAGGACAACGGCGTGCCGGTCGTCGGCACCTCCCCGGAGGCCATCCACGCCGCCGAGGACCGCGGCGCCTTCGGCCAGGTCCTCGCCGACGCCGGTCTCCCCGCCCCCAAGCACGGCACCGCGACCACCTTCGCCGGCGCCAAGGCCATCGCCGACGAGATCGGCTACCCCGTCCTCGTACGCCCCTCGTACGTGCTCGGCGGCCGCGGCATGGAGATCGTCTACGACGAGTCCCGCCTGGAGTCGTACATCGCCGAGTCCACCGAGATCAGCCCCACCCGGCCGGTCCTGGTCGACCGCTTCCTCGACGACGCCATCGAGATCGACGTCGACGCCCTCTACGACGGCGAGGAGCTCTACCTCGGCGGCGTCATGGAGCACATCGAGGAAGCCGGCATCCACTCCGGCGACTCGGCCTGCGCCCTGCCCCCGATCACCCTCGGCGGCTTCGACATCAAGCGGCTGCGCGCCTCCACCGAGGCCATCGCCAAGGGCGTCGGCGTGCGCGGTCTGATCAACATCCAGTTCGCGATGGCCGGCGACATCCTCTACGTCCTGGAGGCCAACCCCCGCGCATCCCGGACCGTCCCCTTCACCTCGAAGGCGACCGCCGTCCCGCTCGCGAAGGCCGCCGCCCGCATCTCGCTCGGCGCCACCATCGCCGAGCTGCGCGCCGAGGGCCTGCTGCCGAGGACCGGCGACGGCGGCACCCTGCCGCTCGACGCGCCGATCTCCGTCAAGGAGGCCGTCATGCCGTGGTCGCGCTTCCGCGACGTGCACGGCCGCGGCGTCGACACCGTCCTCGGCCCGGAGATGCGCTCCACCGGCGAGGTCATGGGCATCGACGCGGTCTTCGGCACGGCGTACGCCAAGTCCCAGGCCGGCGCCTACGGCCCGCTGCCCACCAAGGGCCGCGCGTTCATCTCGGTCGCCAACCGCGACAAGCGCACGATGATCTTCCCGGCGCGCGAGCTCGTCGCCCACGGTTTCGAGCTGATGGCCACCTCCGGCACCGCCGAGGTCCTGCGCCGCAACGGCATCAACGCCACCGTCGTGCGCAAGCTCAGCGAGGGCGAGGGCCCCAACGGCGAGAAGACGATCGTCCAGCTCATCCACGACGGCCAGGTCGACCTGATCGTCAACACCCCGTACGGCACCGGCGGCCGCCTCGACGGCTACGAGATCCGTACGGCGGCGGTCGCCCGCAGCGTCCCCTGCCTCACCACGGTCCAGGCGCTCGCCGCGGCCGTCCAGGGCATCGACGCGCTCAACCGGGGCGACGTGGGCGTCCGCTCGCTCCAGGAGCACGCGGAGCACCTGACCGCGGCCCGCGACTAGCAGCCCGTACGACGAGGGGGACACCGGCAGGACCTGCGGTGTCCCCCTCGTCATGAGCAGACCTGGACCGGAAACATGTACAAGTTCTTCTTCGACCTCGTCTTCAAGCGCATGGACCCCGAGGAGGCCCACTACCTGGCCTTCCGCTGGATCCGGCTCGCCGCCCGCACCCCCGTGCTCCGGACCTTCGTCGCCGCCGTCCTGGCGCCCCGGTACAAGGAGCTGCGCACCGAGGCCCTCGGCCTCCGCATGCACGGTCCCTTCGGGCTCGCCGCCGGCTTCGACAAGAACGCCGTCGCCATCGACGGCATGTCGATGCTCGGCTTCGACCACGTCGAGATCGGCACGGTCACCGGCGAGCCCCAGCCCGGCAACCCCAAGAAGCGGCTCTTCCGGCTCGTCCCCGACCGCGCCCTGATCAACCGCATGGGCTTCAACAACGAGGGCTCCGCCGCCGTCGCCGCCCGCCTCCACGCGCGCGTGCCGGTCTTCAGGACCGTCGTGGGCGTCAACATCGGCAAGACCAAGGTCGTCCCGGAGGCCGAGGCCGCCGCCGACTACGTGAAGTCCACCGAGCGCCTCGCCGCGCACGCCGACTACCTGGTCGTGAACGTCTCCTCGCCGAACACCCCGGGCCTGCGCAACCTCCAGGCCACCGAGTCCCTGCGGCCGCTCCTCACGGCGGTACGGGAGGCGGCCGACCGGACGGTCACCGACCGCCGCGTCCCGCTCCTGGTGAAGATCGCTCCCGACCTGGCCGACGAGGACGTCGACGCCGTCGCCGACCTCGCCCTGGAGCTCGGCCTCGACGGCATCATCGCCACCAACACCACCATCGCGCGCGAAGGCCTGGGTCTGAAGTCCGACCCCGCGCTGATCAAGGAGACCGGCGGCCTCTCCGGCGCCCCCGTCAAGGAGCGCTCCCTCGCGGTCCTCAGGCGCCTCCACGCGCGCGTGGGCGACCGGCTGGTCCTGGTGGGCGTCGGCGGCATCGAGAACGCCGAGGACGCCTGGCAGCGCATCCTGGCCGGCGCCACCCTCATCCAGGGCTACAGCGCCTTCATCTACGAGGGCCCGTTCTATGCCCGCGCGATCCACAAGGGCCTCGCCGCGCGCCTCGCGGCCTCCCCGTACGCCACCCTCGCCGAGGCCGTCGGCGCCGACAACCGAAAGGCCACCCCGTGACCCTCTCCTTCGGCACCCGCCTGCGCTCCGCCATGGACGAGCGCGGCCCGCTCTGCGTCGGCATCGACCCGCACGCCGCGCTGCTCGACTCCTGGGGCCTGACCGACGACATCGCCGGCCTGGAGCGCTTCACCTTCACCGTCGTCGAGGCGCTCGCCGACACCGTGGCCGTCTTCAAGCCCCAGTCCGCCTTCTTCGAGCGCTTCGGCTCGCGCGGCATCGCCGTCCTGGAGCGGGCCGTCGCCGACCTGCGCGCGGCGGGCGGCCTGGTCGTCATGGACGCCAAACGCGGTGACATCGGCTCGACCATGGCCGCGTACGCCGAGACGTTCCTGCGCAAGGACTCCCCGCTCTTCTCCGACGCGCTCACGGTCTCCCCGTACCTCGGCTACGGCTCCCTGAAGCCGGCCGTCGACCTGGCCCGCGAGTCCGGCGCCGGACTCTTCGTCCTGGCCCTCACGTCCAACCCGGAGGGGTCGGAGGTCCAGCGGGCCGTGCGCGAGGACGGCCGGACGATCGGCGCGACGATGCTGGCCCACCTGGCCGAGGAGAACGCGGGGGAGACCCCGATGGGCTCCTTCGGCGCGGTCGTCGGCGCCACCCTCGGCGACCTGTCCTCGTTCGACCTGGACATCAACGGCCCCCTCCTGGCCCCCGGCATCGGCGCCCAGGGCGCGACCCCGGCCGACCTCCCCGCCGTCTTCGGCTCGGCCGTCGGCAACGTCGTCCCGAACGTCAGCCGCGGGGTCCTGCGGCACGGCCCGGACGCGACCGCCCTGCGGGACTCGGCGCACCGGTACGCGGACGAGATCCGCGCCGCCGTCGGCGGATAACGGACGCCACGGTCAATCCGCAGGTCGGAGCGGATCGACCCCGTTTCGGAGCCGTTTCGGCCCGGTGAGACGAACCGTCTCACCGGGCCGTCTCACTCCTTGACGAAAACTTGGCTCAAAACCGGGTCGTTATGCCGGAAAAGTCCCGGTCAGTCGATGCTGACCAGGACTTTTCCGCTGTTCTCGCTGACTGGAGCGGCCTCGGCCGCTAGTCTCCGGAGCAGAGCAGGCGTTCAACGACCACTGCGTTGATCGTTGCTCCACTGGTGTGGGGCGACTAGGTTCCTCACCGGTCCGTATCCGACAGATCGACATCCGAGGTGACGTAGGCGTGGCTCTTCCGCCCCTTACCCCTGAACAGCGCGCAGCCGCGCTCGAAAAGGCCGCCGCGGCTCGCCGGGAGCGGGCCGAGGTCAAGAATCGACTCAAGCACTCCGGCGCCTCGCTTCACGAGGTCATCAAGACCGGCCAGGAGAACGACGTCATCGGCAAGATGAAGGTCTCCGCGCTGCTCGAATCGCTCCCGGGCGTCGGCAAGGTCCGCGCCAAGCAGATCATGGAGCGGCTCGGCATCTCCGAGAGCCGCCGGGTGCGCGGTCTCGGTTCCAACCAGATCGCCTCCCTGGAGCGCGAGTTCGGCAGCACCGGCGCCTGATCCGGTGCCCCGTCCGGCTTCCGATCCGGGACGCGCGTCCCGGGCACCCTCGTAAAGCTGGAATAATCGCTGCATGGCAGCAGAGGCACGTCCGCGGCTGACCGTGCTCTCCGGCCCTTCAGGGGTCGGCAAGAGCACGGTCGTCGCTCATATGCGCAAGGTCCACCCCGAGGTCTGGCTCTCGGTGTCGGCGACGACACGGAAGCCCCGCCCCGGCGAGAAGAACGGCGTCCACTACTTCTTCGTGACGGACGACGAGTTCGACAAGCTGATCGCCAACGGTGAGCTCCTCGAATGGGCCGAGTTCGCGGGCAACCGCTACGGCACCCCGCGCGGCGCCGTCCTCGAGCGTCTCGGCTCCGGCGAGCCGGTGCTCCTGGAGATCGACCTCCAGGGCGCCCGTCAGGTCAAGGACTCGATGCCCGAGTCGCAGCTGGTCTTCCTGGCCCCGCCGAGCTGGGAGGAGCTGGTCCGCCGCCTCACCGGCCGCGGCACCGAGTCGCCCGAGGTCATCGAGCGCCGTCTGGCCGCCGCGAAGGTCGAACTGGCCGCCGAGTCGGAGTTCGACACCACCCTCGTCAACACCTCCGTCGAGGACGTGGCGCGCGAGCTGCTAACGTTGATGCTGCTGTCCACTGAGGGCCGGGACAACAACGGCTGACGCCGAGGGCCTCCTGACCCGACAGCATTTCTCATCTTTTTCCATCTTCGGAAGGTAGAGCGTGTCCTCTTCCATGACTGCGCCCGAGGGCATCATCAACCCGCCGATCGACGAGCTGCTCGAGGCCACGGACTCGAAGTACAGCCTCGTGATCTACGCGGCCAAGCGCGCGCGTCAGATCAACGCGTACTACTCCCAGCTCGGCGAGGGCCTGCTGGAGTACGTGGGTCCGCTCGTCGACACCCACGTCCACGAGAAGCCGCTCTCGATCGCCCTGCGGGAGATCAACGCGGGTCTGCTGACGTCCGAGGCCATCGAGGGTCCGGCGCAGTAAGCACGTAACGCTTGTCACCACAGGCCCGGCGGAACATCCGCCGGGCCTGTGGTGTCTCATGGAGTCGTACGCATCCGAGCGCGGGGAGTGACAGCCGTGGCCAAGCCGAAGGTCGTTCTGGGGGTCAGCGGCGGTATCGCCGCCTACAAGGCGTGCGAGCTGCTGCGCCGGCTCACCGAGTCGGGCCACGACGTCCGCGTCGTCCCCACCGACTCCGCCCTCCACTTCGTCGGCGAGGCCACCTGGTCCGCGCTCTCCGGCAACCCCGTCTCCACCGAGGTGTGGGAGTCCGTCCACGAGGTCCCGCACGTCCGGATCGGCCAGGCCGCCGACCTCGTCGTCGTCGCCCCCGCCACCGCCGACATGCTCGCCAAGGCCGCCCACGGCCTCGCGGACGACCTGCTCACCAACACACTGCTCACCGCGCGCTGTCCCGTCGTCTTCGCCCCCGCCATGCACACCGAGATGTGGGAGCACCCGGCGACCCAGGAGAACGTGGCCACCCTGCGCCGCCGCGGCGCCGTCGTCATCGAGCCCGCGGTCGGCCGTCTCACCGGCGTCGACACCGGCAAGGGCCGGCTCCCCGACCCGGCCGAGATCTTCGAGGTCTGCCGCAACATCTTGAATCGGCACGGTCTCGCCCGAGGCGCGGCCGCCGCCCCGGACCTCGCCGGACGTCATGTCGTGGTGAGCGCCGGCGGTACCCGCGAGCCGCTCGATCCCGTCCGCTACCTGGGCAACCGCTCCTCCGGGAAGCAGGGCTACGCCCTCGCGAAGGCCGCCGCCGCCCGCGGCGCCCGGGTCACCCTCGTCGAGGCCAACACCGGCATCGCCGACCCGGCCGGCGTCGACGTCGTCCACGTCGGCACCGCGCTCCAGCTGCGGGAGGCCGTGCTCAAGGCCGTCGCCGACGCCGACGCGGTGGTGATGGCGGCGGCCGTCGCCGACTTCCGCCCCGCCGTCTACGCCGCGGGGAAGATCAAGAAGAAGGACGACGGCGGAGCGCCCACCGTCGAGCTGGTCCGCAACCCCGACATCCTCGCCGAGCTCGCCGCCGACCGCGCCCTGCCCGGCCAGGTCGTCGTCGGCTTCGCCGCCGAGACGGACGACGTCCTCGCCAACGGCCGCGAGAAGCTCCGCCGCAAGGGCTGCGACCTCCTCGTCGTCAACGAGGTGGGGGAGCGGAAGACCTTCGGCTCCGAGGAGAACGAGGCCGTGGTCCTCGCCTCGGACGGCGCCGAGACCCCCGTGCCGTACGGGCCGAAGGAAGCCCTCGCCGAGACCGTGTGGGACCTGATCCTGCCGAGGCTGCGCTCCACGACCTGACGGCGGGCGTGAACCTGACACACCACGTCCCGCGAAGCCCGTGGGACCCCGGACGCGTGTGATGTGTGCCCCACCAGGGCCAGGACCGGCCCCGAGCGGGCCGGATTCACCCGCTCAGGGCATTCGCCAGGCGAGACACCTGGTCCATCCCCCGACCACGACCGATAGACTGTCCGCGGAACGTCTTGGGGCGCAGCCCCTGCCGGTCCGCTAACGAATAGCCAGCAGCCGCTGCAACCCCAGGGAGCGTTGTGTCCCGTCGTCTGTTCACCTCGGAGTCCGTCACCGAGGGGCACCCCGACAAGATCGCTGACCAGATCAGCGACACCATCCTCGACGCGCTGCTGCGCGAGGACCCCACCTCGCGTGTCGCCGTCGAGACGCTGATCACCACCGGCCTCGTGCACGTCGCCGGTGAGGTCACCACCAAGGCGTGGGCGGACATCCCGACCCTCGTCCGGAACAAGATCCTCGAGATCGGTTACGACTCCTCGAAGAAGGGCTTCGACGGCGCCTCCTGCGGCGTGTCGGTGTCCATCGGGTCGCAGTCCCCGGACATCGCCCAGGGTGTCGACACGGCGTACGAGAAGCGCGTCGAGGGCGATGAGGACGAGCTGGACAAGCAGGGCGCCGGCGACCAGGGCCTGATGTTCGGCTACGCGTCGGACGAGACCCCCGAGCTGATGCCGCTGCCGATCCACATCGCGCACCGGCTCTCCCGCCGACTGACCGAGGTCCGCAAGAACGGCACCATCCCGTACCTGCGTCCCGACGGCAAGACCCAGGTCACCATCGAGTACGACGGCGACAAGGCCGTCCGTCTCGACACGGTCGTGGTCTCCTCGCAGCACGCCTCGGACATCGACCTGGAGTCGCTGCTCGCGCCCGACATCCGCGAGTTCGTCGTCGAGCACGTCCTGAAGCAGCTCGTCGAGGACGGCATCAAGCTCGACACCGACGGCTACCGCCTCCTGGTGAACCCGACCGGCCGCTTCGAGATCGGCGGCCCGATGGGCGACGCCGGCCTCACCGGCCGCAAGATCATCATCGACACCTACGGCGGCATGGCCCGCCACGGTGGCGGCGCGTTCTCCGGCAAGGACCCGTCCAAGGTCGACCGCTCGGCCGCCTACGCCATGCGCTGGGTCGCCAAGAACGTCGTCGCCGCGGGCCTCGCCGCGCGCTGCGAGGTCCAGGTCGCGTACGCGATCGGCAAGGCCGAGCCCGTCGGTCTGTTCGTCGAGACCTTCGGCACCAACACCGTCGAGAACGAGAAGATCGAGAACGCCATCGCCGAGGTCTTCGACCTCCGCCCGGCCGCGATCATCCGCGACCTCGACCTGCTCCGCCCGATCTACTCCCAGACCGCCGCCTACGGCCACTTCGGCCGTGAGCTGCCGGACTTCACCTGGGAGCGCACGGACCGCGTGGACGCCCTGAAGCAGGCCGCAGGCCTGTAATCCGGACGCAGTCGACCGGAGCCCGGTACCCCCTCGCGGGGTGCCGGGCTCCGGTCATGTCCGGCTGTCGGTGGCGTCTGGTAGGTATGGGGCTGTGAGCAGCGAGAACGAGAAGTCCTCCGAAGAGCCCGAGCAGCTCGCGCTCATTCGGGAGACGGTGCGGAAGGCGAAGGTCCCGCGGGCCAAGCCGCGGACCTGGCGTGGGGCCGCGCTTGCCAAGGAGCTGCCCGTGGCGCGGGTCGTGGTGAACAAGGGCTCGCTCCACCTCGACCAGTTCTTCGACTACGCGGTGCCCGAGGAGCTGGACGAGGCCGCCCAGCCCGGGGTGCGGGTACGGGTGCGGTTCGGCGCCGGGGCGCACCAGGTCAAGAGCGGCCGGCGGGAGGGCGGGCGGCTCATCGACGGCTTCCTCGTCGAGCGGCGCGCCACCTCCGACTACTCCGGGCCGCTGGCAGCGCTCGCCGACGTCGTCTCACCGGAGCCCGTGCTCGGCCCGGAACTGCTCGGGCTCGCCCGCGCCGTCGCCGACCGGTACGCGGGAAGCCTCGCGGACGTGCTCCAGCTCGCCGTGCCGCCGCGCAGCGCCAAGGCCGAGGGCCGCCCGTCGCCGGAGCCGCTGCCGCCACCGACCGCGCCGGAACCGGGAACCTGGACGCGGTACGAGCGGGGGCCCGCGTTCCTGGAGTCCCTCGCGCGCGGCGGGACGCCCCGCGCCGTGTGGAACGCGCTCCCGGGCCCGTACTGGGCCGAGGAGATCGCCCGTGCCGTGGCCGCCACCCTCGCCTCCGGCCGGGGCGCGCTCGTCGTCGTTCCGGACGGACGGGCGGCGGCACGGGTCGACGCGGCGCTCACCGCGGTCCTGGGGGAGGGGCGGCACGCGCTGCTCACCGCGGAGGCGGGCCCCGAGAAGCGGTACGCGCAGTGGCTCGCGGTGCGGCGCGGCGCGGTGCGGGCCGTCGTCGGCACCCGGGCGGCGATGTTCGCCCCCGTACGCGATCTCGGGCTCGTCGTCATCTGGGACGACGGCGACGGCAGCCACAGCGAGCTTCACGCCCCGCAGCCGCACGCCCGTGACGTGCTGCTGCTCCGCGCCGCCCATGACCGGTGCGCCTTCCTCCTCGGCAGCACCAGCTGCACCGTCGAGGCCGCCCAGCTCGTGGAGTCCGGCTGGGCCAAGGCACTGAACGCCGGACGCGACCAGGTCCGCAGGGCCGCTCCGCTGATCCGGACCGTGGGTGACGGCGAACTCGCCCGCGACGAGGCCGCGCGCGCCGCCCGGCTGCCCTCGCTGGCCTGGCAGACCGTACGGGAAGGACTCAAGACCGGTCCGGTGCTCGTCCAGGTGCCCCGCCGCGGGTACGTGCCGAGGCTGGCCTGTGAACGGTGCCGGACGCCTGCCCGCTGCCGGCACTGCGCCGGGCCCCTCGAGGCCCCCGAGCAGCGGGAGCTGCACTGCGGCTGGTGCGGGCGCGGCGCCCTCGACTGGCACTGCGTGGCCTGCGGCTCGACCAGGCTGCGGGCCCAGGTGGTGGGCGCGCGGCGGACGGCGGAGGAACTCGGCCGGGCGTTCCCCGCGGTGCCGGTCAGGACCTCGGGCCGTGACCACATCCTGGACAGCGTGCCGGGCCGGCCCGCGCTCGTCGTCTCCACGCCGGGCGCCGAACCGGTCGCCGAGGGGGGCTACGCGGCCGCACTCCTGCTCGACGGCTGGGCCATGCTCGGCCGGCCCGATCTGCGCGCGGGCGAGGAGGCGCTGCGCCGCTGGATCGACGCGGCCTCGCTGGTACGGGGCCAGGGCGAGGCCGGCACAGGCGGCGGCGTCGTCGTCGTGGTGGCCGAGCCGACGCTCCGGCCGGTCCAGGCGCTGGTCCGCTGGGACCCGGTCGGCCATGCACAGCGGGAGCTGGCCGAGCGGGCCGAGCTGGGCTTCCCGCCGGTCTCCCGGATGGCGGCGGTGACGGGCCCGCCGGAGGCGGTCGAGGGGTTCCTCGCGGCGGCCGGGCTGCCCGCCGACGCCGAGGTGCTGGGTCCGGTGCCGCTGCCGGTGGTCCGGCCCGGTGGGCCGCGCAGACCGGGCGACCCGCCGCCGGGCGAGCAGTGGGACCGGGCCCTGGTCCGGGTCCCTCCGGGCAGTGGCGCGGCCCTCGCGGCGGCGCTGAAGCAGGCGCGGGCGGGCCGGCTCGCCCGCGGCGGGGGCGACCCGGTACGGATCCGGGTGGACCCGCCGGACATCGGCTGACGGGCGACGGGCGACGGGCGACGGGCGGGCAGGCAGGGCGGTCGGGCGACGGCGGTCGCGTACGAGATGTGCCGGCCGGACACGCGGGACGGCCGCCTGCCCATGGGGGCCGGCGGCCGTTCGGATGCGCCCCGGTCAGCCGTTGCGCGGGCTCGGGAAGGCCGAGGGACGCGGCTCCTCGCGGAGGGAGGCGCTGCCCGAGGTGGGCTGCGGGGGCATCGAGCGGGCCGCGGGGACCGAGGGAAGCGTGCGGGTCACTCCCGGCTCCACGATCGGCTCCTGGTCGACGCCGGCGCCGATGCCCGGCTGGGGTGCGCGCCGGGCACCGTAACGGCGGTGGACGGCCTGCTTGGTGACTCCGAGCGCGGAGCCCACCGCGTCCCAGGAGAAACCGAGCGAGCGGTCGAAGTCGACCGCGGCGGTCACCAGGGTCTCGACACTGTCCCGCAGCTCCTGCGCGAGACGGACGGTCGGGGCGGGTGCCCGTCCGTAGACGACGAAGCCCGTGGACGGGCCGGAGCGGCGAGGGCGGTAGACATTGCCCAGCTGGGCCGTGAGCGTGCGCAGTGCGTCCACCTGCCGCCGGACCCGCTCGATGTCCCGCACCAGCAGGTGCAGACTCGCCCGAGCCTGGGCGTCGTGGGTTGCGTGGTCGGCCATGTGAAAGCCTCTCGAACCGGCATGTAAGGGGAAAGGTCGCGAGGGGAACGGCGACCCGAATCGGTCAATCTCTCTTGACCAACGCGCCACCGGGAGTTGGGTCACGCTGCGGGGGCGTACACGCATATGCGCGGGGCGCTCGTCCCTGCGTACGCCCCCTCCGCCGGAGGCGCCCTGAGCGACGGCCCTGATCCGGCCTGACCGACAAGGCACCCCTAGACTGGTGCGCTGCCCGTAAAGCCCCCGGACAGACAGGCAGTCGCCACCCATGAAGCTCGTCTTCGCAGGCACCCCCGAGGTCGCCGTACCCGCTCTGGACGCCCTGCTCGCCTCCGGCCGGCACGAGGTGGCCGCCGTGGTCACCCGTCCGGACGCTCCGGCGGGACGCGGCCGGCGGCTCGTCGCCAGTCCGGTGGCCCAGCGGGCGGAGGAGGCGGGGATCGAGGTCCTGAAGCCGGTCAGGCCGCGCGACGAGGACTTCCTCGCCCGGTTGCGCGAGATCGCGCCGGACTGCTGCCCGGTCGTGGCCTACGGCGCGCTGCTGCCCAAGGTCGCCCTCGACATCCCCTCCCGCGGCTGGGTCAACCTGCACTTCTCGCTGCTGCCGGCCTGGCGGGGCGCGGCGCCCGTGCAGCACTCCCTGATGGCGGGCGACCAGGTGACGGGCGCGTCCACCTTCCTGATCGAGGAGGGCCTCGACTCGGGCCCGGTCTACGGCGTCGTCACCGAGGACGTCCGGCCGACCGACACCAGCGGCGACCTGCTCACCCGCCTCGCCTTCGCGGGCGCCGGACTGCTCGCCGCGACGATGGACGGCATCGAGGACGGCACGCTGCAGGCCGTGCCGCAGCCCGTCGAGGGCATCACCCTCGCACCGAAGATCCAGGTCGAGGACGCGCACGTCGACTTCGCCGCCCCCGCGCTCCGGGTGGACCGGGTGGTCCGCGGCTGCACCCCGGCCCCCGGCGCCTGGACCGTCTTCCGCGGCGAACGCCTCAAGCTGATCCAGGTCACCCCGCTGCCGGACCGCACGGACCTCGCCCCGGGCGAGCTCTCCGTGGGCAAGAACAACGTGTACGCGGGCACCGGCTCGTACGCCGTCGAACTCCTCTGGGTCCAGCCGCAGGGCAAGAAGCCGATGAAGGCCGCCGACTGGGCCCGCGGCGTCCGGATCGCCCCGGGCGAGCGCCTCGGGGCCTGACCGCCGAGGCCCCGGGGGGACCGGTCCCGCCGGTGACGAGCCGCCCGAGCTCGTCGCCCGGCAGGGGCGTTTTCCGCGGGGGAGGGGCGCGGACGTACGCTGAGAGGGTTCGACCCCTCATTTCGTCACGCGGAGCACCTTTGAGCGAGCAGGCACGTCGCCGTCCCCCCAAGCCCTACCGGCGGCCCCAGAAGGACCCCGTCCGGATGCTCGCCTTCGAGGCGCTGAGGGCGGTGGACGAGCGGGACGCCTACGCCAACCTGGTGCTGCCGCCGCTCCTGCGCAAGGCCCGGGAGAAGGGCGACTTCGACGGTCGGGACGCGGCGCTCGCGACCGAACTCGTGTACGGGACGCTGCGCCGCCAGGGCACGTACGACGCGATCATCTCGGCCTGCATCGACCGGCCGCTGCGCGAGGTCGACCCGCCCGTGCTGGATGTGCTCGCGCTCGGCGCGCACCAGCTGCTCGGGACTCGGATCCCCACCCACGCCGCCGTCTCCGCCAGCGTCGAGCTGGCCCGGGTCGTGCTCGGCGACGGACGGGCCAAGTTCGTGAACGCCGTCCTGCGGAAGATCTCGGCGCAGGACCTCGACGCCTGGGTGGCGCAGGTCGCCCCGCCGTACGACAAGGACCCCGAGGACCACCTCGCCGTCGTCCACTCCCACCCCCGCTGGGTCGTCTCGGCGCTCTGGGACTCGCTCGGCGGCGGCCGGGCCGGCATCGAGGAGCTCCTGGCGGCGGACAACGACCGCCCCGAGGTCACCCTCGTCGCCCGCCCCGGCCGCTCCACCACGGAGGAGCTCGCCGCGGCCACCGAGACCGTGCCGGGCCGCTGGTCCCCGTACGCCGTGCGGATGGCCGAGGGCGGCGAGCCCGGCGCCATCGACGCGGTGAAGGACGGCCGGGCCGGCGTCCAGGACGAGGGCAGCCAGCTCGTCGCGATCGCCCTCGCGAACGCACCGGTCGACGGCTCCGACGCCCGCTGGCTCGACGGCTGCGCGGGACCCGGTGGCAAGGCCGCGCTGCTCGCCGCCCTCGCTGCCGAGCGCGGCGCCGCCCTGCTCGCCTCCGAGAAGCAGCCGCACCGCGCCCGTCTCGTCGAGCGCGCGCTCGCCGGCAACCCCGGCCCGTACCAGGTGATCGCCGCCGACGGCACCCGCCCGCCGTGGCGCCCCGGCTCCTTCGACCGGGTCCTCATGGACGTGCCCTGCTCGGGCCTCGGCGCCCTGCGCCGCCGCCCCGAGGCCCGCTGGCGCCGCCGCCCCGACGACCTCGACTCCTTCGCGCCGCTCCAGCGCGCCCTGCTGACCGAGGCGTTGAGCGCCGTGCGCGTCGGCGGTGTCGTGGGGTACGCGACCTGCTCGCCGCACCTGGCCGAGACCCGGGTCGTCGTCGACGACGTCCTGAAGAAGGTCGGCGGCGCCGAGCTGCTCGACGCCCGCCCGCTGCTGCCGGGCGTCCCCGCCCTCGGGGACGGACCGGACGTCCAGCTGTGGCCGCATCTGCACGGTACGGACGCCATGTACCTGGCGCTGCTCCGCCGGACCGCCTGACCGTCCGGCTGTTCGGCCGACCGGCCGCCGACCGTAATCTCCCGGTCTGTACGGGCCCGGGCTCGTCGCTTCGTACCGAAAATGGTCTGGACCGGATCCGAAACCGCTCGGCGGCAAAGAAGTACCCAAGAACGTGGGAGGCTTGGCACATGGCGCAGATCAACCCCAGCATCCTGTCCGCGGACTTCGCCCGGCTCGCCGATGAGGCGAAGGCCGTCGACGGCGCCGACTGGCTGCACGTCGACGTGATGGACAACCACTTCGTGCCCAACCTGACCCTGGGCGTGCCGATCGTGGAGTCGCTCGCCCGCGCGACCGACACCCCCCTCGACTGCCATCTGATGATCGAGGACCCCGACCGCTGGGCGCCCCAGTACGTCGAGGCGGGCGCGGGTTCGGTCACCTTCCACGTGGAGGCGGCGGCGGCGCCCGTCCGGCTCGCGCGGGAGATCAGGGCCAAGGGTGCGCGGGCCTCCATGGCGCTCAAGCCGGCCACGCCCATCGAGCCGTACGAGGACCTGCTCCCCGAGCTCGACATGCTGCTGATCATGACGGTCGAGCCCGGCTTCGGCGGCCAGGCCTTCCTCGACATCATGCTGCCGAAGATCCGCCGCACCCGTGAACTGATCTCCAAGCACGGCCTGGAGCTGTGGCTCCAGGTCGACGGCGGGGTCGCCGAGTCCACCATCGAGCGGTGCGCCGAGGCCGGCGCCGACGTCTTCGTGGCGGGCTCCGCGGTCTACGGCGCGGCCGATCCGGCCGCCGCGGTCGCCTCCCTCCGGGCCCGCGCGGACGCCGTCACGGCCTCCGCCCCGTGGGCGTGTGGCCACTGAGCCTCCGGTGGATGAACGCGGCCCGTCGGGCCGCCGACAGGACTGATCAAGGCCCGCCGGATCTGACAGGATGGACGGCGAGTCCAGAGTGTGAACCACAGTGGTACCTGAACATCGGTATGTGAACAGCCGGCCGTGCACGAACAGCGGTACATGAACAGCAGTGAGGAGATCGCGGTGGCGGGAATGTCGGCGGGACGGTCGGCCCTGCGGATGGGCCCCGCGGAGCTGGTGCAGGCGGCGGCCATGGCCCGCCGCTTCTACCTCGAGGGCAAGTCCAAGATCCAGATCGCCGAGGAGTTCGGCGTGAGCCGCTTCAAGGTGGCCCGGGTCCTGGAGACCGCCCTGGAGCGCGACCTCGTGCGTATCGAGATCCGCGTACCGGCCGAGCTGGACGCCGAGCGTTCCGACGCGCTCCGCGCCCGCTACGGGCTCCGCCACGCCGTCGTCGTCGAGTCGCCGGCGGAGGGCGAGGACGAGTCGCCCGACCCGGAGAACCTCGGCGAGGTCGCGGCCGACCTGCTCGGTGAGCTGGTCAACGAGGGCGACGTCCTCGGCCTGGCCTGGGGCCGCTCCACCATTCACATGGCGGCGGCGCTCGACCGGCTGCCGCCGTGCACGGTCGTCCAGCTCACCGGGGTGTACGACGCCGGGACCGCCGAGCGCGGCTCGGTGGAGGCGGTGCGCCGCGCCGCCCAGGTCTCCGGCGGCGAGGCCCACCCGATCTACGCGCCGATGCTGCTCCCCGACCCGGCGACGGCGGCGGCACTGCGCGGCCAGACCGGTATCGCGCGGGCCTTCGAGTACTTCGACAAGGTGACCGTCGCCTGCGTCTCCATCGGCTCCTGGGAGCCCGGCATCTCGACCGTCCACGACATGCTCTCCGACGAGGAGCGCGCCCACTACGCCTCCCTCGGCGTCGCCGCCGAGATGTCCGCGCACCTCTTCGACGCCGAGGGGCGCCGGGTCGGCCGTGACCTGGGCGAGCGGTGCATCACCGTCGAGGCGGACCGGCTGCGCCGGATCCCCGAGGTCGTGGCCATCGCCGGCGGCCAGCGCAAGGCGGCCGCGATCGGCGCGGTGCTGCGCTCCGGGCTCGTCACCAGCCTGGTGACCGACCGCGCCGCGGCCGACTATCTGCTCACCGAGTCCAGCCCGGGCACCCACCCCGCGCTCGACCGGAAGGACCCGGACTTCAGCTGAGGCGGATCCCGCCGCCCTCGGCCCCCGGGGGCGGCGCGTCCGGGCGCTGCCCCGGGCGCCTCGATGGCAGCATCGGGGCCATGATCCTCAGGTGCGCGCGGGCCGTGCTCGCGCTGCTCGCCGGTGTCTCGCTCCTCCTCACCGGGTGCTCGGGCGGCGATCCCGCCCCGACACCGCCCGGCGGCACCACCGTCGCGTCCGCACCGGCGAGCAGGGCCTCCACGCTGCCGGTGGTCCGGGTCGCGGACCTGCCTCCCGAGGCACGGGAGACGCTGGCGCTCATCGCGCGGGGCGGCCCTTTCCCGTACGCCAAGGACGGCGCCGTGTTCGGCAACTTCGAGCGGATCCTGCCCCGGCGACCGCGCGGCCACTACCGCGAGTACACCGTCCCCACCCCCGGTGAACGCGATCGCGGCGCCCGGCGCATCGTCACCGGGGGGAGCGGGGAGACGTACTACACCGACGACCACTACGAGAGCTTCCGGGAGGTGGTCGGCTCATGAACGCGACCCACCGCACGGGCCACGGGGCCCCCGACCTTTCCCGCCCCCTCGTGCTCGACCTGCACGGGGTCACCGACAAGACCGCCTTCATGAACCGCTGCGTACGGGCCCTCCCGCTGCCCGTCTGGTTCGGGCGCAACTGGGACGCCCTCGCCGACTCCCTCGCCGACATGCGCGAACCCATGGCGATCGTGGTGACCGGCTGGCAGGCTTATGCGGAGGCCAGCCCGGACGAGTGGGCGACCGTCGAGGAGGTGTTCTCCGCGGCGGCCCGCGCCAGCGTCGAAGGCCTCGCCGTCCTCCTCTCGCTCGGCGGTTTGGAGGATCCGACAGGCGAGCCTGCGCAAGGCTCGGATGATTAGCCCGGGTCCCGTACCCGGACCGCCGTGGGACAATGAACTACGTGCTTTTTCCCCTGGCTGAAATGCCTAGGGGCCGATCCGAACGACTGGGATGTCAGCACGTGCGTTTCCTCAATGACGTCAAGCCGCCCTACGACCTGACGTACGACGATGTGTTCATGGTGCCGAGCCGCTCGGCCGTCGGTTCCCGCCAGGCCGTGGACCTCTCCTCGCCGGACGGAAGCGGGACCACGATCCCGCTGGTCGTCGCCAACATGACCGCCATCGCCGGCCGCCGGATGGCCGAGACCGTCGCCCGCCGCGGTGGCCTCGTCGTCATCCCGCAGGACATTCCCATCGAGGTCGTCACCGACGTCATCTCGTGGGTCAAGAGCCGCCACCACGTGCTCGACACCCCGATCGTCCTGGAGCCCCACCAGACCGTCGCCGACGCGCTCTCGCTGCTGCCCAAGCGCGCCCACGACGCCGGTGTCGTCGTCGACGAGAACCGCCGCCCGGTGGGCGTCGTCACCGACGCCGACCTGTCCGGCGTGGACCGCTTCACCCAGCTCTCCGAGGTCATGTCCAGGGACCTGCTGCTCCTGGACGCCGACATCGACCCGCGCGAGGCGTTCAACACCCTCGACGCCGCCAACCGCCGCTACGCCCCCGCGGTCGACGCGGACGGCAAGCTCGTCGGCATCCTCACCCGCAAGGGCGCGCTGCGCGCGACGCTCTACAGCCCGGCCGTCGACAAGAACGGGCAGCTGCGCATCGCCGCCGCCGTCGGCATCAACGGCGACGTGGCGGGCAAGGCCAAGCAGCTGCTCGACGCGGGCGTCGACACGCTCGTCATCGACACCGCGCACGGCCACCAGGAGTCGATGATCTCCGCCATCCGGACCGTGCGGGCGCTCGACCCGCAGGTCCCGATCGTCGCGGGCAACATCGTCGCCGCCGAGGGCGTCAAGGACCTCATCGAGGCGGGCGCCGACATCATCAAGGTCGGCGTCGGACCCGGTGCCATGTGCACCACCCGCATGATGACCGGCGTCGGCCGCCCGCAGTTCTCGGCCGTCCTGGAGTGCGCCGCCGAGGCGAAGAAGTACGGCAAGCACGTCTGGGCCGACGGTGGCGTCCGGCACCCGCGCGACGTCGCCATGGCGCTCGCCGCCGGCGCGTCCAACGTGATGATCGGCTCCTGGTTCGCCGGTACGTACGAGTCCCCGGGCGACCTCCAGCACGACGCCCAGGGGCGTGCGTACAAGGAGTCCTTCGGCATGGCCTCGGCCCGCGCCGTCAAGAACCGCACGAGCGACGAGTCCGCATACGACCGCGCCCGCAAGGCGCTGTTCGAGGAGGGCATCTCCACCTCGCGCATGTTCCTCGACCCGCAGCGTCCGGGCGTCGAGGACCTGATCGACTCGATCATCGCGGGCGTCCGCTCCTCCTGCACCTACGCCGGTGCCGGCTCGCTCGCCGAGTTCGAGGAGAAGTCCGTCGTCGGCATCCAGTCCGCCGCCGGCTACGCCGAGGGCAAGCCGCTGCACGCCAGCTGGAGCTAGTTCCTCACCGCCGTATGCCGTGGGCCCCGAAGACATCCTCTCCGGGGCCCACGGCGTTCCCCTGTCGCGGAAGCCCGACGGGCAGGTACGGCCGCAGGACGCCCGCCACGGCCGCAGCGATCCGGGCGTGTCCCGCGTCGTTCGGATGAAGCCCGTCGGCCAGGTGCTCCGGGGCGAGCAGGGACCGCCCCGGCAGGACCAGGAGCCGGTCGTCGCCCTCGGCCGCCAGGTCCCGGGCGGCCCGCTCCATGGCCCTGCGCAGCTCTGTGAGGGTCGCTCCGAGGGCGTTGCGGGTGTGTTCGGCCTCCGGGCGCAGGACGGGCGAGACGACAAGCAGCGGGGTCCGCGGATGGCCGAGACGGACGAGCCCCACGAAGGCCCGCACGGTCGCGTACAGCCAGTCGGCCGTCGCGGGGACGCGGGACCAGCAGTTGGTGCCGAACGCGAGCGTGATCACCTCGCCCGGCAGCCGTGCCAGCTGCTCGGCGAGCGGCAGTTCGCCCCGCGCCCCGCCCGCGTACCCGAGGTTCACCGGGTCGAGGCCGAGGAGCCGTCCCGCCGTCGCGGGCCAGGAGTGCGCGGGGCGGGTCGACCACCAGCCCTCCGTGATCGAGTCGCCGTGGACCAGCCAGCGCGGCGACGGCGGGGCGGGGGAGAGGGCGCCGCCGACGGCCCGCAGCGCGAGCGGCACGGGCGACTGGCCCTCCGGGAGGTGCACGGCGAAGACACCGCCGCCCGGGGGCAGCGGCAGGCTCACCGCGCCCTCGGCCGCCGGGGCGACGCAGGTCTCGCCGACGAGCCGGGTACCGCTCCAGAGCGCGAAGCAGTGGCGCAGCCCCGCCCAGGGGTCGTCCGGCTCCGGCACGGCCGCGCGATAGCGCAGCTCCACCGCGCGCGTGCCCGGCGCCGCCGTGAACGCGAGCCGTACGCCGATGGGCAGCGCGGCCCGCTCGGCGGTGTCCCGGGGCAGCCGCTCCAGGTCCGCCGGATCCGCCCGGACCGCCCTGCCTCCGTCCAGCCAGGCGGTACCGCGCAGGAACGGTGCGGGGTCGAGCCAGCCCACCGGGGCCTCCGATCGGGGGGTCGTCGGGAGTGCGCAGCGTCGGTCATCGGCCATGAGGAGTCCATACGCGCGCGGGCACCGGTTCACACCCGGATGTGTCGATTCATGCGGGGGAGCGCAATGTTTCCCCGTCTGCGCCCGAAGCGCGCAATGATCATCCGACACTGCGCAACAACCCTGCATTACGAGTGCGAACCTCTGGCGCTTAGGCTCATGCCTCGTACCAGGAGTGGCGGCGACCGCCTGCTCGGCGGTTCCCCTTCCCCCGTGGGCCTGATCTGTCATGCCCACGTACCGCTGCGGTCGTCTCCGTACCCACAGGCAGCGATAAGGAGCCTCCGCAGTGCTGGATCAAGGCGCAGCCCCGCCGGTCGATGACACGACCACCCCCAAGACCTCCGCTCTTGGCGCTCTCACCCGCCGCAAGCCGGTGGAACAGCTGGTCGCAGAGGGTGGGCAGGGTGAGGGCGGCAGTCTCCGCCGCTCGCTCTCGATGTGGCAGCTGACCATGATCAGCATCGGCGCCACGCTGGGCACGGGCATCTTCGTGGTGCTCGGCGACGCCGTCCCGAAGGCCGGCCCCGCGGTCACGCTCGCCTTCGTCATCGCCGGACTCACGGCGCTCTTCTCCGCGCTCTCCTACGCGGAGCTGGCCGGCACCATACCGGTCGCGGGCTCTTCCTACTCGTATGCGTACGCAACCATGGGCGAACTCGTCGCCTGGGTCTGCGGCTGGTGTCTGGTCCTCGAGTACGGCGTCTCCGTCGCCGCCGTGGCCGTCGGCTGGGGCGAGTACCTCAACGAGCTGCTCGACGGCACCCTCGGTGTCACCATCCCCGCGATGCTCTCCTCGGCCCCGGGCGAGGGCGGCGTGATCAACCTGCCCGGCCTCATCGTGGTGCTGCTCGCCATGGTGTTCCTGCTCGGCGGCGCCCGTGAGTCCGCGCTCGTCAACACGATCATGGTCTTCGTGAAGATCGCCGCGCTCGTGCTCTTCTGCGCCATCGGCTTCATGGGCTTCAAGTCCGGCAACTACGAGGACTTCATGCCGCTCGGCATGGCGGGCGTCAGCGCCGCCGGCGCCAGCCTCTTCTTCTCGTACATCGGCTTCGACGCCGCCTCCACCGCCGGCGAGGAGGCCAAGGACCCCAAGCGGGACCTGCCCCGCGCGATCATGCTCTCCCTGCTGATCGTCACCGTCCTCTACGTCCTCGTCGCCGCCGTCGCCGTCGGCGCCTGGAACTGGAAGGACTTCGAAGGCTCCGAGGCCACCCTCGCCGCGATCATGAACGACGTCAGCGGCCAGACCTTCTGGGGCACGCTGCTCGCCCTCGGCGCCGTCATCTCCATCGCCAGCGTCGTCCTGACCGTCCTCTACGGCCAGACCCGCGTCCTCTTCGCGATGTCCCGCGACGGCCTCGTCCCGAAGGTCTTCGCCAAGGTCAACCCCAAGACCGGCACCCCGCGCGTGAACACGGTCATCGTGTCCCTGTTCTGCGGCGCCCTCGCCTCGGTCATCCCGCTCGGCAAGCTCGTCGACGCCACCAGCATCGGCACGCTGTTCGCCTTCGCCCTGGTCAACGTCGCGGTGATCGTGCTCCGCTACACGCGCCCCGACATGCCGCGCACCTTCAAGGTCGCCCTCGGGCCGGTCTTCCCGGTCCTCGGCTTCGGCTTCTGCGCCTACAACATGTTCAGCCTGGACACCGTCACCTGGGTGGTCTTCGGTTGCTGGATGGCCGCCGGTCTCGTGTTCTACTTCCTGTACGGCATGCGCCGCTCCCGACTGGCTTCCGAGCAGAAGTGATCCACCCGTAGTGCGACTCAACGACCTCGACGAACGCATCGTCCACGCCCTCGCGGAAGACGCCCGCCGCAGCTACGCCGACATCGGCTCGCTCGTCGGACTCTCCGCGCCCGCCGTGAAGCGGCGCGTGGACCGGCTCCGGGCCGAGGGGGCCATCACCGGCTTCACCGTCCGGGTGGACCCGGCGGCGCTCGGCTGGGAGACCGAGGGCTTCGTCGAGATCTACTGCCGTCACAACACCTCGCCGAACGACATCCGGCGAGGCCTGGAGCGGTATCCCGAAGTGGTGTCCGCGTCGACCGTCACCGGCGACGCGGACGCCGTCGTCCAGGTCTTCGCCTCGGACATGCGGCACTTCGAGCGGGTCCTGGAGCGGATCGCGGGCGAACCCTTCGTGGAGCGCACCAAGTCCGTCCTGGTGCTGTCGCCGCTGCTGCGACGCTTCTCCTCGGGCTCGCCCGCGTAGCTCCGCGCAGCCCCCGGGGATCGGGCGATCGGGACGGTGCGGGCCGTGGTTCCCGCACCGCCCTTCGCCCGCCCACCCCCGTGGGGCGGTCCATGGGTGGCCGCTCTACTCGGTCGGGTAGACGAACTCCCAGGGCGTGACCCGGAAGTCGCCCGTCCCCTCCTGGATCTTCTCGAACGGCGCGCCGCTGACGCACGGCGGGACCTTGTCCTTCTGCGGATCGGCCGTCATCCACGTGTAGCCGAGCCGGTCGCCGGCGTCGTCGTCGTGGACCGTGACCCCGACGCGCGCCTTCCGGAACTCCTTCACATCGGTCTCGACGACGACCCCGGACACGACGGCCACCTTGCCGCCCGTGGCGAGGCAGTCGACCTTCACCTTCGCGTACCCGCCCCAGTCGCCCTTGTAGTGGCTGAAGCGGAACGTGCCGGTGGCCTTCATCGGATCCTGCCGGTCCCCCTCGGCCAGGTGGGCGTCGAAGGAGAACGTGATGTCGTCCCCGGCCGGCCGGTACAGCTTCGCCGTGCCGGTCAGCGCGGCGGCCTCCCGCTGCACGGTCCGCGCGGCCGACACGCCGTCCGCGCCCTCCCCCGAGGCGACGGCGGAACCGGTGGCCCCCGCGATGATCAGGAAGGCGGCGGCGACGGCGATGATCTTCGTACGGCGCTTCATGGTCGTTTCGGTCCTTTCGGCAGGTCAACCGGACGACCACCACTCTTCCGCGACCGCCGCGACACGTCGTCGGGCCCGAGGACGGTCCCGTCTCCGCCGTGCGGCGGGGGAGCCCTGCGACCCCCGGTGGAGGCGTACGCAACGAATCGCCGCCCCACCCGTCGACCGCGCAACGGTTCGACGGTCGGTCCGCAACGCTGCCGCCTTGTCCCGGTGGAGTCCGGAACCGTACCGTTTTTGACGTCTCCCTCCCCCTTCAGACACTCCGAGGACCGCCGATGCCCGCGCTGCGCACCGCCCTGCTCCAGAGCTCCGGACAGCCCGGTGACGTGGCCGCCAATCTCGCCGTCCTCGACGAGGCCGCCGGCCGCGCCGCGGCCACCGGCGCCGGCCTCCTCGTCGCCCCGGAGCTCTTCCTCACCGGGTACGCGATCGGCGACGACGTCCCCAAGCTCGCCGAGCCCGCCGACGGCCCCTCCGCGCGCGCCGTCGCCGCGCTCGCCGTCCGCCACGGCCTCGCGATCGTCTACGGCTACCCGGAGCGGGACACCGAGCGGCACGGGGTGCTCTACAACTCCGCCCGGCTCGTCGGCGCCGACGGCACCTTCCTCGCGAACTACCGCAAGACCCACCTGTTCGGCTGCTTCGAGCAGAAGTGGTTCACCCCCGGTGACCTGACGGTCGTCCAGGCCGAGGTCGACGGCGTCCGTGTCGGCATGCTGATCTGCTACGACGTCGAGTTCCCGGAGAACGTCCGGTCCCACGCGCTCGCCGGCACCGACTTCCTCGTCGTCCCGACCGCGCAGATGCACCCCTTCCAGTTCGTCGCCGAGTCGGTGATCCCCGTCCGCGCCTTCGAGAGCCAGATGTACGTGGCGTACGTGAACCGGACCGGTCCCGAGGGCGAGTTCGAGTTCGTCGGCCTCTCCACCCTCGCGGGCCCCGACGGCACCGCCCGCGCCCGCGCCGGACGTGGCGAGGACCTGGTCTTCGGCGAGGTCGACCCCGACTTCCTGGCGGCCTCCCGGAAGAACAACCCCTACCTCGCCGACCGTCGCCCCGGGCTCTACGGCTCCCTCGTCTGAGCCGCCCTCCCCGCCCTTCCCGACCTGCCTTTCCTTTTCCGCGCAAGGAGTCCGTACCCCATGACGTCCACGGTGCCCACGACCGCCGTTCCGCACAGCGACGGCCAGCCGCCGATCACCATGTTCGGTCCGGACTTCCCGTACGCGTACGACGACTTCCTGGCCCACCCGGCCGGGCTCGGCCAGATACCGGCGACCGAGCACGGCACCGAGGTCGCCGTCATCGGCGGCGGGCTCTCCGGCATCATCGCCGCGTACGAGCTGATGAAGATGGGCCTCAAGCCCGTCGTCTACGAGGCCGACCAGATCGGCGGCCGGCTGCGGACCGTGGGCTTCGAGGGCACCGCCACCGAGGGCCTCACCGCCGAGATGGGCGCCATGCGCTTCCCGCCCTCGTCGACCGCGCTCCAGCACTACATCGACCTGGTCGGCCTGGAGACCACGCCCTTCCCGAACCCGCTCGCCGAGTCGACCCCGTCGACCGTCGTCGACCTCAAGGGCGAGTCGCACTACGCCACCACCGTCGACGACCTCCCCCAGGTCTACCGCGACGTGATGAACGCGTGGAACGCCTGTCTGGACGAGGGCGCGGACTTCTCCGACATGAACCAGGCCATGCGCGAGCGCGACGTCCCGCGCATCCGTGAGATCTGGTCGAAGCTCGTCGAGAAGCTCGACAACCAGACCTTCTACGGCTTCCTCTGCGAGTCGGAGTCCTTCAAGTCCTTCCGGCACCGTGAGATCTTCGGCCAGGTCGGCTTCGGCACCGGCGGCTGGGACACCGACTTCCCGAACTCCATCCTGGAGATCCTCCGCGTCGTCTACACCGAGGCCGACGACCACCACCGCGGCATCGTCGGTGGCTCTCAGCAGCTGCCGCTGCGGCTGTGGGAGCGCGAGCCGGAGAAGATCGTCCACTGGGCGCAGGGCACCTCGCTCAGCTCGCTCCACGACGGCGTCCCGAAGCCGGCCGTGACCCGGCTGAACCGGACCGCCGGCAACCGCATCACCGTCACCGACGCCTCCGGCGACATCCGGACGTACCAGGCGGCGATCTTCACCGCCCAGTCCTGGATGCTGCTGTCCAAGATCGCCTGTGACGACTCGCTCTTCCCGATCGACCACTGGACGGCGATCGAGCGCACCCACTACATGGAGTCGTCGAAGCTCTTCGTCCCCGTGGACCGGCCGTTCTGGCTGGACAAGGACGAGGAGACGGGCCGGGACGTCATGTCGATGACGCTGACCGACCGGATGACCCGCGGCACGTACCTCCTGGACGACGGACCGGACAAGCCGGCCACCATCTGCCTCTCGTACACCTGGTGCGACGACAGCCTGAAGTGGCTGCCGCTCTCCGCGAACGAGCGGATGGAGGTCATGCTGAAGTCGCTCGGCGAGATCTACCCGAAGGTCGACATCCGGAAGCACATCATCGGCAACCCGGTGACGGTCTCCTGGGAGAACGAGCCCTACTTCATGGGCGCCTTCAAGGCGAACCTGCCGGGCCACTACCGCTACCAGCGGCGCCTGTTCACGCACTTCATGCAGGATCGCCTCCCCGAGGACAAGCGGGGCATCTTCCTCGCGGGTGACGACATCTCCTGGACGGCCGGCTGGGCCGAGGGCGCGGTGCAGACGGCGCTCAACGCGGTCTGGGGCGTGATGCACCACTTCGGCGGCGGCACCGACGCCACCAACCCGGGTCCGGGCGACGTGTACGACGAGATCGCCCCGGTCGAGCTGCCGGAGGACTGAGCGGACTCAGTCGCGCGGGCCCAGCGGAGTGAGCAGCATCCGCCCGACGAGGCCCACCGACCGGTCGAGGCGTTCCCTGAACTCCTCGGCCAGGTCGGGGAGTTCGCGCAGTTGCCAGAGTGAGCGGGCCGCCAGCCAGGCCCCGTCGCGGGCCCGCTCCAGGCTCCAGCAGCCCAGCAGATGTGTCAGCGGGTCCGTGATCTCCAGCAGGTCGGGACCCGGCATGACCTCCTCGCGGATCCGCTCCTCGAGGAGGACGAGGATGTCGCCGACGCGGTCGAAGTCGTCCTCCAGGTCCTCCGGGGCGCACTCCAGCGTCCGGCAGGTGTCGACCACGGCGAGGGCCAGGTCGTGCCCGATGTGCGCGTTGATCCCGGCCAGCGCGAACTGCAGCGGTCGTACGCCGGGGTGGCGCCGGTAGTGGAACAGCGGCCGCCAGCACGCCGGGGCGGGGGCGCCGGCGGCGACGGAGTCGACGACCGACAGGTAGCGCTCGGCGAAGCGCACGTCCAGGGTCGCGGCCGCCCGGCGGTCGGCGAAGGTGCCGGACTCGATGGCGTGGCCGATCTCCTCCGTGACCGTCAGATAGACCCGGTTGAAGACGGCGACGCCGTCGGTGGGATGCCAGGCCGAGCGGATGACACGCATCCGCTCGACCACCGGGTCGACCGCGGTGAACTGCCCGATCTGCGTGGTCTGCGCCATGGGGGCAGCGTCCCAGCAGCCGGGCCCCGGAGGGAACACCCGCGGCCCGGCTTACCCAGAACGGGCGAATCACTCAGTTCTTCGACAGCGGTTCCTCGCCCGACGTGCTCTCGTACGAGCTGGTCCCGGAGTCCAGCAGCGGCTCCTGCTCCTTGAGGTGGGCCGGGGCGAAGGCGCGCAGCACGTGGTAGCCGGTGATGACGACGATCGTGCCGAGCGCGATGCCGCCCAGCTCGAAGGTGTCGGAGAAGGTCAGCTTCACCCCGCCGACCCCGATGATGATGCCGGCGGCGGCGGGGACCAGGTTGAGCGGATTGCGCAGGTCCACCTTGGCGTTGATCCAGATCTGGGCGCCGAGCAGGCCGATCATGCCGTACAGGATCACGGTGATGCCGCCCAGGACACCGCCGGGGATGGCGGCGACCACCGCGCCGAACTTCGGGCAGAGGCCGAAGAGCAGGGCGAAGCCGGCGGCGGCCCAGTAGGCGGCGGTCGAGTAGACCCGGGTGGCGGCCATGACGCCGATGTTCTCCGAGTACGTGGTGTTCGGCGGGCCGCCCACGGCCGTCGACAGCATCGAGGCCGCGCCGTCTGCGGCGATCGCGGTGCCGAGCTGGTCGTCCAGGTCGTCGCCGGTCATCTCGCCGACGGCCTTCACATGGCCCGCGTTCTCGGCGATCAGGGCGATGACGACGGGCAGCGCGACCAGGATCGCGGACCACTCGAAGCTGGGCCCGTGGAACGAGGGCAGGCCGATCCAGTCGGCCTTGGACACTCCGGAGAGGTCGAGCCGCCAGTGGTCGGTGACCTGCCCGCTCGGGGACATGGAGTGGATCTTCCCGAAGACGAGGTCGAAGACCCAGGAGATCCCGTAGCCGAAGATCAGACCGAGGAAGATCGCGATCCGGGACCAGAAGCCGCGCAGACAGACGACGGCGAGACCGGTGAACAGCATCACGAGGAGGGCCGTCCACTGGTCCTGCGGCCAGTACGTCGACGCGGTGACCGGGGCCAGGTTGAAGCCGATCAGCATGACGACGGCGCCGGTCACGATCGGGGGCATCGCCCCGTGGATGATCCGCGCGCCGAACCTGCGGACCGCGAGACCGGCGAGGAAGAGCACCGCGCCGACGACGAGGATCGCACCGGTGACGGTGGCGCTGCTGCCGCCGGAGGCCCGGATGGCGGCGGCGACACCGACGAAGGAGAGCGAGCAGCCCAGGTAGGAGGGGACGGTGCCACGGGTCGCGAGCAGGAAGATCGCGGTCGCGACACCGGACATCATGATCGCGAGGTTCGGGTCGAGGCCCATGAGGACCGGGGCGACGAAGGACGCCCCGAACATGGCGACGACGTGCTGGGCGCCGAGACCGGCCGTACGGGGCCAGGAGAGCCGTTCGTCCGGGCGGACGACGGCTCCGGGAGCGGGTGTTCGCCCGTCGCCGTGCAGGGTCCAGCGCACGCCGAGGTTCATGAGGTCGCTCCCGTTCTCCGGTTCCGGCGGCCGTGTCGTGACCGCAAAAGATCAGCCACATGCTATGCGCCGCCGCCGGTCAGGACGCGTCTCGGAGGTCAGCCCCCGGCGGGGCCGGAGGTCAGCCCCCGACCGGCCCGGAGGTCTTCGCCGGAGCCCCGTCGGGCGTCGGCGCCGGCGTCGCCTTCCGGTCGGCGCTCCTGAGCACGCCCGCGCCGACGACGAGACCCAGGGCGAGCAGCGTGACCAGGCCGAACGAGAAGACCAGGGAGGTCACGTCGGCGATGCCGCCGATCGCCGAAGGGGCGATGAGCCCCGAGGTGTACGTGATGGTGGCGACGCCCGCGATGGCCTGGCTGGGGTTCGGGCCGCTGCGCCCGGCCGCCGCGAAGGCGAGCGGGACCACGACCGCGACTCCGAGCCCGATCAGACCGAATCCGGCCATCGCGACGGCGGCGTGCGGGGCGAGGACGACGAGGACCCCGCCGAGGGTGGCGACGGCACCGCCGACCCGTACGGTACGGACCGCGCCGAAGCGGTCCACGACCCGGTCGCCGGCGAGCCGCGCGATGGTCATCGTCAGCGCGAAGGCGGTGGTGGAGGCGGCCGCGAGCCCGGCGGAGCTGCCCAGCTCGTCCCGGAGGTAGACGGCCGACCAGTCGAGGCTGGCGCCCTCGGCGAACACCGCGCAGAAGCCGACCGCGCCGATGATCAGCGCCGACTTCGGCGGCAGCGAGAAGCGCGGCGGCGCCTCCGCGTCCGGGGTGCTGTGCACGTCAAGGACGCCCTGGCAGAACAGCAGCCCGAGGGCGGTCAGGACCAGGGCCGCGATCAGATGGTGGAGGCGGGCGTCGCCGCCGAGGTGGGCGGCGACCGTGCCGGCCGCGGAACCGATGAGCGCACCCGCGCTCCACATGCCGTGCAGGCTCGACATGATGGACTTGCCGAGCCGGTTCTCGGTCTCGACGCCGAGCGCGTTCATCGCCACGTCGGACATGCCGGCGGTCGCGCCGTACACGAAGAGCACGGCGCAGAGGCCCCAGACGTTCGGGGCGAGCGAGGGCAGCGTCAGGGAGAGCGTCCACAGGGCGAGCAGGCCGCGCAGGGCCGTACGGGCGCCGAAGCGGTGGCTGACGGCTCCGGCGAGCGGCATGGCGAGGGAGGCGCCGAGGGCGGGGAAGGCGAGGGCGAGTCCGAGCTGTCCCGCGCTGACGCCCGCGTGTTCCTGGATCCAGGGGATGCGGGTCGCGAAACTGCCGGTCACCGCGCCGTGGACGCAGAAGACCGCGGCGACGGCGAAGCGCGCCCGCCGCAGACGCTCGATGCTGTGGACGGTGTCCGGCGCCATGTGGCCCCCCTGTGTCGTGGTGAGCGGTAAACTATCAGGGACCCTGCCTGATAAATAGTCCGCAGGGGATCCGCACGGGAATCGCGTCTGAGAGGATCCCCGCATGGCCGCATCCCCGAGCACCGCACGGGCCATCAACGACCGGCTCGCCCTGCGCCTGCTCCAGGACACCGGCCCGTTGACGGCCACCCAGCTCAAGACGCTCACCGGGCTCTCCCGCCCGACCGTCGCCGACCTCGTCGAGCGGCTCAGCGAGTCCGGGCTCGTCCATGTCGTCGGGGAGTCCGGCGCGGAGCGCCGCGGCCCCAACGCCAGGCTGTACGGGATCGTCGCCGACCGCGCGCACCTCGCCGCGCTCGACGTACGCACCCGCTCCGTCTCCGTCGCCGTCTCCGACCTGCTCGGCACCACCCTCGCCGAGGCCTCCGCACCCGTCGGCGACGACGGCGGCACGGGCCCTGCCGTGGAGAAGGCCGTCACCCTCCTGGAGCGCACCGCGAAGGAGGCCGGCGCCGACCGGCTGCACACCGTGGCCGTCGGCGCGCCAGGGCTCATCGACCCGGACACCGGCGAGCTGCGCGATTCCACGGGCCTGCCCGCCTGGCACCGGCGGCTCGTCGGCGTCCTCCAGGACAGGCTGCCGGCCCACGTCCTCGTCGAGAACGAGACGAACCTGGCCGCCGTGGCCGAACTGCGCGAGGGGGCGGCGAGCGACCGCGAGGACTTCGTCCTGCTCTGGCTCGGCCAGGGCGTCGGCGCCGCCGTCGTCCTGGACGGACGGCTCCGCCGCGGGGCCTCGGGCGGCGCCGGCGAGATCGGCTTCCTGCCCGTGCCCGGCACCTCCGGGCTGCCCTCGGGCACCGGCTGCGACGGCGGTTTCCACGAACTGGTCTGCGCGGCCGCCGTCTCGGCCCTCGCCGTCACCCACGGACTCGACCCGGCGGGCGCCCTCACCTCGGGCCACGGCCCGTTCCTCGACGCGCTCGCCCGCCACCTCGCCGTCGGCGCGGCGGCCGTCGCCGCCGTCCTGGACCCCGGCTGCGTGGTCCTCGCCGGCGAGACCGGCCACCAGGGCGGCGTCGAACTGGCCGCCCGCGTCCGGTCGGCGCTCTCGGGGTTGTCGCCGTTGCGCACGGAGGTCCGCGCGACCGCGCTCGGGGACGCGGCGGTCCTTCGCGGCGCCCTGCTCAGGGCCCGCGACGCGGCCCAGGACGCGCTGTTCCCGTAGGGCGGGTGTTCCTGCGGGGCGGGTGTCCCGCAGGGCCGTGTCCCGCAGGGCCCGGAAACGCGCCGGCGCCGCGCCCCGGACAGGGGGGCGCGGCGCTGAGGGGCCCGGCGGCGGCAAGGGCCGTGGATATCCGCCGCCGGGAGTCTTCTGCGGGTGGTGTCAGTGGGGGCGCGTCAGCAGGTGCCGAGGTCCTTCCAGACGCCCCACTCGCCGGTGGTACCCGGCTCCTCGTTCTGGGTCCACCACTGGGCCTTCCACTTCTTGCCCTTGTGGGAGACCTCGTTGCCCGCGTTGTAGACCGTGCCGGCCACGTACGCCGGGGCGGTGCAGCTGCCGGTGGGCGGCGTGGTCGGCGGGGTCGTCGGAGGCGTGGTCGGGGGAGTCGTCGGCGGGGTGGTGGGCGGCGTGGTGGGCGGCGTCGTGGAGCCGGGCTCCACCACCGTCGTACCGCGCGCCAGGTCACCGGCGAGGGCGTACGTCGTGCCGTTGATGTTCACCGTCCAGTTGGAGGGGGTGGACACCGGCAGGTAGTAGTTGAACGCCAGGTCGACCGTGGCGCCGGGGGCCAGCGACTGCCAGGCCGGGAGCTTCAGGGAGACGCGGTGGAAGTCGCCCTTCAGGCCGCCCACGTTGGAGCCCGTGTGGTCGCTGCTGATGACCTTGGTGCCGAAGCCGGACTGGTCGGAGGCGTTGGCCGGGGCCGAGGTGGAGTAGTCGAACTGGAACTCCGTGCCGCCGGGCAGCGTCGACGCCGTCTTGTTGGTGATCTTGATCTTCGGCGTGATCGGGTAGTTCGAGTCGCCGAGCTTGAACTCGGTGAACTGCGCGTCGATGTTCACGGCCTGCGTCGGCAGCGCCTTGTTGGACTTCTTCGCGCCGTACGGGGTGGCCGCCTTGAACTTGTCGTACATCAGCGAGGTGAGCGTGGAGCCCATCTCGTACTGGCCCTTGGTGGCGTTCCAGGCGTAGTCGCCGGCCATCTCCCAGACCATGGTGCCGCCGATGCCGCGGTCGACCACGTAGTCGGCCTTCGCGGCCACGGACTGCTCGTCCTCGGTGGAGAGGAAGACCTTCTTCTGGGCGTTCCACAGCCACGGCGCGACCAGGGTCGAGTCGTACTTGCGGGCGTAGGTGCCGGTCAGGGTGGTGGTCGCCGGGAAGCCGTACCGGGTGACGTAGTCGCCGACGATCCCCTTCTCGAGGTTCTTGGCGTGCCACATCGGGTTGGAGCCGGCGGGCGACTCGACACCGTTGGTGTCCTTGTCGTGCCACAGGTTGTCGATGCCGGTCGCGCCGTCACCGCACTTGGTCAGACCGGCACCGGCCGGGCAGGTGGTCGCGGAGGCCTTGCCCCACAGGCCGTCCGTGCCGCCCTGGACGTTCTTGTGGCCGCGGGTGTAGTAGGGCAGGCCGATGTTGATGCGGCCGGCCGGCATGGAGCCGCGGAAGTAGTGGTACGCCCAGTCGGTGTTGAGGTAGCCGATGTTGCCGTACTGCGCCGAGCCGTAGACGTTGGCCGCGGCGAGCTCGCCGTCCTTGCCGTCGTCGAAGAGGGAGGCGTTGGGCCCGACGTACTCGTTCCAGGCGCCGTGCAGGTCGTAGGACATGATGTTGACGTAGTCCAGATACTTCTGCATCTGGAAGGTCTCCATGCCCCGCAGCAGGTAGCCGGAGGACGGGGCGGCGACGGTCAGCAGGTAGTGCTTGCCGTCGGTGGCGCCGGCCGTGTCCAGCTTCTCGCGCAGGGACTTCATGAGGGCCGCGTAGCCCTGCACGAGTCCGGCGCGGCGCGCGTTGGCGAACTGCCAGTCGAGCGGGTTTCCGGCGTCCTTCATGGTCGTCGGGTACTCGTAGTCGATGTCGACGCCGTTGAACCCGTACTTCCGGATGAAGTCGACGGCCGAGGTGGCGAAGGTGTCGATCCCGGCCTGGTTGACCGAACCGTCGGCGTTGGTGGCCATCGAGTAGAAGCCGCCGGAGTTCACCCGGTCACCGTTGTCCGCGAAGTAGCCGCCGGTCTCGGCCCAGCCGCCGACCGAGATCAGCGTCTTCACGTCCGGGTGCTGCTTCTTGAACTTGTTGAGCAGGTTGAAGTGGCCCTTGTACGCGTACGACGGGTCCATCTCGGCTCCGGCGACACCGGGCCAGGTCATCCCGGTGGCCGCGTTGTTCGGACCGTCCGCGCCGACGGAGAGCTTGTTGTCCCCGCCGATGTGCCCGAAGGCGTAGTTGATGTGGGTGATCTTCTCCCACGGGATGTCCTTGGCGAGGTACGCGGGCTCGCCGTTCTTGCCGGTGCGCCAGCCGGTGAAGTAGCCGATGACCCGGCGCTGGTGGTCCGCGCCCATCTTCTCGCGGCCCTCGGTGTCGTAGACCGAGCAGTACGGGACGTCGACGCCCGGGGTCTTGTAGAGCCCGTCGGGGCGACAGGTCTCGTTGTCGGCCGCGTACGAGACGCCGCCGGCGAGCGAGCTGAGCAGCAGGCCGGCGACGGCCGCGCCGGACGCGAGCAGCGAGGCTCTCTTCGTGGTGGGGGACAACACGATCGGTTCCTCCTGGGGAGGCTGGGAAACACAACGAACAAGGGGGTGGGTCGTGTTGGGCCCGTGGAGTGCGCACGCCGCAGGACCGTTACCTCGGAGGTGACACGGAGATTAAGAGGACTAGACCAGTGCGTCAATAGGTCTGGACCAAAGTCGTCGTCCGGGGGGTCGTGTGAGCCAGCCCACAGGGCCTCGGCCGCATGGCCTCGCGGCGTCCGTGGCAGACTGGCCCTGTATCAGCAGCAGCGCACTCCGGGGTCGGTGTAATTCCGAACCGGCGGTATAGTCCGCGACCCGTCCGCAGCCAGCGGCCGGTTGACCAGGTGAGATTCCTGGACCGACGGTGAAAGTCCGGATGGGAGGCAGTGCGCGGCGGGTGACCCCTTTCAGGGGTGTGCCGGCCGTACGTCCGCTGGTCGCCGTGGAGCAGTACATCCGGCGTACCTGTGAGACCGCGGCCTCGGCGCACCCTGTGCGAGGCGTCCTTCCCGCTCTCTGTCGTCATCGACAGGCCCCGGAGTCCGTGCCCGAAGAGGCAGGAGGACCCGGTGGCCCAGCAGGCCGACATCACCGCCATGCGACGCGCCGTCGAGCTCGCCGCGCGTGGCCTCGGCTCCACGAGCCCCAACCCCGTCGTCGGCTGCGTCATCACCGACGCCTCGGGACACCCCGTCGGCGAGGGCTGGCACCAGCGCGCCGGAGGCCCGCACGCCGAGGTCCACGCACTGCGCGAGGCCGGCGTCCTCGCCCGCGGCGGCACCGCCTACGTCACCCTCGAACCCTGCAACCACACCGGCCGCACCGGCCCCTGCGCGCAGGCCCTGACCGAGGCCGGGATCAGCCGGGTCGTGTACGCCGTCGGCGACCCGAACCCGCAGGCCACCGGCGGTGCCGACACCCTGCGCGCCGCCGGAGTCGAGGTCGCCTCCGGAGTCCTCGCCGACGAGGCCGAGGCGGTCAACATCGCCTGGCTCACCTCCGTACGCCACGGCCGCCCCTTCGTCCGCTGGAAGTACGCCGCCACCCTCGACGGCCGGATCGCCGCCGCCGACGGCACCTCCCGCTGGATCACCTCCGCCGAGTCCCGCGCCGACGTCCACCGGCTGCGCGCCGAGGCCGACGCCGTCGTCGTCGGCTCCGGCACCGCCCGCGCCGACGACCCCCACCTGGCCGTACGCGGCATGGACGAGGCGGTGCAGCCGCTCCGGGTCGTCGTCGACACCGAGGCCACGGCCGTGAAGCCCGGCGCCCGGATCCTCGACGACGCGGCCCCCACCCTGATCGCGGTCGCCGAGGAGGCCGAGACGGCCCTCCCCGACGTCGTACGCCTTCCCCGGGCCGAGCGCGGCCTCTCCGTCCCCGCCCTCCTGGAAGCCCTCCACGCGCGCGGTGTCCGCTCCGTCCTCCTCGAAGGCGGCCCCACCCTCGCGGGCGCCTTCGTCGCCGCGGGCGCCGTCGACCAGGTCGTCGGCTACCTCGCCCCGGTCCTCCTCGGCGCGGGCCCCGCGGCCCTCGCCGACGCCGGAATCAGCACCATCACCGAAGCGTTGCGGCTCGACATCACCGATATCTCGAATATCGGATCCGATATCCGCATCACCGCCACCCTCAAGGGAGCCTGACCGTGTTCACCGGAATCGTCGAAGAACTGGGCGAGGTCGTCGCCGTCGAGCAGCTGGAGGACGCCTCCCGCTTCCGACTGCGCGGCCCCCTGGTCACGGAAGGCGCCCAGCACGGCGACTCCATCGCCGTCAACGGTGTCTGTCTCACGGTCGTCGAGTTCGGCGACGGCGAGTTCACCGCCGACGTCATGGCCGAGACCCTCAAGCGGTCCAGCCTCGGCGCCCTCGGCGTCGGCTCCCGCGTCAACCTGGAGCGCCCGATGGCCGTCGGCGGCCGCCTCGGCGGTCACATCGTCCAGGGCCACGTGGACGGCACCGGCACCATCCTGGAGCGGACCCCGTCCGAGCACTGGGAGCTCGTGAAGGTCGGTCTGCCCGCCCACCTCTCCCGGTACGTCGTCGAGAAGGGCTCGATCACGGTCGACGGCGTCAGCCTCACCGTCGTCGAGGTCGCCGACGACTGGTTCACCATCAGCCTCATCCCCACCACCCTCGACCTGACCACGCTCGGCACCAAGAAGAGCGGCGACCCGGTCAACCTCGAAGTGGACGTCATCGCCAAGTACGTCGAGCGGCTGCTCGGCACCGACGCCAAGGAGAACGGCAAGTGAACTGGCTCAACTCCGAGGCGTTCACCGTCTTCGACCAGCACATCATGTGGTCCGACATGATCGGCAACACGATCGGGCTCATAGCGCTCGCGCTCGGCTGGCGCCGCTCCATCCTCACCTGGCCCGCCCAGCTGCTCTCCGGCCTCATCCTCGTCGGCGCCTACGCCTCCGCCGACCTCGCGGGCGGCGTCGGCAAGCAGCTCCTCGTCATCGGCGTCGCCGCCTGGGGCTGGTGGCAGTGGAACCGCGGGAAGCAGCAGGCGCAGGACGGCTCCATCGCCGTCCGCTTCGCCACCTGGAAGGAGCGCGGCCTGCTCCTCGCCGGCGCGGTCCTCGGCACCCTCGCCGTCGGCGGGCTCTTCACCCTCTACCCGTCGCTCTCCTGGAGCCCGTGGGCCGACGCGTACATCTTCGTCGGCACCCTCGTCGCGATGGTCGCCCAGGCCCGCGGCCTCGTCGAGTTCTGGTTCGCCTGGCTCCTCGTCGACCTCGTCGGCGTCCCGCTCGCCTTCAACAGCGGCCTCGCCTTCTCCGGCCTCGTCTACGTCATCTACTTCGCCCTCGTCATCTGGGGCATGCGCGACTGGTGGCTCAGGACGCGCACGACCTCCGCTCTGGAAGGAGCCACGGCATGAGCGCGCTGCCCATCTGGGACGTCACCGACCTCGCCCTCGACCCCGTCGAGCAGGCCATCCGCGACATCGCCGCCGGCCGGCCCGTCGTCGTCGTCGACGACGAGGACCGCGAGAACGAGGGCGACCTCGTCATCGCCGCCGAGAAGGCCACCCCCGAGATCGTCGCCTTCATGATGAGCGAGTGCCGCGGTCTGATCTGCGCGCCCATGGAGGACGACGAGCTGGAGCGCCTCCAGCTCCCGCAGATGGTCGAGAACAACACCGAGTCGATGCGGACGGCCTTCACCGTCTCCGTCGACGCGTCCCCCGCCCACGGCGTGACCACCGGCATCTCCGCCGCCGACCGCGCCACCACCCTGCGCATGCTGGCCAGCGGCTCCCACGAGCCCTCCGACTTCGTCCGCCCCGGCCACGTCTTCCCGCTGCGCGCCAAGGCCGGCGGCGTCCTCACCCGCAACGGCCACACCGAGGCCGCCGTCGACCTGGCCCGCCTCGCGGGCCTCCGCCCGGCCGGAGCGATCGTCGAGATCGCCGGCGAGGACGGCGTCATGCTGCGCCTGCCCGAGCTGGTCCCCTTCGCCCGCAAGCACGGCCTGACGATCATTTCCATCGAGGACCTGATCGCCTACCGGCGCTCCGCCGAACCGACCGTGCGCCGCGAGGCCGAGGTCCAGCTCCCCACCGCGCACGGCGACTTCACCGCGTACGGCTACCGCTCCACCGTCGACGGCGTCGAGCACGTCGCCCTGGTGCACGGCGAGATCGGCGACGGCGAGGACATCCTCGTCCGCGTCCACTCCGAGTGCCTGACCGGCGACATCTTCCACTCGCTGCGCTGCGACTGCGGCCCCCAGCTCCAGGCCTCCATGGACCGCATCCAGGAGGCCGGCCGCGGAGTCGTCGTCTACCTCAGGGGCCACGAGGGCCGCGGCATCGGCCTGCTGTCCAAGCTGCGCGCGTACGAGCTCCAGGAACAGGGCCGCGACACCCTCGACGCCAACCTCGAACTCGGACTGCCCGCCGACGCCCGCGACTACGCGGCCGGCGCGCAGATCCTCGTCGACCTCGGCGTCCGCGGTCTTCGCCTGATGACCAACAACCCCGACAAGATCGACGCCCTCACCCGGTACGGCCTGCGGGTCGAGGGCCGGGAGCCCATGCCGGTCACGGCCGGCGAGCACAACCTCCGCTACCTGCGCACCAAGCGGGACCGGATGGGCCACGACCTGCCCTGGCTGGACGGCTCCCCGGCCTCCACCTGCGGCAACCAGTAAAACCCTCACTTCGTACGGTTCAAGGAGAGACATGAGCGGCAAGGGCGCACCCGTCCTCAGCGTGAAGAACTGCGGCGACCTGCGGGTCGCGGTCATCGCGGCGCAGTGGCACGAGAAGATCATGGACGGTCTCGTCGACGGCGCCCTGCGCGCCCTCAGCGAGCTCGGCATCGACGAGCCCACCCTGCTCCGCGTTCCCGGCAGCTTCGAGCTCCCGGTCGTGGCGAAGGTCCTCGCCGGGCGCGGCTACGATGCCATCGTGGCGCTCGGCGTCGTCATCCGCGGCGGAACGCCGCACTTCGAGTACGTGTGCCAGGGCGTCACCCACGGCCTCACCCAGGTCTCGATCGACACCGGCGTACCCGTCGGATTCGGCGTCCTCACCGTCGACAACGAGGAGCAGGCCCTCGACCGGGCCGGCCTCGAGGGCTCCAGCGAGGACAAGGGCCACGAGGCCGTCACCGCCGCCGTCGCGACCGCGACGACGCTGCGCACGGTCAGCGAACCCTGGCGCTAGGTAGCACATCCTCACCCCGTACTCTTAGGACCATCATGGCGAACAAAACCTTCGAAGAGCTCTTCGCCGAGCTCAAGCTCAAGGCCGAGACCGGCGACCCTGCCACCTCCCGCACCGCGGAGCTGGTGGACAAGGGCGTCCATGCCATCGGCAAGAAGGTCGTCGAAGAGGCCGCCGAGGTCTGGATGGCCGCCGAGTACGAGGGCAAGGAAGCGGCCGCCGAGGAGATCTCGCAGCTGCTGTACCACGTCCAGGTGATGATGGTCGCCCGCGGGATCTCGCTCGACGACGTCTACGCCCACCTCTGAGCACCGCCCACCGCTCTCCCCACCACTCCCAGGCAAAGGAAGCTCACCCCATGCTGCGCATCGCCGTTCCCAACAAGGGTTCCCTCTCCGGACCTGCGTCGGCAATGCTCCATGAGGCCGGCTACCGCCAGCGCAAGGAGTCCAAGGAACTGGTGGTCATCGACCCCGACAACGAGGTCGAGTTCTTCTACCTGCGCCCGAAGGACATCGCGATCTACGTCGCCTCCGGGAAGCTGGACATCGGCATCACCGGCCGTGACCTGCTCCTGGACTCCGGCGCCAGCGCCGAGGAGATCCTCGCGCTGAACTTCGGCCGCTCCACATTCCGGTACGCCACCCGCCCGGGCACGGCGAACGGCCCCGAGGACTTCGGCGGCATGACGATCGCCACCTCCTACGAGGGCATCGTCGCCAAGCACCTCGCCGACCAGGGCATCGACGCCTCCGTCGTGCACCTGGACGGCGCCGTCGAGACCGCGATCCAGCTGGGCGTCGCCCAGGTCATCGCGGACGTCGTGGAGACCGGCACCAGCCTGCGCAACGCGGGCCTCGAGGTCATCGGCGAGCCGATCCTGACCTCCGAGGCCGTCGTCGTCCGCCGCCACGGCGCCCCGGACGACCACCCGCAGGTCCAGCAGTTCCTCCGCCGCCTCCAGGGCGTCCTGGTCGCACGGTCGTACGTGATGATGGACTACGACTGCCGCGCCGAGCACCTGGAGCAGGCCGTCGCCCTCACCCCGGGCCTGGAGTCGCCGACCGTCTCCCCGCTGCACAACGAGGGCTGGGTCGCCGTCCGCGCGATGGTCCCCGCCAAGGAGGCGCAGCGGATCATGGACGACCTGTACGAGATCGGCGCCCGCGCCATCCTCACCACCGCCATCCACGCCTGCCGCCTCTGACGGCTGCCCGGCCCGCACGTACCACCAGGCACTGAGGAACCCCGATGTCCGAGTCCACGACGCCCGCCCTGCCGGTCACCTTCCGTCCCGGGCGCACCCGGGTCATCCTGCTGACCATGGCGTGCGTGATGTTCGTCGTCATCACCGCGGTCGCGCTGATGCTGGAGCGGCTCGGACCGGGGGAGCGCGTCAGCTTCGTCTTCACCGCCGCGCTGCTCTCCGGAGTCCTCGTGCTGCTCAGCCGTCCCAAGGTCGTCGCCGACGACGAGGGCGTCACGGTCGTCAACATCACCCGGACCCGGCACCTCGCCTGGGCGGAGATCCTCAAGGTCAACCTCCGCCCCGGCGACCCCTGGGTGTTCCTCGACCTGAGCGACGGCACCAGCCTGCCGGCGCTCGGCATCCAGCCCGGTGTCGCCAAGGAGGCGGCCATCCGGGACGCCCGCGCCCTGCGGGCCTTCGCCGACGCCCACGGGACGGGTGCGGAGCAGGCGGCCTGACCCCCTGGGGCGAAGGGGCGTCCGGCGGGCGGGACCCCGCCGGGAGAACCCCGGTCCGTCCCCCATCCGGGGCCGGCCCCCTGCCCCTCGGGGCGCGCACATGGCTAATCTGGAGGCGGTGGTGCCGAGCGGCACCACCGCCTCGCACGTGCAGGGCCGTCGTCACGGCCCGCGAGGCCACCCTTCGACCCGAGGAGTGACTCCCTCCAGCAATGGACGGATCGTCCGGCAATACCTGCGCCGCCCCCTCTCCGGAGGCGGCGGCATGATCGTCTCCCTCCTGCTGCTCGTCGCGGCCTTCCTCCTGATCCTCGCCAACGGCTTCTTCGTGGCCGCCGAGTTCGGTCTCGTGACCGTCGAGCGCGCCGAGGCCGAGCGGGCCGCGGCCGCCGGCGACCGGCGTGCCCGCACCGTCGTCACCGCCCTGCGCGAGCTGTCCTTCCAGCTCTCCGGCACCCAGCTGGGCATCACGCTCACCTCCCTCGTCGTCGGCATGCTCGCCGAGCCCGCGCTCGCCGGCCTCCTTCACGGGCCGCTCACCGCGACCGGGCTGCCCGAAGGGGCCGTCTCGGGGATCTCGGTGGTGATCGGGATGCTGCTCGCCTCCGCCGTCCAGATGGTGGTGGGCGAGCTGGTACCGAAGAACTGGGCGGTCTCCCGGCCGCTCCAGGTGGCCCGCTTCGTGGCCACCCCGCAGCGCCGCTTCTCCACGCTCTTCCGGCCGGTGATCTCCCTGCTCAACCGGGTCGCCAACCGCCTGGTGCGGCTCCTGGGCGTCGAGCCCACCGAGGAGCTCGACTCGGTCCGCACCCCCGGTGAGCTGGTCTCCCTGGCCCGCCACTCGGCCCTGGCAGGCGCCCTCGAACAGGACACCGCGGACCTCTTCGTACGGACCCTGAGCCTCGGCGGTCTCACCGCCGAGCAGGTCATGACCCCGCGCGTGAAGGTCAGCGCGCTCCAGTGGGACGCCACCGCGGCCGACGTCCTCAACCTCACCCGCGCCACCGGCCTCTCGCGCTTCCCGGTCTACCGGGAGCGCATCGACGAGATCGTCGGCATGGTCCACCTCAAGGACGCGCTCGCCGTCGCGCCGCACGCCCGGCTGCGTACCCCCGTCGGCCGGATCGCGGTCCCCCCGCTCCTCGTGCCCGAGACGCTGCCCGCCCAGACCCTCCTGGAGCGGCTGCGCAGGGAGCAGCCGATCGCGGTGGTCGTCGACGAGTACGGCGGCACCGCCGGTGTCGTCACCCTCGAGGACATCGTCGAGGAACTCGTCGGCGAGGTCCGCGACGAGCACGACACCGTGGCCGACGGGCGGCCGGAGCTGGCCGCCGCACCCGCGGAGGAGGGCCGGCCCGCGTGGGACGCCGACGGCTCCTGCCGGGTCCACGCCCTGCGCCGGATAGGCCTCGACGTACCCGACGGGCCGTACGAGACCGTCGCCGGGCTGGTCGCCGACCTCCTCGGCCGCATTCCCGCCCCCGGCGACCGGGCGGAGCTCCCGGGCTGGCGGCTCTCGGTGCGTCAGGTCGACCGCTATCGCGCCGAGCGTGTACGCCTCGTACGGACGGAGCCGAGCGCGGACCTGGACCGGCCCACGCACCTGGACCCGGCGAAGCACCGGGACCCGCTCGCGGCCCCGGTCGCGGCGCCCGCTTCCGCCTCGCTGGTCGCGGAGGGCGTCCGATGAGCACCCTGCAGCTCCTCTTCGCCGTCTTCCTGGTCCTGGCCAACGGCTTCTTCGTCGGAGCCGAGTTCGCCCTCGTCTCCGTCCGCCGCAGCCAGATCGAACCGCTCGGCGGCGCCCGCGCCATGAAGGTCCTGCACGGTCTGGAGAACCTGCCGCAGATGATGGCCGCCGCCCAGTTCGGCATCACCGTCTGCTCCCTGACGCTCGGCGCCGTCGCCGAGCCGACCGTCGCCCGTCTCCTCGAACCCGTCTTCCACGCGGTCGGGGTCCCCGAGGGCCTCATCCATCCGCTCGGCTACGTCATCGCCCTCGCCGCGGTCGTCTTCCTCCACCTCGTCATCGGCGAGATGGTCCCGAAGAACCTGGCGATGGCCGCGCCCGAGCGGACCGCGCTCTGGCTCGCCCCCGGTCTGGTCGGCTTCGCCCGGCTGTGCCGTCCGGTGACGGCAGCGCTCGGAGCCTGCGCCCGGCTCGTCCTGCGGGCGTTCAAGGTCGAGCCGAAGGACGAGGTGGAGGCGGTCTTCACCAGGGTCCAGCTGGGTCGGCTCGTCGAGGACGCGGGGCAGGCCGGGCTGCTGGAACCTGCCGAGCAGGAGCGCCTCGAGGACGCCCTCGAACTGGGCACGCGCCCGGTGACGGACGTCCTCATCGCACGGGCCTCCCTGGTCACGGTCCCGCCGACGGTCACCCCGCGCGAGATCGAGGAGCTGACCGTACGCACCGGGTACTCCCGCTTCCCGGTCCACGCCGAGGGGAGCACCACCCTGATGGGCTTCGTCCACGTCAAGGACGTCCTCGACCTGGACGACCGGGAGCGGGCCGTGCCGCAGCGGCTGTGGCGACCGATGGCGACGCTCCGCGCCGAACTGCCGCTCGACGACGCGCTCACCGTGATGCGCCGCGCCGCCACCCATCTGGCACAGGTCGCGGACGGCTCGGGCCGGGTCCTGGGCCTGGTCGCTCTGGAGGACGTCCTGGAGACCCTGGTGGGCGAGGTCCGCGACCCCGCGCACCGGGTCCGGCCCGCGTCGGTCTAGTACCCCGGCGGCTCCTCGCGAGGGCCGCGGTCGATCGGACCGCGGCCCGACAGGACCTCGCCGTACGCCTGCATGAGGTCCGCGAGCCGGAGGGTGGCGAGGTCCTCGCGGGTCGGGGTGTTCGGGTATCCGGAGAGCCGCAGGTCGCGGTAGGCGCAGGACTTCTCGTACAGGGTGCGGAGGAAGCGCCCGTTGCCCAGCTCGTCGATCCAGCCCTGCTCGACGACGTGCGCGCTGATCGAACGCAGCTCCTCCAGTGCCTCCTCGTCCCATCCGTCCCCGTCGGCCGCCGCGAGCACCTCGCCGATGGCGGTCAGTTCCAGCGGCCGGTACGAGGGGAAGTCGACGCGGGTGGTGAACCGGGAGGACAGCCCCGGGTTGGTGCTGAGCAGCCGGTCCATGCCCTCGGGGTAGCCGGCCAGGATCACCACGAGGTGGTCGCGGTTGTCCTCGGCCCGCTTGAGGAGGACCTGGAGGGCCTCGTCCCCGTAGGCGTCGCCCTTGCTGTATCCGGTGTTGGAGAGCGCGTACGCCTCGTCCACGAAGAGCACCCCGCCGACCGCCGAGTCGATCAGCTCATTGGCCTTGATCGCGGTCTGTCCGAGGAACTCGCCGACCAGATCGGCCCGCTGGGCCTCCACCAGATGGTCGCCGCCGAGGAGGCCGAGGGCGTAGAAGACCCGGCCGAGGATGCGGGCGACCGTGGTCTTCCCTGTGCCGGAGGGGCCGGAGAAGACGAAGTGACGCTTCGGCGGCTGGACCGGGAGGCCCTGACCGGCCCGCAGCCGTGCCATCTCCAGCTGCGCGGACAGTGCCTTGACCTGCCGCTTCACCGGTTCCAGGCCGACCATGCCCTCCAGCTCGGCGAGCGCCTCCGCGAGCCGTACGGGATCGGTGGGCCCCGCCGGGAAGCGCGGCGGCACCGGCTGCGAGGGCAGCGGCGCCTTCTGCCGTACGGTCTCCGGAGGTGTGACCGGCGCCGCGGGCGGTACGGGTTCGGGGGCGAGCCGCAGCCCGTCGCCCAGCGGCCCGGTGTCGGGCTCCGCGCCCGGCGCGGTGTCCACGGCGTCCTGGCCGAGGCCCCCGCCGAGGGTGCCCAGGGCGACCGTCGCCAGCCCGGCCGGGTCCTCCACGCCGTCGTACCCGTCGAAGCCGTCGTACTCGGCGATCGCCGCGAGGCGGGCGGCCGTGTCCATGAACGTCGGGTCGATCCGGTGCACGGCCCGGTAGAGGGGGAGGGCGGCGGCGCTGCGCCCGGTGCCCTCGTGGGCGCGGGCGAGCCAGTAGCGCAGCTCCTTGCGCTGGGGCTGCTCGCTGCGGCACCGCATCAGCGAGGCCGAGAGCAGCGGCTCGGCCTGGCCGTACATCTCGAGCCGGACCCGAGCCATGCCGCCGAACAGGCCGGCCTCGATGCCGAGCAGCGGGTCGTCGACGAGGGTCTCGGTGTGCCGTACGAGCTGGTCCCAGTCCTTGACGAGATAGGAGCGGCAGGCGTGCAGAAAGCGCACCTGGGGGTCGGTGTCGACCGGCGGGAGCCCCGCGAGCGCACGGTCGAGCTCCGGCACGTGCCGTCCGTCGAGCCAGTGGGAGGCGTGGGCGAGCAGCAGGTCGCGCGAGGTCTCCAGGACCGGCTGCACCCACCAGCCCAGCCAGTACCAGGAGTTCAGGGCCCGCCGGTACCGGGACCGCTGTTCGCCGAAGCGGTCGCGGTTGCGGTACATGCGCAGCAACGCGGTCGTGGTGTCGACCCGGAGCGCGTGCAGCCCGAGCCAGGCGTCCGCCATCCCCGGGTCGATCCGTACCGCCGTCCGGAACTCGTCCTCCGCCTGCGGATAGGCGCCCATCGTGTAGGCGTCGACTCCGCGCAGCCAGGCGAGTTCGGCGGGGGCCTGCGCGCCCTGTGTGCCGATGTCCATCGGGTCCCCCACAACCGTCTACGCATGGACGGGATTTGACCGCACCTGGGGGCATCGTACCTGCGCAGGGGGTGTGCGCTTAAGGAGAAGCACATGATCCGGAAGCGGTGACCCTGGGTGAGCGTCAGGGGTCGTGAAGGGCCCGGGAAAGGGCCGTCAGAGGCAGAACGAAGCCCCCGATCACGGGGGAACAACCGGGGGCTTCGTGTCTGCGGCGGCTCCGAAAAGCCGCACATTCAGAACGTAAGACCTGTACGCCCCTTGGGTCAAGCGGAGTTGAGGCACTTGCGAAAGCGGACTTCCGGCCCCTCAGTTCACGGACAGGGAGCCGTCACGGTGTGTGATGATCTGGTCCGCGCCCGCTGTCACACCCGGCCCCGGAAGCCAGTCGTACCCCTCCGCGCACTCCCGTACCAAGGTGCCGGCGAAGGGCCGGGAGGCGTCCTCGGCGAAATGGCGAGTCTCCGCCACGGTCCAGCCGTCCCAGAAAACGGCCTGGTCCGGACCGTCCCGGCGCCGGCCCCGCGCCCAGGACTCCGACGCGCCTCGCTCCATCCACAGCAGCCACGCCAGGAACGGCCGCACCGCCCGTCGGCCCGCGCCGACGCCCTCGACGAGCACGACCGGGGCCGGGGGCAGCTCCCGCGCCGCTCCGAAGCGCCGCAGCCCCCAGTCGTACGGCCGGTAGGACGCCGCCTCGCCCCGCGCCAGGGGAGCGAGGACCTGCTCGCGCAGCCGATCGGTCCACTCGAAGAGCTCCTCGTGCGTGGCGAGGTCGTCGAGGTGGAGCACGGGCGCGTCACCGAGGACGGTGGAGAGACGGGCCGCGAGCGTGGACTTGCCGGAGCCCGCGTGCCCGTCGACCGCGATCAGCCGGACCGGGCCGCAGGAGGGCGGCAGCCGGAGCAGCGCGTGCGCCGCGCGGTCGAGGTCGTTCATGCGCCCCAGCCTAGGGGAGGGGGACCGCCGCAGGTCAGGACGGTACCGCCGCCAGCGGTCGAGACCAATATTGGTGCGGCGACGCGTGGCGAAGTGCTGGCGGGCGCGGGCCGGGAGCCGGGATAGTGGGCCCGCCCAGCAGATCCGTACGCCCACCGTTCTCGACTGGGGGTCACCGCCCATGACCAGCTCCACCCCGCGCAGAACCGTCCTCGCCGCAGCCCTCGCGGCGGCAGGAACGGCCGCCGCCGCTCCTGCCGCCGCCACGGCGTCCGCCGCCGAGTGCGCCGGCGACTGCGGCCCGACCGCCGCCCCTGTCCGCGCGGCGCCCGACGACGCCGCGCCGGGCCGCGCCCCCGCGCCCGGCCTCGTCGACAACCGCTTCTGGTCCTCGTACACGGACTGGAGATGCGGCAGCGCCGCAGGAACCAGGGCCGTCGCGGGCCGCCGCCCCGCCCTGCTCCTCGCCGCCCCCGCCGGGATCACCGACTACACCGACCCGCACACCGGGCGGACCTCCCCCTGGGAGTACGCGAGCTGGACCTCGCCCGTCCACACCCCGACCGTGCCCGCCACCGAGGTCATCGCCTCCTGGAACGCCGACACCCCGCCCGGCACCTGGCTCCAGGTCGAACTGTCCGGCGCCTACACCGACGGCACCTCCACCCCCTGGTACGTCCTGGGCCGCTGGGCCTCCGGCGACGGTGACATCCGGCGCACCTCGGTGGACGACCAGACCGACGGCAAGAGCACCGTCTGGACCGACACCCTCGCGATCGACGACGCGGCGAGCGGGCTGCGGCTGGCCTCGTACCGGCTGCGCCTGACGCTGTACCGCACCCCGGGGAGCGGCCTCACCCCGACGGTGTGGCGGCTCGGCGCGATGGCGTCGGACATCCCGGACCGCTTCACGGTTCCGGCCTCCGCGCCCGACGCGGCCCGCGAACTGATCGTGCCGCGCTACTCGCAGAACACCCACGTCGGGCAGTACCCCGAGTACGACAACGGCGGAGAGGCGTGGTGCAGCCCGACCTCCTCGCAGATGATCGTCGAGTACTGGGGGCGCCGGCCCTCGGCCGAGGAGCTGGCCTGGGTGAACCCGGCCTTCGCCGACCCGCAGGTCTGCCACGCGGCCCGCCACACCTACGACCACCAGTACGAGGGCTGCGGCAACTGGCCCTTCAACGCCGCCTACGCGGCCTCGTACCCCGGCATGAACGCGGTGGTCACCCGGCTGCGCTCGCTCACCGAACTGGAGACGCTGATCGAGGCCGGAATCCCGGCCATAACGTCCCAGTCCTTCCGCAAGGAGGAGCTGACGGGGGCGGGATACGGCACCGCGGGCCACCTGATGACCGTCATCGGCTTCACGGCGGACGGCGACGTCATCGCCAACGACCCCGCGTCACCGGACAACGCGGCCGTCCGCCGGATCTACCGACGCAGGGAGTGGGAGAACATCTGGCTCCGCACGAAGCGCTACGACGCGAACGGCAAGGTCAGAGGCGGTACGGGCGGGGTCTGCTACCTCTACTGGCCCGTCGAGCCGACCCCGGGCCAGCACCGGGCGCTGCGGGCGCTCGGCCTGGTGTGAGCGGGGTCCGGCACTCGGGTGCGTGGCGGAGGGCCTCGTCCGTCCGACGGTGGGGGGAGGGGAGAGCGGCGCAGTGGTCTCCGGCACAGGAGCGGGGCGCCGTCTTCCCCTCCCGAACGCTCCTCGGCCTTGCGGCGCGCGGTTCCCGAGGCCCTCGGCGGCGCCCGGCGCGGCGGCGCGGGGCCGGGGGACGTGACCGACATCTCTACCCCGGGGCCCTCCGCGTACCGCAAGGTGGTCGCCATGACCTCCACCACCTACACCCGCCTGCTGATCCGCGCCCGGACGGGCGGCCCCGAGGACGACGACCGAGGGCCCAAGCTGCTCGAACACGTCCTCGGGTGGACGCTGGTCGTCCTCCTCGCCGTACTCGTCACGCGCGCCGGCCTCATGTGAGCCGGGGCGGCCCTGGACGCCTTCCGTCCGTGTGATCCGCCGGTCATACGCGTGAGCCCCGGGCCACGGGCGGGCATACTCCCCGCGATCCCGCGCGCGGCACGCCCGCGCCCGGCAGGGAGGAGCGCCCGGCCATGGCCGAATGGAACGCGGACGGCGTGGAGCGCCGGCTGCCCACCGACGAGGCCCGCGAGCTGCTCGCCCTGACGCGGGACATCGCCCGGCGGGAGATCGCGCCCGCCGCCGCGGAGGAGGAGGCCGCCGGGAAATTCCCCCGCGAGCTGTTCACGCTGCTGTCCCGATCCGGACTGCTCGGACTGCCGTACGACCCCGTGTACGGCGGGGGCGGCCAGCCGTACGAGGTCTATCTGCAGGTCCTCGAAGAACTCGCCGCGGCCCGGCTCACCGTGGGTCTCGGCGTGAGCGTCCACACCCTCTCCTGCCACGCGCTCGCCCACTACGGCACCGACGAGCAGCGCGCCGCGCACCTGCCCGCGATGCTGGGCGGAGGTCTGCTCGGGGCGTACTGCCTCTCCGAACCGTCCGCGGGATCGGACGCGGCGGCGCTGCGCACCAGGGCCGTCCGGGAGGGCGCGGACGGCGACTGGGTGATCGACGGAACCAAGGCGTGGATCACCCACGGCGGCATCGCGGACTTCTGCACGGTCATGGCCCGTACCGGTGGCCCGGGTGCGCGCGGCGTCACCGCGTTCCTGGTGCCCGGTGACGCGCCGGGGCTGAGCGCGGCCCCGCCCGAACGGAAGATGGGCATGAAGGGCTCCCCGACCGCGCAGCTCCACTTCGACGGGGTGCGGGTGCCTGACGCGCGGCGCCTCGGCGCGGAGGGGCATGGCTTCACGATCGCGCTCGACGCGCTGGACTCGGGGCGGCTCGGCATCGCCGCCTGCGCGGTCGGGCTGGGCCAGGCGGCGCTGGACGAGGCGGTGGCGTACGCCAGGGAGCGCCGCCAGTTCGGCCGGCCGATCGCCGACTTCCAGGGGCTCCGGTTCCTGCTCGCCGACATGGCGACCCGGGTCGAGGCGGGCAGGGCGCTCTGCCTGGAGGCGGCGCGGCTCCGCGACGAGGGGCGACCCTTCGGCCGGTGCGCGGCCATGGCGAAGCTGTTCTGCACGGACGCCGCCATGCGGGTCACGACGGACGCGGTGCAGGTGCTGGGCGGGTACGGCTACACGGCGGACTTCCCGGTGGAGCGGTATCTGCGGGAGGCGAAGATGCTCCAGATCGTCGAGGGCACCAATCAGATCCAGCGCATGGTCATCGCCCGTCACCTGGTCGGACCAGAATCCCGCTGACGCGCACCGTGCGGTCCGCCCAGACCGGGCCGGCGGCGAGCCGGGCCCACTCGTGGTCGCGATGGCCCGGGAGGGTGCGGCCCTGGCTCGCCCAGAGCGAGAGCACGGCCTTGAAGATGGGCGGGTCGGCTGCGACGGGGTGCGGGGCGGGCGCCTGTGCCGGCACGGGTACGGGGACAGGCGCGGGCGGTGTCGTCGGCGCGGGGGTCGGCGCCGACTGATGAACCGATTCTTCAGTGCGCGGCTCAGCCTGCCGATGCCGACCGAACCCGCTGGGAGTGGTGTACAGCGTGGTCATGCCCGGACCAACGCGCCCCGGCGGCCGTGGTCACCCCCGAACGGATTCGAGCGGCAGTTCGCCCGGTACCCGCTGCACGACTCTGGTCGCGCCGGGCAGAGCTGACGTACCGTCAGGTTCTCTCGCGCGAGCTCCCAGGAGGCCAGCCATGTCCGCGCACCGGCACGTCGACGACCGGCCCGTCCCCCTCGACGAATACCCCGTGCACCAGGCCCCGCTCTCGATGAAGCACCACGTCAGCGGCGACCGCAACGCCTACGACCGGTGCATCTTCCACGTCTTCGACCACACGGGCCGCGCCCTCCTCATCGCCGGCCTCGGCGTCTACCCCAACACCGGCGTCATCGACGCCTACGCCACCCTCAGGACCGGCGACCGGCTGCACGCCGTCCGGGCATCCGACGCCCTCGGCGACGACCGGATGAACCTCTCCGTCGGCCCGTTCTCCCTCACCGTCGACGAACCCCTCAAGCGCCTCTCCCTGCGCTGCGCCGCCGACCCCGGCGACCCCGACGGGCTCTCCTACGACCTCCACTGGACCGGCGACTTCCCCACCGTCTGGGAGCCCCACCACACCCAGCGCCACGGCGGGCGGCTCACCCTCGAAGGCCGCCGCTTCGTCCAGGCCGGCCACTGCACGGGCACGATCAGGGCCGACGGCGAGGAGTTCACGGTCACCCCGGGGGAGTGGACCGGCACCCGCGACCGCAGCTGGGGAGTCCGTCCGATCCCCGGCGAAGAGCCCGGCCGGGCCGCCGAGTTCCGGCCCGAGGGCTTCCACTGGCTCTGGATCCCCATGCGCTTCGAGGACCGCTTCCTCATGGTCGTCACACAGGAGGACGCCGACGGCTACCGCACCCTCAGCGAGGCCCTGCTCGTACGCGACGGCCACCGCGACACCCAACTCGGCTGGCCCCGCACCGAGATCACGTACCGCAGCGGCACCCGCCACCCCGAACGGGCCACCGTCCACCTCACCGACCCGACCGGAAAGCCCCTGGAGGTCGGCGTCGAGATCCTCGCCTCCTCCCCGCTCGCGGTCGGCGCCGGCTATCCGCCCGCCACCGACTGGCAGCACGGCACCTGGCAGGGCCGCGGCTGGACCGACCGGCGCGTCTACGACCTCTCCGACCCCACCGCCCACCCCATGGCCGCGTACGGCGTCACCGACCACGCCGCCCGCTTCACCCTCGACGGCCACACCGGCTACGGCATCTTCGAACACGGCTCCTTCGGCCGCCACGACCCCAGCGGATTCGCCGAACACACGTCAACGGCCCTCTGAGGAGACCCCCTTGACCACACCGCGCCCCCGCACCACCACCCGGGAACCCGAGGAGCTCGGCCGCCGCCTGACGGTCTGGCTGGACCGTCACCTGCCCGGCGCCCGCGTCACAGGGCTCGCCGTCCCCGGCACCAACGGCATGTCCAGCGAGACCCTGCTCTTCGACCTCCACCACCCCGACGCCCCCGTCCGCGGCTGCGCCCTGCGCCTGGCCGCCGACCCCGACGCGTACACCGTCTTCCCCGTGTACGACATGGCGCGCCAGCACCGGGTCATGCGGCTGGTCGGCGAGCACACCGACGTGCCCGTCCCGCGCGTGCTCTGGCTGGAGGAGGACCCCGGACCGCTCGGAGCCCCCTTCTTCGTGATGGCCCGCGCCGAGGGCCGCGTCCCGCCGGACGTCATGCCCTACACGTACGAGGGGAACTGGCTCCACGGCGCCACCGATGCCGAACGCGCCCTGCTCGAAGCGGAGTCCGTCTCCGTGCTCGCGCGGCTGCACGACCAGTTCCCGGTGAAGGAGGCCGAGTTCCTTCTGCCGGACGGCGCCGGAACCCCGCTGCGCCGCCACGTCGAGGCCCAACGCGCCTACTACGCCTGGGTGGTGGACGGGGTCGCCCCCTCACCGCTCATCGAGTCGGCCTTCGACTGGCTGGAGGCGCACTGGCCGGCCGACGAGGGGCCGGCCGTGCTCGGCTGGGGCGACGCGCGCATCGGGAACATCGTCTACGACGGCTTCACCCCCGCCGCCGTGCTCGACTGGGAGATGGCGGCCTGCGTCCCGCGCGAGGTCGACCTCGGCTGGACGGTCTACCTCCACCGCTTCTTCCAGGACCTGACCGTGGGCTTCGGCCAGCCGGGACTGCCCGGCCTCCTGCGCCGTGACGCCGTCGAGCGGAGGTACGCGGAACTGACCGGACACACCCCGCGCGACATGGAGTTCCACACCCTCTACGCGGCACTGCGGCACGCGATCGTCATGCTCAGGATCGCGTACCGCCAGGTCCACTTCGGCGAGGCCGCGGTACCCGCGGACCCCGACGGCCTGATCCTGCACCACGCCACCCTGGCGGCGATGGTGCGGGGACGCTACTGGTGAGCCCGCGCCCCCGGCGTGATCCAGACGAAAGGCGCTAGGCCGCGCGCCGCATCTGCGGCACCCGCATCGGACGCGAGCCCGGACCGCCCACGTGCGAGAAGGGCTGCGTGCGCCAGTCGAGGCCCTGGGGCAGCGTCAGGAGGAGCGCGGTGTCCTGCTCCTGGAGCTCCAGGGTCTCGTCGGCCGGGCGGGCCTCGGTCGCCGACAGGCCCGTGCCCGGGCACACCGTCAGGACGAAGGGGTTCCACGGCGTCGGGCAGAGCGCGTGCTCCGGAAGCACGTCCTCGTCCGCGAGCAGCGCGATGGGCTGCACGCACTCCGGGCAGATGACCCGGAACATCTCAAAGGTGTCGTACGCGTCGAGCTCGTCGGACGTCTCGACCGAATCAACAGGCTCCTGCATGGAGAATCTCCCCCTCGGGTGGGTCGGCCGACTCTGTACGGCCCCGACCACAGCAAGCACTTCCCATGCGGCCGTCCGCATAACCGTGTGACGGCTTCCCGGGCCTGACGCAAACCTGTGGCGTTCGTCACATGCCTGTCGCAGGTGCCCCGTGGCTGCCCATACCGGCCGATAGCGGTCCACCCCGGCGGTGCCCCGCCCCTCCCGGAGCAATAGGGTCACCGCATGGAGGAGCTGGATCGTCAGATCGTGGAGTTGCTCGTCAAGGACGGGCGCATGAGCTACACCGACCTGGGCAAGGCCACCGGCCTGTCCACGTCGGCGGTGCATCAGCGCGTCCGCCGCCTGGAGCAGCGCGGAGTCATCCGCGGCTACGCCGCCGTCGTCGACCCGGAGGCCGTGGGCCTGCCGCTGACCGCCTTCATCTCGGTCAAACCCTTCGACCCCAGCGCCCCCGACGACACCCCCGACCGGCTCGCCGACATCCCGGAGATCGAGGCCTGCCACAGCGTCGCGGGCGACGAGAACTACATCCTCAAGGTCCGCGTCGCCACCCCGCTGGAGCTGGAGCACCTGCTCAGCCGCATTCGCACCCAGGCCGGGGTCTCCAGCCGCACCACGGTGGTCCTGTCCACGCCGTACGAGGCGAGGCCGCCGCGCGTCTGACGTGCCCCAGGGGGGACCTGCCGGACAAACCGGGTCCCTCCAGGTCCTAGCCTGGTCGCATGAGTGAGTCCACGCCTGCTGCGTCTCCCGGCGAACACCGCACCGTGCTGCTGCGCGGTGGAGAAGTCCACAGCCCCGCCGACCCCTTCGCCACCGCCATGGTCGTGGAGCGCGGGCACGTCGCCTGGGTCGGCTCGGAGGGCGCGGCCGACGCCTTCGCCTCCGGCGTGGACGAGGTGGTCGACCTGGAGGGCGCGCTCGTCACCCCGGCCTTCGTCGACGCCCATGTGCACACCACGGCCACCGGCTTCGCCCTCACCGGGCTCGACCTGTCCTCCGCCGCCTCGCTCGCGGAGGCGGCGGAGCTGATCCGCTCCCACGCCGCCGCCCGCCCCGAGGACCGCATCCTCATCGGCCACGGCTGGGACGCCTCCCGCTGGCCCGAGCGCCGGCCGCTCACCCGTGCCGAACTCGACGGGCTGACCGGCGGCCGGCCGCTCTACCTCACCCGGATCGACGTCCACTCGGCCGTCGTCACCACCGCGCTCCTGGACCTCGTCCCCGGCGTCCGGGACCTGGACGGCTTCCACGACGGACAGCGGCCGCTCACCGGCGACGCCCACCACGCCGTGCGCGCCGCCGCCTTCGGCGCCGTCTCCGCGCGCCAGCGCACCGAGGCCCAGCGCGCCGCACGCGCGCGTGCCGCCTCCCTCGGCATCGGCACCGTGCACGAGTGCGGCGGCCCGCAGATCTCCTCCGAGGAGGACTTCACCGGCCTCCTGGACCTGGCCCGCGACGAGCCAGGTCCACGCGTCGTCGGCTACTGGGCCGACCTCGACGTCGAGCGGGCCCGCGCCCTCGGCGCCCTGGGCGCGGCCGGTGACCTGTTCGCCGACGGCTCCCTCGGCTCCCACACGGCCTGCCTCCACGAGCCCTACGCCGACCACGCCGACGCCACCCACACCGGAGCCGCCCACCTCGACGCGGCCACCGTCGCCCTCCACGTCGTGGCCTGCACCGAGGCGGGCCTCCAGGCCGGTTTCCACGCCATCGGCGACGCCGCCGTGACCGCCGTCGTCGAGGGCGTCAGGGCCGCCGCGGAGAAGCTCGGCCTGGCCAGGATCCGGGCGGCCCGGCACCGCGTCGAGCACGTCGAGATGCTCACCCCCGAGACGATCGCGGCCTTCGCCGAGCTCGGTCTGACCGCCTCGGTCCAGCCCGCCTTCGACGCGCTCTGGGGCGGCGAGGAGGGCATGTACGCCGACCGGCTCGGCGCCGAGCGGGCCAGGACCCTCAACCCGTACGCGGCGCTGCTCCGTGCCGGTGTGCCGCTGGCCTTCGGTTCCGACAGCCCGGTCACCCCGCTCGACCCCTGGGGCACCGTCCGGGCCGCCGCCTTCCACCGCACCTCCGAGCACCGGATCTCCGCCCGGGCCGCCTTCACCGCCCACACGCGGGGCGGCTGGCGCGCCGTGGGGCGGGACGACGCCGGGACGCTCGTCCCCGGTGCGCCCGCCGACTACGCGGTCTGGCGCACCGAGGAACTCGTGGTCCAGGCCCCCGACGACAGGGTGGCCCGCTGGTCGACCGACCCCCGGTCCGGGACGCCCGGTCTGCCCGATCTGTCGCCCGGCCGCGACCTCCCCGTCTGTCTGCGTACGGTCGTGCACGGGCAGACGGTGTTCGTACGGCCGAACGAGTGATGTAGGGATATGTCCCCCTCGGGACCTCGTTCCGCACCCTTGTCCCCGACCTGCGGATCTTCCCCTCCGGCCTGGCCTTTTGGGGCGTATTCGCAGGTCAAGCGGGTGTTGACAGTCGACCGGCAGGGGCGGGTAGGTTCTCCGCGTCCACCACAGGACGTCCGACCGGAGCGCCTCCCCGCACTCGCCGAACGCCGCCCGCGCCTCGGCCGCGAGGGAAGGTTTCTCCGGCGGAAGGTGCGACCCGGGTGGGGCCCGGATGTTCAGTAGACAACGGCTCTCGGTCGATCCGCAGCCGGCGGATCCCAGGTCGGACCGAAGGACGCCGGGCCCCGCACCGCACGTGGACGGCGCCGACCGCCCCGCCCGCACGCCCCCCTGTACCGCAACCTCGGCCGCCCCGGGCGACCGCCGCGCCGGAGCACTCCGAGGACCTCGCTATGGTGGGGGCCTGCGTATGTATCCGAAGGGGCAGTAGTGAACGACGGTGGCCAGAGGCGTTACGGCCCGCTCGGCAAGGCCTTGGTGATCATTCCGACCTACAACGAGGCGGAGAACATCAAGCCGATCGTCGCGCGGGTGCGGGAAGCCGTACCCGAGGCGCATGTTCTCGTCGCCGACGACAACAGCCCTGACGGCACGGGCAAGTTCGCGGACGAGCTCGCGTCCGACGACGACCATGTGCACGTCCTGCACCGCAAGGGCAAGGAGGGGCTCGGCGCCGCCTACCTCGCCGGCTTCCGGTGGGGCATCGAGCACGGCTACGGCGTCCTCGTCGAGATGGACGCCGACGGCTCCCACCAGCCCGAGGAGCTTCCGCGGCTGCTCACCGCCCTCAAGGGCGCGGATCTGGTCCTCGGCTCCCGCTGGGTGCCGGGCGGCCGCATCGTGAACTGGCCGAAGTCCCGCGAGTTCATCTCCCGGGGCGGCAGCCTCTACTCGCGCGTGATGCTCGACGTGCCGATCCGGGACGTCACCGGCGGCTACCGGGCCTTCCGCAAGGAGACCCTGGAGGGCCTGGGCCTGGAGGACGTGGCCTCGGCCGGCTACTGCTTCCAGGTCGACCTGGCCCGCCGCGCGGTCGCCGCCGGCTTCCACGTCGTCGAGGTGCCGATCACCTTCGTGGAGCGCGAGGTCGGCGACTCGAAGATGAGCCGGAACATCGTCGTCGAGGCCCTGTGGCGGGTCACCGGCTGGGGTCTGTCGGCCCGGGCCGACAAGGTCGGCAAGATGCTGGGCCGCAAACCCTCCTGAACCCGTCCCGGGCCCGGGTCTCCCGGTCCCGGGCACTGCCGGACGTCCTGATCCCCCCTTTACGACGTTCCGGCGGGGTCCCAGGCACACTGGGGCCATGACGACCGGCGCACCGCCTCCCCTCGCCCCCAAGCGCTCACGCGCGCGTACGTACCTTCCGCTCGGCGTCGCCGCCTGGCTGGTCCTGGAGATCTGGCTGCTCACGGTGGTGGCGGACGCGGCGGGCGGACTGACCGTCTTCGCCCTGCTCGTCGGCGGTGCCGTTCTCGGCGCCGCCGTCGTCAAGCGGGCGGGCCGGCGTGCCTTCCGCAACCTCACCTCCACCTTCCAGCAGGCCCAGGCCGCAGCGCAGAGCGGCACGATGCCCACGGCGCCCGAGCGAACCGGCGCGGAGGACCGCAACGGCTTCCTGATGCTCGGCGGGCTCCTCCTGATGATCCCCGGCCTGGTCTCCGACGCGGCCGGTCTGCTGCTGCTGATCCCTCCGGTCCGCTCCTTCCTCGGGCGGTACGCGGACAGGGCCGCCGAGCGCCGGATCAACGCCGCACCTCCCGGCAGCCTCCAGGACGCCTTCCAGCAGGCGCGCATCCACCGCCCCGACGGCAAGGTCGTGCAGGGCGAGGTCATCCGCGAGGACGCCGCCAGGGGCCCGCGCGGGGCCGACGAGGACCGCCCGCCCCTGACTCCCTGACCGCTCACGAAGAACGCCGCGGGGCCCGGTACACAGATCGTGTACCGGGCCCCGCGGCGTTGTTCGTCCGGGTGAGATCCGCTAGGCGGATTTCCGGCTGTCGCGCGGATGCACGGCGATGTTCATGGCGCCGGAACGAAGGACGGCCAGCCTTTCGGCGAGGACCTCCTCCAGTTCCTCGCGGGTGCGTCGCTCCATGAGCATGTCCCAGTGCGTACGCGCAGGCTTGCCCTTCTTCTCCTCAGGTCCGTCCCCGTCAACCAGAAGTGCCTGGATTCCGCAGACCTTGCATTCCCACTCCGGCGGAATCTCCGCCTCGACCGAGAAGGGCATCTCAAAGCGATGTCCCTTCTCGCATGCGTACTCCACCGCCTGGCGCGGGGCCAGATCGATGCCGCGGTCGGTCTCGTAGCTCGTCACCACGAGGCGCGTGCCGCGAAGAGCTCGCTCACTCATGAATCGTGCCTCCCGGGCTTGTCGCCCACAGGACAGGTGTCGCTGTCGTCGTTATCCGGTCAACGTCCGGTCGGCGGTAAAGATTCCCGTGCCGGGTCATGCGTCGCCCGTCGTGCCGCCCCTTGTTGTACCCACCAGTGCCCGTTTTGTCACATCTGGCGGCAGACGTGACCCGGTGTCTTCACCAAAGCAGCACGCAGTAACGGTCCGCCTGGCAGGCCAAACGCGTACACTACCGCCCTTTCAGTGCCACGTCTAAATTCGGTCGGGCATCGGGTTCCCCGCGGCCTCCACCGCACGCCGCACCGGCACCCGGGCGAGCAGCGCGAAGCCGACCACGAAGAAGATCACCAGGGAGATGATGGCATCCCGGTAGCTTCCGGTCAGCTGATACGCGAGACCGAACACGAGTGGCCCCAGCCAGCTCAGCCCGCGATCGCTCATCTCGTACGCCGAGAAGTACTCCGCCTCCTTGCCGCGCGGGATCAGATGCGAGAACAGCGAGCGCGACAGGGCCTGGCTCCCGCCCAGCACCAGGCCGATCGCGGCGGCCAGACAGTAGAAGAACACGGGCGCGTCGGCGGGCAGGAAGTAGCCCGCCACCAGGATCAGCGTCCACACCGCGAGCGAGGCGAGAATCGTCCGCTTGGCGCCGTACGACCGGGCGAGTCGCCCCATTCCGAGCGCGCCCGCCACCGCGAGCACCTGGACCAGCAGGACCGCGGTGATGAGGGTGGTCTGGTCGAGGCCCAGCTCCTCCGAGCCGTACACGGACGCCTGGGAGATCACCGTCTGGACGCCGTCGTTGTAGACCAGGTAGGCGAGGAGGAAGGAGAGCGTCAGCGGGTGCCGGCGCATGTCCTTGAGGGTCGCCCGCAGCTGGCGCCAGCCGCTGCCGACCGGGCCCCCGCCCGCCCTGTCCGGCCCGTCCGCGGCGACCCGCCGGTCGCGCAGCCGCCGTAGCGGCACGAGGGTGAAGGCGCCCCACCACACACCGGCCGAGGCCAGACAGATCCGGATCGCCTCGCCCTCCGTGAGGCCGAAGGAGTCATGGCCCGAGAAGAGGACCAGGTTCAGGACGAGGACCAGCGCCCCGGACGTGTACCCGAAGGCCCAGCCGCGGGAGGAGACCGCGTCCCGCTCGTCCGGCTGCGCGATCTGCGGCAGATAGGCGTTGTAGAGCACCATGGAGACCGAGAGCGAGGCGTTCGCCACGATCAGCAGGAACGCGCCCAGCAGATACCGGTCACCCGCCAGGAAGAACATCCCGGCCGTGGCCGTCGCCCCGAGATAGGCCGAGGCGGCGAGGAGCGGCTTCTTGCGGCCCGTCCGGTCCGCCACCGCGCCGACCAGCGGCATCACCAGGATGGCGACCACGATCGACGCCGACACCGCGTACGCGAAGAGGGAGCCGGCCCGCACCGGGATCCCGAGCGGGTGGACGAAGCCCTCGGTGTCGGCCGCCGCCCGTGCCACCGAGGTCAGGTACGGGCCGAGGAAGACGGTGAGGACGCTCGTCGAGTACACCGAGCAGGCGAAGTCGTAGAAGTACCAGCCCCGCTGTTCCCGCCGGCGCTCGGCGCCGCCGGTCGCGTACTCCTCCGGCTCGGTGGTTCCCGTGGTCATGGCCGCGCCCCCTCGTTCGTCCCCGTGAGCCTGCCCGGCGGACCGGACCGGTGATCCGGGCCCGTGTCGCCGGGGCGCGCGCTCAGACCCACGCGCCCCGCTCGGTCAGCACCGAGCGCAGCGTCTCCAGCTGATCGGTCATGATGCCATCCACCCCCAGGTCGAGGAGAGAGTGCATACGGGCCGGATCGTTCACCGTCCACACATGGACCTGGAGCCCGCGCGCGTGCGCCTCCCGCAGGAAACGCCGGTCCACGACCGTGATCCCGCCCTGCCGCTCGGGGACCTGCGCGGCCACCGCGCCGGCCCGGACCGCCGCGGGGATGCCGAACGAGCGCAGGCGCAGTCCCAGCACCCCGCTCACCCCGTACGAGGTGGCGAGCCGGGGACCGGCCACGCGCTGCGCCCGTGCCACCCGCGCCTCGGTGAAGGAGCCCACGCAGACCCGGTCCCAGGCGTCGGTCCTGCGGATCAGGTCCACCAGCGGGACCAGGGCCGACTCTGCCTTGAGGTCCACGTTCCAGCGGACCTCGGGGAACTCCGCCAGGAGGTCCTCGAAGAGCGGCAGGGGCTCCTTCCCCGCCACACGGGCCTCCCGCACGGCCTCCCAGGGCAGGTCCCGGATCCGGCCCGTGGCGTCCGTGACCCGGTCGAGGGTCGCGTCGTGGAAGGCGACGAGCGCCCCGTCCGCCGTCGTGTGGACATCGGTCTCGAAGTAGCGGTAGCCCGCGGCGGCGGCCCGGCGGAAGGCGGCCGCGGTGTTCTCCAGGCCGTTCGCCGTGCCGCCGCGGTGCGCGAACGGCAGGGGCGACGGGTGGTCGAGATAAGGGTGGCGTACGCGAGTCACCGCCGCAGTATGGCCTGCTCGGGTGTCGCCGGGGCGACCGCGGTGCTGCCGGAGTCCGGCTCGGGAACGGCGAACCAGCGCAGGAAGAACTGCGCGAGCGGCCCGATCGCCAGCGCGTAGAGCACCGTGCCGACGCCGACGGAGCCGCCGAGGAGGAACCCGGTGGCGACGACCACCACCTCGATCGCCGTCCGCACCAGCCGGATGGACCGGCCGGTGAGCCGGTGCAGACCGGTCATCAGACCGTCGCGGGGACCCGGGCCGAAGCGCGCCGCGATGTACAGGCCCGTCGCGAGCCCGTTGAGGACGACGCCGGACACGAGCAGCGGCACCTGCCCGGCGAGACCGTGGACGTCCGGGACCAGGGCGAGGGTGCCGTCGATCGCCAGACCGATCACGAACACGTTGGAGACGGTGCCGAGACCGGGCCGCTGCCGGATCGGTATCCACAGGAGCAGGACCGCCGCGCCGACGATGATCGACACCACGCCGATGGTCAGCCCCGTCTTCTCGGAGAGCCCCTGGTCGAGGACGCTCCAGGGCGAGAGGCCGAGACCGCTGCGCACGAGCAGCGCCGCGCTGGCCCCGTAGAGCGCCAGGCCCACGTAGAGCTGGATCAGTCGGCGGGTGAGGTGCCGGCCGTGGAGACCGGAGGCGATGGACAAGGGACTTCCCCCAGGGTGGTGTCAGTGGACTGGTTCGTGACACTCTGTGGCCAGGGAATGGGTGCCAACCATGGCCAATTCGAGGAAGGTGGACTGATTCCGATGGCCCAGTGGACTTCGGCGGTAGGACCGGCTCAGCTCGCGCGGCAGCTCCAGGCGCAGCAGCCGAGGCCCGCCGGACCCGGCGCGCGCAAGCCGCCCGCCTACCGTGCGCTGGCCGACGGCATCCGCCTGCTGATCCTCGAAGGAAGGGTCCCGGTCGCCGCCCGGCTCCCCGCCGAACGGGAACTCGCCCTCGCCCTCACCGTCAGCCGTACGACGGTTGCCGCGGCCTACGAGGCGCTCCGCGCCGAGGGCTTCCTCGAATCCCGCCGCGGGGCCGGCAGCTGGACCGCCGTACCGGCGGGGAACCCCCTGCCCGCCCGGGGCCTCGAACCGCTGCCCCCCGAGTCCCTCGGCTCGCTGATCGACCTCGGCTGCGCGGCGCTCCCCGCGCCCGAGCCCTGGCTCACCCGCGGCATCCAGGGCGCCCTGGAGGAACTGCCTCCGTACGCCCACACGCACGGGGACTACCCGGCGGGACTGCCCGCCCTGCGGCAGACGCTCGCCGACCGCTACACCGCGCGCGGCATCCCCACGATGCCCGAACAGATCATGGTCACGACCGGCGCCATGGGAGCCATCGACGCCATCTGCCACCTCTTCGCGGGGCGGGGCGAGCGCATCGCCGTCGAATCGCCCTCGTACGCCAACATCCTCCAGCTGATGCGGGAGGCCGGGGCCCGGCTCGTGCCCGTCGCCATGTCGGAGGGCCTCGGCAGCTGGGACATGGGCCGCTGGCGGCAGGTGCTGCGGGACGCGGCACCCCGCCTCGCGTACGTGGTGGCCGACTTCCACAACCCGACCGGCGCGCTGGCCGACGAGGACCAGCGCCGACAGCTCGTGGACGCGGCCCGCTCGGCCGGCACGGTCCTCGTCGTCGACGAGACCATGGCCGAGCTGCACCTGGACGACGACCTGGAGATGCCCAGGCCGGTCTGCGCCTTCGACCCGGCGGGATCCACCGTCCTGACGGTCGGCTCGGCCAGCAAGGCCTTCTGGGCGGGCATGCGCATCGGCTGGGTCCGTGCGGCTCCCGACGTCATCCGCTCCCTGGTGGCGGCCCGCGCGTACGCCGACCTCGGCACCCCCGTCCTGGAACAGCTCGGCGTGAACTGGCTCATGGGCACGGGCGGCTGGGAGGAGGCCGTGGCGCTGCGCCGCGCCCAGGCCAGGGAGAACCGGGACGCGCTCGTCGCCGCGGTGCGCAGGGAGCTTCCGGAGTGGGAGTTCTCCGTCCCGCGCGGCGGCCTGACCCTCTGGGTCCGTACCGGCGGCCTGTCCGGCTCCCGGCTGGCCGAGGCGGGGGAGCGGGTCGGCGTCCGTGTCCCGTCGGGGCCGCGGTTCGGCGTCGACGGGGCCTTCGAGGGCTTCGTCAGGCTGCCCTTCACGGTCGGCGGGCCGGTTGCCGACGAGGCCGCCGCCCGGCTCGCCGCCGCGGCCCGGCTCGTCGAGTCCGGCGCGGGCGGGGGGACGGAGCCGCCGCGGTCGTTCGTGGCGTAGCCGCCTTGCTTCACACGAAGAGGCCGGTACGGACCCGCGGTCCGGACCGGCCTCTTCACGCGCGTGCTCCTCAGCCCTCGGCGGGTACCGGGGCGTGCAGCGGAGCCGGGCCCGGGTCCGGCTGGGCGCGGGGCGCCGGGGCCGGCTCGGGGGCCGAGGCGACGGCCTTCTCGACGGCGGCGGGGGCGGTCGTCGCCGCCGTGATGACCGTCGTCGACGTCGTGAGCGTCGCCGCTGTGGCGGGTGTCGCCGTCCGGCGTTCCGGGAGGAGGTCCAGGACCGCCTGCCGGTGCGTCTCGCTCGTCGCGTCGTCGTACGGGTCGGGCGTCGCCGGCACCTGCAGGCGCAGGACCGGTCCGGTCCCCAGGCGCGCGTAGCCGCGGCCCGCCGGGACCTGGGGCGTCGGCGTGGTGTGCGGCTCGGTGCCGAGGACGGCCGCGATCTGCTCGGGGGTGGCGGGGCCGAGCACGATCCGCGCCCTGGTGTGGCTCCGTACCGCCTCGCTCAGCGTGTCCGCGCTGTCGAACTGCTCGGCGACCACCACCGTGACCTGGGCGGCGCGCCCGTGCCGCAGCGGCACCTGGAGCAGCTCCTGCGGGTCGCCGCGGCCGTCGGCGGCGGCGAGGTGCCCGAGGATGCTCGGCCGGTCGACGAGGATCCACAGCGGGCGCCGGGTGTCCTCGGGCGCCGGGTGACCGGCCTGCCGGGCCCGGTTGGCGGCGATCAGGCGCCGCTCCGTCTCGTGCGCCGCCCATTCGAGGCTGGCCAGGGAGCCGGAGAGCCCGCACTCGACGGCCAGGACGCCGTCCCGGCCGGTCAGGCAGGCGTACTCCCCGGTGCCGCCGCCCTCGACGATCAGCACGTCGCCGTGGGGGAGGGCCTGGAGGGCGATCGAACGCAGCAGGGACGTGGTGCCGCTGCCCGGCTGGCCGACGACCAGCAGATGCGGCTCGGTGGAGCGGGGGCCGGTGCGCCAGACCACGGCCGGCGCGTCCTCCGTACCGTCCGCCGCGACCACGGGCACGGTCCGCTGCACGGCGTCCGCGTCGGTGAAGCCGAGCACGGTCTCGCCCGGCACGGTGACGAAGCGCTGGGCGGCGATGGTGGTGGGCAGGGCGGGCAGCACGCTCATGACGAGCCGGTTGCCCTCCTCGTCCCAGTCGAAGCGGTACTCGCGGCCGCGCCCCGACTTGGCGTGCAGCAGGTGCTCGATACACGCGCGTGCGTCGGGTTCGCCGTCCGTGAAGTAGGGGGGATAGGCGATCTTCAGCCGGGTGAGCCGCCCGTCGTCGTCGAAGGCGTACTCCGCGAAGGCGCCGCTCCAGTCGCCTCCGTGGGCGAAGAGCGGGGAGGGGTCGTCGGGCACGGAGAAGTACGGCACGAGGGCCTCGTACAGACCCTTGAGCCGGGCGATCTCCGCGTCGTCGGGACCGGTCCTGACGACCGGACGTTCGCGTCCCTTCCACGCGGCGGCGCCCATCAGCGTGACGAGCGCGAGGAGCGGCCCGTACGGCATGAGGACGACGACCAGGAGGCAGGCCGCGACCAGGAACAGCGTGGGGCCACGCCGCTCCTTGGGGGTCGCGGCCCACTTGGCGCGCGCTGTCGCGGCCAGCTTCCGCAGACCACGGGAGACCGTGATCAGTGGATGGAGCACGTCGGTGGCGCTGTCGGCGGCCGTGCGCGCGATCTCTCGACTACGAGCGATCTGCGCGCTGCCGCTGCTCAGAATGCGGGGGAGTGGTCGCCGGGCCACGAAGTACTCCTGAGGTGGTGGAAGGGACGGAAGGGCGTCAGAACTTGATCCCGCCCAGGAGGCCGGCGAGGCTCTGCCCGCCCGCCGTGATGCTCGGGGCGATGGCGGTGCCCGCGAGGTAGAAGCCGAACAGCGCGCTGACGAGGGCGTGCGAGGCCTTCATCCCGTCCTTCTTGAAGAACAGGAAGCAGATGATGCCGAGCAGGACCACGCCTGAGATGGACAGGATCATTGGGTGTTCTCCTGGTTGAGGGGACAGTCACCATGAGTCCTTCCAAGTTCACCGCAAGTATCTATGTGACTAAAGGTTCATTCGAGTGAAAAACGGGCGATTTCACTTGACCGGCGGACGTCGAACGGGCTGTCGAGTGGCGAAATGCCCGGCGTGCGTTAGAGAGACGGCCGAGCGCGGGCTGCCGTGATCTTTGCCTCGGTCGAGCGAGGTCATGTCACCGAACGGGCAGTACCCTGTCGATTCACTCGTACGGCCCCGCTTGCCGTGCGCAGGACGACAACGCAGGAGAAGGGCGGTTCCACCCGATGAGCGAGACTCCGGACCCCGAGGTCATCGAGCTGGCGTCCAAGGTCTTCGACCTCGCGCGCACCGGGGACGCCGACACCCTGGCCGCCTACCTCGACGCGGGCGTCCCGGCGAACCTCACCAACGAGAAGGGCGACTCGCTCGTCATGCTCGCCGCCTACCACGGCCACGCCGCCGCGGTTTCCGCCCTCCTCGCGCGCGGTGCCGACGTCGACCGCGCCAACGACCGCGGGCAGACCCCGCTCGCCGGGGCGGTCTTCAAGGGCGAGGACGCCGTGATCCGCGCGCTCCTCGACGGCGGGGCAAATCCGGAAGCCGGGACTCCGTCCGCCGTCGACACCGCCCGGATGTTCGGCAAGGCCGAACTCCTCGAACTCTTCGGGACCCGGTGAACAGGCGCTGAACCCCAGGTGAGAGCGGCGCCGTAAATGTGGTCGCGGTGGCGAAATGGGTGGGTCATCATGACGTCGGGCCCGGCAAAACGGGCCACCGACGAGAGGCAGAGGAAGATGGTCACTGGCAAGCGCAGGACGACGGGCGGCCCGACATGTTGCCGCACGGCCTAGGCGTACAGCGATGTACAGCCTGACCCGGGTCACCCCGGTATCCCCCGGTCGTGTCGACAGCTTGATGTGAGGCGTCTTCCCATGTTCGATCCAGTCATAGCGCCGAGCGGCACCCTGCTCGGCCTGCTGCAGCGGGGCCGCGGCGACGGCACCCTGCACGCGCTCGCCGCGCCACGCGCCGAGGCCCTCGCGGCCCTCAACCACTGCGTCCTCGTCGACCCACGCCACGACTGGCAGGTCGAGAACCGCTCCCTCTACTACGCCCGTCTCTACCTGGACCTGCACGGCGGTCTCGACGAGATCGAGGCGCACCTGTTCGGCGCCGAGGACCACCTCGACACCGAGGAGTCCCGTACCGGACTCGCCCTCGCCGTCCTCGGACACCTGGCCTCCTACGGACGCGCGGACGCCCTGCTCCTGCTCCGTCGCTACGCGGCGACCGGCACGAACTGGGCCTGGGCCCTCGACGAGCTGGCCCTCCGCGACGACGACGCCGGCCTCCGCGCGCTCGCCGTCCCCGTGCTGGCCCGCTTCCCGGCCGACGCGGAGGGCGAGGCCGAACTCGCCCGCGTCGTGCGGGACGCCTTCGAGCCCCGCCCGTGGCGCCTGTGGGCCGAGGACCGGCGCGACACCGTCGGCGCCCGGGTCAGGGCCGCCCAGGAACAGGGCTCCTTCGACCGCTGGCAGCGCCAGATGCGCCCCGCCGGGCCCCGGCCCGGCTGGAGCGTGCGGGCCGTCCTCGACTGGGCGCAGGAGGGTTACGAGCGCGGAGCCGTCCTGTACGGGCCCGCCGCCCGCTGCCTGACCGCCGTCGCGGGACCCGAGGACCGGCCCGAACTCCTCGCCGCCGCCCGGCACGGCGCCGTGGGCGCCCGGGGCGCCGCTCTGCACCACCTCGCCGAGTCACGGGACCCCGCCGTCCTCGACCTCGTCGAGACCGCCGCCGACGGCGACTCCCGCGAGGTCGCCGAAGCCGCCATCGCCGCCTACCGGCGCATGTGCGGCGAGGACGCCGTCGCCCGCGCCCGTGCGTGGGTCCGCAGGACCGACGCGCTCGGCGCCGCCGCCGCCGAGGTGCTCGCCTGCCGCGGAACCGCCCAGGACTCCCCCTCCGTCCTCGGCGCGCTCCGTGACACCGTCCGCTCCGAAGGCCCCGACGCCCCCGTCCTCGCGGCGCTCGTCGACGGCGCCGGACGCCTCGGCATCGCCTGCGCGGCCCCCGTGCTGCGCCACGTCTACCGCGAGACGGCCTCCTCCCAGCTCCGCGGGCGCGTCGCCCGCGCCCTCGCCGCCACCGACCCCACCTTCGCGGCAGGCTTCGCCGTCGAGTGCCTCTGGGACTGCGAGGAGACCACCCGTGAGGTCGCGGCCCAGCACGCCGAGACCGGGGACGTACGGGTCGCCGACCGGCTGCGCCGCCTCGCGGCCGACCCGGCCGAGGAGGTCGAGGTCCAGACCGCGGTACGCAACCGGATAGGACCGGACCTCCAGGTCTGACCCCGGTCGGACCTGGACGCTGACACCGGTCGCTGACACGGTCACGGAATCACCGGCACCGGTGACCGGTGACCGGTGACCGAATCCGGGGCGGCGCGGCCCCCGGCGGAGACCCCGCCGGGCGAGGCCCCGCCCCGGACCTCGCGGGCGCCGGGGGTCCGGTCGCCGGCGAACGGGCCGCTCGCGGGGTCCACGCGCGCGCGTGGACCCCGCGAGCGGCCCACGTGCCCGCGTGCGGCCCGCCGCCGGTGCTCTCCGGCGGGCCCCGCCCGAAACGCTCATGGGACGTTCCCTCCCCGTCCAGATCGACGTTGGCAGGGACACGCCGAGCGCGGCGACAACACCCGTATGCGTGTCGTCATCGTCACCGAATCCTTCCCTCCCGACGTCAACGGTGTGGCGCACTGCGCCCTGCAGACCGCGCGCCACCTCGTCCGGCGGGGTCACACCCCGCTCGTCATCGCCCCCGCCGTCGCCGACCAGGCAGCGGACGCCGACGCCCCCTGCGCCGTCGTCCGGGTGCCCTCCCTCCCCCTGCCCGGCTATCCGCAGGTACGGGTCGCCCTGCCCAGCCGCCGCGTCGCCGCGGCCATCGCCGCCCACCGCGCCGACCTCGTCCACCTCGCGGGACCGTTCGTCCTCGGAGTACGCGGGATGACCGCCGCCGCCCGGCTGGGCATCCCCGCCGTCGCCGTCTACCAGACCGACCTCGCCGGCTACGCCCGGACCTACGTGGGAACCGGCAAGGGGGCCGCCTGGCGGCGCCTGCGCGCCGTCCACGGAGCGGCCGACCGCACCCTCGCTCCCTCCTCCGCGGCCGTCCGCGACCTGGAGGCCCACGGCATCGGCCGCATACGGCTCTGGGGGCGAGGCGTGGACACCGCCCGCTTCCACCCGGAGTTCCGGGACGCCGCACTGCGCCGGGAGCTCGCCCCCGACGGCGAACTCCTGGTCGGCTACGTGGGCCGCCTCGCCCCCGAGAAGCGCGTGGACCTGCTCTCCGGAGCGGCAGAACTCCCGGGCGTACGGGTGGTGGTCGTCGGCGACGGGCCGAGCGGACCCGCGCTGCGCACCGCGCTGCCCGGCGCCCGCTTCCTGGGCCGCCGCACCGGAGCCGACCTCGCCCGGATCTTCGCCTCGCTCGACGTGTTCGCCCACACCGGCCCGTTCGAGACCTTCTGCCAGACCGTCCAGGAGGCCATGGCGAGCGGCGTCCCGGTGATCGGCCCGGACGCGGGAGGACCCCTGGACCTCGTCGACCACGGGCGCACCGGGCTCCTCGTACCCCCGGGAGACCCCGAGGCGCTGCGCGAGGCGGTCGGCACGCTCGCGGCCGCACCGGAGCTGCGCGCGGCGTACGGCAGGGCGGGACGTACGGCCGTCGAGGGCCGTACCTGGGAGGTCCTCGGGGACGAGCTGATCGGCCACTACCTGGAGGTCCTGCGCGAGCGGACGGCGGTGGCGGCATGAGCGGGGACGTCATCAGCGGTCACGGCATCAGCGGTGTCGGCGTCGGCGGCGGTGGCGTCAGTGGCGCCGGTGTCGCCCGCGCGCGGGGCGGCGGGCTGCGGATCGTGCGGCTCGCGAACTTCGTGACCCCCACCTCCGGCGGTCTGCGGACCGCCCTCGATCAGCTCGGCCGCGGCTACCTCGCGGCCGGACACGAACCGGTCCTCGTCGTCCCCGGTGACGTCGAGAGCGATCACCACACCGCCCAGGGCCGGGTCGTCACCCTCCCCGGCCCCGTGCTGCCCGGCACCGGCGGCTACCGGGTCCTCGCCGACCGGGGCCGGGTGCGCCGTCTCCTCGACGAGCTGGCCCCCGACCGGATCGAGGTCTCGGACCGTACGACCCTGCGGTGGACGGGGGAGTGGGCGCGCCGCGCCCGGGTGCCCTCGGTGATGGTCTCCCACGAGACCGCCGACGGCGTCCTGCGCACCTGGGGCGTGCCGGCCGCCGTGGCGGCCCGCGCGGCGGACCGGCTCAACCGCCGTACGGCGTGGGCGTTCGCGCGGATCGTCTGCACGACGGAGTGGGCGGAGCGGGAGTTCGTACGGATCGGGGCCCGCAACGTCGTACGGGCTCCGCTCGGCGTCGACCTCGACCACCGCAGGCCCGGCCGCCGCAGCACCGTGCTGCGGGCCCGGTACGCGGGCGGGGAGCGGGTGCTGCTCCTGCTCTGCTCGCGCCTCTCCGTCGAGAAGCGGCCCGGCACGGCCCTGGACGCCCTCGCGGAGCTGCGGGACGCCGGGATCGCCGCCGCCCTCGTGGTCGCGGGTGACGGGCCGCTGCGCGGCGCCCTGGAGCGGCGGGCACGGGAGCGGCGGCTGCCGGTGCGGTTCCTCGGGCACCTCGCCGACCCGGAGGCACTGGCGGATCTCCAGGCGGCGGCCGACGTGTGCCTGGCGCCGGGGCCCGCGGAAACGTTCGGCCTCTCCGCCCTGGAGGCCCTCGCCTGCGGTACCCCGGTCGTCGTCAGCGCCTCCTCCGCCCTCCCGGAGGTCGTCGGCACGGCGGGCGCCTCGGCCGTGGACACCCCAGGAGCCTTCGCGTCCGCCGTCCGGGGCCTCCTCGCGACGCCGGAGGCCGCCCGCAGGCATGGGGCACGCGCGCGTGCGGAGCACTTCACCTGGGAGCGCTCCGTCACCGCCTTCCTCGCGGCCCACGACGCCCTCCCGGCCCCGGAGCCGCGCCGGTCCGAGGGAGCCCGCCGGTGACACAGGACCCGGTCACGGTCGCCGCCGCGGCCGGCCGCGTACCCACGCCACGCCCCGGCCCGCGCCCCGGCGCCGCGCCCCTCCCAGCTCCGGCCGCGGCCGCGTCACGTCCGGCCGCCGCGGGGCCCCGTCCGGGCGCCGCAGGCACCGTCCGCTTCGTCGCGCTCGGGGACTCTCTCAGCGAGGGCGTCGGGGACCGGGTGGACGGCGCCTGGCGGGGGTGGGCCCGGCTGCTCGCCGCCGGGCTCCCGGCCGACGGGCAGAGGACCACGTTCCTGAACCTGGCCGTCAGCGGGGCCCTCAGCGCGGATGTCGCCGAGCGGCAGGCCCCCCGCGCCCTCGCCTTCGAGCCGCACCTCGCCTCCGTCGTCGTCGGGGTCAACGACACCCTGCGCCGCACCTTCGACATCGCCCGCCTCACCCGCCACCTGGACCGCGTCTGCGCCGACCTCGACGCGGCCGGAGCCGTACTCCTCACCGCCTGCCTGCCCGACCCCGGCCGGATGCTCGGCCTCCCGCCGCCGCTGGCGCGTCCGCTCGCCCGCCGCCAGCGGTCCGTCAACGCCGTCGTGCACGCCCTCTCCGCCCGCTACCGGGCCGTCCATCTGCACCTCGCGGACGCCGCCTGGACCGAGGACCGCTCCCTGTGGAGCGCCGACCGGCTCCACCCGGGCGAGCGCGGCCACCGGGCCGTCGCCGAGGGCTTCCACCGCCTCCTCACGGAACGGGGACTCGCCCAGGGCGCACCGCCCGCCCGGGAACCCGCACAGCCGCCTCCAGGCCGCGCCGAGGCCGCGCTCTGGCTCGCCACCGCCGGCACCGGATGGATCCTCCGCCGCAGCCGCGACCTGCTCCCGCAGCTCCTCCTGCTCGCCGGTGCGGAGCTCCGCCACTGGGCCGACGGCAGTGGCCCCGCACCCCTCGACGCGCGCGCGGACGACGCCCTCGCCGCGGCGCTCGCGGCCACAATGGGGAGATGAACGGGCGCTGGGAGTTCTGGATCGACCGGGGCGGCACCTTCACCGACATCGTCGGCAGACGGCCCGACGGCCGGCTCGTCACCCGCAAGCTGCTCTCCCACGACCCCGCGCGGAATCAGGACGCCGCCGTCGCGGGGATCCGTCTCCTCCTCGGTCTCGGCCCCGGCGAGCCCGTCCCCGCCGACCGGGTCGCCGTCGTCAAGATGGGCACCACCGTCGCCACCAACGCCCTCCTGGAGCGGCGCGGCGAACCGACCGTCCTCCTCGTCACCGAGGGATTCCGCGACGCGCTCCGCATCGCCTACCAGAACCGGCCCCGGCTCTTCGAGCGCCACATCGTCCTCCCCGAAGCGGTGTACGCGCGCGTGATCGAGGTCCCCGAGCGGGTCGACGCCCACGGTCACGTCGTCCGGCCCCTGGACGAGACCGCCGTCGCCGAGGCGCTCGCCGCCGCCCACGGCGACGGATTCCGCTCCGCCGCAGTCGTCCTCATGCACGGCTACCGCCACCCGGCACACGAGGCCAGGACCGGGACGCTCGCCCGCGACGCCGGCTTCACCCAGGTCAGCTGCTCGCACGAGGTCAGCCCGCTCATCAAGCTCGTCCCCCGCGGCGACACCACCGTCGTCGACGCCTATCTCTCGCCGATCCTGCGCCGGTACGTCGACGAGGTCGCCCGCGAACTCGCGGGGATCCGCCTCCTGTTCATGCAGTCCAACGGCGGACTGCGCGAGGCGGCCCACTTCCGGGGCAAGGACGCCGTCCTGTCGGGTCCGGCCGGCGGCGTCGTCGGCATGGCGCGCACCTCCGCGCAGGCGGGGCACGACCGGGTCATCGGCTTCGACATGGGCGGCACCTCCACCGACGTGTCGCATTACGCAGGCGTCTTCGAGCGTGAACTCGGTACACAGGTCGCCGGGGTACGGATGCGGGCACCGATGATGAGCATCCACACCGTCGCCGCGGGCGGCGGATCCGTCCTCCACTACGACGGCCGCCGCTACCGCGTGGGCCCCGACTCGGCGGGCGCCGTCCCCGGCCCCGCCTGCTACCGCAGGGGCGGACCGCTCACCGTCACCGACGCCAACGTCATGCTCGGCCGGGTCCAGCCCGCCCACTTCCCCGCCGTGTTCGGCGAGACCGGCGACCGGCCGCTGGACGCCGACGTCGTACGGGAACGGTTCGCCGCCCTCGCCGAGGAGATCGGCGGCGGCCGTACCCCCGAGGAGGTCGCCGCGGGCTTCCTGGAGATCGCCGTCCTCGACATGGCCAACGCCGTCAAGAAGATCTCCGTCCAGCGCGGCCACGACATCACCCGGTACGCGCTCACCAGCTTCGGCGGCGCGGGCGGCCAGCACGCCTGCGCCGTCGCCGACGCCCTGGGCGTCGACACCGTGCTCGTACCCCCGCTGGCCGGGGTCCTCTCCGCCTACGGCATCGGGCTCGCCGACGCCACCGCCATGCGGGAGCGGTCCGTCGAGGCGGAGCTCGACGCCACCGGCACCCACGCGCGCGTGACGGCCCTCTGCGCCGAACTCGCCGGGCTCACCCGTTCGGAGCTGCGCGCGGACGGTCTGCCGGACGAGGCGATCACCACGTACGCGCGCGTTCTCCTGCGCTACGCGGGCACCGACGCGAGCCTCCAGGTCGATCTGGCCCCCGCCGCGTCGATGCGCGCGGCGTTCACGGCCGTCCACCGGGCGCGGTACGCCTTCACGCTGGACAAGCCGCTCGTGGTCGAGGCCGTGTCGGTGGAGGCCGTCGGCCGCGCCGGACCGCACGGTCCCGTCCTCGTCGACGCGGGAGAGCGGCGGACCGGACCTCTCATCCCACGGGCCACCGTCCGCCTGCACAGTGCCGGCACACCTCACGACGCTCCGCTCCACCGGCGTGAGGACCTGCGTCCCGGAGACGCCGTCGAAGGGCCCGCGATCCTCGCGGAGGCCGACGCCACGACCGTCGTCGACAGCGGCTGGCGGGCGACCGCCGCCGAGGGAGGACACCTCCTCCTGCACCGCGTCGCCCCGCGCCCCGCGCGCGTGGCCGCCGGCACGGACGTCGACCCCGTCCTCCTGGAGGTCTTCAACAACCTCTTCATGGCCATCGCCGAGCAGATGGGCGTACGCCTGGAGAACACCGCCCAGTCCGTCAACATCAAGGAACGCCTCGACTTCTCCTGCGCGCTCTTCGACGCCGAGGGCAACCTCGTCGCCAACGCGCCCCACATCCCCGTCCATCTCGGCTCCATGGGGGAGTCCATCAAGGAGGTCCTGCGACGGCGCGGGCCCGAGCTGCGCCCCGGGGACGTGTACGCGATCAACGACCCGTACCACGGCGGTACCCATCTGCCCGATGTCACCGTCGTGACCCCGGTTTTCGGCGACACGGGCGACGAACTCCGCTTCCTCGTCGCCTCACGCGGCCACCACGCCGAGATCGGCGGCATCACCCCCGGCTCCATGCCCGCCTTCAGCCGGACCGTCGACGAGGAGGGTGTCCTCTTCGACAACTGGCTGCTCGTACGGGACGGGCGGCTGCGCGAGGCCGAGACGAGGGCCCTGCTCACCGGCGCCCGTCACCCCTCCCGGGACCCGGACACCAACCTCGCCGACCTGCGCGCCCAGATCGCCGCCAACGAGAAGGGCATCGAGGAACTGCGCAGAACCGTCGACGAGTTCGGACTCGACGTCGTCCAGGCCTACATGCGGCACGTCCGGGCCAACGCCGAGGAGTCCGTGCGCCGCATCGTCGCGCGGCTGCACGACGGCGCGTACCGCTACGAGACCGACGGCGGAGCGGTGATCCAGGTCGCGGTCCGCGTCGACCGCGAACGGCGCTCCGCCGTCCTCGACTTCACCGGTACCAGCCCGCAGCTGCCCGGCAACGCCAACGCGCCCACGGCCGTCGTCATGGCCGCCGTCCTCTATGTCTTCCGGACCCTTGTCGACGAGGACATCCCGCTCAACAGCGGCTGTCTCGAACCCCTGGAGATCCGCGTCCCGCCCGGCTCCATGCTCGCCCCCGAACACCCGGCCGCCACCGTCGCCGGGAACGTCGAGACCTCACAGGCCGTCACCGGCGCCCTCTACGCGGCCCTCGGAGTGCAGGCCGAGGGCTCCGGCACCATGAACAACGTCACCTTCGGCAACGCGCGCGTGCAGTACTACGAGACCGTCGCCAGCGGTTCGGGCGCGGGGGACGGCTTCGACGGCGCCGACGCCGTCCAGACCCACATGACCAACTCCCGGCTCACCGACCCGGAGATCCTGGAGTGGCGGCATCCGGTCAGGATCGACGCCTTCGCGGTACGGGAGGACAGCGGCGGGCACGGCCGATGGCACGGCGGCCAGGGCGTGGAGCGCCGCATCCGCTTCCTGGAGCCTATGACGGTGGCGCTCCTCACCGGTCACCGGCGCGTGCCCCCGTACGGCATGGCGGGCGGCGGCCCGGGAGCCCTCGGCGAGAACCTCGTGGAACGCGCGGACGGCACCGTCGAGCGCCTCGCGGGCGCCGACACCACGGAGGTCGGACCCGGCGACGTCCTGGTCCTGCGCACCCCGGGCGGCGGAGGGTACGGTGCGCCGGCGGACGGACTCAGCGCACCGGGGTGAACCGCACCGGCGTCCCCGGCACCGCCTGCGCCACAGCCCCCAGATCGGCCTCACGCACCACCCCGACCACCGGGTAGCCCCCCGTCGTCGGGTGGTCCGCGAGGAACACCACGGGCCGTCCGTCCGGCGGCACCTGGACCGCGCCGAGGACCATGCCCTCGCTCGCCAGCTCGCCCGGCAGGGCCCGTTCGAGTGCAGGACCTTCGAGGCGCAGTCCGATGCGGTTGCTCGCCGGGGACACTCGGTACGCGCGCGTGGCCAGGGTGCGGAGCGCCGCGTCCGTGAACCAGTCCTCACGGGGACCGAGCCGGACGCGCAGCACCAGTTCGTCCGGTGGGCCCGGCCAGGGCGGGGCGTCGACGTATCCCTTCGTGGCCGTGTACGGGGGCCGGCCCAGGGGCAGGACCATCTCGTCCGCCAGCGGCGCCGGACCAAGGCCGGACAGCAGGTCGGTGGAGCGGCTGCCGAGCACCGGACCGACGTCGATCCCACCGCCGAAGGCCACGTAGGCGCGCACCCCGCGCACGGCGGTGCCGATCTCCAGGACCGATCCGGCGGCCACGCGGACCGCCGTTCCCCAGGCGGCCGGGCGTCCGTCCACCCGGACCGGGCAGGGCGCGCCGCCCACGGCGACGGTCACCGCGCAACGCGTCCGCACCGCACAGCCGTTGACGGTGGTCTCCAGGACGGCCGCCGTCCCGGGGTTTCCCACGAGCCGGTTCACGAGCCGTACGGCCGCCGGGTCGAGGGCGCCCGAGCGGGGCACCCCGAGATGCGCGTGGCCGGTTCGGCCCAGGTCCTGCACGGTGGTCAGCGCCCCGGCCCTGACCACGGCGACGGCCCGGTCGCTCATCGCCCGCCCTCCCCCGTCGCGCCCGCCTCCGTGAACCGGACCCGGGTGCCCGGAGCGAGCAGCGCGGCCGGCTCCCTGCCGGTGTCCCAGAGCACCGTGTCCGTCGTGCCGATCAACTGCCAGCCACCGGGCGAGGAGCGCGGGTACACGCCCGTGTACGGGCCCGCCAGGGCGACGGAGCCGGCAGGTACCGCGGTACGCGGAGTGGCCCGGCGCGGCACCCCGTACCGCTCGTCGAGTCCCGTCAGATAGCCGAAGCCGGGCGCGAACCCGCAGAAGGCGACCCGGAACTCGGCGGCCGTGTGGATCCGTACCGCCGCCTCGACGGAGACCCCCCACAGCGCGGCGACCTCCGCGAGGTCGGGCCCGTCGTACCGGACCGGTATCCCGACCGCCGCGCCCACGCGCGCGGAGAGCGGCCCCACCTCCCAGCCGGGCAGCTCGGCCGCCAGCCGCTCCGGGTCGGCCACCCCGTCGAGGAGCACCGTGCGTGCCGCCGGCACGATCTCGCGCACGGCGGGAAGGGTGCCGGCCGCCCGCCGCCGCAGCAGTTCGGCGTGGAAGGCCTCCGTCTCCTCGCCCCCGGCCAGCTCCACCAGGACCGCCCGCTCGCCCACGCGCATCGCGCGCGTGCCGACGGCGTTCACGCGAAGGCCTCCACCTTCACCCCGGAGGCCTCGAGGCGCTCCCTGACCCGCCGGGCGAGGTCCACCGCGCCCGGTGTGTCGCCGTGCAGGCACAGCGACCGGGGCCGCACCGCCACGGAACTCCCGCAGTGCGCCGTGACCACACCGAACCGGGCCATGGCCAACGAACGCTCCACCACCGCCGCAGGGTCGCTGACGACGGCCCCCGCCTGCCCGCGCGGCAGCAGGGAGCCGTCCGCCCGGTAGGCCCGGTCGCCGAAGGCCTCCGGCACCGCCGGCAGCCCCGCCTTCGTCGCCGCCTCGTGCAGTCGCGAACCGGGCAGGCCGAGGACCGGCAGCGTGCGGTCCGCGAGCAGCACGCCCTCGACCACCGCCGCCGCCTGCTCCTCGTCCCGGACCACCCGGTTGTAGAGCGCCCCGTGCGGCTTCACGTAGGCCACGCGCGCGCCCGCCGCGCGTGCGAAGACCTCGAGGGCACCGATCTGGTACGCCACCTCCGCGGCCAGCTCCGCCGCGGGGACGTCCATGGAGCGCCTCCCGAACCCCGCCAGGTCGCGGTACGAGACCTGGGCGCCGATCCGTACCCCGCGCTCGGCGGCGAGCTCGCACACCCGCCGCATGGTGGCCGCGTCCCCCGCGTGGAAGCCGCAGGCGACGTTGGCGCTGGTCACGACGGACAGGAGCTGCTCGTCGTCGGTGAGCGTCCAGCGGCCGAAGCCCTCGCCGAGATCGGCGTTGAGGTCGATGGGGACCTGGTCGGGGGACGTGCGCATCTGCACCTCGCAGGCAGGAGGGAGGGGTACCGTACGGTGCCGTCAAGGTAGAGGATCGTTGAACAATCCGACAAGATGACCGTGAGTCGACAGGGGCAGCGAACGGGAGAGGAAGCGGCGTGGCAGCGAGCGAAGAAGGGGACCTGAGCGCCGACCGGATGCTCCTCGGCCGCACCAGCACGGCGGAACGAGTCGCCGACATCCTGCGCGACCGGATCGCGGAGGGCTATTTCCCGCCCGGCACCCGGCTCTCGGAGGAAGCCATCGGCGGCGCGCTCGGTGTGTCCCGCAACACACTGCGCGAGGCCTTCCGGCTCCTCACCCACGAGCGGCTCCTGGTTCACGAACTCAACCGCGGGGTCTTCGTCCGCGTGCTCGACGCCGAGGACGTGGCCGACATCCACCGCACCCGGCGCCTCGTCGAGTGCGCCGTCGTGCGCGGCCTCGGACAGCCCCCGTACGCCCTCGACGCGCTCGCCGCCGCCGTGGCGGAGGGCGACACCGCGGCCCGCGCGGAGGACTGGAAGGGCGTCTCCACGGCCAACATCCACTTCCACCGGGAGCTCGTCGCCCTCGCGGGCAGCGCCCGCACCGACGAACTGATGCGGGGCGTCCTCGCCGAACTCCGCCTCGCGTTCCACGTCGTCGACGACCCCCGCACCCTGCACGAGCCGTACCTGGCCCGGAACCGGGAGATCCTCGACGCCCTGCGGGCCGGCGAGCGGACGGCGGCCGAACGGCTCCTCGCCCGCTACCTCGACGACTCCCTCACCCGGCTCTCCGTCGCCTACGCCCGGGCCGTCGACACCCCGCGGGACCCTTCGGACTGACCTCCGCGAGCCCGGTCGCATCTGCGCCGTTTCGACCGTTGTCAGTTCGAGGACCTAATCTGTGCACCGTGACTTCGCCTGCCTCGACGGACCTCGCTCCGCCCCAGCTCAGCGCGGGGCCGCGGCCCGCGCAGGGTCCGGCCGCCGACGAAGGGCTCGCGCGGCGCCTCCGCGCGCTCGCGTGCACCGCCCCGCTGCACGACCTCGACGCGCGCAAGGCGAACCTGGCCGGCGAGTACACGGTCTACGCGATGGCCGAGGTCGCCCTCGCCGCGATCGACCTCATCACGCTGAACATGGACTTCGACACCGGCGCCGACCACGAGCAGATCGTCGCCCGCCTGCTGCCCCGCGTCGCCGCCCAGGCACCCACCCGCCCCGCCGCCGAACACGAGCGCGTGGCCCGCTGGGTCCTGGAGAACCTGATCAACGTCGGCAGCGTCGACCGCGGCTTCCGCGCCGTCTACGGCACCTTCGGATCCGACGGCGTCTACGTCCGCAGGGACTACGACTTCAAGCTCATCGAAGAGGTCCCGGGATACGGCGGCGGCGTCTACCTCCGCACCACCGACGAAGCGGTCAACGTCCTCGTCGGAGCCCTCGACACCGACGTCACCAGCGCCCAGATCGCCGCCGAGGTGAAGCTGGAGGTCCTCATCAACCGGGGCCGCCTCGCCGACGCCCAGCTCGCCGCCGAGCAGGCGCGCTACCGGACCGTGCAGTACGCCGAGAGCCTCCGCAGGACCCTGGAGGCCACCCGGCGCAACGTACGCGCGGTGGACTGGCTCAACGCGGTGCCGGACATGATCGCCGAGGCCCTCGACCACGTCGCCGACCGCTACCGCCACGAGAACGCGATCCTCACCAACATCCGCAAGGCCCGTGACGAGGCCGAGGCCGCGTCCGACGCCAAGACGGCCGAGCACAAGCGGCGCGCCGCCGAGCTCGTCGACATAGTGAAGGACTGCATCCGGCGTCACACCCAGCTCCAGTCCCGCCTGCTCGACGCCGGCCCCCTCTTCCGCGCCGAGCAGGACCGGCAGGCCTTCGCAGCCCCCACCGCGTACACCGGGCTCGACCTGTACGGACAGCTCGTCGCCCCCACCCTGCCGCTCCCCGTCGAACACGCCGCCAGGGTCACCGACGCCTTCTTCGCCCGCGGCACCGGGCTGCGCACCCCCGCCTCCGTGCGCCTCGGCGACCTCGTCGACCTGCTGCTCACCCCGCCCGTCGAGCGCGAGCACCTCGGCGCCGAGATGCCCGAGCCCGACCTCATCGCCACCCCCGACGACTCCCGCTTCAGCGAGGAGCAGCTCGCGAGCGCCCTGCGCCTGCTCGACCTGGAGCACGACGCCCCGCGCCGCCTCTCCGGTCTGCTCGCCGACGCCCGCCGGCTCGACGCCGACCTGCCGTACCTCGTCGCCCTCCTCGCCGTCCACGCGGCGAGCCCCCCGGTCGGCACGGCCTACCGGCAGGGCGAGGAGCGACTCCTCTTCGCCGTCGACGACGGCACCCCGCTGGACGACCCCGAGTTCGGGGGCGCCGACCTCATCGTCGGTACGGCCCTGCTCGACGCGGCGGGCATGGCCGCGGACCGGTCGGAGGCCTCGTGACCCTCGTCCCGCCCGCTCCGGTCCCCCACCCCCTCACCGACCCCACCGACGAGACCACCGACGTCACCCCCGTGCCCGATCTCATCGCCAACCTGGACCCCGGCCCGGAACCGGAACCGGCCCAGGAACCTGCACAGGAACAGGAACCGACCCAGGAACCGGACCAAGCTCCTGAACCGCAGAGCGGCCCGCGCGTCCGGCCCGTTCCCCTCACCCCGCCCGCCGGTTCCCGCGGCGACGCGGAGGACCGGCCCCCGCGGCCGTCCGGCATCCCGCCCCGCGTCGGGACCGTGACGGTGCCTGAGCCGTCCCGTGCCGCGCAGGCCCGGCGGCGCGGAGTCCCGTCCGTGCGCGCCGTGCGGCTCACCGACGAACCCCCCGTCCTCCCGGACCGCCCGGCGACCGCCCCCGCGGCCGTCACGCCGGTCCCGCTGCCCCTTCCCCGCACCGTCACCCCCGCCGAACAGACACCGACCGAGAGCCGCACCGAGGAGCCCCAGCCGTGAGCGAAACCCACGCCGAGTACGCCGACGCGTGGGGCGAGCAGGAGCCCCCGCAGCCCTCGGCCGCCTCCACGACCGGCGCCTCCACGACCGGCGCCGCGTCGGCCGTCACCCCGGCCGACGCCTCCGACGCGGCCCGCCTCGTCTCCTTCGGCCTCCAGCCCAAGCTGCTCCCCGCCCGCGACGCCGAGTACGGGGAACTCCTCCGGCGCTACCGGGAGGACCCGGCCTTCGCGCGCCTCGCCGACGCCGTGGCCACCGGACTCGGCCTCATCGTCCTGGAGGTCTCCCCGCGCGCCGGCATGGCCGTCACCGCCGGTGAGGACTCGGTCTTCGCCGTCCGCATGGGCGACTACGCGCGCCGCGCCTCCACGGACTCCGCCGACCGGTTCCTGCACGGCCTGGCCCATCTCGCGGTCGCCGCCATGGCCTTCCCCCGGCCCGAGGACCTCGCGGACGACGCGTACATCGGGCGTCTCACCGTCAACGGCGTCGACGCGTTCGTACGCCAGGCGTGTCTGCGGCTCGAACAGCGGGCGGAGGAGCAGGGCGAGAACACCGATCCGGCGTCGGACGCCCCCGGCCTGGAGGCCGCCTGGCGGATCTACGCCCGCCGCAGCGCCACCGGCGCCACCAAGGACGCCCGCCGGCTCGCCGGATCCACCACCGGCATCGTCGGCAAGGCGGCCGCCTTCCTCACCGAGTCCGGCTTCCTCCAGCGCACCGGCGACGAGGGCGGCGGCTCCTACCGCACCACGGCCCGCTACCAGCTCCAGGTCCGCGACATGGCCGGCTCGGCCGCCATGGCCGAACTCCTGGAACTCGGCGTCGTCCCCGTCAGCGACGGCTCCGCGACCCTCCTTCCGCCGCCCGAGGGGGACGACCTGGAGCTCGCGGCCGACGCGGGCCTGCCCTTCCACGCGTAACCGGGCCCGCGCAGCCAACCCGTACGACCATCCGCGCCACCGACCTTCCAGAGCACGAGAGCACGAGAGTCCCTCGCCATGTACGAGCTGTCCCGGGTCCGCCTGTACTCCATCGGTCCCGCCGGTGCGCGCTACGCCGACACCGTCCTGGACCTGCGGGGGGTCGGCGCGCCCGTGCCCCACCCCGCCCCCACGCAGGCGGAGTTCTTCGAGGAGGAACCGGTCGGACCGCCGCGCCGCCCCGCCCCCGCGGGCGTGCTCTTCCTGGAGAACGGCGGCGGCAAGTCCGTCCTCCTCAAGCTGATCTTCTCGGTCATGCTCCCCGGTCACCGCAACACCCTGGGCGGCGCCAGCTCCGGCGTCCTGCGCAAGTTCCTCCTCGCCGACGACTGCGGGCACGTCGCCCTGGAGTGGCAGCACACCCTCACCGGCGAACTGGTCGTGGTCGGCAAGGCCAGCGAGTGGCGGGGCCGTCAGGTCTCCCACGACCCGCGGAAGTTCGCCGAGGCCTGGTACTCCTTCCGTCCCGGCCCGGGACTCAGCCTGGACAACCTCCCCGTCGCCGAGGCCACCTCCGTCCGGCCGCCCGTCGAGGGCGCCTCGGGAGCGACCGGCCGCCGCCGCACCATGAAGGGCTTCCGGGACGCCATCACGGAGGCCGGCAAGGCGTACCCGCACCTGGAGGTCTACTGGGAGGAGATCCACGACCGCTGGAACGAGCACCTCGGCGAGCTCGGCCTCGATCCCGAACTCTTCCGCTACCAGCGCGAGATGAACGCCGACGAGGGCGAGGCCGCCGGCCTCTTCGCGGTCAAGAAGGACTCCGACTTCACCGACCTGCTGCTGCGCGCCGTCACCGACACCCGGGACACCGACGGCCTCGCCGACCTCGTCGGCGGCTTCGGCAACAAGCTCGGACGCCGCGCCGAACTGACCGCCGAGCGCGAGTTCACGGCCGGTTCCGTGGACCTCCTCGGCAGGATCGTCGAGGCCGCCGGCACCCGGTCACGCACGCGCGAGATCCACACGGCGGCGGAGCGCCGCACCCGCACCCTGGCCCGCCGGCTCTCCGCCCGCGCCGCCGAGGAGCGCGGCCGCGGTGCCGAACTCGCCCAGCAGGTCACTTCCGCCGCCCACGCCGTCGCCGAGGCCGAGACCGCACGCGGGCGCAGCTCCCTCATCGCCGCCGAGCTGGCCTACCGCCACGCCTCCCTGGCCCTGACCGCCGCCGAGAAGGGCGCGGCCGCCCAGCGCCGCGAACTCACCGACGCCCGCACCATGCACTCCGCCTGGCAGGCGGCCGAGGTCGTGCTCCGCCACCGCGCCGCGAGCGACCGCTCCGCGCGCGTGGCCGCCGCCATCCGCGAGGCCGAGCGGGACGCCGCCCCGGCCCTCGCGGCCCGTGCCGAGGCGGCCGCCGACCTCGTACGCGCCCTGGCCGCCGCGGCCGAGGAGGGCGAGCGCCACGCCGCGGAGGAGGAGGAACGCTCCACCGCCCTCCAGGAGGCCGGCGAGACCGCCCACCGCGACGCCACGTCCGCCGCGACCGAGGCCCAGCGCGCCCGCAGCGAGGCGGGCCACCTGCGCCAGCGGCTCGCCGAGGTCGAGCAGGAGACCGCGGAGGCGGTACGGGCGGGCTGGCTCGACGACTCGGCGCCCGACGCCGACCCCGCCCGCGCCGCCCTGGCCGCCAGCGACGCCGAGAAGACGACGGTCGCCGCCTGGGACACGGCCCGCGAGGCCGCCCGCGCCGCCGCGGACCGCGCGCGTGAGGCCGCGGGGGCCGAGTCCCGCGCCGAACTCGCCGCCGCCCGCGCCGCGGACGCCGCCGAGGCCGCCGGGAACGCCTACGACGCGGAGCGCCGCGCCGCCGAGTTCCTCGCCGGCGAGGAACGCCTCGCCGAACTCCTCAGCCTGCCGACCGCCGGCTCCCCCCTCCCGGGGCAGCGGGCCGCCACCGGGGCCGCCGGCGCCGACACCGAGGGGACGCCCGGGGCGGACAGCGGCACCGCGCCCCAAGGGCCGCTCACCGTCACGGAGTTCGACCGGTACGCCGACGAACTGCGCGGCATGCTCGACCAGGCCGTCACCTCCGCCGAGCGCCAGCTCTTCGAACTGCGCACCGCCGCCGCCGACGACTCCCGCATCCTCGGAGCCCTCGGCGACGGCGGCCTGCTTCCGCCGGGTCCCGACGTCCTCGCCACCGTCGAGTACCTCGGCGAGCACGGCATCCCCGCCCTCCCCGGCTGGCGCTACCTCGCCCAGTCCGTGGACCCCGCCGACCACGCCCGCGTCCTCGCCGCGCGCCCCGAGCTCGTCGACGGTGTCGTGATCACCGACCCCGTCTCGTACGGACGCGCCCGCGAGGTCCTCGGCACCGCCGCCCTGCTGCCGCGTTCCGCCGTGGCCGTCGGCACCGCCGCCGCCCTGCTCGCCCCCGTACCGGCACAGGACCCGACGGACGACAGCGGTGTGTTCCTGGTCCCGCCGAACCCGGCCATGCACGACGAGCACGCGGCCGACGAGGAGCGCCACGCCCTGCGCGCCCGCGCGACCGCCCGCGACGAGGAGATCCGTTCCCTCGCGGCCCGCCTCGCCGGGGACCGCTCCCTCGCCTCCCGCATCGGCGCCTGGCGCGCCGACTGCCCGCCCGGGATGCTCGCCGAGCTCGCGTCCGTCGCCACGACCGCCCGTGAGACTGCGGAGGCCGCCGCCGCGGCCCTCGACGAGGCCCGCACCGCCCGCGCGGAGGCCGACGAGACCGCCGCCGAGGCGGCCGCGGTCAGGGACGAGCGCCAGGAGGCCGCGCAGCGGGCCCGCCGGGTCGCAGACGCCCTCGCGGGCCTGGCGTTCCGGCTGCGCGAGCGGTCGGCGTGGCAGGCCAAGCTCCGTGAGCTCGCCGACGACGCCGCGGAGGCCGAGGCCCGCGCCCAGACCTGTCTGGAACGCGCCCGTGCCGCCGACGAGGACCGCCGCGCGACCCAGCGCTCCGCCGACGACGCCCACCGCACCGCCCGCGCCCTGCGGGCCGAGCGCGCCGAGATCGCCGGGGCCCCCGACACCCTCCCCGAAGGGGGCGCGCCCGCCTCCCGCGCCGCGCTCCCCACCCTCCGCGAGGCCTACCGGGCCGCTTCGCAGCTGTACGAGAAGGTCGGCGTCGGCGCCGACCTGCGCGCCGAGCAGGCCCGCGCCGAGAGCGACGAGTCCGCCGCCCTGGCCGAGCTCGACCGTCTCACCAACAAGGTCCGCACCCGCGCCGAACAGCTCCTGGAGTCCACCGACGGCGCCGACGGCCCGTCCCGACAGGCGGCCGCGGCCCGCGCCGAAGCCCTCGTGCAGATGCTGGAGACCCGCGCCTCGGAGGCGAGCGAGAAGCTCGGCCGGCTCCGCGGCGAGGCCGAGAGGCTCGCCCCCGAGGACGGCGAGGCGCACACCGAGCTGCCCGAGGAACTCGTCCCCGCCGACGCGGAGCGGGCCCAGGCCCTGCTCCGTACCGCCACCACCGAACTCGCCGCCCGCACCGACGCCCTCGACGCGGCCCGCGCCGCCCACGCCGGCCTGCTCCGCGACCACCGGTCCGCCGAGGACGCGGCGGGCGGCTTCGAGGAGACCGCGGCCCTGCTGCGGGATCTCCTCCGCGACCACACGGACGCGGAGGAGGACGAGGCCGAGGCGTACCCGGGCAGCCTGGAGGAGGCCCGTACGACGGCCGCCGAGACGCGCCGCTCGCTGCGCGGCTGCACCGCCGAGCTGTCCGCCGCGGACGCCGCCGTCCGCGAGGCGAGCGACATCCTGGTACGGCACGCCAACTCCACCCGCTACGAGCAGGTCCGCACCCCGGCCCGCCAGCAGATCCGCGAACTTCCGGCGTCCGCGCTGCCCGAGCACGCCGCCAAGTGGGCCGAGGCCTTCGCCCCCCGACTGCGGGTCCTCACCGACGAACTGGAACAGCTGGAGCGCAACCGCGACTCGATCGTGGACCGGCTGCGCGGCCTCGTGGAGTCCTCGCTCGCGACGCTGCGCTCCGCCCAGCGCCTCTCCCGGCTCCCCGAGGGCCTCGGGGAGTGGTCGGGACAGGAGTTCCTGCGGATCCGCTTCGAGGAGCCCGACCAGGCCACTCTCGCGGAGCGGCTCGGCGAGGTCGTCGACGAGGCCACCCGCGCCGCCGTCAAGAAGAACTCCGACATCCGCCGCGACGGCATGTCCCTGCTGCTGCGCGGCGTGCAGGCGGCCCTCGAACCGAAGGGCGTCTCCGTCGAGATCCTCAAGCCGGACGCGGTGCTGCGCGCCGAGCGGGTCCCCGTCGGGCAGATGGGCGACGTCTTCTCCGGCGGTCAGCTGCTCACCGCGGCCATCGCCCTGTACTGCACGATGGCGGCGCTCCGCTCCAACGACCGGGGCCGTGACAAGCACCGGCACGCGGGCACGCTGTTCCTGGACAACCCCATCGGCCGCGCCAACGCCACGTACCTCCTGGAGCTCCAGCGGGCCGTGTCGGACGCGCTGGGCGTCCAGCTGCTGTACACGACGGGCCTGTTCGACACGACCGCCCTGGCCGAGTTCCCGCTGGTGATCCGGCTGCGCAACGACGCCGACCTGCGGGCCGGGCTGAAGTACATCAGCGTGGAGGAGCACCTGCGTCCGGGGCTGCCGCAGGCAGCGACCGCCGGTGAGGGCGAGACGATCCACGGCGAGATCACGGCGACCCGGATGTTCCGCCGCCACGTGAGCGACGACCCGACGCCGTAACGCTCGCCGACGCCCTGACGCCCCCCGGGGCGGGGGCGAGCGGCCCGGCGCGTACGACAAGTGAGCGGCCCGGCCCCCCGTCGACGGGGTCGGGCCGCTCACTTTCTCGTGACGTCCTCTGCTCAGGCGGCCTCGGACAGCGACGCCGTCGCTTCCGGCCGGCTCTTCCCGTGCTTGTCACGCAGCGGCCGGCGGGCCGTACTGCTCGGCTCCGACACCACGCCGTTGCGCTGGCGCCAGACCTGACGGGTGACCCAGACGTCGAGGACGCTCCAGGTGGCCACGACGGTGAAGACCACCGTGCTGATGGTCATCGGGAACGCCAGCCAGGAGCCCGCCAGTGAACAGAAGAAGGCGACCACTCCCTGGATGAGGGTCACCGATGTGATCATCACGGCTCTTACCGCGGCGTTACGCACCGGATCGGGCATCCGGCTCCGTCCCCGCTCGTCCTCCACCCACAACTGCCGCGCGGATCGCCGCGCTTCGTGTTCCATAGTCCTGTCACTCCCCACACCGAACGACTACAGGAGTGGCTGCCCGTGTTGAGCCCCTTTACGCGGACAGAACCCGCCCCGTACCTATTGACGCACGAGAGAGGGAAAAGGTTTCGCCCGCCCAGGGCGAAAACAGAGCCCGGCGGGACCGGAACGAAGAGTTCCAGCCATCTCCGCAGGCGGGCGAAATGGCGCACCATCAGGTGTCCTGCACCACAGTGGCCGATCCCAACTCCCCGAATACCAGGACATCTCATGATCAACACTCACTCGACCGGCTGAAAATAGCCCGGACATGCCTTCGGAATGGCCGCGATGCAGTAGTAGGCTCACGCCGCCGTTTGTTGGAATTCGAAGTTGACGCCGCGTGTTGACGCCGGACGTCACGAACGTGAAGGACCCCCGTGGCCACGGGGGCCGAGCTGGGGGAGGCCATGCGCTTTCGCGGGAAGTCCATCCGCCGGAAGATCGTGGCGTTGCTGCTCGTACCGCTCGTCTCCCTCACGGGCCTGTGGGGTTTCGCCACCGCCCTCACCGGCCGCGAGGCCGACCAACTCCTCGACGTCGGCTACATCGTCGACAAGGTCGGCTACCCCCTGGAGGACACGGCCCGGGTCATCCAACTCGAACGCCGCCAGTCCCTCATCTACCTCGCCGACCCCCGCGGCTCCGAGACCCTCGGCTCGCTGCGCGAGACCCGGCTCGCCACCGACCGGCAGATCGCCCGCATCAGGGCCAACGCCGCCGACCCCGGTGTACGCGAGGAGATGCGGCCCGTCACGGCCCAGCGGCTCACGTCCCTCCTCGAAGCGCTCGACGGCCTCGCCTCCCTGCGCCGGTCCGTGGAGAAACGTGACATCGGCCGGATGCAGGCCCTCGACTTCTACAACCGGCTCGTCGACCCCTGCTACAGCTTCCTCATCACCCTCCACGCCCTCGAGAACGTGGAGATGGACAAGCAGGGCCGCGCCCTCGTCGGCATCACCCGCGCGCGCGAGCTGCTCTCCCGCGAGGACGCCCTCGTCCTCTCCGCGCTCGTCGCCGACCGCGTCACCGCCCAGGAGATCCGCGAGATATCCGACCTCATCGCCAACCGCGAGCAGTTCTACGAGGTCAACCTCGAACTCCTGCCCGCCGCCGAACGCGTGCGCTTCGAGCAGTACTGGCGCAGCCCCGACACCCGGCCGCTGCGCACCGCCGAGAACGCGATCATCACCGCGGGCCCCACCGACAACCCGCGTGCCGTCACCCCCGCCTACTGGCAGGACCACGCGAGCCCCGTCCTCGACGACCTGGCCCGCGAGAACACCGCCGCCGGCGACCGCTACCAGGACCGGGTCCAGCCCGCCGCGTACAGCGTGCTGCTGAAGGCCGGTGTCGCCGGCGTCCTCGGCTTCCTCGCCCTGCTCGCCTCGATCGTCATCTCCGTACGCGTCGGCCGCGAACTCGTCCGTGACCTGCGCCGCCTCCAGAAGGAGGCCCAGGAGGTCTCCGGCGTACGGCTGCCCAGCGTGATGCGGAGGCTCGCCGCCGGCGAACAGGTCGACGTCGGCACCGAAGTGCCCCACCTGGCCTACGGGGAGGACGAGGTCGGCCAGGTCGGCCAGGCACTCAACACCCTTCAGCGCGCCGCCGTCGAGGCCGCCGTCAAACAGGCGGAACTGCGGCGCGGCGTCTCCGAGGTGTTCGTCAACCTCGCCCGCCGCAACCAGGTCCTCCTCCACCGCCAGCTCACCCTCCTGGACACCATGGAGCGGCGCACCGAGGACACCGACGAACTGGCCGACCTCTTCCGGCTCGACCACCTCACGACCCGTATGCGCCGCCACGCCGAGGGCCTCGTCATCCTCTCCGGCGCCGCCCCCTCCCGCCAGTGGCGCAAGCCCGTCCAGCTCATGGACGTCGTCCGCGCCGCCGTCGCCGAGGTCGAGGACTACGAGCGGATCGAGGTACGCCGGCTGCCCCGCCTCGGCGTGGGCGGCCCCGCCGTCGCCGACCTCACCCACCTCATCGCCGAACTCCTCGAGAACGCCACGGTGTACTCGCCCCCGCACACCGCCGTCCAGGTGCTGGGCGAGCGGGTAGCGAACGGCTTCACGCTGGAGATCCACGACCGGGGCCTCGGCATGAACGCCGACGCCCTGCTCGACGCCAACCTCCGGCTCGCCGAGACCCCCGAGTTCGAGCTCTCCGACACCGACCGCCTCGGCCTCTTCGTCGTCAGCCGCCTCGCCCAGCGCCAGAACGTCCGCGTCTCGCTCCAGACCTCCCCGTACGGAGGCACCACCGCGGTCGTCTTCATCCCGGCCGCGCTGCTCACCGACGCGCCCGAGACCCAGGGCGCCGGCTTCCGCCTGGACCGCAAGACCCTCGAGCAGAAGCCCGGTGAGCGCACCGGCCCCGCCGACGACGGGACGGCCGGCGCCGGCACGCTGCCCACCCGCCGCCCGGCGCTGGCCAGGGTCCCGGACGTGACCGAGGTCCCCGGCCCGCTCGACGGCCCCGTCGAACTCGAGGGACCGATCGGCGGCGAGGGCTTCGACGCGCTCCTCGACCGGTCCGCGGACCTGCTCGACACCGAGAGCGAGCGCGGCGGTCTCTTCCTGCCCCGTGGCAGGCGTCGCACCGGACTCGCCCCCGCCGGTGAGCAGCACCAGCAGGCCGATGACCGGACGAACCGCCACGGCGACGAGGAGCCTGCGGCCGACGGGGGAGTCCTCGGCCCCGTACCGCTGCCGCGCCGCCGCACCCCGACGCTCGTCGTCGACCACGGCCGCCGCGTCGACGCACCGCACCGGCCGCACCCGCTCCAGGACGCCAGGGACCACCAGCTGCCCGCCCCGGACCCGGCGCCCGCCGGCCGTGACCACCCCGCTCCCGGCCGTGCGACCGAGCACTCGGGCGCCACGGGCCGGTTCGCCCAGGGCAGCGGGCGGGACGCCCCGTCGGGACCCCCGCGGGGACCCGGCCCGGCCCTCTTCCCCGTACCACCGGAGGGGTCCGCACCCCCGGACGGTCCCGTGCCGCCGGAGAGCCCGGAGCCGTTCGCCGGGCTGCCCCGCCGCGTCCGGCAGGCGAGCCTCGCGCCGCAGCTGCGCGCGACCGACGGCCCCGCGGACCGCGGTACGGGACGGCCCGCCGAACCCCGTACGAGCGGCGGCACCACGCCCGCGGACCCCGACTCCTTCGAGCGCGACGCCGAGGAGGTACGCGCCCGCATGGCCGCCATGCAGCGCGGCTGGCAGCGCGGGCGACGGCACAACGCCGACCCGGACGACCCGACAGCACAAGGAACGACACCCGAGGGGGACGGTCGATGACCGCACCGAACGCCGCAGCACCCAGCACCACCTCCGGCCACGGCCACGGAAACGGCGAGCTGAACTGGCTCCTCGACGAACTCGTCCAGCGCGTCGGGTCGATCCGCAAGGCCCTGGTGCTCTCCAGCGACGGCCTCCCCACCGGTGCCTCCCAGGATCTGTCCCGGGAGGACGGCGAGCACCTGGCCGCCGTGGCCTCCGGCTTCCACAGCCTCGCCAAGGGCGTCGGCCGCCACTTCGAGGCGGGCAAGGTCCGCCAGACGGTCGTCGAGCTGGAGGACGCCTTCCTCTTCGTCACGGCCGCCGGCGACGGCAGCTGCCTCGCGGTGCTCGCGGACGCCGACTCCGACGTCGGTCAGGTCGCCTACGAGATGACGCTGATGGTGAAGCGGGTCGGGGCCCACCTCGCGACGGCCCCCCGGACCGGTCCCTCGGGAGGGTGAGCGGGACGGCATGAGTGACGCAGCCGAGCGGAACCAGCTGAACGAACCCGACCGGCCGAGCCGGCCGGACGAGTCGTACGGGTCGAGCGAGCCGTACACGGCGTACGGGTCGAGCGAGCCGTACGCGGCCTACGAACCGTACGGCGCGCAGCAGGACGGTCCGACGACACCGGACCACCCCCACTGGTTCGACGACGAAGCCGGTCCCGTGGTCCGTCCGTACGCGATGACCCGCGGCCGGACGAGCGCAGCCACCCGCCACCGGCTCGACCTCATCGCGCTCGTCGTTCCCGAACCCGCCGCCGACGACCCCGGCCGGGACCAGACGCTCTCCCCCGAGCACGTGGAGATCGTCGAGCGCTGCTTCGAGCAGCCCCAGTCGATCGCCGAGCTCGCCGCAGGACTCGACCTCCCCGTCGGGGTGGTCCGGGTGCTGGTCGGCGATCTCGTCGAGGACGAACTCGTCCATGTGACCCGCCCCGTTCCGCCGGCCGAGCTGCCGGACGTGAGCATTCTCCGCGAGGTGATCAATGGCCTTCGGGCGCTCTAGCCGCAAGAAGCAGTACGTCGAGCCGGTGACCCTGAAGATCCTCGTCGCGGGCGGGTTCGGGGTCGGCAAGACGACGCTGGTGGGCGCGGTCAGCGAGATCCGGCCCCTGCGGACGGAGGAGATCCTCAGCGAGGCGGGGCGGCCCGTCGACGACCTGCACGGCGTCGAGGCCAAGACGACCACCACGGTCGCCATGGACTTCGGCCGGATCACCCTCCGCGAGGACCTCGTCCTGTACTTGTTCGGCACCCCCGGCCAGGACCGCTTCTGGTTCCTCTGGGACGAGCTGGCACAGGGCGCGCTCGGCGCGGTCGTCCTCGCGGACACCCGCCGCCTGGAGGACAGCTTCGCGGCCATCGACTACTTCGAGCGGCGCGGCATCCCGTTCACGGTGGCCGTCAACTGCTTCGAGGGCGCCCAGCGCTTCCCCGCGGAGAGCGTGCGCGGGGCGCTCGACCTGGATCCCGAGGTGGAGCTCGTGATGTGCGACGCCCGGGACCGCGAGTCCGTGAAGAACGTCCTGGTGGCCGTCGTCCAGCACGCCCTCGTCCTCGCGGACCAGAGCCACCCGACGGCCGCCCCCTGATCCGGCCCGATCCGAACGCGAGGCCCTGAGGGCCCGACCCTTCCCGGGCGGGCCCTCAGCGCACCGCCACCACCGCCGACCCGTGCCCGAACAGGCCCTGGTTCGCGGTGATGCCGACCCGCGCGCCGGGCACCTGCCGCCCGCCCGCCGTACCCCGCAACTGCCAGGTCAGCTCGCAGACCTGGGCGATCGCCTGGGCGGGCACCGCCTCCCCGAAGGAGGCGAGGCCGCCGCTGGTGTTGACCGGAACGCGCCCGCCGAGGGCCGTCGCCCCGTCCCGCAGCAGCTTGGCGCCCTCGCCCGCGTCGCACAGGCCGATGTCCTCGTACCACTCCAGTTCCAGGGCGGTCGACAGGTCGTACACCTCCGCGAGCGACAGGTCGTCGGGCCCGATCCCCGCCTCCTCGTAGGCGGCGCGGGCGATGGAGGCGCGGAAGGTACGTCCGGTCGGGCTCACGGCCGCCGCCGAGTCCGTCGCGATGTCGGGGAGATCGAGGACCGCCTTCGGGTACGTGGGGGAGACCGTCGAAACGGCCCGGACCCGTACCGGGTCGGCGTGCCCGTGGCGGCGCGCGAACTCCAAGCTGGACAGGACGAGCGCGGCGCCGCCGTCCGAGGTGGCGCAGATGTCGAGGAGCCGCAAGGGATCGGCGACGACGGCGGAGGCCGCGACCTCCTCGGCGGTCACCGGCTTCCGGTACCGGGCCAGCGGGTTGAGCGCACCGGCCTTCGCGTTCTTGACCTTCACCAGGGCGAAGTCCTCCGTGGTGTCGCCGTACAGGGCCATCCGGCGGCGCGCGTAGAGGGCGAAGTACGCGGGATTCGTCGCCCCGAGCACCCGGAACCGCAGCCAGTCCGGGTCGTCGGGGCGTTCGCCGCCGGCCGGCGCGAAGAACCCCTTCGGCGTCGCGTCCGCGCCGACGACCAGGACCACGTCCGCCAGGCCGGCCAGGATCTGGGCCCGCGCGGTCCCGATCGCCTGCGCGCCCGAGGCACAGGCGGCGTAGACGCTGGTGACCCGCGCGCCCTGCCACCCTAGGGCCTGCGCGAACGTCGCCCCCGCCACGTATCCCGGGTATCCGCACCGCATGGTGTCGGCGCCGACGACCGACCCGACGTCGCTCCACTCCAGTCCGGCGTCGGCGAGCGCGGCCCGGGCGGCCGCCGTCCCGTAGGAGACGAAACTCCGCCCCCACTTGCCCCAGGGGTGCATCCCGGCCCCGAGGACGGCGATGTCGTTCACGACCGCTCCTCCCGCGCGACGGGCCGCCAGTGCCAGGTGGTCCAGGTGTGCCGGTCGTCCTCGTTCAGCACCCCGGGCACCACCTCGACCTCCGCCCCGACGGCGAGATCGTCCGTCGTCACCCCGGGCGCGGCCTGCCCGAGGACCACCATCGCCTCGGCCGCCAGGTCGACGGCGACGAGCGTGTACGGCTCCCAGGGCACGTCCGGATCGGAGACGTACGGGGCGGGCGGACGGTACCGCCCGTCGGTGTACGACCAGACCCGGCCGCGCGGCGAGAGCGGCACCTCGGCGAGCGTGCCGCCGCCCGGGCAGCCGGGATTCCGGCACCAGTCGTCCTCGCGCGGGAAGAAGACCGACGCGCAGGCCGTGCAACGGGTCCCGAGCAGCCGGAACTCCGCCTCCGGCACGCTGTCGTCGGTGAACCATCCGGCCACCACCGGTCTGCGGGTCCGTGTCATCGAGCCGCCCTCCCGTAATCTGACGAAGCGTCAGAAGTGTGCCACGGGAGGCCTGTGCTGAGAAGGGCTCAACGCCCGGCCACCGACCTCCGCGCCACCGGGAAGTCGAAGAACGTGCTCGGGAACGGCTCCGGCTTGAAGGTGAAGTGCCACCACTCCTCGGGCAGGTTCACGAACCCCTGCTCGGCGAGCACCCCCTTGAGCAGCTGCCGGTTCGCCCGCTGCGCCCCCTGGATCCGCGGGTCGTCGGTGTGCGAGAGCGTGTCGAAGCAGTCGTACCCGGTCCCCATGTCCACGGAGTTGTCGGGGAACCGTTCCTCCTGCGGCGCGTAGCACTCCACCAACTTCTCGCCCGGCACGTACGCGCGCGTGGGGAGGGCAGGCAGCCGCACGATCGTCAGGTCCACCGTCGAGCCCCGGCTGTGCCCCGACTTCTCCGCGATGTAACCGTCCGCGAACAGCCTCGACTTGTCGACGTCCGGATAGAACTCCCCCTTCGTCCGCTCGTCCGTCAGGTCCTTCGCCCAGCGCACGAAGTGGTCCACGGCCCGCTGCGGCCGGTAGCAGTCGTACACCTTCAGCGTGTAGCCCCGGGCCAGCAGACGCAGCTGAGCGCGATGGAGCGCCTCGGCGGCCGGCCGGGTCAGGATGCACAACGGCTGCCGGTAGCCGTCGATCGGCTCGCCCACGAAGTTGTGCGCCGTCGTGTAGCGCATCTCCTGGACGATCGTCCGGTCCACGGAGGCGAGGGCCACGAACTCCGGCGGGGCCTTCGGCTCCGGCGCGGCCGACGCCGGGGGAGCGGGGGCGGCCACGGCGCCCGTGACGGCGAGCAGCCCGGCCGCGGCCGTGACGGCGAGGGTACGGATGGCGGTAGCAAGTCCTGTCATGCGCACCGTCTATCAGTTCCGGCAGCGCCGGGAAAGGGTGATCGCATACCGTCGAGCCCGTGAAGGACTCCACAGGCGCCCCCGACTCGCACTGCGCCGGCTGCGGCGCCGCCCACCCGGCCGACGCCGGCTGGCCCCGCACCTGCCGGTCCTGCGGCCACACCGCCTACCGCAACCCCCTGCCCGTCGCCGTCGCCCTGCTCCCCGTCACGGACGCAGCGGCGGGCACGGGCCTCGTGGTCATCACCCGCACCATCGAACCCGCGCGAGGCGGGGTCGCCCTGCCCGGCGGTTTCATCGACCACGGCGAGGACTGGCGCGCCGCCGTCGCCCGCGAACTGCGCGAGGAGACCGGCATCACGGCCACCGCCGAGGAGGTCCGCCTCGCCGACGCGATGAGTTCCCCGGGCGGCCACCTCCTCCTCTTCGGCCTCCTCCCGCCCCGCCCGGCCACCGCACTCCCTGTCTCGGTCCCGACGGACGAGACGAGCGGCCACCACGTTCTCCACGCCCCGGTGGAACTGGCGTTCCCGCTCCACACGGAGGCGGTCCGCAAGTGGTTCGGCGGCGCCTACGGGTGACGGGCCGCTGATACGGGATCCTCTCTCGCGTATCCGATCTCCAGTATTCGAATATCGGAGATCGGATCCAGGAGATCGGATCCACCGCTCTCACACCCGTCTCACATCCCTCTCACCACCACCGGCAGGCCCACCGCCTCCACCCCACCGTCCGTCACCCGCTCGACGACCACCCGCCCGTCCGCGAGCCGCGACTGGTACCGCTCGATCTCGGCCGTCCCCCAGCCGTCCCCCGCGTCCCGTACGACGAGCCCGCCGCCCGTCCGCCCCGCGGCGGGGGCCCATACCTCCAGGGCGAGTTCACCGTCCTCGCCACGCACCGGCAGCACGGCCCCCGCCCGTGCCAGGACCGGGATCCGCGAGAGCGGCGCGTCGAGCAGCACCTGCCCGGGCCCCTCGTAGCCCTGCCCGGTCGTCGTGTCGTACCAGCGCCCCCGCGGCAGCCGCACGGCCCGCCGGTCGGCACCCCGCGTCAGGACCGGCGCCACGAGGAGCGCGTCCCCGAGCAGGAAGGCGTCCTCGCAGTCGCGCAGCACCCGGTCCTCGGGCGTCCCCCACCACAGCGGGCGCACGTAGGGCGCGCCCGTCATCCGGGCCAGCCGGGCGAGGGTCGTGAAGTACGGCCGAAGCCGCTCCCGCTCGGCCAGTGCCACGCGCGCGTGCTCCAGGACCTCCGGACCGAACTCCCACGGTTCGCGCCGCCCCGCGCCGATCGCCGCGTGCGTACGGAACAGCGGGAGCCACGCCCCCAGCTGGTACCAGCGCAGGAAGAGCTCGGGCGTCGGGCTGCCGTCGAAGCCGCCCACGTCGGGCCCCGAGTACGGCACCCCGCACAGTCCGAGCCCCAGGACGAGGGCGAGCGAGGCCCGCAGTCCCGGCCACCCCGTCGACACGTCGCCCGACCAGGTGCCCCCGTAGCGCTGCATGCCCGCCCAGCCCGAACGAGAGAAGAGGAACGGCCGCTCGTCGGGCCGCAGCCGGAGCAGCCCCTCGTACCCGGCGCGCGCCATCGCGAGCCCGTACACGTTGTGCGCCTCCCGGTGGTCACCTCCCCGGCCCTCCAGGGAGTGCCGTGCCGACCGGGGCAGCGTCATGTCCCCGAAGGGGGCGAAGGAGACCGGCTCGTTCATGTCGTGCCACACCCCGGCGAAGCCCTGCCGGAGCCGCTCCTCGTACAGGCCGCCCCACCACTCCCGTACCGCCGGATCGGTGAAGTCCGGGTAGGCGCATTCGCCCGGCCACACCACCCCCCGGACCTCCCCGCCCCGCGGGTCCTTGACGAAGACGTCCGCGGCCCGACCGGCGTTCCCCGGTTCGGCGTGCACGCCAGGGTCCACGATCGACACGAGCCGTACGCCCTGCTCCCGCAGCTCCGCCGCGAGGCCCGGCAGATCGGGGAACCGCTCACGGTCGACCGTGAACACCCGGTGCGCGTCGTAGTGGTCGATGTCCAGATGCACGGCGGAGAGCGGGAGACCCCGCTCCCGGTAGCCGGCCACGACCCTGCGCACCTCCCGCGCGCTGCCGAACCCCCAGCGAGCGTGCTGCGGCCCGAGCGCCCAGTCCGGCGGCAGCGCCGGAGCGCCCGTCAGGGCCGCCCAGCCGTGGAGCACGCGCGCGGGGGTGCCGACCACCACCCAGCAGCGCAGCGGCCCGCCCTCCATGCGGACCTCGCTCGTGCCCGGCCGGTCGTGCCCCGATCCCGCCCCTTCCTCACCCTCCGCCAGGGTGACCCTGCCGTCCCAGGAGTTGTCGTGGAACGCCAGGTGGGTCCCCGCGTCGGAGACGACGAACTGGACGGGCATCGTCAGGTACAGAGGATCGTCCCCGGGACCGAAACTCCCCTTGGGGTCGGTGTTCCACAGCCGGTACGAACCGCCCCGCAGCCGCGGCCCCGCCGACCGCCCGCCGAGGCCGAAGAACCGCGCGTCCGCCGGCACCTCACTGCGCTGCACCCAGCGCGCCCCACCGGAACCCGCTCCCGCCACCTGCGCGCCGGAACCCGTTCCCGTCACCTGCTCCCGGGCACCCCTTCCCGCCACCTGAACGCCGGGCTCGGCCGCGACCGCCATGGCGCCGGGACCTCCGGTCGGCACCGTGGCCGCCACCGGCTCCCACCAGCGCGGCGGCAGGTCCCGGCGCAGCATCACCCCGCCCGGCGTCCGGACCTCCACCGCCCCGTGCCGGGAGACCGCCACGGTCACCCGCTCGGACACGATCCGCCAGCCGCCGTCGGTGTCCGGTTCGAGGGAGGCCCGAGGATCCGGGTCGGGCGCCTCGCCGGTCAACGCGTACGAGGGAAGCGGCCCGGCCCCGTCCCATCCCCAGAACACGGTGCCCCCCGAGGACACGCAGATCCTCAGCGAGGACCGCGCGAACCGAATGGTCCCCCCACCCGGTGCGGCCTCGGCCTCCGTAGCCAGCCCGGGCACCCGGGCCCGCTCCGGCCCCCTCGGCGGGAGCCCCCACGCGTCCGTACGGCGCTGCCGCCACGCCGCCCGCACCGTCCGCCATCCCCGCACCGAACCGAACACCTTCACCGAACGCAGTAGTTCACGACCGTCCATACGGCTCACCCTGCCACCCACCTGGGGCGATACGAGCTGCGTTCAACTTCCGTTCACCCGTGGTGGGAGCACATATTCAACTCCTCGACCATGGGTGGGCAGACCTGGTGCGAACGGCGATCACATGGCATCGTCCTGTCAGCCGCGTCACGCGCACACCCCAGCACGTGCGCGGGACACACGCCGACCCCGCGTACAGCCAGGGAGCCGCCCCAATGACATCAGCGCAGACCGATCCGCTCTGGCAGCCGGACGAGGAACACATCGCCACGGCCGCCGTCACCCGCTTCCAGAGCTGGGCGGCCGAACACCACGGCGCCCCGGCCGCGGGCGGATACCCGGCGCTCCACCGCTGGTCGGTCGACGAGCTCGAAGCCTTCTGGCAGGCGGTCGTCGAGTGGTTCGACATCCGCTTCTCCACCCCGCCCGAGCGGGTTCTCGGCGACCGGTCGATGCCGGGCGCCGACTGGTTCCCCGGGGCCACCCTCAACTACGCCGAGCACGCCCTGCGCGCCGCGGCCGAGCGCCCCCATGACACGGCCCTGCTCCATGTGGACGAGACACATGAGCCCGCGTCCACCACCTGGGCCGAGCTCCGCCGCCAGGTCGGCTCCCTCGCCGCCGAACTCCGAGCCCTCGGCGTACGCCCCGGTGACCGGGTCAGCGGCTACCTGCCCAACGTCCCGCAGTCCGTCGTGGCCCTCCTCGCCACCGCGGCCGTCGGCGGCGTGTGGACCTCCTGCGCCCCGGACTTCGGCGCCCGCAGCGTCCTCGACCGCTTCCAGCAGGTCGAGCCGGTCGTCCTCTTCACCGTCGACGGCTACCGCTACGGAGGCAAGGAGCACGACCGCCGCGACACCGTCGCCGAACTCCGCGCCGAGCTGCCCACCCTCCGCGCGGTCGTCCACATCCCGCTGCTCGGCACCCCGGCCCCCGAGGGGACCCTCGCCTGGGACGATTTGGTGGCCGCCGACGTGGAGCCGGTCTACGAGCAGGTCCCGTTCTCGCACCCGCTGTGGGTCCTGTACTCCTCCGGCACGACCGGCCTCCCGAAGGCCATCGTCCAGTCCCAGGGCGGCATCCTCGTCGAGCACGTCAAGCAGCTGGGCCTGCACTGCGACCTCGGGCCCGAGGACGTGTTCTTCTGGTACACCTCCACCGGCTGGATGATGTGGAACTTCCTCGTCTCCGGCCTGCTCACCGGCACGACGGTCGTCCTGTACGACGGCAGTCCCGGCTATCCGGACACCGCGGCCCAGTGGCGCGTCGCCGAACGCACCCGCGCCACCCTGTACGGCACCTCCGCCGCGTACGTCATGGCCTGCGCCAAGGCGGACGTGCACCCCGGCCGCGACTTCGACCTCTCGGCCGTGAAGTGCGTCGCCACCACCGGCTCGCCGCTGCCTCCCGACGGCTTCCGCTGGCTCCACGACGAGGTCCGCGAGAACCTCTGGATCGCCTCGGTCAGCGGCGGGACCGACGTGTGCTCCTGTTTCGCGGGCGCCGTCCCCACCCTCCCGGTCCACATCGGCGAGCTCCAGGCGGCGGGCCTCGGCACCGACCTCCAGGCCTGGGACCCCTCGGGCAAGCCCGTCATCGGCGAGGTCGGCGAACTCGTCGTCACCAACCCCATGCCGTCCATGCCGATCCACTTCTGGAACGACCCCGACGGCAGCCGCTACCGCGACAGCTACTTCGAGATGTTCCCGGGCGTCTGGCGCCACGGCGACTGGATCACGATCACCGACCACGGCTCGGTCGTCATCCACGGCCGTTCCGACTCCACCCTGAACCGCCAGGGCGTGCGCATGGGAAGCGCCGATATCTATGAGGCCGTGGAGCGCCTCCCCGAGATCCGCGAATCCCTCGTGATCGGTCTGGAGGAGCCGGACGGCGGCTACTGGATGCCGCTCTTCGTCCACCTCGTGGAAGGCGCCGCCCTCGACGACGAGCTGATCGCCCGCATCAAGCGGACGATCCGCAGCGAGCTGTCCCCGCGTCACGTTCCCGACGAGATCATCGAGGTCCCCGGCGTCCCGCACACCCTCACCGGAAAGCGCATCGAGGTCCCGGTCAAGCGCCTCCTCCAGGGAACCCCCCTGGCCAAGGCGGTCAACGCCGGCTCGGTCGACGACCTCGGTCTCCTCCACTTCTACGAGACCCTGGCCGCCAGCCGCCGCGGCTGAGACACGGTCACGCCCCGGGGCCCCGGTCCGACAGGATCGGGGCCCCGGGCGTTCCCCGAGCGTCCCGGTCTCACCCGCCGTACGTCGCCTGCCCGTCCCCGAGGACCGCCGCGAAGTCCGCCGCGAGGCGCACCGCGTCACCGGGCGCGAGCGTCGCCGTCGTGATCCGCACCGCGGGCGGGGCCGCGATCCGGAACCGCGCACCCGCGGCGACCCACCAGCCCTGTGTCCGCAGGCCGTTGACCACGGCCGACTCGTCCCGCACCGGCACCCACACGTTCAGCCCGCTCGCGCCGACGGCCCGGATCCCGTACACCCCGAGCGCGCCGACCAGGGCCGCGCGGCGCTCCGCGTACGCCGCCTCGCCCGCGGTCACGAGCCCGCTCACCGACCCGTCGGCGAACAGGCCGGCCACCGTCTCCTGCAGGACGTGACTGACCCAGCCGGAGGTCATCAGCATCCGCCCGTCGTGCCGCGCCAGCGTCACCGCGTCGCACGCGACCCCGGCCCACCGCAGGTCGATCCCGAGGTGCTTCGACACCGTCCGCACCTGCGCCCACCGGTCGAGCCCCGCCGCCGCGAGCGTGTGCGCCGCGGCCCCTCCCACCTCGGCGTTGTGGTCGTCCTCGACGACCAGCACCTCAGGGAACTCCCTGAGCACCGCAACGAGGTCGTCCCGCCGCGACCGCGTGAAGAACGCCCCGGTCGGACACTGCCCCCGCGGGCTGCACACCACCGCGCGCACCCCGCCCCGCAGCGCCGTCCGCAGCGCGTCCGGTACGAGCCCCTCGTCGTCCACGGCCACGGGAACCATCCGCAGCCCCAACGCCGGTACGAGATCGAGCAGATGGTGGAACCCGGGGTCCTCCACGGCCACCGCGTCGCCGGGCCGCAGCTCCGTCGACAGAAGCCGTGCGATGCAGTCCAGAGCCCCATGCGCGAACGTCACGTGCCGCGCGGGCACCCCGTCCCGCTCGAACCAGGCGCGCGTGACGGCTTCGAGCGAGGCGAGGCGAGGCGCGGCCCGGTGGGAGCCGTACACCGGGGCGAGTGCCGACGGCGGCCGCAGTACGGGAAGGAAGGCCGGGTCCGGATGGCCACCGGCCAGATCCACCAGGCCTTCGGGTACACGCGGCGGGCGCCGGGAGGCCACCGACGGAACCTCCGCCACCACGGTTCCGCCCCGGCCCATCGTGACGATGAGCCCCCGCTGCCGCAGTTCCTTGTACGCCGTCGCCACCGTCCCCGGGCTCACCCCCAGAGCGTCGGCGAGCCGCCGTACGGGAGGCAGGGCGTCGCCGGGGGAGAGCCCGCCCTCCGTCACGCCCCGCTCCACGGACGCGGCAATCGCCTTGGCCGTCGTGCCCTCGATCGCATATTGTGCTGCCACGTAATCAATTATGTATCAATACAAAGCAGTTGGCAAGGGGGACCCATGAGCCGCTCCACCCGATCCGCCCGAACACCCCTCAAGGCCCGCATCCCCGGAGGCCCCGACGGCCGCCGCATGCTCCTCATCGGCTTCATCGACAAGTGCGGCACCGGACTCTGGTCCACGGCCATGGCCCTCTACTTCACCTACGTCACCGGCCTCGGCCTCGGCCAGGTCGGCCTTCTGATCGCGGTCTCGGGCGCCGTCGGCATCGCCGGCGCCCCCCTCGGCGGACGCCTCGCCGACCGCTTCCCCCTCGTCCGCGTCATCGTCTGCACCCAACTCCTGCGCGCAGCCGCCCTCCTGGCCCTCCTCACCACCGACGACTACCTGCTGCTCGTCCTCTTCTCGGCGGCAGGCGCCCTCCCCGACCGCGCCACCAACGTCCTCACCAAGCTCTACGCCGCACGGATCGCCGGCCCCGACCGCATCCGCTACCAGGCCATCAACCGCACCACCTCGAACCTCGGCTGGACCCTCGGCGGACTCGGCGCCGCCGCCGCACTCGCCGTCGGCACCACCACCGCCTTCCACGTCCTTCTCATCGGAGACGCCCTCTCCTACCTCGTGATGGCGGCCCTCACCCTCCGCTGCGCCGAACCGCCCGCCCCCACCACCTCCCGGATCGCCGCCGCCTCCACCGACCGCGCCCCCGCCACGAAGCCCTCCAGCCCCTGGCGCGACCGCGGCTTCCTCGCCTTCACCACGGGTGACGCCGTCTTCTTCCTCCACGACTCGATCCTCCAGGTCGCCATGCCCCTCTGGATCGTCCACGCCACCGACGCACCCGTCGGCCTCGCCCCGCTCCTGATGGTCGCCAACAGCGTCCTCGTCGTGCTCTTCCAGGTCCCCCTCGCCCGCTTCGGCTCCTCCACCGTCGCCGCCCGACGCCTCCTCGTCCCCCTCGCGGGCCTCTTCGCGGTCGGCACGCTCGCCCTCACCGTCTCCGCCCTCGGCGGCCGCACCCTCTCCATCGCCGCCCTGATCACCGCGGCCGTCGCCCTCACCTTCGCCGAGATGATCCACACCCTCGCGTCCTGGGAGATCTCCGTCGCCCTGGCCCCCGACGACGCCCAGGGCGCCTACCTCGGAGTCCACGGCCTCGCACAGTCCACCCAGCGCTTCGTCGGCCCCCTCCTCATGACCGGTCTCGTCTCCGCCGGCCCCCTCGGCTGGCCCTTCCTCGGCGCCGCCCTCGTCGCCACCTGCGGCGCACAGAGCCGCCTCGTCCGCCGACGCCTCCCCGAATCGTCACTGTCAGTGCCCACGGTTACGGTGAGTGAGCACTGATCGGACCGTAACCAGGGGGAGACATGACACGGACCGGCACCACCCGCGCACACCTCCGGCGCGCCCTGCGCCGCGAAGTCCCCAGCACCGTCGGCCTCCTCGCCGACGAGCACGACTTCACGGCCATGCGCCGGTACCGGACCTTCGCCTTCGACGACCACACCACCTACCTCCGACAGGTCGAGGCCCTCCTCAGGACCCTCGCCACCCAGGGCGGCCACACCACCGTCACCCTCTTCGACCCCGAGGAATACGCGGCCTGGTGCGCCGAGACCGCCCTCGACCCCGACCACCCCACCAGCCGCAGCCGCTTCACCGCCCACCTCGCCGCGACCGGCGCCCACGTCACCTACACCGGGCAACCCCTCAGCACCCTCCTGCCCGAGCTCGTCGACACCGCCGTCCGCCACGCCACCTGGGAGTACGCCACCACCGTCCTCGCCACTGCCGGCGACTGCGCCACCTGCGGCAAGGACGTCGGCAAGGCAGCCTTCGAGCGGGCCGCCCGGCTCCTCGCCCGCCTCCTCGACGCCGCCGGCCCCGGCACCCACCACCTCGTCTGCAGCGTCCAGGCCGCCGACGACCAGCTCGTCGCCGTCCTCCTCGCCCACGGCACGCCACACCCTTCGACCGTCGAGGACGCCGCGGCCGCGGAGTTCACCGCCGTGCTCGCCGCCGGCATCGCCCTCGGGGCCCCCGGCGGAGTCGTGCTGCGCACCAGCGACCCGGGTATCCGCGACCGACTCCACGGCTGGCGCCTCACCGCGGGGAACCTCGCTCCCCTCACCGAGGCCGAGGTCTTCGCCGCCTACTGCACCGACGCCCGCACCGGAGAGCCCCTCTCCCCGGAACCGGGCGTCGACCACCTCGCCGGATTCCCCCTCACCCCCGACCCCGACGACGACTGGACCAGCCACCACTGACCCCACCCACGACGAAGGGGCTCCCCGTCACCTCGGTGACGGAAAGCCCCTTCGTCGAGCACACCCGTGAATCACTCCCCGGACAGCACCGCCTGAGCGGCAACCCGCGCCTCGTGCGCGGAGTCCGCCGCACGCGCCGCGGCCGCGGCCCGCTCGCACTGCGCCAGCGTGTACTTGGCCAGCGTCGCCCGCACATACGGAATCGACGCGGCACCCATGGACAGGGAGGTGACCCCCAGACCCGTCAGCACACACGCCAGCAGCGGATCCGAAGCGGCCTCGCCACAGACGCCACAGCTCTTGCCCTCGGCCTTGGCCGCCTCGGCGGACATGGCCACCAGGTCGAGCAGCGCCGGCTGCCACGGGTCCTGGAGCCGCGACACCGCACCGACCTGCCGGTCCGCCGCGAAGGTGTACTGCGCCAGGTCGTTGGTGCCCAGCGACAGGAACTCGACCTCCTGGAGGATCGAGCGCGCCCGCAGCGCGGCCGACGGGATCTCGACCATCGCACCGAACTTCGCCCGCAGCCCGGCCTCACGGCACGCGTCGGCGAACGCCCTGGCGTCCGTACGGTCGGCCACCATCGGAGCCATGACCTCGAGGTACACCGGCAGCCCCTCGGCCGCCTTCGCCAGCGCGGTCAGCTGCGTCCGCAGCACCTCCGGGTGCTCGAGCAGCGACCGCAGACCCCGCACGCCCAGCGCCGGGTTCGGCTCGTCAACCGGCGTCAGGAAGTCCAGCGGCTTGTCGGCGCCCGCGTCGAGGACCCGCACGACCACCCGGCCCTCGGGGAAGGCCTCCAGCACCTTGCGGTAGGCCTCGATCTGCTTCTCCTCGGACGGAGCCTTCTCGCTGTCGTCCAGGAAGAGGAACTCCGTACGGAAGAGACCGACACCCTCCGCACCGGCCTCCACCGCGGCCGGCACGTCCGCCGGACCGCCGACGTTCGCGAGCAACGGCACCTTGTGCCCGTCCGAGGTCGCGCCAGGACCGCTGGACGTGGCCAGCGCGGCCTTGCGCTCGGCGGCCGCCTTCGTCAGCTCCGCCTTCTTCTCCTCGCTCGGGTCCACGAAGAGCTCACCGGTCGAACCGTCCACCGCGATGAGCGTGCCCTCGGCGATCTCACCCGCGCCCGGCAGCGCCACGATCGCCGGCACACCCAGCGCCCGCGCCAGGATCGCGCTGTGGCTGGTCGGCCCGCCCTCCTCCGTCACGAAGCCGAGCACCAGCGTCGGGTCGAGCAGCGCCGTGTCGGCCGGCGCGAGGTCCCGAGCGATCAGCACGTACGGCTCGTCGCTGTCCGGCACGCCGGGCATCGGCACACCGAGCAGCCGCGCGACGATCCGGTTCCGCACGTCGTCGAGGTCGGCGACGCGCCCGGCCATGTACTCACCGGCACCGGCGAGCAGCTCGCGGTAGTGCGAGAAGGCGTCGTAGATACCGCGCTCGGCCGTGCTGCCCACGGCGATACGGCGGTCGACATCGGCGATGAGCTCGGGGTCCTGGGCGATCATCGCCTGGGCCTCCAGCACGTGCTGCGCCTCCCCGCCGGCCAGATTGCCACGCGCAATCAGGTCGGCAGCGACAGCTTCGACGGCCTGCCGGGCGCGCCCCTGTTCGCGCTCCGCCTCGTCCGCCGGAATCTGCTTGGCCGGCGGCTCGAGAACCGCCGTGCCCATGTGCCGGACCTCGCCGATCGCCACACCGTGGCTGACGCCGACGCCTCGCAGCGTTGTCTCCATCTCACCCGTCTCCGATAGAGCGACGGCACCCGCCGCCGCGTTGAATGTCGAACTCGCGGTCGTCACGAGGACGATCCGGCTCAGCGCCAGCCGAAGAGCTCGTCGCCGGCCTTCACGTCACCGTCGTCGACGACGTCGGAGAGCGAGTCCGCGGTGGCCTCCAGGGCCACGATGGGACAGATGGGGGACTTGCCCGCGGCCTCCACGGCGGCGGGGTTCCAGCGCACGACAGCCTGTCCGCGCGTCACGGTGTCACCCTTGTTGACGAGCAGCTCGAAGCCCTCACCGTTGAGCTGAACGGTGTCGATTCCGAGGTGGGTCAGCACGCCGTGCCCCTCGCCGTCGACGACGACGAAGGCGTGCGGGTGCATGGAGACGACGACCCCGTCGAGGGGGGAGACGACCTCCGAAGGCTCACGTGCGGGATCGATGGCGGTACCGGGACCGACCATCGCACCGGAGAAGACCGGATCGGGAACTGCGGCGAGACCGATGGCGCGTCCAGCAAGCGGCGACGTCACGGTTGTCATGGGAAGCCTCCCAGGGGCGGAGATTGTGTGGCGCCGTCACTACCTGTCCTGGACGGCGTACTGTTCTGAAGCGTAAGTCATAAGAAGTCCCGGTTCCGCACGAGACGTACCAGTTGGGCGGAGCTAGGGACTACCGGAAACGATTTGCCTCTACTGACGGTGGGATGTACTGTCGTACTCCTGCCTGACCCCAACGCGCCTTTGGGTCGCGGGTCGGCAGCAACCATCAAGCCAGATCCTAACCCCAGTGGTCTACACCTCTGCGTGCTCGCAGGGGATGTGGTCTCGGATGGCGAGGTTCCTTTGAAAGTCCTGCCGGCCCTTGTGGCGGGTAGGCAACATACACAGCGAGGACGCTGTGGACAGTCGGCCTTATTCCGGCCTAGCTGTCCCGCTCAACGCGAGTGTCAACCGGATAACCGGTAAACATTCACGGAGAGTTTGATCCTGGCTCAGGACGAACGCTGGCGGCGTGCTTAACACATGCAAGTCGAACGATGAAGCCCTTC